>JAQWIT010000004.1 GCA_029248745.1 Gammaproteobacteria bacterium
TAATTCAACACCAGTGATACCTGATAGTTGGAATGGTAAAATACCAACCATAGTTGCTTCACCGATGACAGCGCCATCGACGTATTGCATTACACGCCATGCTAGAGCGACTTGCAATAAAGCGAAGACAGGTAGCATTACATACATTACAGTGTTTTGAAGAGCTGGCATACCGTTTGTATCGCCGTTTTCATCAAAACCTGCACCTGGTGGGTGGAAAGGCATAGTAATGGTATCTAAGATGATGCCGACACCGAACAATACGACACCAACCCAAACAAACATACCGCCCATAATGACACTAAGCAGTGTCACAATGATCAATATCGGCGCAAGCCAATATCTGACGTTAATCAAAAGCTTTTTCATGGTAAAACTCCTGGATAAAAAAATTACAATGTATAAACTAAGTAACGACAACGTTGTCGTTGGTTATGAGTGCCAACATAAAATTGGCATGAGTTGTATTCTAGGGAGCGTGAATGAGTTTTGTAATACGTAGTTATACAAACTTGTATTTTTGTATAGCCTTGTCTGTATCCGTGGATAAGGTAAATTAGACTGTATTGAGAGATGTGATAGTGACACAAAGGGCGAAGTGGTTATATGCTATGTTGACCGTAAAAAAATGAATAAATTCCAATGACACCTGAACATTACGTCAATATAAGAGAGGCTAGCCAAAAAACGGGCGTTGCAGCGGTTACGCTTAGAGCTTGGGAACGTCGATATGGCCTAATCAACCCACTAAGAACGCCAAAAGGACATCGTTTATACAGCGAGGACAATATTGAGCAAATCAATCAAATTTTGAAGTGGCTAGATCGAGGAGTCGCTATCAGTAAGGTTGCGGCATTACTTGATGCCGATGATGTTGAGCAACAAGCGAGTCCCACGACAGAAGCCTGGCGAAATGAACAACAATTCTTGTTCAGTGCGATTGTGGAATTAAAGCAGAGGAACTTAGATCCATTATTTGCTCAATTTAGTAAATCAATGCCATTTTACAGCTTATGTGAGAATGTCTATTTACCTGTTTCAGAACAACTACAAGGTCGTTGGCAGATAAAGCACCTAGGTTATCAATTGGAGCAGCAATTATGGCAACAGTGCTGGCAAAAACAAACGACGCTAATGGCCGTACGTGTTAATAAGCAGTCTGTTCGAGCCAGTCTATGGCTAGTCAATATTGATGCTGGTGTAGTCACTACAGATTACTGGTTAAGTTGTGGCTTGTTAGTCGACTCAGGTATTCGCGTGAATGCAATTGACCAGATAGAAGATTTAGCGGTCTTACCTAGACTGAATAAATCATTAGAACAACCTCTCATTTTATTTGGCAATAATAGAATAAATTCAAAACAGCTCAATCAACTGATTAAAATAAAGGCAGTTTGGGGTGATGGGATAATTATAACCGGGCAAATCGCCAATATTCACCACGAGCTACTAGCAGAGAATGAAATTGAGCATATCCCTGGTGATGTCACTAAATGTTGGTCATCAACAGGTTACCAACACTGGCTCGACTACACAGAGACTACTAAAAGCGCATAGTCTTGTATATGCATGTGCGACAGAACGACGCAATAGGTAAAATAGATGTCATGAAGGTATGATCCTGAAAGGCAGTAGCGCAGAGATATATCATGACAAACTTGAATCGCATAAGATTCGAACATGTCGGCCGCAAAGCGAGTGTTTGCTAGCAATCGGATGTGTGTCAGACGTGGCTAAATACAATTCAATCCATACAGGCAGAAGACGAGATAGCATGAAGACATCGATATCAGATAACAAACCGACAAGATTACCGTGCCGGGGCTGTACAAAATATTGTAAATTAATAGATAAATGCCAAGGAAAACCCTGGAGATTGAGCGCTCCCGCAAAGGATTAGAGCAGGCCTTAATCTAGAATGGGGATGAGGTACGGCAGGATATTAGCTAAGATGATGACTTGACCGGCTTCATTAGGATGCAGTCCATCTGACAGCATCAGTGCTTTGTTAAGCGCGACATCTTCAAGCATAAAAGGCATGTAAGCAGTTTGATACTCTGTAGCAATTTTATTATAGAGCCCATAAAAAAGGTCGGTATAGCGTTTGCCATAGTTTAATGGGATTTGATTACCGATAAGCAAGACCTTAGCGCTAGCTTGTTGAGATTGCTTAACCATGTTCTCTAGATTTTGTTTTGTCAAGGTCAGCGGATAACCGCGAAGAGCATCATTAGCGCCCAGCTCTAAAATAACCCAACAAGGTTGATGTTCTGTCAATAATTGTTGAAAACGAGCTAGACCACCTTGTGTTGTTTCGCCACTGACACTGGCATTAACAACGTCAATATCACTGTACGTTTCAGAAAGGTGAGCTTGCAGTAAACTAACCCAACCTTGATCTTGTCGGAGATTATAAGCTGCACTCAGGCTGTCTCCCATCACCAGTAGGGTAGAAGCTGATGCGGTGCTGATGGTCATCAATGTGGCCAGTACGATAGGTATGAATGCTTGAATAAATGACAACAACCTAGAATTAGGACGGAATAACATGGTGCAAAATCCTGCAATTAAAGTCAGTAATTTAACGCATACGGTAGCCGCAAATACCGGTGATTTGACTATATTGACGGGGGTCAACTTAGAAATCAAGGAAGGCGAGTCAGTTGCTATTGTGGGGGCATCGGGTTCTGGTAAGTCGACGCTACTAGGTCTGTTGGCTGGTCTGGACGTCAACACCTCAGGGGAAATCAATCTTTTTGAACAAAGTTTATCGCGTTTAGATGAAGAGCAGCGGGCTGAATTGCGAGCTGACTATGTCGGTTTTATTTTCCAATCGTTTCATCTATTACCGAGTTTACAAGCAGTAGAAAACGTCATGTTGCCTGCCGAACTAAAAGGGGATGCCAATGCGCGGCAGAAGGCAGAATCATTATTAGAAAGGGTGGGGCTATCCCACCGTTTAACACATTACCCTAATCAGCTTTCAGGTGGCGAACAGCAGCGTGTTGCTATTGCCAGAGCGTATGCCTCTGGCCCTAAAATTTTGTTTGCAGATGAGCCAACAGGCAACCTCGACCAAGACAATGGCAAGATCATCATTGAGCAATTATTTGAGCTTAATCGTGTGCAGGGTACGACGCTAGTGATGGTGACCCATGATAATGAGTTGGCTAAGCAATGTGATCGGCATCTAGTTATGACAGCTGGCCAAATAGCGGAGCAATAACAATGCCTTTTGCACTCCGTTTACTGACAAGAGATCTTCGTAGTGGCGAGTTACTGGCCTTGTTATTTGCATTGATTATTTCGGTCACCACCGTCACGTCGATCAGCTTATTTATTGACAGGCTGGCACTGTCTTTTGAACAAGAATCCGCTAATTTGCTAGCGGCGGATAGATTAATCAGCTCTGATGACCCTATACCAGGCCAATGGCAACAAAAGGCAGAACATCTGTCATTACAACAAGCAAGCCGAGTGGGTTTCCGAACCATGTTATTTGCTGGTGACGCACTACAGCTGAGTCAGATTAGTGCTGTGACAGACACATATCCCTTAAAAGGCCAATTCCTGATCGACCGCAGCTTATTTGGCAAGGGTGATGCTTATTCAGGTTCCCCGAAAAAAGGCAATATTTGGCTGTCATCAAGATTAGCAAGCTTGTTGAATATTAGCTTAGGTGAGCAAGTTGAAGTAGGGGAAACGACATTGACAGTGAGCCAATATCTGGTGAGGGACCCAGGCTCAACAGGCTCAAATTTTGCAATCTCCCCTCGTGCTGTTATGAATCAAGCTGATTTGGCAGCAACACAAGTAATCATACCGGGCAGTCGCGTTAATTACGCTTTATTACTCGCTGGTCAACGAGAAGCTTTGACAGAGTTTGAGTCATGGGTAACACCGCAACTTAGTGAAGGACAACGTTGGCGAACACCTATTCAAAAAGGGGAACGGATTGGTGATACCATCTCAAAAGCAGAATCTTTCTTATTATTATCTGGCACCTTAGCGGTATTTCTATCAGGTATTGCCATGGCATTAGCCTCGGTACGATATGTAAAAAGACATTTGATGCAGCTAGCGGTATTAAAAACGTTAGGCGCAACACCGTTCGCATTAACAAAATTATTAACAATACAGTTTGGTATTTTACTTATCATTGGTACGACGCTAGGCCTGATATTGGGTTGGTTTGGCCAAGGTGTTATTTCATCTTTGCTATCAGGTTTAATGTCGACGACTTTGCCTGAACCGGCCGCCGGCCGCCTATGGCTGGGTGCTGCCACCGGGTTTGTTTCCATCATCGCATTTTGTCTTCCCCTGTTACAGAGTTTGATACGGGTATCGCCGATGTCGGTGCTACAATCTACAGCGAAAGTAGCACCTAATACAGTGCTGGTTTATATCTTTGGCTCAACGGCTATGTTTGGCTTGATGTGTGTTTATACTAACGGTTGGGTATTGCCTAGTATTATGATGTTAACGATGCTGGTGGTGGGCATAGTCGTCAGTTTGGCAGGTTGGCTGATCTTTAAACTTGGCCGAGGCCTGACTTCAGGAGCGACCAGTGGCTGGCAAATTGGCTTTGCAGCGCTCTATCGCCGACTGCTACCGAACTTGTTCCAGCTCTCTGTTTTCACTCTAATTATCATGTTAGGTTTAGTGCTAATCGGTGTGAAATCGAGTTTAATAGCCGATTGGCAACAGCAACTGCCAGCAGAGGCACCCAATCATTATCTATTTAACGTACAAACAAATCAGCTCGAATTGATTGATGAGGCGACAGCCGGTTTGGGCATTGAACGTTCAGACTGGTATCCCATGGTGCGAGGCCGGGTTATCGCGGCAAACGAGCAATCAGTACGAAGCCTTTATCCACGAGGTCAACGAGAACCTGAATTATACAGCAGAGAAATGAATCTGACCTGGTCAACGGTCGTTGGTAAAGGCACCAAAGTGATAGCCGGTGACTATACGGCGCAAGGGCTATCGATAGAACAACGCGTGGCAAAAGAAGCCAACCTGACCATAGGAGATACACTCAGTATTAATATTGGAGGTAATGTTGTCACGCTACCGATTACTTCAATTCGAACGGTCGATTGGAGTTCAATGCAACCGAATTTTTATCTGATTTTACCTAAAAGGGTACTAGAAAAGACACCAGCTAACTTTGTCAGCAGCCTCTTTATTAGCAGCGACAATACGCCTAGTTTTTACAAAAAAATGTCATTGTTTCCAACGGTCTCTATTTTGAATATATCGGATATTTTAAGTCAGATACAAATCGTGATCAGCCAATTATCACAAGCGATAGAGTTGGTGTTGATATGTATTTTAGGGGCTGGAGCACTTGTACTACTAGGCAGTGTGAGTGCGACGCTAGAAGCTCGGCTAGAAGAAGGTGCGTTATTAAGGGTATTGGGTGCTAAGAAAGCCCTCATACAGCAATCGCTGTTGATTGAGTTCGGGTCGCTTGGCCTATTTGCTGGTTTATTAGCTGCTGTCGGCGCGGAGGCGAGTCTTTATGGCCTACAGGTATTTGTATTTAAAGGTGATCCAAGTTGGCATCCCATACTTTGGGGGCTAGGGCCAAGTGCAGGCTTGGCGATTATTGTCGCTATCGGTTTATTTGCCAGCCGAACGGTTTTGACTGTCCCGCCGATACATTTATTACGCGAGCTTTAATTTAGAAACACGATAGAACTAGGGCGTTAAAGCTATGTCCAACTAAAAACGATGGGACAATAGAATGCCAAAGGACAATAGAATGCCATCAGAACATGACCAAAAATTAGCTTGGGTTACAGGCGGGGGGACAGGGATAGGGAAAGCGTTGTCTTTAGCCTTAGATCGTGAAGGTTGGCAAGTAGTGATATCAGGCCGGACAGAGCAAAAGTTACAAGCGGTCAAAGAATTGGGTCGTTCAATCAGCTATCGTGTACTGGATGTCACCGATCAAGCGCTTCACCAACAGGTTTATGACGATATCTGTGAAGAGTTAGGGATACCTGAGTTGGTGGTTCTCAATGCAGGTGATTACACACCGATGCCTTTGGAAGAATTCGATATCGATTTGGTTTACAGACTTAATCGAGTGAACTACTTGGGTGTGATGAATGGTTTGGCGTGCATCCTGCCCGTAATGCAATCAAAGCAATCAGGACAAATCCTATTAATGTCGAGCGTAGCAGGTTATAGAGGGTTGCCTGATGCGGCACCCTATGGAGCGACCAAGGCCGCATTAATTAATTTTGCTGAAGCTTTACACACTCCACTAAAACAGCAGGGCGTATTATTAAGGGTAGTTAATCCAGGCTTTGTTACGACGCCTTTGACAGCTCAGAATGATTTCAGCATGCCGGTAGAAATAACAGCAGAAGAGGCGGCTGATAGAATTATCTCAGCATTAGATAATGAAAGCTTTGAGATTACATTTCCAAAAAGGTTTACTTATATTTTGAAGCTGTTGGAATGCTTGCCTTATCGGCTTTATTTCGTATTGATCAACAAACTGACGGGTAAATAAATGGCAGATCAGACAAAAGCTTTAGCAAGCTATATCCACTTTTATGAGCAGATGACACGAGATGACTTAGCGAGGGTGTCAGCCATTTTTACTAAACAAGCACGCTTTAAAGATCCGTTTAACGATGTGTATGGCGTAGAACGTATTAGCACGATTTTTTATCATATGTTCAATACGCTGACAGCTCCTAAGTTCATCGTTGAAGAATCGATCCTTGAAGGCGATGTGGCTTATATCAAGTGGCAGTTCACGGGCTCTTTAAAGAATAAAACCTTTAAGCTAACTGGAGTCAGCCGAGTAGTGTTTGATCAGCAAGGTTTAGTCTCAGAGCATATTGATTACTGGGATGCCAGTGAACAGTTTTATATGAAATTACCCATTATTGGTGGCTTACTTCGTTTGATACGTAAGCTAGCAGCAAGCAGTTGATTACCAATCCAGTAGGCCGTCCCTAACTCTGTCTGACAATGGGTTCTCAGCTAGCCATAATCCGACATAGTATTTGGCAAAAGCCGCATTACTATTTTCATATACCAATTCATCATTAAAGAATAATACTAGACCATGTTCATCGGAGATATCCAATCTAAATCGGTCGCCCTCAATGACATCATGATAGTACTGATGTAAAGCATCAACATCAGATCGATATTGGGCATTATATTGCTCAGAGTGCTGCCGGCCTAATGCCACATCAGCGCCTTCAATTAATTGTGCTTTTGATAGGGAAACTTTATACCGTAGTTCAAGAGAGAAGGGCGAGGGGCCTTCGAGTAGTGTAGTCGGCTGAGCGCCGTCGCCAACATAAAGCGCAGCATCATAAACGTCAATGAAAGCCAGCCATGTCACTGTGGCCGTCGACTTCAATTCAATTTCACCACGCATAGGTTGAAAATGGGGGTGAGATACGGGAGTCGCCAGTACGGGGTTTAGATATAGCAGTGCAAGAAAACTAATGAAGAAACGAGTGTTAATCATGGTTATTTCCTTTGGAAAACCAGAGTCACTTCACCTAAATAAAAACCAAATTTGGTCATTTTGGCTTTGTTAAGTAATACCCCGTCGGGTTGTAGAAACATCCAGTCATCAAATTGAACTTCAATGGTGCCATTTTTATAGGGTAAATCGAGGGTATAGGACCAATTGAGCGCATTACCAGAAACATGACCAGTGGCGTGGCCAATGACATCCGAGGCACGACCTTCATAGTGTTGATCATCAATTTTATTAATAGTCCAGACACGGCGATCCAAGGTGCCATCAGCATAGATAAAATCTTCTTCTAAGACTAAGTTGCCATCAACCATTTTCCCGAGGATATCAACGGTGAACTGCCGTTCGATGGCTCCGCTACGGTTTTGGAAAATTCCCCATGCCTTTGTTTCACCTAGAAAGTAATCTTCCAGAACGAGTTGAGGTGTTGAATCACGATACTGCTCTACTGACATATTGCTACAACCTGATATTAAAAATAGCACTAGAACTAGGAGTGGGTTTTTCATACAAGGGTTCCTCAATTGAGTTGCTGCTGAAGTGCTTTATGCTCAGCACGGTCCAGTGGAAATTGCCATATAGTCCATGCGGCAATGAGCTTAAAGGGAATGGGTAATAGGCCATAAAGTGCAGATAAGGCGAATAAATTATTTTCTGTAGACAGGTTTTGCGTATCGAAACCGAATAAGGTCAATAAGGGAAAAGCAATACCGACAGCTAATGCCAATGATAACTTGGTAGCCATACCCCAGAGGCCAAAGAAAAAGCCACTGCGTTGGCCTCCCCCCCTGGCACTGTCAAGGTCGATGACATCTGCTTGAATCGAAGCAGGCAAAGCCATATCAATCCCTAGACTTAAACCAGACAAAATACAAATAATTAGAAATGGAACAAAGTCGCCTGCGCCGAGAGTGGGTGCCCAAGCAAAAATGATGACAGCCCACAGCATTGAGATACCCCAGATACGGTGTTTGCTATAACGCTGAGCAAGTTTAATACCGATGGGAAGCCCAATTAGGCCACTGATGAAATACGCCGAAAGGAGCAATCCAAACTGTTCAGGAATGACCAGAACATAACTGACAAAGAGCAAAAATAAAGTGGCAGGTAAACCATTAGCAATGCCATTCATGAAATAGGCGAATAACAGCCGGGAAAATAACCTGTTTTCCTTCAGAAGGGTAAGACCTGACCAAAAGTCAATTGCATCGCTACGGCGGTTAGGCTCTGGTACTTTCCACAAACACAATATAACAGTAATGGGTAATAAAAAGGCTAAAAATTGAGCTAAAACAGCCAAGGCTTCACCAGGCTCATCGCTCCCAGTTCCTATCATTAACGGTAGACCAGCCGCCACTAAAGTACCCAGTAAAACAAAACTCTCTCGGCTGGCTGTGATCATACTGCGCCGGTCGTAGTCGTTCGACAATTCCGCACCCCAAGCAGTATAGGGTAAAGTCAATAAACTCCATGCTAGATAGACCAGTAAACTCCACATTAAAAGCCAATAAAAACCACTATCCGCTGGTGGGATAAAGAGGGCTAAAATAGCGATAATCAACAGCGGTGTCGCAATCGCCATTAACCATTTTCGTCTGGAAGGAAGAGGAAGCCAGTCAGATAAAAAGCCAATTAAAGGATCACTAATGACGTCTGTTACTCTTGCAATTAACAGTGCTGTGCCAACTGCCGCTAATCCTAAGCCCAGTTGTTCGGCATAAAAAGTAGGTAGGTAAATATAGAGGGGCAGTCCCAGTGCCGCTAACGGTAGGCCCGGTAATCCATAGAACCAGTAACAGCTAGTACGGGACATGATTAGGTGGGTTTGGACATGAGATATTGATAGACACTGGTGCGGCCATCCTTAAAGCCCGCTTCACAATAGGATAGATAATAACGCCACATGCGAATAAAGGCGTCGTCATAGCCTAGGTGCTCTACTTGGTGAACAACATCATTAAAACGCTGATGCCAAGCTAACACGGTCTTTTCGTAATCCTTACCATAGCTTTCAGCACGCTCTAGGTAAAAACCGGCTTGTTTGACATGGTCTGCAAAGACTTCTGGTGAAGGCAACATGCCACCAGGGAAAATATAGCGTTGGATGAAATCGACGTTTTGGCGATATTGATCAAAGTAAGCATGACTAATGGTGATAGTTTGCAGCGCAATACGCCCGCCCGGTTTCAAGCGAGCAAAAAGTGTATCGAAAAAACTAGGCCAGTAACTTTCGCCAACAGCCTCAAACATTTCAATACTCACAATGTGATCAAATTGATCTTCGATATTACGATAGTCTTGTAGCCTTAATTCAACGAGGTCAGACAATCCTGCGTCTGCAATACGATGTATAGCCCAGTCGAGTTGTTCGGTAGATAAAGTCACACCTGTTACGCGATAGCCCTGCTTTGCAGCATGTTCTGCAAAACCACCCCAGCCACAGCCAACTTCCAAGATATGTTGGCCTGGTTTGGCATTTAGGGAGGTTAATAATTGCTCGTATTTTTGGTTTTGAGCTTGCTCAAGTGTGTCATGTTCATTAGTGAATACGGCACTAGAATAGGTCATCGTAGAGTCTAGCCAAAGCTGATAAAAATCATTGCCGAGGTCATAGTGGGCAGAGATATTACGGCGACTGCCTCGCTGACTATTACGTCGCGTTAGGTGTCGCAGGCGGTTGAATAATCGAACGAAACGATTGGCTTCAAGATGAGCAGATAAAGCGGCTAAGTTCAATGTTGCCCAGTACAAAAAATCAGACAAGTTATCGGTATCCCAATCGGCTTGCATATAAGCCTCAGCAAAACCAATATCACCATCACGACTCAGTTTGCGAATGATTTTTAAGGGGTTATGAATAGTGATATTGGCATCTGGCCCTGGGTGTTCACCTTCAACTAAAAAGGTATCGTTGTCGGTAGAAATGTGTAAGCAGCCGTATTGGCAATTAGCCAGTACTTGATACAGCAGCTTAATGGCAATGGGTGCATTTGGGTCAGGCAATAATTTTATTTGCGGGTTTTGACTATCCATTCGCTTTTAACCTCTTGTTGTGACGTTTCATCGTAACTGTGAAATTTGCCGCCTTTGAGCCAGATTTTTAGTGCGTGCCAATGAATCATGGCCATGATCTTGAAAGACATCATCGGCATCATAAAAAAGGCCTTAAGTAAATTTCGGTTACTAAAAGCCCTAAGTTCGGCATCTTGTGATGCAATAAGGTGAAGTTCACCCTTTTGGTATTCATTGATTAGGACGCCAAAGTGATTGTCGGTTTGGCTGAATTTAAAGTGGTATTCCTGATCCATATCGATGAAAGGCGAAACATGAAAACGTTTATCAGCAATACACTCGACCGGCCAATGCAACGGGTCGCCATTGAGGTGATGAACATAGTGATAAACACCCCCAAAAGTATTCCTGACTTCGCTGATAATAGCGATGGTTTCATCCATTTTATTTTGGCAATACCAAACAGATAACGGATTAAAGCCATAACCTAAGACCCGTGGAAAACACGACAAGCGAATACTTGTAACGTCATGGATCTCTGATTCAGCGAGGGTTTTTTCCACCCAAGGCCGCCAGGCACTACCATCACGAGGACCGTGATCACGTGTTCTCAGACTCAGCAAATTAAACCTGTTTAAGCTCAACCATTTTAAAGTTCCTGCTTCACGCTCAATGCTATCAACATCGATTAACAGACCAAAAATTCGGTAGGCAAAGCGATAAGCCATGGGCATCATGCGTTGATGCATCACTTGGCCTAAAAAGAGTTTACTTGCCATGGTTTATTGTTTCTCCCATGGGATAGGGACGTCTAGGGCTGTAGCGACAGCAACAGCAGAGCGCAAGGCATCCTCATGAAAACCATAACCAAAATAACTACCTGCAAACCAAGTTCTGTTTTGACCTTGCAGTGATGCTAAGAGAGGTTGTGATGCCATTGCCTGTGTGTCAAAAACGGGATGCTCATAATGGATGCGTTGAATAATTTTGTCAGGATCGATGGTGTGGATAGGATTTAAACTCACGAAATAATCTTGTGAGTCTTCGAGACCTTGTAAGGCATTCATCCAATAGCTAATAGAAACAGAGGGTAGAGATTCTCCGCTCCGCTCCGCCAAATAATTCCAGCAAGACCACACTTTAGGGTGTTTTGGCATTAGGGCTGCATCGGTATGTAGGTAGGTGTCATTGTTTTGATAACGGAATGCTGACAACACTAACTTCTCTTGATCAGAAGACTTTGATAGCATGGCTAGTGCTTGATCAGCATGAGTGGCTAGCACGACTTGATCAACGACATATTGTTGGCCATCTTCTAACGTTAAAGTGACACAGTCAGTGCTTCGCTCTACCTGTTTTACACCATTTCCCGTGATCACTTCGCCAGAAAAAGAGGCGATCAATTTTTCAACATAACGTTGGCTGCCACCGATAACAGTACGCCATTGGGGCCGATCACTAATATTCAACAAGCCATGGTTGTTAAAAAATTGAGCAAAACTCTTAGCGGGGAAAGCGCGCATTTGTTGGGGAGGACAGGACCAGATAGCCGCAGCCATAGGCAGCAAGTAATCATTTTGCATGGCTTGTCCAATGTTTAGCTCTGATAAAAAGTCGCCGAGTGTTAGCTCCTCTCTAGCATGATTTTTTTGTTGAATTAGCTCTTTTGCATGCTTATTAAATTTAACAATGTCATAAACCAATTTAATAAAGCGAGGTGAGGCAAGATTACGGCGTTGAGCAAAAAGCGTATCGAGATTATTACCAGCATACTCAAGGCCAGAATCCAAAATCGAAGCAGAGAAAGTCATCGATGTGGGCCTAGTCGCAACGCCTAATGTATCAAACAGTCCAACGAGGTGAGGGTAATTGGGTTCGTTATAGACAATAAAGCCGGTATCGACAGCAGTGACAACATCGGTCTCTGGGTGATTCACATTAACAGTATTGGTGTGGCCGCCGATGTAAACGTTTTTGTCTATTAACAACACCTCATAGCGTTGACTTAGTAGCCATGCACTCGCCATACCAGCAATGCCAGTTCCAACCACAGCTATTTTTTCAGTCAAGCTTTACCCCTGATTATTAATCTTAATTTGTACTAGAGCGTTACAACTTTTCATTAAACATGATTGCTTACGACATAAGTTTAAAATAATAAGTTGCATAGATGGTTTAGGCGCCCCTAATAAAAAAACTTTTATAAAGACTTGTACGTCGGGTGAGTCTGTTTGAGTTAAGATAGTGCGTTAAAATTGATCGGAGTAGTGATGTGAGCGAAATAGCAGGAAATGTGTCAAAAATGGCCGTGTCATTGCCAAAATTACAGGACAGTTTAGCACATTATGAAATGGTCTTAGGTGAGGATCGCCAATCAATGAACGATTTGATTGGTCAAACCATTAGCTTAACCTTTCAGGGTGAAATCAATTGTCAGGCATGTGGCCGCAAGACGAAGAAGAGCTTTAGTGGTGGTTACTGTTTCCCCTGCTCACAAAGTCTTGCTCAATGTGATTTATGCATCATGAGACCCGAAACATGTCACTACGCTGCAGGCACATGTCGTGAGCCGGAATGGGGTGAACAGTTCTGCATGCAAGACCATTTTGTTTATCTAGCCAATAGTTCAGGTATTAAAGTCGGTATCACACGTGGCAATCAAATACCAACACGTTGGATTGATCAGGGTGCAACACAAGCCTTACCCATTTTTAGGGTCAAAAGTCGTTATCAATCTGGCCTTGTGGAAGTGATATTCAAAAGCCATGTTTCTGACCGGACAGATTGGCGGAAAATGTTAAAAGGCGATGCTGAGCCATTAGGTTTATTGCAAGTAAGACAAACACTAATGAAGGCCTGTAAAGAAGAAATCATTGAATTGCAAAAACGATTTGGTGATGATGCGATTATGCATTTGGATGATGAGGCTGTGTTGGATATCCGTTACCCGGTTGAACGATATCCAGAAAAAGTAAAATCGTTGAATTTCGATAAAACGCCAGAAATTACCGGTGTTTTACAAGGTATTAAAGGCCAATATTTGATTTTAGATATCGGTGTACTAAACATTCGCAAGTTCACAGGCTATCAGCTCAGCTTAGGCACAGTTTAATGCTCTATCAATTACTACGAGCTATTTTATTTCAGCTTGATGATGAGACATCTCACCATCTTGGTATGAATGGTATTAAGTGGGCACACAAACTTAAATTACTGTCGTTGATTTACCCACCACAAGCCGCAACACCGGTTGAGGTGATGGGGCTCACTTTCCCAAATAAAGTGGGTATGGCAGCTGGTTTGGATAAAAATGGTGATTATTTACCCGCTTTGTCGGCATTAGGTTTCGGTTTTGTTGAAATTGGCACTGTGACGCCAAGGCCACAGCCGGGTAATCCAAAACCACGGTTATTTCGCTTACAAGAAGCCAATGCCATCATTAATCGTATGGGGTTTAATAATCTGGGAGTGGACCATCTACTCGAACAAGTGAAATCTGCACAAGTCGATGCATTGGTGGGTATTAATATTGGTAAGAACATTGATACACCAGTTGAAAATGCATTAGATGATTATCTAATTGGCTTAGAAAAGGTCTATCAACAAGCGGATTATGTGACGATTAATATTTCATCACCAAATACACCGGGTCTGAGAAAGTTACAATTTGGTGATTCATTAAAAGCCTTGTTAGGTGGTTTGAAAGAAAAACAAACCGCTTTGCATCAGCAGACGAATCGCTACGTGCCAATGGCAGTTAAAGTGGCGCCAGATCTGGAGTTGGCAGAAGTGCAAGAATTGGCAGAGACCTTTGCTGAGTTCGAAATTGATGGTGTGATTGCGACTAATACCACCATGGCACGAGATAAAGTGACTGGTCTGCCTCATGCTGAAGAAGCAGGGGGGCTCAGTGGTGAACCCGTTTTTGAACAATCCACGGAAGTGGTTCGTCAATTTAAACAGGCATTACCTGAACATATGCCCATTATTGCAGCTGGCGGTATTATGTCCGGCCAAGATGCTATGGCAAAACTAGCGGCAGGTGCGAGCTTAGTGCAAATATATAGTGGCTTTATTTATGAAGGCCCAGAATTAATTGCAGATATTATTAATGCAATTGAACAGAATAATTAAGTTCTAAGGGGATGTTTCAATGATGGAATGGGTTGTGAATATAGCGATAGCGTTAGCAATTCTTTTGCTTGGTCGAATTGTAGTGAAATGGCTTGTGGGATTATTGGTTAAGATGATGGCCAAATCAGAGCTTGATGATATTTTGATCAATTTCATTAGCTCGATCGTAAAAGCAATCTTATTATTAATGGTCATTGTCGCGGCCTTGGATCAGCTGGATGTTGATACAACGTCATTGATTGCATTAATTGGTGCGGCCGGTCTAGCAGTAGGTTTGGCATTACAAAACTCATTACAAAACTTTGCTGCGGGTGTCATGCTCGTTGTCTTTAGACCCTTTAAATCAGGTGATTTCATAGAAGCTGGTGGTGTTGTAGGTGTGGTAGAACAAATCAGCATTTTTAGTACAGTTATGAAAACGGGCGATAACCGTGAAATCACTGTACCGAACGGACAAATATATTCGGGTGCGATTACCAATTATTCAGCCAAAGCAACACGAAGAATCGATTTGGTTTTTGGCATTGGCTACGACGATGATATGTTGGAAGCAAAGAAAGTAATGGAATCCATTTTAGATGCACATGAGCTTGTGTTAAGTGATCCAGCCCCTGCTGTTGCAGTATCAGAATTGGCTGATAGCAGTGTTAATTTTAACGTGAGGCCTTGGGTAGAAAGTGATGACTATTGGGGTGTACGTGCCGATCTGATAGAACAAATTAAATTAGCATTTGATGAGCACAATATCTCTATTCCTTACCCACATGTGACATTAGATAAGCAGAGCTCAGATAGCTAAAACTTATCTTTCCATTGCCGTAAGGCCGTGAAAACGGCCTGTTCATCGCCCAAACGCTCTGAAACTTGTTGTTTAACAGCGCCAATCACACTTGTTTTATGGCAACGCAAAAAAGGGTTGGTCTTTAATTCTAATGCTAAATGGCTGGGCAAAGTAGCTTTGCCAAGCTGACTTAGGGAAGCAACCTTTTCTTGCCGCTCAGCAACATCCAAATTACTCGGCTCCACAGCACGAGCGAACGCTAAGTTTGCTTCGGTATATTCGTGCGAACAATAAATTTTTGTGGTGGGTGGCAACCGACTAATTTGCTTCAGTGATGAAAACAGTTGTTCGTGGGTGCCACCTCTCAAACGCCCGCAACCTGCTGCAAATAAGGTGTCACCACAAAATAAACAGTTATCGATAAGGTAAGCGATATGGCCACGTGTATGACCTGGGACATCTAAGACTTGGACAGAAGGAAAATCAGCGTGAACAGAAAGTTGTTCTGTCGAACTTAAAGGATAAGTCATGCCTGGAATCAGTTCATCAGCAGGACCATAAACAGGCACATCATATTCAGCTAAAAAAGGCTTTATACCGTCAACATGGTCATAATCATGGTGGGTAATGAGCAAGGCAACCGGGATAAGGTTATGCGCTTCAATATAGGCCAACACTGGCACTTCATCACCTGGGTCAACGACGATGACTGCTTGAGAATTGGAGGCTTGTATTAGCCAAACATAATTATCTTCAAGAATCGGTATAGTATGGACAGACAGCAAGGACATGATTAAAAATAATCTCAGTAAGGGTTATACGAGCCACTCGCTTGAGAGTAGAATGATAACAACTGTAATTAAACATCTTAACGCTTTTCGGTTTAGTAAAGCGACTTACATGCGATCAAGGTATCGGTATGGCAGATTCTTACATCGAAGAAAAGGTTGACCCGTTAAGTGACTGGTGGCTGAGTCCAGCGGGACAAGAAGTATTAAGGCAAGAATGGCAACTTTTTCAAAGCACACCTGAACACTTTCACGGTTATTATCAGCTGCAATTGGGCGGGGAATCTAATTTATTGCCCGATATGACAATGCCTAAGTTCAAAAGGCATATGGCGGAGTTCGCTGATGTAAATGGGTCGAATGAAGCCTTACCTTTCAAATCCAATAGCCTCGATATCTTATTGTTAAATCATGTGCTTGAGTTTTCTAATGATCCCCATCAAGTGCTAAGAGAAGCTGAAAGGGTACTAGTGGGCGACGGCACGATGGTTATTTGTTGTTTTAACCCATGGAGCTTATGGGGGTTGAGACGTGTCCTGCCTTGCAAAAGGAGTGCGCCTTGGAATGGCCACTTTTTTGGTAAGTCTAGAATAAAAGATTGGTTATCACTGTTAAATTTTGATGTAATAGCCTGCGAAAGGTTGATGTTTAGGCCACCCTTAAAAACAGAAAAATGGTTAAATAGGACGGCAAAACTAGAGACAATAGGCCATCGTTTTTGGCCGGTATTTTCTGGTGTTAAAATTTTGGTCGCAACAAAGAGAACTGTACCTTTAACACCTGTGACGCAACGCTGGCTGGCAGGACAAATTTTCCCTAAAAAAAGCTTGGTTACAAAGCCAGCAACACGAGAAGAAATAAATGGATCAAGTTGAAATATTTACCGATGGTGCTTGTAGTGGTAATCCGGGCCCTGGCGGCTGGGGAACTATCCTAAGGGCGAAAGGCACAGAAAAAGAACTATCAGGTGCTGAAAAAGATACAACCAATAACCGCATGGAAATGATGGCAGTCATCGTTGGTTTAGAAGCATTACAACGTGGCTGCCAAGTTAAAATTACTACTGATTCCCAATATGTCATGAAAGGCATGATGGAATGGTTGCCTGGTTGGAAAAAGCGTAATTGGGTGACCGCGGGGAAAAAAGCGGTGAAAAATGTAGATCTGTGGCAAAGGCTAGAAAAAGCAGCACAAGGCCATGAGCTAGAATGGGAGTGGGTCCGAGGTCACCAGGGTCATGTCGAAAATGAACGGGCTGATCAACTCGCTGTTGCGGCACGTGAAGCATTAGTGAACTGAAGGGTATCCAGTGGCAGAAATACAAACCAAACGACAAGTTGTACTGGATACCGAAACAACTGGTTTAAGCACCGCTGATGATCATCGCATTATAGAAATTGGGTGTGTAGAACTGATCAACCGACGCTTAACGGGGGAAACATTTCACCAGTATGTTAATCCTGAACGTGAGATCGATGCCGGTGCGATGGAAGTCCATGGCATCACCAATGAAGCGCTTGCCGATAAACCAAAGTTCGCAGAGATCGTGGATGACTTTATGCGCTTTATTGATGGCGCAGAACTGATTATCCACAATGCCGCGTTTGATGTTGGCTTTTTAGATCATGAATTGCACAAGATCGAAACAGAGTCACGCACACTTAATACCATTTGCACGATTTTAGATACACTTAAACTTGCAAGAGACAAACATCCAGGTCAAAAAAACAACCTTGATGCACTCTGTCGGCGTTATGAAGTCGATAATTCTAATCGTGAGTTACATGGTGCCTTGCTCGATTCCGAGATTCTAGCAGACGTTTATTTAGCCATGACTGGCGGTCAGACAAGCTTATCTTTAACTGCCGAGGTTGTGAGTAGAGATAAAACACAAGCCAAAAAAACGGGAATATCACGAACTAAAAAGCGTGAGCCTTTACCTGTGATCAAAGCTAATGATGATGAGTTAGAAGCGCACAACGCGCATCTACAACGTCTCGAAAAAGCGAGCGATGGCCAATGTGTTTGGCTCAGAAAGAGTGAATAAACAACAAAAATGGGCATTTATGGCCTAAAAAGTTTATTCAATGGTTGAAATCGTCTTTTTCGTCCCCAGATAGCTGACTTGTCATAAAGTAATTTGGAAACACGTCATCATGAGTAATGAAGAAATCGACAAAAACGAAGCAGAAAATGTAAAGTCTGTGCAGCCTGAAACAGCTGGAACAGAAGAAGTAACCGAATCAGAAGCGGGTGAAGATTTAGCTGCCTTGTTAGAAGAAGCTCGTCAAAAAGCAGATGCCAATTGGGAAGAAGTGTTACGGGCTCGCGCTGATATGGAAAACCTCCGTCGACGTCAATCACGTGATCTAGAAAATGCCCATAAGCATGCATTAGATAAGTTTGTGTCTGAGTTACTCCCTGTGTATGACAGCATGGAACTGGGTGCTAACGCAGCATCAGGCGAAGAAGCTTCATTGGAGGGTGTCCGTGATGGCCTTGGTATGACAATGAAAATGTTCTTGTCATCTATTGCTAAATTTGGGCTTGAGCAAGTGAATCCTACCGATGGTGACGAGTTTGACCCAGAATTGCATCAAGCAATGGCAATGCAACCGGTTGAGGGCGTTGAAGCAAATAAAGTCATCACAGTGGCGCAAAAAGGCTTTCAATTCAATGGCCGCTTACTTCGCCCAGCAATGGTAGTCGTTTCACAATAAAACAATCGTTTAGTGGTCTAGGGCTTGAAATAAATTTTTATTACCCCACCTTACTACTCAACAGCTAGTTTAGCTAGCAAGCATTTAAGAATACTGGAGAAAGAAAAATGGCTAAAATTATTGGTATTGACTTAGGAACAACAAATTCCTGTGTCGCAGTCCTAGAAGACGGTACAGCACGAGTTATTGAGAATAGCGAAGGCGATCGTACAACACCCTCTATTGTTGCTTTTACAAAAGATGATGAGGTGTTGGTCGGTCAATCTGCAAAGCGCCAAGCAGTCACAAACCCAAAAAACACATTATTCGCAATTAAACGTCTTATCGGTCGTAAATTCAAAGATGATGTTGTACAGCGCGATACCAATATGGTCCCCTACACGATTGCTGAAGCAGATAACGGCGATGCTTGGGTAGAAGCTAACGGCAAAAAAATGGCACCACCTGAAGTGTCTGCACGTGTTCTGATGAAAATGAAGAAAACAGCAGAAGAATTCCTAGGTGAAGAAGTTACAGAAGCCGTTGTAACGGTACCTGCTTACTTTAATGATTCACAACGTCAAGCAACAAAAGATGCGGGTAAAATCGCTGGTCTTGAAGTCAAACGTATTATCAATGAGCCAACGGCAGCAGCGCTAGCTTACGGTATGGATAAAAAACGTGGTGATTCAACCGTGGTTGTTTACGATTTGGGTGGTGGTACATTTGACGTATCTGTTATCGAAATCGCTGATATCGAAGGCGAACATCAATTTGAAGTATTAGCGACTAACGGTGATACATTCCTCGGCGGTGAAGACTTTGACCAACGCATCATTGAGCATCTTGTTGATGAATTCAAAAAAGACCAAGGCATCGATTTATCAAATGATCCTCTAGCATTGCAACGTCTCAAAGATGCGGCTGAAAAAGCGAAGATTGAGTTATCTTCAAGCCAACAAACAGACATTAACTTACCGTATGTCACTGCCGATGCATCAGGTCCCAAACATATGGAGCTACGCCTAACACGTGCCAAATTAGAGTCTTTAGTCGAAGACCTAATTACACGTAGTATGGAACCATGTAAAACAGCATTGAAAGATGCTGGTCTATCTATGTCAGACATCGACGATGTAATTCTTGTCGGTGGTCAAACACGTATGCCGAAAGTACAAGAAGCAGTTGAAGCTTTATTTGGTAAAGAGCCACGCAAAGACGTTAACCCGGATGAAGCAGTGGCATCTGGTGCGGCTATTCAAGCGGCGGTATTAGCCGGTGATGTCAAAGACGTACTTCTATTAGACGTCACGCCATTAAGCCTTGGTATCGAAACCATGGGTGGTGTGATGACGAAATTAGTTGAGAAAAACACAACGATCCCGACTAAAGCGAATCAAGTGTTCTCAACAGCAGAAGACAATCAACCTGCAGTAACAATCCACGTCATGCAGGGTGAGCGTGAAATGGCATCAGCGAATAAATCACTAGGTCGTTTTGACTTATCTGACATTCCGCCAGCACCGCGTGGCCAGCCACAAATCGAAGTTACATTCGATATTGATGCTAACGGTATCTTGAATGTATCTGCGAAAGATAAAGCGACAGGTAAAGAACAATCTATCGTTATCAAAGCATCAAGTGGTCTGTCTGATGAAGAAGTCGAGCAAATGGTGCAAGATGCTGAAGCCCATGCTGAAGAAGATCGTTTATTCCAAGAGTTGGTGACAGCGCGTAACACAGGTGATGGCTTAGTACACAGCACTGAGAAATCAATTACTGACTTAGGTGATAAGTTAGACGCTGATGAAAAAGTGAAAATTGAAGCCGCTGTTGAAGAACTTAAAGAAGCCTTAAAAGGTGAAAATAAAACAGAAATAGAAGCTAAAACAACAGCACTAGCTGAAGCATCATCTAAACTAGCTGAGCAAGCGTATGCAGAAAATGCAGAAGCCGGTGAAGCACCACAAGATGCACCGAAAGCGGATGCAGACGATGTGGTTGATGCTGAGTTCGAAGAAGTGAATGACAACGACGATAAAAAATAATCGTCAATCAAAGCAGTAACGACGAACAGGCGTGGGGAAACCTACGCCTGTTTTGTTCTATTTAAGAGTAGGTAGCAAGGTCCCATGGCGAAAGAAGATTTTTACGATGTATTAGGTGTGTCACGCACAGCGAGTGAAGCTGAGATAAAAAAAGCGTATCGCCGCATGGCAATGAAATATCACCCTGATCGCAATGCTGGTGATACTGATACAGAAGAAAAGTTTAAAGAAGCCAAAGAAGCCTACGAAATTTTATCTGATACTCAAAAGCGCGCAGCTTACGATCAATTCGGTCATGCTGGTGTTGATCAGTCTATGGGCGGTGGTGGCCGTGGTGCTGGTGGGTTCAGTGATGTCTTTGGCGATGTGTTCAATGATATCTTTGGTGCCTCAGGCGGCGGTGGCCGACAAGGCGGATACCGTGGTGCGGACTTACGTTACCACCTAGAAATGTCATTAGAAGATGCTGTTTCTGGCAAAACGGTCGAAATTCGCATTCCAACCCGTGTTGAGTGTAAAACCTGTGATGGAACAGGTGCTAAACCTGGCACAAAACCTGTGACATGTACCACGTGTGGTGGTCACGGTCAGGTCAGAATGCAACAAGGTTTCTTCTCTGTTCAGCAAACCTGTCCGCAATGTAATGGCACAGGACAAATGATTAAAGATCCATGTCCTGATTGTCATGGTGAAGGTCATATCCAAGAACATAAAACGCTCTCAGTTAAAGTACCAGCCGGCGTCGATACCGGCGACCGTATTCGCCTATCAGGCGAAGGGGAAGTCGGACAAGGTGGTGCAGGTCCAGGCGATTTATATGTTGAAATACAGGTTCAACGCCATGATGTTTTCACCCGTGATGACAACAACCTATTCTGCGATGTACCGATCAGCTTTACCACTGCGACATTGGGTGGCGAGCTAGAAGTCCCGACTTTAGCCGGTAAGGCCAGTTTGAAAATCCCAGAAGGCACACAAACTGGCCAACAATTCAGACTGCGTGGCAAAGGCGTCAAATCAGTTCGCAGTGGCGTAACAGGCGACTTGATGTGCCGTGTGATGATTGAAACACCGGTGAAATTATCTAAAACGCAAAAAGAATTATTACAACAATTCGCCGAAACAATAGAAGGCAGCCATAGCAAACACAGCCCGCAGCACAGCTCATGGCTAGATAAAGTGAAAGAGTTTTTTGATTAAACCTTTAAGCTAGAGGCTGCTAACGCTACAATAAGCTCCATTATTGATTCCTTACCATCGATTAAAGATTAAAGGCCAAACATGACAACACGTATCGCCGTAAATGGTGCCGCTGGCAGAATGGGCCGGTGCTTAATCCAAGCTGTTCAACAAACAAAAGGCCTTGTGCTCAGTGCAGCAATTGACCGTACAGAGTCTAGCTTAATTGGTGCGGATGCTGGAGAACTAGCCGGTATAGGTACATTGAATGTCGCCATTAGCAAAGATGTGGCACAAGCGACAGCAGATTCCGATGTCATCATCGATTTCACCTTACCTGAAGTCACCATGACATTGATTCCCCATTGCTTAGCGAACAACTGCCGTTTAGTCATTGGCACAACCGGCTTCAGTAGCGAACAAAAAGCTGAAATAGAACAAGCATCAAAAGATGTAGCCGTTATACTCGCTCCAAATATGAGTGTTGGTGTCAATCTGTCGCTCAAATTACTCGATATTGCTGCACGCGTATTAGGTGACGATGTTGATATAGAAATTGTCGAAGCCCATCATCGCCATAAAGTCGATGCCCCATCAGGTACAGCCTTACGAATGGGTGAAGTGGTTGCAGATGCCCTAGGCAGGGACTTGAGCAAATGTGCCGTCTATGGCCGTGAAGGTCGTACTGGCGAACGAGATCGCGACACCATCGGCTTCGCCACCGTCCGTGCAGGCGATATCGTCGGTGATCACACCGTCATGTTTGCGGCAGAAGGTGAACGCGTAGAAATTACCCATAAAGCGTCTAACAGAATGACCTTTGCCTTAGGTGCGATGAGAGCATCTAGCTGGTTAATGAATCAGCAGTCAGGTCAGTATGATATGCAGGACGTATTGGGACTTTGATAAGGCTCAGCTCATCTTGACAAACGGTTATTTCTCGATAGACCCGATCCTTCTTCGACAACGATGTTGTGCCAACTAGGGTCTTCATCGGCATAAGTCTGCAAAAGCCTTTTTTCAACCCATTTCTGCGCACTACGCAAATCAAGAGCCTGACCCTGACTCTCCTCGCCAAGCATTTAGCTGTTGGTGTTAGTGGTGTTTGCACCTCTGCTGTTGTTATCTTGCGGCCCAGTTTGTTGAGAAACACAGTATTGAAATTAGCAGCCACTGCCGATAGCGGTGCATTATAAGGATCATTAACACCAGATCTGTCAGGTACGGCTACATCATGAAAAAAGGATCCATTAATGACAATGCCCTTTATCACTGGAGCGTTATCAGGTAATTCTGCCAATATTTGCTTGGCCACCAGATCCAGTTCTTCCGATAACAAAAAAGGATCGCCATACCCTTGGACCTATAACCAACCATTCATCCAGTAAAAATCGGTCTTAAAACGGTAATGCGTTCCCCATTTTTTAACAGCCAAATGCGCCGTCAATAATTTAAGAGTGGATGCGGGCATTAAGGGATTGTCTGCTTGCCATGCATACAACGCTTTTTTATCTGCTGCTGTTACCAGAACCGACGAGTTTTCTCAAAAGGAATAACCTTGCAGCAGCGGCCCTATTTTATTTTCAGCCAAAACAGCAGCAGGAAACCAGAGGACTATTATCAGAACGGTTTGGGTACTTCTGATACAAGCGATTATAACGACACTGATCCGAAGAGTGTGTATCAAATAAAAACTAATACCTGCTTGCCATATGCTCCGCCTTCTCAGCTGCAACAATATCCCCAGATTGCATCCGAATATCCGCAATTAACAACCAAAACCGGCGTAGCTCTTTGGTTTGCCCTTGCACAATAGAAATACCCTTCAATGCAACTTGCTCGGCCAAACGATAATCTTCTAAATTACAGTGGGTTACAGCCAGTTTGTAATAAACATCAGGATCTTTGGGGGCGATACGTTGTGCTCTTTGTAGCGTTGTTTGAGCAAACTTAAAATTACCTTTCTGCTGAGCAGCATCAGCTGAATTAAGCAAAGCAACAACGGCCGGACTCTGTTGATTATTGACAATAACGGTTGGTGAAACCGGCACAACGGTAGGATTGATTGCATCCTGATTGGGTAATTCAGAAATCACAGCTGACTCGGGTACAGGAATACTGACCGCGGGTGCAGGTTCACTAGGTATTTCGATTTCAACAAGTGGCGGTGTTGTCGGTGCAAATGAACAGGCACTGATCGTGACCAAAAGGGCACTTGTCAAAAGGCGGCGTGGTATCAGTGTCGTTTCAATCATGGTCTGTCATTTTTCCAAATATTATTGAAACCAGCGTTTCATCCAATTATCGAGAATGGGTAATGGATCATTACCTAAACTAAAACCACAGTTTGCCTGTTCTGTCGGGCTATTACCAATGATAAAGGGTAATTGTTGAGCACCAGGACATTGCGCATCCGCCAGTAATCCTGTTTCTTGATCTATCCAGAGGTATTCTATTTCCTCTGGCGCAGGGGCGATAAACGGATCTAACGTTTCATGAACCATATAATCTGTCCAAGCGCGTAATGCACCACTCGAACCGGTAAACGGTACAGGATCATTATTATCTAACCCTAGCCAAACCACGGCTAATCGATTGCCAGCAAAGCCAGCAAACCAGCTATCACGTTGCAAGTCAGACGTCCCTGTTTTACCAGCAACATTAATCGCGGCAGGTAGGTGGTTATAAATAGAACGAGCGGTCCCAGTACGCGTTGTTTCTTGCAACATATATTGCAATAAATGCATGGAATCATTATCGATGGTTTGTTCTAATTCGAACGGATAACGCGAGAGTTCTTGACCGGTACTGTCGGTCACTTGGCGAATAGCACGCAGTGGCATTTGGAAGCCATTAGACGCCATGGTTTGATACATCTTAGCGACTTCAAGTGGTGATAAGCCTTGAGCCCCTAGTAATAATGAGGGATAAGCGTTGAACTCACGTACGACACCAAGGCGGTGCAAGGTATCAATGACATTATCTAAGCCTAAATCCATACCGAGTCGTGCGGTTGATAGATTATAAGAACGCGCCATCGCTTGGTGCAATTTCACGTGTTCGTGCGATTGGTGATCAAAATTTTCTGGTTGCCAAATTTGTCCATTCGGCATGGTGAGTTTAAACGGCGAATCATCTAAGATACTGGCCAGATGGTAACCTTGTTCAACAGCAGTCAAATAAACTGCGGGTTTAATCAGTGAGCCAATAGGGCGCAAAGTATCTAAAGCGCGGTTAAAGCCTTGGTAACGTGTTTCACGACCACCAATAACGGCAATGACTTCACCGGTTTGAGGGTTGGTCACCACCATACTACCCTGGAGCTCGGCCAATTGTTCACCATGACGCTTTTCAAGCGATGAGATGGTTTTAGTCAGGGCTGCCTCGGCTTTATTTTGTGCAATGGGGTTGAGATTGGTGAAGACGCGTAACCCTTCTGAGCTGAGTGCGTCGTCAGGGTAATCTTGCCGTAATTGGCGTTTAACCAAGTCCAAATAGGCCGGATAAGCGCCTTTGAGTAAGCTGGCTTGTTTAACGACCCCTAATGGACGAGTTCTGGCTTTGTTATAGTCCGTTTCTTCGAGCACGCCTTGCTCATGCATAACTTTCAGGACTAAATTACGTCGGCCTTCAGCCCGCTGCGGGTGCCGACGAGGTTCATAATAGGAAGGACCTTTGACCAAACCAGCTAATAGTCCGAGCTGATCTGGTTTGAGTTCTTGCAGGGGCTGGGCAAAGTAATATTGTGCAGCTAGGCCAAAACCATGGATCGCACGAGCACCCTCTTGGCCGACATAAACTTCATTCAAATAGGCTTCTAAGATTTCATCTTTGCTGTAATGCAGCTCCAATAAAAGCGCCATGGGAATTTCAAGTAACTTACGAGCCAGCGTACGTTCTGAGCTGAGATAAAAGTTTTTAATCAGCTGTTGTGTCAGCGTACTGCCGCCTTGAATAAAGCGACCGGCTTTAACATTGGCCACCATGGCTCGGCTAATACCACGAAGTGAAATACCGTGATGTTGATAAAAACCGCGATCTTCAATCGCAATCAAAGCTTGAATTAATGCATCTGGTGCATCTTTGAGCTGAATCAGGTCCCGGTCTTCATTATTGAGTGGATAAATACCGCCTATCAAAACAGGTTCTAATCGCAACAAAGGAATAGCTTGGCCTTGCGCACTGGAGATGTTGTTTAAGAAGCCGTTAGAAAAGTCCAAAATCAGACGTTGGGATGACTCCAAACCATCAGTAAACTCAAAGCCACGGGTATGTATGATGGCTTTGGCATTGAAAAAAGTCGCTTGCCCAGGCAACGTGACTTTTCGAACAAATTGGTAACCTAAACCCTGAAGTTCAATCCTTAACTCCTCGAGTGTAAGAGGAGAACCGGCATAGAGCTCGAGCGGTCTGGCATAAACTTTAGCGGGAACAGCCCAACGCTTACCTTCGAATTGTTCCCGGATATGGTTATCTAAATATAAGAGACCGAGTGCACCGATCAATAACAAGCTAAGAAATAACTTCGTCGCAAATCCAGAAAAACGGCGTCGGAGTCTAATTGAATTCATTGTATGAAGGTGCCCTTATTGCAATCTGGTGTCTGACAAGTCATAACCACAATTAGTGTCCATGTGCATTAAAAATAGTTTGAACAATTTGAACAAAATATCGAAAAAGCATGAGATAAGGACAACAAGTTATTAATATTCTGAGAGTTAATTTTACGCGTTAGGGAGACGAAGAACAAATCTATTAAAGTAAGCACAAGATGGGAATGGCGGGGAGAAAATTTATTTGTAGAATTATAGGCTTGAATCGACTTGAATGTTAGGCGGCTAGCGGCGGAAACAAGCTTGTGCAGTGTCGCATTTTCAGCCTAATTCTGATAGAATCAGAGGCTATGGGAGACATTATGCAACCGTCTTTTAGTACAGTATTTGAACAAAAAAGACGATTATCGAATAGGACACTATGGTCAGTTTAGAAACGCCGGTCTGTGAGTTTGGCCTACCCGCCATTGATTTCTCACTGCTTGGCACCGATAACAAAATATGGACGCTCGATGCGTGTCGTGGAGAAAATGGTTTATTAATCATGTTTATCTGCAACCACTGTCCATATGTTAAATCGATTTTAGATCGATTAGTTCGCGATACTGGAGCATTAAAAACGCTAGGCGTGAATACCGTTGCTATCATGGCAAATGACCCCGCTGACTATCCCGAAGATTCATTCGAAAACATGCAAAAAATAGCAAAGCAAAACCAGTTTCCATTCCCTTATTTAATAGATGAAACACAGCAAGTGGCCCAAGATTTTGGTGCCGTTTGTACCCCTGATTTCTTTGGATACAATAAAGATCTTAAATTGCAGTATCGCGGCCGATTTGATGAAAGTAAAAAAACAGCAGCCGCAACAGACGTACGACGAGACCTTTTCGAAGCCATGAAAATGGTGGCTGAAGTGGGGCAAGGTCCGGAACAACAAATCCCAAGTATGGGCTGTTCGATTAAGTGGCGAGCAGCATAATTATTTTTTAACAGGAGAACTGTAGATGGCTACACGTAGACATTTAGCAAACGCAATCCGTGCATTGAGTATGGATGCAGTACAAAAAGCAAACTCGGGTCATCCGGGTGCGCCAATGGGCATGGCAGACATTGCCGAAGTTTTGTGGAATAACCACATGAACCACAATCCAACAAACCCGAACTGGGCTGACAGAGATCGTTTCGTTCTGTCTAACGGTCATGGTTCAATGTTGATTTACTCATTATTGCACCTATCAGGCTATGACTTACCGATGTCATCACTGAGCTCTTTCCGCCAGTTACATTCACAATGTGCGGGTCACCCTGAATACGGTTACGCGCCAGGAATTGAAACAACAACAGGTCCTCTAGGCCAAGGTATTACCAACGGTGTTGGTTTTGCGATGGCTGAAAAATTACTGGCTGATCAGTTCAACAAACCAGGCCACGATATTGTCAATCACAACACATACGTTTTCTTGGGCGATGGTTGTTTAATGGAAGGTATTTCGCATGAAGCCTGTTCATTAGCTGGAACATGGGGTTTAGGTAACTTAATCGCTTTCTGGGATGACAACAATATTTCTATCGATGGTCACATCGATGGCTGGTATACAGACGACACAGTAAAACGTTTTGAAGCGTACGGCTGGCACGTTGTTTCTGTTGATGGCCATGATTCAGACGCAATCAATGCTGCAATCACAGCGGCTAAAGCAGTTAAAGACAAGCCTTCAATGATCTGCTGTAAAACAATCATTGGTTTCGGTTCACCAAACAAATCAGCTAGCCATGACTGTCATGGTGCGGCATTGGGTGAAGAAGAAGTTGCATTAACACGTAAAGAATTAGGTTGGGATTCAGCACCATTCGAAATTCCTGCAGATGTTTATGAAGGTTGGGATGCAAAAGCATCTGGTGCAGATAAAGAAGCAGCTTGGAATGCAAAATTCGACGCTTATGCTGCTGAATACCCAGAATTAGCAGCAGAATTCAAACGTCGTATGGCGGGTGAACTTCCTGCAAACTGGAAACAAGCAACTGATGCAGTGATTGCTGATACTAACGAAAAAGCAGCTAGCGTTGCTTCTCGTAAAGCATCACAAAATGCCATTGCTGCATTAGCGCCTGTATTACCTGAATTTCTGGGTGGTTCTGCTGACTTAACCGGTTCTAACTTAACAAGCTGTGATAGCTTCAAACATGTATCTGGTAAAGAGCCTGGTAACTACATTTCTTACGGTGTCCGTGAGTTCGGTATGTACGCAATCATGAATGGTATGGCACTACACGGTGGTTTAATTCCATTCGGTGGCACATTCCACATGTTCTCTGACTATGCGAAATCGGCATTACGTATGGCTGCATTGATGAAGGTTCGTACCATTGCGGTACTGACTCATGACTCAATCGGTCAAGGTGAAGACGGTCCTACGCATCAACCAATCGAAAACACCTCTGCGATGCGTTACATTCCAAATATGGATGTATGGCGTCCTGCAGATTCTGTTGAGGTAGCGGTTGCATGGACAGCAGCAGTAGAGCGTATTGATGGTCCTTCAAGCTTAGTATTAAGTCGTCAAGGTATTCCTGGCCGTAGCCATGATGCAGCTGATTTTGATGCGATGCGTAAAGGTGCATATGTCTTATCTGAAGCAAACGGCGCAGCTGATGTCATTATCATTGCAACGGGTTCTGAAGTTGACTTAGCAGCAAAAGCACAAGAAGCCTTAGCAGCTGACGGTGTCAATGCACGCGTTGTCTCTATGCCTTCAACAAACGTCTTTGATCGTCAAGACCAAGCTTATAAAGACAGCGTATTAACACCAGGTGTTAAACGTGTTGCTGTTGAAGCGGGTGTCACTGACTTCTGGCGTAAATATGTTGGCCTAGAAGGTGCCGTTGTCGGTATCAATACCTTCGGTGAATCAGCGCCTGGTGGCGTATTGTTGGAACACTTTGGTTTCACAGTTGAAAATGTCGTTAAAACTGTTAAATCAGTACTATAATTTTTAGCTAAGGCTAAAATTGTATTGAGCAAGAAAAAATGACGAGTGTACATAAGTACACTCGTCATTTTTGTTTTAGGGTAAAGTAAAATCGAAAACCATTTAAAGACGACCATTTTTAATAAGAGACTCGTTTTTAAATGCGTTTAAAAAATGGAGAGAAGAGATGACGATTAAGGTAGGTGTTAATGGGTTTGGCCGCATAGGACGCATGGCTTTCCGTGCTGTAGCCAAAGATTTTCAAGATATTGAAGTTGTGGCAATCAATGATTTATTGGAGCCAGAATATTTAGCCTACATGCTAAAGCATGATTCAGTACATGGCCTGTTTGATGGCGATGTTGAAGTTGTTGATGGTAACTTAGTCGTTAATGGTAAAACCATTCGCATTACGGCGGAACGTGACCCTTCGAACTTAAAATGGGATCAAGTGGGTGCAGAGCTAGTCATTGAATGTACCGGTTTCTTTTTAACGGAAGAATCTTGCCAAGCCCATCTTGATGCGGGTGCTAAAAAAGTCGTGCAATCTGCGCCTTCTAAAGATCACACGCCGATGTTTGTTTACGGTGTTAACCATGATAAATACGCTGGAGAAGCAATTGTTTCAGCAGCATCATGTACAACCAATGCACTGGCGCCGGTTGTGAAAGTTTTACAAGATAGTTTTGGTATCAAACATGGCTTGATGACCACAGTCCATGCAGCTACAGCGACGCAAAAAACAGTAGATGGGCCTTCAATGAAAGACTGGCGTGGTGGCCGTGGTATTTTAGAAAATATCATCCCATCATCAACGGGTGCTGCTAAAGCAGTGGGTAAAGTATTACCTGAGTTGAATGGCAAACTAACCGGAATGGCATTCCGAGTGCCGACATCAGATGTATCAGTGGTCGACTTAACGGTCGAGCTAAAAACGGCTGCCGATTACGATGATATTTGTAATGCAATGAAAGCGGCCTCAGAGGGTAGTTTAAAAGATGTGTTGGGTTATACAACAGACAGCGTTGTCTCAACTGATTTCCGTGGTAATCCGGCGCCATCAACGTTTGATGCAGGAGCAGGCATTGCGTTAGACGATACCTTTGTGAAAGTCATCGCTTGGTATGACAATGAATATGGGTACACATGCAATATGATGCGACTTGTTCAATTGGTAGGAAGTTAATCAGTTGAAGATGGAGTAAACAATAAGGCTTCCTTTTTAGGAAGCCTTATTGTTTATGGGGTATGAAGTCATTAAGTTGTATAAATAAGGGATATAAGCCCTCGACAACATAGAAATAATAATGAAGAAAGGGTGAAAAGTATGACAGTAATTAATATGGCTGATCTCGATTTAGCCGGGAAACGTGTTCTGATTCGTCAAGACTTAAATGTCCCATTAAAAGACGGCGCTGTAGCCGACGATACGCGTATAAGAGCCTCTTTACCAACGATTGAGCAGGTGTTAGCAGCGGGTGCGAAAGTGATGTTGATGTCACACCTTGGCCGTCCAACAGAAGGCATTTATGACGAGGCATTTTCTCTAGCGCCAGTCGGTCGTCACTTAAGCACCTTATTAGGCAAAGACGTCCATTTAGAAAAAGATTGGCTTGATGGCATCAACATGGATGATAAACAAGTCGTGTTATGCGAAAACGTTCGTTTCAATGTCGGCGAAAAAGCAGATGATGAGGCTTTATCTAAAAAAATGGCCGCATTATGTGATGTTTATGTCATGGATGCCTTTGGTACAGCCCACCGAGCGCAAGCATCAACGCATGGCGTTGCAAAATTTGCAGAAGTTGCTTGTGCGGGACCACTTTTAGCCGGTGAGTTAGAAGCTTTAGGCAAAGCCTTGCACAATCCTGCAAGACCAATGGTCGCTATCGTCGGTGGATCAAAAGTATCGACTAAACTAACGGTTTTAGAATCGTTATCAAAAGTAGTGGATCAGTTAATTGTCGGTGGCGGTATTGCGAATACTTTTATTGCAGCAACGGGAAATAATGTCGGTAAATCGTTGTATGAAGCTGATTTGATTGATACGTGTAATAACTTAACTGCCGAAGCAAAAGCACGCGGTGGTGACATTCCAGTACCGAGTGATGTGGTCTGCGGTAAAGAGTTTTCAGAAACAGCTGATGCGACATTAAAAGCCGCTTTTGCAGTTGAAGATGATGACATGGTTTTTGATATCGGCCCTGAGTCAGCTGCAGCTCTAGCAGTCATATTGAAAAACGCCGGTACGATTGTTTGGAATGGCCCGGTAGGGGTCTTTGAATTCGATCAATTTGGTGAAGGAACAAAAGCGATTGCCATTGCCATTGCCGAATCAAACGCCTTTTCAATTGCGGGCGGCGGCGATACTTTAGCGGCAGTAAGTAAGTATAAAATCAGTGACGATGTGTCATATATATCAACCGGCGGCGGCGCTTTTCTTGAATTTTTAGAAGGGAAAAAATTGCCTGCAGTCGCCATGCTTGAGTCTCGAGTATAAATATAAACGATAGGAGAAAATGAGTGACAGCCATTAGACGAACTAAAATAGTCGCCACACTTGGACCTGCATCAACACCACCAGACGTTTTGGAAAGAATGATTGTTGCAGGGGTAGATGTTGTAAGACTCAATTTTTCTCATGGCGATGTTAATGCATTTATTCCATTAGCAGAAAGGATCCTTTCTACTGCCGATAAAGTAGGGAGGACGGTAGCTATTCTGGCCGACCTACAGGGGCCTAAAATTCGAATAGGGCGTTTTAGACAAGACAAAGTCTTTTTAGAAGTGGGCCAAGACTTTACCTTAGATGCCAGTTTAGATTCACAATCCGGCGATGAACATCAGGTGGGCATTGATTACCCACAATTAGTCAAAGATGTCGGTGCTGGCGATACTTTATTACTAGATGACGGCCGTGTTGTTCTTGGTGTAGAGGACGTTGTTGGCAATGAAGTACGCTGTAAAGTAAAAATAGGTGGCTATTTATCGAACAATAAAGGCATTAATCGCCTTGGTGGCGGTTTATCAGCTGCTGCTTTAACGGACAAAGATAAAAACGATATTCAGATTGCTGCGAAAATACAGGCCGACTATGTGGCTGTCTCGTTTCCACGATCAGCAGAAGATTTAAATTATGCCCGACGTCTGTTAAGAGATGCCGGAGGTGATGGTGGTATAGTTGCTAAATTAGAGCGGGCAGAAGCCTTAGAAGTAATGGATGAAATTATCCTGTCCTGTGATGCCGTGATGGTTGCGAGGGGTGATTTAGGGGTTGAAATCGGTGATGCTGCATTGCCACCTATTCAGAAAAAAATCATTTCCCGAGCACGTCAGTTAAATACGGCGGTGATTACCGCGACTCAAATGATGGAGTCGATGATTGAAAATGCGATTCCGACCCGTGCGGAAGTCTTTGATGTGGCCAATGCTGTACTTGACGGGACTGATGCTGTGATGCTTTCTGGTGAAACAGCCGTTGGTAACAACCCAATAAAAGTCATAGAAGCCGTTGACCGCATTAGTTTACAAGCGGAACAACAACGTGAAATACGCCGGTCACGTCATCGCATTGATTCAGAATTCGAAAAAGTCGATGAAGCGATTGCCATGGGCGCGATGTATTTAGCCAATCATTTAGATGTGAAAGCGATTGCAGCTTTAACATTGTCAGGGTCAACGGCAACTTGGATGTCACGGATTAGTTCAGGCATCCCTATCTTCGCTTTAACGCCTAATGATAAAACGAGTCGGAAAATGACATTATATCGAGGTGTTTACCCGGTTAAATTTGCAGTAGAAGAAAGAGGCCATGCGACACTAAACAATGCGGTTATTGCATTGTTAGAAAGAAATGGTGTTGTAGAAATTGGTGATACGGTCATCCTCACCAAGGGGAATGCAAGGTTAGAGGGCAGTACAAATACACTTAAAATAGTGCGTGTTGGTGATGTCGATTAATAGCCTTAAATAGCAGAAAATGATATATTGGTTATGTATTTATAAGATCTTATTATGGCATTGTTTACGCTACGACAACTCCTCGATTATGCTGCTGAACATCAATTTGCTGTGCCTGCTTTTAATGTCAGTAATATGGAACAGGTGCATGCGATCATGCAAGCAGCTGATACGACAGATAGTCCGGTTATTATTCAGGCTTCAGTCGGCTCGCGTGCATATGCAGGAGAAGCTTTTTTACGTCACCTTATCTTGGCAGCAATAGAAAGTTATCCACATATTCCCGTTGTCATACATCAAGATCATGGAGCGTCACCAGATGTGTGTGTCCAAGCTATTCAATCGGGTTTCAGCTCGGTCATGATGGATGGTTCTTTGCTATCTGATATGAAAACGCCATCTAGTTTCGACTATAACGCCGGTGTCACAAAAACAGTTAGTGATATAGCGCATGCCTGTGGTGTCTCCGTAGAAGGGGAAATCGGCTGCCTAGGTTCATTAGAGACAGGCATGATGGGTGAAGAAGATGGTCATGGTTCTGACGAGAAATTAGATCATAGCCAGCTCGTGACAGATCCAGACGAGGCTGTGGAGTTTGTGAGACAAACCCAAGTCGATGCCGTGGCGATTGCGATAGGGACCAGTCATGGTGCCTATAAATTTACTAAACCACCGACAGCTGAAGTGTTAGCGATTAGCCACCTAAAAATACTGCAACAACGTTTGCCCAATACCCATTTTGTTATGCATGGCTCGAGTTCCGTACCTCAAGAATGGCTACAGACCATTAATAATTATGGTGGGGATATTGCGCAAACTTACGGTGTGCCAGTTGATGAAATTGTTGAAGGCATCAAATACGGTGTCCGCAAAGTGAATATTGATACCGATCTTCGAATGGCGAGTACGGGCTCTATCAGGCAATTTCTAGCACAAGCAGAAAATGCAGATAATTTAGACCCAAGAAAACTTCTAAAAGCGTCAACGGCAGCGATGCAAGCAATTTGTCAGGCACGTTATGAAGCTTTTGGCAGTGCAGGCCATGCTAGTCGAATAAAGGCTATTAAGCTGCAAGATATGGCGGAACGTTATACAAACGGTGAATTAGTGACACAAGTCAGTTGACTAGCTAACGATCAACCCTCCAAGCAATTGGTGATGAGTCTCCGTCATGAATAAGGTAAACTAATGGCTTTCAATAACCGAGATTAAAGTGTGCAGCAGTTATTAGCAATTGCAGGCGGCGGTGCCTTAGGTGCAATCTTTCGTTTCGGTTTATCGAACAGTGTGCATCGTTTACTAGGAAGAGATTTTCCCTATGGCACGCTGGTGGTGAATACAGTGGGCTCATTGCTTATGGGCTTGTGTTTTGTCCTATTAGTTGAGCGAATGGCGGTGTCAGCAGAGTGGCGCTCAGCAATATTAGTCGGCTTGTTAGGTGCATTTACAACCTTCTCTACCTTCTCATTTGAAACATTGGCACTCTTCAATGCAGGTGCGCCAATAAAAGCGCTAGTGAATATTATGATGAGTGTCATGTTATGTCTCCTTGCGACGTGGCTAGGAATGACTTTGGGTAGACAATTATGAACATGATCGACATCATTATGGACAGAGTGTATTTGGCGGAAGTACGAAGCGATCTGAGTAAAGTAGAAAAATGGTTGCAAGATGAGGCAGACGTAAGAGGTTATAAGGTATTTCGCGGTATAGCCGGGATGAGATCAGATGGCAAAAAGCATACCGCATCACTATTAGATTTATCGTCTGAATTACCCATCGTGATAGAGTTTTTTGACACGCCTGAGCGTATTGAAAATACATTAGATAATTTACAAAAACTGGTAAAGGCTGACCATATTGTCAGTTGGTTAGCAAGAACAGGAAGCTAGTATGTTAGATCCAAAGTTATTAAGAAATGAACCGGCACAAGCAGCTGAAAGACTCAGCAGCCGCGGTTTTGAACTTGATGTAGAACAATTAGAACAATTAGAGCAAGAACGTAAGCAAGCACAGTCAGAAGCACAAAGCTTACAGACGGAGCGAAACAGCCGTTCAAAAATGATTGGTAAGGCTAAAGCAGCAGGTGAAGATATTGCTCCGCTATTAGCAGAAATCGAGGATCTAGGTAGCCAACATAAACAAGCAGAAACACGCTTAGATGACGTACTAGAAAAGATCACAACATTTGCTTTGAATGTGCCAAACATAGCACAAGATGATGTGCCTCAAGGCCAAACAGAAGACGATAACCGAGAAATCTTGAAGTGGGGTGAGCATCCTCAATTTGATTTCGAAGCTAAAGATCACGTCGATCTGGGTGAAAGCCTAGGTATGGATTTCGAAACGGCGGCTAAAATCAGTGGGGCGCGTTTTGTCACATTGCAGGGTCCATTAGCAAAGCTGCAACGTGCACTAACACAATTTATGCTGGATATGCATACCGAGCAACATGGCTATACAGAGACCTATGTGCCGTACTTGGTCAATGCAGATTCAATGCAAGGGACAGGACAATTTCCTAAATTTACAGAAGATTCATTTGCTGTTGACGACGCGGGCTTGTATTTGATTCCAACAGCAGAAGTACCCATCACAAATATGGTACGAGATACCATCACGCCAGCCGAACAATTACCGCTCAAGTTCGTTGCACATACACCGTGTTTTCGTAGTGAAGCAGGTTCACATGGGCGTGATGTTCGTGGTCTTATCAGGCAACATCAATTTGAAAAGGTAGAATTAGTACAAATTGTTAAGCCAGAAGATTCAGCGCAAGCGCATGAAACATTAACAGGTCATGCTGAAGCAATATTACAGGCCTTAAAACTGCCTTATCGTAAGGTTGTTTTATGCACAGGTGATTTAGGTTTCACATCAAGTAAGACTTATGATCTAGAAGTTTGGTTACCAAGTCAGCAAACTTATCGTGAAATTTCTTCTTGTAGTAATTTTCATGACTTTCAAGCCAGACGATTACAAGCACGCTGGCGGAATCCTGAAACCGGCAAACCAGAGCTGGTCCATACACTGAATGGATCTGGACTAGCAGTTGGGCGAACATTATTAGCCGTGCTGGAAAATTATCAAAATGCACAAGGGCAGATTGTCATTCCTGACGTGCTAAAACCGTATATGGCTGGGAGAGATATCATCGGTGGATGAGTTTTCTCTAGTCCAGAGGGTTATTATTTGGGCAATTCCGGTTCTATTTGCAGTGACATTGCATGAAGTGGCACATGGCTGGGCTGCGCTCCAGTTTGGCGATAGAACTGCACAGATGTTAGGCCGGTTAACGTTAAATCCGATAAAACATATCGATCCGGTAGGGACGATTCTAGTCCCTGGATTATTGGCAGTAACAACAGGCTTTATATTTGGTTGGGCTAAGCCTGTACCTGTTAATACCCGCAATATGCGTAATGCTAAAACCAATATGGCTTGGGTCGCTCTAGCAGGCCCCATGGCCAATTTAGTGATGGCCTTATTGTGGTCGACAGTGACATTGATCGGTCTATCTTGTAGTCCTGCATTAGCTTATATGGGTTTGGCAGGTATTTTCATCAATACAATGTTGATGGTGCTTAATTTATTGCCTTTACCACCGCTTGATGGTGGTCGAATTTTAGTCAGTATCTTACCTGGCCCACTATCATGGAAACTGAGTAGAGTAGAGCCATATGGCTTTATCATATTATTGGTATTGCTCTATTTTGGCATTTTGGGTGCTGTATTATGGCCATTTGTTGATATTTTTATTGATGTACTGCCTATCCCACTTAATACTGCACAAGTATTAAGCTTAATTTTTTGAAGAAATAGTGATCGCGAATAAGATCAGGAGAACATTTTGGACACAGTAGCATTGCAGTCCCGTCGTATCGTTTCAGGTATGAGACCAACTGGACAGCTTCACCTTGGTCATTACCATGGTGTATTGAAAAACTGGATTAAATTACAACACGAATTTGATTGCTTCTTTTTCGTGGCAGATTGGCACGCTTTAACAACGCACTATGACGATACAGGGGTGATTGAAGAAAGTGTCTGGGAGATGGTGATCGATTGGATTGCAGCGGGAATTGAGCCATCTGCGGTGTCATTATTTCTACAATCCAAAGTACCCGAACATGCGGAATTGCACTTATTGTTGTCGATGATTACACCACTCTCTTGGTTAGAACGTGTTCCAACCTATAAAGACCAACAAGAAAAGCTGAAAGAGAAAGACCTCTCGAACTATGGTTTCTTGGGCTACCCTTTATTGCAAAGTGCCGATATTTTGATTTATCGTGCAGGACAAGTACCGGTTGGTGAAGATCAAGTGGTACATGTTGAGCTAACACGTGAAGTAGCGAGACGTTTTAATCACATTTATGGTCGAGAAAAAGATTTTGAAGAAAAAGCTGAAGCCGCGATTAAAAAAATGGGTAAGAAAAATGCCAAACTCTACAATCAGTTACGTAAAGCCTATCAGGAACAAGGCGATGCCGAGGCACTGGAAACAGCAAGAGCGTTATTAAAAGAGCAACAGAACTTGACGCTAGGTGACACAGAGCGATTATTCGGCTTTCTGGAAGGGGGGGGAAAAGTGATCTTACCGGAGCCTCAAGCTTTATTAACCCCGGCAGCTAAAATGCCAGGTTTAGACGGTCAGAAAATGTCTAAGTCTTATGGCAATACAATTGCTTTAAGGGAACCAGAGGCATCATTGGCTGAAAAAATTAAGCGAATGCCAACAGATACCAACCGAGTACGTAGAACGGATCCGGGAGATCCTGATCGTTGTCCCGTTTGGCAATTACATGAAATATATGCAACTGAAGATCAAAAAGAATGGGTACAAATAGGATGTAGGAGTGCGAGCATTGGCTGTTTGGACTGTAAAGGGCCATTAATTGATGCTGTCTCTGCGGAATTAAAACCGATTCGTGAACGTGCTGAGAGCATGAGTGAACATCCGGAAGAAGTACGTCGAATTATCGAGGATGGTAATGAAGCTGCACGTGAAGTAGCACGTAATACACTGGAAGAAGTGCGAGCCGCGATGGGTTTAGGGTATAAATAAACCGATATAAACATAACTAACACGCCGGGAGGCGCTTAAGATGTCAGAAAGAATACAAAAAGTACTTGCAAGAGCAGGTTACGGTTCACGCCGCCAACTCGAAGCCTTAATTAAAGAAGGCAAAGTGACGGTAAATGGAGAGGTTGCCAAACTCGGTGATCAAGTCGATGTGGGCGATAATATGCGCGTTGACGGCAAAGCCGTGTCAGCCAAACGTTTGTGGCAACAGCCACAACAAGTTTTACTCTATAACAAGCCAGTCGGTGAAGTTTGTACACGTCGTGATCCAGAAGGCAGGCGAACGATTTTTCAATCATTACCAACCCCAGAGCAAGGTCGTTGGGTCAGTGTCGGCCGTTTAGATATTAATACCAGTGGTTTAATCATTTTGACTACCGATGGTGAATTAGCCAACCGTTTAATGCACCCATCAAATGAAATGGATAGAGAGTATGCGGTACGCGTATTGGGCGAGGTTAGTCCTGAAGTGATGCAAACACTGCGAGATGGTGTTGAACTTGAAGATGGTAAAGCCAAGTTTAATGATATACAAGAATCAGGTGGTGAAGGTGCAAACCATTGGTACCATGTGGTGATTCAAGAAGGTCGTAATCGTGAAGTACGTCGTTTATGGGAGAGCCAAGGCGTGCAAGTGAGCCGTCTTATGCGTGTACGATATGGGCCAATCATTATTCCATCACATTTAAAAATGGGCCGTTGGATGATGTTAGGCGGTAGCGATTTAGCTGCGCTTTATGAAGAGGTTGATTTAGTCCCGAAAAATGAAGCACCGACGGGCCGCGCAGCACAACGCGATAAAAAGTCACGTCCTGTTAAAGCAAAAATACGCTCAACGAAACCAGCTCGTCAAAAGCAGGATGAGACTGAGAGTAAACCAAGGCGTGGCCCACGAATTCGCGGACATTAACTAACCTAACCTAGTTGAACGAAGGGCGTGTTGGAATAAGTATTATTTCAGGTTTGGGATGATTAGCATCTGTTGACCATTCAGATCTCTGGGGAGAGGTATCTATGGAAGAACAACAGATGCCAGACCGGCACGACGTTATTCCGTCCTGATTTTTTTGCCTCATAAAGGGCTTTATCAGCACGATCAAAGAAATCAGTGATATGTTCGCCTTGCTCTAATTCAGAAACACCCAAACTGACAGTAAAACCGAAGTTACGCGTACCGTCATTGCAGCTTAATTTAGAAGCTGCCACTCTAATTCTTTCAGCGACTAAGTGGACGGTAGCTTTATCGGTATTACTTAAAATGAGGGCAAATTCTTCGCCACTGTAACGGAAGGCAATATCACTGCGACGTATAGTGTCGATGATAGAGTCAGCTAATGCACGCAAGACGGCATCACCTGTTGAATGGCCGTAAGTATCATTCACCGTCTTAAAGGGATCAATATCCAAGACGACAAGAGATACGGGGGTGTGTTGGCGTTGCGCCAAGTCGACTTCACATGTCAAGCTGGCATCGAAAGCGGCGCGGTTGTTTAAACCAGTAAGCTTATTTTGTAAAGCAGCACGCTGGGCTTGTCGGTACAGTAAACAGTTACGTAATGGATAAGCGAGTTTATAGAAAAATCTTCGACTAATTGCGTATCTTTATCACTGAACTTTTTGCCACGAGTCAGGGTTAACTCACCTAACCAGACAGCATTCATTTCTAGGCGATAAGTACAGTTGTGATGACTGCGTTTAGCTGTATTAATATCGGATAGCACATCACGATATTGGTAATGGAGGCAATCGTAGGCAATGATTTTTTGTAACTCATCTTGAAATAGTCGAATTAAATCATCAAGCTCAAGTGTTGTTTGTAGGACAGTTGGTAACCGGCTTAGAGTAGCCTCTGATTGATTAATATCTGCATTAGGTGTTGTGAATGCCACAGCATGGCTATGCTTACCAACGAGCGATAACTGAGCAGTTTCAGTCTGAGATCGAGTTGCCATTACCAATAATCCATAAAATTCAATACGTTGAACGGATTACAGCGAAAACTGTGCCAGACGGTTATTTACTCTTTAAATCATGGGCTTATGTTTAAGTGTCAGGAAATTGACGACGTATTTTATGATGACTGCATCAATGTCAGATAAGGGCCCGTAACGTCGTCTGGTAAAGGAAAATCGCTGGGGTTAAGCCCAGGGAAAGCATGATAGTGTAGTTGGCTTTGGAACTGACCAGGTTCAATACAATATATGTGAACGCGACCCTCATGTTCGAGTTCATCTTGTAGTTGCTTTGCTAAGGTTTCTATTCCAGCTTTACTAATGCCATAACCCGCCCAATAGGCAATGTCTTTGTATTCATCGGTGGTAAAGATAATGGTTGAACTTGTTTGTTGCTTCATTAGGGGTAAGCAAGCGCGAGTGAGTAAAAAAGGCGCGGTTAAATTAATATGTAAAGTCTCAGCCCAAGATTGTGGATCTTGATGTTCAACAGGCCCTAACTGGCCGAGTGTCGCTGCACAATGAACGAGGCCATCTAAACGGCCAAAATGGGTTTCGAGCGTTGAGGCGAGGTCCGCATAATCGGAGACACTAGCCCCTTTTAAATCGAGAGGATAGATGGCAGGTTTAACATAATGAGCCGTAATAGTATCGTAAGTGGCTTCAAGGCCTGCTACATCCTTGTCGAGTAAAACGACGGTAGCGTCAGAAGAAGCGTAAGCTTTCGCGACAGCTGCTCCCAAGCCGTTTGCAGCGCCTGTGACTAAAATGACTTGATCAGAAAAAATGGCTTTAGTCATTCTTATCGTGCTGAGAGTCAGATAATGACTTGAAAGGCGATCCAGAGTTAAACTTTACCCCAGCAGGACTATCCTCTTGTGTTCGTTGAGACTGAGGGAGACCACCCTCCCTGATAGTCTCTGGCGTGTTAGCGGACTCACTACCGCAGGCGGCAAGTAATAAGGTGATAAAAAGGGGGTTGAACAAACGCATCATAGCTTTTATAACTCAGTGGAAGTTAAGTGAGATAGAAGTAATTGAGCACAATGTTCGCCATTGCGAATGGCCCCTTCTAATGTAGCTGGATAATCATTTTCGATATAGTCTCCAGTCAACCATAGACCGGGCAGAGAAGTTTTGCATGCAGGCCGTTGGCGATGGTTCTCAACCGTACATTCGAATGTAGCCCGTCTTTCTCGAATAACAAAGCCTTCTTCAGCTTTCTCAGGGAAGTCTGGTAATAATTGATGTACTTCATTACAGACATGCTCAACCAACGCGTCCTTCGAGAGTTTTTCATGAGGACCATCTGAGCTGATGACCACGGCAATAAGGCCAGGATGCTGCTGGCTACGATCGAATAACCAGTGACTCATCATACCGGTTAAGCCTAGCAGGGGATTCGGCAAACGAGTATGAGAGGGGTACTGTAAATAAACGGTTGTAATAGGCGTTTGGCTCGGCTTTGGAAACCGTAAATGTGCGGTTAGTAGTTGGGCTGTTTGATCGGGACCTGTAGCCAGAATGATATTCTCACTCTCAATGAAATCACCTCTGGTCGTGATAGCACCACTAATTTGACCTTCTTCTACGACAACTTCAGCGATACGGGTTTGTTTGCTAATTTTTCCGCCCTGTTGTTGGATATAATCAGCTGCAGCTTGAGGAAATAACGTGCCGAGTGGAATTTTAGGAATCAACAGATCTGCTGTAGGCTCATCTCTACCTAAACTATCACTTAAAACAATCGCTAAAACTTGGGCCGATGCCTTATTAACTTGAGTATTCAGTGTTGCCAAACAAAGTGGTTCCCAAAGTTGTTCAATAAGACGTTTGGGTTGATTAGCGCGTTCTAGCCAAGCTAAAACGGTCACATCATCTTCAGCCAGTAAGCGGGGAATATCTTTTTGCAGGGTAACGAGACTTTTTAGGCTATTGAGCCCAGCACTTCGAACTAAATTCCAGGCGAGAGACCAGGGCCATGGTAGACGGCTTTGACCGGATAAATGAAGCGTCGAATAATGTGGATTGTGTATTGAGATATCAATAGGTAAACGATCAAATGCATCGTCTGGACTAACCCCAACGAGTTGCATCATAGCCAGCATATGATCGTAAGCACCAATCATAATATGTTGGCCGTTATCGACCATTTTCCCTTGCCAAGTGACGTTACGTGCTCGACCACCGACTTGTGTGGCTGATTCAACCAAATGAACAGCGTGACCTTGCTTAATAAGTGAGACAGTCGTAGCTAACCCACTCCAACCTCCACCAATAACTAATGTAGTCATGCTGCTTTTACCCGCCACCGACGTTGTTGACGTGCGGTTGTCCATGCAATCCAGAATTTACGTAATGGTGTTAAAGAAACGCGATATTGCATAACTTGGTAATTATCATCCGCGATCTCCTGTAAAGTTGCTTGATAAATCTGCGCCATAATTAAACCGGTCCGCTGCGAGTAGCGATCGCAATCAGGTAATGTTGCCATCGCCTGTTGATAATATTGTTGGGCCCGTTTGGCTTGAAAGGCTAATAACGCCACTAATTCGGTACTACTCTCAAGCGCTAATAAACTATCGAGGTCAACGCCAAATTGCGTCATTTCATCTTGCGGCAAATAAACACGGCCGCGTTCTGCATCTTCTCTAACGTCACGAATAATATTAGTGAGTTGTAAAGCCATGCCTAAATTTTCGGCATAGCGCAAGGTGGCACGTTCCTGATAACCAAATATTTCAGCAGACAATAGACCAACAACACTGGCAACACGCTGACAATATAAGGTGAGTTGAGTGAAATCTGGGTAGCTAAACTGCGATAGATCCATCGCCATACCATCGAGGATTTCCATAAAATATTCTTGATGTAGGTCATAATGAGAAAGGGCGGTAGTTAGTGCTTTGCTTATGGGGTGGGTGGCTTGATCGTTGAAGGTACGCTCAATTTCCAGTCGCCACCAATCGAGTTTAGAACGAGCGATATCTTCTTCATGGACTTCATCGACGATATCATCGACTTCTCGGCAAAAGGCATATAAAGCGGTGATGGCTTGACGTTGCGGTTCTGTCAGAAATAAAAAGCTGTAATAAAAGCTTGAACCACTTTTAGCTGTTTTATTTTGGCAGTACTCATCAGGTGTCATCGTTTCAGCCTTTCCACTACCTGGCCGTTAATGAGGTGGCTCTCGATAATTTCATCAATATCATCAGTGTTGGCATACTGATACCAAATTCCCTCAGGATAAACAACAAGCATCGGGCCTAAAGCACAGCGGTTTAAGCAGCCAGATTGGTTAACCCGTACTTTCTTAAGCTTAAGGTCTTTAACCCTCTGCTTGGCATAGTTTCGGATCGAAACAGCATCATGCTCTTGGCAATGCGCCTTGTCTTCACGAACATTCGTGCAGAAAAATAAATGATATTGATAAAAGTCTGACATGATTTTAGCCTTAACAGGCTTGCCTATTTAAAGTACGACAGGCCTTAAACTACTAAATGATTGAAGTAGTCACAACAAACACTTTTCATTTTAACGTTAATAATGACGCTCAACAGAAAAATCTGCCAAAGAGGATAGTGCCTCCTTATATATAGATTCAGGCAAGAGCGCCAAATCAGATTTTGCTTGTTCTGCCTCTTTTAAAGCAGCTTGGGAAGTATAGTTAATCGCGCCAGTCTCATTAATGATCGTAATGATGTCATCGATGCGATCACGTTCGCCGTGTTCAATGGCATGTCTAATGACTTGTCGTTGTGTGTCATTACCATGCTGCATAGCATGAATAAGTGGCAAAGTTGGTTTACCTTCAGCCAGATCATCACCAATATTTTTGCCAATGGTGTCACTTGACTCACTATAATCTAATAAGTCATCGACTAATTGGAAAGCACTGCCCAAATGCATGGCATACATGGCCATAGCATGCTCAATTTCTGGACTCGAACCACTTATAACAGCACCCAATTGCCCTGCCGCTTCGAATAGTTTGGCTGTTTTATGGTGGATAACTTCTAGGTAGGCAGCTTCACTGGTATCAGGATCATTACAATTGAGTAGCTGTAAAACTTCGCCTTCTGCAATGATATTAGTGGTATGAGAAAGAATGCGCATCAGCGGCATTAAATCCATCTCAACCATCATCTCAAAAGAACGAGTATAGAGAAAGTCGCCGACTAAAACGCTGGCCTCATTACCCCATAGATTATTGGCTGTTTCTTTTCCGCGACGTAGTTCAGAACCATCGACCACATCATCGTGCAATAAGGTTGCAGTATGAATAAACTCAATGATCGTTGCGAGGTTGGCGTGTTGTTGTCCTTGATAGCCGCAAGCCCGTGCACTTAGGATAGCTAAAGCAGGGCGTAAACGCTTGCCGCCACTATTAATAATATAGTGCCCAAGCTGATTAATTAGGACAACCTCAGATTGCAATCGAGCGTGAATCATTGCATCAACAGCAGCCATATCATCTTCTATCAGGGAATAGATGGATTGAATATCCACAGAGCTCAAATCTGCCTATAATAGTAGTCTAGAAATGACGCTACTTTCTCATGCAAGACAACAGATCGCAAATATTTTGATTAAGGTTTGATCTATCTCCTGAAAGGCGCTAAGATTGTGGGTCTTTTGTTGGGCTAGTCCAACAATAACTTAATTTTTTGGAGACAGCGATGTACGCTATTGTCGCGACGGGCGGTAAACAGTACCGAGTTAAAGAGGGCGAAAAGCTCCGTGTAGAGAAGTTATCTGCTGAAGCTGGTGAAACAGTTGAACTGGAGAAAGTCTTAATGGTAGGCGAAGGCGACGACGTTAAAATCGGCGCTCCTTATTTAGAAGGCGTAAAAGTCACAGCAACTGTAGCTGCTAACGGTCGTGGCGATAAAGTAAAAATCGTCAAATTCAATCGTCGTAAGCACTACCGCAAGCAAATGGGACATCGTCAATCATTTACTGAAATCGAAATCACAGGCATCTCAGCCTAAGATTACTAGTCACATAGAAGGGTATAGAGATGGCACATAAGAAAGCAGGTGGTAGTACTAGAAACGGACGCGATTCAGAGTCGAAACGTCTTGGCGTGAAACGTTACGGTGGCGAAGTAGTAGATGGCGGTAATATTTTAATTCGCCAACGCGGTACACGTTACCACGCAGGTTTAAATGTCGGTCTTGGTAAAGATCACACCTTATTTGCAAAAACAGCAGGTCGAGTCCTTTTTGAAACAAAAGGCCCGAAAAACCGCACATTTGTAAGTGTTGTTGCTGACTAAAGAATCTAGTTAGCCCCAACAGAGGGCGAACTACTAAAGAGCCCTGCCAATGCAGGGCTTTTTTGTTTCTGGACTTTACGATTAAAAATGACTATTTTGAGTCAAAGATTGTTAAATGGTTGAATGGTATGAAATTTGTTGATGAAGCGAAAATAACCGTAAGTGCGGGTGGCGGTGGAAATGGCTGCTTGAGTTTTCGCCGAGAAAAATACATTCCTTTCGGTGGCCCAGATGGCGGTGATGGCGGTGATGGTGGTGATCTGTATTTAGAAGCAGATGAACAGGTTAATACCTTGATCGACTTTCGTTACAAACGCCATTTCAAAGCAGAACGCGGCGAACATGGTCGGGGGAAGTTGTGCAGTGGTGCAGCAGGTGAAGACCTTGTGGTTAAAGTGCCTATTGGCACTGAGGCGTGGGATGATGATACCGATGAACTAATTGGCGATCTTACCAAAACAGGAGATCGTTTGCTGGTTGCAAAAGGCGGCTGGCATGGTCTGGGTAATGCCCGATATAAATCGAGTACAAATAGAGCACCAAGACAAACGTCAGAAGGCACGCCAGGTGAAGAACGTCGTTTAAGATTAGAAATGAAGCTGTTAGCTGATGTTGGTTTATTAGGTTTACCTAATGCAGGTAAATCGACTTTTATCCGTCAAGTATCAGCTGCACAGCCTAAAGTAGCAGATTATCCTTTCACCACAATGTATCCAAATTTGGGTGTTGTGACGATGAAAGATGTGCGCAACTTCGTCATTGCCGATGTCCCAGGTTTAGTTGAAGGTGCGGCAGATGGCGCAGGATTGGGCATTCAGTTTTTAAGACATTTAACACGAACACGTTTGTTATTGCATATGGTCGATATGGCACCAGTTGATGCGAAACAAGATCCTGTTGAATCAGTTGAAATTATTAATCGAGAATTACAAAACTACAGTGAAGCACTGGGTAAACAAGACCAATGGCTAGTACTCAATAAAATGGACTTGATTCCTGAAGATATTCGAGAGGAATTTTGCCAAGAAGTACTAGCTAGGCTGGATTGGCAAGGTCGTGTATATCGTGTCAGTGGACACTCTGGTGAAGGTTGCGATGGCTTGTGCGAAGACATGATGGATTATCTAGATGAACGAAAAGAAGCAGAAAAGATTGAAAATCAAAAACAAGTAAGTGAGAGCAGCGCCGTTAATAAAGAGGAATAATTGTGGCAAACACCCACCAACAACTTGTCGATACAAAACGTTGGGTCATTAAAATCGGTAGCGCATTACTAACGCGCATCGGCGATGGCTTAGACCGTGATCGTGTCATTTGGCTGAGTGGTGAAATTGCCAAACTTCGACAACAAGGCAAAGAGGTTGTATTAGTGACTTCTGGTTCAGTGGCTGCAGGTATGCAAGAGTTGGGGTGGGACAAACGCCCACATGCCTTACACTTATTACAATCAGCGGCCAGTATTGGTCAGATGGGTTTAATTCAGGCCTATGCTGCAGCGTGTAAACAACATGATATTCTGACTGCTCAAGTCTTGCTGACACATGCTGACTTATCTGACCGCAGCCGATATCTTAATGCGAGAAGCACACTAAATAGCCTACTAGAATTGGGTGCTCTGCCTGTTGTCAATGAAAATGACACAATAGCAACTGAAGAAATCAGGTTTGGTGATAACGACACATTAGCTGCCATGACAGCTAACCTAGTAGAAGCAGATGTATTAGTTATTCTGACCGATCAAGATGGTCTATTTGAAGCTGATCCTCGCCATGACACCGAAGCAAAATTGATCTCGACCTCCGCGGCAAATAACACTGATTTAGATTTAATGGCCGGTGAAAGTAAAGGTGAATTAGGTCGAGGAGGAATGGCAACCAAATTATTGGCTGCTCGCCGTGCTGCACGTTCCGGAGCGACGACTGTTATTTTATCCGGCCAAGCTACAGGTAATTTACAAAAGCTCGTTGAAGGTGAAACGGTAGGCACTTTGTTATGGGCTGACAATGAGCCTATGACAGCACGCCAGCAATGGCTCGTAGGGCATTTAAAACCGAAAGGCATCATCACACTAGATGATGGTGCTGCGAGTGTTGTAAAACGGCAAGGCAAAAGCATTCTGTCAGTAGGCGTAAATCAAATTCAAGGTCAGTTCACCCGTGGTGAACTAGTGATTTGCCATAATATGGCAGGCCAAGAAATAGCGCGAGGTTTAGTGAATTACAATGCGGATGAAGCACAAAAAATAATGGGCCAAGCCAGTAGCGATATTGAAGCAGTATTAGGTTATGTTGATGAACCAGAGCTAATTCATCGAGATAATTTAGTGGTTATTCAATAAAGATTAAGTTTAAAAAGAGAATCTTTTATTCAATGCAATACCAAACTCAGAATGTGTTATTTCACTTGTAAAAGTAATGGAATAATTATACTTAATTGGAATATTGAGTTTTAATTCATGAATATTATCCTTTTCACTATGTCCACTTACATTGCCAACGAAACGATAGGATAGGTTAGCCCTATCAAACCCAATAACTTATTAAAGTATTGACCTGGCTAGTTAGTGTTCTTTTAGTGAAATCCATGTTGATTTGGGGCATAACAGAAACGAGAAAGTCTGTTGCACCAAAAGATAAGCCATAGCTTATTTCTGTCATTTATAGCTGCTTCTCGTTTTAAGTCATAATATTTTAAAACGACATAGCTTTTAACTTTAGGGGGTAAATCTTCTAGAATTGGCTTATGGGCTTATATTGAGGTTAATGTAATGCAATAAGAGAAAGCGCTAAAAAGCGCTTTCTTCATTAAAGGTCTCATTGTTCTAATGATGGCTTAATTTAGTTTCTTCAATTCAATAAAATAGGATTTTGGGTCGTATTCCATTGCTGCACCAGTGAGAAAGTCTGTTGTTGAAAGGTCCCAAGGAAGACTCAATATTTTTATAGGGTCATAGCTTTTACTTAAACCTCTAGTAATAGTTTGATAGCCTCCCAATTTAAACATGACGAAGTCTTTTTTGTTATTTCTTAAACGGATTGTCATTGGTGTAGTACCGACGTAACCGCCATCGATAAAAACATCTGCGCCAGATGGAGAAGTATCAAAAGTAACTGCTTCAGTATCCCCACTTATGATAGTGGCACAACCTGATGTTATTGATAAAATGATCGTGGCATAACAGTCTAAAATTCATTATATATTCCTTAGATTAATTGTATTTGTTTAGGCGTAGGAATACATAGTTGTCGCTTCCCTGCCTAGGTTTTGAATCATCCTCGTGGTTCAAGCTCTAATTTTCTGATAAGAGCTTGTTCAAAACCCCAAATGAATATACAAGTTATATGAAGTAAAAAACAAGAAGACAAACTTAATTCTATACAAAGCTGAAAGCTTGCTTTTTATGGAAGTGTAGGACGACGGCCATGGCGAAAAGAACAAGGGGAATACAAATTAAGTTCATCACATGCCAACCTAATGTCGCTTCGAGCCAGCCTGATGCTAAAGCAGAAACAGTAACCATACTGAAAATTAAAAACTCATTGGCAGCTTGGGCTTTAGGCTTTTCAGCTTCAGAGTAGGCACCCGTGACAAGGTGAGTCGCACCAACAAACATAAAATTCCATCCTAAGCCGAGAAAAAATAAAGAGACGGAGAAGTGGAGTTCAGACTGGCCAGTGAGGTTGATGCCAATGCAGAGCAACATAATCAGAGCACCGGTATTTAAGATACGAATAGTGCCAAAACGCCTGATTAAATCACCGGTAAAGAAACCAGGTAAGAACATACCCAGTACGTGTAATTCGATTACAAAGGCCGATTGGTCAAAGTGGTAGCCGTGGTTGTGCATAGCTAGGGGCGTTGCTGTCATCAATAAATTCATTACAACATAGCTGACCATCGCTGCGACAACGGAAACGAGGAAAATAGGTTGTGAGATAATTTCTAGAACAGGGCGAGTGACGACATCAGGTGCATGGCGTGTTTCTGGTGGGAACTTTACCAAGGTTAATACAACCATAGCTGCGATATATAGCGCTAATAGCCCCCAGAATGCACCAACGAAAGGCGTGCCTTGGATTAAGCCTTGACTATATATAGCTAAGTTCGGTCCAGCAATAGCCGCTAATACACCACCTGCCATAATGATAGAAATAGCTTTAGCTCGGTAAGTTTTTTCACACATCTCAACGGCAGCAAAACGGTATAGCGTCGCAAAACCAATACCAATACCTAAGAAAAAGGTACCCACACAAAATAGCCAAAAAGAAGCAGAGTAGAGTGCTTGAATACATAAAATAGCGCCAACAATACCCAGGCCATTGCCTAAGTAGAATCCATTTTTACGGCCAATCTTATCCATGATAAGTGAGGCTGGAATGGTAGCGCACATGAGCCCAACAAATTGGAAGGCAACGGGTAAAGTAACCCAAGTAGGGTCAGGAGAAAGGGATTTACCAATTAAGGCAGTAACCGCAACTAGTAAAACATTACCCGTGCTGAGTAATGCTTTACAAAAGGAAAGAGCTAGAACACCCAAATACATAAAAAGTCATTGCCGCCAATATGAGAAAAGCAAATTGCAAAGGGTGGTAGAATGTTACAAAAAAGCAGGCATAAAAAAACCGACATACCGTCGGTTTTTAACTAAAGCAAAATTAACGCTGTATTAAAGTGCGCGAACTGCTTTATTTAAACGGCTTTTACTACGTGCAGCGGCATTCTTGTGAATGAGTCCTTTACGTGCCATGCGATCTAGAACTGGAACAGCAGCTTGGTAAGCGGCAGTTGCTTGTTCTTTATCACCAGCATCAATGGTTTTTTGAAGTGACTTAACAGTTGTGCGCATTGCTGAACGTTGACTTGCGTTACGCTGGCGGCTATCTTCCGCTTGGCGAGCGCGTTTTTTTGCTTGTGCTGAGTTGGCCAAAGTGTTTCTCCTAAAAACCAGCTATACTTAAAGAGCGGTAATTATCCTGATTTCGATCCCATTTGTAAAGATCTAATTTTATTGACGACTGTTGCGTCAGTAAGAGAGGTAAACGTGACAAGAACAGCGTTATACACGGGGCCGACATTCGTCCACTTCCTTGCTATGATAACCAAAATTTGCACTTGATAGGATAAAACAATGAAAATCGTGACAGCCAATGTCAATGGTGTAAGGGCTGCTGGTCGAAAAGGCTTTTTCGATTGGGTAGATGAGACGCAGGCGGATGTGATCTGTATTCAAGAAACCAAGGCCCAAATCGATCAGTTAACGGACGAACTTTATCATCCAAAGGGCTACTACTGTTTTTATCATGATGCGCAAAAGAAGGGTTATAGTGGTGTCGCCCTGTATTGCAAGAATAAACCTGATGAAGTCATTATCGGCATGGAGAATGAAGAGTTTGACTCAGAAGGACGTTACATCGAAGCCAAATTTGGCAAATTAAGCGTTATCTCTCTCTATATGCCATCAGGCTCTTCAAAGGAAGAACGACAACAAGCGAAATATCGTTGTATGGATCATATGATGACCAAACTTGAAGAAATGAAAGTGTCTGGTCGAGATTTTATTGTCTGCGGCGATTGGAATATTGCACATAAAAATGAAGATATTCGAAATTGGAAAGGTAATTTGAAGAATTCTGGTTTTCTACCAGAAGAGCGCGCTTGGTTAGATACCTTATTTGATGATGTCGGGTACGTTGATGCATTTCGGGAAATAGAGCAAGAAGAACATCAATATACATGGTGGTCAAACCGTGGGCAGGCTCGCGCGAATAATGTGGGTTGGCGTATTGATTATCATATATTGTCTCCGGGTCTAAAAGGGTTAGTTGAAACTACGGAAATTTATCGAGAAAAAAGCTTTTCTGATCACGCGCCATTGATTATCGATTATGACTACATTTGCCCAGGCTAATGACAGAACAAAGCCAGACTAAAAGTTGGACTGACAGCGTAAAGGCTTTTTGTCATCCAAGAGTGGTGACTATGCTGTTTTTAGGGATATCAGCAGGTATTCCGATATTACTCATTTTTTCATCACTGAGTTTATGGCTGCGTGAAGCAGGTGTTGAACGCACTGCAGTGACTTATTTTAGCTGGGCAGCATTAGGTTATTCATTCAAATTTGTTTGGGCACCACTGGCAGACAAATTAGCGATACCCATGTTGACTAATTGGCTTGGCAGACGTCGCGGATGGCTTTTATTGTCACAATTGATGATCATTGCAGCGATTAGTTTAATGGCATCAATTGATCCTGCGACCGATACCTTGACCGCGATGGCTTGGGCGGCAGTATTCCTTGGGTTTTCAGCAGCAACACAAGATATTGTGATCGATGCTTATCGTATCGAATCAGCTGATGTAGACCTGCAGCCCTTGATGGCATCTAGTTATATCGCTGGCTATCGCATAGGTATGTTGTTGGCAGGTGCAGGGGCTTTATATCTGGCCAGCTATTTAGGATCGACAAAAGCGCTTTACGATTATCAGGCATGGCAAACGACTTATTTCATTATGGCTGCTGTCATGTTGATTGGGGTAGTGACAACTTTAATGATTGATGAGCCTAACGATCGACAAAATGATCAGTTGGTTCATTCTCAGCAAGATTATATGTCCTTTCTATTACTATTTGCTTTTTCTGTCGTAGGCTTTATTGCGACCTTCTATTATAGTGCCGAATTGGCACAAATGGCCAAATCAGTATTAAATGACAGGCTTGCAAATAATCACTTGGCTAGCTTTATAGTCGAATTATGTCGTCTCTTTTTAGCGTTAGGATTTGTAGCGGTTATCGCCAAAAGTCTAATTAACATAGGGTTTGTCAAAGAACAACAAGTGGCACAAACCTATATAGACCCATTGCGTGACTTCTTTAGTCGTTATGGTCTATCACTGGCCTTACTGTTATTAGCTTTGATCGGTCTGTATCGCATTTCAGATATTGTATTGGGTGTGATTTCGAATGTGTTTTACCAAGATCTCGGCTTCAGTAAATCGGTGATTGCCAGCGTCGTCAAAAGCTTTGGCTTAGCCATGACAATTTTAGGCGGCTTTTTAGGCGGTTTATTAGCATTGCGTTTTGGTGTGATGCGAATTTTATTTTTAGGTGCAGTGCTATCGGCACTGACGAATTTGCTCTTTATGTTATTAGCGCAAATAGGCCATGACATCACTATGCTATACATTGTCATTGCAGCAGATAATTTATCAGCGGGCCTAGCCAGTGCGGCCTTTATCGCCTTTTTATCGAGCTTAACCAACATTTCATTTACGGCAATGCAATATGCTATTTTTAGCTCATTAATGACATTACTGCCGAAAATCTTGGGCGGCTATTCAGGTTCGATGGTTGAAAGTATGGGATACGAGCAATTTTTCTTAGTGACAGCTTTGATGGGGATACCTGTTTTGTTATTGATTTTGATCGCAAATAAATACTTAGATATCAGAGACCACCACGAATAATGGGCCGGTTATTGATTGTCTGCTTTATGATTTTTGTACTGTGGAGACTAACAGGAGGCAGTGATTCGGTCTCATTACAACCCGGTATCAAAATCATCGTTACAGCATTACAAAAGACGATTGAAGAACCAGAACCTCCTGAATTTAAAGATTATATAATAATCCCGTTGGCTGATTTTAAGTTATAAGCTAAAGTGATAGCCAAAGAGAACTATCACTTAGGGGAAGAACGCGAACTGTCCCCAGTCGAACTAGCTTTAGGTTGGGGTGAGATGTCTGATCAACAAGTGCTTGATCAAATACAGTTTTCACAATCAGGGCGATGGTACTAATGGTCTGTAGAACAATTTCCCATTCCCCGACGGGCAATATAAATGCAAAATGCCAATATGTATATGGTGCCATCAAAAGAATGGATAGCGAAGCAACTAGACAGGGTAAAAGAAGGGCAAATTGTAGGGCTTAAAGGTTTTCCCGTTCGGATCGATGCCAAGGATCAACTGTGGCATTGGCAAAGCTCATCAACACGCGAGGACATCGGTGCTGGTGCCTGCGAGTTAATCTATCTGACGGACTTTCAAATTACAGTGTAATTATTGGTTCGTATTATGAGCGGTCAAAGTCTGTGTCTGTTGGTTTTTGAGGGGCCTAATAACAACTTTCATCGTTTCTAGGTCTCTCTCAACGATGTAATGCGTACGAATCAAGTCTGACTCTGAAACATTCTGCTTACCCAAACGTTGTTTTGCTTCATTAAAAGTTTCAACATCAGTGTAAGTTGTTAAAAACTCTGTTTCTGAAAAAACGGCCTGTGGCGCCATAAGCAGTACAATTGGTAATAATTTCTTGAATAAGGTCATTGTCTTTTTCCCATCGTTAGGACTTTAATTAATCCTTAATCTAATGATGAGTGTGAACTAGATCAAGTTTTTACGGGGTCACGCTACCATTCAGCTACGGGTAACTACGTGTTTATTGTTGTAAAAATGATACAACCGTTGAATGATTGACTTAAAAAGGAATATCATCATCCAGATAATCAGCACCACCAGATGGCATACCATAATCAGGGCCTGCGGCCGGTGAAGCAGGTTGCGGAGAAGAGGCCCCCATCGATTTTTGAGGTGCCGATTGGTCATAGCCAGTGCTACCGCCACTGCCACCACCGCCTAACATAGTCATACTATCGCCAATAATATCTGTCGAATAGCGGTCTTGGCCGTTTTGGTCTTGCCATTTCCGGGTTTGAATCCGGCCTTCAATATAGACTTGAGAGCCTTTATGTAAATATTGTTGAGCGACTTCGCCTAGTCGGTTTCTTAGCACCACGCGGTGCCATTCTGTACGCTCTTTGCGCTCGCCCGTTTGTTTGTCTTTCCAAGACTCTGAGGTCGCTAAGCGTAGATTACAAATGGAGCCACCGTCAGGAAAAGCTCGGCTTTCTGGTTCTGCACCGAGTCGTCCAACAAGGATCACTTTATTCACTGACATGGTTTGCTCCTGGATTCGAGATGTTAAGTTTAATGGGTATTCTACGATGAAGAAACATGAAAAGCATCAAGTTCGTTCATATCGAGTTCTTCAGCGGCATATTTCACATAAGCGACGTGTTCTTCTGCCACAATCATCGTTTCAATAACACCATCAATAGCATTGAGCTGTTGAGCAGTGTGACTGGCATTATCAGCATTTAACTGGGGTAGTTCTATAATTTTGGTCGATAGGTGGCGAGGTTGATTCATTGGAAAAACAAAAAACAACCAGAACAGTGTAATGACAGCGCCTGCGATAAAAACGCCTGTCACATCAAAATGGCCATATAAGAAACCGCCGGCAGCACCACCAATAAAAGCGCCTAAGAACTGTGCGGTTGAATAGATACCGAGTGCAGTACCTTTATTTTCCAGTGGGCTCAGCTTGGACATCATCGAAGGTAAGCTGGCCTCAAGTATGTTGAAGGCGGTGAAAAACAACCATAAAGCGATCAGAATACCGGTGACAGAATTAGAGCCAAAAGCCCAGGCCAATTGCACTAAACCTAAAACAATCACAGCACCCAGAAAAACCGGTTTCATTTTGCGTCGTTTTTCGGCAATGATAATAAAAGGCACCATGGCAATAAAGGCTAAGATAAGCACGGGTAAATAAGCCACTGCATGCTCACTTTTAGCCAAACCAGCTTGCTCAAGTAAAGTAATAGGTAAAGCAAAAAAGCTAGTAGTTAACAGCAAATGCAACAGCATGATGCTAAGCACCAATCGCATAATATCGGGGTTACGAAATACCTTAATAAACTGTGCTGGTGCAGGCTCCATATCACGGTGAGTGATACAACGCACCGGTGTAGGTACCCATAAATGAAGTACAGCGATACCGACTAAAGCAAAAGCGGCAGTTGCCCAGAAAATACCCGATAAACCTATCCAGCTCTCTAAAGCAGCCCCTGAGGCTAAAGCAACAGAAAATGATAGGCCAATACTAATACCGATACTGGCCATAGCCTTGGTACGGTGTTCGTCGCGGGTTAAATCAGCCGTTAAAGCCATCACTGCTGCAGAAATAGCGCCACTACCCTGCAGTAAGCGGCCCAAAATAACCATTTGAATACTGTCAGCCGTCGCTGCAACCATGCTCCCAGCTGCAAAGAGTAATAAGCCGGCAGTAATGACACGCTTGCGACCAACTCGGTCGGATAACATACCAAAGGGTATTTGAAATAGCGCTTGAGTTAGACCATACGCACCAATGGCTAAGCCAACAAGTAAAGGTGTAGAGCCTGAATATTGTTCAGCAGCAAGAGAAAATACCGGTAGAATCATAAACAAACCCAACATACGAAGCGCAAAGATACTGGCTAGGCCAGTGATACTTCGCTTTTCAAGTGAGGTCATACCAGAGCTTGTATTTTGGTTTTGCGTCATCGTAGTGAGTAAGGGTATATTTATCTGTTTGGCCTTATTCTATACGGAAGCCTAATGAAAAGCATAAGTATTCGCGGCGCACGCACACATAACTTAAAAAATATCGATTTAGATTTACCGCGAGATGCCTTAATTGTCATTACAGGTCTATCTGGTTCAGGAAAATCCTCCTTAGCTTTTGATACCCTCTATGCTGAAGGCCAACGGCGTTATGTAGAATCATTGTCAGCCTATGCGCGGCAATTTTTGTCGATGATGGAAAAGCCGGACGTAGATCATATTGAAGGCCTGTCACCAGCAATATCAATCGAACAAAAATCAACATCCCATAACCCACGATCCACCGTTGGGACCATTACGGAAATTTATGATTATCTTCGTTTGCTATTTGCACGGGCGGGAGAACCACGTTGCCCAACGCATGATCTGCCGTTAGCCGCTCAAACCGTCAGTCAAATGGTGGATGCCGTGTTGGCGATGAAGGAAGGTGAGCGGATGATGTTATTGGCACCCGTTGTACAGGATAGGAAAGGCGAACATAAAGACATTTTAGAAAATTTAAGGGCGCAAGGGTTTGTTAGGGCGCGGGTTAATGGCCATGTCATAGAATTAGACTCTCCACCAGAATTAGAACTTCGAAAAAAACATACCATTGAAGCTGTGGTTGACCGTTTTAAAGTGCGTCCTGATATCCAACAACGTTTAGCAGAATCATTTGAGACTGCTTTAAAAATGTCGGATGGTATTGCACGTGTTGCTTTGTTGGATGATGACGATAATGAAAGTTTGTTTTCATCCCGCTTTTCGTGTCCAACCTGTGGCTATTCAATTCCAGAATTAGAACCGCGGATGTTCTCATTTAATAATCCAGCTGGGGCTTGCGGGACATGTGATGGTTTGGGTGTTAAACAATTTGTTGATCCGCAGCTGATCGTGGCGCATCCTGAATTAAGCTTATCTGCTGGCGCAGTCCGGGGCTGGGATCGCCGAAATGCCTATTATTTTCAACTGATGAAATCCTTAGCTGCCCACTACGATTTTGACTTAGATGTGCCTTTCGAAAACTTGTCTGACGATGTCAAAAAATTCGTACTTTACGGCAGTGGAAGAACAAAAATTGATTTTAATTATTTGAGTGACCGCGGCCGTAGTGTTAAACGGAGCCACGCTTTTGAGGGTGTGATCCCAAATATGCAACGTCGTTATCATGAGACAGAGTCCAATAGTGTTCGTGAAGAACTAGCAAAATATCATACGGTCAGAGCTTGTCCAGACTGTAACGGCGCAAGGCTAAATGAAGCTGCACGCCATGTATCTATAGAACAAACAAATTTACCTTCAGTGACTGAAATGCCAATAGGTGAAGTGAAGGCCTTTTTTGAGCAATTAGTCTTGCCAGGAAAACGAGGAGAGATTGCAGCAAAAATCGTCGCTGAAATTGCTGAACGGTTAACCTTCTTAGTTAATGTAGGCTTGGATTATTTAACCCTAGCCAGAAGTGCAGATACCTTATCGGGAGGAGAAGCACAGCGTATTAGATTGGCTAGCCAAATTGGTGCTGGCCTTGTCGGTGTCATGTACATTCTAGATGAACCCTCAATTGGCTTACATCAGCGCGATAACGATCGCCTTCTGGCGACATTAACGCGGCTTCGTGATTTAGGGAATAGTGTCATTGTTGTCGAACATGATGAAGACGCAATTCGGTCTGCTGACTATGTATTAGACATAGGACCAGGTGCAGGCGTCCATGGCGGTGAAATTGTCGCTCAGGGTGCACCAGAAGACATTATGAGTGTTGATGCATCATTGACGGGTCAGTATTTATCCGGTCGAAGAAAAATCGATGTACCAAAACAACGGCAAGCTTACGATGAAAAACGGTTAATTAGCTTAAAAGGCGCATCGGGCAATAATTTAAAGCATATAGATGTTGATATTCCCTTAGGCTTGATAACTTGTATAACCGGTGTTTCAGGATCAGGAAAATCAACATTAATTAACGATACATTACTGAAGTTAACATCGAAGGTATTAAATAGGGCCTCTGATGAACCTGCACCCTATGAAACGATTGAAGGCCTTGGCCAATTAGATAAAGTCGTGGCAATCAACCAAAGTCCCATTGGCCGTACACCGCGATCTAATCCTGCGACTTATACTGGTATCTTCACGCCTGTTAGAGAACTATTTGCCAATACACCTGAAGCCAGAGCCAGGGGCTACACGCCAGGGCGCTTTAGCTTCAATGTGAAAGGGGGAAGATGTGAAGCCTGCCAAGGGGATGGTTTAATCAAAGTCGAAATGCATTTCTTGCCCGATATTTATGTTCCATGTGATGTCTGTATAGGCCAGCGTTACAACAGAGAAACACTCGATATTCGATACAAGGGTAAAACGATCACCGAAGTACTGGATATGACGATTGAAGAAGCGAGCGAGTTCTTTACCAATATCCCCGTTGTGGCAAAAAAATTAGATACGCTAATGGACGTCGGACTGACATATATTAAGCTGGGTCAAAATGCGACGACACTTTCTGGCGGTGAAGCGCAGCGGGTGAAATTAGCAAAAGAATTATCAAAACGGGATACCGGTAAAACGCTGTATGTACTCGATGAGCCGACGACGGGCTTACATTTTTTTGATATCGAACAGCTACTAAAAGTGTTGCATCGCCTGCGTGACCATGGCAATACGGTGATTGTGATTGAGCATAATCTTGATGTCATTAAGACCGCAGATTGGGTGATTGATATGGGGCCGGAAGGGGGGGCTGGTGGCGGCACCATTCTCGCGACAGGCACGCCGGAAATTCTTGCAAAACATAAAACGTCACACACAGGGCATTATTTAAAAGCGTTGCTTAGCTAAAATGCCCCTAGAACAAGAAATGAAATTGTCTGTTGTAGGCAATGATGACGTTGACTTGATGCAACTGGGGTTTCAAAATTTTCAATGTTCAGGGATTAAAGAGCAAAGATTGGTTAGTACCTATTTTGATACACCAAATTTGATGCTACTAAAAAAGCATGTTGGGCTGAGGCTGAGGTTTGACGGTCAGCAGTGGTTCCAAACGGTCAAAGAATCAGGTCAGGTGAACAATGGTTTGCATCAACGTAATGAATGGGAAGATAAAATACCGACTGACGATTTTGACTTAACGTTATTGAGACAAACACCACTGAGTGCTTTGATTGAAGACAAAACAATATGGCCGAATATTTCTCAATTATTTATAACTGATTTTATACGCCAATCGATATTGGTTTCGGATGAAAATACTGAGGTTGAACTAGCATATGACAAAGGCACGATAAGTAATAAAGAAAAGACAACGGCCATACACGAGATAGAACTTGAACTCAAAAGAGGTGATATTAGCCAGTTACAGTTTTTATCAGTTCAATTGATGATGCAATTACCGTTAAAGGCTACAGAGAAAAGTAAAGCACAGCAAGGCTATGCTTTGCACAGTACTAAGGTACAGTTGTAAGGGAATAGCTGATTAAGTTAGAGTTTGTTTAAGGTCAATGAACTTCGAAAGGGTAAGTTATGTATAAAAAACTATTATCAGTAGCACAGCTCACTTAACGGCAACAGCGACGAACCATTTAGGACTTACTGCAACAATCGATATGACCTTTAGTGGTTATCAGACTGATGCTGACTATGTAGGGCCAAAGAAATTTGGCGGAAGAACGATTGACACATCAGACTGGACCTATTATTGATTTGTAGAACAAGGTTCGACGGTTACGATCGATTCAGTGACCTATTACTTAGGTATGGTTATGTTAGGACAGGTCCTGTTTTGCAAATTGGTATAGGTGCAAATGATAAAAACTTAGCATTTGGTGCTTCTACATGGCTCGATGTCTTGAGTGATCAAGCTCGCCAGAATAAATTGTTTGGAAACAAACATTGGGATTTAAATATGAACCATACAGCTGTACCAGTCCCTGCAGCAGTCTGGTTATTGGGTAGTGCATTACTAGGTTTTGTTGGCATGAGAAAAAAAGCTAAACAAGCTTAAAGGTTTAAACTAAATTGAATATTAAAAAGCCCAAAAATAGATTTAACGAGCACGCACACCCACATCAGTTTCAAATTTCCATGTACGGATAATCGTAATGACATCATTGTCCTGCAGAATATCATCAGGGATAGGCGCATAAGGTGCACCTATGCGGACAATCTTAATCGCGGCTTTGTCTAAAATATCATGTCCGGAAGAGCGCGAGATAACGATACCATTGACCGGAACACTACCATCAGGGTTGATATCAACAGAAAGCATCAGACTACCATTGAGACTTTTTCGCTTAGCTTCTTTGGGATAATTTATATTACCAATGCGTTCGACCTTTTTGCGCCACGCTTCGTGATAGGCAGCGGCAGAATACTGCTTTGTGCGTGGAGATAAATAGCGTCTTTTAGGCTTCTTACTTGATTTTTTTGCGGCTTGATTGAGCTTTTGGTTGAGCATCTTAATATCGCTTTTTGCTTGCAATATAAGGTCACTAGCCTTTAGCTGTGGTGGTGTAGGAAGTGCCACATCAATAACGGGTTTCACCCTGTCATCTAACTGCTCAGTGGTTAGAATTTGTCTTTCAGCCTTTGCTTGCGTAAGCACTTTTGCAGATTTTTCGATAGGGGCTGGTGGCGTAGGTTTAGTCTTGGAAGCTTGAGCAGAAACGGGATTGGCATGTTTAGCATCGGGCTTGGGGTCAGGGGCTTTTTTATCTGTTTCTCCACCGCCTTCATTATTAGCCTGTGCTAAAAAATCAGCTTCTTCTGGCTCGATTTCAGTTTGTTGTTTGACCAACGTGATATCGAGGCTGGTTAAAGAGGGATTGTTTGGCGGTGAAGAAACGGTAAAGCCAACACCGAGCAGGATGACGAGATGAATAATTACCGAAAAGAATAAGGTGAAGTTTAATCTAGCGGTCGGTGCAGTTTTTTCCATAAGTTAACGTCAATCTATGGCTCTTATAATGGCAGCTGAATCGTGATTAATAAAGGTGACGCGCTCAAACATATCAGGACTGACCTCTATTTCACCATCAGGCCGCACAAGCATAACATGCTTAATTCCCATCGCCGCAGCGATATGTGGCCAATTGTGACCGGCAACAAACAGAGCGGTCGCTGCTGCATCAGCTATAGCTGCATTATCATTTAATACCGTTACAGAAGTCGCCTGATCCGCGGGACGACCAGTACGGGGGTCAAGAATATGAGGATACCGTTGACCTTGATATTCAAAAAAGCGTTCATAGTCACCCGAGGTAAAAACACTCTCATCTCCTTTAATGGCAATGGTGGCTAGCATGCCATCCTGTCTGGGATGGCGAACACCAATGATCCAAGGACGTTCGCCATGTTGCCCAATCGCACGTAAATCACCACCAATATTGACCAAAGCATTGTGGATACCTTGATTTTGTAAAGTGAGGATGGCCTGATCAACAGCAAAGCCCTTAGCAAAACCACCAAAACCAAGCTTAACGTTGGGGTTGTGACTGCTCAATTGACCATTTTGAATTGTAATGGCTTTCATATTGGGTACATTCAGTATCCAATCATCAATTTGTTGTTGCGTGGGAGGAGGGCGAGAGTCGAACCAATTATCTTGATGGAACCCCCATAATTCAAAAAGTTTACCCGCTGCCGGATTAAACAAATGTTCACTATTTTGAGCTAATGATGTTGCGAGCTGAATCAAATCGGCGATATCTTGGTTGATCGTAATAGTCTGTTGATCGGCAATGGCTCGGTTTATATCGTGAAGCGTGCTCGGTCGCCATGCATGCCATGTGTTATCGACAGCAGAGAAGCTGCCTTCGAGAGCATTGACAGTGTTGTTAGCAGCTTCTTCTGAAACACCATAAAGACTAACGTCGATTTCGGTGCCAAAGGCATAAAACTTAGCTTGTCTTGCCCCCGGCTCATTGCTACAAGCAGTAATGAACGCCAGACATAAACCAAAAAATAGAAAACGTAGAGAGAGGATCATAAATGTTGTTCAATACGGGCCATTAAGTCACTGGCTATATTTAAACCAAACTGCCGATCTAACTCACGGATACAGGTCGGACTAGTGACATTGATTTCAGTTAAATAATCTCCAATGACATCAAGACCTACGAAGATAAGTCCTTTTTCACGTAATTTAGGTCCTACTTGCTGGCAAATCCAGCGATCATTTTCAGTGAGCAGACGACCCTCTGCACGGCCCCCAGCAGCTATATTTCCCCGTGTTTCTCCTTCAGCCGGAATACGAGCCAATGCGAATGGAACAGGCTCACCATCGATCATCAAAATACGTTTATCGCCTTGGACGATATCGGGAATATAACGCTGCGCCATAACCGATTTTTGACCGTGCTCGGTTAAGGTTTCAATAATGACACTTAGGTTGGGATCCTGTTCCTTAATTCGAAAAATTGAGGCTCCGCCCATACCGTCTAGCGGTTTGAGGATGATGTCACCATGTGTTTGATAAAAGTCTCTAATCAAAGTGTCTTGTCGTGTCACCAAAGTATCTGGACAACATTCAGGGAACCAGGCGGTGAATAACTTTTCATTTGCATCCCGCAAACTCTGTGGATTATTAACGATTAAAACACCAGCAGATTGTGCCTGTTCTAGTAGGTAAGTACTGTAAATATATTCCATATCGAAAGGCGGGTCTTTGCGCATTAACACAACATTGAGTTCACTTAATGCCACCGTCTTAGTTTCACCGAGTTCATACCACTGCTCATTATTTTCAATGACAGTCAATGGCCTAACCGTAGCGCAAGCAACACCTTGTGATAAAAATAAATCACTTTGCTCCATGTAGTATGAAGCCCAACCTTTTGCCTGAGCAGCAAGTAACATCGCAAAACTGCTGTCTTTTTTGATATTGATTGCTGAGATGGGATCCATCACGATGCCGAGTTGAATTTGCGCCATGTTTACCTTCAGGGTTTGAGGAATATGAACAGATTTTACCTGAAATTCATTTTTAACAGGTTTGCATCAGCAAAAATAGCATTATTCGGAGGCTGACACGGGCATAGCGAACGGATATTCGCTATAATCAGAGCGTTTTGATTTTTAGATTGTGACTTTTAACTGATGACTACAAATGCTGCACCGGTGGCACAAACACCAAAGACGTTCCAAGAATTAATATTAAGGCTTCAGCAATATTGGGCAGAACAAGGCTGCGTATTGTTACAACCTTATGATATGGAAGTGGGCGCAGGCACCTTTCACCCTGCAACATTTTTACGTGCAATAGGGCCTGAACCATGGAGTACAGCCTATGTACAGCCTTCACGTCGCCCTACAGACGGACGTTACGGCGAAAACCCGAACCGTCTTCAGCACTATTATCAATTCCAAGTGGTATTAAAGCCTTCACCCGATAATATTCAGGAACTGTATCTGGAATCGCTAAAGGTATTGGGTCTCGATACATCTATTCATGATGTGCGTTTTGTTGAAGACAATTGGGAATCACCGACCCTCGGCGCTTGGGGACTCGGCTGGGAAATTTGGCTTAATGGCATGGAAGTCACGCAATTTACCTATTTTCAGCAAGTAGGGGGGTTAGAATGCCGTCCGGTGACAGGCGAAATCACCTATGGTCTTGAGCGAATTGCTATGTACTTACAAGGCGTAAGTAGTGTTTATGATCTTGTTTGGTCAGATGGGCCTATGGGCAAAGTGACTTATGGCGACGTTTTCTTACAAAATGAAGTTGAAATGTCAGAATACAATTTCGACTATGTACATATAGAGAGTTTATTCACAACGTTTGATACCTGTGAACGAGAAAGTGAAAAAATGATTGAAGCAGGGCTACCTCTTCCAGCTTATGAATTAGTATTAAAAGCGTCACACACATTCAATTTATTGGATGCCCGCAAAGCGATTTCTGTGACAGAGCGTCAACGCTTTATTTTACGTGTTAGAACACTGGCCCGTGCTGTAGCACAAGCCTACTTTGACCGCCGTGAGTCTCTTGGTTTCCCGATGTTAGAAACAGCAGATACGGGAGAAAAATCATGAGCGAAACACGTGATTTATTAATTGAACTAGGCACGGAAGAGCTACCCCCTAAAGCTTTATCGAAATTAATCAATGCCTTTGAAATAGGTATTGAGCAAGATCTGAGAGAAGCAAAGTTAGGTTTTGAGCAAATACAGGCTTATGCTGCACCAAGGCGTTTAGCTGTTGTTGTTGATGGTTTAGCAACAAAACAACAAGATCAATTGATCGAACGTCGTGGTCCAGCTTTATCAGCAGCATTCGATGATCAAGGACAACCAACAAAAGCAGTACAAGGCTTTGCTAGGTCCTGTGGTGTTGAAGTGGATGCACTAGAAACATTAGAAACCGATAAAGGCGCGTGGCTGGTTTTTAGACAGGAACAAAAAGGCGCAGAAACCAGTGCGGTTATCGGTGATATTTTACAAAAAGCATTAGCGGCTTTACCGATCCCGAAACGTATGCGTTGGGGAGATTTACCGGGTGAGTTTGTGAGACCGGTTCATTGGCTAGTGTTGTTGTTCGGGAATGACGTTATCCCGCTTGAAATATTAGGTGTTTCTTCGGGTAAAACAACACGAGGACATCGTTTTCATCATCCTGAAGAGATAACGATTGCATCGCCACAAAGTTATGCAAAACAATTGATGGATGATGGGTATGTTGTGGTCGATATGTCTGAAAGACAAGAGATTATTCGACAACAAGTTGTCGATTTAGGAGAGAAGTTAGGCGGCCAAGCAGTTATTAATCAAGATCTGCTAGATGAAGTGACGGGATTAGTGGAGTGGCCTGTTGCCTTGTCGGGAGAATATGATCGCCGTTTTTTAGAATTACCGGCTGAAGCATTAATCTCTTCCATGGAAGAACACCAAAAATACTTTGCAGTTAGAGACAAAGACAATACGCTACTGCCTTATTTTATTACGATTTGTAATATTGAGAGTAAAGACCCAGCCCAAGTAGTGGCGGGTAATGAGCGAGTGATCTTGCCGAGATTGAGTGATGCTGCTTTCTTTTGGGAAACGGATCGAAAACAGGCTTTAATTGATTCACAAGATAAGTTAAAAACGATTGTCTTCCAAAATAAATTAGGCAGCGTCCACAACAAATCAGAGCGGGTCGCGGACCTAGCTGAATCGATTGCTAAACAAATTGACGGAGATGAATCACTGGCACGCCGGGCAGCCATGTTAGCGAAATGTGATTTAGTGACGGAAATGGTCGGGGAATTTCCGGATCTACAAGGCATCATGGGTCGTTATTATGCACAACTTGATGGTGAACATGATGAGGTTTCTGAAGCCCTAGACGAACAATACCTACCACGTTTTGCCGGTGATAAATTACCACAAACCAGAACGGGCCAAGCACTAAGCCTGGCTGAAAAAATCGATACACTCGTCGGTTTATTTAGTATTGGCCAGCCACCAACAGGGGTTAAAGACCCTTTTGCACTGCGTCGCGCAGCATTGGGTGTACTGAGAATCATCATTGAAAACAACTTAAGGCTTGACCTCGAAACACTACTGACATCGGCTCTAAACAACTTAGGTGATATTGCTACCGAGAAAGACTGTGTTGATGCGGTGATGCAATATCTTTTCGAACGTTTACGTGGTTATGCACTAGAGCATGGTTATCAATCAGATGTGTTTGAGGCCGTATTAGCAATGAAACCGACGGCCCCAATTGATTACATGGCGAGGTTGGCAGCGGTTGCTGATTTTCGGACATTAGACCAAGCAGATTCTTTGGCAGCGGCCAATAAGCGAATTGGTAATATCTTACGCAAAAATAATGCGGAACAAAGTGGGGCAGTTATTGATGCTCAATTGCTAATAGAACCGACAGAAAAGGCTTTAGCCGATAAGGTGAAATCAGTACAGACTCAGGTCGCACCACTACTAGCTGAATCGGATTATACGGCCGTATTAACAGAGTTGGCCAGTATGCGAGAAACAGTTGATGCTTTCTTTGATCAAGTGATGGTCATGGCTGAAGATGTTGCAGTGAGGGAAAATCGTCTAGCGCTATTAAATCAAACACGTGCTTTATTTTTAGAAATCGCAGATATATCGTTGTTACAAGCTTGAGTATGGCAAGCTTATACTAAATCGGACGTAATCAATCACGACTTGGAGAAAGCTGTGTCACTGATAATTTTAGATCGAGATGGTGTCATTAATCATGATTCAGACGATTTTATTAAAACGCCTGCTGAGTGGGAACCGATAGAAGGCAGTCTCGAAGCGATTGCTAAATTAACCTTTGCGGGTTACCGCATTGTTGTTATTACTAATCAATCAGGTATTGCAAGGGGCCTATTGGATGTCGATACCTTAAGTCGAATCCACAGCAAAATGCGCCGGATGGTGTTGCAGTTAGGCGGTAAATTAGAAGCTATTTTCTATTGCCCCCATGGCCCTGATGATGGCTGTAATTGTCGAAAACCATTAGAAGGCGCATTCAATGAATTAGCGCATCGTCTTCGAATTGATGTCAAAAACGTCCCAGCAATTGGTGATTCCCTACGTGACTTACAAGCTGCACAAGCAGTGGGGGCGAAGCCTATTCTAGTGAGGACGGGTAAAGGTGAAGTGACTTTAGCCGATCCAGAATGTCCAGAAGATGTCCCTGTCTATGACAACCTGGCGATCGCGGTAGATGCCTTATTAGAGAGCAATGCTTAATGCAATTTGCCCGATCGTTATTATTTGCCAGCCTACATGCGGTCACTGCGGTCCTATTTTCATTTATCAGTTTATTAGTATGGCCATTGCCATTTAACTGGCGCTATAAAGTCGTTAGCCAATGGGCCATATTAAATTTATGGTTATTGAAGGTAATTTGTGGCATTCGCTACGAGGTTGAAGGGAGAGAAAACATTCCTGATGAGCCGTGTATTATCATGGCAAAGCACCAGTCCACATGGGAGACTTTGGCACTACAAGCTATTTTCCCGCCTCAAGTTTGGGTACTAAAACGGGAATTATTGTGGATTCCTTTTTTTGGCTGGGGATTGGCCTCATTAAATCCAATAGCGATTGATCGTGGGGCAGGTAGAAAAGCACTTAATCAGGTGATAGAGCAAGGTAGATCTAGATTGGCATCAGGTGCATGGGTTGTTATCTTCCCTGAAGGAACACGTATTCCAACAGGCCAAATGGGCAAATTTGGTATGGGGGGCGCATTTTTAGCAGCTGAAACCGGTTATGCTGTGATTCCTGTAGCACACGATGGGGGAAAATCCTGGCCAAAACATGGCTTTTTAAAATACCCAGGTGTGATTAGATTGGTGGTTGGCGATAAAATAACGTTAGATGAGCAAATCGAGAAAGCCTCTGATATTAATAAAAATGTTTATCAGTGGATGGAAGCTCAAATGACGCAATTAGAAGGTAAGAAGCCAGACACTGCACCGTTGAGAAAGGATGGGAATAAGTGACGAGATCTGATGGTATGCTTAGACTATTGTTGGTAGATGATTCTTTAACAGAAGCTGATAATGTCACCAACACATTGCGTAGTGCTGGCCATGCTGTTCGTGCTTCACGAGAAGACACTTTAAGTGGGATTGAATAAGCATTAACACAGCAGACATGGGATTTATTAGTTTGCCGTGTAGCGTTGGCAAGTGTTCCGCCACGTGAACTCGTCAACTTCGTCCAGCGTCTAGGACGAGACTTACCTTGTATCGTTATGACATCTGGCCAAGATGATAAGGTATTATTTTTATTCATGTCCGTTGCAAATGCATTCAGTTTAGGTGCATCGTAAATAGCAACCTCAGGCATACCAATACCAGCTTGTTTAGCCAGTCGTTGAACAGTATTGACCAACCAATGTTCAGTGTCATTATTTGGGCTTTCAATAACGTGTGCCCCTGTCATACGCTTAGCAGTCCATTTTGAAATAGCCACTGAAATAAATGAACCACTAAAACCGATAACGGCAGCATAAACTAACAGTGCATTGAGATCTAAATCAATACCATGTTGGTCCAGTAGGCTCTCAAAACCGAGCAGTCTCATCGTAATACTCAATACAGCAATAACTGCAACATTGGTGGCAAGGTAAAGTAAGATACGTGGCATCGTTATTCTCTATTTAATCCGAAAGTTCAATACGTTATATTAAAGATCAATTGCTATTTTCAAGTAGGCCTAATAGTGACAATAGTGCCTGTTGTTCAGTAGCTGCTGACTGCTCGAATGACATTGAAGTTTCAATGACTGCAGAGCAAATAGGTCTACCTTTTTTTATGACAGTCTTAGGGTGAGGTAGGTCATGGTAAGTTGCCGGCCAGTCGATAAATTCTGGCACAGTCAGATCAGATGGTGCAAAGAAAGTATGTAAGTGTGTTTGATTGATAGAGACGGGAGGAGGTAATAAACTTCGGCGTAAGCAAGCAGAGAGTTGCCGTTCAAATATATCAATTGAAGTACTTAACAATGCAACTGAAGCACTGATCCTTGGGTTAATTTCTAAGATGTAGAGGGCATCATCTGGCGTCACAATAAAATCAAGACTATTAAAGCCACATAACCCAGTTTCAGACACAAGCTGGGTGATAAAAGTTGTTAGTATCTCTTGAAGAGCGCCAGATAATATCAAAGGAGTACTCAATCCAGATAGTAAAAAAGGGCTTTCAGTAGAGTGGTATTGAAACTGCTGACTTATGAGATATAACTGAACTTCTTCACCATCGGCAAGAAATAGCACTGAACCTGTTCTCCCTTCGATATATTGCTGGTAATAACAATCAGTTAAAGGGGATCTATGGTCATAATCAGTGATGTACTCACCACCGAAACTCATATTTGGCTTGCAAAGCCATTTTTGAGTATTAGAGTTGGGAGGCGTAAATTCTGTTTGGGGGTAGGGGATATTAAGCTTTTGCAACGTCGAGAAAAAAACAACAGGTGTTTTAACATTTGCAATAATGTCTGCAGTATTACCCAGTACGTTAATGCTGTCGGGTAACGTAGCTATAATAGGGAAGAAAGCCTCGACACCACTACCATAAACTAATAAGCATGATTCGTTTTGGCTGAGGGTAAGCAGCGTATTGCGAATCGTAACGGTATCTTGGAGATTACCCAAGGGCTGCCAACGTGTTGCAATAGCTAACGTGTCTTGATCGCCAAAACAATCAGCGACGAGTACACGGTGACCTGCACGGTGAGCTAGTTGAGCGAGAAAGCGCCCATGTTGTGCAACAACCAGAACCGTATGATGTTGTTGCACAAGCGAATGTTGTTAGACTAACTTACGGGCATCATTAAAGGCATTTCTGAAGTCTAAATAGACAGGTGTTTCATTTTCCAGTGTTTGGCGTAATAGTTCGTGCTGTAATTTATACTTCACATCACCGACAGCGAGTGCACCGACAGCGAGTGCACCATCAGAATTAATGGCATGAACAAGCCTCGCACCTGAGTCCATCAATTCAATTCCCTCAATGCCTAAGGGAGGGACAGCATTGACATCACCTGCAACTTTCAATTGCTTGGCATCAGATAACACTGAAGCATTTAGAACTTGAATCCCTGCTTTGGCGGTACAAAACACGATATCGGCATCTGCAATAATACGTGCTTTATCAGCATCGGATACAGCAGCAGTCGCTGTTAATGTCACGCCATAACGATGTTTCGCTTCTGCAGCATAGTCCAAAGCAGTATCTAATGAAAAGTGGTCAACAATCGTTGTGTCAGCACCTTGCTCAGCAGCAATAACAGCAGTGGCGAGGCCGACGGGGCCAGTACCACCGAAAACAATGGTTTTGGCACCTTTCAACTCTTGCTTGAAATGATTCTTTAATTCTCTTTCTACGCTGGCAACAAGGGCTGCAGCAGTGGTAAATGCGCCACTTGGGTCAGCGAAAACAGAGACCTCAAAAGGGGGAACCATCGCTTTCTTAGCAGCATCAATCATGTCCATCGCGATACAAATATCACGGCCACCGATGAAAATACCGGTTTTCTTAACACCAGCAGGCCCGCGGGAAAATATCGCGTCTTGCGTCATATCTGCCACTTCATTCAATTGCACTTCTTGATGAGGGAAAGCGATGTCATAACCGGCATCCATTGCCATATTGATATCGAAAGGACTAGTATGCTTTCTCGGTGTAAACATATGCATAATTGAACGTTTAGACATGTTGTTTCCTTTATAAAATCTGTCAGTATTTTTAATTATTATTGGTGTATTTTGATTTCAGCGCCAGTTAAATTAGCTTTGGCTATGATAATCGAATAATCATCTTTATTTTCAAATTGTTGTGAAATGGTTTGTTCTAGCTGTTCTGTCAATTCTGTGGCTTTGGCTTCACTATTAACAAACACACAGCCAGTTGGCCCCCATGAGCTCTGTGCGATACCCGTATGCCCTAACGTATTAGCCTGTGTTAATAATTGGGCAATGTGTGGACTGGTATAACGGCCTCCCTGAGCCTGAGAGAAATGATCGCCGATCAAGCGCTGAATTTCTGTGATCGAGTGTCCAAAAAGGTCAATGTTTTGTTCGAGAAGTGCTGGCAATAATTGCATTAGCGTATGGTGACAAATAGCATGACTTTCAGAGAGCGGGAAAGGGGGAAGATCGTCAAACGCCTTTTTCTCAGTTTGACCATGTATGCCTTTTGAAACATGTTCCATTAGTATAACTACACGCCAATGATCTGGATAAGGCTGTCGGACTAATAAGGGAGGAACAAGTGAATCAGCACCTAAACCACCATCGATGATAAAACCACCATGATCAAATACAGCTATACCGATACCTGAACGTGCACCACGGTGTAGAAGTGCAGCGATATCAGCTGTTTTGATATCAATTTGGTAAAGTCGACATAGGGCTGTTCCGACGGCTAGGGCTAACTGTGTACCTGAGCCCAACCCTGCATGTTGTGGGATAAAGACTGGGATTGAAAGTTGAACATGCTGATCATCTCGTTGGGTTAGATTAGAAAACCGCTGCTGAAAAACCGCCACGAGGCAGTCGACTTTATGGCGTAGTTGTTCTGGCACGAGGTGACTTTCATTTCCAGTACAAAAGCGGGCAGTGACGACAGTATGATGACTGTCAATAGCCATCCCTATACTACCGAAACGGCGTCCAGAAGAGCCATCAAGGTCTAAAAAACCAAGGTGAAGCCTAGCAGGTGCAGTGACCTGAACACATGTATCCAAAATGGCTTACCTGTAGAGCAGAATAGAAGGGTTATTTAGTATCAACCTTGCAAGCAATATCGTAAATGGTTGTTTCATCTAAAAACTGATCATTACTTTCGAAAAGTGACTCAATAGCGCCACGATGTACTTTCATTTTAAAGTTACCAATGGCAATAGCGCCATAGAATCGAATACCAGATTTTTCTGTACCATTATCCATGACTTCAAGACACTCAACGCCTTGTGGCGGCACAGCATTTACATCGGCAATAACTTCCAAATTATCGCTATTTGACCAAGCGGTTTCAGGAATAACACAAACACCAGCTGGGCCAGCGGCAATAGCAACATGAGCATCTTTCATGAGTGCAGCGACAGACTCGTCATTACGTCCTTCACCCGGTGTGACGTCGATCCCGTAGGCTTCTTTCATCTGTTGGACAATCGCTTTTGAACGGGTGATATCACGACTAGTGATAACTACTTCACTAGCCCCTTCTTTCAGTAAGAATAGTGCGGCACGTTGTCCAACAGGACCCGAGCCAATAATAATGACTTTTTTACCCGATACATCATAGTCAGTCATCACTTTGCGAACGATTGCGGCAGCAGTCGTATTCGAGCCATTAGGATCGAGCATAACCGACACGCTGACAGGACCGAAAAAAGCTTTTTTGACAGCATTACCAACCAGTTCACTGGCGGGAACGTTCGAACCACCGATAAAGATGGCACTGTTTTTGAGGCTTTTACCGCCCCGAGTGAAAATCATGCCATGGACATGCGGCGTGACATTATCACGGGTGATACCACCATATGAAATGATATTATCGACATTTGAATCATAAGCTACGACTTGATCAAAGGCACTCGGGACAGGGTCTGTATCAAGGTGTAACAGAAGCTTTTTCATCAAAATGTCTCCATCTAAAATACGTTTAGAATTATTGTTAAGAGTTTACAGCAACGAGGTCATCATAGGGAATCAAAGAGAATAAATCCTTGAACCTATCGAAATGTTTGGCCAGCTTGCTGGTACAATACGCACTATTTTTACACTATGACAACCTGAGTTCAATATGACAGTCCGTACCCGTTTCGCGCCAAGTCCAACTGGTTATTTACATGTGGGTGGTGCTCGCACAGCTCTTTTTTCATGGCTATATGCAAGAAAACATGGAGGACAATTTATTTTACGCATCGAAGATACTGATTTAGCACGATCTACGGAAGAGTCAGTTAACGCTATTTTGGAAGGGATGACATGGTTAGGTCTGACTTATGATGAAGGCCCTTTTTATCAAACACAGCGTTTTGATCGTTATAAAGAAGTGATCGCACAGCTACTTGAGCAAGGTGACGCATATTGTTGTTATTGTTCAAAAGAAACGCTTGAGGATATGCGTGAAGAGCAAAGAGCTAATAAGCAAAAGCCACGTTATGATGGTCGTTGCCGACATTTAAAGAATCCACCTACAGATGTTGAACCAGTGATTCGCTTTAAAAACTCAACGGATGGAGTGGTTGTAGTCAAGGACAATATCCGAGGCGACGTCTTATTTCAAAATGCAGAGCTAGACGATTTAATCATTGCCCGCTCAGATGGGTCACCCACATATAATTTGACGGTAGTGGTCGATGATATGGATATGGGGCTGACGCATGTCATTCGTGGTGATGATCACCTTAATAACTCACCGAGACAAATTAATATTTTCAAAGCCTTGAAAGCAGAAGTACCGGTGTTTTCGCATGTGCCAATGATTTTAGGAGATGATGGCGCCCGCTTATCAAAACGTCATGGTGCAGTGGGTGTGATGAATTACCGCGATGAAGGCTATTTGCCGGAAGCGTTGTTGAATTATTTAGTTCGCTTAGGCTGGTCGTATGGTGATCAGGAAATTTTCTCTTTGGAGCAAATGATCCAGTTATTTGATATCACAGATGTTAATAAAGCGGCATCAAGCTTTAATACGGATAAATTGATTTGGCTTAATCAGCATTATATCAAGACCAGTTCACCAGAACATATTGCGAGACATTTGAGTTATCACATGGGAAAACGGGGAATTGACCCATCGCAAGGGCCAGCACTGACTGAGGTCGTTGCATTGCAACAAGAACGTGCAAAAACCTTGGTTGAAATGGCCACTAATAGTGTGTTCTTTTATCATGCGCCGGAAGGTTATGATGAAAAAGCTGCGAAGAAGAATTTAACAGTTAAAAGTGTTGGTTTTTTAGCAGATATGAAAGAGAGGTTATCAGCAATAACATCCTGGCAAATAGAGCCTATTCATGACGAAATCAAGGCTTGTGCGTTACAGCATGACGTCGGTATGGGGAAAGTCGCACAGCCCATTCGTGTTGCTGTAACAGGCACAACAATATCACCACCATTGGATGCTACATTGGCATTACTAGGAAGAGATAAAACGTTATCGGCCATTGAGCAAGCGATTACTTGGATTGAACAACAAATAACATACTAAGCGTTTATTTTACAATTTTAAGGCTGGGTCGCTCTTTACTGGCAAGTGGCTTTTTTGGTGGTATTGGTGGTTGAGGAAGCTCTTCATCAGTAAAAAACATACCCTCATTATTTTCCTTGCCATAAATGCCTTGAATAGCATCGATAGGAATAAAAAGCTTCATTGCTCTGCCTGAAAAGCGGGCTGAAAAACTAATACATTCATTGTCAGCCTGAAAGTGTTGAACCGCATCAGGCGCAATATTAAGCACGATTTTATCGTCATTAATATATTTTTCAGGCACTTTGACGCTATCCATTAAAGTATTGACGAGTAAATAAGGTGTGAGTTTGTTATCCAAAAGCCATTCATAAATAGCGCGAATAAGGTAAGGTTTTTGAGAAGTCATGGTCTCATCGCTCTTTCTTCATTAGTCAGGCTTGCTTTAAAACTTGGCCGATCGAATAAACGGTTTGCATAAGTTTCAACAGCTTTAGCTTTATCAGGTAACGTAATATTAAGCAGTGGTAAGCGCCAAAGCAAGGGGGCTAGACTACAGTCCAGAATTGAAAAGGTTTCACTCATAAAATATGGGCCTGTCTCGAATAGAGGAGACAATACCGTTAAGTCTTCTCTAAGCGTCCGTTTAGCTGCAGCCATTTTGGCTTTTTTTGTATCAGATAAGGCATCCCAAAGCGCGTACCAATCATGATCAATGCGATGGAGCATAAGTTTTAATTTTGCTTTAGCTGCTGGTTCTAGGGGATAAAGCGGTGCCTGCAAAAACCTGGCATCAAGATAATCAATAATAATTACGCTATCGAAAAGAATGGTATCACGATTTACGAGGACAGGACTCTTACCATAAGGCACCGAAGCTGCAATCTCCTCAGACCAGGGTTCAAGACGACTATTACGAATCGTGACAGCGATATCCTTCTCGGTAATCGCGAGGCGAGTGCGGTGACTATAAGGACAAATAGGGTCTGAATAGAGCGTCATCATCAGTATGACGCCACTATGCTAGAAGTGCTCTACATGAAGAGGGATTGAAATAACTTAAGCTGATAGAGAAAAATACCAGCGTTAGACTGATGTTAATGAACATCCTCCCAGAACGCCTTCTTGAGAGGGTAAGCAACAAAGAAAAACAGAACTAAATAGAGTAAGACCCATTTGCCCAATGCAAGTCGCTCAATCTTAGAAGGTTCACCGATATAGGCCATGAAATTAACCAAATCGCGAATCATCATACTATATTCAAATGCCATTTCTTGATCGCCTGTTAGAGCATGTAATTGATTGTCACTATCTTTTCTGAGATAACCTTGCTCTTGCCATAAAACATGAGGCATTCCGACATCTGTAAAGACTAAATTATTAGTGCCAAGAGGTTTATCCGTATCTAAATAATAACTACGCAAATAGGTGTACAACCAGTCTGTTCCACGTGCACGAGAAATGACGGATAAATCAGGGGGTACAACACCAAACCATTTTTTCGCATCTTCAGGGCGCATCGCAACAGTCATCGTATCCCCAACTTTGTCGGAGGCAAACATCAGGCTTTCTTTGACTTGTTTGTCACTCAAGCCCAAATCTTTACCCATGCGGTTATAACGCATATAACTTGCTGAGTGGCAGCTTAGGCAATAATTCATGAAGATTTTGGCGCCACGTTGTAATGATGCTTTGTCTGATAAATCAAGTTCGACATTATCCAACGCCACTTTGCTAGAAGCAGCGTAAGCAGGGCTAGCAAAAAAAGCAGTAAGTGATAGTAGAAGACCCAAGGTTAATTTCATTACGTAACCCTATGAGGCACAGGCTTATCTTTATCAATGGCAGTATAAAGAGGCATAAACAAGAAAAATGAAAAATATAGTATAGAGAAAACTTGTGCCATTAAGGTATAGAGCCCTGTAGCGGGTTGAGTGCCTAAATAACCTAGAGCCAAAAAGCTCATGGTGAAGATAGTCAGCGCCACTTTAAACAAAGGACCACGGTAACGGATTGATTTAACGGGACTGCGATCGAGCCAAGGAATTAAAAAGAGCACAAAAATGGCTCCGCCCATGGCGATGACCCCAAATAATTTATCTGGGACAGCACGTAAAATGGCATAAAAGGGGGTGAAGTACCATAAGGGTACAATATGCTCTGGTGTTTTTAGCGGATCAGCTGGGATAAAATTATCTTTCTCTAAAAACCAGCCACCCATTTCTGGCATATAAAACAAGATAATCGAGAAAATAAATAAAAAGACGATAACGCCAACAAGATCTTTCACCGAGTAATAAGGGTGAAAGGCTATGCCATCAACGGGAATACCCTCATCATCTTTAACTTGTTTGATTTCGACACCGTCAGGGTTATTAGAACCAACTTCATGCAAAGCAATGATATGCGCCACAACGAGACCGAGTAAAACCAAAGGCACAGCAATGACATGGAAAGCAAAAAAGCGGTTAAGCGTAGCATCAGCCACAACAAAATCACCCCTTATCCATAATGCTAAGCCTTCGCCAATATAGGGGATAGCGCCAAACAAAGAAATGATAACTTGTGCACCCCAGTAGGACATTTGTCCCCAAGGCAAAAGATAGCCCATGAAGGCCTCAGCCATCAGCGCCAAATAGATCAACATGCCAAAGATCCAAACCAGCTCGCGAGGTTTCTTGTATGAACCGTAGAGCAGCCCCCGAAACATATGGAGATATATCACGACAAAGAAAGCCGAGGCACCTGTCGAATGGAGATAACGGATTAACCAACCCCATTCCACATCACGCATAATGTATTCGACCGAAGCAAAAGCAAGCTCAGTATCAGGCTTGTAATGCATGGTCAAAAAGATACCGGTTACAATTTGTAGAGCAAGTATCAGTAAAGCCAGTGCGCCAAAAAAGTACCAAAAATTGAAGTTCTTTGGCGCGTAATAATGGGCTAAATGTTCATTCCAGAGTTTAGAGGCGGGAAAACGGGCATCAACCCACTCGAGTAAACGCATTAAGCAACCCCTTGTGAATCTTCACCAATCAGTAATTGGTTTTCGCTGAGGTAATGGTAGGGAGGCACAACAAGATTAGTGGGCGCAGGCACGCCAGAATATACTCGGCCCGCCAAATCAAATGTCGAACCATGACAAGGACAGAAAAACCCACCTTTCCAATCTGAGCCTAAATCTTCAGGTGCAAGCTCGGGTCTATGGGTCGGAGAACAACCTAGATGTGTACAAATACCCACTACAACAAGGATATCGTCACGAATAGAGCGTCCTGGGTTTTTACAATAGTCGGGTTGCTGGTCAGTATTGTCACTATCAGGGTCACGTAATTCACTCACTAGGGTAGGCAGTGTTGCCAAAGTTTCTTCTGATCGGCGTAACACCCACACAGGTTTACCACGCCATTCTGCTGTGATCATTTGGCCAATAGCCAGTTTACTAATATCGACAGCAACAGGCGCACCTGCAGCTTGAGCTTTAGCACTAGGGGAAAGTGACGAGATAAAAGGGATTGCGACAGCGATAGCGCCAATACCACCGACGACGGTTGTAGCATTAGTTAAAAATCGTCGTTTATCGACATCAACTGTGTTCGTCATGACTCTCTAACAACCCTATATGCAAGATGGCTTAACCCACCACACATTAGAGCAAACCATATGCCAAAGGGTAATTAACAGCCAAGTAATAGGTTGAATCTTATCACAAGCATTTGGTGTCAGATCAAGAAATTATGGTCAATTAGCGGTTTATACTTATGCTGACAAACCACCGTCTGCCCATGAAAAACACCGAAAGTGAAAAGCGCTTATTTAAGGCTGTCGAAGTAGCGGAGGTGGAACAGATGGGTATAGATAAGGCGAAAAAAACGGTGTTAGCCCAAAATTAAAAGCAAAGTTATTGATTAAATATCAGGTTCTTACCACGGGATGAGTGCTTAAAATGAACGCTGAATTAAATTGCTGTTTAGTGATAGGAATGATGTTCAGAGCACCATCATAATTTATTAGGTATAATTAGACGGTTAAATGTAAGAGTAACTATTTTGCCCATCGACAGTGTATTTTAGTTAATAGAGCGAAAAGGGAAAAGGTACAAAATAATGCCGTTATATGAATATCGTTGTGATACTTGCGAACATGAGTTCGAAGCGTTACAAAAGATGAGTGATGAAGCTTTGATTCATTGCCCAGCGTGTGATGAACCATCATTGAGAAAGCTTGTATCTGCAGCTGGTTTCCGCTTAAAAGGTGATGGCTGGTATGAAACGGACTTCAAAAGTAGTAACAAACGTAACTTAGCGGAAAGTGAGTCAAAATCATCAAAAAAGTCTAATGCTGCGGCATAAGCTAACCAAGATGTGAATTGAAATAGTGAATAGTCATCATGCGTAAATATATCATCGCGGGGCTGTTAGTCTGGATGCCATTGGGTATCACCTTCTTGGTGATTCGCGCGATCGTCGGTCTGCTAGATAGAACACTATTACTTCTGCCAGAGCCGTATCAACCTGATAATTTATTAGGGATGCATATTCCTGGCCTTGGCGTGTTGTTAGCGGCAATTTTAGTCCTTACAACGGGTATGATCGTCGCTAACTTTTTAGGAAAGCGGCTTGTTGTTTCATGGGAACATTTTTTAGCACGGATTCCTTTAGTACGGTCGTTATATGCGGCAATTAAACAGATCATGGAAGCGGTGTTATCGACGGATGCACAGTCGTTTAGGAAAGTGTTATTAATTGAATACCCTCGTAAAGGTGTCTGGAGTTTAGCATTCTTAACATCAGATAATTTAGGTGAAGTACAAGCCAAGACGAGTAGTGAAGTCATCAGTGTCTTTATACCTACGACACCAAATCCAACGTCGGGCTTCATTATTATGGTGCCAAAAGACGATGTGATTGAGTTAGATATGGCGGTCGAGGACGGGTTGAAAATGATTATTTCACTCGGCGTTGCAGTACCACCATGGCAAAAAGACGAGTTGGTGGTAGAACGACAAGCAAATAAAATAACGCCTAATTCAGAATAAAGCAGTGCCAATGTCAGCAAAGATGGGCATTGGGGAAGATTAATTTTAAGATAAACATAGGAAACAACATGCGTAGCCATTATTGCGGCGATGTGAATGAAACATTAGAAGCTCAGACAGTCACCGTGTCAGGTTGGATGCACCGTCGTCGTGATCATGGCGGTGTTATTTTTATTGATCTCCGCGATAGAGAAGGGCTCGTCCAAGTCGTTTGTAACCCAGAAGATGTTGAAAGCTTTGCTGTTGCTGAGCGAGTACGTAGTGAATATGTATTACAAATCACCGGTGAAGTTCGATTAAGACCTGCGGGTAGTGATAATGATGATTTGAAAAGCGGTAAAATTGAAATCGTCGCTAAAGAACTGACTATTTTAAATAGTTCTGAAACACCACCATTCCCATTACACGAGCAGGCAGAAGTCAGCGAAGATGTGCGTTTGCGTCATCGCTACATTGATTTGCGTCGTCCAGAAATGTTACAAAAATTACGATTTCGTTCGCAAATTACCAGTCGTCTTCGCAATTTCTTAGACGATAAAGGTTTCTTAGATATCGAGACGCCAATTTTAACGAAAGCGACACCAGAAGGCGCACGCGATTATCTTGTGCCAAGTCGTACTCATGCGGGTGATTTCTTTGCTCTGCCTCAATCACCCCAATTGTTCAAACAGCTATTGATGATCTCAGGAATGGACCGTTACTATCAGGTCGTTCGCTGTTTCCGAGATGAAGATTTACGTGCAGATAGACAACCTGAGTTTACGCAATTAGATATCGAAACATCATTTGTTGAAGAGCAAGATCTGATGGCATTGATGGAACAAATGATTCGTGAGCTGTTTGATAAAGTGTTAAATGTGTCATTACCTAATCCCTTCCCAAGAATGAGCTATGAAGAAGCCATGTCACGTTTTGGGAGTGACAAACCCGATTTACGAATTGCGCTTGAATTAGTCGACGTAAATGATTTAATGAAATCAGTTGACTTCAAGGTTTTTTCAGGACCTGCAAATGATGAGAAAGGGCGTGTTGCTGCAATGAAAGTACCCAATGGCGTATCGCTCAGCCGTAAGGAAATTGACGATTACACGAAATACGTCAGTATCTATGGTGCAAAAGGCTTAGCGTACATTAAGGTTAATGATATTGAGGCGGGAATCGCTGGCTTGCAATCTCCGATTTTAAAATTCTTGCCAAATGATGTTGTTGCATTAATTATGCAGAGAACAGGAGCGAAAACAGGGGATTTAGTCTTCTTTGGTGCCGATAAAGCACAGATTGTGAATGAAGCATTGGGTGCGCTTCGTGTCAAGTTAGGTCATGATTTAGAGATGATATCAGGTGATTGGCAGCCACTTTGGGTTGTTGACTTCCCCATGTTTGAATGGGATGACAAAGCAAATCGCTGGACAGCATTACATCACCCCTTCACTGCACCACGTGAATCAGATTTAGCACTATTGGACTCAAACCCTGGCCAATGTTTATCCCGTGCCTATGACATGGTGCTTAACGGAACAGAGTTAGGGGGTGGTTCAATGCGTATCCACCAAGCAGATGTACAAAACAAAGTGTTCACGTTATTAGGTATTGATGAAGAACAAGCTAATGAGAAGTTTGGTTTCTTACTGGACGCATTGAAATATGGTTGCCCGCCACATGGTGGCCTAGCATTCGGTTTAGATCGTTTAGCCATGTTGATGACAGACTCAGCGTCAATTCGTGATGTGATGGCTTTCCCGAAAACACAATCAGCAAGTTGCCTATTAACCGATGCGCCGAGTGCTGTAAACGAGCGGCAATTGAAAGAATTGAATATTCGTTTACGTAAATCACCTGTGATTGCTGAGTAGCAAATTTAAGGATTGATGATGACTGAACAGCACAGCAATACCCCACCAGAACGGCGTTACGAAGTAAAACGTAGCGATTTGCCACTATCTTGTCCTATGCCATCAATGTCAGGTTGGGATGCACATCCACGTGTTTTTTTAGATATTGAGCAAAAGGGCGAAATTTTGTGTCCATATTGCGGGGCGTTATATGTGCTTGTTGATGGAGGAGCCTAAAAGACTATGGCATTGATCCATGTCGCTGTAGCAGTGATAGTGAATGAGCAAAAACAAGTACTCATTGCCTTGCGCCAAGCACATCAGCATCAGGGCAATTTGTGGGAATTCCCAGGAGGTAAAGTCGAGCTTGGGGAAACAACAGAACTAGCACTAACAAGAGAAGTAAAAGAAGAGTTAGGCGTAGAGATAGCAAAGGCAACACCGCTGATTGAAATACGGCATGATTATCAAGACAAATCAGTGTTATTGGACGTTTGGTCAACACGTTACTTCGAGGGCGAACCGAAAGGCTTAGAAGGACAAACAATAAAATGGTGTCCGATTGAAGCATTAACCGATTTTGATTTTCCTGCTGCGAATCAAACCATCATAAAAGCCATACAGGCAACTGAATTTTAAGGTAAGACGATGAGTTTAGCTGAGAAAATACCACAGGCACTGCAAACAAAAATTGATCACATTATTGATAATGTTGAACCGTCACCTTGGCTAAACAAACAGCAAAAAGCAGATTACATTGCCAAAATAAAGGCGCTATTAATTGAAAAAAATGCGGTATTAATTGCACATTATTATGTTGAGGATGATCTACAAGCTTTAGCCGAGGTGACGGGGGGCTATGTCTCTGACTCTCTAGATATGGCTAATTTTGGTGCCCAACATGAAGCCGATAAATTAGTGGTATGTGGTGTTAGGTTCATGGGCGAGACAGCTAAAATACTCAGTCCCGAAAAAACGGTAATCATGCCAACATTAGAAGCTGAGTGTTCACTTGACTTAGGTTGCCCGATTGAAAAATTCAGCGCTTTTTGTGATCAATACCCAGATCATGAAGTTGTTGTTTACGCTAATACCAGTGTTGAAGTAAAAGCACGTGCAGACTGGATTGTGACATCGAGTAATGCCATCCAAATTATCGAACACATAACGGCACAAGGGAAAAAAATAATTTGGGGCCCAGATCGTCACTTAGGCCAATATATTAACAACAAGACCGGTGCAGAAATGGTGCTCTGGCAAGGGCATTGTGTTGTCCATGACGAGTTTAAGTTACATGAACTCGAAGCATTGATAGTGCAGTACCCTGATGCGGATATTTTAGTGCATCCTGAATCACCCGAAGAGGTGATAGCCAAAGCAGACTTTGTCGGTTCGACAAAACAAATCATCGCTGCAGGGGAAAAGTCTACAGCAGATACCTTAATCATTGCGACTGATCATGGTCTGTTCTACAAAATGAGTCAGGTCGTACCAAATAAACGCTTAATACCTGCTCCTACCGGTGATAAAAGTGCAACCTGTAAAAGTTGTGCCCATTGCCCTTGGATGGCAATGAATACCTTGGTCAATCTTTATGAAGCTTTAAGAGACGAGACTGATACAATTGAAGTTGAGGAATCCGTGAGGGCGAAGGCACTCATCCCGTTGGATAGGATGATTAATTTTTCACGTCAGCAAGGATTATTGACGGCCGGTGATGCCTAATACAGCCTAATGATAATCGAAGTGTTCGAGATCATCGGCTGAAGATTCTGGGGTTTGACTACCTGAGATATGGTGATTACCTTCAGCCCAGTCACCAAGATCTATTAACTTACAGCGTTCACTACAAAAAGGTTTCCATTGGGTAGTATCATCCCAAGTAACCGGTTTTTGACATTGTGGACATTGAACAGTGGTCACCATAATGTTGCCTTACATCGCACAGCAACTAAGTGAAAATAAAATATCATCGGTAGATTGTTGAGAGCGCTGTGCTAAATCAAATTGCATAAAACGTACAGTAAAGCGATGCTTGCCGCCACTAATTTCAGGGTAGTAAGGCACATTAGATGGAATTTGAACGCGAATTAACTGATTTGGTTGATTACTATCTAAACTATGCTGATAAAAGCCAGCAACAGCAGTAGTAGAAACAAAGTGGGTACTTTCACGAATCAAATGTAACGTAGTGTCAATAGCTGCACGGGGGCCAGAAAACTGTTCTAACCAGACTTGAATTTGACTTAGTCGTTCGGTATCGGAAGTGTGCTGTAACCAAAAATGGTAACTTGGCAAATCAAAATCACAGGTGCCACCAGGGATGCTAGAACGCTGGCGAATACTGTATAAAAAGTCATTATCACGTAAGGCTTGCCCAATAGCGGTCTTTTTGACATGCAAGCTATCTAACACATGATCTAATTCAGTCAACAAATCATCCAATGCTTTACCATTCACACCAGGTGTATTCTCTAATGCAGATAAAGTCGAAATTAGGCGCTCGAGCTCTTTAATGATTTCCGACTTTAAATCACTTCTTTCAAAGACAGACAAGATTTGTAACAGGTTATCGATAGCATCCCTATTGCCTTGTTCTGAACTGCCCAAAAAAGCATTATCCACACGCGAGAAAAGAAACTCTAATCTCAAGAAAGTGCGTATCCGCTCATTGAGCGGTTGTTCGTAGATGATGTTATCAGTCACAGTTTTAGCATGGACTTTATAAGCAAAATTACTATTCTCCATGACAATACCTGAACTGGCAACTTTCTAGTCCTGCTTAGCTAGTTGCAAATAACGTTGATGAAGATGAAAAACTTGCTCTTTCAGGTGTGCAAGTTCAGTGTCATTTCGGATGACATCGTCAGCAATAGCCAGTCTATCAACCCGTGAGGACTGTTGGGATAAGATTGTGTGAGCCATCTCTAAGGATAGACTATCCCGCTTACACAGGCGTTGTTGCTGCAGCGTCTCTGGCGTATCTACCAAAATAATGCGATTTAATTGGTAGGATTGTTGGCTTTCAACTAACAGTGGGATGGCTAGGATGCAATAAGGTGATAGGCTCTCAGCGCTTCGCGAGATTAATACAGTGTGGATAGCGGGGTGTAGGATGTTTTCTAACGTGGCTTTAGCTTGCACATTAGAAAAAATATGTGTGCGAAGCTGTTGTCGATTAAGAGTACGATCGGCTAATAAAAAATCGGTTCCAAAGTGTCCAAGTATTTGTTGATAACAAGGCGTACCAACGTTGACGAGTTCGCGCGCGATATCATCTGCATCAAAAATATCAATACCGAGCTCAGAAAAAAACTGACAAACCGTTGTTTTACCACTAGCTATGCCGCCTGTAAGTCCTATCCTAAACATATCTTACGAAAGCCCAGCCCATGCCAGGTACGCTAATTTAATTGGCTCGCCCCATATCAAGGCGATCCAACCTGCAGCGGCTAAATAAGGGCCAAAGGGAATGGGAATAATAGACTGATGACGTCGGAATAGCATTAAGCTAATGCCGATAATAGCACCGACCAGAGAGGAAAGCAGAATGATAGAAGGCAGCATGGACCATCCAAGCCAAGCACCTAAGGCGGCAAGTAACTTGAAGTCACCAAATCCCATGCCTTCCTTACCAGTAACCAATTTAAAAACTTGATAAACCGACCACAGCGAAAGGTAACCGGCGATGGCACCTATAACACTGGCTTCAAGCGAAGTATATCGGCCAAGTAAATTGAAGCTAATACCCAACCACAATAAAGGTAAGGTGATAGAATCAGGTAATAACTGATGATCGACGTCAATGAAAGTCAGCGCGATCAGTGCCCATGTTAACAATAAAGCGCCAGCACAAGACCAATCAAAACCGAAATGATAAGCAACAATACCGGATAAAAATCCTGTTAACGCTTCAATGATAGGATAACGAATAGAAATACGAGCCTGACAACCACGACATTTTCCACCCAGAAAGAGGTAACTAACAATAGGAATATTATCCATCGCCGTAATCGCATGCTGGCAATGGGGACAGGCCGAACGGGGGTGGCTCAGTGTAAAGGGGGTAAGCTCATGATTTTCAATACCATTAAGCTCATCACATTGCGCTTGCCATTCACGTTCCAACATGATCGGCAGGCGATAGATGACCACATTCAAAAAGCTGCCGACAAGTAAACCAAGTACGCTGACAATCGTAATAAAAGCAAAAGAAGAGTGTTGTAGTAATTCAACCATGAATATTTAAGTTAGTATGATGAGAGGAATAAGGCCTGATGGAGAAGATCTAAATTTCGCTTAGAAGGCAAGGACGGCCAACACCATAACCTTGGGCATAATCGACACCAATATCATGCAAAGCAGTGAGGATATAGTCATTTTGGACGTATTCCGCAATCGTCTTTTTGCCCATTATTTGCGCGATATAATTAACCGACTTGACCATTGCATAATCAATCGGATCTGTTAAACAACTAGCAAAGGCGAGATCAGCCTCTTTTGCTGCGAGTTGAGCTCTCTCAGCTTCATCTTCAGAGAGTGAACCGTCATTGACTAGACGTTGTGCTAAACCACTTAGCCGAACGGATGTCGCATTTGCCATTATTTGATAGCCACCTTGAAAGGCGCGAAATTTATAAAATCAAATTCTTATAGTATAAAAGTTAAAAAAGAATTTCTAGTATTGTCTGAATGGCGGATCAGAACATTAATCGCTATACTGCACAACGAATCGAGACTAGGATGAAACCTAATGCAGCAATTAAATAAAAGAATACGACTAACCGCACTAGTCTTTCTATTGAGTTTAGCCAGTGCTTGTGGACAAAAAGGTGATTTATATCTGCCCGAAAATACAATTAAATATGTGAGTATTGGATAACAACAAAGATGGACCATTTTGATTACCAGGCAGACCAATTATTTGCTGAGGACGTTGCGTTGTCTGATATCGCACAACAAATCGGTTCACCCACATATGTGTATTCGCGCGCAACAATAGAACGGCATTGGCGGGCATTCGATGACGCTTTTGCAGGCTTACCTCATTGTGTTTGTTATGCTGTAAAAGCAAATTCAAATATAGCAGTTTTGAATGTGTTGGCAAGATTGGGTTCAGGATTTGATATCGTTTCTGGCGGGGAACTTGCCCGTGTTTTAGCGGCTGGTGGGAGCGCAGATAAAGTTGTTTTCTCAGGTGTAGGCAAAACAAAAGCGGAAATTAGCGAAGCGTTACAGAAAAAAATTCGCTGTTTCAATGTCGAGTCATTACCCGAGCTGGGTCGTATTAACGAGGTTGCTACTGAACTAGGTATGATAGCGTCGATATCGATACGCGTTAACCCCGATGTCGATGCGCAAACGCACCCTTATATCTCGACAGGCTTAAAAGAGAATAAGTTTGGTATCGCGATTGAAGAAGCAGAAGACGTATATCAACAAGCCCAGCAGATGTCTAATATTGAGATCACTGGAGTGGATTGTCATATTGGATCACAATTGACTTCTGTTGAACCATTTGTTGATGCATTAAAGCGCGTATTAGCCCTAATCGATCATCTAGCAACACTAGGGATCAACTTGCATCATCTTGATGTGGGAGGCGGTTTAGGCATCACTTATAAAGACGAGACGCCACCAACACCAGCAGAATATGCAGAAGCATTAACCGGTCTACTTGAAGGTAGGGAAATAGAGGTATTGATGGAACCAGGCCGAGCAATAGTAGGAAATGCTGGGGTATTGTTGACAAAAGTGGAATACCTAAAGCCGACAGAAGATCGTCATTTTGCCATCATTGATGCGGCGATGAATGACCTACTACGCCCAGCCTTATACCAGTCTTGGCAGGATATTGTGCCTGTACAGCGCGATAGAACAGAACCAGTGGAACAATACGATATTGTTGGACCGGTCTGTGAAACCGGTGATTTCTTAGGAAAAGATCGGGCTTTATCTATACAAGAAGGTGATTTATTAGCGATTAAATCAGCAGGTGCATACGGTTTCACAATGAGTTCAAATTATAACTCTCGTCCACGAGCGGCAGAAGTCATGGTCGATGGTGATGTGATGCACTGCATCCGTGAGCGTGAAAACATTACATCGTTATATGCAGGTGAACAGGTTTTACCGAAATGAGTTTGCACTTAACATTTAGCAAAATGCACGGATTAGGCAATGATTTTGTCATCATAGACACGATTAATCAGGCTTGGTCAGAACTAACAGTATCTCAACGTCAATTCATAACAGATCGCCAACGAGGGATTGGCTGCGATCAATTATTGTTAGTCGAATCGGCCACGCAGCAAAATGTGGATTTTAAATATCGCATTTTTAATGCGGATGGTGGCGAAGTCAGTCAATGTGGCAATGGCGCGCGGTGTTTTGCACGGTTTGTTTTTGAACAGGGTTTGACGACTAAAACTGAGGTTGCGGTGGAGACAGCATCAGGCATCATGACCTTAACGCTAAAAGAGGATGGCAAAGTCGTGACAGTGAATATGGGCGAACCGCGGTTTACGCCTGCAGACATTCCTTTTGAGCAAGATCAACAAGCCGATGTGTATGCATTGGGATTGGATAATGGCGATGAAATAGCATTAGGGGCTTTATCGATGGGTAACCCGCATGCGGTTTCAATAGTGGATAATATTGAAAAAGTTGATGTGTCAATGTTGGGGTCGATGATCGAATGTCATCAACGTTTTCCAGAACGGGTCAATGCGGGTTTTATGCAAATTATCACTGAAAATGAGATAAAGCTGCGTGTTTTTGAACGAGGTTCAGGTGAGACACAAGCCTGTGGTTCAGGGGCCTGTGCCGCAGTTGTCAGTGGTATTCAGCGCGGTTTATTAGCAAATGAAGTGAAAGTACATTTAACGGGTGGCGATCTTGATATAGTGTGGCAAGGTGAACAAACGCCAGTATGGATGACAGGAACGGCAACACATGTTTTTGACGGGGAAATCGCATGGGCGACGATAGGCAAACACTGACCGAATCACAAATAAGAGCCTACTTACTTGAGCACCCAGATTTCTTTGCCCATAACCCCGAGGTGTTAGAAAAGATTGAACTGGCGCTAGCACCAGGAGGCACGGTGTCTCTAGTACAGAGGCAAATTGCTAGGCTTAATGCCAAAAATAGTCAGCTGCAAGAACAATTACAATTACTTATTGATAATGCTCGGCAAAATATGCAGTTGCAGGCAAGAGTGCATGATTTGTGCCTACGACTGATGGACGCTCATGACCTAAAGGCGCTGTTACCCATCTTATTCAATACTTTAAAACAACGGTTCAGTGCGGATGAAGTAGCGCTGAGATTGTTTTATGGTGAATCAGAACATCCTTTACTTCCAAACGACGAAAACTTGTCACAACTGCATATCGATGATGAGAGCTTAAAAGCCTTTGATAAAGTCTTGGAGAAACATGAACCCGTTTGTGGCCGCTTATCGAATGCACAAAAAAATATGCTATTCCCAGCCTCTAGCGATAAAATCGCATCGATAGCGTGTTTACCTATAGGTCATGATCCTTGCGGTGGTTTATTGGCAATAGCCTGCTACGACGAGGGTCGTTTCCACGCCAATATGGCAACAGATTATTTGGCATTTCTCGGGGAATTACTAATGCGGTTACTCAGAACCCATTACCATATCGAACATGGCGAATGAGTTAATCCCCCCAATTGATCAATTCATTCTGCATCTAGAGCAGGAACGACGCATGTCCGAGCATACCGTCTCAAATTATCAACGAGATCTTAAACGCTGCGCGACCTTCTTATTAACTAAAGATATTAATCAATGGCCCCGTTTTAAAACAAAACATGTGCGACAATTCATTGCCGAGTTAAACCGAGAACAATTGTCAGCTCGCTCAATCCAGCGCCATCTATCATCAATAAGAAGCTTCTTCAGATATCTGATTCGTGAAGGGTTGGCGAATGAGAACCCAGCAAAAGCAATACAAGCGCCTAAAGCCCAAAAACGTTTACCGGCGACATTAGATGTCGATCAGATATCAGGTTTACTAGACCGTATTTATCAAGACACATTTATCGGTTGTCGTGACAGAGCGATGATGGAATTATTCTATTCATCGGGTCTGCGTTTAGCAGAATTAGCGCAGTTGAATTGTCGAGATGTCGATTTAGCCGATCAGCTGGCTTATGTCACAGGTAAAGGGAATAAAGAAAGGGTGGTTCCTATTGGAAGCCAGGCGATAACGGCAGTTAAAGTTTGGTTACAGCGCCGAGAAGAATATAAATCCTTGCATGAAACAGCATTGTTTATTTCGAAACGTGGTGGCCGTCTCGGGGTACGTTCCATTCAACAGCGTTTGCAATATTGGGGAAAGAAACAAGGCATATCTGATCGTGTCCACCCCCACCGGTTGAGACATGCATTCGCTTCCCATATGCTAGAAGCCAGCGGCGATCTAAGAGCAGTTCAAGAATTACTAGGCCATGCGGATATTTCGACAACGCAAATATACACCCATGTTGATTTTCAGCACTTAGCCTCGGTCTACGATACCGCGCATCCACGCGCTAAAAAATAACTAGGCTTGTCTCTGGCAGAGGAATAGACCTAGTGTGCCACTTCCCAATTAATGCCAGTCCCTATACCTACCTCTAAAGGCACGGCTAAGTCAGCCGCTCTTTCCATGTAGCCTTCGATAGTTTCTTGGGCAGTGCTGAGTTGTTCAGTAGGCACTTCGAACACTAATTCATCATGCACTTGCATAATCATGCGGATATCCGTCGGCTCGGAAGCTAGCCACGTTTGAATGGCAATCATGGCTCGTTTAATAATATCGGCTGCGGTGCCTTGCATAGGGGCATTAATCGCGGTTCTTTCAGCATACTGTCGCCGCATCCCATTACTGGAATTGATTTCAGGCAAATAAAGCCGACGACCAAATAAAGTCTCAACATAGCCATCATGTTTCGCTTGATCACGCGTGGTGTTCATATAGTTTTTGACACCTGGATAGCGCTCAAAATAAACATGCATATAATCTGCCGCTTGAGTGCGATCGATACCTAATTGTTTAGATAAGCCATGCGATGACATACCGTAAATCAAACCAAAGTTAATCGCCTTGGCACTACGACGTTGATCATCCGTGACATCATCTAGGTTGACGTTGAATATTTCTGAAGCGGTATGGCGATGAATATCTTCCCCTGCAGCAAAAGCAGATAATAAACCGGCATCTTGTGATAGATGGGCCATGATCCGTAATTCAATTTGAGAATAATCCGCTGCTAGGATGGTGTAGCCTTCAGGTGCGACAAAAGCCTCACGAATTTTACGCCCTTCCTCGCTACGAATAGGAATATTCTGCAAATTAGGATCGGAAGAGGAAAGGCGCCCTGTTGCCGTCACCGCTTGGTGATACGAAGTATGAATACGACCAGTTGATTTATTAACCTGTTCAGGCAAACGATCCGTATAAGTAGATTTAAGCTTGCTCAAACTACGGTAGGCCATGATCACTTGCGGTAATTCGTATCCATCATCAGCTAAATCTTGTAAGACAGACTCGGCAGTTGAAGGCTGGCCTTTCGGGGTTTTTTTCAATATAGGTAGTTCAAGCTTATCGTATAAAATAGCACCAAGTTGTTTAGGCGAGCCTAAATTAAAGGTTTCTTCTGCAATAGCGTGAGCCTGCTGTTCGGCCTTGTTAATTTGATGGGCTAATTGATCACTCTGCTGCTGAAGCATCCAAATATCAATATTGACGCCATTGCGTTCTAAGGTATTGATGACAGGCAATAATGGTATTTCTAAAGAGCGATAAACTGAAAGTAGCGTCGGAGTGGCTTCTAATTGTGGATACAAGGTTTGATGAAGCTGTATAGTAATGTCGGCATCTTCAGCGGCATAAGGGCCGGCTTGTTCAAGATCAATTTCATTAAAGGTCAGTTGTTTTTTACCCTTGCCCGCAATATCTTCAAAATGAATGGTGGTTCGGCCCAAGTGTTTTTCAGCTAAAGAATCCATATCATGGCGTGTCGCTGTGCTATCAAGCACATAAGATTCCAACATCGTATCGTGTTCGATACCTTGTAAATCGATGCCATGATTGAGCAAAATATGGCGATCATATTTTAAATTCTGACCTACTTTATGCTGTTCGGAATCTTCTAAGAGTGGCTTAAATAAGCTTAACGTATTATCAAAATCTAATTGTTCTGGTGCGCCAATATAATCATGGACTAAGGGTAAATAGGCAGCGGTACCCGGTTCAATCGCAAATGAAAGCCCGACCAATCGTGCATCTAAATAGTTAAGGCTGGTGGTTTCGGTATCAAAGGCAAATAAAGGTGCGGCCTTCAAGGCTTCTAGCCAATATTGCAAACGATCTTCAGTCAAAATCGTTTCGTAATGTTGTTCTGTTACGATAGGAGCTGCCGGCACTACGCCAGTTGATTCAGCGCTATTGGATAATTCAGTTAGCCAGCTCTTAAACTCAAACTGGCTAAATAAAGCATGGAGCGCATCAATATCACGTGGTTGATTAATCAGTTCATCAACTGTGACATCTAACACAACGTTACACTTAATGGTGGCTAACAAATAACTCAGATCAGCCATTTCCTTATTATCAGCGAGTTTTTCAGGCATTGTTTTGGCGCCCCTGAAAGCCAGAGTGCGCACCGCTTCCAAATCTTCGTAGATAGCGTTAATACCGCCTAAATTTTGCAATAAGGCCAAAGCTGATTTTTCGCCGACACCCGGTACACCTGGAATATTGTCGACTTTATCCCCCATCAAAGCTAGGAAATCGATAATGAGTTCAGGCGGAATACCAAATTTTTCTTTCACGCCAGCAATATCCAACGTGGTTTCAGTCATGGTATTGACCAATGTGACATGCTCATTGACCAACTGAGCCATATCTTTATCACCGGTACTGACCACAACATCAATGCCTTTTTCTGTGGCTTGTTGGGTTAAGGTGCCAATCACATCATCTGCCTCAACGCCATCAATAATTAATAATGGGAAGCCCATGGCATTGATAATGTCGTAAACAGGCTGGACCTGAGAACGTAAATCATCCGGCATTGGCGGGCGTTGAGCTTTGTAGTCACTGTATATATCATCGCGAAAGGTTTTACCTTTAGCATCAAATATAACCGCAATTTGGCTATTGGGGTAATCTTTTTCGAGTCGTTTTAACATGGCAATAACACCGCGAATAGCACCAGTAGACTCACCGGCACTATTACGTAAATCAGCCTTAAACATGGCGTGATAAGCACGGTAAAGGTATGAAGAACCATCAACAAGAACAAAAGGACTAGATTGCGTCATAAGATTATTATTTTTCAAAAATTCGGTTAAAAAGGGTTTGCTTTTATCATCGTAATGGAAATGCTATCTTTATACGAAAGTTTAGGGAGAAAGTTATGTTTAACAAGTTGGTTATTGTATGCTCAGTTGCGTTATTAATGTCAGCTAATGTGTGGGCGGAGCCAGATTATCTAAAGCCACCGGTCATTCCTGAACCATTGATGGATGGCGAGAGTATCGAGCCCGATATTAATATTATCCAAAAACAAGACCGCACAATCCAAGAATACCGCATGAACGGTAAGCTTTATATGATTAAAGTGGTCCCTACAATAGGCCGGCCCTATTTTCTAATGGATACAGATGGCGACGGTTCTTTAGACACGACACAACATGAACTTGATTCTGGTTTATTAATCCCTAGTTGGATTCTGCTCGAGTGGTAGACTATACCGTTTAGTCTCTAATCAATATCTAAATTATTTATGTCAGTTTATACAGAAGTCGAGCGCTCGGAATTAGAAGCGCTTATAAGCGATTATGCGGTAGGTGGACTCGTGTCTTATGAAGGCATCAGTGACGGCATAGAAAACACCAATTATTTCGTCACCACAGAGCAAGGTCAGTTTGTATTGACTCTATTTGAACAACATGATTTTAATGAGATGGATTATTTTCTTGAAGTCATGACGTTTTTCTATCAACATGGCATTCCATCAGCACACCCCGAAGCGGATAAAAAAGGTCATTACCTCAAAACCTTATCTGGTAAACCAGCAGCCTTAGTAGGACGGTTAGGTGGAGAGGGAGTGAGTGGCATTGCAAGTGCAGTACAATGCCAAGTAATTGGTGAAGTACTCGGGAAAATGCACGTTGCAGGTCAACAGTTCAAAGGACGACGACTAACCGAACGCGGTGCAGATTGGCGTCAAAAATCGGCAGAACGTGTATTACCAAAACTAGATGCAGAATCAAATAAAGCAATGACGGCAGAATTGGCATTTCAAGCACAGTACTCAGAATTAAATTTACCTTCCGGTCTGACACATTCTGATCTGTTTAGAGACAATGCTCTATTTGAAGGTGATGAACTCAAAGGCATTATCGATTTTTATTATGCCTGTGATGAATACCTACTTTATGATCTCGCCGTCACCGTGAATGACTGGTGTATAGACGAGTCAGGTTTGTTAGAAACAAGTCGTTATCAAGCACTGATGACTGCGTATACCCAAGAGCGTGAACTCACAACAGCAGAAAAAACGCATTGGAACACAGTGTTACGCACTGCTGCCATGCGTTTCTGGTTATCACGCTTGCAAGACAAGCATTTCCCCCGTGAAGGTGAATTAACACAAGTAAAAAACCCTGATGCTTTTTTTAAAATACTCCGTCAACATCAAGAACAACCCTTGATGGTGAATGCGGCATAAGCACAAATAGCATGCGTGCTTTAATCATTAAGCTGACCTCAATGGGTGATTTGATGCATGCCTTACCGGCATTAACCGATGCCGCAGCAGCCATACCGGGTATCGAATTTGATTGGGTCGTCGATAAAAACTTTTCAGCAGTGCCTTTGTGGCATCCTGCGGTTAAAAACGTGATTACAACGGCTCACCGTCAATGGAAAAAAAGCTTTATCCGGACTTGGCGAACGGGTGTTTTCAAAGACTTTAAACAACAGCTTAACCAAGGCGACTACGATCTCGTTATCGACTTACAAAACAATATGAAAAGCGCGACAGTTTCTTGGTTTTATGACGGTGAGGTCCATGGTCTAGATAAAGGCTATTGCCGTGAAAAATTTGCCTATAAGGTTTATAAGCACCGTTATCAAGTACCAGAAAAACAGCATGCGATAGATCGTATCCGACAAATTTTATCGCAAGCACTGAATTATTCAATGCCGGACACTAAACCAGATTATGGCGCTGATTTTTCACAGTATGATTTACCAACATTAGACTTCGAGCTACCCGATAAGTATTTAATTTTTGTACACAATGCCAGTTGGGTCAGTAAATTATGGCCATTACCATCATGGAAGCAATTGGTGACAATAGCGGCTGAGCAGGGCTACAGCATCTTATTACCCTGTGGTAATGATGAAGAGTATCAGCGCGCAGAGGATATTGCCGCAGTCAGTGAACAGGCCTATGCCTTACCTCGTCTATCACTCAATGAAGTTGCTGCATTGGCTCATAAAGCCAAAGGCGCAGTATGTAGTGATACTGGCCTAGCGCATCTCGGCGCAGTGTCAGGACTGCCAGCCCAAACCATTTATGGCTCAACAGCGACGGCCTTAATCGGGACTGTTGGCAATCATCAGCACCATATCGTCAGTGATTTTGATTGTGCACCTTGTTATAAAAGAACCTGCCCGAAACCTGAAGCTATCAACGGTGAACCCGTTTGCATGGCAGACATCAGTGCTGAAACGGTTTGGCATAGACTTGAAGCTGTTTTACAAGCACAATAAACATTTTGTCGATTTGTTCAAAGGCATAAGATAATCCTTATGAAAACCTCTTTTCCGAACCTACAAGGCCATCAAGTACTCGTTATCGGTGATGTGATGTTAGATAGTTTTTATCACGGCAAGGCGAATCGCATTTCACCCGAAGCCCCCGTGCCTGTTGTGAATGTCGAACGCGTAGAGGACTTACCAGGTGGGGCAGCAAATGTAGCAATGAACATTGCATCGCTTGGTGCAAGCTGCAAAATAAGCGGTATCACCGGACAAGATGCAGCAGCAGAAACCTTAGAACAGCGCCTTAATTCCGTCGGTGTTGATTGCGCTTTTCATCGTGCAGAAAATAGGGACACCATCATCAAACGCCGCGTGATCAGCAATCATCAACAACTGCTGAGGATGGATTTTGAAAAGCCGTTTGAGATACAAGAATGGCAAGCTATGCAGCCGATAGTTGAATCATTATTAGCCAAATCAAAAGTAATGGTGTTATCGGATTACAATAAGGGCACCTTAGCAGATCCCCAGTATTGGATTAACTTAGCGAAGAAACAATCCGTACCCGTCTTAGTTGATCCGAAAGGGAATGAATTTGAAAAATACCGTGGCGCCGACCTAATTACACCTAATATGACGGAGTTCGAGGCTGTTGTCGGTACAATAACGTCAGAAGCTGACCTAATCGAGAAAGCACAACACTTAATTAAACATCTCGACATCAAAGCGATCTTAGTCACACGCAGTGAAAATGGTATGTCATTGATCAGACAAGACCTACTTGAATTTCACTTGCCTGCCATCGCCAAAGAAGTCTCCGATGTCACAGGTGCCGGAGATACTGTTATTTCAACCTTAGCGGCCGTATTAGCTGCCGGCGAAAGTTTAGAAACAGCCGTGACGCTAGCCAACGTTGCAGCCAGTATTGTTGTCAGTAAGCTAGGCACGGCGACAATCAGTGAATCCGAGCTTAAAACCGAATACCAACGTCATCAAGGCGATAATAATACCGATCACAGTATTGCCGGTGTGGTCACTGTTGAACAACTTAAACTCGCAGTGCAACAAGCAAAAAACCGTGGTAAGAAAGTGGTGTTTACTAATGGCTGTTTCGATATTCTTCATGCTGGACATGTCAGCTACCTCGAACAAGCCAGAGCAGAGGGTGATTGCCTTATCCTTGCTATCAATACCGATGAATCTGTCACCAAACTCAAAGGCCAAGGGCGTCCGGTTAATACAGCCAGTCGTCGTTTAGCTGTCCTAGCAGGTCTCGCCTCAGTTGATTGGGTGACGTGTTTTGATGGGGATACACCAGAAGCTTTATTAAAAGAAGTCCAACCCGATATTTTGGTAAAAGGTGGCGACTACGATAAAACGGGTGTTGTTGGTTGGGAAATTGTTGAAGGTTATGGCGGGGAAGTCCGAGTGATGGGACTAGTGGAGAACTGTTCTACCACGGCGATTGTTGAGAAGATTGGAAGGGACTCTAGTTAATCTTATATAAATCATGGAAATTATCAGGTACATGGAAAAAATCACCAGTTAGACAGTATGAGAAGCCTACTGATTTGGCTAGATTGACATCTCTAGTAAAAACACAATCAGCAGAAATAGCTGGGCCAATCATGATGCCGCTTGGAGAGGAAATTGATTTCGAAGACAAGAAAAATAAGTATAAAGGCAACGAATCAGTAGCCGAAGTAATAAAGGAAATTTATCTTACGGTTAGAATCTATACAGGTACAATCACAGAGCTTGAGGGATTTGGCGGCCATGCAAAAATTAGTTCTTTACCAATCCTACGTGGGGTTGTTGAAGGATGTATTAATGCAACTTATTTTATGTCTGTTGGAGAGGGTGCAGCGAAGGATGCGCATTATCGTGCAATTGCAATTGCAAAGGCATACCATAATACCGATAGAACGGCTGTAAGAGATTCTTAAGCTATTAACGTCAAAAGAAACCCACACGTTACATTGACAGAAGAACTTTAAGAAATAGTTGCTAAGTTTACATCTAGAAAAGGACGACCATTGATTGGACAAATCACTCTGTAAGTGAACGTATAGCTAACCTAGGAAAGCACTTTAACAAAAATATTGCTATTCAATTAAATGCATCTAATTTGATTATATAACGATGCATCAGAGGTGATTCATGGTAGTTATTTAGGCTCATTAATGACTCATGGAAGAGATCCTCTTTCCTCATTTTCATACATGGAAGGACATTTCAAGATGTTCATGATCATCATTATGAAAGTTCATTGTTAGCTGCATTTTTATCTATTTATTCGATATTGGAAGCCTTTTGCCAATATTCAAAAGTGGTTAGCGACCCTTTTGGACCAAAAATAACCTTAATGAGTTTTCAGAAATAATTTTGGCAAAATGAATCAATGTTATAGTTTAACTGCGTTTTTGTTGATTTATTTTGCGTGGCCAAAATAAACAGAACCAAACAAAAGGTCAGCCCATACTTGCCCTTCGGGTTCCCTCGTTTCTGAAAATGATTTGGGTGTGATAGAAACTAGCTTCGCTCAAACAGCTATCCCACTATTCCATATAATTTTGCCGAAGCTCGGCTTCGCATCAAGGACCCATTGGGATTCTTTTCGAGACGGGGTTTTTGTCCCGGATCCCCATTTTGTACTGATGAGGAATGGGTTTAAATAAGCGTTCAGTGAGTTCAGTTTTTGAGCGTAGCGAGTTTTGAACGAACCGCGTATTTAAATTTATGACGAATGGAGCTGTAGGCCAGTACCAGGGGTGGCCTAGGGTTGTTAGGGAAATGGCCACGTATTTCCTAACTCGACCTTAGTCGAAATAAACGGAAACAAGGTCAATACTGAAAATGACCCTAGGAGGTTTATATAGAAGGTAAAACTTTAGATTTATATGGAAGTAAATAGAAGCTCTATTTACTAATAGACTTCACACAATTGATCGCCCGGGTTAAACGATTAAAAAACTGTTTTTTTACATCACCTTCACTATGCATATAACGCTTCTTAAGCGCTTTCTTGACTTCCCAAGTGCCTTTATAGCCTAAAGGGAAAGTGACCAAATCACCCGCTTTAAACGTAGTGGGTGCACCACCATCTTCAGGTGTTATTTCACATTCACCTTCTAAAATCAGGGCTATTTCTGTCGTAACAAATTCCCACGGAAAAGTAGAAACTTCTTTTTCCCATGTTGGCCAATATGCGGCTCCGATGTCTTTTAAATGCGCGTCACTGGGGCTGCTGTCTACGGTAATGTCTTTCATTTCTGTCCTAAAATTGAAGTTGCGTTCAAATGTTGATTAATATTGATCTGGGTAAAAGTTGGTGAAATCAGATTGATAACGTTGTTGTATAAGTGTTTTGTTCCTGTTACTTACTTCATAGCGTTTTTTCAGTGGCATTGCGGTGAGTTATTTCAGGTAAATCAAATTGATTACTCATGGTTTTCCAGTCTTTTTGTATTGTCTCGAGTTTACCAACAAAGTTCGGTATCACAGTATCCCCATTCATTAAAAACCAACTTTGAGAACGAAAATCTCTGTCTGCTTCGGAGTCAGGTATTTCACAAATTTTGTCTACAAAAGTATCAAAATTATCTTGCAGAGAAATATTATGGCAAGCAAAAAGATTTTTCGTTATCTTCGTACTAGATATTTTATTTTTATAGCATGACCAAATTCTTTGGTAAGGATGGCGTACAAAAGAGAAAATAAAAGCTTTAGAGGTCTGATTAAAAATATCACTTTGTGAAATATGCGAAGAATACACATTAGTATATTTTTTAATTTCTTCTTTGCTGAAATTTGAAGCATCTTGACTGCTGAGGTGTGAAATAAGAGCTATGCGTATTGAACGTGATGCTACTTTTGGTATCTGTATATAACCCAAGCCATCTTTTGGTAAGTGCCAGTAATCGGGCTTCTCACGACGTATTTTTCTTAAATGTTTGAGATGTTTTATTTTAGTTAACATGTGATTGCTTCGTGTAAAGCTTGTTTGCCTTTATGTAATTTATTTTCATTAGTACTGAAGGATGTAAGTATGAAATAAATCTAGTAATTTGAACAGAAGACTTTTTAAAGCTCAACTTCAGTTACCCTGAAATATCTCCGTAGTTATCACGGATAATCAAAGAAGTGGTCAGTTAGAACAGGAGTAAAAGTAAGTTTTTTCACTTTTATTGCTGTGATACACTTTCAATCCTAATTTTATAAACTCAGGTTTATCGTCAATTTTGAACCCGCGTACCCGATACTACTTGCGTTCAGCAAAACATATTTCCCAATCGATTATTAGTTCCGGATTCTGGGCCAAACATTCGCCGAAGATTCAAGCCGGTGTGTCGGTCGAAAATGACTTCTTTGGTATTAATATCGCGCCGGGTGCTGACCCCATGGTCGACGACTTTATTATTGAGCGTCTACAAGAACTAGGTTTACAGCACGTCCGCATGAATTTTACCTACGATTCATTGGATGGTTATGCTGAAAGGTTATTAAAGCGCGTGCTAGACGCTAACTTTAAAGTATTGCTTGATCTGATACCACCCTTTGAAGATGCCAAAACGTTTACGATGGCAGCACAACAGCGTTGGATTGATTTCCTCAATACTATCGCAGATAAATACGGCGACAAAGTTGCGTGTATTGAGATTGGCTCTACACCTAACCGTGGCCGTTGGTCAGGGTTTGAGCCAATGGATTATTTAATTGCTTGGCGTATTGCCAACGAACAATTAAAAACAAGAGGTATTGTATTAGCCGGCCCTAATGTCTCCGACTTTGAGCCATTGTGTAGCATTCAATTACTGAGTGAGATGCAATTACAGGGACATGCCCCCGATATTTACACCAATAACCTGTTTGTTGAGCGGGTGATCCAACCGGAAGCATTCGACCATCGTGCATTGGGTAAAGCCATGACTAGTATCATGAAATTGAATTTGGTTAAAAAAGCGCGGGTGATGAAAGCAATTGGCCATGAGTATGGTGTTGATAACATCATTTGTACGTATAAATGTTGGTCTAGTAAACGTTTACGTCGTTGGTCGGTAACACCAGAACAAAAAAAATCGGATTATTTAATCCGGTATTTGGTGATTGCTGCATCGACAGGCGCATTGGGTCAGGTTTATTGGGGACCGTTAATCTGCAGCAGAGATGGCCTGATCAATGATGGTTCAACCGGCTACCCGGTCATTGATAATGTGACATTTTATAAGCAAATCCGAGGTGATTTATCGGGTTTTGAAATTCGAGAAGCCTTTTATGCTTATGCGAATATTATTAAACTTTTGGCGGGAAGCACGTGTGTTCAAGCGGTCAATGCAGATAAAGGCTTGCACCACTTTATTTTTGAAACCAAAGAGCAAAAACAACTGCATATTGTATGGACACAAGATCGGGGCTGCGTTAATGCGGAGCAGTTGTATAGCCGAGAGCACCTGGAGCAAGCTGAGATAATGAATGCACTAGGCGAAGCAGTGACAGAATCGGTATTGAGCTTCACCGAACGTCCACTATTCTTACGATTTGAGCAGCCCACATCATTACAACAGAATGAGAAACAACTTGCCGACATCCAACCAAGACCTGAAAAAGTAAATTTTGGGATAACAGGTGAGATACGGTATCTACCATGGACCGAAGGAAAGTGGCACGGAGCGGTTGCTGTTAAGCCAGGTGAAGATGCAAAGGAAAAAGCACAAGCGCTATTGCCAGAAAAACTATTGAGTGCGACGCAGTTATCTCTCCATCGAGATCAACGTAATAAAGTGTGGAGTATTCAACATCCGTTGGCTTCAAACGATACCGTTGTAGTGAAAGAAAACCGGGCACGTGGAATTAAAAAAATCACATACCGGTTTAAAGCCAGCAAGGGCCAACGTCACTGGGATAATGCATGGGAAATGTTACGTCGGGGTGTGAAAAGCCCGATGCCAGTCGCGTATTACGAACAAACTGAAAATACTGGCATTACCCACAATTACTATGTCTGTGAATACGTCGATGCTGCTTTTTCTGTCAGACAAGCTTTCACAGCCTTTGGTGACGGACAAGACAGCTTTGGTGGTTTTAGCAAAGAGCAAATTATTAAGGGAGTCGCAGATTATGCCTGCAATATGCATGATGAGAAAATCATCCACCATGATTTAACCGGTGGAAATTTGTTAGTCACGACAGAAAATGATGAGATTAATATTACGGCGATTGATATTGGCCGAGCGACGATATACATCAAACAAAATGTCACAGAGCAGCAGCGTTTACTCGATCTGATGCGCTGCTGCTATAAGCTCAACTGGCCAAATCGTGAATTATTCATGGAATATTATTTTGAAGCTTACGGCCGCCAATTTGCACAACGCTGGAAAACATCGCTTAGCTATTATGATTGGAAATTAACAACAAAGAAAAAGCTTAAACGCCTTTTGAAAGGAAAGTGGAAAAAAGCAAAAAACTAAGCTAACGCTTTAATCGCTTTCTTAACATTATCATGCAAATGTTCTGGTGTGATGGTACCCACAATGATGCTAACAACAGCCGGTGCCTGATAGATAAAGTCAAAATTAGCTTGAACGGGATCAGTTTCTGCAGTTGAGGAAGCTAAATGACCACTGCTCAACGCTTTCTTAATAAAGATCGCTTTGTTTTCATTGGCGGCGGTATCAATGACAGCCTGTTCATCTTGATAGCTTAGATTGTGCATCACCATTGCAACATCTGACTGCTGTATCGCTAACAAGCCACCTTCGACGGTTTTGGTCGACATGCCAGTTGCACGAATTAGACCTTGTTGTTTTAGATTGTTTAAAACATCCAATGCGCCGTATTGCTCAATAATCGTTTTGTCTTGGCCATCAGAGTGAATTAACACAATATCAAGTACATCACGTCTCAGGTTCTTTAAACTAGTCTGAACACTACGTTGGATAAATTCAGGGGTAAAATTGTAATCAGATTCAGCGCTAGCAGGGTTAAATGTTTCTCCAACTTTGGTGGCAATAACCCAATCGTGATCGAGTTTAGGCAAAAGATCCCCCAAGCGTTGTTCGCTAGTGCCATAAGCAGGTGCGGTATCAAGGAAATTAATGCCTAAATCCCAGGCTTGATTCAGTAAAGCCATGGCCTGTTGGTCATTGGGGATACTAAAAGCGGTAGGGTATTTAACGCCGGTGTCACGCCCTAGCTTGACTGTACCTAGGCCGAGAGGAGAGACGGAAAGCCCCGTTTGAGCAATGGCGTTTCGGTTAGATAAAAATAAGCTCATTGAAAAGCGCTATCCCAAAGTGGATCACCGAAGGGGGCTGGGGCCAGCAGTGCTTGTTCATTATGTTGATGTTTGACAAGACCTTGTTTTTGTAGCTTTTTGATGGCTTTATCGACTAAATCAGGTGCTAAGGCTAATTTAGTGGGCCAAGCAATATGGACATTGCCTTTAGATTCAACAAAAGCGCTATCAGGACGGCTTAAAGCAGACTGTTTAGGCTCAGCACGTTCCACAGCATGTGCAGCCCATTCAAGCTCAGGTAAAGTCGCCCAAGGCAGTATCTCAGTTAATAAAGTACGCGCTTCTTCAGCCAAGGTAGCAAGAGATTTACCAACCCCATTTTCAGCAATATTGCCACCGATATACCAGACGATATTACCCGACTTATTTTGATGACTAGTAATGGTCGCAATGGGTTTTGAACCTGATCCCAAGCTATGTGCGTATAGCGTAGGAAGAGATTGACTAGGATCTTTAGATTTACATAGCACCATTTGTAATGGCCGACGTTGCATAGCGGGTTTCTTAATATTAAGGGAATTTAAAAGTCCTTCATTACCTTCACCCGCAGTGAGTACAAATTGTTGGGCCTCAATAGTAATATCGCCGATGTTTAAGCTGTTGATATGCTGACCATTTTGTTGCCAAGACAACGCCTTTTCTGGGTTAGCGTACAAAATACGATCTTGATAAGGTGTTGCAATGCTTTTTAAAACTGAAGGAATATCGAGTACGGGTTCGTCAAGCTGATAGAGTGATCCTTTAAATCCATGTGACTGGAAAATGTCAGGTCGTTCAGGATCAGGTACAGGCTGCATGCGACTAGCCAATGCCTTACTGGCAAAAAAGGACAGCATCTTAGAAGAGAGTTGACCCTTTGACCACATCAATTGGTGATTGGCGAGAACTTTAACTGAGCTTAAGTCAATATCACCGTGACCAGCTAAACAAGCTTGCCAACGAGCTGGCATATCACCAATTGCTTGGGTTGCTTTTGAAAGGATGCCGTTCAAGGCGTATTTAGCACCACCATGAATAATGCCTTGTGCGCTTAGCGTTTGTGCATTGCCGATGGCTTTGTTTTCTAATAAAAGGGCATGAACACCCATTTTATTCAGGCGATGGTGCAGCCATAGACCAGCAATACCGGCACCAATAATTACTACATCCGTCGAAAGGGTTTTTGACATAATCGATTACTGAGCGGAGATCGCTTGATCTAGAGCCTCACAAAGCCAATGACCGATAATGATGTGGCCTTCCTGAACACGTGCTGTTTCCTGCGATGGCACTTGAATACAACTATCTGCTTGAGTCAACAATTGGCCTCCGGATTGTCCTGTAAAAGCGCAGGTCCAACACCCAGCAGCTTTAGCGACTTTAAAACCGTTGATGACGTTATCACTGTTTCCTGAAGTGGAAAGTCCAATTGCAATATCTCCAGGTTTGGCTAATGCTTCGATCTGGCGATCGAAAATGGTGCTAAAGTCATAGTCATTACCATGTGCCGTTAGGATAGAGGTATCTGTTGTTAACGCAATAGCAGCATAGGGTTGCCGATGTTCTTTATAGCGGACGACAAACTCTGCTGCCAAATGCTGCGCATCTGAAGCACTGCCACCATTACCAAAAAATAAGACTTTATTGCCGTTGGCTAATGCACTGGCAACATGTTTAATAAGCGTGTCAATTTGAGGCTCTAGGGAAAATAAGCCGTCGACCATTGCTTGGTGGCGAATAACAGTAGCTTTAAATGACACGGTTTACCTCTTTATGCTGATCAGATGGTATTATTTTGTTTTATACATTATATATTATATGCAGGTCCGCACTATCAATTTTCAAATAGTAGAGATTTTATAGAGAACCATGGCGTTATCCGATATTTACCTTAGGTTAGAACTGGGCAAACACTGGAGTGGGCAGGATGTTTTTACAACAGTAGAACAGCTTGAAGGTGCGGTCTTTCGCCATAAAGAAGGCAGAAGAACACTACGTTTTCAACTAGCAGATAAAAGTTATTTCTTAAAATATCACAAGGGCATTGGTTGGCTGGAAATCATTAAAAATATTTTACAGTTACGAGCGCCAATTATCAGTGCTAAAAATGAATGGCAAGCAGTTAAGTTTCTAGAAAAACATGGCATCGAAACCATGACGTTAGCAGGCTATGGAGAACGTGGTTTAAACCCAGCGAACAAGCAATCATTTGTTATTACCGACGATTTAAACGATACCATGGACTTAGAGCGCTTGGGAGAACAGTGGCATCAAAGGCCACCGACCTTTGCGACAAAAAAAGCTCTAATCGAAAAATTAGCCACGATCAGCAAAGACATGCATGAAAATGGCATGAACCACCGCGATTTTTATTTGGTTCATTTCTTATTGGACAAACGCTTTGCCGAACATAATACGTTTACACCTGAGACACCGCTACATCTTATTGATTTGCATCGCGCGTTAATCAATGAAGGCAAACCCGTTAAAGAACGCTGGTTGGTGAAAGATATTGGCAGCCTCTATTTTTCAGCGATGGATGTACCGATAACACAACGTGATTTACTACGCTTTATCAAGATCTATACAGGTAAATCATTAAGAGAGGCATTGTCACCTCGGAATTTATTCTGGTCTAAGGTCAGACATCGCGCATTGACATTGCGTAACTCTGATAATGCCGTTGTGATTGAAAGTTTGAACCCAATTAGAAATTTTTTAAAAGGTAAAAAATTGCAACTGCCATTCACAATGGAATTGGCTGGACAATCTTATACTTGTAATAAAGTACTACGTTTATTACCAAAAAAGCGGTTAGTGGTTGAAGCGCAATCTGAACAACATCATGCGTTGATTAAGCTATTTTCAATGCAGCAAAAAGGCCGGCGAGAAATAGATCGAGAATATGATGGCCACCGTATTGCCAAACAAGCCGGTGTTAACGTACCGAAAATGTTATTTGCAGCCGGTAACCAGCAAGGGTGCCTAAGTATTGCCTATCAATATGTTAATAAGGCTAAAACATTGTTATCAGTGTCTGTAGCCGATAGACAGGCTCAACTTCCGGCGCTATTTGAGATGATTGCCAAATTACATATTCACGGTGCTTATCAAAATGATATTCATCTCGACAATTTTTTGTTGGCTGAAGGCAAGTTGTATCTAATCGATCTAGGTTCAATAAAAGCCCAACAAGTAGGTCAAGGCTTAAGCCCGAAGAAGAGTTTACAAAACTTGGCTCATCTCGTGTCTGAGTTCACACCTGAAGAGCAGGCAGAATTAACCCCTTATATTGAACAATACTATCGCCAACGCCAAAGTGTGTATAACGACCATGAGAAAAAGTTTTTTGCTAAGTACTGCCAAAAAGCGTGGGATAGAAGAAAACGAAATTACCTTAAAAAGCAATTTAGAAACTGTTCTATGACACGGTATCAAGCTAATTTTTCTCAGCAGTCAGCATTTCGTAGTGAGTTTTTAAATGGTGATACAGATGCATTCACAAAAAATATTGAACAGATTATGTCCGACGGACAATCTCTAAAACAAGGAAATTCATCAACAGTTGTTAAGGTAGAGATAGAGGGTCAGCAGCTTGTTATAAAACGTTACAATATGAAAAGTACAAGCCATTTTTTACGCCGTTGTCTACGGCCGAGTCGTGCTGCAGTGTCGTGGCGAAATGCCAACCTATTAGAATTTATCGGCTTGCCAACCCCAAGGCCTTTGGGGTTCATTGAACAAAGGCAATTTGGTTTACGTCATCAAGCTTATTTTATTACTGAATATACTCAAGCAGAAGAATTGTCATCTGTCTATGAACAACGTGAGCCGATAGAGACTGAAGTAGCACAAATCAACGCGATGTTTACGATATTAGAACATGAACAAATAAGTCATGGTGACCTAAAAGCCAGTAATTTTTTACTAGATGAGTCGGGTCAGATTTCATTAATTGATCTCGACGCGATGAATGGCGCGCACTATTGCCGCCATACTTTTAACAAAGCCTTTTCAGAGGATAAGAACCGGTTTCTACAGAATTGGCAGGGCAGCGAATGGACAAAGCAACTCAGTTTTGTCTCAAGACAGGGCTTATCATCATGAAGCTGGCTGTGTGTCTATATAAATTGTTTCCTTTTGGCGGTTTAGCAAGAGACTGTGTTCGTATTTTAAGCCTGTGTTATGCCAAAGGGGCTGAGATTGATGTCTTTGTGATGCAATGTGAAGGTGAAATACCAGAAGGTTTTAACGTCGAAGTGATTAAACCGAAAGGCCTTACCAACCACAGTAAAGTAGCCAATTACGTAGCAGAAATCAAGCCGCGTTTAGCTAAAGGTAACTATGACCTAGTGATTGGTTTCAATAAAATGCCGGGTCTTGATCTCTACTATGCTGCCGATCCGTGTTACATCGATCGCGTGAAAAAACAGTGCAATTATCCTGTTATGCAATTTAGTGGTCGAGTGAAATATTATCGTCAAAATGAAAAAGCCGTTTTTGGACCTGACAGCCAAACGGTTGGTTTGATGATTTCTGATATAGAACGGGATAAGTTTAAGCAACATTACAATACGCCTGATAATCGTTTGGTGATGTTACCTCCGGGTATTGATCCGAATAGAAAGCGCAGTGATGATTGGCAAACCCGCCGTCAACAATTCAGAACACAATTTCAATTAAGCGATGAAGACATAGTAATATTGATGGTAGGTAGTGGCTTTAAACGTAAAGGTGTTGACAGGGTCATTGTTGGTCTGGCCTCTTTATCATCTATATTGCGTGAAAAAACTAAGTTATTTGTCTTAGGCGAAGATACTATCCCAGCTTTTGAAAGTCAGGCAAGACAACTGGGTGTAGCAGACAATGTCACTTTTTTTGGTGGCCGTAGTGATGTACCAGAATTTCTAGTTGGAACAGATTTATTTTTACACCCTGCAAGGAAAGAAAACACTGGAACGGTGATACTCGAAGCCATAGTAGCTGGCTTACCGGCGTTTGTATCGGGTGCATGTGGTTACGCTGGACATATTATTAAGTCTGACACGGGCTTAGTATCAGCCGAGCCTTTTGAACAACAAGCCTTTAATCACCAATTGGCCAGTATGTTAGATAAAGGTAAATTGCAGCAATGGTCCAAGAAGGCATTGCATTATGCTGAATCAGAAGATTTGTATAGCATGCCACAGAAAGTGGCTGCCATTATTGAGACAATGGTAGAAGAAAAACGAAAAGCAGGAGACAACCATTAAAACAGTACTAGTAACAGGTGGAGCAGGCTATATCGGTAGCCATATTTGCGTCGAATTATTGCAAGCAGATTATGATGTTATCGTGGCAGATAATTTGTCTAATAGTGTTGATACAGCCCTGGAACGCGTGAAAGAAATTACGGGAAAGACAGCCTTTTTTTATCAAATAGATATACGAGATAAAGCGGCATTAACGGAGGTATTTAATCAACATCCGATTGATGCCGTTATTCATATGGCAGGTCTCAAAGCTGTAGGTGAATCATGTGCTGAACCATTGATGTATTATCAAAATAATTTAGATGCGAGCATGATTCTATTTGAAGTAATGCAATCATTCTCGGTTAATAAAGTGGTCTTTAGCTCTTCAGCAACAGTCTATGGTGACCCTGATACGGTACCAATAACAGAAGATTTTCCATTACGTATGATGAACCCATACGGCAGAACTAAATATATGGTTGAGGAAATGCTTCGAGACATTACATTAGCATCTAATATGCAAGCTGTTTTATTACGTTATTTTAATCCAATAGGTGCACATGACAGTGGGTTAATCGGTGAAGATCCCCATGGCATACCAAATAATTTAATGCCTTACATTGCACAGGTGGCGATCGGTCAACGTGAAAAATTGTCTGTTTTTGGTGGTGATTACCCTACGGTAGATGGAACGGGTGTCAGGGACTACATTCATGTTGTAGATTTGGCAAAAGGGCACGTTAAAGCACTGGAAAGAATAGCTGAAACAGAAACAAAACAAGGGCAATGTTTGACCTATAACTTGGGTACTGGCCGTGGTAGTAGTGTAATAGAAGTCATTAATGCTTTTGAAAAAGTTTACGGCGATAAAATTAACTATGAGATAGTTGAGAGGCGTCCTGGGGACGTACCTGAGTATTTCGCCAATCCGCAATTAGCCAATGAGGAAATGGGCTGGAGAGCAGAAAAGTCGCTAGATGACATGATGACTGATACATGGCGTTGGCAGAGCCAGAATCCAAATGGCTATAAAGATGATTGAACTTCAACCTGAAGCAATGGTAGGTAAAGGGCTGCACCGAGAGTGTTATGTCCATCCAGATAATCCGGACCGTTGTATTAAGGTGGTTGTTTTACGCGGAGAAGAAGAAACGCGTCGTGAGCAAGCGTACTATAAATTTTTACAGAAACGCCAAATCACTTGGGAAATGCTACCCCAGTTTTATGGTGTAGAGCCAACTTCAATGGGCCCTGGAGCCGTCTTTGATTTAGTCAGAGATACAGATGGTCAAGTTGGTAAAACATTTGAATACTATTTCGAGTCTACTGAGCTAACAGAGCAGAATATTGAAGGCTTAATTACGGCGCTACAAGCACTAAAAACATATTTGTTTAATCAAAATATAATAACGATGTCGATCAAGCCAAAAAATATCATTTATCAAAGGCAAAATGAGCAGAAGGGAACGGCTGTTATTATTGATAACATCGGCAACTCAGATGCTATTCCAATAGCAAGCCATTGCCGCGCTTTTGGCAAAATAAAAATGACCCGCAAGTGGAATAAGTTTATTACGCTATTAAAAAGAGATTACCCAGAAAATGGTCGACTACAGGCCGAAATCAGTAAGCTAAAAAATTGACTTTAAACCTTTGAGACTAAAATATCCTCCATAACAAGGTATTCTAAATCCGAGCCAAAAAACATATTCAAAGCATCAGTAGGGCTACAGACCATAGGCTCACCACGACGGTTTAACGAGGTGTTCAAAACGACGCCATTACCATTTAATCTTTCCATTTCTTGGAGTAATTGGTAATAACGTGGGTTGGTCGCTTCCGTGACAATTTGAGCCCGTGCAGTTCCATCTTCATGAACAACTTCAGGAATGCGTGATTTCCATTCCTCAGCGACATCAAAAGTGAATGTCATATAGGGACTTGGGTGATCTGTTTGTAAAATACTGGGGGCAACTGTATCCAACATACTTGGACAAAAGGGACGCCAGCGCTCGCGGTATTTAATTTGAGCATTAATGCGGTCAGCAACGCCAGAATGGTTAGGGCTACCGAGAATACTACGGTTACCCAATGCGCGTGGACCGAATTCCATTCTACCTTGGAACCAAGAAACAGGATTACCATGGTTAAGTATTTCTGCGGTTTGTCTACAAACATCATCTAGCTTGGTCCAGTTAACCTCCTGCTCATGAGCATGACAGGCAGAGATACATTCTTCGGTTGTGTAAGAAGGACCAAGGTAGACATGCTCCATTTTTTCAACAGCAATACCGGCCATTTGTGAGGCATAGCTAGCGGCACCAATAGCGGTACCCGCATCACTGGCAGCGGGTTGTACGAACAACTCTTTCACGCCATCCATCGCGATAATGCGCTGATTTAGCTTCACATTTAGTGCAACACCACCTGCAAAACAGACTTTGCCTGTTTCACGAATGATATCGCCAAGGTGATAATCGATAAGATGTAATGCCGTTTTTTCTAATAAATCCTGAATACTGGCAGCATAATCGATGTAAGGATCGTCAATTTCATCCCCATCCCGCATTGGGCCGAGCCATTCCAACAGCTTTTTACTGAAAAAATAACCTTTACCGTCTTTTTTGTAACGTCGTGTGCCTAAAGTATTGACGAGTTCAGTATTAACTTTAAATTCACCATCGCCAAATTCGATCAATTGTGAGAAGTCGAATCGGGTCGGATCACCGTAAGGTGCCATACCCATCACTTTGAACTCACCGTCTAACATTTCAAAGCCGAGGAATTCGGTCAAAGCACCGTACATACCTCCAAGAGAATCAGGGTCATAAAATTCTTTGATTTTATGGATTTGGCCATCTTCACCATAACCCAAAAAGGTTGTGGCATACTCACCTTTACCGTCAATACCAATAATAGCTGTTTTTTCTTTAAAGCCACTTAAGTGATAAGCACTACTTGCATGCGCTAAGTGATGTTCAACAGGTACAAATTTGACGCGATCAGCACCAATGCCGAGATCATCGAGTAATTTCATCACGGCATCGTGGTTACGCTTATAACGGCGATTACCATTCAAGAGCGCGGTCAACCCACGATCTGGTGCATACCAGTAGCGTTTTGCGTAATGCCATCGAGCGGGTGACTTAAGATCTATCTCAGAATACGGAAAAGCAACAATATCAATATCTTTTGGCGTGATACCAGCCTCTTTAATGCAGAACTGAGTAGCGTGATAAGCCATCCGACCTTTAGCATGTTTATCCCGCAGAAAGCGCTCTTCTTCCGCCGCGGCAATGAGTTTTCCATCAATATAAAGTGCTGCCGAAGCATCGTGGTTTACGGCACCTGATAAGCCTAATACGATCATAAAAAAGGTCTTTTAGTATAAGTAATGTCAGTTAAGGATGAACAGTATAACAAGGGATAAAAATTTGAGACTATTTTGATTTGTTTAACACACGGTCTTGAATTTGATACCAAAGCTTTTTCGACTTTGGCGAGAGTTTTGTTTCATTCACATAAGCTTTAAAGAAGGTCATTTGTTCTTTAACTGTCCAATCCAAAGTATGGCGTCGTAAAGTGCCAAGATCTCTTAAGATCGCAGTTCGTTTTAATAGTCGACGTTTTGCTTTCTCTAAGTCAATAATTCTGATATCCCAGTCATTATTAACTTTTTTAGCAAAAATATGTTTGGGGTAAAGGCTATTATGTTGGATATTATGTTGATGCATTCGGCTAAGCACTCTCGCCGTGGCAATAAGTAAAGACCGTTTAGTTTTCCAATTATCTATAGTGCCCAAGTCTGAACTTGGAAGTAATGTATCCAGTGGAAAATAACCTGCTAAATCTTGTGTTGCAATAATGGCCTGTAGATTACCATTGTATGTTCTTGTCCCAAAATAGACGAGCTCCAATGTAGGGATATGGTAATGGTGAAAACGTTTGATGTTTTCATATTCTTTTTGGAACGTTGCGATACCTGAAAGAGGGTGCCTCCATGTACGACTTGTATGGTTTTCTTGACGTTTGATAAATATATAACTGGGTTCATCTTTCCCGTTTTTCAGTGGAATTTTGACGACACCGCTCCAGCCACCACGTCGGATATTGGGTTCTTCAAACCAATCGGCTTGTAACTGCCATAAAGTGTTAAAAGAGTATAGTGAGTTTTGTTTTAGGGCCAACGGCCAATTATTTCCAAAGAACTCATACATGTTTATTTAACTACTTTGTAAACTGATGCCCCGTCATTTAGGCGTTCATTTTCGTTGTAGAGAACCCGTTCTAAATTGAGCGTTTTCAAAAAACCAATAAGTTCTGGGTACCGCTCTTTCTCCACTACGATCATATAGTCATATTGTTTATAGTCGCTGGATTCAGGAGTGCTACATGGGCCATGAAGATAGGGCATTTTATGGTGATATTCGCGAAGAAAATCTATCCGTCGAAAGATTTTTTTTGCGCAGACAGTCGAAGTGGTTTTTTCCCTCTCAAAGTAATAAAGCATAAATTCATCATCCGTCATAACAAGGCTTCTTTCAGGAATATTATGTGCTGCCCATAATGCAGTGTCTTTAATATAGGTCTTAGAACTTGATGATGTTGCGGTATCTGCGACATTGTAAAAAAGGCACAACCCTACAATTGTCATTAAGAGTGTCTTTTTTTCAAGCCAAAGAGATTCTAAACCATTGCAAAGCCGAGACTGGAAGAGTAGAAGCAAACTGATAAGGGCTAAAACAGTATAACGACTAGAAATAAAATAAGCATTAAATAAGAAAGTGCAGAGAATAAAGATATTAATCAGAAAGAAATAAAGTAAGAGCTTTTGTAATCTAGGATGAAGGTGTGTATTCGCACTTGATGTGGAAATAACGTAAATAATAATGTAGCTAATGGAAAATGTTTTTAGTAGCTTATAAGCTAACATGGCGAGTAAACCAGCAATCAAGATGAGATGTGCATACTCATCCGAATACTTGTTTAAAACTTGTTGCTCCAAGACAAATGAAGCATTTCCTAATTTTTCTATATAAGTGTCGAAATTAAGATATTGAAGGATAGATTCGAATTTGCCAAAAGCATCGCTTAGTTCAGCTTGACTAGCCAAAGTTAATAAAGCCAGTATGGCAGCTGCAATAGCTAAATACAGAGACTGTAAAAAATACCCAACAGCTGACAAAGTTGGAAATGTAAAGAACAAATAAACGGGTAGTGCTAATAATAAAACACTCCCTTCTATGCGAAATAAAACTGCCGTTACGATAAAAACTTGCCAGAGTGTTGCTGAGAAGTAATTCGGATTTTTGGTAAACTGCATAAAGTGATACAGGGCTATACTAGAAAAAGCCCAATAGCCAGGATCTCTCAGAATAAAATCACGATACTCATTAATCGGAACAAAACAGAGGATTAAAGCGGCGGCAATAGTTAGTTGTTGACGTGTTTTAATTAGTAAACTACTAATTAAAACTAAAGCATCAGTTAAAACAATGAAGAAAAAGCTATTGAGAATAAAGCCACAACTTTCGAGGGGGAGAGTAGTGAATTGGTGTAACCATGCAATCAAAATCGAAAAGACTGGCCAGTCGTAAATAGCTTTTGCTGCAGCAAGCCCACCAGATAAATACGCTTCTGACATTTGTAAATACATAATGCCATCGCGATTGATAATATCGTCGAAGTAAACAGCTTGTAGTGAAAGTAATAAGCTCGCGAAAGCAGTAAAGAATCGAATACGCGTAATATCGAGATTAGACGGCTGCATATCCATGAGTATTATCGATGTTCTGTATTTTGTAAAAGATAAAGGGATGTTAGCACATCAACACTAGTTATACCTTGCATACATTTATGATGTTGTTTGGGGCATGTTCTCTGAAAGCACGGGCCACACTCGACATCAATTTGGAGGAAGTGTGCGTTCTGAGATAGCGGTGGCGTAAAGGTAGGCGAAGTAGGGCCATAAATAACAATCAATGGTTTTCGTAAGGCAGAGGTAATATGCATCAAACCTGAGTCATTGGAGATAACAGTATCCGCAGTGTCTAGTAAGTCTATGGCTTCATTTAAAGCTGTTTGGCCACATAAATTAAATAGCATAGCTTCATCTTTGTTTGATACCAAGTTTTCTATCTTATCAGCGATGGTTTTATCGGCCTCTGATCCTAGAATGACAACTTGCCAATTTTGTTCAATCAGAGCAATCGCAACTTCAGCGTAAGATTGTGCAGGCCATTGTTTGGCAGGCCCAAACTCAGCACCAGGGCAAAGAATCAGCCTTTTTTGTACTGATTTTAATGGTGATATTTCGAAAGCGCCTGTCTTAGCGATCATTTTAGGGATTGGGCAATCAGGCGCAAGTTGAGATTGCTCAGAAGGATTTGCCAAGGAAACAAAGCGTTGGACCATCATAGGCAAAGTTTGTTTATCCAGTGTCCGGAGATCATTTAACAGGCCGTAACGAACTTCCCCTTTCCACCCTGTCCGTTTTGGAATATTGGCAAACCAGGGAATCAAAGCTGATTTCCAAGAATTAGGTAGAACAATAGCTTGGTCATATTGTCTGCTTTGTAGCTGTTGACCTATAGCACGCCGCATTTTTAGGCCCAGAACACCATGATTAATCGGCATTGGAATGGCTTCATTAACCTCGGGCATGCGATCTAAAAGAGGTTTCGTCCATGCTAAAGCTAAGACATCAATAATGCAGTCTTTGTGTTTAGCCTTAAGGGCAATAAACAAGGATTGGGCCATAACCATATCGCCAATCCAAGATGGACCAACGATGAGAACCTTATATGACGCAATGGACATAAAGTTTTAGTGCAGCGTACTGTGTGTGATGAAAATAAAAATGGTACCTGCCGAAATAAGTAGGACTTGTTGCAAGGTTTCTGAGGGTTTAACTTTATTGTGTAATCCAGGAATTAAATCAGCAACAGCGATATAGATAAAACTAGCCGCAGCAATGACTAAAATATAAGGCAATACATGGTGCAGCCCATCCAGTGCAAAATAGGCTAATAAAGCTCCGATGACGGTACCTAAACTGGAAAGGATATTATAAAAAAGTGCTTTTTGTTTGGTGAATCCACTACTTAATAAAATAACGAAATCACCAAGCTCTTGTGGGATTTCATGGGCAGCTATCGCCAAAGCGGTTACAATGCCTAGATGAATATCAGTCATGAAGGCTGCGGCAATCAAAATACCGTCAATGAAGTTATGAATGGCATCTCCAACTAAAATCAAGGTGCCAGCGGCCCGGTTATTTTGATGTTCTGTTTGCTGATCATCCTCGGGAAGATGGCCATCACAATGATCATGATGACAATGTCGCCACAGCACCAGTTTTTCGAGTAGGAAGAAAGTGAGTAAGCCAAGTAAAAGTGTTAGACCAATATCGTGGGGGTCAATGGCATGCTGATGCGCAAGTGCATGCGGTAACAAACCAAGAAAAGCTGCGCCGAGTAGCGCACCTACAGCAAAACTAACGAGGTGGGGAACAGTGAACGTGCGTGCATTTTCTGACAGGAGGAGAAAACTAGAAGCCAAAACAACACTGGCAATACCGCCTAACAGGCTAAAACCGATAATCCAGAGCAATAATTCCATAGATGGTTAAACACAAAAATTAATCTCAGAATTATACCTTATTTGAAAGAACAATAGGCTCTCTTAAAGCAGTGTTACGAGGGCGCTATCCATATCAATGATGCCATTCGGCCTGTAACGTTATCACGTCGATAAGAAAAGAATTGTTCGGAATCACCAGCAGTGCAATGTTCACCGCCAAAAACAGTATCAATGCCCAAGGCCTTAAGGCGTTGGCGAGCTAATAAGTAGATATCAGCGATCATTTGACCATTACTGAGGGGTGTGAAAGCGGTTTCAGCTTCGGGCATATGGTTTGTGAAAGCAGTAACGACATCTTGGCCCACTTCAAAGTGTTTAGGACCAATGGCAGGTCCAAGCCAAACTAAAAGATCATGCCTTTGAGAGGTAAATTGCGTAACAGCTCGCTCAATAATCCCATCGGCTAAGCCGCGCCAGCCAGCATGAACGGCAGCGACTTCCAAGCCTTGCCTGTCACAAATCAAGACGGGTAAGCAGTCAGCAGTCATAGCAACGCATACATGGTTTTCCGCTGATGAGAATAAGCCGTCTGCGGGCATATCTTCAATCCAGTCAAGACTGTTAATGACATCAGTGCTGTGATGTTGTGTTAACCACCGAGGTGACTCGGGAAGTTGTGCACTTTGTACCAAAATCTGCCGGTTTTGTTCAACATGTTGAGGATTATCATCAACATGGTTGGCCAAATTAAAACTATCATAGGGTGCAGAACTAATACCACCGGTGCGCGTGGTGCAGAAAGCATGTACATGCTGGGGGGCTGGCCAATCTGGTTGTATAAAAGGAAGTATCATGGCTCGTCTTTAAAGGTGGAATGAAGTGATTTCAAGATAATGCGGAGTCTAGGTGGGATTGTAGTAGTAAATTTGTTTCTGTCAGGATACCGTTGTCCGCTTTATAATGACGGACGGCCACACTAATATGAGGTAAGCGTTTGGCGTCGCCAATATAAGTAATAATGTGTTGAATAGTCACGATATCAATCAGCATGATTTGAGTATAAAGGAAGATGCTTCACTTCCCCAAATGGACGACATTTTTGAGAATAACCATGAAGATATTACAAATGAGGCTTGAATGCGAATTCCGCGATTTTACTGTCCAGAGTTGAATAAGAATCATGAACTGCTTAATCTGCCGCCACAAGCACATCGTCATGCTATACAGGTATTACGATTAAAAGAAGGCGCTAGAATTAATTTGTTTGATGGCAAAGGGCTTGAAGTTAGTGCCGAATTACAAAAGGTCAGCAAGCGTGAATCTTTTGCGAGTATCAGCAGTCAAATAAACGAAAAAAATGAATCTCCCCTGCCAGTGAGACTTATCCAAAGTGTTTCCCGTAGCAACAGAATGGATTACACCCTACAAAAAGCGGTGGAGTTGGGTGTGACGGAAATTGTCCCAGTTATCACAACACGGTGTAATGGTCAGTTCTCTGGGCCACGTGCCGATAAAAAGAGAACACATTGGGAAGGCGTGATCATTAGCGCATGTGAACAAAGTGGGCGTAATGTGGTGCCTACTTTGGCTGATATTCAAGATTATGAAGAGATGCTAGCGCGTTACAATCAAGGGACACGACTTATTCTAGAGCCGCAAGCAGGAGAGGGTTTTAAGAATTTACAACTACAATCGGAAGTGAGTTTATTAATCGGCCCAGAAGGAGGCTTTAGCGACGAAGAAGTACAACAGGCCATCAGTTCAGGGTTTCAAGTAGTAAAGTTTGGACCAAGAATTTTGAGGACTGAGACAGCAGCGATATCCGCGATCGCCGTCATACAAACATTGTGGGGGGATTTAGGCTAATGGACAATGGCCTAACATTATTACTCATTCTAGGACTATTATGGTTTTGGTGGGACAGCCGAGGCGTGGCCGAAATAGCCATTAAAGCAGCAAGAAGAAAATGTGAGCAAACAGAACTAACATTTTTAAATGATACAGTGGGTCGGAAAAAATTGAGACTACAACGTAACCGGCAAGGGAGGCTGCAACTGCAGCGTACATATTTCTTTGAATTTGCTAGTGATATGGCTGAGCGCTACAAAGGTGAAATAGTCATGTTAGGACAACAGGTCACTCAGATTAAGATGGAAGTGCACCGTGTCAAATAGCCGGTAATAACCAGATGCAGGGGTTGATAGTTGATGATTCCCGTGTTGCACGGATGTCCTTAAAAAAAGCATTAGCCCTCCATGACATTGATGTGGCTGAAGCCAATAGTGCAGAAGAAGCCTCAATTATATAGAAACAAGTCAGCGAAATTCAGACATTATTTTTATGGATGTCATGATGGATGGGCTGGATACCGATAATGCCCTTGCAGTTAGTGCGATTTCTGTTTTAAATAAACCACCTCAAACAGGTTTGGTTGATGACATTATGACGGCATTAAAACAACAAGCGGAAAGCGTGCCCAAGCAACAATCTTTCGTGGTTAAAGTGGATAAAGCGACGATGACGGCGAAAGTGGTTGAGATTATTGAGCAAAAATTGTTACCGAAGTTTTAAACAACAAGCACAACAGGTCGCAGTAGACGTATCTCAGCAAATGAGCCAAAATACGCAGTAGCTATGAGAACAAATACAAACAGAAGTTGAGCAAGCTTTACCTTCAATAAAAGAACAATTATTGGCCACAATTCTGCCAGTGGTATTGAGCAGTCTAGAGCCTAACATAGAGAGACGAGTCACTGACTCAGTTACCATGCATGCCAAGCAAGCAGTTGAAGAAATGACAGCAAATAGTGACGTATCAAAACAAGCCTCAGATGCACTCGCGATACAGGCACAGACCCTGTTGGCTAAACAAGAGCATAAAATGCAAGTTGAATTAGGTATGCAGATTGGCCCCAAAGTGATGGCTGCTGTTGAACAATATCTCGATAATTCATTGTCGGCCATGATAGCGCCGTTAGTTACATTACAAGTTGATAAGCATTTAGCGAGTTATGAGCAACCAACGGATATCACAACAAACGATGATAACGATGAAAAGTTGACACAAATGACCAAACGCATTGGGCAGTTGAACCCGGTCGTGATTGGTTTGGCTACTGCTGTTGTTGTACTAGCTATCTTTGTGCTGATCTGAGTATTTAAAAACAATTTATGAAGATCGATCAAGCCTTAAAAACAGGCAAACAATCCTTATCAAATTCAGAAAGTCCCGAAATCGATTGTACCGTTTTACTATGTCACGTACTGAAGTGTAATCCAACTTATTTGCACACATGGCCAGATAAAGCATTAACGGATACACAGCAGCAGACTTTTTCGACTTATCTAAAACAACGTCTAGAAGGGCGCCCTGTCGCACATATAACTGGCCAAAGAGGGTTCTGGACATTAGATTTGAGAGTCACGCCTGATACGTTAATTCCACGTCCCGATACCGAAGTATTAGTGAGTGTAGCATTAGAAAAGATAAGCCCAAACATGTGCATTGCCGATTTGGGGACGGGGACAGGTGCGGTTGGTCTAGCGCTGGCATCAGAAAGGGCAGATATTTCCGTTATCGCAACAGATTATTATGCAGCGGCCTTAGCAGTAGCAAAACAGAATATAACGCAAATGGCACTTGATAATGTGATTTTATGGCAAGGTGATTGGTTATCAGGTATTGCAAAGCACAGCTTGGATATGATTATTAGTAACCCGCCCTATATTGAGGTGAATGATCCACATTTACAGCAAGGGGATGTAGGTTTTGAACCGCTTTCAGCACTGGTTGCCGGAGCAGATGGATTGGATGATATCCGTACCATTATTGAGCAAACACAAGATTGCTTAAAGCCAAAGGGTTGGTTGATGATAGAACATGGCTTTCAGCAAGCAAAAGCAATCAGGGACTTGTTTCAGCAAGCAGGCTTAGAAGAAATTGAAACGCGCAAAGACTTTGGTAATAATGATCGGGTCACCCTTGGTCGCCAAACGGTATAATAGTAGGATGAATGTGACACAACGTATCCAAAAATGAACGACGAACAGTTGCTCCGCTATAGTCGGCAAGTGATGTTGCCCCAAATGGACTTTGAAGGACAACAACGTTTGCTAAATAGTCATGTTTTGGTGATTGGCCTAGGTGGCTTAGGCTCTCCAGTTGCGCTTTACCTTGCAGCTGCTGGTGTTGGGCAATTGACCTTGGTCGACAACGATGAGGTGGAATTGTCAAATTTACAGCGTCAAATTATCCACCGAGAACAATCGCTGGGCCAGGAAAAAGTAACGTCAGCAGCAGAGACTATCGCCACGCTTAATAAAGAAGTTACCGTCAACATAATCGCACAGCGTTTAGATCAAACAGCACTGGAGCAGCAGGTGTCGATGGTAGATGTTGTTGTTGACTGTAGTGATAATTTTGAAACCCGCTTTTTGCTTAATGCCGTCACGCAGAAAATGAACATGCCATTAGTATCGGGTGCGGCCATAAGAATGGAAGGCCAAGTGACCGTCTATGATCCAAGACAAGAAGGCAGTGGTTGCTACCGATGTCTCTATCAAGATGAAGGCGAATTACAGCAAACCTGTTCTGAAGTCGGTGTATTATCGCCATTATTAGGTGTGATTGGCAGTATTCAAGCAGTCGAAACAATAAAACTACTCAGTAACATAGGCCAATCATTGGCGGGGCGTTTATTAATATTAGATGCCTTTACGATGCAATGGCGAGAAATAAAGTTAAAACCCAATCCAAACTGTCCCGTTTGTCAGTCACATTAAAGCGACAGACTTAAACTTATTACTTATGGAACGAAAATGACAAATTCTGTAAATCCAGCAGCATTACAGCGTGCAGCAGAAATGGTACTAGAGCAAGCAAAACAACAAGGGGCAACTGCATCAGAGGCAGGTGTCAGCCATAGCAAAGGGCTATCTGTCACAGTCAGACAAGGGGATGTTGAGACATTAGAATACAATAATGATACAAGCCTGGGCTTAACCGTTTATTTTGGAGACAGCAAAGCGTCAGCCAGTACATCGGATTTATCTGAGCAAGCCATTAAAGATGCAGTCACTGCGGCATGTGGTATAGCAAAACACACAGAAGAAGATGCCTGTGCAGGACTAGCGGACAAGGCCCTAATGGCAACAGACTTCCCCGATTTATCAACCTACCATCCATGGGATGTGACGGCAGAACAAGCAATAGAAATAGCAACAGAATGTGAACAAGCCGGTTTTGACGTTGATAAACGGATTAGTAATTCCGAAGGGGGCAGCGTTTCAAGTCACCAGGGCGAGCGAATTTATGCCAATAGCCATGGTTTTATGGGTAGTAGTACCGGAACAAGGCATAGCGTGTCGTGTACTTTAATCAGTGAAGATGACAAAGGTATGCAACGAGATTATTGGTATGATTTAGCCCGCGATGCAAAAGACCTTGATGCCGCAAAACTTATCGGTCAACGCGCGGCAGAAAATACATTAAATCGCCTCAACCCACAAACGGTTACAACGGGTCATTATCCAGTTGTATTTGCGGCAGATATTGCACCGACATTATTTGGACAATTTATTTCAGCGATTCGGGGTAGTGCTTTATACCGCCAATCTTCATTTTTAGTGGACCATTTAGGGAAACAAATTTTCCCTGATTTTATGCATATCCATGAGCAACCACATCTAATTAAAGGCTTAGGCAGTGCCTCATTTGATAGCGAAGGTGTTGCCACGACACCAAGAGATGTCATCCGCGACGGTGTTTTACAATGTTATGTATTAGATAGCTATTCAGCACGCAAATTAAATATGACAACAACCGGCAACGCTGGTGGCACTCATAATTTAACAATTGAACATAGTGATATTAGTTTTGATGAGATGTTAAAACAGATGGACACGGGTGTTTTAGTAACCGAAACCATGGGTATGGGCGTTAATATTTTGACAGGTGATTATTCTCAGGGTGCTGCTGGTTTTTGGGTTGAAAAAGGTGAGATTCAATATGCCATTGATGAATTCACAATTGCCAGTAACTTAGGCGATATGTTTATGGGTATCGAAGCGCTAGCAGACAACATTGAAACGAGAAGTAGCACCAGAACGGGGGCGGTCTGGATCAACAATATGATGGTAGCCAGTTAAAGTTGTTTATTTGATGTAAACGGCTTCAATTATGGGCGTGATATCAGTTAAGTCGCCCACGGCAAATAAGCTTTGTAACACTTCTCTAATCCGGCGAATTTGATGAGGGCTATGCCGGCGTAGATGAGATAGCTGTTGCTCCAAATTAGGTTCTTGTTCGATCGATGTATTTTTAATGGCCGTTAGGTCGCAATGGAAAAAGCGGTATTTGTCGGCTAGCAAAGTAGGATTAATAAAAACAGATTTTTGCTTTTTTGATACAAAATCACGCTCAGTTTGTAATAGCCATTGCTGGTTTTTGTCTTGATAACAATAAATGCCAAAATCAGTAATAGGCGTAAAGTCATCCAATGTCACGCGTACCCACTCAGCCATATTGGAGGCTAACTCACCGATAGTCTGCCATAAGCTCATATCATGTATCGCCTGATTTGCCTGAGTATTAGCAATAGCTTGAATAATGCGTTTATTGTCATTATCACGCCCAAGATAGAAAGGCAGATTAGGCATCAGATGGGTTAATTGACTGCCTAATATTTTGGAATCTTGGATAACAAAGCGGTCACGACTATCCAATGCCAATTGGTCTTTATTCTCTTCAATGGCTTGGATGAAAAACTTATTCAATTTTTCACCACATGCGAGTACATTACGTTCTAAGCCAAGGGAAGGCGTTCCTTCCCAATATTGCATGCGGCGAACAACGAAAGGCACTTCGTTTAGTTTTACTTTGGATGTTTTATTTTACCAACGAATAAAATTAATGCGGAGTATTGTGCCTTCAGTGACTGGGAAATGGCCTGCCACTTCAAGTGACAACCCTGTTTCTGAAACATCATTAGTTGAGACTGTCAGATGCTCATTCATTAAATAGAAAAAGACATCAGACTGTTCAATTAGCGGTTTTGCTAGCAAGTAACCACGGTCATCAAGATAATGTGTTACACCGCCAAATTGATAAGACTGACATTCTCCTTTAACTTTATTACGCAAATCAATCGCCAAGCTAGAAAGCTTGCTCATTCTCAAGCGTTCCTGTTGCTATAAAAAAGCTTTGTTTGGGGTTAAACGAGAATTTGATTCGGCCATATTGTGAATGTAATTAGGTTTCCTGTGGCGTTTTCGCTTGAATGCTCAGCGCATGAATATCTCGTTTCATTAAGGTTGCAGCCGCATCATAAACTAAGCGGTGACGTTTGAGCAGAGAAAGGTGCTCAAAATGAGAACTAACAATGGTTACCGTGTAATGACCACCCCCTGTATTGCCAGCATGACCAGCATGCAGTGCACTATCATCTTGAATGATAAGACGTTGTGGTTCAAGGCAAACCAAAGCAAGTTCTAACTTCTCGACAGTCGTCATGGTAAAACGTGTTTAAAAGGTTTGATAGTGACACGGGCATAGACACCTGCAGCGACATAAGGGTCAGTATCTGCCCAAGCTTGTGCGGTTGCAAGATCAGCAAACTCAGCAACGATAAGGCTGCCACTAAAACCTGCTTCGCCAGGGTCATTACTATCAATTGCGGGGTGGGGGCCAGCTATGACTAATCGACCTTCGGCCTGTAGGAGCTGTAATCGTGCTAAATGCGCCGGGCGTGAAGCTAAGCGTAAAGGTAAGCTATTCGGCACATCCTCACTAATAATGGCGTAACGCATCATAACTGACCTTCTTCTTTAGCTTCAATAGGCTCAATGAGATGTTTACTCAAATATAAAGACTGATCAATAATAAAAATAATGGCTAAGGCAAGGAGACCAAGGAGTTTAAAGTTGACCCAGGTTGCTTCATCAAAATTAAAAGCGACGTGAAGATTGGCCACACCTGATAAAATAAAGAACAGAACCCAAGCCGTATTTAAGCGTGACCAAACCAGAGCAGGCAGTTGTATATGCTCGGCCATCATTCTTTCTAGTAACGATTTATGAGTGAATAACTGGGTACCAAGAAAACCAGCTGCAAATAACCAATTAACGACTGTTGGCTTCCACATGATAAAGTTCGGATCTTGAAGCCATAATGTCGCACCGCCAAGAATGACAACTAAAACCAATGTGATTAAGTGTGACATTTCAAGCTTGCCATGGCGAAACCAAGAATAAGCATTTTGGAGAAGTGTGGCGATAATCATGACGGTTGTAGCAGCATAAATACCCTTCATATCATAGTCTTGACCGTCAAATTGATAGGTGCCGCCACCGAACTTATATGCTACAAAAAACAAGACGATAGGCAAAAAGTCAAAAAAGAGTTTCATAAGATCCTGGCTTGATACGATATAAGCGGCTATTCTAACGTAAAATAGCGCTTATGACTTGTTATGACTTACATACACACTCGACGGCATCTGATGGTAGTTTACGGCCTGAAGAAGTCATTGCACGTGCTATCGAACACGGTGTTGATGTTTTGGCGCTGACTGATCATGATGGCACTGAAGGCATATCACAAGCGGAATTGGCTGCAAATGACACGTCATTGAGCGTTATTCCTGGTGTAGAAATATCTGTCACTTGGGGCAGTAACACGGTACATATTATTGGTCTGAATGTTGACAAAAACAATACAAAGTTACAACAGGGATTAGTTGAAATACGAGATTATAGAAAGGAACGTGCTGTTAAAATTGCAGAACGGCTAGAAAAATCAGGGATAAAAGGTGCTTATGAGGGGGCGAGTCAATATGCCTCACCTGTGATGCTAGGCCGCGTTCACTTCGCTAAATTTTTAGTAGAAGCAGGCCATGCAAAAAGTATTGGAGATGTGTTCAAGCGATATATGGTCCGCAATAAACCCGGTTATGTATCAGGCGAATGGGCGAGTCTAGAACAGGCTGTCACGTGGATTAACGGCGCTGGTGGACAAGCGGTTATTGCACATCCGGCTCGATACAAGATAACGGCAACCAAATTAAGGCGCTTGGTCACTGAGTTTAAGCACTTAGGGGGAGCGGGGATTGAGGTCGTATCTGGTCGCCAACATCCAGAAGAGATAAATAACTTAGCCAAACTGGCCAATGATTTTGAATTATTAGCGTCACGTGGCTCAGATTTTCATTCACCCGATAACGCTTGGGTCGAATTAGGGCGCATTCCAGATTTGCCGACCAATGTAACGCCAATATGGCAATCTTGGTAAGCCTCTGTTAATAAGATAATTTACCTAAAGATAGGTGGCCTGTGTATCATGCGATCGTTCTTTATTACTAATTCGACAGTGAGACGATGAGCCAGCGTTTTCAAATTCACCCAGAAAACCCACAGAAACGATTGATTAATCAAGCGTGCGACATTATTCGTCGAGGCGGTTTGGTTGTCTACCCAACGGATTCGGGTTACGCATTGGGCTGTCATTTGGGCGATAAAAGTGCAATGGATAAAATTCGCCGTCTACGTCAATTAGATGATGATCATAACTTCACCTTAGTTTGCCGTGATTTATCTGAAATATCACTCTATGCTAAAATTAATAACGCGGTTTTTAGAAGTATAAAAGCCAACACACCAGGCGCATACACTTTCGTTTTACCCGCAACAAAAGAAGTGCCTCGCCGTTTACAGCACCCAAAACGTAAAACCATTGGTTTACGTATCCCTGATAATAAGATTGCATTAGCCTTATTAGAAGAATTAAATGAACCCCTGATGAGTTCAACTCTTATCTTACCAGGTGAAACAGTACCAATGACAGATGTTGATGACATTGTTGACCAACTGGGTAAGCAAATCGATTTGGTTTTAGATGCCAATTATTGTGGTAGTGAACCAACGACAGTGGTTGAATTTATTGATGATATGCCAGAAATCATGCGTACAGGGCTCGGTGATCCGACGCCATTTGAAATCGACTAATGCTTTGGTTTGTATTTGGACTGGTATTTCTACTCGCCTCATTACCTTATTTCGGTCTCCGTGCAGCTAAAGTAAACTGGCAACATAAAGGGATTAACTGGGTCGATGGACTCGTGCGTTTATTGTGCAAACATGTCCATGGTTTGGATGAAACACAACAAATCCCATTGCCAGAGACAGGCCCAGCGATTGTGGTGGCAAATCATGTATCGGGTTTAGACCCCTTCCTATTAATTACGGCTTGTAGGCGGCCGCTGCGTTTTTTAATTGCGAGGGAAGAATACGAACGGCCTGGTTTAAATTGGCTTTTCAAAGCATCAGGCTGCATCCCTGTCGACCGTGCAGGAAGACCAGAAAAAGCATTACGTCAAGCATTACGTGCTCTAGAACGGGGCGAAGTCATCGCCTTATTTCCCCATGGCAAAATCCATTTAGACAGTGACCCACCTTTAAAAATAAAAGGGGGTGTTGCAAGGTTAGCGGCATGGTCGGAATCTGCCATTTATCCTGTTCGTATCACTGGCGTGAAGGGAGAAGGACATGTGGCATTGGCGCCATTAATGCCAAGCCAAGTACACCTTTTGATGCATTCATCTATCCGGTGCAATGTCACTGAAATGAAAGCCTGTTTAACTAAGGTAAGTCAGGCTATTTCAGCTAAGTAATAGACAAGTGACTTGATTTTTGGTCATATTCCCCCCATCTGTAAATCACGTACTTTTTGTAGGGGAGGCTAGTCGTGCAAGCCGATAAATTAACCAGTAAATTTAATGAAGCCTTAGGTGACGCCCAAAGCATCGCCATAGGGCGTGACCATCAGTTCATCGAACCAGCTCACCTTATGCTAGCGTTGTTAGAGCAGCAAGGCGGCACGGCTAAACCATTGCTAAAACAAAGCGGTGTCGATGTAACAGCTTATCAATCAGAACTTGAAAAACAACTGAGCCGCTTGTCACAAGTTGAAGGTGGTAATGGGGATATCCATATTTCACAAGACTTGAACCGCTTATTTAATCAGGTAGATAAGCTGATGCAAAAGCGCCAAGATCAATATGCATCAAGTGAATTATTTGTATTAGCTGTCATTGAAGATAAGGGTCAGGCGGGTGATAGTTTAAGGGAAAGTGGCGCCAATAAAAAAGCCATTGAATCAGCGATTGAACAAATACGAGGTGGGGAAAACGTGACTGACCAAAATGCTGAAGAGAAGCGCCAAGCATTAGAAAAATACACTATTGATCTGACAGAGTATGCAGAAAGGGGAAAATTAGACCCCGTGATTGGTCGTGATGATGAAATACGTCGTACCATTCAGGTGTTGCAGCGACGTACCAAAAATAACCCTGTTTTAATCGGTGAGCCAGGCGTTGGTAAAACGGCTATCGCAGAAGGTCTTGCCCAAAGAATTATCAACGGCGAAGTCCCTGAAGGGATGAAACACAAACGTTTATTATCGTTAGATATGGGTGCGTTGATTGCGGGTGCCAAATTTAGAGGCGAGTTTGAAGAGCGTCTAAAAGCGGTGCTGAAGGACTTGTCCAAGCAAGAAGGTCAAATCATCTTATTCATTGATGAAATCCATACGATGGTGGGTGCCGGGAAAGCGGAAGGAGCAATGGATGCAGGTAATATGCTTAAACCGGCGCTAGCAAGAGGTGAATTGCATTGTATCGGCGCCACAACCTTAGATGAGTATCGCCAATATATAGAAAAAGATGCCGCTTTAGAGCGACGCTTCCAAAAAGTATTGGTGGGTGAACCGACGGTAGAAGACACGATAGGTATTTTACGTGGCTTAAGTGAGCGTTATGAAGTGCATCATAGCGTTGATATTACCGACCCTGCCATAGTTGCAGCAGCTACATTGTCACACCGTTATATTAGTGATCGGATGTTACCAGACAAGGCTATTGATCTGATTGATGAAGCGGCGAGTCGTATTCGCATGGAAATGGACTCAAAACCAGAATCGATGGATCGTTTAGATAGACGTTTGATTCAATTAAAAATTGAACAAATTGCCCTTGAGAAAGAATCAGATGAAGCATCCAAGAAGCGGCTAACAACCTTAGAGAATGAAATTACCTCACTTGAGCGTGAATTGTCCGACTTGGATGAAGTATTAAAATCTGAAAAAGCCATGATGCACGGTAGTCAGGACATTAAGGAAAGTCTAGAAAAAGCGAGGATGGAACTCGAGGTCGCAACACGTAATAACGAATTAGAAAAAATGTCTGAGCTCCGTTTTGGTGTGATTCCTCAGCTAGAAAAACAGCGCGATATGGCTGAACAAGTCGATACACAAGACTTCACCTTATTAAGAAATAAAGTCGGAGAAGAAGAGATTGCTGAAGTGGTTTCGAAATGGACAGGGATCCCCGTCTCCAGAATGTTAGAAGGGGAACGCGATAAATTACTGAAAATGGACGAAGCATTACACCAGAAAGTGGTCGGACAAGAAGAAGCGGTTAATTCTGTTTCGAATGCGATTAGACGTGCTCGTGCTGGTTTATCCGACCCAAACAGGCCAAATGGCTCCTTCCTATTTTTAGGGCCAACGGGCGTAGGTAAAACAGAGTTATGTAAAGCTCTGGCAACGTTCTTATTTGATACCGACGAAGCGATGGTACGTATTGATATGTCGGAGTTCATGGAAAAACACAGCGTCGCGCGATTGGTGGGTGCACCTCCAGGCTATGTTGGATATGAAGAAGGAGGATATCTAACGGAAGCTGTTAGACGGAAACCTTATTCTGTGATTTTATTGGACGAGGTTGAAAAGGCGCATGCAGATGTCTTTAATATTTTATTACAAGTGTTAGATGATGGTCGTTTAACGGATGGCCAAGGCCGCACAGTTGATTTTAGAAATACCGTTATTGTTATGACATCTAACCTAGGATCTGATGTGATTCAGGCCTTAGCGGGTGGAGAACAATATGATCAAATGAAGTCATCTGTGATGGAGATTGTTGGACAACATTTCAGACCAGAATTTATCAACCGAGTCGATGATGTTATGGTATTTAATCCATTGGAGCGAGAGCAAATTCACGCCATAGCGAAAATCCAGTTAGGACAGCTGAAACAACGTTTGCTGGAACATGAAATGGGATTCGAGATCAGTGATGCAGCGTTAGATTTAATCGCACAAGCCGGGTTCGATCCAGTTTATGGAGCAAGGCCCTTAAAGCGGGTCATTCAACAGCAATTGGAAAATGTTTTGGCACAAGATTTATTATCTGGCGTATTTAAGGCTGGCGATAAAATAAAAGTTGATGTGCAGAATGATGAACTGATATTTGGAGCCTAACCAATGTACTGTCGAGGAGCAGAGGTTATCCATCGGAGACTTTAGACAAAACCCAGTCTAAAGCACGGTGTGGCAACAATCGTTTCAAAGTGGCAAACAAATAAGTTGGAAAAGTGACGTAATAACGAATCTTAGGCCGCTTGCTTTCGATGACGTGAATCAACTTATCGACGACAGCCTCGGCAGGCAATGTGAAAGGTGCCGCCGGCCCGTCTTTGGTCAGTCGCTTTTCCATCGCTTCATAAGTGTCACGGTGTGCGCTGCTGCTTTTATCAATATTTTGTTGGTATTTAACAAAAGCATTAGCGCGAAATTGGCTTTCAATTGGGCCTGGTTCGATAAGGCTGACATGAATGTTACTACCCTGTAACTCGAGCCGCATCGTATCAGCTAAGCCTTCTAAGGCATATTTACTGGCATTATAAGCGCCGCGATATGCCAGTGAGATAATGCCTAAAATAGAACTATTGTAGGCAATTCTGCCATGTCCTTGCTGGCGCATTTGGGCAATGACTAAATTGGTCAATTCTTGCGTACCAAAAACATTGGTTTCAAACTGTTCCCGTAGGACGGAACGGGACAAATCTTCGACCGCCCCTGGCTGCCCAAAAGCCCCATTATTAAACAATACGTCAATGCGACCGTTAAACTGTTCACAGACGAAATTAAAGGCAGAAAGAATGGATTCGCTGTCAGCTAAATCAAGTAAGGTAGAAGTAATACCTTGTGCTTCTAATATTTGCGCATCTTCATGTTTTCTAACGGTAGCGATGACTTGGTAGCCTTTTTGATGCAGGAGTGAGGCAGCACTATAGCCGATGCCCGTTGAGCAACCAGTAATAAGGATGTTTTTCATGATTTATAAGCTCTTTCTATGTCAAGCGAATGCCTAAATAACCTAAGTGATTGAAGATCTACTATACTCACAACAATAATATTGTGGCATAGAGGTTGATACCGCTTGCCCAGGCAGCGCCCATGCTGAGCGCGATAATACTCGCTACTTCCATTTGCTTGTCCTCAGTTTTGTTATAGTGACAGTTTTATTGGCTGCGGATGATGCGATCATGATAACGCGAACGGAGTTTATATCCCATATTGAGACCTTATTAGAGCTAGCAAGGTTCCATGATTACTGCCCTAATGGCCTGCAAGTTGCGGGAAATGAACAAGTCAAACACATAGTCTCAGGAGTCACAGCGAGCCAGGCACTAATTGATGCTGCTTTGGATTGCGGGGCCGATACTATTCTTGTTCACCATGGCTATTTCTGGCGAGGTGAAGACCAACGCATTATTGGTATTAAGCAGCGCAGACTTAAACAGCTCTTGCTCAATGATATTAATCTTATCGCCTATCACTTGCCGCTGGATGCCCATCCAACTTTGGGGAATAATGCACAAATAGCAGAAAAGTTATCGATAGAAATCAATGGCAGAATTTCGGGAACAGGCGATCCCGCTATGGGGATGTGTGGTTGCTTTTCCTTACCAAAAACCGTGCCGGAATTTGCTGACGAACTCAGGCAAAAAATAGGACGCGAACCGATGGTAATCCAAGGACATAACCGGCCAATGACGACGATCGGTTGGTGTACAGGAGCTGCACAAGGTTATATTGAACAAGCAGCAGGGTTAGGTTTAGATGCTTACTTGAGTGGGGAAATATCTGAACAAACTGCACATTTAGCCAGAGAATTAGGCATTAATTACTTTGCTGCAGGCCATCATGCAACGGAACGATATGGTGTTGCCGCTCTAGGTGAACATCTAGCAATGCATTTTGGTGTCACACATCAATTTATTGACATTGATAATCCAGTATAGTGACAACACAACATTAAAAGATAAAGACTGGCAATAGCTGTAATGGACTTCATGACAAAATTAAAACAATTCTTCCAAGTGACACTATGGCAAGAAACAGCTGAGCAAACAAATGCGCTTCGTAAGGCCATTAAAAATACCCTGAGAGTAAGTTATATCATCGTCAGAGAGTTGGCAAAAGGGGAATTAAACTTACGGGCAATGAGCCTAGTTTTCACAACATTACTATCGTTAGTGCCATTAATCGCCGTGGCATTTTCAGTATTAAAAGCTTTTGGCGTGCATAATAAAATAGAACCTTTCCTGTTGGGCGCGCTTGAGCCATTAGGTCCAAAAGGCCCGGAAATAACAACCAGTATCATTGGTTTCGTCCAAAATGTAGATGTTCGTGTATTAGGAACACTAGGGATAGCCATATTGTTCTACACCATTATTTCCTTAATACAAAAGATTGAACATGCTTTTAACTTTGTATGGAAAGTAAAAAGAGCCAGAACGCTAGCAAGACAGTTTACCGATTACCTGAGCGTTGTAATGATTGGTCCTGTCCTGGTCGTTGCTGCAATGGGGGTGGCAGCAACTGTACTCAACCATAATGTCGTTTTAACGCTCCAAGCCATTGAGCCCTATGGAATGCTGATTTTAACTGCGACCAAGTTATTGCCTTATTTGATGATTATTACGGCATTTACCTTTTTGTATAAATTTATTCCTAACACCAATGTGAATTTTGGTCCTGCATTGATGGGGGCCACAGTAGCAGGTATTTTATGGATTGGAACGGGTACACTGTATGCTTCATTTGTGGCTTCATCTTCAAATTACACCGCTATTTATTCTAGTTTTGCCATTTTGTTCTTCTTTATGATTTGGCTTTATTTAGCGTGGTTTATTTTACTAACAGGCTCGCAAGTTGCTTTTTATTTGCAGCACCCGAAGCGGGTGAGCTACGGTGGCGAGCAATATGAGCTAAGTCCAAGGTTACGTGAAAAAGTAGGTATGAACCTGATGGCAAGTATTGCAAAACGGTTTTATGGGCAAAAAACCGCTCTTACTGTCAATGAATTAGAGGCAGAAACAACCTTGACCAATAGCATTTTGCAAGATTTGTTAGGCAAACTGGAACAAGGCGGTCTATTAGTTGAGCTGCAAGGAGACGAGCCCCGTTATCAGCCAGCGCAAGATATTGCGAACATCAAGGTGAGCGAAGTTTTAACCTGTTTGCGAACAGCTGAGGAAGCCCAGAGTATATGGGGGGGAATTGATATCGCCCACAACGTCAATACATTATTAGATGAACTTGAGCAGGTCCAGCAGTCGACGTTAAAAGACATCAATCTCAGAGAACTAATTGCTGGAACAGAAAAAGTATGACGGAACAAACACCGCTAGACGGTAAAAAAATTGTATTAGGCGTGACAGGAAGCATCGCAGCTTACAAAGCCGCGGATTTAGTACGTTTGTTGATAAAAGAGGGCGCGGAGGTCAAAGTTGTGATGACCCAAGCAGCAAGTGAATTTATTACACCGCTGACCATGCAAACATTAAGTGGTAGTCCTGTGGCCATGACATTGCTCGACGCTGATGAAGAATCAACGATGGGGCATATTCAATTAGCACGTTGGGCTGATTGGGTTTTAATTGCACCAGCCAGTGCCAATACCCTTGCTGGCTTAGCGCATGGCAGAACAGAAGATTTATTAACGGCTTTGTGTTTAGCTACAACAGCACCGATTGCTGTCGCGCCGGCAATGAATAACAAAATGTGGTCAAACGAGGCGACACAAAACAATTTAGCAACGATTGCCGACAGAGGTGTACTGGTATTAGGTCCAGCTACTGGGGAGCAAGCCTGTGGTGAACATGGGGAAGGGCGCCTACTTGAGCCAGAACAATTAATCACTGAGTTGTTGCACCTTATCCTGCCGACTAAGTTAAGTGGTAAACGGGTTGTAGTGACTGCAGGGCCAACACATGAGCCAATTGACCCAGTTCGGTTTATTGGCAATCGCAGCTCTGGGAAAATGGGCTTTGCCATCGCGACAGCGGCTGCCCAAGCAGGCGCAGAAGTGATTCTAATAACCGGTCCAGTGGCGTTAGCAACACCACCAGAGGTGCAGAGAGTGGATGTCGAAACAGCGCAACAAATGTTCGAAGCGATTGAAAAAATCGAACAAATAGATATTTTTATTGGCTGTGCGGCAGTCGCAGATTATCGCCCCGAGCAGTACTCTGAGAGTAAGCTTAAGAAAGCAGTGGAGACACAGCGCGCGATTCAAGTCACTGAAAACAAGGATATCATTGCTGCAGTGGCACAAAGGCAAGTCAAACCTTTTATCGTAGGTTTTGCGGCGGAAACGGACGATATTATCAACTATGCCAAAGATAAAATGGAACGAAAACAACTTGATATGATCGCCGCGAATCTGGTGGGTAAAGGTCTTGGCTTTGGTGTCGATACAAATACATTATATGTGTTTTGGCAGCAAGGTGAGGCCTTACTGCCACTCGCGTTAAAAAGCCACTTGGCAAGAGATTTAATGAGACTTATTATTGACCGCTATGACGCAAAAAATTCAGCTTAAAATTTTAGATAACAGATTGGGTGATTCAATTGAACTACCGAATTATGCAACAACAGGATCGGCAGGTTTGGACTTACGCGCTTGCCTTGATGGAAAACTGACCATTGCCCCACAGGAAACGGTATTGATACCGACAGGTATTGCCATATATATCGGTGACCCAAATTTAGCGGCTGTAATACTACCGCGTTCTGGCCTAGGTCATAAACACGGCATCGTATTAGGTAATTTGGTAGGTTTAATCGACAGTGATTATCAAGGACAACTTTTTGTCTCATGCTGGAATCGAAGCCAAGCAGCATTTGATATTGATGTGGGAGACAGAATTGCCCAAATGGTGTTTGTGCCAGTTGCTCAAGTGGATTTCGAACAAGTGGATGACTTTTCGTTATCTGAACGGGGGCAAGGTGGCTTTGGCCATACAGGAAAGTAATAAATGAAGGGATTAGCAAAATTGATGGGCAACCCAGCTATCGCTACTTTAGTGATGTTTTTTAGTTGCCTAGCGATATTTGCTGGCTTTCTTTGGCAAAACCAACATATTTCTCAACAACACCAACAAGCAATAGAGCAAAAACAGCGTTATATCGTAGGCATTATTCATAGTGCTGTTGAAGATAAAATTGCTGCGTATAGTGCTCAAGTGGCCGCGGCAGCAAAATCACCACATCTAGCTACACTCATCAAGAGAGAAGATCCAAGATTAATTGCATCACAGGAACGTGCTTTAAAGCTGGTTTTTCCTCAAGCTGAGCAGGCTTGTCTTATCAATGCTAGCGTAGACGAGCCCGATGAGGATGGTTGTATACCTATTACTTCTGCAAGCTTAAATAGTTTGAGATTAGCTAAAAAAGAAGGTTCAGCACCGATAGCGGTCATGCAAACAGGAAAAGAAGATACTTATCTCTTGTTGACGCGAAGTACTGAAGATAAACAAAAAAGGGTTGTGGGTATATCAGCCATTGCCTTATCTACAGAGATTCTCCAAACATTATTTCAACCAAGTTACAGTGTCGAAGACTATATAGAACTTCAGCAGGGTAGTAACACAGTGACGGTATTGGCGTCGCAAGGCGATCGAAAATGGCGTCAAGGACAACCACTACTTAACCGAGCCGTTGCAAACAGTCATTGGCGAATTGCCTATTGGCCGGTTAAGACAAAAGCTTCACAATCCTACCTTGTCGCGATAGGTATTGTGTTACCATTGTTCTGCTGATGTGGCTATTCAGGGGATGTTCACATCGTTTTGTTTCGTTGCATGATCTCGGCGTATTGAAAGATCAGTTAGCCGGTTTGAGCCAGAGCCAATTAAAGGCTAAATACCCAACAGTTATTCCTGAAATGGATCCCATTGTCGATGAAATAAAACGTTTAGGACGAACTTTGCCTATAGCACAAAAGAGTAAAAAGCCGGAAGTTGAAACACAGCCCAAGACGAGAAATCGGTGAACGAAGTCATTACAGAAGGTGACAATAATATGCTCGATTTCCCTTCATCAACAAAGGCGGATGAAGAGCTAGCAACACTTGAGCTCACTGAAGTAGCGCCTGTCGATATTGTGCCATCTATTTTTAAAGCCTATGATATTAGAGGAATCGTCGGTGAAACAATCAATGCACAGATTGTGAAAGTGATTGGGCAAGCGATAGGTAGTGAAGCGTTGGACGAACAACAACCTCGATTGGTTGTAGGACGTGATGGCCGTTTATCGAGCGCTGAACTCAGTGAAGCGCTGATTGAAGGTATCATGGCAAGTGGCTGTGAGGTTGTTGATATAGGTGAAGTACCAACCCCATTAGTTTATTTTGCATGCGAACATTTGCAAACCGATTGTGGTGTGATGGTGACAGGCAGCCATAATCCTGTAAATTACAATGGTTTAAAGATAAGCATTGGAGGTAAGCCGTTATTTGGTGCCAGCCTTCAACAACTCTACCAGCGGATTTTGCAAGGGAATGTCCATACCGGCGAAGGCAGTCGAAGCAGCATCGATGTCGATGATGATTATATTGCTCAAATTGCTAGCGATGTCCATTTAACAAGGCCTTTGAAGGTCGTAGTTGATGGCGGTAACGGTGTAGGGGGCCCTGTCGCATCCAAATTATTGACCGCATTAGGTTGTGATGTCATTGAGTTATATTGTGACGTTAACGGTGAATTTCCAAATCATCACCCAAACCCAAGTGAACCCACGAATTTACAAGACTTAATCTCAGTGGTTCGTCGTTCTGGAGCCGAACTCGGTATTGCATTTGATGGCGATGGTGATCGCTTGGGTACGGTCGATACAGAAGGCAATATTATATGGTCTGATCGCCTGATGATTATGTTTGCTCAAGATGTATTATCACGCCTACCAGGATCATTAGTTATTTATGATGTGAAAAGTAGTAGCTTGCTAGAAGACGCTATTATAGCTGCAGGTGGTGAAGCACTGATGTGGCAGTCGGGTTATGCTGTAATCAGAGATAAAATGCAGGAAACAGGCGCACCATTAGCCGGTGAATTGAGTGGCCATATTTTCTTTAAAGACCGCTGGTTTGGTTTTGATGATGCCGTTTATAGTGCAGCCCGATTAATAGAACTGTTAGCACGTGATCCATTAGAGCGAAATTCAACAGAAATTTTTGCAGCAATTCCTAGTCGAGAGAGCACACCTGAAATCATTGTTGAGATGGAAGAGTTAGAATGCCAAAAGTTTATTCAACAATTCGTTGCGGAGGCGAGTTTCCAAGGCGCTAAAATTTCAACGATTGATGGCCTGAGAGCTGATTTCGCATCAGGCTGGGGGCTGGTAAGAGCATCTAATACAGTACCAGGGTTAACACTACGCTTTGAAGCAGAAACGCAAGAAAGCTTACAAGAAATACAGCGACAATTTAAACAGCAAATGCTGCAAGTCAAACCCACCATTACATTGCTATTCTAAAAGACACTGACATGAGTTTAAATACAAAACGAGCGCCTCAAATTGCACAAGTGCTGACGGAGGCCTTGCCTTATATCCAACGTTTTTCTGGCAAAACATTGGTCATTAAATATGGCGGTAATGCCATGGTTGATGAGGATTTAAAAAATAGTTTTGCCCGTGATGTCGTGCTGATGAAAGCGGTAGGAATCAACCCCATTATTGTCCATGGAGGTGGTCCCCAAATTGGTGATTTATTACAGCGTGTGGGGAAAGAAAGTCATTTCGTTGCAGGTATGCGTGTGACAGATAGTGAAACTATGGATATGGTTGAAATGGTTTTGGGTGGACAAGTGAATAAGAGTATTGTCAGCCTGATTAATAACCATGGTGGCCGAGCTGTTGGTTTAACAGGTAAAGATGGTGCGATGATTCGTGCTAAAAAATTACATATCTCCCCAGATGATCCCTCAGTCAATGTTTCTGAAGTCATTGACTTAGGCCATGTCGGACAAGTAGAAGAAATCGATACCAGTGTTGTTGATATGTTAATACAAAGTGATTTCATTCCGGTTATCGCGCCAATCGGAGTTGGCGATAATGGAGTATCGTACAATATCAATGCAGATCTAGTTGCTGGTAAACTGGCAGAAGTGTTGAAAGCTGAGAAGCTGATTTTATTAACCAACACCAAGGGTTTACTGGATGGGGAAGGACAATTATTAACCGGATTGGATGCTAAACAGGTCAATAAATTAATTGATGATGGTGTGATCTATGGTGGCATGCTACCTAAAATTGGTTGTGCACTTGATGCGGTTAACGCGGGTGTCTCCTCTGCACATATCATTGATGGACGTGTTCAACATGCAGCACTATTAGAAATCTTTACCGATGAAGGCGTCGGGACATTGATTCGTGGAGGGGTAACTCACTAAATGAGTGAACAGCAGAAGCCAACACGTGCAGAAGCGAAGTTGTCTCGCCGTCAGGCGATCCTACAAGCCCTCGCCAGCGAGTTAGAACACAATCCAGGCGAAAGAATCACCACAGCACAGTTGGCAAAAAGCTTACAAGTGTCAGAAGCGGCATTGTATCGCCACTTTCCCAGTAAAGCACGGATGTTCGAAGGCTTAATTGAATTTGCTGAAGAAACTATTTTTGGTTTAATTAACCGCATTATCCAGCAAGAAAATAGTGCTGCAGTCCGTTGTGAAAAAATCATGACCTTGTTATTACAATTCAGCGCTAAAAATCCAGGCATTAGCAGCATCCTTGTTGGGACTGCGTTGACAGGTGAAACAGAACGTTTACGGCACCGTGTTAATCAATTTTTTGAACGTTTAGAAACCCAGCTTAGGCAAATATTGCGAGAGAGAGAACTGACAATCACAGAGGCAGGAGGCCGGCCAGTTAACGAAACGGCAAATTTATTGCTTACTATCGTTGAAGGACATCTACAACAGTTTGTCCGTAGTGGCTTTCGCCAATCACCGCTGATTGTTTGGGAAAAACAAAGGCAGTTATTGGGACCTGTTTTAAAGGTTTATAAATGAGCGCAGCGATTTCCAATGCCGCCAGTGAACAATCGACCGTCGTTGAAGATATTAACAAAGGTAGTGTAAAAATCGGCCAGGTGGCTGAACATATTGCAGAAGGGGCACATCAATCTTCAGAAGCCGTGAGCACCGTGTCTTCACTCTCTGAGCAACTACATGAAGCCGCCGGCAAATTTAAAGTTTAAAGCAGAAGACGTTCGTTTATTCTAGGCCTAAGTCAGATAGCTGACTTAGGCCTTTTTTTATGCAAGACTGGTTTCAATAGCTTCTAATGCTTGCATTGGGTTTTGGGCAGCCGTGATGGGCCGACCTATAACCAAATAACTACTACCAGCATCAATGGCCTCTGGCGGTGTCATCGTCCGGTGCTGATCGCCCGTGTCACTGTGCGCCGGTCGAATACCAGGCGTAACCAATTGAAATTGTTGTCCGTGCTGAGCCCGCAATGTTGTCGCTTCCTGTGCTGAGCAAACGACGCCATCCAATCCGCTTTGCTCTGCCATATCGGCTAAACGTAAAACGGTTTCGCTGATTGTGCCGGTCAAACCAATATGTTGGAAAGTCTGTTCATCCATGCTGGTGAGCAATGTCACGCCAATCAATAAGGGCCGCTGTGTATCATTGGCTAGCGCATCACGCGCAGCGGTCATCATGGCCGGTCCGCCGAGCGTATGAACATTCATCATCCAGACACCTAAATCAGCTGCAGCACGACAGGCTTTAGCGACAGTACTTGGGATATCGTGATACTTTAAATCTAAGAAAATATCAAAGCCCATTGCTGTTAATTGTTCGACGACCTGAGGACCAGATCGTGTGAATAACTCTTTACCTAATTTGAGTTTACAACGGTTTGGGTCGACCTGTTTAGCAAGTGAAATCGCTGCAGCCATTGTTGGGTAATCAAGCGCAACAATGATTTTCGAATCAGACATGGTTCATTCCTTCATATAACATCCTGATGATCCTACCTGAACTGCCGCGATAAGATCTGAATATTTATTTAAAAGCAGAGTAGAAATGGTATTCTGTGCCAGAATTTTCCAGGAACACATTGATGGACTTTGATCTGCTAGCACAAGACGGTCACGCTCGAAGAGGCCGGTTACACTCTCCCCGAGGCAAAATTGAAACGCCTGCTTTTATGCCAGTAGGAACCTATGGTTCTGTCAAAGCTATGACCCCAGAAGAAGTGGCGAATACTGGGGCTGAGATCATACTTGGTAATACCTTCCACCTTATGTTACGGCCAGGAACAGACATCATTAAGCAACATGGCGATTTGCATGATTTTATGGGTTGGCAAGGTCCTATTTTGACTGACTCAGGTGGTTTTCAAGTATTCAGTTTGGGCAAATTACGAAAAATCACCGAGCATGGTGTGCACTTTAAATCGCCGGTCAATGGCAATAAGGTGTTTTTAGGCCCAGAAGAATCGATGCAAGTACAGCGCGAACTCGGCAGCGACATCGTGATGATCTTTGATGAATGCACACCTTATCCAGCTGATGTTAAAACAGCAGAAAAATCGATGCAGCTCTCACTGCGTTGGGCAAAACGTAGCAAAGAAGCCCACGGCGATAACCCGTCAGCACTCTTTGGAATTGTACAAGGCGGCATGCATGAAGCTTTGCGTGAAGAATCCTTAGAAGGGCTGTCAGAAATAGGCTTTGATGGCTATGCCATAGGAGGGCTTTCGGTTGGCGAACCGAAAGAGGCTATGATTCGGGTTTTGGATCATTTATCGACACGACTGCCAACGGACAAACCCCACTATTTAATGGGGGTCGGCCGACCAGAAGATCTTGTTGAAGCGGTCGTACGAGGCATCGATATGTTTGACTGCGTGATGCCGACACGGAATGCGCGCAATGGTCATTTATTTGTGCATCATGGCGTGGTTAAGATTCGCAATAGCCGATATAAAAATGACACAGGTCCATTGGATCCAAAATGTAACTGTTATACCTGCCAGAATTATAGTTTGGCCTATTTACATCATTTAGACAAAACAGGTGAAATGCTGGGGCCACGGCTTAATACCATCCATAACCTACATTATTATCAAACGCTAATGGCGGGTTTGCGCGATGCAATTACAGCAGGAACCTTGCAGCAATTTATTCAAGATTTTTACACCTTGCGATCCTAAGTGATTTGAAACTAAGTCCCTGAACTATCAAGGCCAGCACTGCTGTGTCATAATCGTATTCTTTTTTAAATTTCAAGAGTTAAATCGAGGGAGTACGATGGATTTTTTCATTTCGCCAGCATTTGCAGAAGCAGGCGCAACGGCGGGCGGGCCAGGCATGTTAGATTTTCTATTCCCTGTTGCGTTATTAGTTTTGTTCTATTTTATGCTTGTTCGCCCACAGTCAAAACGGGCTAAAGAACACCGTGAAATGCAATCAGCATTAGCCAAGGGTGATGAAATTGTCACTGACGGCGGCTTAATGGGCAAGATTATGGATATTGGTGACCATGCAATCTTAGTGCAACTTGCTGATAATCTCGAAGTCAAAGTGCGTCGAGAAGCCATTAGCTCTGTTTTACCTAAGGGCACCCTGAAGAAACTATAACGACGAAGGAATGCTGCTTAGGTATCATATTTAACGGCGCTTAGGAAATCTCAAAATGAATCAGTACCCCGCATGGAAAAATGCATTGGTGTTGGCAGTCATCATAATCGGTGCCTTTTTTGCCATGCCAAACTTGTTCGATAAAGATCCTGCAGTGCAGGTCTCAGCAGGTCGTTATGGCAGCATCGATCTAGCATTGATGACCAAGGTTGAAACGGCCTTAAAAGCACAAGCGATTAACTACACACGTGCTGAGCTACAAGACAACCGCTTACTGGTTCGCTTGGCCGATGCTGAAACACAGTTACAAGCTAAAGAAGTTCTCAATAATGAGATTAAGGGTGATTACACCATTGCCTTAAATCTCGCATCAACGACTCCATCATGGTTAGCATCAATGGGTGCTAAAGCGATGAATTTAGGTTTGGATTTAAGGGGCGGTGTCCATTTCTTAATGGAAGTTGATATGGATGCAGCGGTGAAGCTGGCATTAGAAAGTTTTGCCAGCGAATTCCGTGCTTTATTACGTGACGAAAAGATTCGTTACAAGAGAATACAAGTGGAAGCCGACAAGATTGTGATTGGTTTCCGTAACATTGAACACCGCGATAATGCGACAAACAAAATCAAAGATGACTATAAAGACGTAAAGATTGTACCAGTAGAAGTCGGCACAACACCATCGCTAGCAGTTAACTTAACCGAAGCATTAATTCGGGAAACAAAGCAAACAGCATTACAACAAAACATCACTACATTGCGTAATCGGATCAATGAACTCGGTGTAGCAGAACCGACAGTCCAACAGCAAGGCGATAGCAGAATTGTGGTGCAACTGCCCGGTGTACAAGACACAGCTCAAGCGAAGAAAATCCTGGGAGCGACAGCCACTTTAGAATTTCGCTTAGTAGATTATGAAAATGAAGCACAAGATGCTATCAACGGCCGTGTACCGTCAAATTCAAAATTATATTACCACCGAGACGGTCGTCCTTATTTGTTGAAAAAACAAGTGATGCTGACTGGTGAACACATCATCAATTCAACATCGACCCTTGACCCAGACTCGGGAACACCCGCGGTATCTGTGACATTAGACGGTAAAGGCTCTCGTATCTTTAGTAAGGTCACAGGCGATAATATTGGTAACCCAATGGCCGTTGTCTTTATTGAATCAAAAACAGAAACCAGAAAGATTGATGGTGAAATCGTTAAAGTCCGTCGCCAATTACCGCAGATTATCAGTGTGGCAACGATTCGTGATCAATTGGCGAAGAAGTTTCAAATCACCGGTTTAGATTCGGGTGCAGAGGCCAGTGAGCTTGCATTATTATTAAGAGCAGGTGCTTTAGCCGCACCGATTGAAATCGTTGAAGAACGCACAGTCGGCCCAAGCTTAGGTCAAGATAATATTGACCAAGGTTTCCAATCAGTGATGATTGGTTTTGCCTTTGTATTAGTCTTTATGATCATTTGGTACCGTATCTTCGGTGCAGTTGCCAATTTAGCTTTAGCTGCTAATCTCGTCTTGATCGTTGCCTTATTATCATTATTACAAGCGACATTAACTTTACCGGGTATTGCTGGGATTGTATTAACGGTGGGTATGGCGGTGGATGCCAATGTACTTATTTTTGAGCGGATTAGGGAAGAGTTACGTGTTGGTAATACAGCTCAGGCCAGTATTGATGCAGGTTACGGCAAAGCATTTTCTACGATTGCCGATGCGAATATTACAACCCTCATTGCTGCAATTGTGCTCTTTAGCTTTGGTACAGGGTCAATAAAAGGCTTTGCTGTCACATTATCGCTGGGTATTTTAACGTCAATGTTTACAGCGATTATGGGTACACGTGCTGCGGTCAATTTGATTTACGGCCGTAAAAGCCAAGCGAAACTGTCTATTTAAGGTCTCATCATGCAATTGTTAAAAGAAAAAACCAATTTCAATTTCATGTCAAAACGGAAAATAGCAGCCGTTTTTTCAATGTTATTAATTTTGGCATCCATTGGTTCACTTGTTATACAAGGCCTGAATTTCGGTATCGACTTCACCGGTGGTACGATGATTGAATTGTCTTATCCGGAAGAAGCTAAATTAGAGGAAATCAGAACAAAGCTTGAGCAAAATGGCTATGCCGATGCCATCGTGCAAAATTTTGGTTCAATCCACGACATCTTGATTCGTTTACCGGTTCATGCCGCTGAAAATATGGCCGAACTAAGCAACCGTATTGTCGATGCATTACAAGCCGATCATGAAACCATCATTGATGTTCGTCGCGTGGAATTTGTTGGACCACAAGTGGGTGAAGAGCTGACTGAGCAAGGTGGCCTTGCCATGTTGTATGCATTAATAGGTATCTTGATTTATGTGTCGTTTCGTTTTGAATACCGTTTTGCTATCGGTTCCGTCGTAGCATTAGTGCACGATGTGATTCTGACATTAGGTTTTTTCTCTGTCACACAATTAGAGTTCGACCTCACTGTATTGGCAGCAATCCTGGCAATCATAGGTTATTCACTCAATGACACCATCGTGGTGTTCGATCGTATTAGGGAAACTTTCCTAAAAATGCGTAAAGGCACATCAGAAGAGATTGTGAATAGAGCATTAAATGACACTCTAAGTAGAACCTTGATGACTTCGATTACCACCTTACTCGTGGTGACATCGCTATTCATCTTCGGTGGGGAAGTGATTCATGCCTTCTCGATTGCATTACTGATTGGTATCTTAATTGGTACTTATTCTTCGATTTATATCGCCAGTAATACGATTCTAGCAATGGGTATTAGCAAAGCTGATCTGATGCCACCTGAAAAAGATGACGAAGACGTCAATGAAGACGGTAGCGTCGTATAAAACAGAAAAGTGAGTTATAGAAAAAGCCCGATTTGATCGGGTTTTTTTATATGGGATTGTTAGTCAATTTATAGCGCCATCTGCTTATATTCAGCTCGGGCGGTAGACACGGTTTTTAATCGGTGATTACGACGAATAGTTAATTCGGTTGGTTGTGCCGTTTCGACACTTAAAATACGCATGCCACTGTAATTACTATTAAAACTTGCAAACATCGTGAATTCCTCTAACCCTTCCACAATATTGCGTGCATCGAGTTCTAGTAATTTTCTTTTGCTCGTATCATAGCTAACCACTTATTATAACCATTAACGGCACAAGAGATATTTTCTTGAGCAGTAATTTTGCAGCAGTGGCAGAGATAATAGCGCTATTTAGTAACAAACGACGTGACCAAAGTCTGCTTCGTGCCTGATTTATTTAGCCCATCTCAAGCAAGGGTGTGAAGTCGGCGACTTTACTTTACTATCGACTCTATGACGGATAAACAAAATAGATACAGGACCTAAAGATGCACATCCATATTTTAGGTATTTGCGGCACCTTCATGGGGGGTGTAGCACTACTTGCACGAGAGCTCGGGATGACTGTATCAGGATCTGATGCCAACGTTTATCCTCCGATGAGTACGCAGTTAGAAGCAGCAGGCATTGCATTACAAGAAGGCTATTGGGCCGAACATCTGCAGCCAGCACCGCACTTAGTGGTTATGGGCAATGCCATGTCACGCGGTAACCCAGCCGTGGAATATGTGCTTAATAAAGGCTTACCCTATATTTCAGGCCCACAATGGCTGGCTGAAAATGTATTGAAAGATCGCTGGGTACTGGCTGTGTCGGGCACCCATGGTAAAACTACAACCAGTAGCATTTTAGCGTGGATATTAGAACATGCCGGTATGGCGCCGGGCTTTTTGATTGGTGGTGTACCCGGCAATTTTGGTGAAACAGCACGCCTAGGCAAAACGCCTTTCTTTGTCATTGAGGCCGATGAATATGACACCGCTTTCTTCGATAAACGATCGAAGTTTGTTCATTACCATCCACGCACATTAGTCGTGAACAATTTGGAGTATGATCATGCCGATATTTTTGATGATTTAGCAGCGATCCAAAAACAGTTTCATCATGTCATTCGAACCGTTCCAGCTGAAGGTCTGATTATTTCGCCGCCTGATGAAGCAGCAATTGAACAAACAATCGAGATGGGTTGTTGGACAACACGCCAAACGGTTGGTATTGAGCAAGGGGATCTTCAAGCATCCATAAGTAAATCGGATGGCAGTGAGTTTAGTGTTCATTACCAAGGTGAGCACCAAGCCGATGTCATATGGTCAATGCTGGGTGAACATAACGTCAATAATGCTTTAGCTGCCATGGCAGCAGCACGCCATGTTGGGGTGACATTCCAATATGCCGGTGAGGCCTTAGCAGAATTCAAAGGGATTAAACGACGTATGGAATTAGTCGGTGAAGTCGATAATATCCGGCTTTATGATGACTTCGCCCATCACCCCACAGCAATAACCACGACGGTTAATGGCTTAAGAGCGAACATAGGCGAACGCCGTTTAATTGCTATTTTAGAACCGCGATCCAATACCATGAAAATGGGCGTGCACAAAGACAGCCTCGGCGCATCCTTACAAGAAGCCGACCAAATACTACTATTTGAACAAGGCGAAATGGATTGGTCTCTATCGTCGATTGCAGAGCAGTTGGGCGAAAAAGCATCGGTTTATCAGTCCATTGATGATATTGTGGAGGTCGTCAGCCAACAAGCGCAATCTGGTGATGAAATTTTAGTGATGAGCAATGGTGGCTTTGGCGGTATACATCAACGAATCTTAACGGCATTAACACAACGATGAAAACAGATGAAAAGCAAATTGCATTAGCGTTAACAGGGGCGTCAGGCGCACTCTATAGCCAACGGCTATTAGAAATACTGTTAGCACAAGGCATTACTGTCCATGTCATGGTGTCAGCGGCAGCCAGAATCTTATTTTCCGACGAGTTGGACTGGAAACTGCCAGCACGCGCCAGTGACGTACAAAAATTCTTAGTAGCCGAATATCAATGTGATCCTCATTTAATTCAAGTTTATGGTGAACAACAATGGAGCTCACCCTTAGCGAGTGGCTCGCACAAGGTCGGGACAATGATAGTTTGCCCGTGCACCATGGGCACCTTATCGTCCATTGCCTGTGGCGGCAGTGATAACCTCATTAACCGTGCTTCTGATGTCATGATCAAAGAAAACCGTAAACTGATCATCGTCCCCAGAGAAGCCCCTTTTTCAGTCATTCATTTAGAAAATATGCTCAAACTAGCCAGACTAGGTGTATGTGTTTTACCACCTAATCCTGGCTTTTATCACCGACCGACAACATTAGCCGAGATTGTCGACTTTGTGGTGGCTAAAATACTAGATCAAGCCGGCATCGAACATGATATTCAACCGCGTTGGGGTGAATAATAAACACGCTATCTATTCAAAATGCCAATAGCTATAATCCATATTAAATATTATACGAAGACGAACTATGTCAGATATTGAAATCGCACAACAAGCTGAAATGGCTAACATCGTTGAATTGGCACAAAGCCAATTAGGGTTAAACGACCAACAGCTCAGTACCTATGGGCGATACAAAGCCAAAGTATCCTTATCCGTCATGAATGAGTTGGCAGCCAGAGAAGATGGCAAACTGATCTTAGTCACCGCCATTAGCCCCACCCCAGCAGGTGAAGGTAAAACTACCACCACAATCGGCCTCAGCGATGCCCTAAATCGCATCGACAAAAAATCAATGGTCTGTATTCGAGAACCAGCTATGGGGCCGTGTTTTGGTATGAAAGGCGGCGCTGCAGGTGGCGGTTATTCGCAAGTTGTCCCAATGGAAGACATCAACCTCCATTTCACCGGTGACCTGCATGCCATCAGTGCAGCGCACAACTTATTATCAGCGATGATCGATAATCATATACATCACAGCAATGTCCTAGATTTAGACGTCAGACGTATCACTTGGGGTCGAGTAATGGATATGAATGATCGTGCCTTACGAGATATCAATGTCGGCCTCGGCGGCACACCGAATGGTTTCCCGCGCCAAGATGGTTTCGATATTGTTGTGGCGTCAGAAGTCATGGCTATTTTCTGCTTATCGAATTCATTGAGCGAATTAAAAGACAAGCTTAGTAACATCCTCATTGGTTATTCACGTGACGGCACAGCAAGATTTGCACGTGACTTAAATGCCCATGGTGCCATGGCAACCCTATTAAAAGAAGCGATTAAACCCAACCTTGTGCAAACACTAGAAAACAACCCTGCCTTTGTACACGGTGGTCCGTTTGCTAATATCGCCCATGGTTGTAATAGTGTTATTGCCACTAAAATGGCCCTGAAGCTCAGTGATTATGTGGTAACAGAAGCCGGTTTTGGAGCTGACTTGGGCGCCGAGAAGTTTATCGATATCAAATGCCGAAAATCAGGTCTAAAACCCGATATTGCAGTGATCGTTGCTACCGTTAAGGCCCTGAAATATCATGGTGGTATCGATGCTAAAGATTTAGCGCAAGAGAACATCCCAGCCTTAGAAAAAGGCATGGCGAATCTAGAACGCCACCTCAATAACTTACGACAGCATTTTGGTCTACGTTGTGTGGTCGCCATCAATCATTTCGACCAAGATACGGATGCCGAAGTGATGCTGATTAAAAACACCGTTGAAGGCCTGGGTGCCAAAGCCGTGATTGCCAAACATTGGGCCGATGGCGGTACGGGAGCAGAAGAGTTAGCCCAACAAGTGGTCACCATTTTGGATGAAGACAGTGATAGCTTCCAATACCTCTATGAGGATGATCAACCGCTATGGGATAAAATTACTGCTGTAGCAACCAAAATCTATAAAGCCAGTGATGTGGTTGCGGATAAAAAAGTGCTCGACAAAATTGCTGATTTTGAACAAGAATACGGCCATATCCCAGTGTGTATGGCAAAAACACCGTACTCATTTAGTGCTGATCCCAGTTTACGCGGTGCAGCATCCGATCATACCGTCACCGTCCGTGATGTCCGCCTATCGAGAGGTGCTGAATTCTTAATTATTCTCTGTGGCGACATTATGACGATGCCGGGTCTACCCAAACGGCCTGCCAGTGAACGGATTGATATTGATGACAATGGTGTGATTAGTGGGTTGTTTTGAGAAGTTAGAATTATAGGGAATAGGTATATGTCTGATATCGCAGCAATGGCTTTAGAAGCATTAAAGGATCATTCAAGGGGACTTCATGTTGATGAACTTGCTTTGCGGGTACTAACAAAATACCAAAACTTACAAATCGATGCTGAGAGTTTATCTTGAAAACTATCTAACAAATTATCGACAGAGTTTAAAAATAAGAAAGCGAAATCACGCTTTTCAAAAATTAAGAATAAAAATAGGGGGTTCTAAAAGGGGTATCCATAAAGCCCGCAAGTTTAAAGAAAATGAAGCTCAACATGTGTCAATTAAAATTCCTGATACCCCAAGTTCAAATTTTAAATATTGCGCAGGTGAACATGTAGTTTTAAGCGATTCTTTTTAGAGGATATGATTCTGCGGTTATGACTGTAGATGAACGTATTGATGTAGTGGCTAGTAAGCATAATCGATATTTCCATATTCAAGTAAAAACATCATCAGAATCCAGTAATAGTTTTAGCTTTAGCATAAAAAAATATATTCGAGAATAATGATCAAGGTATTACTTTCTATGTCTTACTTTGCTGACGGTTTATGAACTCATACTTTCAACATGACTATGTAGTTTTGCCAAGTTCTGTCGTAGCAACATTTATAAATACTGGTGGAATCAAAGAAGCTGTATCAATATCTATGAGAGTTTCAATTGATTCGGGTAAATTTATGCTCAATAAAAAGGTAGATATTAGTAATTATATAAATACATTTGAACTTATAAAGTGATAGTAAAATAAGGACAGGTTTATTTTTTAGGAGCTCCTCTGGCACCCATGATGCGAAGCTGAGTGTCGACAATTTATTTGGAAGACTGTGGTAGGTGTTTGAGCGTAGCGAGTTTCCACCACACCCAAATCACTTTTCGTCACGAAGGTACTCGGAGGGCAAACATGAGCTGCATAGTTTGGTTACGTTTATTTTGATTAGCTACATCCATTTAGCTCACCCTTCGGGCGCCTTCGGCGTCTAAAGTTGTTCCAGACAAATTTATGGCCACGCAAAATAAGTGAACGCCCTCGCGGTAGCGAAATCAATTAGAATAAGAAAGCCTAAATACAGTAGGAGAAAACTATGGCGGGTGGTTGGGCACGTGATGGTGCTGTGCAAGATCAAATCGATGCTAGTGTCGAAGACGCAATAGAGCAAGCAAGAAGTCAACTCAATATGGGCGATAGCTTAGAAGAGTGTGAGGAGTGTGAAAGCAAGATCCCACAAGCCCGCCGTGAAGCCATCCCAGGTGTACGTCTTTGCATTAATTGCCAGTCAGAGTTAGAACAACAAGAACAGACTAACTCGGCGAGTATCAATCGGCGTGGTAGTAAAAACAGCCAATTAAAATAAATGAATGCTCAGTAGCAGGTATAATACGCGGCTTTCGATCACTCAGAATTAACTATTATGGCCGAACAAAACATTCAAGAATTCCCGACATACATCGAAGAGCCAGCCTCATCATGCTGTAGTGATGACAGTTGCTGTGGCCCACAAACACCCGTTACACGAGATGCGCCTAAAATAGGGCGAAATGATCCTTGTGTCTGCGGGAGTGGGCGAAAGTTTAAAAAGTGCTGTGGCTAAAAACCTTAAGCGTTAGTTAAGTCCTGCAGAAAAGGCTTCGGCACGCTTAAAATAGTTTTCAAGATAGACTTGTATTTCAATATTACGATTATTTTCTGAACTAAGATGCACTAGCTCTACAACAGCAGCCATCTTCCCTGCCGCTGCCTTTTTTTTACCTTCCATATTGTCAACAAAGTAGGCGATTGCTTTTTCAAGCGAGTAAGTAATCATATGAATATCATGTAGGTCAGCTGCATCAAACTTGGTTTTTGTTTTAATGTCGGCAGTGGTATTAGCAAACACTTGCTTGGCTTCTTGATATGAAGTTATGTCATCGACGATTAAATGTTGAACGGGCTGTTCACCTGCGATACCAACGGTCAGGTATAGTGAAGAAAAAGCCGCCATTAGGGCTAAGAAAATAACCGATTTTAACTTTGTCATGTTGATTCCTTAAGGATCTTAAATTTTAATGCAAATTATAATCATTTTATATTAGCATTGGGGGGGGTAAAAGTGGATTTGGTGTTAGTTTCATATATCGGCGCGTAATGATTAAAGTTTGGGTAGGCTCACTCTGTTATTTTCTCAATGTGATATTGCATTTGGGTGTACTTGCCATACTGTTTTTAGTCTCTGTGCCTGAACACCTGACAATACTGGATCACAGTATTGCTTTTTGGCAGTCAGCCGAGGGTAAGGAACTTACACTACTGAATATCAATCTTTTAGTTGCGAATTTAGTCTTTGCATTGAGTATATTTTTTCTCGCTTCATGTTCCTACAGGGTATTAGTCATAATGACGGTAGTGGCGTGTTTGGGGCTTTTTGGGGCTTACTATATCGGAACATTGGGCTTGGTAGCATACGCAGCAGGTGCGATTCACTTAACAGCTTGTTGCTATTTTCAGGGTAAGCAGAAACGTAATCCAATATAATACGAGTTAAATCAAAAGTAATTAACGCAATCAAAACCATCTATTTTTATTTTAGGAGTTAAGCCGTGAGTGTCAATAAAATAATCGCATTATTTGATGAATGGAACAGTGCATTACAAACAGGCGATCCAAAGCAAGTTGCAGCCTTATATGAAAACAATGCTGTTTTGCTATCCACTGTTTCCAATCAAGTACGCCACAACCCAGCAGAGATTGAAGATTACTTTGTTAACTTCTTAGCCAAAGGACCAATGGGCAAAATCGATGAGGCCAATGTACGTACCTTTGGGGAATTAGCCATTAACTCAGGTGTTTATACCTTTACGTTTAAAGGCGATGCCTCAGTTCAAGCACGTTATACATTCGTATACCGTTGGAATGGTCAACGTTGGATGATTGTTGAACACCATTCTTCAGCAATGCCGGAGTAAAGGTACTTTTTTCAATGGAGCAGCAATTTAGCGAAATCTCTGATGGCCAACAACGGTTTATCAAAGAACAAAAGATGTTCTTTGTTGGAACCGCAGGAGCTCAAGGTAGGGTCAATGTTTCGCCTAAAGGGATGGAATCGCTTTACGTGATGAACAAAAATCGTGTGATTTGGTTGAATGTAACGGGCAGTGGTAATTAGACAGCGGCACATGTGCAACAAAACACCAGAATGACTATTATGTTTGCTGCCTTTGAGGGCAGAATGATCTTCAGGCTTTATGGTTCTGCGAAGGTTACTCATCTGGGAGATGCCGATTGGGAAAAGTTGCTACCCTATTTTGAACTACTTTCAGGTGCTAGAAAGATATTCGATCTTGATGTGGATCTTGTTCAGATCCGATGTGGCATGGCTGTACCGTTATTTGATTATGTTGATGAGCGTGAAGCACTAAATGACTGGGCAATCCCAAAAGGTGAGAGTGGGCTCAAACAATATTGGTCTGATAAGAACCAACAGAACCTCGATGGGAAACCAACCAATATTGTATCTGAAAGTAGCTAAGTAACAGTAAGATAATAGTACTACACAAAAAGGCTTAGAATGAAACAATTACTCAGAACGTTTTTTTCTCCCATCCTTACCTTTTTTGAAAGTGGCGACGAGGTTTACGACTATAAGCCACTCAATAGGTCGATTCTGATTTTTATGGGCTTAATCTTCCTTGGCCTAACCGTTTTAGTTATCAACTTCGTGCCTGACGGTGTTGGGCTCAGTTATCTAATCCCAGCGATCGTATTTGGTGGTGTATCGTTGGTGGCACTTGTCGTTGGCTTATTAGGCAATGAGAGAGCAGTCTGTAATATCTGGGGAAATCGCTAAGCAGCTGCTTGTCTATTCAGACCATTCCCAAATTACACAGCTCAATAACCTTAATAGCAGAACTGAAATTTAGTGCTTGCATTTTTTAAAGATGTATTTAAAATGACTCTTAAAAAGATTCACTTAAAATGAATGTTAAAGGAGTTATTAATGTTAAGCCAACAAACCATCGAAAGTGTACAATCAACAATCCCTTTATTAGCGGAAAATGGCGAAGCGATTACACGCCATTTTTATGGCAATTTATTAACAGATAATCCTGAATTAAAAAATATCTTTAACCCAACTAATCAACAAGATGGTGCACAAGCACGTGCATTGGCTGATGCTGTTTTTGCTTATGCAAATAATTTAGAAAACCTAGAAGCCTTATTACCAGCAGTGGCTAGAATCGCACACAAACACGTGAGTTTGGGGGTGAAACCTGAACAATATCCCATTATTGGAGGTGCATTATTATCAGCAATACAAGAAGTGGCCCAATTACCTGATAATCACCCTGTATTAACGGCATGGGGAGAGGCCTATGGTGTATTGGCTGATGTATTTATTAAGGCAGAAGAGGATTTATATCAGCAGAACGAACAACAAGCCGGAGGATGGCGAGGCTTTCGTGACTTTACTATCAGTGAGGTCAAGCGTGAGACAGGGAATGTAAAATCATTTTACCTCAAACCCAGTGACGGAAATCCTTTACCGACATTTAAAGGTGGCCAGTATGTAGGCTTAAAAACAGTACTTAAAGACCAAACGTTTACCCAAATCAGGCAATATTCTCTGTCAGGTCCGTCCAATATGGATACTTTGCGTATCACAACAAAAGCTGAGCCAGAGGGCTTAGTATCAAATTATTTACACCAGTGTATGGAAGGGGTAACAGTATCAATTCAAGCCCCTACTGGTGTATTCAATTTGGATAATAGTGTCGGAAATCATATTTTCATTGCGGGAGGAGTGGGTATTACACCGCTAATAGGAATGCTCTATGAGGCTTTAAATAGGGGGTTTGAAGCTAATAAAATCTTATTTATTCAGGCACAAAATTCGCAAGAGGATGAGATTTTTAAATCAGAGTTAGCACACCTACGAGCAAAACACGGTTTTAATTACATGACGCAATTTAGTGGCCATGACGAAAAGAACTATGTGGATGTGTCTAAGCTAAAAGCGGCATGTGATGAAGCGGGTATTAAACCTGAGAGCGACACGGCAGTTTATTTCTGTGGTCCAAAACCATTTATGTCAGCGATGAAACAATGTTGTTTAACTCTCGGCATCGATGAACAGCATATCCACTATGAAACATTTGGACCCACAACGGCATTATAGGAATGGGGCAGATAAAAGGTCATTTCCTGCAAAGATGATGGTTTTTCGTCTATATTCATCAATTAGTATGATTGTTTTTCAGGAATTACTCCCCTAACTCCTCCTCTTGGATCACTCATATCTTCATTCCTTCTGGGAATAAGATGAACATGACAATGTATTACAGTCTGACCTGCATCTGACCCATCGTTAATTCCAATATTAAATCCTGTGATGAGATTGTGTATCCAGCTTGGCAGGCTAAAGAGTCTGGCTAAGCTTTATTCCGGTGTTTCTTTATAAGATCATAAGCGACTTGGACTTCTTTCGCTTGCTCAGTCGCAACCTTAATCATATCTTCCGGTAACCCTTGACCGATCAGCTTATCCGGGTGATATTGACTCATTAGCTTACGGTAAGCCCGCTTAATCTCTTGATCAGATTGTTCTGCAGTTACACCAAGTGCTTTATAAGCATCATCAAGCGATGAGGCGGAGACGGGACTGCCTTGACTGAAGTGAGATTGGTTCAGGACCATATCGAGCATTTGTCTAAATTCAGTATCGCTATAACCAAGGCGGTTAGCGACTTGTTTCAGGAAAGCTTCTTCTTGCGCATCCACTTTACCGTCAGCAGCTGCCATGACAATCAGGTACATCAGTATGACTTGTTTTAAGTGTAATGTCTGACCGCAATGTTCCATGAAAGTATCAAGCGCACTATTAATATTAAAATCAGCGGCTGAACCTCGTTTGAATTGGTCTATAGCCTGTTGGCGGTGTTCCGAAGACATGCTCATTTTTTGGATAAAGTCTTCAACGTGATTAATTTCATCTCTGGAAATATGGCCATCGACTTTAGCCAGTTTTCCCATCAGCATAAATGTGGTTTCGAGGAAGACGACCTTACGCTGACCGTTAGCCAATGGGTTAACAGCCCCTAAGCCTAGACTTTGAGCACGGTCGATAACACCGCCGACAAAATAGCCTAAAAAGGCCAGTAAGAAACCTGAAAAGTAAAAGCCTGCGAAGCCAAGGATATATTTAAACACGGTAAACCTTAATCAAATTAGAGGGTAACTTAATGTTTTTGAAAACTAGAAAATAACAATAAAGCACCCCACAAACCAAGTCCGGCACTGAGTAAAGAAATACCTAGCGGTTCAGTAAAATGCTCACTTAACAATGTGGTGATGGCGGCGCCAACGATAAAGGTTGCACCAGTAATTGCCTTGAGTGTCCGGCGATTACTATGGCGAATCTCCTGTTTAATCTCGGCTAGATCTCTTGGAGAAAGTTGGGTCGTCAGTTTACCTTCTTGTGCTTTAATACTTAAATCATGCAATAAGCGAGGTAAGGCGGGTAACGTGTGGATCCAGTTCGGCGCTTCCTTTTGCAAGGTGTTAAGAGCCGTAGAAAGACTCATTCGTTCTTTCATCCAATGTTCAAGGATGGGCTTAGCAGTCTTCCATAGATCTAAGTCGGGGTAGAGCTGGCGGCCAAGACCTTCGATATTGAGTAATGTTTTTTGAAGTAGCACAAGCTGTGGTTGTACTTCCATGTTAAAACGGCGCGCTGTTTGAAATAGGCGTAGCAATAATTGCCCAAAGGAAATTTCTTTCAGCGGCTTAGCAAAAATCGGTTCACAGACACTACGAATCGCGGCTTCGAATTCATCGAGTTTAGTATCCGCTGGCACCCAGCCCGATTCAATATGCAGTTCAGCAACACGGTGATAATCATGATTGAAAAAAGCCAAGAAATTATCGGCCAAATAGCGCTGATCATCATGGGCAAGCGTGCCCATAATACCGAAGTCGATGGCGACATATTTGGGGTTTTCAGGATCAGTCGCATCCACCATGATATTGCCTGGATGCATATCAGCATGGAAAAAGCTGTGTTTGAAGATCTGGGTAAAAAAGATCTCAACACCCATTTCAGCTAAACGCTCTAAGTTAACGTTATGGGCTTTTAAAGCCTCGATATCGCCAATGGGAATGCCATATACACGCTCTTGCACGAGTAGCTTAGGTTTGGTGAGTTGCCAGTTGATGTCGGGCACATAGAGTAGGTCAGTGCCTTCAAAGTTACGTTTGAGTTGAGAAGCGGAAGAAGCTTCTCGCAACATATCGAGCTCATCAAACAGATTCTTTTCAAGCTCAGCCACGACTTCAGTCGGTCGCAATCGCTTGCCTTCCGACCAGAAGCGCTCCGCTAATCCGGCAATGGTATAGAGTAAACCGACGTCATGTTTAATCGTTTTTTCGATATTAGGACGAACCAGTTTGAGAATGACTTCGCTTCCATCGATGAGTTGGGCAGCATGTACCTGAGCGATCGAAGCTGAGGCCAAAGGTTGCTCATCAATATGAGCAAAATAGTGATCAATAGACTCTTGACCATAGGTTTTCTGAATAAGTGCACGGGCTTCTTCATTACTAAAAGGCGCAACTTGATCTTGGAGTTTAACCAAAGCTTCAGCAACATCTCCTGGCAATAAGTCTCGCCGTGTTGATAGCAGCTGACCGAACTTAACAAAGATCGGCCCTAATTCTTGCAGTGCAAGTCGAATGCGTTCGCCACGTGGAATCTTATTGCTATGAGTTAAGCGATACGGGGATAGATAACTGAGATAGCGTAATGGGCGAATTAAATGTGTGGCTTGAATGATCTCATCTAAGCGGTGCTTCGATAACACATGGTTAATTTGAAGTAAGCGGAAAAACTGCTGTAACTTCATGATGTCTTCTTCAGCCTTGCAATACGCGCTTCCAGACGTTCTGCATCGGCACGGAGCGTGTCAACATCTGACAAGAAGGCATTGACCTGAGATTGATCAGGCAAAATGAGGGCCTCTTCTTTTAAGTATTCAGCAACATTGAGTTGCATAGATTGATGACTGTCCTTAGCCCAACGGCCAAATTGTCTAACGCCATGGGCGATAGGGTAGGCCAAAGTATCACCAGTAACGCGGGCCAGTTGTGCTTCCCAGTCAAAATCAAAGCCGTCTAGAAGATCGCGTAATTGCTTGGCAAATTGCACATCACCGTGAATATCAATATCAGCAGAAAATAAACTATCGGGGTCACTGCCTAATTTAGCCAGCGTGAGGGCTTTACCGGTAATGGTTAAATCGGCATCGGAGTTCGCATCGAGCGATAATGCCAGCTTATCTTGAATAAAGTGTACATGAATGACATTATTCATATCGCTGATATCAATAGCAATACAGCGTTGATCAAACTGAATGAGTTTCGACTGTGATTCAGGATCATGTGATAGCGCAGCACTCAGTGCCAGCTCAAAGGGTGTTAGTAGACCGGCCATCGGCTAAAATTTGTAACCATTATGCAGGGCGACAATACCTGCAGTCATATTGTGATAATCACAACGTTCAAAACCAGCTTCAATCATCATCGCTTTCATTGATTCTTGATCTGGGTGCATACGAATAGATTCTGCGAGGTATCGGTAACTGTCTTCATCATTCGAAACCAGCTTGCCAATCTTGGGTAGTAGTTTAAACGAGTACAGGTCATAAACAGGCGAAAACCATTCCGCTGGTTTTGAAAACTCTAACACTAACAATTGGCCACCGGGCTTTAACACACGATACATCGAGCGCAGTGCTTTATCTTTATCAGTCACATTTCGCAGACCGAATGCGATGGTAATACAATCAAAACTGTTATCAGGAAAAGGCAGAGTCTCAGCATTCGCTTGGACATACTCGATGTTGCCAACAGCACCTTTGTCAGTTAAACGATCACGACCGACATTCAGCATACTGGCATTGATATCTGCTAGGACAACTTGGCCTGATTCACCCACCATCTCAGAAAACTGGAGGGTGAGGTCGCCAGTACCACCTGCAATATCAAGTACACGGGCACCAGGCCGAACACCACTAGCATTGAGTGTAAAGCGCTTCCAGAGGCGATGGACACCCATTGACATCAAATCATTCATGACGTCATAACGCTGTGAGACAGAATGAAACACACCAGCTACGTGCGATGCTTTCTCTTCGACAGGAACTTCCTTATAGCCAAAATGCGTAGTGTCTTTATTATCCAAAATAGTGCCTTGTTTTTATGACTGTCGCTGATAACCGGCTTTCGATAAGCGGTTAAGATAATTTTGCCAACGGGCTGCTTGTTCAGTCGCTAATGTATACAAATAAGTCCAAGTGAACAAACCACTGTCATGACCATCGTCAAAATAAATTTTTATTGCATAATGGCCGACTGGCTCAAGTTGATCAATGCCAACATCTTCTTTATGAGTTTGTAATATTTCTTGACCGGGCCCATGACCTTGCACTTCGGCTGAAGGGGAGGACACACGCAAATACTCGGCGGGTAGGGTATAAGACTGTTCGCCATACACCAATTCGAGCGATTTGGATTGCTTATGCAAAATGATGTCGTTTGGAGGGTTTTGATTAGCCATAAGTAGTAAAGTCCGAATATAAAATTTAAAGGATATAACGCGATAAATCTTCGTCTTGAACTAAATTCGACAACTGCTGGTTAACATATTCCGCATCAACGATGATTTCACGGTTACCATCATCCGACGTGCTGTAAGAGAGTTCTTCAAGTAACTTCTCTAATAAGGTATGTAATCGGCGAGCGCCAATATTTTCCGTTTGTTCGTTCACTTGGCAGGCGAGTTCAGCAATTTGTTTTAAACCGTCTTCTGAGAAAGAGAGTTGGGTATCCTCAGTTCCTAACAATGCAATGTATTGTTCAGTGAGCGAAGCGTCAGGTTCAGTCAAAATACGTAGGAAGTCATTAGCACCTAGGGCATCAAGCTCGACACGAATAGGTAAGCGGCCTTGAAGTTCAGGAATCAAATCCGATGGTTTGCTTAGGTGAAAGGCGCCAGAAGCAATAAACAAGATATGATCCGTTTTTAACATACCGTATTTAGTTGAGACAGTACTGCCTTCAACTAAGGGTAACAAGTCACGTTGAACGCCAGCACGAGAGACATCAGCACCACCACTACCGCCTTCGCTGCGCTGAGTAATCTTATCGACCTCATCTAAAAATACGATACCGTTTTGTTCAACCGATTCGATAACTTGCGCTTTCAAATCTTCTTCATTGATCAGCTTTGTGGCTTCTTCTTCAACTAATAAACGTTTCGCTTTGCCAATATTCAACTTGCGTGTTGAAGTGCGAGAAGCCCCCATGTTTTGGAACATTTCTTGAAGTTGATTAGTCATCTCTTCCATGCCCGGCGGGGTCATGATTTCAACGCCCACATTAGTCGCAGCACTGAGTTCCAATTCAATTTCGCGATCATCCAGTTTGCCTTCACGCAACATTTTACGAAAACGCTGGCGTGTATTTGAATCCTCATCTAAAGTTTCATCACGTGCAGGTGTAAGTAAGGCATCTAAAATACGTTCTTCAGCAGCGTCTTCAGCGCCAGCTTTCACAGTTTTAACAGCCTGTTCGCGCAACATCTTCATTGCCATTTCAGCTAAATCACGAATAATGGATTCAACATCACGTCCAACATAGCCGACTTCTGTGAATTTAGTTGCCTCGACTTTAATAAAAGGTGCATTCGCTAGCGTAGCTAAACGGCGCGCAATCTCAGTTTTACCGACGCCAGTCGGACCTATCATCAGAATGTTTTTGGGCGTAATCTCATGTTGTAAATTGGCAGAAAGCTGCTTTCTACGCCAGCGGTTACGCAAGGCGATAGCAACAGCACGTTTAGCTGCTTGCTGGCCAACAATATGTTTATCTAATTCTTCTACAATTTGTTTTGGTTTTAATGCTTGCATAACTCGGTTAAGACTCACTTTCTAATGTTTCTATTGTTAAGTTGTGGTTAGTATAAATGCAGATATCAGCAGCGATATTGAGGCCTTTTTCTACGATATCACGTGCACTTAAGTCGGTATTTTCCATTAATGCTGTCGCTGCTGATTGAGCAAAAGGGCCGCCAGAACCGATTGCCATCAAGCCATTTTCAGGCTCAATCACATCACCATTACCAGTAATGATTAAGGATTGTTCATGATCGGCGACAGCAAGCAATGCTTCTAAACGCCGCATCATACGGTCAGTACGCCAATCTTTAGCGAGTTCAAGCGCACTACGCGTTAAGTTACCTTGGTGTTTTTCAAGTTTAGCTTCAAACCGTTCAAATAAAGTAAACGCATCTGCCGTGCCACCGGCAAAGCCAGCAATGACATTATCGTTATACAAGCGGCGAACTTTCCGGGCATTTCCTTTCATCACAGTATTGCCAAGGCTGACTTGACCATCACCACCAATGACGACTTGACCATTACGACGATATGAAAGGATAGTCGTACCGCGGTACTGCTCCATAAATGCACTCCTGAGAATAAATAAGGGTAAGCTGAAAATAAGTTCGGCTGATAGTATACTATGCGCTGTTTCCATTCGCAGTGATAATTAATTCAAATAAAGCGCTGCCCTAGGAATAAGCCCAGCGTTAAGTTTCGTTTTGATTGTAGTTTAGTTGTTGACACGACGGTCTCTTTTCCGAATAATGTCCTGTTTTCGTGGAGGGGTTCCCGAGTGGCCAAAGGGATCAGACTGTAAATCTGACGGCTCCGCCTTCGGAGGTTCGAATCCTCCCCCCTCCACCATGAAGTAAAAAGATAAGGTATATAATAAAGAGTTAAATGCGGGTGTAGTTCAATGGTAGAACTCCAGCCTTCCAAGCTGATCACGTGGGTTCGATTCCCATCACCCGCTCCATAATTTGTTTGGAATAAGGCCCGCATAGCTCAGTCGGTAGAGCGCATCCATGGTAAGGATGAGGTCATCAGTTCGATTCTGATTGTGGGCTCCATACTGGCCTTATCGATGTAATTTGATTAGACAGGTTTTTTCTGTCTTTTTTGTTTTTGTTATAACTTGATAATATTGACGGGGAGACTCTGGTCATGTCTAAAGAAAAATTTGAAAGAACGAAACCACATGTCAATGTGGGCACGATTGGTCACGTAGATCACGGTAAGACTACATTGACAGCGGCAATTACCAAGGTAATGGCAGAAGCGCAAGGTGGTGAAGCAAAAGATTTTGCGGATATT
>JAQWIT010000002.1 GCA_029248745.1 Gammaproteobacteria bacterium
GGTACTGTTGCCGACCAATGGTTTGAAAAACTATTAGACCACAAGGTGATTGAGCAAGAGATTGATGCGCTGATTCATAATGCAAATCCCACTAAACTTAAATAGCCATTGAACGGCGATTGCAATTTTGCTTACTTCATCAAAAGAAAAAGTAAAAAGTTAGTCTAGCTGTTATCGATACACCTGAAAGAAAGCAGCCTTTCGGTAATAAATCTATGCAAGCACATATGGAAGCCAATTAAAAATCTGCCGTAAAAAGCTCGACGTCTCACGTTCTGTATAGCGATTTTTAATTACTTAATGTAAGTTTAGGCTTTTACCAGAAACGTTAATAAACGACTATGGAAGGGTAAGCCCACCTGTGATAAACGTTAATATTGGGTGGGGAAATCACTCCTTTTTAGGCATGATATAAGAGTTATAGGGCGAGCTGTCTTAACGTCTTAGAGGGGGTTGAAGAGTGTCTGATACCTTGCTTTTTCATTATACTCTCTCAGTCTCTAGCACTCTTTCAAATCCACTCTTTTTTGTATGTGGGGTGGTACTATAATCATGCAATACTCTGTTATCCCTCCCCCCTCTGCATCTGATGTTCGTGAAATAGTAAAAAAAGCGTCTCACTAGGTACTAATTCTAATGCCTTAGTGTATTCATAAAACTCAACAACATCTAATCTCCTGTCGCCGGTTTCAACTTTTCCAACAAGAGAATGGGTGATGCCCAATCTTGCAGCTAAGTCTCTCTGAGATAGGCCCAGATCTTTTCTTGCCTTGATAAGCTTTTTTCTTAAGGATATGTGTAGGTTGTGATGTACTGATTTTCTCAAAGGCCTGTTTTTCCATGGAGGAGTATTATGAAAATAGAGCTTGTTTTCTTGGGGATGTATTATGAAGAAAATGCTCTATGCACCATAAACAGGTGCGATTCATAACTAATTTTCAATTTGAGCTATATTTCTAAGCTAAAAAAATTAGTAACTTATGTGTTTATTAACTGTGTTTATTTATTAATTAAAAGAAACGTTGATTTGACTAACAGTCTGGTGCTTTTAATGTTATTAGTAGCTCCTATTCTGATAGCATTTTCGACGCTAAAAATATCATCAAAAGACCCAGTTATTTACTATTCTGATCGAGTTGGATAAATAATCATCTGTTTAAAATGCCGAAGTTCAGAACCATGAAATCTGATGCGCCGAGGGTGGCTACACATCTAATGAAAAATGCCGATTCACATACGACAAAAACTGGTAAATTTTTAAGAAAAACTAGCTCAGATCAGCTGCCTCAATTATGGGGTTTTATCAAAGGGGATATGTCTTTGGTGGGACCTAGACCGGCTCTGTACAATCAGTATGACTAATAAGATTACGCACCAGTAGTGGCGTTGAAAAGCTAACATCGGGTATTACTGGATGGGTTCAAATCAATGAAAGATATGAAATTTCAATTGAACAAAAGTTCAATTTGACACCGAATATCTTGAAAGACAGTCAATACTGTTCGACTTAGATATTCTGTTTAAAACCTTTATTCAAACCGTCTTAAGACGAAATATTAGTCATTAAGTCATG
>JAQWIT010000001.1 GCA_029248745.1 Gammaproteobacteria bacterium
TCATCTTCGACTATCAAAATTACTGTTTCAGGAATCTTCATAAAAAAATCTCTATCTTCACATTGAGTTCATTGTTTTTTCATATAACTGTCGATAATTGACTTTAAACATCTGAGGAGATTAACAATGAAAACTGTAACACACTACCCCTTCCAAATTAGAGCAGCAATTGCTTTTTGCTTTTACATTGTATTACTTATTCCCGTTCAAAGTGCTGCATCCTACGGCCAAGAAAACAAGATTGAAGCTAGGGTTATTGCACATGATTCTTATGGTATTCCACATCAGCTTGGACATGTTAAGAGCAATTATGATGTAAAGGTAACGGGGTCAATCATCAGAACAAAATTGACTCAAATTTTTAGTAATGATGAAAATGTCTGGCTGGAGGGAAGTTACTTGTTTCCCCTTCCCCACAATGCTGCAGTTGACAGGTTGAAAATGTTTATTGGTGACCGTGTTATTGAAGGCAAAATTCATAAAAAAGAAATTGCTCTAAAAAAATATGAGAAGGCAAAAAAAGAAGGTAAAAACGCTGCGTTAGTCGAACAAGACAGACCAAATATTTTCCGTTCAGCAGTTGCACACATACCTCCTAACTCAGAGATAACAATACAAATAGAATTCCAGCACAAGGTGGAGTGGGCTGATTCCGGGTTCTCTTTCAGGCTACCAACTACTATTACACCTCGTTACAGTGACATAAAGTCTGTTACAGAAACCAAGCTGAGTATTAGCGATGGCTGGCAAGTACTCCCTGGCGAACGCTCTAACGTGGTTAGCACAACTAATGACAAGCCTAAAAATGATCTCGCTATCAAAGTGAAATTAGCACCAGGCTATCCATTAAAATCAATAAATAGCTATTCTCATAACATCATAAAAACAGTCAATAATGATGGTTCGGCTGAAATTGTCATTGCCCCCCATGATGCCCGTGCTGCTAGGGATTTCATCATTGGCTGGAAGCCAGATTTAATTGATTTACCAAGAGCTGCATTTTTTAGTGAGGCATCGCAATTTGGTACCTATGGGATGCTTGATATTGTCCCACCAAAAATGGGAGTAGTTTCCAATCAAAAACGAGAAGTAATTTTTGTCATAGATACCTCCGGTTCAATGTCTGGTCGTTCAATCAAAGCGGCTAAGCGTGCATTATTGTCAGGCCTAAACGGACTTAAAGAGTCTGAAAAATTCAATATCATAGGATTTGATGACGAAATAGAAAAAGCATTTTCAACTTATTCTGTTACTGCAAAACCATACTTCAAAAGTCTTGCACGCTCATTTGTCGACAATCTAGTTGCTGATGGTGGCACAAACATGCTTCCAGCTCTAACTGAGTCACTAAGCAAAAACAAGCAGGATGGCTTTCTGACGCAAGTGGTATTTATAACTGATGGGGCCGTAAGTGATGAGAAAAGCCTATTCAGATTTATCAGAAAGAATCTTGGTCACAGCCGCTTATTCACAGTTGCCATAGGTAGCGCTCCAAACAGTCATTTTATGGAGGAAACTGCTATTGCTGGTCGTGGAACTTACACCTATATTGCTGATGACAGTGAAGCTGAAAGCAAAATGAAAAAACTCTTTAGTAAGATAGAGCTTCCTGCACTGACAGATATAAAGATAACAGGCCAAGGACTCACAGACATTGTCCCTAAGCAAGTGCCTGATTTGTACTCTGGCGAGACACTGTCTATAGCTATGGCAGTAAACGATCCTAAAAGTAAACTTTTTATTGAGGGCAGAGTAGGTGATGAACTATGGAAGTCGGAATTAGATATTCGACATACTAGTTCAGATCAAGGGGTCGCGACCAACTGGGCTAGATCTATGATAACAAGTCTAGAACGCCACAACTATACCGGCCTAAGTCAAGAGAGAACAAAAGAAAAAGTCACCGAATTAGGGTTAGCTTTCCATCAAGTGACCCCTTATACCAGCCTCGTCGCTGTGGATGTTACTCCTATCCGGACTGATAACAATAAGTCAGTGAAAAGTGATATCCCATTAGACAAACCAAACGGCCTATCCATTAGTTTAGCTCAAACATCGACAGGCTATTTCAAATCATTAATGTTCGGACTTTTCTTAGCCATTGCCTCCATTCTAGCTTTAGCTTTCGACTCCCGAAAAAAAGCTGTTAACGCAGCCAATACCAAAAATACTTTTGGAGGCTAAAACTATGAACTTCTTTACAGCTAAAACAAAAAAAACAGTACTAACTTTATGCCTTTTAGCCAGCTTGGGCCTGATAATTAATTCAATCTGGATACCTGTGAAAGCAAAAGTTGCACAGCACCTCTTACATGCTGCATGGGAGAAGTCTCTTGAAGAATCCGTAACTGTAAAGCCCTGGCCATGGTTTGACTTCGTTCCTGTCGCTGAGCTTGTGATGCCTAAGTATAGGATTAATCAAATTGTCTTATCTAGCGATGCTGGTGGTGCACTAGCATTTGGACCGGGAGAAAATTCTCTGGCATCCAAGATGCCTCAGGCAGCAAAAATTATTAGTGGGCATAGAGATACACATTTCGAGTTTCTGCAAGATGTAGAGATAGGAGATGAAATTACTCTCAACAAGCCTGAGACTTCTTTGCTCTATGAAATTGAGCATATAGAAATTGTTGACTCAAACAAAGTTAAGATTTCCCCTACAGGGTATGGGAAGCATCTAATACTCGTAACCTGCTATCCATTCGATGATATATCCGGCTCCAGCTCACTTAGGTATGTTGTTTTTGCCTCTCAAAAAAAGGTTACACCCTCTTTAACTTAATTCCATAAATCAAAAGGTAAATTATTATGAACAGATTATCAAAAAGCTTATTAGCTCTATCAATCCTAGCTCTTTTATCAGGTTGCGCAAGCACCCCTCTAGACAGCCCTAGAGCAACCGAATACTTGTTATGTGGCACAGCAGGGGCAATTACTGGCGGTCTGGTTGGTGGAGCATTATCCATGCCACTGCAGGGTATCGCAGCCGGCTCCGCCCTGGCACTTGCGGTTTGCCCCTCACAAACTGAAGAACAAACTACAAGCCTTAGTGAAAAAGATGCTGAGTTAGAAACTAGGAGTCTTATGGATGATGATAATGACGGTATAGCTAATAGCTATGATTTATGTAGTGATAGTAATAAGGGCGAGAAAGTCAATAATGATGGTTGCCCTTTATTGAGTGATGCACTCATACCATTTGAAAAGGAAGTTTCATGCAGTAAATCTTTCATTGATAAAAACACCCCAGGAACATGCACGGCTGACTCAAAAACAATTTTTGCAACAAGTGAAGTCAACTTTTCTCTAGATAGCTATCAACTCACAAAAGAAGCCAAAGCTCGACTTTCTGAACTTGTTACTTTTATTAATGAAACTAAGCCAAATTACATTATCAAAGTCATAGGCCACACTGACTCAACAGGCAGCCGTAGGCATAACCAGAAGCTTTCTGAAAAAAGAGCGAGAACTGTAATGGAATATCTTATTTCTACTGGCATCGCCCCCAAAAGCTTCACCTATGAAGGCCAAGGTGAAACAAAGCCAATAGCTTCAAACAATACAACTTCAGGTAGAGCTCGTAATAGAAGAGTTGAATTCAAAGCATTCTACTAAGGGCTATTTAAAAGCCTCCTATCTTGTCTAGAGTCTAACCAAAAGTGGTGCAAATCATGATGAATAATACTCAGAAAAAAAATGACAGGCAGCAACATAAAGTACAGCTAAAAAAAATAACCAGCGCTTGGCCTGAGAACAAAGCCATAACTGATACACAACGAGACTATTGTCGTGAATGCTCTGACCTGAATGAGATTTTGAAAGCTCTTTGTGATGAGCCCAGACCCACAAAAACTCATGGTTTAGCTGATGTTCCAGGGCTACTTGATATTGATAAATTTGCTCACCTGACAATTTGGCAGCACGTTTTGGAAAGTCAGTCTGATGTATGCATAGATACCCTCTTAGACGGGAGGTATACATTCAAACCATACTGGGACTTAAGACTGAACCTTATCAGTAAACAAGAATGGATAAATGAACTTGTTTTTGACAACAAAGTTAGTCTTACAGCCATAGAAAATAATGACTCGTACTTTATTTTCAGAAGATTAATTGAGCGCATGAATACTCTGGCGGGATCAATGAAGCTTTGCCCAGAAGTTGAGCAGCCCTCAATCGACTACAGGGCTAGAAAGCTCATCCCACTGGTCATATGCACAAAAAACTTATTAGCTAAAGCTGAGATATTTAAGGAAAGAAGGAGCCAGATTAGAAGCACAGAAAAACTACAACTCAGTTGCTCCCAAAATTGGCCCTACTCAGCATTATAAGACAATATTGCTATGGCTAAATCTAATCTAAGAAAATCAATATATTCACCAGAGCATCAAGTTCTAAAGTTTTTTTTAATAGAGCTCAGGAAAAAACTCAGCCACAGCCAGAGAGAGTTCGCAGTCAGACTTTCTGTAGGGCATTCATACATAGCAAAAATTGAAACTGGTGAAAGAAGACTCGATGTGATCGAGTTTTTTGACCTCATGTCTGCCCTGGATCTTTGTCCAGTTGAACAATTCACAGAGCTATCTAAAAAAATTGGCAACCTCGAACAGTGATGGTTATTACAGATACTTCTATTACTTCTATTACTTGTATTCATCCGTATAAAACACACAAAGGAGACTCAAATTGAAAAAAATATTATTGGCAATCACACTACCCATACTTCTCACTGCATGTGCAACTATCACCTCGCCAAGCAGTGAGCGGGTGAATGTAAATTCTACAAAAAACAAAACATTTACAGCTACTATTGATGGTCAGCAGTTTACAGTACCGGGGTCGGTCAAGATTAAACGTAATGGTGATGAAAAAATCATAATGACAACTGAGAAAGGTTGTGCTCCGTCAACGAGTATTGATAAAGAAATTGAAACTATCTTTTGGGGTAACTTCATATTTGGTGGCGTGCTTGGTTCTTCCACAGATCTCGCCACAGGTAAGATGTGGGACTACGATGATTTTGTGACAATTAACTGTGTGGGAAACGGTTAACACGCCGGCTAAAATTGGGCAAGGACGCCCAATCACAACAACATTCTTTTAATAGTCAATGCCTCTATCACACATTTCCCAGTCATTATTGACTAGGCTCAAAATACCCAAATTCTACCTGTACCTGACCTTGCTTTTTTCGTTACCCGTCTACAGCATACCAAGCACACCTCGACCTGGAGACATCTACAGCTCTGATGATATCTGGGAAAACTTAATTTATTTTCACGATGCTGAGTTTAAGATAAGAAATAGAAAATTTCTTTTTAGCTTTGATAACCCCTCACCGAAGCTTGAAAAGCAACTCACAATACAAGCTATAAAGGACAGCCCACGGTTAGCATGCCGTTTTCCTGCACGTTATTCGTATTTATTACAAAAAGGACTTTTGGAGAAGCAAAAACTAAACTGCCCCGAGCTCACGGAATATAAAAATAAGGTTGCAGCTGATAGGTTTTATTATATTTTTGCATCAAAAAACTACAGCTCAATAACCAGCATGATGGGGCACGGTATGATTGCAACAGAAGGTACTAATTCCTTAGGACAGAAGGTAAGTCATGCCTATTCATTTTTTGCTGATCTCAGTGATACTAACTTACCGTCTTTATTTTATAACTCTTTTCTAGGTGGTATGGATGGCGCTCTGGTTCTGAGACCCCTCAAAAATGAGCTAGATAGATATCTTGTTAAGGAAGGAAGGGAATTGTGGCAGCTAGAACTCAAACTCTCACATAAAAAAAGAGAGCTCCTCAGAGATGCCTTATGGGAGCTAAGAGATATAGAGCCTGAGTACTTGTTCCACACTTTTAATTGTGCAACTTTATTGCAATACACATTAGCTATAGTTGCGCCTGAGACACTGAATCACCGTACCTTTTTTACCAGTCCCCTAGATATATACAGAGCGCTTCAAGAAGAACACTACATCAGCCATATCCAAATTCGGTACGCTCAAAACGCACTAGAGAACTTCGGAGCAACATATCAAGCTGTTCAGCCAACAGAAGAGCTTCAGGATTCATCAATTGGCCTTTATTACAAAGACGGGCTTCACCTGACATTTATGAGTGCATCCCATTCATTTAATACACCCCAAGTTAGCACTGTGTCACAGACAGCCTTGAAGATTGGGGCAATCGATTTAAACCTTTCAAGAAAAGAAATTGAGGAGCTCGCTCTCTACGAATTCCTTGATATCACACCAAAGAAAAAAGTAAGTTCTCATTTTTTTATTGGTAGCTCTAAAAACGACTATGACAACTTCAACAAACAAACAATTAACACCTCAATCTCTTTTGGTAAGGCATGGGAGAATGACCGTGTTAGCTTTTCACTTCTTTCGGGCTTGAGGGTTCAGCCTAAAACATTAATCAACCCATTACTTGAAGGCTACCTTTCATACAAAATTAATGACTACACTACTATTACATCTACAGCGAATTATCAAACTGACCTCCATCAAAGCCAATATAAACTGAAGGCAAATATAAACAAGCGAATTGGAAAGAGTCATGTGTTATTTTTTGGTGCAGAGACAACAAAGCCAAGAAATTATGACAAACTTAACTTTTTTACTGGACTTGAGTATTACTTTTAAAAGATAGGACTTGATAGCATAAATATGTAATTATTTTTTTAGGACTGCTACTGCCTAACAGTATGTAATATATTTACTTTCTTCAAGAGGACATGTATCCATTACGCCCTTTATTACAGCTATTAATAAGCCCTAATATAAACTACTCATTACAGAATATAACTAACAAGTGTGTGTATCTATTATGCTCCCAATATAGGAGCTATTATTAGTGGAGATATAGCTACTAATGATGGTATAAATCTATAGTTATATAGGTAGTATTATAGTGTTATGGGTATATAGGGCACGTAAGAGACTATGGATTATGATAGAGACCTAACATGGGTAGAAAACCTCAAGATACAGAGCTATTCAGAACACCCTGAAGTTAAAACTGCTGCTAATGAACTGGTTTCTGCTTTTTACAAGAACAAAAGTAGAAAACGTGACCAGAAAGGTTTTACTCGGGATGCTAGGAAACTGGTAGCCTCACTCTGGCTGCATAAACAAACCTTATTTAAGTTTACGACCATGAAGGCATATTTTGAATCAGGCGAGCAAGGTAAGCGTAAACAAGTCTGGATGACAAAAAGAGTTCTTCAGCTGTTTAATGTTACAAAAGAGCTTGGTTGGGTAGAACTCTATCGAAAAGGCATCCCTCCTCAGTTATCAAAGTCAGGAAAAGGTTTTAATAGCGTATACAGAACTACTGAGCACTTCTATAACCTACTGACCCACCTCAAACACGAGGATATCCTGCCTGATACGCATGCCCCAAGAGTAGAACTCAAAAGCGATGAGGATATTCTGCAAACCCTTCCAAACAGCTTCGTTCAATCAGATGACTATCAACAGACAGTGGGCGTTTTAGAACAACATTTGGAGGTATTAAAAGACTCAAGTATTCTCAAAGAATCAGGAGAGCCTGTTCCATTATCTCACCTTTACTTTGTTCGCAAGTTTAAACCCGACATGTCAAAAGGTGGACGCATATACGCTCAA
>JAQWIT010000014.1 GCA_029248745.1 Gammaproteobacteria bacterium
TTCAACAGGGGTTGCTTGTGCTTGTCCTGCTTTGGGTATTTCTGTTGGCGCAGCAGTGTCGGAAACATCTAGGGTTACGATTACGTCGCCTTCGGAAACTTTATCACCTACTGAAACATTAACCGCTGTCACTGTCCCTTGATGTGGGCTGGGAATTTCCATCGCCGCTTTATCTGACTCAAGTGTTAGCACATCTTGGTTTTCTTCGACCTGATCACCAACAGCGACTAATACCTCGATCACTTCTACCGCATCAAAGTCGCCAATATCAGGCAGCTTTATTTCCATTGAGCTCATAACAAGACCTTTCTAATATCAGATAACATATGGTTTAGATGGGTTGTGAAGCGGGCACCTAAAGCACCATCCACAACGCGATGATCATATGATACTGACAGCGGTAACATCAGTTTTGGTTCGAATTCTTTACCATTCCAAACCGGCTGCATTGTATGACGACCTATTCCTAAAATAGCCACCTCTGGCGCATTCACGATCGGCGTAAAGAAACTACCACCAATACCACCCAGACTTGAAATTGAGAATGTACCACCTTGTAAATCTTTAGCTGTTAAGGCGCCATCACGTGCGCGAGCACTGATTTCACCTAATTCACCCGCTAATTCTAAAAAGCCTTTTTTATCAACATCTTTAATGACAGGTACCATCAAGCCATTCGGCGTATCAACCGCAACACCAATGTTGTAATAACTTTTTATGATGAGGTGTTCTTTGTCTTCACTTAAAGAAGCATTTAATTCTGGGTAGACTTTTAGACTTGCTACTACCGCTTTCATAATGAAGACGAGTGGCGTTAGGTTAACGCCTTGTTTAGCCGCAGATTCTTTATTGGCTTTCCTGAACTGTTCTAGTTCTGTTATATCCGCTTCATCAAATTGTGTGACATGTGGAATGTTTAACCAGCATGCATGAAGATGTTTACCAGAGATTTTCTTAATCCTTGGTAATTCAACCGACTCTATCTCGCCAAATTTCTCAAAATTAACAATCGGTACAGGTGGAATCGCACTGCCACCTGTTGTAGCTGCAGGTGCATTCAATTTTTGTTTCACAAAGCCTTGAACATCTTGTTTTGTAATGCGGCCTTTAACCCCTGTTCCACCTACTTGGCTCAAGACTACACCTAACTCACGTGCGAACTGACGTACGGAGGGTGATGCATGCGCTTGTTTGATTCCTGATTTACTATCGGGGGCGAACGGCGCTAATTCGGGCTCTGGTTCGATTTCCGGTGCTGGTTTGCTTAAGGCTTCTGCGACAATCGTCGCTGCAGTCTCTTTACCTGAGCTGACTGGTATTGTTTCAGCCGCTGGTAACGGTGTAGACAATACTGCACTGGTTTCAGCAATGGCAATAACATCGCCTTGTTTCACTTTATCGCCAACAGCGACTTTAAGCTGTTTTACCGTACCTGCGACAGGCGATGGTATCTCCATCGCTGCCTTATCGGACTCTAGCGTAATAATATCTTGATTCACATCAACGCTATCACCTTCCGAGACGAGGACTTCGATAATTTCAACTTCATCAAAATCACCAATATCGGGCACTTCAATATCAATTAGACCACCTGCTACAACTTCAGGTACGGCTTCAGGCGATGGCGTGGCGATTGCAGCTGGTGCAGACTTGACCGGTGATGATGCTTCTGTCGTAGTTTTAGATGCCGCTTCAGCTAAAGCGATAACATCGCCTTGCTTTACTTTTTGACCCACAGCGACTTTTAATTCTTTAATCACACCATCGGCAGGAGATGGTATTTCCATTGCTGCTTTATCAGATTCTAAGGTAATAATGTCTTGGTTTACTTCAACGCTATCGCCTTCAGCTACTAGTACTTCAATGATTTCCACTTCATCAAAGTCACCGATATCAGGTACTTTTATTTCAATTAACTCTGCCATTTTTATCCCTTGACTGGTGCAATTACATCAGCATTAATCTTATATTGCTTAATCGCTTTTTCAACGACTGCCACCTCAACCTGGCCTTCTAATGCCAATGTATTCAGCGTCGCCACAACAACATGGTAACGATCAACTTCGAAGAAACTTCTCAACCTTTCACGGGTATCTGAACGACCAAAGCCATCTGTACCCAATACAGTATAAGGTGCTTTCACCCAAGGACGTATTTGCTCAGCATACATTCGCATGTAATCCGTCGAAGCGATCACAACGCCTTCTTCTTCGTCTAGACATTCTTGCACATAGCTGCGTTGCTTGTCTTGTGCTGGATGAAATCGGTTATCACGATCGACAGCCATACCATCTCTGGCCAGCTCATTCATACTAGTTGCACTCCAGACATTAGCAGAGACTGACCAATCAGACTCTAGTAATTCAGCAGCGGCTTCAACTTCTCGTAAAATCGTACCACTACCTAACAATTGAGCTTTTAATTTGTGCTTGCCACCTGTTTTTAGCTTATACATCCCTTTTAGGATGCCTTGCTCTGCACCTTTTGGCATTGCCGGATGTGTGTAGTTCTCATTCATTGCAGTAACGTAATAGAACACGCTTTCTTGATCTTCATACATCCTACGCATACCGTCTTGAACGATAACGGCCATTTCATAAGCATACGTTGGGTCGTAACTGACACAGTTTGGAATAGTACCCGCCTGAATCAAACTGTGACCATCTTGGTGCTGTAGGCCTTCACCATTTAATGATGTTCTACCGGCTGTAGCCCCTAATAAGAAGCCTTTCGCTTGGATATCACCAGCCAACCAAGCCAAATCACCGATACGCTGGAAACCAAACATAGAGTAGTAAATATAGAATGGCACCATACTGACGTTGTAGTTTGAATACGCTGTCGCAGCTGAGATCCATTCAGCCATTGCCCCTGCTTCGTTAATCCCTTCTTGTAAAATTTGGCCTTTGGTATCTTCTCGATACCACATGACTTTGCCAGAATCTTCTGGCTCATACATTTGACCAGATGAAGAATATATACCGACAGAACGGAACAAGCCTTCCATACCAAAAGTACGTGCTTCATCCGGCACGATTGGGACAATGTTTTTGCCAATTTCTTTATCACGAATCAATGCGGTAAGAATACGAACGAAAGCCATGGTCGTTGAAATCTCACGATCGCCACTAGACTTTAATACTGCATCAAAGATTTTGAGATCCGGTACTTTTAGTCCGGGGGCGGCATGGTTACGTTTTGGTAAGAAACCGCCTAACTCTTCACGACGCCCTAATAAATATTGTTTCTCAGGACTATCATTCTCTAGTGTAATGAATGGCACATCTTTTTCAATCTGCTCATCTGTCACAGGAATTTTGAATCGATCACGGAAACGCTTCATATGATCTACAGTCATGCTTTTCTGCGAATGAGTGGTATTTTGACCCTCTCCCGCTTCACCCATACCGTAACCTTTAACCGTTTTGGCTAAAATGACTGTGGGTTGTCCTTTATGTTCTGTTGCTGTTTTATACGCTGCATAAATCTTTCTCGGATCGTGACCACCACGGCTCAAAAGCCAGATATCTTGATCTGACATACCCGATACTAATTCTAATAATTCTGGATATTTTCCAAAAAAATGTTCGCGAACGAAGGCACCATCTTTTGATTTATAGTTTTGGTACTCACCATCGACGACTTCTTCCATCCGTCTAAGCAATAAACCTGTTTTATCTTTGGCTAATAAACTATCCCACTCACTGCCCCAAATGACTTTAATGACATTCCAACCCGCGCCACGAAAAATACCTTCCAACTCTTGGATAATTTTACCGTTACCACGAACAGGTCCATCTAAACGTTGTAAGTTACAGTTAACGACAAAGTTAAGATTATCGAGCTTTTCTCGGCCAGCTAAGGTTATAGCCCCTAATGATTCTGGCTCATCCATTTCACCATCACCTAGGTAAGCCCAGACATTACGGCCTTCTGTCGGTTTAATTTCACGGTGATCCATATATTTCATGAATCGCGCTTGGTAAATAGCCAATAATGGCCCTAACCCCATTGAAACGGTTGGGAATTGCCAATAATCCGGCATTAACCATGGATGAGGGTATGAAGATAGGCCTTCTCCATCAGCTTCAAAACGGAAATTTAATAATTGTTGTTCTGATAGACGTCCCTCTAAGAAAGAGCGTGCATAGATACCTGGTGATGAGTGACCTTGAAAAAAGACTAAATCTGCCCCTTTAGCATGATTATCACCTTTGAAGAAATGATTGAAACCCACATCATACAATGTTGCAGCTGAAGAGAAACTGGCAATATGCCCCCCAACTGCACCTGGCTTCAAGTTAGCTTTGGTCACCATTGCCATGGCATTCCAACGAATGTATGAACGAATTTTGTGTTCAATCTCTTGGTCACCCGCAATGCGATGTTGCTGATCAACAGGAATGGAATTCACATAAGCGGTTGTCGCACTATAAGGTAAGTTAACGCCGGAACGACGCGCTGAATCGATCAGTTTTTCTAGAATGTAATGTGCTTTTTCTCCACCTTCTACCTCAATCATAGACTCTAATGAGTCCAACCAGTCCTGGGTTTCCTGTGGATCGTTATCAACAAAATCAGTCATAAATACCTTCAAAATAGTAACGCTATAAACAGCGGGATATTGTAACAGTTTTTATTGGGATTTATACGTATAGTGCTGCTACAACTGACTAAATCAACGATTTTGGTGATTTTTTCAGATAAATTTGAGCGCTAATTAGCAAAAATCGGCGAGCAACGCTTCTACTCTATACTGAAATCCATGTCCTGCGGCTATATCGGTAAAGGCGTATACCTAATAAAACAGCCAGTAACGCAATATAAACAAGTGGTTCGGTGATATCTTTTTTGACCAACATATAAAAATGAACAACGCCTCCGATAGCAATATAGTAAACAAGCCGATGTAGCTTGTTCCAGCGCTGGGTTCCTAAGCGTTTTATCATGCCATCATTTGAGGTCAAGGCTAAAGGGATTAAAGCAAGAAAACTGATGAACCCAACGGTGATAAATGGTCGCTCGATAACGTCTTCAATAATGTCACTCAGGTCGAAAAACTGATCTAACCACAGATAGAGCAACATATGTATAACGGCGTAGAAGAAGCTATATAGTCCCAGCATTCGTCTAACAGCCGCTAAAAAATGCCATCCAACTGATAACCTCAGGGGGCTCACCGCTAGCGTTATCAGCAAAAACCGCAATGCCCATTCCCCAGTGTCTCGCGTCAGCACTTCGATCGGGTTGGCCCCTAATTCATCATTTATCGCCCCGAGTGTTAATGCTATTGCGGGTAGCAGACTGACAATGGAGAGGCCTATTTTGAATATCTGATAACGCATGATAGTACAAAAACATTAGAAATGTTTTTTTAGATCCATTCCAGTATATAAATGAGATACCTGTTCTTTATAACCATTGAACAGTTCTGTTTTGCGTTTTAAAAACTCACCTATACGTCGTTCACGTGATTGGCTCCAACGCGGATGTGATACATCTGGATTCACGTTGGAATAAAACCCATACTCTGATGGCGTTGCTATCATCCAAGAGGACTTAGGTTGCTTTTCTACAAAACGAACTTGGGTAATCGATTTAATACTTTTGAAACCATATTTCCACGGCACAACCAGTCTAAGCGGTGCGCCGTTTTGGCCTAGTAAATCATTGCCATATAAGCCTGTTGCAATAAAAGACAATGGGTTCATCGCCTCATCTATTCTAAGGCCTTCAACGTAAGGCCATTGCAATACTGTACTCTGCTGACCTGGCATTTGCTGTGGGTTATAGAGCGTATTAAATTCGACATATTTTGCTTTTGAATTAGGCTTAGCCTGCTTTAACAAATCCGCCAATGAAAAACCTACCCAAGGTATCACCATCGACCAACCTTCCACACAACGCAAACGGTAGATCCGTTCTTCTAATGACAATGGCTTCATTAAATCATCTAAATCATACTCACCTGGACTATCGCATTCACCATCAATGACAACGCGCCATGGTTCAGATTTATCTGGGAACTGAGTCGTGTTTTTTGCAGGATCTTGTTTGCCCACGCCAAATTCATAGAAGTTGTTATAGCTGACAATAGATTGATATTTTGTCAGTTCTTCAGTCGCTGAAAATGGGCTGGTTAATAAATCGGTATATTTGGGTTCTGGTGCTTCTATCACAGGTACTGCACTCGCGACAGAAGGTAATGCTATCCCTGTCGCCAATAAGGCAGCTTTACTTACGAATTGTCGGCGATTCAGATACAGCTTTTCATCGGTCACATCATGATCTTTCAATAAGCCGAGTTTATTCTTTTTAATTTGCATGGCCGTTTCCTCTTATGAATCCATATACTTTTTTGCTATCCAATAATCGAGACTGAAATATTTGCCGGCTCCCATGAAAAATAAGCCTGTAACATAATGAAATAAGTTGTCGCAAACTCAATATCATTATTTAAAATAACGAAGTTACCCGTATCAGTTAACCACTCACAATTACCATGCTCTTTTAGTAGAGAGCGTCTTGCTTCTAATTGCGCATTCGGTTCAGCAACGGCCAACCTGCCATTATCCCAATGGACTGTCACCGCAGTCACAACCATCGTAACCATCAAAGGTATAGATATATAACGCATAGTAAAACCAATGACAAGAAAAATAGCACCGAAGTACTCTGCCCCCAAGCAAGATATCCTAGTAGTTCAGGATAAGGTAAGCCTAGCCCCCAGTCAGGATTGCCGAACCATTGGATTGTTGAATCTTAAGAGCTCTCTGGATCCAGTGGGTTCCATTTGGTGTTCGCAGCCATCCACATCACTGGAGCGAGATAAAAGCACATGGCCAGTGGCTATAAAAAATCTATTGCTTTAGTTGTACCCAATACTCGTTGCATTGCACCCATCATTCTGCATATAAACATGACTTTCTCCCCCGAAATAAGTATTGATAACACCCTTCATTCCGTGCGTTATTAATACTGATTCTAAGTATAAAAAGGGGCCCCGGAGAGCCCCTTAATGTTTTGCTCTGGATTTAGGTTTTATTTAGCGCCGCATTTACCCTCACCGCACTTACCTTCACCACATTTTGATTCAAGGGCTTTCATTTTTTCGTGGTATTCAGCTGCTTTGCCATCGATATCTGATTGTGTTCCAACTTTAGCTGGCGCGTTACCACATTTGCCTTCACCGCACTTACCTTCACCACATTTTGCTTCTGTAGCGTGATGACCTGCTAACTGCATGTAACCACTTGATAGCTCAGATACTGCGAATGGGCTTGTTTCAGCGCTCGCTAAGGTTGGAGATAGAGCTAAACCAGCTGTTAATGCAGCGCTGGCTGCTAAGGCTACTGTTTTTTTATTAGAAGATATAGACATGATAATTTCCTGTATTATGAATAAAAATTAAACAACCGATCGAATTTGACCAAGCTGGTTAACCTATACATTCAAAAAAGCTAAATGTTACAGATATGATAAAAATATTTTCAAGTCTCAACGTGACGACGAAAATACCTTAATACAAAATCTTGTAGCTGATGACCCCCTCGCTTTTGAGTATGTCATCGCAGAATATCATAATTTGATGTTGTCTGTGGCATGGGCGATCGTTGGTGATAGTGTTGCGGATGAAGTCGTACAGGAAGCGTGGGTTTCTGCCATTAAAGCCCTAGCCAATTTTGAAGGGCCTCATCCTTAAAAACTTGGCTCGTACAGATCGTGAGTAATCGCGCAAAAAGCCGCATTCGACGTGAAAACCGCTACACATCATTAAATGATGCTTGGGAAGCCGTCTCCTCAGGTAAGTTTGACCAAACCGGTCACTGGATTGGTGATGTCTTATCATGGAAAGCAGAACGCCTGAAGCGCTTCTTGCCAATACGCAATTACAAGAAGTAATCGAACAAGCTTTCCAAGCTCTGCCCTCAATGCAGCGTGCAGCTATTTCGGTGGTTGATATGGAAGGCTATAAAATTGATGAAGTTTCTAACATTCTAGCCATCTCTTCGTCTAATGCGAGAATGCTGCTACATCATGCACGTGTTGCTGTGCACGATGCTATTGAACAATATCAGGATAATTAAATGCTGCAATGTAAAAATATCACTGACGAGACCTGTAACTATATTGAAGGGACCTACCATTAACTAAGCGTATTGCTTTGTTCTCACACCTATTGATTTGTTATAATTGTTGACATTATGTTCATTAATTCAAAGATACCATTGATACCGTTTCTATACTTCGCTCTCAAGAAATCGATGAAACTGATCGACAAGCTTTAGCAAAAAAATTACATGCAATATGTCAAGCTCAGTCAGACAAACACTAATTCCAACAGCTGTCCAGCACTTACAAGTAAACCTCAGCGCTGGTATTTTTCCTTCCACTCTGGATAAGGCATGTCGTAGATCACTTCTCTTGCTTTGTCATAATCCATCTGAACGCCCTTCTCTTCTGCTGCAGCTAAATACCATTTAGACAAGCAATTACGACAAAACCCAGCTAGGTTCATTAAATCAATATTTTGCACATCTGTATTTTCCTGTAGGTGTGCTGTTAAACGACGAAATGCAGCAGCTTCTATTTCAATTTGTGTTTGTGAATTCATAATTTCTTCTCTTAATATAAAAAACACCGCACTTCATGATCGGCGGATAATTGGGTGGGTTCTGGGTAAGCTGTTTTACACTCAGCCATCGCTTTTGGACACCGTTGGTGAAAGTGGCAGCCTTGTGGTGGATTGCCTGGTGAAGGTAACTCACCCTCTAATCTAATGACTTCTCGTTCGGTACCGCCTTCTAGCTTAGGGACTGCAGCTAATAAGGCTTGTGTGTAGGGATGCTTAGGTGATTTCAATATTTCATTACGACTGCCTTGCTCAACAATACGACCTAAATACATCACGGCAATGCGATGCGCGAGATATTCAACCACCGAGATATTATGCGTAATGAAGAAGTAACTTAAATCAAACTCTTGTTGTAATTCGCGTAGTAAATTTAAAATTTGTGCTTGTACAGACACATCTAATGCGCTGGTTGGTTCATCACAGATTAACACTTTAGGATCAGCTGCTAATGCTCTAGCGATACAAATACGTTGACGTTGGCCGCCTGAAAACTCATGTGGATAGTGGTGCTTATATTGTGCATCTAAACCTACTCGCTCAAGTAAATGTACGATACGTTCAGTACGTTCATTGGCATTTAAAGTCGCAGGGCCTGCCAGCATCGCTTCCTCAATGACTTGTGAGACCGTCATTCTAGGATTCATTGACGCATAAGGGTCTTGGAAGATAATTTGTAGCGCGTTGCGTTGTGATCTTAATTCACTGTTTGTCAATTTGTTTAGCACCTTGTCGTGATAAACCACTTGACCACCTGTCACCTTGACTAGCTGCAATATGCCTTTACCAACGGTTGTTTTACCGCAACCCGATTCGCCCACTAGGGCCACCGTTTCAGCTTGTCTCAATTGTAAGTTTACACCGTCGACAGCTCTGACTTGGCCGACTGTGCGTTGTAATAGGCCTTTCTTGATCGGAAAATGTACCTGTAGATCATCTAATACTAAGACGGGTTTTTGCTCAAACGGAATCGACTGTAGCACCGAAGGTGCATTTTCGTTTTGTTTTTGATCGCTAATTAGATTGTCTGATGGATCATATAAATGACATCGCACACCTTGTTGTTCATCTTGATACCATTTTGGCGGGGTTTGATCGCATTGCGTTATTGCCTTATCGCATCGCTCTACGAAACGGCAGCCCTTAAAAACGGTGTCTAAGGCTGGTACATTGCCTTTAATGACGGTTAATTGTTGTTGTCTTTTCTGTTCTGTCGGTAATGCTTCAAATAGTTTTTGGCTGTATGGATGATTAACTTGTTGAAAGAAATCCTCTCTAGGCGCTGTCTCAACAATTTGTCCTGCGTACATAACCGCAACATGGTCGGCCATTTGTGCTACGACCGCCAAATCATGACTTATCAATAAGATTGCCATGCCCGTATCACGTTGAATCTGTTTTAACAGATCCAAAATTTGTGCTTGAATCGTGACATCTAACGCTGTCGTTGGCTCATCAGCAATCAGAAGTTCTGGCTCACCCGCTAAAGCAATCGCAATCATTACCCTTTGTTTCATACCACCTGATAATTGATGTGGGTATGCTTTGATTCTCTGCAGCGGGTCTGGAATGCCAACCGACGATAATAGTTCGACAATACGGTTGTGTAGGGCCTCGCCATTGATATCAAAGTGCCATTGCAGAGCCTCACCAATCTGTTGTCCCACTGATAAAACGGGGTTTAATGAGCTTTGCGGCTCTTGGAAAATCATGGCAATACGTCGGCCACGAATATGTTCCATTTCTGCTTCAGACAAGTTTAATAAATCTTGACCTGCTAGTTCGACTTTTCCTCTAACAATACGACTGACTGGCTGTGGGTTTAAACGTAGCAATGACAGGGCGGTCATTGACTTACCACAGCCTGACTCCCCTAATAATGCGAATGTTTCACCTTTTTCAACACTAAAACTGATCTCATCCACAGGTCTAACTGGCCGTGTTTCGGAACCAATGTGTGTTGTTAGATAAGTGACTTTGAGTAATGTCGTCATGCTGCTTTTTGTGACTGTGGATCAAAGGCATCGCGCACAACATCGGCAAATAAATTTGCTGCTAACACCAGCACAAACATAAAAATAAATGCCGCTGTCAATGACCACCAAACAACTGGATCACGTGCCATTTCTAAACGTGCACTATTAATCATATTTCCCCAACTGATCATTGAAGGATCAACACCCACACCAACATATGATAAAACCGCTTCAGCTAACACTAAACCGCTGAAGTCCAATACCACGGCAATCATAACGATATGCATCAAATTTGGCATAATATGGCGACGCAAAATGTTGAAATTACCTGTGCCTAATGCTCTGGAAGCCAACACATATTCAGCCTCACGCAATTTCAGGGTTTCACCTCGTAAAATACGACATAAGCCTGTCCAACTAGTGACCCCTAAAATAATACATAAAAACAATAAGCGCATATCTGCCCGTTCAGCAATCGTGACAAAATTTTCAGGATGGTTATTCATATACACTTGCAACATCAAGACGGCTGCAGCAATCAATAACACACCAGGAATGGAGTTGAGTGTCGTATAAATATACTGGATAACATCATCTATCCAACCACGGAAATAACCCGCAGCAATACCCATTGATACAGCCAATGGCAACATCACCAATGTTGTTAATGTGCCAATAACCAACCCTGTTCTAATACTTTTAAGCGATTGATAAAGTACGTCTTGCCCTACTTTATCTGTACCTAATACATGGTAATCAACGCTTAATGCTGCGATGTTCCAGACTGTCATTACAATCAGCCACAACATCAATAGTACCGTTCGCAATGGGTAACGAGATTGCCCTGATACCATACGGAGTGTTTGTTCACGCCATGTTACATTACGTTTTTTGGATAACAGCAAGATGAAAGTAATTGCTAATAAAAGCCAGAGTATACTGGCTTTGGCTGATGTGCTTAACACAGTGGCTTGAATATCAGGCCATTTATCCTCTTCTGATGATAAATGAGATCCCGCATACTGGAGCTTGGCATAATCATAGTTCAATTGCGTTTTATCTGCTTGGTGCATCTCCCTCACAAATGAACGGGTTGCAAAAGGCGCAGAATAGGTTTTCTCCACTTGTTCTCTTAGCGGCATAATGACGAGATCTAATACTGCAAGCACCTCTGTCGCATAGTGTTGTTCTTCTGTTGATTTATCGTTCTCAATTGCTGAGCGAAAATGGAATGAATCCAATAATCCTACCGCGACATAACACAGTAAAATCATCAGCGATATCACACCACGTTTACGTTGTAATACAGACTTCCATGGCGCTTTTAGGTGAGCATGTTTTCGAATCGACAGAACTGCAAGCAAAATAACTGCTAGCAAAAGATAAATGAGAATATCAGTCCAGAGAAAAACTGGCAGGAAAGGAAGAGATGACATAACTTAATGTGACAGCGCTGAAATATCCACTTTGAGCTCTTTAGGCAATGAAAATTCTATTTTTTCAGACCGCCCATCTAATTCGCTCACTTGTGTCACACCTAATTCTTCTAAGCGATTTACGACATCTTGAACTAATAATTCTGGCGCAGATGCACCGGCCGTTAGCCCTACTGTTGACACATTTTCTAACCAACCTGATTCAATTTCTTGTGCATTATCGATCAAATAGGCCGTTGTATTAAGCTTATCCGATAACTCACGAAGGCGATTAGAATTCGAGCTATTTTTTGATCCTACCACCATCACCACATCACAATGCTGTGCTAGTCTTTTCACAGCGTCTTGGCGGTTTTGAGTTGCGTAACAAATATCATCCTTGCGAGGACCTTCAATTTTAGGAAACTGTGCTTTTAACGCATCAATGACCACTGTAGTATCATCGACGGATAGGGTTGTTTGTGTCACAAATGCTAAGTCATCTGGATTCTTGACGGTCAAATTAGCCACATCCTCGGGGGTTTCCACTAAATACATGCCCCCTTCATCAGATGTGTATTGCCCCATTGTCCCTTCCACTTCAGGATGACCTACATGGCCTATTAAGATACATTCTTTACCTTGTTTTTCGAACCTTGCTACTTCCATATGTACCTTTGTTACTAATGGGCAGGTCGCATCAAACACATTTAGTCCTCGCTGCTTACCCTGTTCCTGCACTTGTTTCGATACGCCATGCGCGCTGAAAATCAAAATACCGTTATCAGGTACTTCTTCGACTTCTTCGACAAATACCGCACCTTTATTCTTAAGGTCATTGACCACAAATCGATTATGAACGACTTCATGACGGACATAAATCGGTGATCCAAATAACTTTATCGCTCTTTCAACTATTTCGATAGCACGATCGACACCGGCACAAAAACCTCTCGGGTTGGCAAGTAATAATTCCATTACAGTACGGCCCTAGGATATGAGCCCAATACACGACACATTGAAGAGGCTTGTTCTAATTTATCCAATGCTGCTGCTATCTCGGCGTTGTCGCGGTGACCTTCTATATCAATGAAAAAGACATATTCCCATACGCCTTTACGTGAAGGGCGAGATTCAATACGTGACATTGTGATACCACTTTGCGCTAAGGGTTCCAGTAAGGTGTGTAAAGCACCCGGTTGGTTTTTTGTTGATACCAATAAAGCGGTTTTATCATCGCCAGAAGAACCGATATCTTGCTGACCAATAACTAGAAAACGCGTTGTGTTGTCCGCCTCGTCTTCGATATTACTCGCTAAGGTTTCCAACTGATAAATTTCAGCCGTGCGATTGGCGGCTATGGCTGCGGCATGCTGTTCACCCGATACTCTTTTAGCCGCTTCAGAATTACTACTCATTGGTATCTGCTCACAATTAGCGCAATGTGTTGCTAACCATTGACGACACTGAGCGAGTGCTTGTGGATGACCATAAATCGTTTTAACACTGTCTAATTGTGTTTCTTTACTGAGCAAATAATGATGAATACGTAAGGAAACTTCACCATTGATTTTGAGAGGTGTGTCAATGAACTCATCCAAGGTGTGAGTGACCATGCCTTCTGTTGAATTTTCGACCGGTACAACACCATAGCTGGCATTACCTACTTCAACCTCGTGAAACACTTCTGCTATCGTCGAAAGTGGCTGTGGCTGTACGGATCCACCAAATTGTTTTAATGCTGCTGCTTGAGTGAAAGACCCTTCTGGCCCTAAGTAAGCGACTCGTAATGGTTTTTCTGCCGCTAGGCAGGCTGACATGATTTCGCGAAATAGTCTGGCCATTTCTTTATCATCTAGTGGCCCTTTATTTCTTTCCATGACCTGGCGTAATACCATCGCTTCCCGCTCTGGCCGATAAAAGTCGGTTTGCTCGCCATTGGCTGTTTTAATACGCGCAACTTCTTGTGCCATGTCAGCACGTTGATTGAGTAAGGCTTGAACTTGCAGATCGAGCTCGTCTATCTGTTGTCGAATGTCTTGCAAGGCTTGCTTTTCACTCATTCGTTTATCCTTCTTCAACCTAGCGTTGCCATCGCATTATCATATTCATCATAGTCACTTATTCGTCTGCTGTTTCTGGAGCTGTTTCACTGTCGCTAGGCTCCAGATCATCTTCGTCTTCTACTTCTAACACACGCTCAAGACCCACTAACTTCTCTTTCTTGGTTAGATTAATCAACTTAACACCTTGCGTATTTCGACCCACGATCGAAACATCTTTAACCGGTGTACGTACTAGTGTGCCACCATCTGTGATGAGCATAATTTGATGTTCGTCGAGAACTTGAACTGCGCCGACCACATTACCATTACGTTCTGAGGTTTGAATTGAGATGATACCTTGACCACCGCGACCTTGAACACGGTATTCAGCTAAGTGTGTCCGCTTACCAAAACCATATTCTGTCGCTGTTAGGATCGCGCCATCTTCTTCGTGGGCGATAATCAACGAAATGATTTTTTCTTTCTCTGGTAAACGCATACCACGAACACCCCGAGAAACACGTCCCATTGAGCGAACATCACGTTCGTCAAAGCGAATGACTTTACCGCCTGAACTAAACAACATGATGTCTGATTCACCGGTCGTCAACGCCACATCAACTAACTTATCGTCTTCTTTTAAATCGACCGCGATAATACCGTTAGCCCTTGGGCGTGAATAATCCACTAATGGTGTTTTCTTAACTGTACCTGACTCAGTGGCCATGAAAATGAATTTATCAGCTTCAAATTCACGAATGGCTAACACGGCATTAATTTTTTCACCCTCTTCTAGCGGCAATAAATTAATAATCGGTTTGCCTCTGGCGGCTCGACCACCTTGAGGCAGTTCATATACTTTTTTCCAATAAACCTTACCAGCACTAGAAAAGCACAATAAGGTGTCATGGGTATTGGCAATGAAGAGATGTTCAATAAAGTCTTCATCTTTCATTGAGGTCGCTGATTTACCTTTACCGCCACGGCGTTGTGCTTGATAAGTATCGAGCTGTTGTGTTTTGGCATAACCGGCATGCGATAAAGTGACCACCATTTCTTCTTCATTGATAAGATCTTCTAGTGTCAGATCAAGATGAACATCTAAGATTTCTGTACGGCGTTCATCACCATATTCTTCTCTGACTTTGACTAATTCTTCGCGAATGACTGCCATTAAATTATCTGGATCGCTTAAAATAGCTAATAGCTCAGCGATTTCATCCAGCACTTCACGGTATTCTTCTAAAATCTTATCTTGTTCGAGACCGGTTAAACGATGCAAACGCATATCCAAAATGGCTTGGGCTTGTGTCGTTGATAGGTGATAAAAACCCTCCACTAAACCTAATTCTACATCCAAGCCTTCCGGACGTGATGCTTCTGCTCCTGCAGCACCTAGCATTTCTAGGATCATTTCAGATCCCCAGCCGCGAGCTAATAAAGCCGCTTTCGCTTCTGATGGGTTTGGAGACGATTTGATCAACTCGATCACTTCATCGATATTCGCTAAGGCTGTCGCCAAGCCTTCTAAGATATGGGCACGATCACGTGCTTTACGTAATTCAAATAATGAACGACGTGTCACCACTTCTCGGCGGTGGCGGATGAAAGCCCCCAAAATCTCTTTTAACCCTAACAATCTCGGCTGGCCATCAACAATAGCAACCATATTGATGCCAAATACTGTCTGCATTTGCGTTTGCTTGTATAGGTTATTCAAGACCACTTCTGGTACTTCACCACGTTTTAAAACCACAACCATACGCATACCGTCTTTATCTGATTCATCGCGTAAGGCAGAAATTCCTTCTATTTTCTTATCTTTAACCAGTTCAGCAATCTTTTCTAATAATCTCGCTTTATTGACTTGGTACGGCAATTCATTAACGACAATACTCTGTTGTCCCGTGCTGTCATCTGTTTCTATTTCAGCGCGTGCTCGTATGTGAACACGACCACGGCCTGTCCTGTAAGCTTCACTAATACCACCAGCACCATTAATCACCGCTGCTGTTGGAAAATCAGGACCCGGAATATATTCTATTAAGCCCAAAACATCGATCTCTGGCTGATCAACCATTGCAATGCAAGCATTAAGAATTTCAGTCAGGTTGTGAGGAGGAATATTGGTAGCCATACCCACGGCAATACCTGATGAACCATTGACTAATAAAGCTGGGATTTTAGTCGGTAAAACAGCGGGTTCGTGTTCCGACTCATCATAATTGGCAATAAAATCGACAGTTTCTTTTTCCAAATCCACCAGCATTTCATGGGTGATTTTTGCCATGCGGACTTCGGTGTAACGCATCGCAGCTGGTGAATCACCATCAACTGAACCAAAGTTACCTTGGCCATCAACCAACATATAACGCATTGAGAAGGGCTGTGCCATACGAACCATTGTGTCGTAAACAGCTGTATCACCATGCGGATGGTATTTACCGATGACATCACCGACAATACGCGCTGATTTTTTGTAAGAACCATTCCAGTTATTTCCCAATTCTCTCATCGCGTATAAAACACGGCGATGAACGGGCTTCAAACCATCTCTGACATCAGGCAATGCACGACCGACAATAACACTCATTGCGTAGTCGAGGTAAGACTGCTTCATCTCATCTTCAATATCAATCGAGTCCAACTCTAGTGCGATTTCATCAGTCATCTAACTTATCATCCAAATCAATATTAGGCGTTATTTTCAAACGAAACTATGATCTTATCATTTTAGGCGATTTCATGCACGTTTATACTAACAGTACTCTAGGGTGTCTCATCAGAAAAATAACTGCTTAAATCGTCTTCTAAGGTCGACATTAGCTTTTTAAGCCCCGTTTTCCACCCGTTTACCGTGTTTGACGACGTCGTTTCGGCTATATCGATGTCGATATGAAGACCTGTCTGAAAAACAACTTCTTCTGACGTTGCATCTATATCTGTCAAAAAGAATTGCATTTCTAATATAGATTTTGCTGGCAAACCCTCTCTTTTGTCACCATAAAGCCCTGTTACAGCAACTTCCAAAAGGTAATCTGCTTGCTGTGATTTATCCACGACTACGCGTTTAAAAAAGCCCGTTTTCGTCAACCATCGTTGAAGTTGAACTGTGAACATCTCTTCTGGCGTATCAAAAAACTCATGATCTGGCTGAGGTTGGAAAGCATTATCTTCAACTTTGAAAACAATATTCTTTGCACGAAACTGTGACGTCACAACAACTGGAGCTAAATACAAAACGCGCCCTTCTGAACGATCGTGCTCTTTTAGACCCCGATCGACATCTATAACATAAAACTGCTGTGGGACTTCTGTCGCAACAAGGGCTTCATCAGGTTTGCTATTCATCCCACCAAAACAGCCTGTCAAACTCAGCATGATGAGTAGGGCCATCATTGTTCTAATCACTTTCATTTTGTTTACCATAAATTTAATGTTGATTACTTTAGTGAAGTGTTTCTCATTCGCTATAATAAATTAACTCTAAATAGATTACTTGATATGAAACAATTAAAAACAAAAATACGTGATATTATTGATTTCCCAAAAGCGGGTATTGTCTTCAAGGATATCACCCCCCGTTTAAAGGACCATGACAGTCTCTTACTGGCCGTCAAAGCCTTGACGTTTCCACCTATAGAAACCGGTCCTCCTAAGCCAAAATCCAAACCTCGTTGGGGTGAATTTAAACGCCCAGCTCATTAAAGAAGCTACCCATCTTATTTCATGAATAAAGTGCTTGTGATTAGATACGTATGGCCTGAACCCAACTCGTCTGCCGCTGGTAGTCATATGCTGTCACAGCTGAGACTTTTTAAACAACAAAACTGGCACGTTGAGTTTGCTAGCCCAGCATAAACTACCTCCCATCAGATTAACCTTACTGATGAAGGCATTAGTCAAAAAGCAATTCAACTTAATTGTGACAGCTTTAATGATTATGCAATAGCCTATAACCCCGATATAGTCCTATTCGACCGGTTTATGATGGAAGAGCAGTTTGGCTGGCGTACTGACCAATATTGTCCCAACGCCGTCAAAATATTAGATACCGAGGATTTACAATGTCTTCGCTTTGCTCGACAGCAAGCGTTCAAACAAGACCGTGATTTTAACGACAGTGATCTGGTTAATGATCTTGCTAAACGTGAAATCGCCGCTATTCTACGTTGTGATTTATCGCTGATTATCTCCCCTTATGAAATAGCTTTGCTCGTTGAATACTTTAAAGTTGACCCAGACCTACTCCATTTCTTGCCTTTTATGGTCGACTTAACACAGTTGCCAGATAAAAGTTTGGCTTTCGAACAACGTCAGCACTTTATTACTATCGGTAATTTTCGTCATGCGTCTAATTGGGATGCCGTGCTTTACCTAAGATCACTTTGGCCTAAGATAAGGCAACACTTACCTCAGGCAGAATGTCACGTTTATGGCGCTTACCCTCCGCCTAAAGCCACTGCTTTGAATAATCCTAAGATTGGCTTTTTGGTCAAAGGCTGGGCTGATGATGCATCTTTAGTTATGGGCCAAGCACGCGTCTGTTTAGCACCATTGCGTTTCGGTGCAGGACTCAAAGGGAAATTGCTTGATGCTATGATCACACAGACACCGAATATCACCACGCCTATTGGAGCAGAGGGCATGGCAGATACTCACCTTTGGCCTGGTATCATTACTCGCGATGGTAAAGGTTTTATTCAAGCAGCGATTACACTTTATCAAGATCAGGACCAGTGGGCTGTATCACAACAGTACTGCCACAAGTTGTTACAACAAACTTACAACGCCAAAACGCTTGGCATAGCATTAATAGATCGAATTAACTCTATATCAGCTTATTTGAAGCAACATCGTTTAGCTAATTTCACTGGTACTATGTTAAAGCACCACACATTGGCAAGTACACGCTATATGTCTTAATGGATTACTGCTAAGAATAAGTAAACTAGACGTTGTGCCTACAAGCGATGTCAATCTAGTAGCGCCCCGATATGCTGCTCACACCTTAAAAATTAAACGGGTCATTTGATTAGTATTAAATGACTATTTTCTCCTGTTATATCGTTCTGTTAATATTCTTTGTATGAGTGAGCCTTCCGACCAAGATGATATTGATTTATTTCGCCAAGAAATAGGTGATATTGAGCATCTAACACAGGATAAAATCACGCCTGTTACAAAACCCATTGATGCCAAAGCAGCCGTTCAACGCCGTTCAATAGATAGAAAAGAATCAAAACTCGCCGACATTTATGAGCCTAATGACTTGGTTGGCAGTGAAGAAAGTTTAATTTTTCGACGTAGTGGTATTCAAGAACGTCAGCTTTCTAGGCTTCGAGGTGGGCAAATAAAAATGGATGCTGAATTGGATTTGCATGGAATGACCATTCCAGTTGCACACCAAGCTTTAGTCAATTTTATAGCAGATTGTGTCAGCTATAATATTTGCAGTGCACGCCTTATTCATGGCAAAGGTTGGAGCTCCAAACACCATAAACCCATATTGAAAACTAAACTCAATCACTGGCTCCGCGATATGGATAATGTCCTCGCCTTTTGCTCTGCACGCATTGAAGATGGTGGTACAGGCGCCTTATATCTTCTCTTACGTAAACAAGTTAAAAAATAGGCCGCAATAAAATAATTGCGGCCTATATTTTTTAACCTACCCACTTCCTAGCATTATGGAATAAACGTAACCAAGGTCCTTCTTTGCCCCAATCATCCGGATGCCAAGAATGCTGGACTGTACGCGTTACCCGTTCAGGGTGCGGCATCATAATCGTGACACGACCATCAGTTGTTGTCAGTGCAGTAATCCCTCGCGGTGAGCCATTAGGATTATTTGGATAGCGTTCTGTAGGCTTACCATAATTATCGACATAGCGCATTGCGACTAAGGCATTATCAACATCATTGGTACTTGCAAATTCTGCATACCCTTCACCATGTGCGACAGCAATCGGCATAGTCGAACCTGCCATACCTTTTAATAGGATAGAAGGTGACTCTACAATTTCTACCAGTGAAAAACGGGCTTCGAATTGTTCAGAGATATTGCGCTCGAATTGTGGCCAATGGTCACTGCCGGGAATGAGTTCTTTTAGCTGTGAGAGCATTTGGCAGCCGTTACACACACCGAGTACAAAGGTATCTTGACGATTAAAGAAATTGCTAAATTGTTGGCGTGCAGTGTTATTGTGCAAAATTGTACTGGCCCAACCGCGGCCGGCACCTAAAACATCACCATAGGAAAAACCACCACAAGCAACCAGTCCTTTAAAATCATCTAGGTCAATTCTGCCGGCCAAGATATCGCTCATATGGACATCAACTGCAGTAAAGCCAGCACTATCAAAAGCCGCTGCCATTTCTATCTGACCATTGACACCCTGCTCACGCAAAATAGCCACTTTAGGCCTAATACCGCTGACAATAAATGATGCTGCGACATGCTCAGTTGGATCGAATGTTAAGTCTGCTGACAATCCTGGATCTGCGTTATCCAATAAAGTATCAAACTCTTCTTCAGCACAAGCAGGGTTATCACGCTGTGCTTGCATTTGATAACTGGTTTCTGCCCAGTAACGTTGTAGTCTCGAGCGTGGTGAATCTATTACTTTAGTGCCGTTGATTGTTATACCAATTTGCTGATCGTCTGTTATTGTGCCAATCACATGGCTGTAATATGCTAGATCGTTTTCTCGTAATACTGCCAGAGCATCTTCAACATCACTATGACGTACTTGAATCACCGCACCTAATTCTTCATTAAACAGGACAGGCAAAATATCGCCTAATCCTGTCAATGTAATATCTAGGCCACAGTGTCCAGCAAACGCCATTTCACAAAGTGTTGTGATCAAACCACCATCACTTCTATCATGATAAGCCAGTAAAACATTATCTTGCTTAAGCTGTTGTATCGCTGAGAAGAACTGTTTCAGATCTGTCGGTTCATCCAAGTCAGGCGCGTAATGTCCTACTTGGTTATAGACTTGTGCCAAGGCTGATGCCGCTAAACGGTTATAGCCTTTACCTAAGTCAATGTAAATTAAGTCTGTATCATCCACATCCGTTCTGAGTTGCGGTGTCGCCGTTTTGGCTGCATCTGTAACGGGTGAAAATGCTGTAATAACGAGAGATAACGGCGATGTAACCGATTTTGTCTCATCCCTTTCTTGCCAGACTGTTTTCATTGATAATGAATCTTTACCGACGGGAATCGCAATTTCCAATTTTGGACAAAGCTCCATTCCCACTGCCCTGACTGTGTCGTAGAGCAGCGCATCTTCACCCTCATGTCCACAAGCAGCCATCCAGTTAGCAGACAATTTAACATCGCCTAGTTCGTCTATACTCGCTGCAGCAATATTGGTAATGGCTTCACCGATGGCCATACGACCTGATGCCGGTGCATCTACTAATGCCACTGGTGCACGTTCACCCATCGCCATTGCTTCACCTTTAAAACCATGGTGATCAGCTAAAGTGACGGCGCAATCAGCAACCGGAATCTGCCAAGGACCTACCATTTGATCACGTGCTACTAGTCCTGTGACACTCCTATCACCAATGGTAATTAAGAAGTTTTTACTTGCAACTGTAGGCAGTTTTAATACCCGCTCTAATGCGGCATTAGCATCAATACCGGCTAACTCTAATTCTGGATTATGAAACTCAAGATGCGCCACTTCACGCAACATCTTAGGTGGTTTACCCAACAGTAATGACAATGGCATCTCTACAGGCATATTGTCGTTGTCGGCATCACCGACTAATAAATCTAGCGCCTCAGTTGCTTCACCCACAATGGTCCACGGACAACGCTCACGATCTGCGATGGCTTTAAAGGTTTCAACATGTTCAGGCGCTACACCGAGTACATAACGTTCTTGTGATTCATTACACCAAATTTCCATCGGCGACATACTCGGTTCGTCGTTGGGTACTAGGCGTAAATCAAAACGTCCACCACGCTGACTATCATCAACCAGTTCAGGAAACGCATTAGATAAGCCACCGGCCCCGACATCATGAATAGCGATAATTGGGTTTTTATCATCAAGAGCAACACAACGATCAATGACTTCTTGGCAACGTCGTTCCATTTCAGGGTTACCACGTTGTACTGAAGCAAAGTCTAGGCTTTCTTCGCTACTACCAGATGAGACCGATGATGCAGCACTGCCTCCCAACCCTATTAACATGGCTGGTCCACCAAGTACGATAAGCTGAGCGCCTGGTTGAAATTGGTCCTTTTTGACATGTTGAGGCCGGATTGTGCCCATACCCCCTGCCACCATAATCGGCTTGTGGTAACCCCGTAATTCAAAGCCATCACCGTCTGGTACTGCTATTTCATATGTTCTGAAATAACCACATAGGTTAGGTCGACCAAATTCATTATTGAACGCTGCGCCACCTATGGGGCCTTCCAGCATAATTTCTAGTGCTGAAGCCATCCTAGCTGGTTTGCCGTATGGTATTTCCCACGGTTGTTCGAAGCCTGAGATATTTAAGTTTGAGACTGAAAAACCCGTGAGGCCAGCTTTTGGTTTTGAACCTCTGCCTGTTGCACCTTCATCACGTATTTCACCACCGGCGCCGGTCGCTGCACCTGGGAATGGTGAAATGGCCGTTGGGTGATTATGTGTTTCCACCTTCATGATGATATGTTGTTCTTCGCCTTGATAGCGGTAATGATTAGTCCGCATATCAACGTGGAAACGATCACTTTTCGGTCCAGCAATAACAGACGAATTATCGCTATATGCTGTAATGACACCTTGAGGGTTTTTATTATGGGTGTTTCGGATCATACTAAATAGCGTTTCTGGCTGAGGATCCCCATCAACGACCCATTCAGCACTGAATATTTTATGTCGACAATGCTCCGAGTTTGCCTGAGCAAACATCATCAACTCCGCATCACTTGGATTACGCCCTAAGATTGTAAAATTGTCGACTAGGTAATCTATTTCATCTTCCGCTAGGGCCAGGCCCATGGTCGTGTTCGCTTCAACCAAGGCTTTTCGGCCACCTGCTAAGATATCGATCATAATCAGGGGACGTGACTCACTGTGCATGAATAGACGGTCGGCGTCTTCTTCGCTGGTAAACACCTCTTCAATCATACGATCATGTAATAAAGCCATGAGCGGTTGCCACTGTTCTATCGACAGTGATGTGCTTGTTTCAACAAAGAAAGCGATGCCGCGTTCAACTCTTGCCACTGTCTCAAGGCCACTATTGTGCACAATATCAGTCGCTTTACTGGACCAAGGAGAAATTGTACCCGGGCGAGGTGTGACCAAGAAAAAGGTTTCATCATCGCCTGGTTCGACTTGCATTACCTTCGCTTCTAACAGTGTAGTCAATAAGTCTTGTTCAGATGAAGTCAACTCATGTTCATCTCTAGACTCAACAAAATAACGATACTCACTTCGTATGGCAGTGATATTGTTATTATTCTGTTGAAGCAGACCTATTAATTTAGCTAAACGAAAAGTGGAATGTGCCGAATGGCCGATCATTTGCAACATGGTGTTCCTAATTCACATCTATTAAGAGAATAATGATACTTTATGTCGCTTATCTACCCAAATTAATTACACTTTACTCTGTCACCTATACCTTATGTCATCACTCGTTAACTCAATTAGACCCGGCCCATTTCGGCACCTTATCATTGTTGTTTATGATTTATTGTTATTACTGTCGAGCTGGCTATTAGCGACATTACTGATTGTGGCGTTAAATGGTGGTGAAGCGATAGGTCAAGGCAACCCCTTTTTTTTTGGCTACCTCTTTCTGGTCAGCTTTGCTTTTTATGGTTGGTTTTGGACCCATGGTGGTCAAACTTTAGGGATGCGAAGTTGGCGTGTTTTTTTACTTAGCTATTCGAATGGCCCAGTTACGTGGCAACAAGCTTTTTTGCGCTTTGCTGTTTCCATTATCGCCTGTTTGCCCTTAGGTTTAGGTATTTGGTGGCAGTATTTAGGAAAAGATAAAATCAGCTGGCCAGACAGTCTATCAGGCACTTATCTACACTATTCGAAAGACAGCAAAAACAAACCAGTATCCCGTCTTTCTTAAACCCTTTATTCACGCGCTTCTGCATATAAGCGCGTATATAAACCACCACTGTTAATCAGGTCATCATGATGACCTTGCTCACTGATTTTACCATCTTCAAAAACGTAAACTCTATCTGCTTGTCTCACCGCGCTGAACCGATGTGCAATGATAATCGTAGTCCGTTCTTGTAAAAATGTATCTAATGCCTCGAGTAAATTTTGTTCGGTCTCCATATCGAGTGCTGATGTCGCTTCATCCAGTATGACAACTTTAGGTTGAGCTAAAATCATTCGGGCAACCGCTAACCGCTGACGTTGTCCCCCCGATAATCTGACACCGCTCTGCCCGATTTCCGTTTCTAAATCATCTTCTAAATCCCAGACAAAGTCCGTCATTTGTGCAATGTCTAGAACATGCCAAATATTTTCGTCTAACACTTCTTTGCCCATGGTGAGGTTGTCGCGGATTGTGCCGTTGAAAATCACGGGATGTTGTAATACGGTTGAGACGTTACTTCTCACTGTTTGCAAACCGATTTGTTCGATGGGAACGCCGTTAAATTTAAGCTCACCGCTTCTGTGAGGATATAAACCCAATAACACTTGTACTAAAGTCGATTTACCACCACCGCTAGCACCCACCAAGGCGACCTTTTCACCTGCTTTGATCTCTAAACTCACCCCTTTTAATACGTCTTCACTCTCACCATAACGGAAATACAAATCTTCAATGCTAATTGACGCTGTATGTTTCCCACTAAATGGGTTTTCTATCTGCTTATAAGTTGGTTCTTGTTCAAGGTTATCTAATGTATTGATACGCTCTAATGCGGCCTTGGCTGCATACCATGCGTATTGGATTCCTATCACTTCGTTCACTGGACTCATCATGAACCATAAATAACTGAAAACTGCCATCATCTGACCAATACTCAAATCAGAAAGCAATACCATCATCATGGCAGATGCCCGAAATACTTCAAAGCCCAATAAGAAGACAGTAAAACTGAGCCTATTGGCTGTATCGCTTTTCCAGGCATAAGCGATACCATGATCTCTAACTAACTCAGCTTGGCTTGCTAACCGTTTTAAGTAATGTGTTTCGCGGTTAGCAGCACGAATTTGTTGTATCCCTTCCAATGTTTCTGTCAGAGAAGACTGAAAAACTTCAAAAGCTTTATTTTCGCGCTGCTTGAGCGTTTTTACCTTTTTACCGATGACAACAGTGCCATAAATGACTACCGGGTTGAGCAGTAGGATGAACAAGGCTAATTGCCAATGCATTATCAATAAGATCACCGCTGTACCAATGATGGACAAAACTGCTACTAATAAACGACTGATTGATGTGCCAATAAAGCTATCAATCGTATTTAAGTCGGTGACTAAATGTGAACTGACCGCTCCGCTGCCCAATGTTTCATATTCTGCCATCGACACACTTTGTAGGCGTTTTAATAAGCTATGGCGTATTCGGTAAGTAATGTCTTTTGCAATAATTGTAAATTGTCGTGTTTGCCAAACATTAAACACGAGCGACAATAGACGTAACACTATCGTTACGATAAGGATAACAATTAAATAATGCACAGGCTGATGCCAGAACGCTGGCAGAGTGTGGTTGATGGTATCGATGATTGTCCCCGGTTTATCTAGCAGGACTTCATCCACCATTAGAGGCATTAGCAATGGGATTGGCACAGCACAGAGTGTGGCCAGAATAGCAATAATATTCGCTTTAATTAATGCCGCTCTATGTTTTAAAGCGATATTAAAAATATAACGGCTGTTATAGGTATCTCGCATAGGCGTATTTTATTGACGTTTTTTGTCTAACGATAACTTTATCTGGTGTATAGCCTTCGTTTAAGGCTGTTTGAATAATACCTGGAGATAGGTTTTATATTGTTCTAAGTAGGTTTCAACGGCATCTCTCTCAGGCATGATTCTCGCCATGATGTAAGCACCTTCTAATGTTGCTAAAAACATACCTGCTAATTCATCAGGGTCAATTTCCATCGCCGGTGGGTAGACTGCCATCACTTCTCTGATTTTACTGCTAAACTTATTTTTCCATTTCAGCATTGTTGAAGACACCATTTCTTCGATATCTTTATCTATTAATTGGTTTTCATAACAATAACTCGCATAAAGACAACCAATTTCTTCTTGTTCTAATTGTGCATGCTGCTCTTGAATCAAGCCCACAAAAATGAGTAGCTGTTGTAAGGGGTCATTACTCAATTTCGATGCTTTGGCACAGTAATCATTCAAAGTATCCAGCTTGCTGTTGGAAAACTTTTCGATCATCGCCATAGCGAGATGTTTTTTAGACGGGAAATGATAAAAGAATGTCCCTTTGGTGATACCTACTTCGGCTATCACTTCATCAATTGGCGTAGCAACATGACCCTGGCTAATGGCCAAACCCATTGATGTTGTCAGAATTTTATCCCGCGTTATGTTTCCATCTCTTGGCATTTTTCACCTCTTAGCACTATTTAGTCTAATATATTCTAAATAGTTATATAGAACACATAAGTCCCCATTATATATAGCATTTACCTAATTTTCCACTTATCTCTTAGGACATATTTGGATAAAGTGATTTTATTTTATACCAAATGGTTGACAAACAAACTTGGCAAGGTATTATTGCAGTAAACCAACCAAATAGTACAAATTTAATTTATTGCATGGAGACGCATCATGATAAGAACATTTAAAGCACAAACTGATATAACGATTGATAGCAGTGTTGTATGGAATACAATTAAAGATCTTCAATTTGTTAAAGACTTCTTACCAGAAATATATAAAGATATTTCTGGCATGAGTTTGGCTGAGTTTGCTCTAGATAAGAATGGCTTCGATCTCATGCCTTCTTATTCCGTACCGAATAAAACTATTCATTTTCAAAACAATGGACAGACCGTGATTGAACTAACTCGCAAAGATTTGCAATTAACAATTGATCACGTTGAAATAAATATAGTTTCAAATACTGACTCTACAACGGTTGAGATTGCTGTTGAATATGACAGTCCATTCGGTGCCAACTTCATGTTGCTTCATAAAATAATTAAAACCTTGTTTAGCCACAAATTAACAGTTTTAAGAGAAGACTTAGAGATTCATAAGCAAGATGGTACCCATCTACAGGCTGCATTTGCTTAATAAGTTTCAAGATCATGACAACAAATGATGATGTCCAATAGCCGTTAATTTATTAGTGCTTCCTCCCCCAAGCACATCATTTATACATGAACGTAAGGTTAAACCTTACAGCCTCAGAACGGATCAGAGAGTAATTCCTACCCCCTTTTCTCTTTGATTCGTTCTATTTTTGGAGGTTTCAATTCGATCATTCTCTTATTAATTACCGGAGCTATGACTATGGCTAAATCTATTTCTTTCACGCTGCCCGCCATGGAGGATTTAGATGGATTAAGCATTTCTGCAATCCATGTAGATTTTGATGATATGTCTCAGATTGCTCAGGACAATCTTTCTTTAGAATCAGAAAAAACTGTTATCGATGTACCTTGCCCTCCCAAGGGACAGTGACAGCGGTTAATGTTTCAGTAGGTGATAAAGTTTCCGAAGGCGACGTAATCGTAACCCTAGATGTTTCCGACACTGCTGCGCCAACAGAAATACCCAAAGCAGGACAAGCACAAGCAACCCCTGTTGAA
>JAQWIT010000006.1 GCA_029248745.1 Gammaproteobacteria bacterium
TCCTGACTATGCAAAAAGTAAAATCTTTGATCGCTTCTACTCTACACCTAAACCTTCGGGTGGAAATAGCTCCGGCTTAGGTCTCTGCTTTGTTAAGGAAATAATGAGCCTTCATTTGGGTAGTGTTGTCGTTGAATCATCTGAGGGCAACGGTACAATAATGACGTTACTATTCACAAATAAAAGTAATAGAAATAGGTAAAAGTTACTACATATAGTAGATGCTGGTGGGCAGCTATGTTCGCCACATTTTTTCTATATTGTGTTTAATTATTTTTTGCCTGCGATCTAGATTGAGTGCATTTTTTATATCAGAGTCTGTCTGTTTATGGTCAAAAGAAAATATTCTTTTCTTACCTAGAAAAGGTAGATTCAATTCTTTGACTTTTATGTTATCTGATATTTCCTCTTGAAATGTAAATAACTCTTCACCAACTTTTTCAATTAGGGGTCTAATAGCAAGGAGAGTGGTTTGGACATATTCATCGGTTTGGCTACGCTTGGAATGGTTAAGTAACCGGGCAATGTCATCAAGCTGGTAACCATGTTCTGATAGTATTGTTGCAGTCGTTCTTCTAAGATCATGAAATGTGAATTCAATACCTGTCAGTTTTGTTACATGTTGAATGACTTTTGACATACTTTCAGGTTTATTAGGGTCGTACATACTATAAAAGACATATGAATTACCACCTCTTAATTGTTTCAGTAGAGACTCAATTTTTCGGGTAATAGGCAAATAATGTTTTTTCTTATTCTTTGGATCTAGAAAAGTAATTACACCTTCGTCAAAATTGACCTCACTCCATTTAAGTAGCCTTAACTCATTCTTCCTTGCCCCTGTCAGTAGCAGTAAAAGTATATAAATACACTGTTGCTTCGTAGGTTGGCCATTCCAGTCTTCAAACCATGCCTCGGACAGTTTGTCTCTGAGAATTTCTCTTTGATCGGCATTGAGATAGGTTTCACGTCGTTTGATAGACTTCCTAACACCTTTCCGAGTAAGAACTTCACACGGATTGCCCAGTGGCAGTAAACGTTCGCCAGAAGGCAACCTATCATCTTTGAAGCTGTTGAATATGGCAGTAAGTGTTCTAATTGCCTTTTGTGCTTCTGCTTCACCAGGTGGGTTAGCTTTTTTTTTCTGAATAGCACGTTCTGCAACATCTTTTTGGATCCTCTTATAACGTGCTAGAACCATTTCCTCTGAAATCGCACGTAAGGGTTTCTCAAACCAGTCGCTAAAGTTGCGTGTGAGTGTGCCTCTGTATGACTCTATTGTTGAGGGCTTGATGTTTCTGACTGTGAGGTATTCTTGAATAGCATCTGACAGGGTTTTTCCTGTTTGCGCCAATTCATGCTGTTTATCTCTTGGATTGATGCCCTGCGATAAGAGCGCTAAGTCTTGTTTCGCTCTGTTTCTAGCTTCAGTCAGCGAGATGCTAGCAACTTTGCCATAGGTGATTGTGATTGTTTTGTTAACAATACGCTGTTTTGCGATTAAAACCCAGACGTTTCCTGAGGGTTGAATCTTTTTCTTCAGGCCTTTTACTGAAGTATCCGCAATGTATTTCATAGGGAAAAGTTCGCTATTGGTTGTTTAATAAAAGTACCAGTAGAAAACAATTACTGCAAGCTATTGAATTTAATGGTGGCTCGACCTGGAATCGAACCAGGGACACAGGGATTTTCAATCCCTTGCTCTACCGACTGAGCTATCGAGCCATCAAGGTGGCGTATTAAACCTGTTAGGGCATGATGTGTCAAGTGACGGACTGATTTAATTCGTGTTCAGATGCTTTTTTGGGTTTTTCAAAAGCGTTGATTAAGGGAACTGTTTTTAGAGATTGAAAAGCTCTTCTAGTCTTTCGACGTTGAGTTGCCGAGACCAAGTTGTTGTGTCTGGGAGCTCATTTAATTGGGGGAATATTTGTAAGGCCTGATCGAGGCTTTGAATCGGTATCAAGGGTAGGAGTTGTTGCAGTAGTTGATTTAATTCAGATGAGTTGGACTGCTTACGGAGTGCGGAAGCGATCTTGTCAAAGAGATCGGGCAGAGGACTGTGTGCGAATAAGCTGGGAATAGTAGTGATTTGTAATTGTTGCCTTGTTAATGCGTAGCTAAAGCCAAATTTCTGGAGTGCGGCTTGCTGTTGACGGAAAGTGTCTAACTGTTCATTGGATAGTTTGAGCTTGATTGGAACGAGGATAGGCCGGGCGCTTAACGAGTCGCTTTCAATGGCTTGTTGGAATTGTTGTTGCCGTAGTTGCTGCGCTGCTGTTTGTATGTCAAGTAGCCAATGCATATCCTCTTTTTGCGTTAATAAGTAACGTTGAGCAAGTAGACAGATGGCGGTGCCAAAATGAGGATTCGCGGTGGCTTCTAGCGAAGGTGAGGGTGCATAACGTGGTTTAGATTCATCAATGGTTGAATTAATTTCCGTTTGTGGTCTCTGTGCTTCTGGCATCAGTGATGCTTGTTGTAAGGGAATGGTAGCATTTTTGTCATCAATAATATTTTGAGGCTGATTCAGCGCTTCACTGATAGCTTTGTTGATCAAACCATGAATTAGGCGTGCATCGCGAAACCGGACTTCATGTTTTGTGGGATGAACATTAATGTCAACGCGATCGAGTGGCATAGTTAGGTAAAGTACAAAGGCGGGATAACGCCCTTCGGGGATCAGCTCAGCATAAGCTTGGCGTATGGCATGGTTGATAACACGGTCTCGGATGACGCGGCCATTGATGAAAAAGTAATGTACATCTGTTTGTGGTCGGTGACCTTGGGTTGAAGCAATCCAGCCATGAAGTTGGATATCATCATAGGTTTGTTCGATATAAAGACTGTTTTCCACAAAAGATTTGCCGCAGATTTTTGCGACACGTTGTTGGCGCTGCTCTGCTGTTGTGGCTACAGGAAGTTTGAGGTCATTGACATTGGAAAAATGACCATGAAAACCCACGTCAAATTGACTTAAGGCCAGCCGGTTTAAGGTGGTGAGAATATGATGGTGTTCTGTTTTATCTCCCTTTAGAAAGCGTCGGCGGGCAGGAACATTGAAAAATAGATCTCTGACTTCAATAGTGGTGCCATTGGGATGTGTTGTTGGTTGTGTGGTGTCGTTAGTAGCTTGATATTGCCATGCATGTTCGTTATCAGCTTGCTTGGAGTGTAGGGATAACTGGGAAATTGAGGCGATACTGGGTAATGCTTCGCCACGAAATCCAAGACTCGCAATATGACTGAGCTGTTCGCTCGTTGAAAGTTTGCTAGTGGCATGGCGGCTTAATGCTAGTGGTAAATCTTCTGGATGTATGCCATCACCATTGTCAGTAATTTTAATGAGTTTGCTACCCGCGCCATCAATATGAATGGTGATTTGATTCGCACCGGCATCAAGACTGTTTTCAATTAATTCTTTGACTACAGATGCGGGTCGTTCAATGACTTCACCTGCCGCTATTTGGTTGGCTATGTGAAGTGGTAGGGCATGGATACGTTGAGGGGAAGTCATGCCGGTATTTTAACAGTATCAAGCTTATCTGGGTTTAAGGAATGAACAGGATATCACCGATTTTAAGTGTATCGCTGGTGAGGCCGTTATTGGACTTTAATTCGGCTAATTTGACCTGATACCGCTGTGCGATGGTACTCAGGGTATCACCTCTACTGACAATGTGTTGTTGGGGAATTTGTGTGCCGAGTGGTGGGTTGCGTTGGAAATAGTTACGAATACCCGACATCATGGCGAGGGCTAGTTTGTTTTGATGGCTACTGCTACGGAGTTTCTTTTCTTCGTCAGGATTAGAAATAAAAGCGGTTTCAATCAGGATAGAAGGGATGTCTGGTGACTTTAAGACGACAAACGAAGCAGATTCGACATGTTTTTTATGGGTATTACCAACTCGTTTGAGCCCGGATAAGACGGTTTCAGCGACTTCGGTACTCGCGACGAGGCTGGCAGTTTGGGATAAGTCGAGGAGTACTGAAGCTAGATCATCATCTTTATCATCAATGCTAATACCACCGACCAAATCAGCGGCATTTTCCTTATCGGCTAACATTTGCGCGGCTTCACTACTGGCACCACGTTCGGATAAGACAAAAACTGATGCGCCCTTGGCTTCGCGTCGATGAAAAGCATCGGCGTGAATAGAGATAAACATATCAGCCTTTTGCTTCCTAGCACGTTTAATGCGGCCACGGAGGCTGATAAAAATATCACTGTTGCGAGTGAGGTAGGCACGCATGCCAGGTTCTTTGTCGACGAGTTTGGCAAGTTTTCGTGCGATGGCTAAGACAATGTCTTTTTCTTTAGTGCCTCTTTTGCCGACGGCACCGCTATCTTTGCCACCATGCCCAGCATCTATAGCAATAACAATATCTCGTCGTGGTTGCGGTTTGATTGTTTTTTTGACTTTAATGGGCTTAGGTTTAGTTACTTTTTTTGCAGGTTTTGGTTTTGAAATAACAGTGTCTTTAACGGCTTTAGTTGATGTTACGACTTTGGTTGGTGCTTTTTTTTCGGGGAAAGGCTTTATCGCAAGATCAATGACGAGTCGGTGTGGGTGACTATCATTCGAAGCAAGGAATTGTGTCTGGTATTCTCGTGCAGATGTTAGGTCAATAACAACTCGGAGAGTGTCGGCTTCACGCTGAGCGTAACGAATATTTTTGATGGGAGTATTATCGAATTTAGGGAGTTTGATAATACTCGATTGTTTGGTTTTTTTAAGGTCAATTACAACGCGGTCAGGTTTGTCCAATTTAAAGCTGGAATGCCTTGTTTCGCCTTTGAGATCAAAAACTAGGCGAGTGTTTTCCCCAGTTTGTGATATCCGGATTTTGTCGACGCCTACTGCCCACACATTTGTTACTGAACATATCAGTAAAAGCAGGCTGAAAAAGCGTCTATGCATTTGGCTGCACCCTTAAAGTAATCTAGGTGGTATTGTCTGATTGTGGTAATAAAAAATCAAGCAGAGGATTGAGCTGAATAATCTTGACGGAGCTGCTGGCAGAGGTCTTGGGCTTGTTCAGAAACCGCCTTTAATGATACTTGTCGACCTTTTGGCTGATATTGTAGAGAAATAATCAAATCAGGTGATGGGAGGACATTACCCCCTTGTTCTGGCCATTCAATTAAGCAAAGCGCCCTATTATCGTGGTAGTCATCTAAGCCGATGTAATCCAGTTCTTCCGGATCAGCTAATCGGTATAGATCAAAATGGTAGATGTCCCGAGCATTTAAATGGTAATGTTCGACAAGCGTGTAAGTCGGGCTTTTGACATAGTGCTGATGACCCAAGCCATTGAGTAATCCACGTGTTAAGGTCGTTTTCCCTGCGCCTAATTCTCCTAGTAGATGAATGATGAAGGCATTATTGGGACAGTATCTTGAGATATTTTTACCAAGCTTTAGTGTCGCGGATTCATTGTCTAGTGTAAGCAACATTGTATTTAATAGATCAGATTAGAGAGATGTCTTAAGTGGGGCATAAGATCCATTGCTAGCATACCACGTTCACCATCTTGTTCGGCTGCTTTATCCCCAGCCATGCTATGGAGGATGACACCGGTACAGGCTGCTTCCATAAGTGGCGCACCTTGGGCGAGTAGGCCGCCTATCACGCCAGCAAGGACATCACCCATGCCGCCACTGCTCATACCTGGATTACCTAAAGTGGATAATTGGATGGGCATTGTACCATTGCTAATTAATGTGCCAGCGCCTTTAAGTACGATGATGCCGCCATAAATGCGTTGGAGTTCTTGCACGGCATTAAGGCGATTAGCCTGAATGTCAGCGTTACTACAATTGAGTAGGCGAGCAGCTTCACCTGGGTGTGGAGTTAATATCCAATGGTCATTATGTTGGGGGTTCTGACTGAGTAGGTTGAGTGCATCTGCATCGACGACCATTGGGTGATTCGTTTTGATGGTTTTGTGATAGAGGCTTTCTCCCCAATTTTGCTGTCCTAAGCCTGGGCCTAATGTGATGGCAGTGGCTGCTTGTAATAATGGTGCTAAACCAGTCGGTGTTTCTATGCCATGGCACATTAATTCTGGCCTGACTATATCGAGCTGTATTGCATGGGTTGTTTTGGTGGCGATGCTAACTAAGCCCGAACCAACACGGGCGCCTGCTTCGGCCGCCATTCCTGGTGCACCTGACATACCATCATCTCCACCAATAACCAGCAAGTGACCAAACAAACCTTTGTGGCTGGTTCGTTGCCTGGGAGTTAAAATTGGATTATTTTTTTCTAAACTGAGACGTTGCACGGTAGGTGTTTTTGTTTCATAAACGATGGATGGGACATTGAGCGAGTCGAAGTAGACATGACCTGTATGGTCAGGGCCATGGCCGGTGAATAGGCCAATATTGAGACCGATGAAGTTAATGGTTGCTGCGGCGTTGATTGCTGTACTCATAACGTTGCCATTATCGGCATGAAGACCCGAAGGGATATCAAGTGATAGCACTGGTGTTTGGCTGGCGTTGACTGATTCAACAACGCTACGCATGTTGCCATCAATACTCCGGTTAAGGCCTATGCCCAATAGTGCATCAACAATAATGTCGGCTGCTGGAAGGGGAGTTTGAAAAGACTGAATATCTGTGCCGGTTGCAAGTAATTTTTCTCTTGCCTTGGTAGCGGTGAGACTGAGCCCCTTGTTATCGCCTATCTGTAGAACGGTAACTTGGTAGCCATCATGTTTGGCTTGACGAGCAAGTTCATAGCCATCGCCCCCATTATTGCCAGGACCACATAGGATGAGTATGTGATTTGCTGTAGGCCAATGTTGTTTTAAGGTCTTCAGTGCTGCGTTCCCGGCTTGTGCCATGAGCTCGGAAAACGAAATACTGTGTTTTTCAGAGACGATGTGTTCTAGTTCTCTGGTTTGTTGTGCGGTATAGAGATCTTGCGGCAGACTTGGCATATTCTTACTTCCGGCTGTTGAATCCTTTGTTGCTTGCCTATAATAGCCTGTATGACCGATATAAATACACCTCCTGATGTTTCAGAGTTGTTTAATAAAATTACAGTGTGGGCTGAAAACTTGGGTTTTCAGCAGCTTGGTGTGAGCGATGTTAATTTGTCGGAGGCTGAATCAGCGTTATCGGTTTGGCTGGCAGACCAATTCCATGGTGAGATGGACTATATGGCTAGGCACGGTGTGAAAAGGACGCAGCCCGGTGCTTTGGTTGAAGGCACTGTTCGTGTGATAACGGTCAGAATGGATTATTGGCCAGAGCAAGCGGCAGAGCCATGGGCTGTGATGAAAGACGATCAAAAAGGCTTTATTTCAAGGTATGCATTGGGCCGTGATTATCACAAGTTAATGCGGCGACGTTTAGCTAAATTAGCAGAAAAAATTAAGGCAGAAGTCGGTGAGATGTCTTATCGGGTTTTTTGCGATAGTGCACCGGTAATGGAGAAGGCATTAGCGGAGAAATCAGGCATAGGCTGGCAGGGAAAGCATAGCAATATTTTAAACCGGGAACATGGCTCCTTCTTCTTCTTAGGGGAAATTTATACTGACTTGCCTTTGCCTTTAACAGAGCCGACATCTGATCATTGTGGCTCATGTGTCGCGTGTATTGATATTTGTCCAACACAAGCTATTGTCGCACCTTATAAAGTCGATGCTCGACGCTGTATTTCTTATCTTACGATCGAATTAAAAGGTGCGATACCTGAAGAATTTAGGTCGATGATGGGCAACCGTATATACGGTTGTGATGATTGTCAGTTGGTGTGTCCATGGAATAAGTTTGCGCAAGCGACAGTTGAGTCTGATTATCTACCACGTCATGGCTTAGATTCACCACAATTACTAGATTTGTTTGCCTGGGATGAAAAAACTTTTTTGTCGCGATTTGAGGGTAGCCCAATTAGACGAATTGGTTATGAAGCTTGGATACGTAATATTGCTGTGGCACTGGGTAATGCGAAAACCACTACCGCTATTATTTCAGCACTCAGGGCTAAGTTGTCTTACCCGTCAGAGTTGGTGAGGGAACATGTTGTTTGGGCATTAACGCAACATGAGAAGGCGTTAGATTAAGGTAATTTGATGAAGTGTTCGCGGTAGTGTCGTAGCTCGCGAATAGAGTCTCTGATGTCATCCATGGCGAGGTGAGAACCATTCTTTTTGAAGCTTTTTTCGACCTTCGGAGCCCAGCGGCGAGCGAGTTCTTTAAGTGAGCTGACGTCTAAATTTCGGTAGTGAAAGTAGGCTTCTAGTTCTGGCATTATGCGAGCCATGAAACGACGGTCTTGGCAAATACTGTTACCGCACATAGGTGAAACACCTGTAGGGACGTGTTCTGCTAAGAATTCGAGCGTTTGCCGTTCTGCCTCAGCTTCAGTGGTTGTACTGTTTTGAACACGTTCCGTTAAACCTGAACCACCATGTTGTTTGGTATTCCATTCATCCATTGCTTCAAGGGCGCTATCTGGCTGGTGAATGGCGATAATCGGCCCTTCGGCGACAACATTAAGTTGGTCGTCAGTCACGATAGTGGCAATTTCAATTATGTCGTCGTTATTGGTATCTAAGCCAGTCATTTCTAGGTCAATCCAGATAAGGTTTTTTCTACTTTTGGCCATAATTTTTATTTTCTTGTTATGTGGGTGAAGGTGAACTTCTTGCCAGAGATTGTATCAAACGCTAAAGTGATTAGCATTGTTATGATTTTATTTGGTTGTTTGTAAGATGAATGGGTTTAGTTTTCTTTTTATTACTGCGTTAGTGTTGATGACAGCACTGGAGTTATGGCTGTCTTTGCGTCAGTCTCGCCATGTTTCGGCACACAGAGATAAAGTGCCTGATGCGTTTAAGGAACAAATTAGTACAGAAGACCACCAAAAAGCAGCGAATTATACTGTGGCGAAAGGTAAACTAAATCGCTTGGATGGTGTGCTTGGCATGGTGGTGCTATCGCTTTGGACATTTGGTGGGGGCTTGGTAGTCTTGTCAGGTTTTTGGCAAAGCTTTGGCTGGTCTGATATCACGGCGGGCGTTTTTTTTATCCTAAGCTTCTTCATTTTGAGTTCAGTGATTGATTTGCCTCTTTCTTGGTATCGTACTTTCGTCTTAGAGGCAGATTTTGGGTTTAATAAGGTCTCGGGCGGTCTGTTTTTTTCTGATTTAGTTAAACAAACCATTCTGATGGTATTAATCGGTGCGCCATTGTTATGGGGTGCTTTATGGCTGATGGAAAGCACCGGTCAATACTGGTGGCTCTATCTTTGGGCGGCATGGATTGGTTTTACGCTATTGATGATGTGGGCTTATCCTGCGTTTATCGCACCACTGTTTAATCAATTCTCACCGCTGGAAGACGCTGCATTGAAAACACGCGTGGAAGGTTTATTGTCGCGATGTGGTTTTAAAAGCCAAGGTATTTTTGTGATGGATGGATCACGTCGTTCTGGGCATGGTAATGCTTATTTCACGGGGCTAGGCAGTAATAAACGGATTGTGTTTTTTGATACGCTATTAAAGACGCTTAATGATGAACAAATAGAAGCGGTATTAGCCCATGAATTGGGGCATTTCAAACGTAAACATGTGCTTAAAAACATGGGTGTCATGGCAGTATTAAGCTTGGTGAGTTTGGCGTTATTAGGTTGGGTCATAACCGAACCTTGGTTTTACGCTGGCCTAGGTGTGACAACACAAAGTAGTGCAATGGCACTGGTGTTGTTTATGTTGGTGATTCCTGTGTTTGGCTTTTTTATGCACCCATTGATGACAGCCATGTCACGGAAATATGAATACGAAGCAGATGATTATGCCGCCTCGGTATCAAGTGGGCAGCATTTGATTGAGGCCTTAGTTGCGTTGTATCAAGAAAATGCCAGCACATTAACACCGGATCCACTGGTATCAGCCATATATGATTCTCACCCGCCTGCGACATTGCGTGTTGCTCATTTGGAGGCGCAGACAACATAATGAGGCAGGGCGTTTTAGCGCTGTTGTTATTTTTTTATGCTGCTGTTGTGGTGGCTGATGGTAAAGCACTGCACGATAAAGCCTGTATGCAATGTCATGCGACATTGGTGGCGGGGGGGGGAAGTGGTAATGCGGTTTATAATAAGCTAGAGAGTCGTATTACGAGTTTTAAACGCTTACAGGGCCAAGTTGCCAGCTGTGTTTTGGCAGCGGATGTCATGTGGTTACCTGAAGAGCAACGATAAGTTGTCAATTATTTGGCAAAACAAATTTATTCGTTTTAATTGACGGTGACTTTGTTTCTGTCAGACTCTTTTGAGGTATGGAGTGCTTGATTGGCACGTTCTAAGAAGCTGTTATGTGTATCGCCGGCATGGAAGAAGCTTACTCCAATCGATACCGTTACAGGACCAATTAAGCTGTCATCTTTTTGAGTTTCAAGCGACTTTCTGTCAGTTCGACACGGATCTTATTAGAAACATTAATGATTTCAATATTCGATTTACCGAAAACAATCATGACCATTTCTTCACCGCCAAAATGCGCAGCGAACTGATCTTTTTCAGCGTATTTTTTCAGCATATTGGGAAAATACTGAAGTACTTTGTCACCGACAAGGTGGCCCAATGAATCATTTAAATTTCTAAAGTGACCAAGATCAAAGAGGATTAAACCGACATTAAATTGTTGTTTTTTTACAGATGTTGTCTAACTTTCGATCAAACGTCCGTCTTTTTAATGATACCGTTAAGCCATCAGTTCTGGAAATTTCTTTGACGGTTTCGGCTCTGATTCAAGTTGCTCTATTTTTATTGATGACTTTTCTACTTCAGATTTTAAATCTTCGCTGGTACTCGTTAAGGTTTGTGTATTGGACAAGATGATAGAAACAACACCTTTGAATTCATTAATATCAGAATAGCCAATGAGCTCACGTTGAGTACCGCTCAGATCTGAGATACATTCAGAGGCAACATGCTTAGCTTTGGTAATTTGGGATAAGGTTTGGTTAACGACTTTTGCTATGCCATTATTGGTGCTGTCTAACCTTTCAGACATATCGAATAACACGTATTTTTCATAGAGTGATTGTGTTAATTCGGTGGTAATAGGAAGTCGGCTATTTAACCGTTCATCAAGGGCTTTATTTAGTTGCTTGTTATCACATGAAACATATTCATACCAGACTGCATAGTTAACAGGGTTAACGAGTATTTTTAGGTTTATTAACTAGGGGAATTATTTGCCTTAAATTTTCTGATGCTTTTTGGGCATCGTCTTCAGTATAAACCGGGGAAAATGACTTTTGACCCTCCATGTTCCCTTATTCTTATTTTAGTCGAACGCCGGTCCTAAATTTAATAAAGTATTTGCATCATCTAATTATGGCATCCATTTCCTCGATTAGATCCGCTCCATTTGTTGTTTGATGACTATCGGCGCACAGAGTAGTCATTACTTATTTGGAAGCTCATAAATTATGTGTCAGTTATCGGTAAAAGGATGAAAGATTGGGTCTTTTGTATTTAAGACTGTCATCACGAACCTTACCAAAATACTATTTTATTAATTTTATTTTATTTCGAAAAGAGGCTGAGTGGTTAGATTTCAGAATTAGTTCGTTTTTCGTTTTTTATGATGGTTTTTGAGACTGTATCGCTATCTTTTTGGCTTGGTTGAAGTCACTTTTGCCACTGCCTAGTTTTGGTAAGGCATCAACTTTAAGCAGTGTCGATGGTGATGATAATGCCGTTAGCTCTGTTTGCTTGATACATCGCTTGAGGTCTAGTTCATTGATTTTACCTGTATAGAGCAAGACAATACTTTCCCCTTTCTTATCATCTGGTAAGGTTGTTACCAATATTTCGGTGTCGCCAGAAAGCTGTTCATTAATACTTGCTTCGACGGCACTTAGACTGATCATTTCACCACCAATTTTGGCGAAGCGTGTAAAGCGGTCAACAATGGTCAAAAAGCCATCTTCATCGATATGACCTTTATCGCCTGTTTTGTACCAGCGAAGTCCCGACATTTCGACGATGCTGTCGGCTGTTTTTTCAGGGTCATTGAGATAGCCCTGCATGACCTGTGTGCCCCCGACAAGTATGAGTCCATCTTCACCCGTTGCTAATGTTTCTAGTGTATTGGGGTCAACAATACGCGTGCTACTACCGGGTAAGGGAAGACCAACCGTGCCGTCTTTATGGCCCGTTTGTATATGCCAGTCATCTGTGGATATGCGATCGGGGATATTCACCGTAGCGACGGGTGCCGTTTCCGTTGTGCCGTAGCCTTCAAAAATGGTTTTACCAAACTTCTGACCGAATTGGGCGCGAATTTCAGGGTTGAGTCTTTCGGCGCCAGCAACTGTAATACGAAGTGAGTCGAGCATTAAAGGATGGATGTTGTTATTTTTGTTAAATAGTCTTAGGAAGGTAGCTGTACCGCAGAAAATAGTTGCTTTGTAACGACTGAGACCCTTAGCGATATTAATGACATCAGTTGGATCAGGGTGGCAAATAGCAGGGATGCCCTCAACTAGGGGCATCAAGCTGGTCACGGTCAAACCAAAGGCATGGAAAATGGGCAGACTAGCGACAATGATGTCCTGTTCGCTGGTATCGAGTACATCAGCAACTTGTTTGATATTACTGATGATATTTTGGTGACTTAACATTATGCCTTTAGGTGAACCTTCGCTGCCACTAGAGAATAAGATGGCGGCTGTTTGATCGATATTGACTGCACGGCCGAACATTGCTTGAAGCCATTTAGCAGGCAGAAATGAAGCGGCGAACGTCGCAATTTTTTCACTTTTTGAGATGTCTTCACTAATTTCTTCAAGATAAACAGTATGGCAAGTTTGCAAAACCGGGCTGATCTCAATGCCTTTCTTTTCTAGTCTGCCGATAAAGCGGCGTGAGGTGTAAATTGTTTCAATTTCTGCTTTTTCTACTGCTGCTATGAGCGAGTCAGGATTAGCCGTAAAGTTGAGGTTAACTGCAGTTTTACCACTAATAAGTGTCGCAATATTAGCGATAATACCAGCACTGCTAGTCGGGATTAATAAGCCGATGTTCTGGCTTGTTTGTTGTTTAAAGCGTCGAGAGAATAGCAATGAGGCGACTAAGGTTTTACGGCGTGATAACCTAGTATTAGTTTGGATGTCAGTTAAGCAATCACTGCTGCCACTTTCTTTGGCACGTTGGATAAAGGCCAAGCCTAAATTAGGTAGTTGCTCGGTGTATTGCTGCCAAGTTTGGATGGATAAATCGAAAACAGCTTGTTTAACTTCACAGGCATTTGATGAGATAGCTAAGGGATTACCAAAGCCGACGATGATGTCTCGACGAATCACTTGATTTGAGCGCTGTTGTAGATGTGGACCTGAGCGTGAGAACCGACTTCCCCAAAGGCCTCGAAGGTAAAACGGCAATATCACGCCTTCGACATCTGTGACGCAACGTTCAAAGCCTTTTTTAAATTCCCCTAATTGGCCATTACGGCTAATCGAACCTTCTGGGAACAGACAGACAACTTCACCTTGTTGAAGACACTCATTGATTGCGATTAAGCCATCTTTGCTACTGCTTTTTGAAATAGAAATGACGCCGAATAGATCGAGGAACCATTTTAGATACCATTTCTGATAAAGGGTTTTATCCATTACGAAACGGACAGGACGTGGACTGGCAATTTGGATAATGGCCCAATCTAACCAACTAATATGGTTACCTAACATGAGCACAGCACCTTGCGATGGCATGTTATGGAAGTCTTGAACGTTTATGCGATAACGGCTCGAAAACATCAACCCAGCAATATAATGCACCAAGGATTGGGGTAGCTTAAGGACGGTGTAGATAGCCCCAATCAAAGTAATAGCAGCTAAGGAATACAGCATGAATTGACTATGAACGTCCGCGAGTGCAGCAAACAGCGTAGCGACTAAAAAGCTCAACATCACGACATTTTGGATCCAATTGTTACCGGCGAGGACGGTACCCAACTGTTCGGTGCGTGCCCGAAATTGGATCATGGCGTTAAGTGGAATAATAAATAAACCACCAAACAAACCAAAGGTGAGGACAATACCTGCCAAGGCGAGTGTGCTGTCGAATTGAGGCAAAGCAAATAATGCCATAACCATGCCAAGAGCACCCACGGGGATGAGACCCAATTCAATATAATTTTTTGAAATTTTTCCGGCTAACAGCGATCCCAAAATGATACCTATGCCGGAACAAGCGAGTAAGCCTTGGATGATAATGGTGTTGTCGATGGCAAGTATTTCTTTCGCATAGGCAGGGAAGGTTGCAAGTACAGCTTGTGATACACCCCAAAAGACGGATAAGCCGATAATTGATAACCAAATAACCGAATCAAATCGGATTAGCTTTAGATTTGATTTTAATGATTGGCCGTTACGGTACTGTTGCCAATCGAAAGGAGTAGAGACGGCTTTCTGTTTGAAGTAGGGTAAGCGGGTGGCGAAGTACAGTTCGATTACACTACCTAAAACTAATAACCAACCTATGGGGGCAATGATATTAATAATATCTTGTTCGGTCGTGAACTGATGGCCTGCTAGCGCCATTTCAAAGAGGATAGAGAAAATGAACATGCCTAATAAAATGGCAATGATGGTGGTCGACTGTACGAAACTGTTTGCACTGGCTAGATTATCTTTACCGGTGATTTCACGGATGTAGCCATATTTAGCAGGGGAATAGAACGCACTTTGGACGGCGAGCATGAATGTCATCGCAAAGGCAGCTTCGAACCAGGCGAGATAGTAAAATAAAGTGATCAATAAGGTCAGCCAGACTGCTGCGATGGCGGCCCAACGCATGATTTTAGGTTTTCTGAAACGGTCGGCCAGAAAGCCAGAGGGTGTGAATAATAAGATGTAGGGCAATAAAATAAGGCCATTAACAATGGCCGTTAAGATGATCTGAGTCGAACCGTCATAAACCTTGAAAATGGTGTTCTGGATAATGATTTTATGGCCTAAGTCGACAAAGGCATTGAGAAAAATCATTACGATAAAGGATAAGAAGCCAGGCGTTTTTAGTAATGCAGTCATAGCATGGATCTCAAAATGGGGTTGGGCACATCATATCGGGCTAGTCATTAATAACGCGACTTTTAGTGTGAGAGTTGCTTCATATGTACCTAAAGGTATTTTTAATTAATACTTTTATAGTGTTTGGTGAATAATGGTGCAAACAGCACAGTTAATTTCGGTTTTGAAATAGTTTTTAAAAAGACATGGCTTTAGTTATCGCGATGTTGCTCGATGACTTAATTTATCAGAAGCGAGTGTAAAACGCTTGTTTTCTGATCATCATTTTTCTTTGAGTCGCTTAGATAATGTTTGCCAGATGATGGGAATGGAAATTTCTGACCTTGTGGTTGAGATGAATCAGCAGGCGATGGCATCACATATTTCTCAATTGACTGAGGAGCAGGAGCAAATTTTAGTAAGTGATCCCGTGTTGTTGTTGGTGAGCATTTGTGTGCTAAACGGTTGGACAATGACTGATCTGCAATCACATTATCATTTAACACGACTTGATAGTTTGAATCTGATTGTTTTGTTGCCGTTGACTGTGATTTGACTCAGCATCGCTAATAATTTTTCTTGGGAACGAAATGGGCCGATTCAGCAATTTTTCCAGCAAAAGTTAGCGACAGATTTTTTTGATACCGGTTTTACGTAACGCCATGAATATTTAACGATGTTAAATGGCATGTTAAGTGATAGTGCAATGCAGACATTACAGCGTAAGCTTCATCAATTGGCGATAGAGTTTGAGGAATTGAATAATGTCGATCGTGCATTACCATTGGCAGAGCGCAAAGGGACAACTTTGGTGCTCGCCGCTCGTAATTGGCAATGTGGTTTGTTTGATGGCATTAGAAAGTCATCGTCCTAATTGTTCGCACTTAGAAATTACAACTTCACAACCCGTTGTGATTCCTAGGTTAGGCGAATAGCTAATACATCACATTTAGCGTGATGAAGGATGGCATTGGCGGTCGAGTCCAATAAGAGTTGAGTGCCATGTCTGCCATGCGAGCCTACAACGATAAGATCGACTTTATGTTCATCGGCGAGTCTGACTACGTCATAACGAGGTTTGCCAAATTCGACCCATTGTTGTTGTTCGGGAATAGATAAGACATCAGCAGCTTTTTTTACTTGAGTATTGGAATTGTCCAATGATTCATCTTATATTTCTATTGTGACATGATTAATGCCCTCATGAGCAAAGTCAGGGGCGAGATAGTTTTCTATCAGATGACAGATGCTGAGTGATGCTTGGTTCTGTTTTACCAGCGCTGCCGCTTTGTTGGAGACTTGGGTGGATTGCTCAGCCGTATCAATGGCAAGCAGAATGTGTTGATAGTTCGCCATAGCTAGTACCTCACATTAAAAGTTGAGGGCGAGTGATTAATTAACACTTACCCTGATAGTTATATACCCATCGCCCTCGTTTAGCATAAAGTATCACAATTCTTCATCCTCATTATCTGCGTTATTATTTTCAGCGATAGGGTGGCTATTCCCTGAAAATAATACCTTGCTAATGAGGCGGATAACAGCACTAAAACCTACGAAGTGAGGAATAGTGGGTATCGCTTATTTTTCGCTTTCTAGGAACCGTTCGGCATCAAGGGCGGCCATACAACCTGCACCTGCGGATGTGACCGCTTGACGGTAGATGGGATCTGAGACATCGCCTGCAGCAAAGACGCCAGCAGTGCTGGTTTGAGTGCCTTTCTGCAATGTGATGTAGCCGTGCTCCATGTCTAATTGGCCTTCAAAGATTCCGGTATTAGGTTTGTGGCCAATAGCGATGAAAACACCTTGCACAGCGACTTGCTGTGTACTGCCGTCTTCAGTGCTCTTGATACGGAGTTCAGTCACACCGGCATCGTCACCTTGTACTTCATCTAGGGTGTGATTCCATAAAATTTCGACGTTACCTTCTTCCGCTTTCTTCAATAGTTGATTACTGAGAATTTTTTCAGAACGGAAGCTATCACGACGGTGAATTACGGTGACTTTTGAAGCAATATTCGACAGGTATAAGGCTTCTTCAACAGCGGTATTACCGCCACCGACAACAGCGACGGATTGGTTTTTGTAGAAGAAACCATCACAGGTCGCACAAGCTGATACGCCGCGGCCTTTGAAGTTTTCTTCTGATTCTAAACCGAGGTATATTGCTGATGCGCCTGTCGCAATAATTAAGGCATCGCAGGTGTATTCACCTGCATCACCTTGAAGTTTAAAGGGACGTTGACTCAAGTCGGTGGTGTGGATGTGATCAAAAATAATATCTGTGCCGAAACGCTCCGCATGACGCTGCATTCGCTGCATTAATTCGGGGCCTTCGACACCTTGGTCATCTCCTGGCCAGTTGTCGACATCCGTTGTGGTAGTGAGCTGTCCGCCTTGTTCGATACCTGTAATAAGGACGGGATCAAGGGCTGCGCGTGCCGCATAAACCGCAGCGGTATAACCTGCTGGACCAGAACCAAGAATAAGTAATCGGCAGTGTTTACTTTTAGCCATTTTCTCTGAACTCCATCATTTTATTATTCATAGACGGACAGGTTACGCAGAGATATTGTTTTGGTAAAGTAGAGACCGTATAAAATGTGGTAAGGTAAGCTGCCAATCTATTGGAATAACTGGAAATATTACATTGGCTCAAGCAACACGAGTAGCAAAGAAAGACAAAGCTGAAGTCGCGGTGGGCGCGGCGAGCTTTAGGTTGCGTGAAGCAGCATTGATTTTAGCTTTGGCTTTGGCTGCTTATTTATTACTTTCTTTGTCAAGTTATGCCCCGACTGATCCTGGTTGGTCGACAACAGGGACAAATGATGTGATCGCTAATAAAGGCGGTATTGTTGGGGCTTGGCTGGCGGATTCACTGTTGTATGGCTTTGGCTTTCCAGCTTATTTATCGCCATTGATGTTGGCGTTCAGTGGCTGGTTATTATTTAGTTGGGGTAAAAGTACTGATTCAGAAGGTGCACTTCATTTCTGGATTTTAAAATCGGCAGGATTGATTATTGCGCTATCTGCTGCAAGTGGTTTATCCGCATTGAGTTTAACGCCTTATGCAGGTTTATTACCATTGGGTGCTGGTGGTGTGTTGGGCGAATTAGTGGGTAATGGCTTTATTCCCATTTTTGGCGCATCGGGTACGACGTTATTGCTTTTAGCTGTATTGTTGACGGGCATTACCCTTTTCACTGGCCTATCTTGGTTGTTGATCATTGATAAGTTGGGTGCGGTTGCACTGTATGTCATGACACATATTGCTCGCTGGCTCAAGGAAACGAAGGAAGCTTTTGCATCCAAACAAGCCAAGCAAAAACGGGCTGAAACGTTTAAAGAGAAAAGTACTAAGCTAACTAAACCAGCAAAAATACGTGTTGAGCCGGTGATAGAAAAACCCGTTGTCAGCAAGCGTGAAGAGAAAGAACGACAAGTGCCGTTGTTTGAGTCACAAGAACAAGGCGCAATGCCTGCTCTAGCTCTACTCGATATGGCGCAACCGAGCAAAGGTGGGTATACCGAAGGTGTCTTAAAGGCCTTGTCACGGCAATTAGAATTGAAGTTAAAAGATTTTGGTGTTCAAGTTGAAGTGGTCGAAGTCCAGCCTGGTCCAGTTGTCACTCGCTTTGAATTACAACCAGCACCGGGGTTGAAAGTGAGCCGTATTACAGGGCTTGCAAAAGATTTAGCTCGCGCAATGTCGATTACCAGTGTTCGGGTCGTTGAAGTGATTCCTGGTAAGCCGTTAATTGGTATTGAAATACCGAATGAGCTGCGCGATATGGTTCGCTTGAGAGAGATTCTTTCTTGCCCTGACTATGAAAATAGTAAATCTGTACTGACGATGGCATTGGGTAAAGATATTGCTGGTCGCCCCGTTGTGGCAGATTTAGAAAAAATGCCGCACTTGCTGGTAGCAGGAACGACCGGATCGGGTAAATCTGTTGGTGTGAATGCGATGATTTTGAGTTTGCTTTATCGGGCAACACCAGAACAAGTTCGCTTGATTATGGTTGATCCGAAAATGTTGGAATTGTCAGTGTATGAAGATATTCCACATTTGTTGACACCGGTTGTGACCGATATGAGAGAAGCATCGAATGCGTTACGCTGGGCTGTGGCTGAGATGGAACGTCGTTATCCATTAATGGCCGCGATGGGCGTGCGGAATATCACAGGTTATAACAAGAAAGTAAAAGAAGCGATTGATAAAGGCGAGCCTATTATTGATACGACGGTTGATGCTGTACCGGGTGAACCGCACCCAACGCTAGAACCGTTACCTTTTATCGTTATTATCATTGATGAGTTGGCGGATATGATGATGGTAGTGGGTAAGCAGGTTGAGGAGTCTATTGCCCGTTTGGCACAAAAAGCGCGGGCATCAGGCATTCATCTTATTTTGGCAACGCAGCGACCTTCTGTTGATGTCATTACGGGTTTGATTAAAGCGAATATTCCGACACGAATGGCGTTCCAAGTTTCTTCAAGAATCGATTCACGGACGATTTTAGATCAAATGGGTGCGGAGCAGTTGTTAGGTCAAGGTGATATGTTGTATTTGCCACCGGGTTCAGGGTTGCCTGAACGGGTGCATGGTGCTTTTGTTGATGATCACGAAGTACATGGTGTTGTGGACTTTTTGAAGAAAAGTGGCCAACCCAATTATCTGGAAGAAATAACCCAAGATATGAGTGAAGAAAGTGGCTCAGGTGCGATTACTGATGCCAGTGATGGCGAATCGGATCCGTTGTATGATCAGGCCGTCCAAATTGTCGTTGAATCCCGCCGGGCTTCGGTGTCAGGTGTACAGCGGCGTTTGAAAGTGGGTTATAACCGAGCTTCACGTCTGGTTGAAGCGATGGAAGCCGCTGGTGTTGTGTCGGGTATGCAGGCCAATGGTAGCCGTGAGGTGATTGCACCACCGCCAAGAGACTAGTTCAACCGTCGTCAGCTTGATGATGAAACGTTTTATCGTTAGCTTATATCGGATTGGGTAAGATTATCATCAAAAAGGGTTTTAGGATGGCGATAGCCAAAGTTCAATTAAGACAATGTGTGTTAGCGCTGATTTGTGTTTGTTTTTCTTCGCTAGCGATGGCAGGTGGTAGCGCTTCTGAGAAGCTGACAGCATTTTTACAAACAGTCGTGACGCTTAAATCGCAATTCGAACAAACTGTGTTGAGCCCACAGGGCGAAATCATCGAGCAAGCGCAGGGACAATTCATTTTGGAACGCCCAGGTAAATTTCGTTGGGATTACTTATCACCCTACCCACAAGAAATTGTTGCGGATGGCACGCGGATTTGGTTTTATGATGTTGACTTAGAGCAGGTCACTGTAAAGTCTCAGCAAGAAGCGTTAACCGATACACCAGCGACCTTGCTATCTGGTGAGATGTTGCCAGAAGAAAAGTATCAGGTACGTGATGTTGATTCATCGGATGGTTTCTCTTGGGTTGAACTGACCCCAAAAGATGCTGAATCCAATTTTCAAACGGTTCGTTTAGCCTTTGATCGGACAGGCTTGCGCCAGATGGTGATGCAAGACAGTTTTGATCAATACACGCGCCTGATTTTTAGCGATGTCCATGAAAATATTGTGTTGGATGAAGTGATATTTCAATTTGTGACACCCGATGGTGTTGATGTCGTTGGTGATGTTAATCAGTGAGTTTGTTTGAAGGATTAGAAGATCCGATGAGTCGGCCTTTGGCTGACCGTATACGGCCAGCGGATCTGGATAATTATATTGGTCAAAAACATTTATTAGCAGAAGGTAAACCATTAAGACAATCGATTGCTAATGGCCAGCCTCACTCCATGATTTTTTGGGGGCCACCCGGCACAGGTAAAACCACATTAGCCAAATTAATTGCGGGTTATTGTGATCGTGAATTTATCACGATTTCAGCTGTATTGGTAGGTGTAAAAGAGGTGAGAGCTGCTGTTGCCAGAGCGGAACAACTTCAACAAGAACAAGGCCGAAAGACAATACTTTTTGTTGATGAGGTGCATCGCTTTAACAAATCCCAGCAAGATGCTTTTTTGCCCTATGTCGAAAACGGTACGTTTACATTTATTGGGGCGACAACAGAAAACCCGTCTTTTGAATTGAATAATGCCTTGTTATCTCGCGCGCGGGTCTATGTGCTGACAGCATTAGGTGACGGGGATTTGCGTGAAATTATTGATCGCGCAATGGCAGATGAAACACTGGGTTTAGCACAACGCAATATTGAAATTTCCCCTGACTTACGCGATATGCTGGCACAAGCCGCTGATGGTGATGGTCGCCGTGTTCTAAATCTGTTGGAAATTGTGGTTGATTTGGCTGAGAGTCAAGAACAAACATCGGTTTCTGAAGATGATGTGTTGTCGGTTTTATCAGGAGGTGTCCGTCGTTTTGATAAGGGCGGCGAAGCTTTTTACGACCAGATATCTGCTTTGCATAAATCAGTTCGTGGTTCAGCGCCAGATGCATCACTTTATTGGTTATGCCGGATGTTAGACGGTGGTTGTGACCCGGTTTATTTGATGCGACGTATAGTCCGAATGGCATCAGAAGATATTGGTAATGCTGACCCGCGCGGTTTGCGAATTGCCCTGGATGCGTGGGAAAGCTATGAGAAATTGGGCAAAGCTGAAGGAGAGTTAGCGATTGCACAAGCGGTGGTTTATCTCGCTTGTGCGCCAAAAAGTAATGCCGTTTATAGTGCCTTTAATGCGGCAATGGCTGATGTGCGATCAGAAGGCTCAAGTGAAGTGCCTTTGCATTTACGCAATGCGCCAACCAAATTAATGAAAGATTTGGGTTATGCCAAAGAATATCGCTATGCCCACAATGAACCGGATGCTTATGCGGCTGGGGAAAACTACTTCCCCGAAGATTTTGCAGAAAGACGATATTATCAGCCTGTGAATCGTGGTTTGGAAGTTCAGATTGCAGATAAAATGGCAAGGTTGAGGAAGTTAGATGAAGAGGCAGAAAAAGGGCACTGATCTTCACCCCAAAAACTGGACACTAGTTTGTATTATAAGATGCTTTTTCAGCATAGTCAGATGATTGATAGTTTAATGTTGAATGCCGACTAATTCGGTTGTAAAAGATTTCTATATATTTAAAATACTTTCTTGTGCCTGCTCTCTTGTTGAATAGGTATTCCCATAAATAAGCTCTGTTTTTAAGGTGGTAAAAAGCTTTCCACTACCTCATTATCAAAACAATCGCCTTTAGCACTCATGCTCTGCTCAATGTTGTTTTTGTTAAATAAAGCCAGATGATCATCAGCCCGATAAGTGGCACCTTGATCAGAATGTAATAGCACTTTTTGCTGACGCGGTTTGTTATTAATCGCCATGATCAGTACATCACGCACCAACGCAGTATTGTTATTATTGGCCATTGACCAACCAACCATCTTACGTGAATACAAATCGATAACGGTGGCTAAATATAACCACCCTTGTTTAGTCTGAATAAAGGTCGTGTCACTCACCCATTTTCGATTAGGTACATCACTGCTAAAGCTACTCACCAGTTTGTTGTTGGCAAAGTCTTTGTGATGACGTGCTAGCTTGGCTTTTTATGTTTGATAAAAGTACTTGCTGCAATCCCATTTCGCTGCATGAAGGAGGCGACTTTATTTAAGCTGACCTTAATGCCTTTTGCCTTAAGATCATGATAGAGCCTAGGTGAGCCATATGACCGCTACTGGCTTTATAGCCTCTATCACATGTAATAGATTAGATTGATTTTGCTTACTCCGTGAACTAGTAGGCTTACTCTTGTAGTAGTAATAACCACTTTTAGAGACCTGCATACACTGACATGACAGACTAATGGGATAATCCGTTGCTAGTTGTGCAATGAACCTAAACCTCAGTTCTTTAGTGTCTCGAAGTAAGCCTTGGCCTTTTTTAAAATGTCATTTTCGATGCGTGCCAAATCAAGCTCCTTTTGTAGCTGCTTATTTTGCTGCAACAGCTCTATATGTGTTGCTTTGTGATGGCTTGTACTGTTGCCAGAGGCGGTTCTTTTAAATGATTTATCTTGTTTTTTGTCCAACTCAAGCCTCCACCAATAAATCATGTTTCTGCGAACACCTAAATCTCTGGCAAGCTTTGCTATACAGATGTTGGGTTGCTTGGCTAATCTGATAGCTTCTAGTTTAAACGCTTTGGTGTAGGCGGTGTATTTTCTTGTCATTTTGGACTCCAATTGGTGTACATTTAGGTGTCCAGTTTTTTTGGGGGGGGGCGAGATCAGTGCCCTTTAATCAATAATTTCAACCTTTTTAATATCTTAGATATAAATATCGTAGCGGGTATTTTTACTTTCCACAGCTGTGCTTGGTTTTTGTTGGTCTATAGTGGGTGCTGATTTAGGTCTTTTTACCACGACTCTTTTATTTGCTACTTTTCTGGCAGCTTTCAGTAATTCTTCACTGTCGGTATCGGGTCCAATGAGTTGATGAAGGAGTTGCATTTCTTTTTTGACTAAAGCGGTTTTTTGGCGGCTTGGGTACATTGGGTCGATATAAATAACATCGGGATATTGCTCTGGTAAAAGTTGGTTTAGGAAGTCAGGAGAGTTGTGATGAATCAATTCCATACGCTGTGCGATGGTTTGGGTTTCTTCGTTAGTTTGTGCACGGTTGATGGCATCTTCAAGTAGCGTTGCTAGTATGGGGTTACGCTCGATTAGGGCGATATTGCAACCTAAGGTTGCAAGCACATAGGCATCTTGGCCGTAGCCTGCGGTGGCATCAATTACAGTGGGCGTAGCACCTTTTTTGAGGCCGATGGCTTTGGCTAGGGCCTGACCTCGACCTCCCCCGAATCGTCTCCGATGGGCATTTTTCCCTTGAGCAAAGTCGATCCAAATAGGGTTACCTAAACTAGGTGCTGACATAGCAATATGATTTTCTAGCACAAGCAGTTGTGGTTTATCGTTTGTACGAATCTTAGAAATGGGTAATGCCAAACGCTGTGCTAATTGGAGGGTTTTATCTCGCTGATTGACTAAATCACTGTAGATGGTGATGTCGTTATTTGAGTTTGTCATATCCGCTTTAAATTTATCCTAGATGATCCTCTGTTTGTACAGTCATCTAATGAGTATGATTTATGATGTCATTAATGTAGATGAATCTGTGACATTTTGCCATAACTTGATTTGACTTAATGCGTCATATTATTGAGAATTAATTGTTTTTGATATTCATTTATTTGCTTGGAGGCGTCGGTGCCACTGATAGAGATCAGGGATTTGCACTTTTACCGTGGTGATAGGGCTATTTTTAAAGGGGTAGATTTGGATATCTATCGCGGGAAAGTCACAGCTATCATGGGCCCAAGCGGAACGGGTAAAACGACACTACTCAAGTTGATTGGTGGTCAATTGGTTCCTGATCAAGGAACAATTATGGTTGATGGTCAAGATGTGCATCGTTTACCACATGCGCAATTATACGAATTACGCAAGCGAATGGGGATGTTGTTCCAAAGTGGTGCATTGCTGACGGATATTTCTGTTTTCGATAATGTGGCTTTTCCATTACGAGAACATACGAACTTACCTGAGTCGATGATTCAGGATTTAGTGTCGATGAAATTGCAGGCTGTAGGCTTACGTAATGCGAAAGAATTAATGCCGGCTGAGTTATCGGGTGGCATGGCGCGTCGTGTTGCATTGGCAAGGGCGGTGGCGCTTGATCCGATGATGATTATGTATGATGAGCCGTTTACAGGCCAGGATCCGATATCGATGGGGACATTGGTGAATTTGATTAAACGTATTAATCAATCGATGGGCTTGACGAGTATTGTGGTGTCACATGATCTTGAAGAAACAATGGCGATTGCGGATGAAATTTATTTGTTGTCAGGTGGCAAGGTGATTGAGCGTGGTACGCCAGATACTTTGCAGGATTCATCTTCTGAATGGGTGAAACAGTTTGTCGAGGGCTTGCCTGATGGACCGGTCCCATTTCATTTTCCGGGCATGTCATTTGAGGATGATTTATTGAACCGGAAGGCAGTGAAATAATGGGTACGATTCAACGCCTAGGCCAATGGGCTATTGGCACTAGTGAACGACTGGGTCGTGGTTATTTGTTTTTGATGGCAATATTGGCTGGGATTCCAGGTTCTTTATTTCGTTTTTCACTGGTCATCCAACAGATTTATTCAGTCGGGGTTTTATCTGTACTCTTGATTCTGATTTCAGGTTTGTTTGTAGGCATGGTACTTGGCTTACAAGGTTATAATACTTTGGTTGATTTTGGCGCTGAAGAGTCACTGGGTGTCATGGTGTCTTTATCTTTAGTGCGTGAGTTGGGGCCAGTTGTTAGTGCTTTATTATTTGCGGGCCGTGCCGGTTCGGCATTAACTGCTGAAATTGGTTTGATGAAGAGTACGGAGCAGCTATCAGGTATGGAAATGATGGCTGTGGATCCCATTCGCCGTGTGATTACGCCGCGGTTTTTGGCCGGATTTATTTCATTGCCGTTTTTGGCTGCTATTTTTAGTGCCGTTGGGATTCTAGGTGGTTATTTGGTTGGTTACGGTTTGTTGGGCGTTGATGATGGTGCGTTTTGGACGCAAATGCAGACGAAGACAGATTGGTATGATGATATTTTGAATGGTGTCATTAAAAGTATTGTGTTTGGTTTTGTGGTGACATGGATTGCTTTGTTTGAAGGCCATGATGCGATTCCAACCTCAGAGGGTGTGGGACGGGCGACAACGCGAACAGTTGTTCATTCGGCGTTTGCTATTTTAGGCTTAGATTTTGTGCTAACAGCGCTGATGTTTGGAGATGTATAGATGAGGCAAAAAAAGAGTACGGAAGTCACAGTTGGGTTATTTGTTTTACTTGGCATGGGTGCACTATTTTTCCTTGCGATGAAGGTGAGTAATTTATCTGCTTTCAATGATGAGCAGGGTTATAGAGTGACAGCCGAATTTGAAAATATTGGTGGTTTAAAAGCACGATCTCCCGTGACATTGGCGGGTGTTCGGATTGGGCGTGTTGAGCGTATTGAGCTTGATCCTGAAACGTATAACGCGAACGTCGTGTTAAATCTATATGCGAGCTTTGATACTTTGCCAACCGATACGGCAGCGAGTATCTATACGGCAGGTTTGCTCGGTGAGCAATATATTGGTCTTGAGGCAGGGGCTGAAGAAGAATTTTTGAAAGATGGCGATGTCATAGAGTTGACGCAACCAGCATTGGTGCTGGAGCAAGTCATTGGTCAGTTTCTGTTTAGTAAAGCGGAAGGGGATGAATAATGTTGAATTTATCGTTTAGGCCGGCTTGGTTGCCACTATTATTGGTAGTGGTGACAGGTTTATTTTTTAATGGTCTAGCGAGCGCTGATGAAATGAGCACAGAGCCTCAGACTTTGGTGAAAGATGCTTCTGATCGGATGTTGCAGGCGTTAAAAGATAATGAGGACAAAATTAAAGAAGATCCCAAATTTGTTTATGGATTGGTCAATGAAATTTTGTTACCTAATTTTGATTTTGCCAAAATGTCTAAGTTGGCTTTAGGTAAAAACTGGCGTAAAGCCAATGCTGAACAGCGAGTAGAGTTTATTGAAGAGTTCCGTTTATTGCTGGTGAGAACGTATTCGACTGCGATGTTGGAATATACCAATGAAGAGATTGTCTTTTTGCCTTTCCGAGATGATTTAGCGAAGAAAAGAGTCAAAGTGAAGATGGAAATATTGCAGGCAGGTGGCCCATCGATTCCAATGGCTTTGTCGATGTATTTGAATAAAGAGCATGCTTGGAAAGTCTATGATGTCAAAATTGATGGCATTAGTCTAGTGACTAATTATCGTTCGACTTTTGCGTCTGAAATACGTAAAGGCGGCATGAAGAAGTTGATCGAGAGCTTGGCATCACGCAATGCGAAAGTGAAGGCATGAGTCAGGCAATTACAATCAATGTAGATAGTTCATCTGAGATGGTATTAGTCAGTGGTGAACTGACTTTCACTACGGTGAACAGTGTTTTGAATGAAATAGGCAGGTTAGTAGGCTCTTCATTTGAGTTAAAAATTGATTTGTCTGGTGTGACACGCAGTGATAGCGCCGGTTTGGCTTTATTAGTTCACTGGATGCGAGCTGCAAAACAAGCGAAAAAACAGTTGGTTTTTCATCATATTCCAGCACAAATGCTGGCTATTGCCTCGGCCAGTAGCTTAGATGAGTTATTGCCAGTGCCAAGTAACCAATAAAGATGGAAACAATGATGGAAGCATCGGATATTAAAAAATTAATCGAAGCGGGTTTACCAGATGCAAAGGTCGAAGTATTAGGCGATGACGGCCAACATTTCGAGGCTTTTGTTGAAAGCCCTTCATTTAAAGGGAAGGGCTTAGTCGCTCAGCATAAAATGGTTTATGCCACATTGGGGACAAGCTTTGAGAGTGCATTACATGCACTCGCTTTAAAAACATCTGTACCTGGTTAAGTTACGTTTACACTAGACAGCACAAATATTGAGAATGCATGGATAAATTAATGATCACGGGCGGCACTGCGTTAGATGGAGAAATTCGGATATCAGGTGCGAAGAATGCCGCATTGCCTATTTTGATGGGTGCTTTATTATCAGACTCGCCTGTTCGGGTCGGAAATATGCCGCATTTACACGATATTACAACGACATTAGAGTTGTTAGGCCAGATGGGCGTTACGTTGACGGTTGATGAGCGTTCTGGTGTTGTAATTGACCCAACGACATTGACTGATACTGAGGCGGCTTACGATTTGGTCAAAACCATGCGCGCATCTATTTTGGTTTTAGGGCCTTTGCTAGCCAAATTTGGTAAAGCCGATGTGTCGTTACCAGGTGGTTGTGCTATTGGTTCTCGTCCGGTTGATTTACATTTGCGGGGTTTAGAGCAAATGGGCGCTGATATTAAGGTTGAGAATGGTTATATTCGTGCAACTGATGGCGGCGGCCTTAAAGGTTCTCATATCTTTATGGATCAGGTAACGGTAACCGGGACTGAGAACTTGATGATGGCGGCGACCTTAGCTGAAGGCAAAACGATCATTGAGAATGCAGCGCGTGAGCCAGAAGTCGTCGATCTTGCGAACTACTTGAATAGCATGGGTGCCAAGATTACCGGTATGGGCACAGCGACGGTTGAAATTGAGGGTGTTAAATCCTTAAAAGGGACGAAATATAATATTCTGCCAGATCGGATTGAGACCGGTACTTACCTAGTGGCGGCAGCGATTACGCGTGGCAAAGTGAAGTTAAAAGATACTGATGCCAATGAATTGGAAGCAGTTTTATTGAAACTGGAAGAATCGGGTGCAGATATCGAGGTAGGTGACGATTGGATAAGCTTGGATATGCATGGTCAACGTCCCAAGGCAGTGAACATTAGGACGGCACCCTATCCGGCTTTTCCAACGGATATGCAGGCACAGTTTACGGCGTTGAATAGTGTTGCGGAGGGCCAGGCGACGATTGTTGAAACCATTTTTGAGAATCGCTTTATGCATGTGCAAGAAATGCAGCGTATGGGAGCAAATTTACAGATAGAAACCAATACCGTGGTGAGTAATGGTGAAGAACACTTGACCGCTGCGCCCGTAATGGCAACAGATTTAAGAGCTTCTGCCTCATTGGTTTTAGCGGCATTAGTGGCGGAAGGTGAAACAGTGGTCGAGCGCATTTATCACATAGATCGTGGCTATGAGTGTATTGAAGAAAAATTACAACAATTAGGGGCTAAGATTCGTCGTGTCCCGGGAACTGCTTAAGGTAAAGTTATTATGTCTGAGATGCTGACATTGGCGTTGTCAAAAGGCCGAATTTTTAAGGAAACATTACCGTTGCTGAAGGCAGCAGGTATTGAGCCTATTGATGATCCTGAAACCAGTAGAAAGTTGATTTTAGACACTAATCAGCCCGATGTTCGTTTGATTATAGTACGAGCATCAGATGTACCGACTTATGTTGAGTATGGTGGCGCGGATATTGGCGTTGCGGGTAAAGATGTGCTGCTTGAGCACCCGACAGCAGAACTCTATGAACCTGTTGATTTGAATATTGCTTGTTGTAAGTTGATGACAGCCGGTAAGGTCGAAGAGTCTGACATTAAAGTGCGTTTGAAAGTGGCAACGAAATTCGTTGAAAGTACGCGCCGTTTTTATGCCGAGCAGGGCCAACAAGTGGATATTATCAAGCTATACGGCTCAATGGAATTGGCGCCTTTAGTGGGATTAGCGGATCGTATTGTCGATGTGGTTGATACGGGTAATACTTTGCGTGCAAATGGCTTAGTGCCCATGGAACATATTGCTGATATTAGTTCACGTTTGGTGGTCAATAAAGCATCGATGAAAATGAAACATGTACGTATTCAAGCATTTATTGATGGTGTTCGTGCAGCCGTAGCAGAGCAGCGAGATGATTGATATTAAAAAACTGACAACACAGGATAGTGACTTTCAACAACAGTTAGGAGCCTTGCTGGCTTGGGATGCTTCATCGGATATGGCCGTTGTAGATACCGTTAGGGCGATTTTAGCGGATGTCAAAGATCGTGGTAATGAAGCGGTATTGGAGTATAGCCGCCGATTTGATCGTGTTGAAGCTACATCGATGGCAGATTTAGAGTTACCTATTGCTCGTGCAGAACAAGCGTTGGCCTCTATCCCTTCTGAGCAGCGTGATGCACTGGAAGCTGCTGCAGGACGTGTGCGTGCTTATCATGAACATCAGAAGCAGGACTCATGGACCTATACCGAAGCTGATGGAACAGTACTAGGCCAACAAGTGACGCCGTTAGATCGTGCAGGGCTCTATGTGCCTGGTGGTAAAGCAGCTTACCCTTCATCTGTTTTGATGAATGCGATTCCAGCTAAAGTGGCGGGTGTTAGTGAGTTAATTATGGTGGTGCCAACCCCGAATGGTGAGGTCAATGATTTGGTTTTGGCTGCAGCAGCGATTTCAGGTGTTGACCGTATTTTTGCGATTGGTGGTGCACAAGCTGTTGCTGCGTTGGCTTATGGCACAGAATCAATCCCACAAGTCGATAAAATTGTTGGCCCAGGTAATATTTATGTTGCGACGGCGAAAGGCATGGTTTTTGGTGCCGTTGGTATTGATATGATTGCAGGGCCATCAGAGATTTTGGTGGTGTGCGATGGACAAACCGACCCTGAATGGATTGCGATGGATCTATTTTCTCAAGCAGAACACGATGAAGATGCGCAATCGATTTTAATTTCGCAAGACAGTGCGTTTCTTCAGGAAGTCGAAGTGGCTATACAGCGTTTGTTACCGACAATGGAACGTGCAGGAATTATCGAAACCTCTTTATCTGATCGCGCTGCATTGATTCAGGTCAAAGATTTAGGTGAAGCGGTCGAGGTAGTTAACTTTATCGCACCAGAACATTTAGAATTATCAGTTGAAGATCCGATGACGATGGCGAAAAAAGTGAAGCATGCCGGTGCTATTTTCATGGGCCGATATACTGCGGAAGCACTAGGTGACTATTGTGCTGGCCCTAATCATGTTTTGCCAACATCACGTACATCACGTTTTAGTTCACCATTGGGTGTTTATGATTTTCAGAAGCGTTCAAGTTTGATTCAAGTGTCGGAGCAAGGTGCCCAAACAATGGGGCGTTTGGCTTCTGTTTTAGCGCGTGGTGAAGGTTTGACTGCGCACGCGCGTTCTGCTGAATTTCGTCTAAAGGACTTATTGTGAGTCGGTTCTGGAGCCCGATTGTTCATGACTTGGATCCGTATGTGCCGGGTGAACAACCTAAAGTGGCTAACCTCGTTAAACTGAATACTAATGAGAGCCCCTACGGACCTTCTCCTAGAGTATTAGCAGCAATTCAGTCTTATGAGGGCGATCGTTTACGTTTGTATCCTGATCCAGATGCCAGTGAGTTAAAGCAAGTAATTGCTGATTATCACGCCGTAAAACCAGAACAGGTGTTTGTGGGTAATGGCTCTGATGAGGTCTTAGCGCATATTTTCCACGGTTTATTTCAGCAGTCAGCACCTATCTTATTTCCGGATATTTCTTATAGTTTTTATCCTGTTTACTGCGGATTGTATCGTATTGATTATGAGTGTATTCCTCTGGATATCAACTTAGCGATTAATACTGCAGATTATGCCCGTGAGAACGGCGGTATTATTTTCCCGAACCCTAATGCGCCAACGGGTCACCTATTAGCGCTAAATGAGATTGAAACCTTATTACAGCGAAATACTGATTCTGTTGTGGTGGTTGACGAAGCTTATATTGATTTTGGTGGTCAGACGGCGATTAATTTGGTCGATTCGTACCCGAATTTACTTGTGACACAAACATTGTCTAAATCACGTTCTTTAGCAGGATTGAGAATTGGTTTTGCGGTAGGCCATGTTGATTTAATTGAGGCTTTGATTCGGGTTAAAGATAGTTTTAACTCCTATCCATTAGATAGTTTGGCGATTGTCGCAGGGGTGGCCTCATTTGAGGATGACGCATACTTCAAGCAGACTTGCAAACAGGTTGTGCGAAGTCGAGAAGCAGTTATTGTTGGGTTGAGAGAACTTGGATTTGAAGTGGTGCCATCGGCCGCTAATTTTGTATTGGCCAGCCATAAGGAAAAGGATGCCGCATTGCTTACATCGGGATTGCGTTCAAAAGGTGTGATCGTACGTCATTTCAAGCAGGACCGTATTGCGCAATATTTACGTATTACGATAGGGATGGAACAAGAAAACCAGCGTCTATTAGCAGTGTTATCAGATTTGATTCAGAATTAAGGGTCTGTATTAAGCAGTTGGCGTGGACGGATTAAGTCACGACCAAACTGTTCGATACTCGCTTTATTTTCTGTTTTAAACGCTCAAGTTCAAGGTGCTTATTGTTTATTTCTTGTTCTGTTGCGACAATGCTTTTTTTCAAATTACCGGTGACAGCCCTGCCGCTGAGCCCAATGTCTGCAGCTTGTTGCTAGAACTGATGTAGCTTTTCTTTATTTCGTTTGAGATTGAGTTCTGTTTTATCAATTTGGTTTTGGAAGTAAGGTAATTCTGTTTCACGTTTTTTGAGTAACTCGTCTTCTGTGCGATAACTGGCTTTAAGATTAGCGTCATATATCATTGCTTGGCGACGACGTTCTTTTTCAGCTTCAATTTGTGCGAGTCGTTGTTGTTCCTTTTCAGCTTTTTGTTGGTGTCTAAACTCGGCAATTTCTTCGGTTAAAGCTGGAGCTACTTTTTCGATGACACGGAGAGATGTGTCGTCTAATATTTCATAGCCTTGTTGCGCAGCATAAGGTAGCAATGTTTTAGTCATTGTCTTGACACCACTGTCATCTTTAAAGCGGTAAACTTGCCCAGCATGACTGGCTAAATTCGTCATTGTTAAAAAAAGACCGAGGCAAATAAATTTTGTTGATGTGTTTGTTTTCATGACCCGTATTTTATAGTGAGTTTTCATAAAGTTGAGTGTATTAGATCACATTATTTTGTTTTTAGTTTCTTTGGTTGCCAATACTTTCTCTGCATTTAGTGGTGGTGGCGCGGGTTTAATCCAGTTTCCTATCTTGTTGTTTTTGGGTTTGTCATTCGGGGTTGCGTTGGCGACGCATAAAGTAGCCAGTGTCGCTTTAGGTGTAGGTGCGGCGTTGCGTTATTTATCGCAGAGCGTGTTAGAACGCCAATTTGTGTCGCTGATGTTGTTATTTGGTATACCTGGTGTGGTATTCGGGGCGAATCTCATTTTATTGGTGCCGGATCGTATTGCTGAAATTGCATTGGGAATATTAACAGGAGGACTAGGTTTATATTCTGTCGTGCGTTCTGAGTTGGGCCAGATTTATTCAGCGAAGCATCGCGATAAAAATGGATTGATGATAGGTGGTTTGGCCTTATTTATATTGGGATTATTGAATGGATCCTTAACCTCAGGTACCGGCCTGTTTGTGACATTATGGTTAGTACTTTGGTTTGGACTGGATTATCAGCGTGCGGTTGCTTATACCTTAACAATGGTGGGTTTGTTTTGGAATGGTAGTGGTGCATTGACGTTAGGATTGATTGGAGAGATTCGTTGGGACTGGCTGCCCGCGTTATTGTTAGGGTCTTTCATTGGCGGTTATTTAGGATCCCATATGGCTTTGCATTATGGTAATCAATGGATTAAACGTGTGTTTGAAGTTGTAACAATACTGATTTCAATTAAGTTATTAATTGGTCATTAACTTACAACGCCATATTGTTCGTTGTAGGCTTCAACTGCTGGACGATGTTCTGCTAAATTAGGATTGCCTATAAGATAATCGAGTAAATCAGCTAAGCAAATAATACTGATAACAGGCATCTGATGATACATCTCGACTTGTTGAATGGCGGATAAGTCAGTTTGGCCTTTTTCTTGTCTATCTAACGCGATGATGACACCTGCAGGTTTTGCATTCTGTGCTTTGATGATATCGACAGATTCTCTAACAGATGTACCGGCTGAGATAACATCGTCGATGATAAGCACTTTTCCTGACAGTTCGGCACCGACTAACTGGCCGCCTTCACCATGATCTTTGACTTCCTTTCGATTAAAAATGTAAGGAATATCGCGTTGATGATGTTCCGCAAGCGCTACAACAGTTGTTGATGCAAGTGGAATACCTTTGTAGGCTGGGCCAAATAGGCAATCAAAATCTAGCCCGGCATCAACAATAGCTTGGGCATAGAATTGGCCTAATTTAGCAAGACTACCGCCTGTATTAAATAAGCCGCTGTTAAAGAAATAAGGGCTGATGCGACCAGATTTTAGGGTAAATGATCCGAAGCGTAAGACACCTGTTTCTAGGGCAAATTCGATAAACTGTTGTTGGTAAGGTTTCATAAGTTAACTCTAATTCAGGGTAGGTAGAGCCACCCAGCATGTTTAATTTAGCCGTTCTCGGCGTTAAATTGACTTGTAATAGAATGACTATTACTGCGGCAATTTGCCTTTATAACAGCTAAATTAAACGCACTGGTTAAGTTTAGTATTATGTTTCATTTTTATATAAAATTACAGCTTGCAAGAGAGGGCTATGATACCAAAAACGGGTCGACTATCCTTCCCCTTAATTAAAGTTAATCATGATTTCTTGATTTGATAAAGGGCGATTTCACCAAAGACATTGGGTGCTAACTTAATACCAAGACTGTCTCGGTGAGCATGATCAACAATGCTACGTTGCTCAATATGAATATGTTTATCCGTACAGAGCTGTTCAAAATCTTTGATGGTGCAAAGGTGAATATTGGCGGTGTTATACCATTCGTTTGGTAAGGTCTTTGAAATGGGCATGATGCCGTTAAAGGCAAGTTGTAGACGACATTGCCAGTGGCCGAAGTTAGGGAAACCGATGATGGCCTGTTTACCAACGCGAATGATTTCATTCACTAAAAAGTCAGGTCGTTTCACAGCCTGCAGTGTTTGAGAGAGAATAACAAAATCAAAGCTTTGATCATCAAATTGCGGTAAGCCTTGATCTAAATCAGCATGAATGACATTGATGTCAGATTCAATACATCCTGCAATTTGGCCGTTATCGATTTCGATACCATACCCTGTCACTTCTCGGTCTTGTAAAGCTTTGAGTAAGGCGCCATCGCCTGAACCAAGATCGAGCACGCGCGCGCCTGATGGAATCCAGTCAGCAATAATTTGTAAGTCCGGTCTTAGGTTCATTGTACGGCTACCTCAGCTGCAACTTTTTTCATGTAGGCTGAAAAGAGCTCATGGTAGCGGGGTATAGCCAATAGAAATGCGTCGTGACCTTGGGTCGCTTCTATTTCAGCATAGGTGACTTCTTTATTAGCGGCTAACAAGGCATGAACAATTTCTTGTGACCGTTCAGGTGCAAACCGCCAATCTGTTGTAAAAGAAAGTACGAGGCATTTTGCTTTTATTTCGGCAACGGCTTTGGTGAGGTTGTTATCAAAGGCGCTAGCAGGATCAAAATAATCGAGTGCCTTCGTCATTAGTAAATAGGTGTTAGCGTCAAATTTTTCTGCAAAGGTTTCACTCTGATAACGCAAATAACTTTCAATTTGGAATTCAACATCAAAACCATAGTTGATACTGCCGTGACGCAGTTCACGGCCAAACTTCTCATGCATGGCTTCATCAGATAGATAAGTAATATGGCCTAGCATTCTAGCTAGACCAAGCCCTTTTCTGGGCACGGTGTCGTGTGAGGCGTAAAAACCCTCGTGAAAGTCTGGGTCAGCCTTGATAGCCGTTCTGGCGACTTCATTAAAAGCAATATTTTGAGCAGATAATTTAGGTGCGGCTGCGATGATCAGTACATGTCTTAGACGATCCGGCAAGCTGATGGCCCATTGCATGGCTTGCATGCCACCAAGGCTGCCACCAATGACAGCTGCCCAATGTTCAATATTGAGGTTGTCTGCCAAGATTGCTTGGCTTTTGACCCAATCATTAACGGTGACAATTGGGAAGTCAGGTCCATAGGGTACCTTGGTTTCAGGGTTGATACTAATGGGCCCTGTTGACCCTTTGCAGCCACCTAAATTGTTGAGGCAGACGACAAAAAAGTGATTGGTATCAATGGCTTTACCAGGCCCGATAACATTATCCCACCACCCCGGCTTTTTATCTTCCATAGTGTAATAGCCTGCGACATGATGATCACCAGAAAGGGCATGGCAAATCAGGATGGCATTTGAGGCATCTTGATTGAGTTCACCGTAGGTTTCATAGACTAAATCATATACGGGGAGTGTCCGGCCACTTTCGAGTGTTATCGGTGTATCGATATGTAGTGTCTGAGGTCTAACCAGACCGACTGAATCGGCTGGAATGGAGTCCGGCATGTGGGCCTATTCCTTAAGTAGTATTATAAAAGTCTAATTAGTCGGTGTCGTTAATGCAATGGAAATATAGAGTTAAACCTGTCCTAGTAAAAGAGGTAGGACCAACATGGATAGTAGTTGGAGCGCAATGACAGCTACGAGAGGAGATAAATCAATTGCCCCCATTGATGGTGTTATTTGTCGAATAGGTTTGAGTATGGGCTGATTCATGCTACGAATTAGAGGGCTAATGGCGTTTTGTGTGCCCGGTGGAACAACCCAACTTAAAACAACTTCAATAATAATGCTGAAAGTGAAAATAGTGATAAATAGCGAGAAAACATCAGCCAGTAGCCATCCGACAAAAAAACCGGGATAAGCATCTGGTTGGATAACACTGATTAAAAACAGTTTGATAAAGGTCAGGGCAAACAATAAGACGATGGTGGCAGTATCCCACTGGCCGAGTGGTGGAATAAATCGACGTAAAGTTTTGACTGGAACTTGGGTCGCTTTGATGATCACTTGAGCAATGGGATGGTGGTATTCCCATTGTGCCCACTGCATGATGATGCGAAAAGCAACAATCAGTATATAAATACTAAATGTGGTATCAATTAAAAAAATGAGCGGGTTGCTGAAATAAGCGTTAGACATGATCTTCACCCAATTGTGTTGCGAGTTCTCGGGATCTTAATGCGGCTGCAATAAGTGCGTTTTCAAATAAGCTGCGTAAACCGCCATCTTCTAATTCATGGATGGCACGTTCGGTTGTGCCACCTGGCGAGGTGACTTTTTGTCTGAGTAATGCGGTTGAATCATTACTTTCTAGTGCCATTTTTGATGCACCGAAGGCGGTTTGTAAGCAGAGTAATTTGGCTGTTTCTGGCTCGAGACCCAATTCGATTGCAGCGGTCTCTATTGCTTCCATGACAAGGAAGAAGTAGGCGGGACCACTTCCCGATAAAGCAGTAACGACATTAATTTGCTCTTCATCTTGAACCCAAAGCGTGATGCCAACAGCGCGCAGAATAGATTCTGCAAGTTCTTTTTGTTGCGCTGATACAAATTCGTTGGCGTAAAGTGCTGTTGCACCAGCCTGTACTAACGCAGGTGTGTTTGGCATGGTCCTTACAATAGCAGCGTTGGGGCGTTCAAGCCATCGTGCAATATCGTTTAAGCGAATACCTGCTGCGATAGAAATAAGCATCATATTGTCTTGCCAAAGTGGGGAGCACTGTTTCACGACATGTTGAAGTTGCTGAGGTTTAACAGCCGGGACAATGACTCGGCATTCATTGATGGCACGTGTGTTATCTGTATAAGTTTGAACGGCATAACTCGCTTTGATTGTCTCTAGACGATTTGCATCAGGATCTGCAATGTGAATGTGGCTCGGATTGAAGCCATCAGAGACTAAACCGCCGATAAGGCTGAGGGCCATGTTACCGCCACCGAGAAAAGCAATTTTACAGTCTTTCATAGTCTATTTTTTTCGACGAATTATGATGATAGGGTTAGTTTACTTGACCTGCCCCTCGAGGTGTAGTTCTTTGACCGAAAAGTGCGCTTCCAATACGCACCATAGTGCTGCCTTCTACAATGGCAACGCTCATATCTGATGACATACCCATAGAAAGCGTATCGACAGTAGCGTATTGATCTGCTAGTTGTTGGTAGAGATTATGGGCTCTATGAAAAGCGAGATGTTGCTGTTCAAGATCATCTGTTTTGCTAGGTATGACCATTATGCCTCGGAGCTTGAGTTGTTCTAAGCTATTTATAACTCTAGCGAGTGAGAATAGTTCAGAGACTTGAACACCAGATTTTGTCGTTTCATTATCAATATTGATTTGAATACAAACATTAAGGGGGGACTGGCTTGCTGGCCGTTGTTTATTTAAACGCTGGGCAATTTTTAAGCGATCGATGCTTTGTACCCAATCAAAATGGATGGCAATGTCTTTGGTTTTGTTAGATTGAATCGGTCCGATAAAGTGCCATTCAATTTTAAGATCTTGAAGTTGTTCTATTTTTTGGAGGGCTTCTTGCAGATAGTTTTCACCAAAACGCGTTAATCCTGCATCGATCGCAGCGCGAAGTTTTTCTGCTGGCCATGCCTTACTGACGGCAAGGATATCGATGTCAGTGGGGATGCGATTAGCTTGTAGAGCGGCATTTTCTATGCGGTTTGTGACGCTGGACAGGTTTTTTGTGATTGTCATGTTGCAAGCCCGCGCTGAGCGCGCTACCTTTGTGTGAAATAACTGCTATTAGAAGCGATTTAGCCATTACTTTCAACGTTTAGGAGACGTAAATGGACATTACAGAATTGCTGACCTCTAGTGTAAAGAATAAAGCACCTGATTTAAAGGTCTCTTCAAGTTATCTTTCGGTCTACCTAATGGTCTACTCCGGCGAAGCCTAATAAAACAAGGGCGCCCTCCAGGAGGAAATTTTGCGTGGAGGTATAGATTATGTAACTCTCACTAATTTTTGATATTTTTGGGCTTGTCTCAGTGTGCCTATTTTTACGCTGCAAGGGCGATGCTCTGTCACCAATGCATTCCCCATTTAGCCAATCACAGAATAAAGTTCCCATCAGAACAATACATGACTAAATGGATAGTGAATCAGAATGGCCACATAGAAAGTGATGTATCGAGCTTTTTGCGACAGGTTTTTAATTGGCCTCCATATGTTTTTGCGTAACGGTCAACTTTCTTGGCTACACCAATCAGCCATGCCTTCTGGGAGTATGTTTTTCTCTTCCAGCCTCCATGTCCCTCGTGATAAGCCAAATACTGGTTATTGGCATCCCACTTAGATATACCAAGCTTCTTTTGCGAGATATCTGAGTACCAACCTATAAAATCAACAGCGTCAGCATAATCATCTCTATCTGCGCCCCTGTTTCCCGTACTTTGCATATACCAGTCCCATGTCGTATCAAGTACTTGTGCATATCCGTATGCACTTGATATTCGCCACCAAAGAGGTATTCCTAAGAGGCTTTGCCTTGGAGGCACTGCATCATGTCTGAAACTAGATTCCTGCCGAATGATGGCTAATTGAACTTGTATTGGTAGGCTGTATTTGTTTTCAACTTCTTTGGATGCGGAGTACCAGCCTTCTTTCTCAGAAAATATTTGGCAGGCGTTTTCTACCGAAGATGGTGGGCTTGTCGCACAACCTGCGAGGAAAGACATTGCTAATAAGCATAAAATTTTCATTGTTTTTTTCTACTTAAAAAGTTTGCTGCCATGACACTGCTAACCATGATGAAGGGGTGTTTGCTTTTGATGTACCGTTCAACATTAAAGAAAATCTTCCTTGAGGTGAAGTATGCTCAACACCGACCCCTGCTCGTACCCAGTCATCTTTGTTGTCCTGTCTAAAGTCAAAAGCTGAAACCCCTTCAACGCTACCCCTCACAGTGCTCTGTTCATCAAACCGGTGTACCGACTCTAGAAGGCTAATTAATTTAGTTTGTCCTGTGAGTTGCTTTTGTGAGTTAACACCGAACTGGAACTCTTTTGAGTATGTACGAATATCGTCAAAGTCAGCAGGGAAGCCACCCGCTGTTTCTGTATAGCTATCAACTTTTGTATCACTGTAGGACAGACTCACATAAGGGCTGACTGTAACGCCTGCCAGCTGAATAGCTTTATCCCAATCAAGGCGCGCCCTAATGGACCAAGTACGTGAATCGGTATCACCGCTTGATGTGTCAACAAGGCCTGCGTTGAGGTAGCCACGGCGGGTATCAATGTCACTCCAGTGATGAAGGGCTGTGACACTAGCCCAAACTTCACCATGACCCAGTGGATGTAAAGGTGTCAGTACTTCAGCTAAAAAATAGATACTATCTGTATCTGTTCTACCATCATTAGATAAGTCTTGTTTGCCCCATGTTTTACCTAGACCAATGTTAGTTTGTATTGGGCCAAAGTTATAACCCAAAGCAATCTCAGCAAGACCAAAGCTACCATCTCTACTGCCGTGCTCATCGTAACCCCAATCTCCAGATACCCACGCAGTGTACTTACCCTGAGCTACGCGGTGTGACAGCGGCCTGTGATGGGCGCTATTGAGTACTGTAATAGTCGAAGCATTAACCGCTTGTGAAGATGCACCTCCTTCTGAGAGACCTCGCTCCAAATCTGTCATGCTGATGGCACCACCTATGGAAACAATGTACAGCTTGGTCGGGTTGATGTTAACGTTTTGCGCTAAAATCGTGCGACCGTCAGCAGAAACATCAATGGCAACAGATAGCGCAAAGTCCGGCGCGACATCAACACCGTTAGCGGTTAACCAGTCATTCACTAATTGCATACCACTACTTTGCGTCCAGACATAGGCTGTGTTGCTGAGGCCGTCATTACTATGTCCCACCACAACACTGCCGTCACTGCTGACGCCACTAGCATAGCTATTTATACCACCAGCAAGGAAACCCAGCCCGGACATGCCGCCGCTTTGCGTCCAACGAAAGGCCTGATTTACTGCACCATCACCACTGTGTCCCACCACAACACTGCCGTCGCTGTTTACGTCAATAGCTGAGCTATTTGTGTTGCCAGCAAGGAAACCTAGCCCTGTGATACCATCACTTTGCGTCCAGCGATAGGCCTCACTTGTTGAACCGTTGTTGCTGGCGCCCACCACAACAAAGCCATCACCACTGACAGCACTAGCAGTGCTGAGTGTCCCAGTTCCAAGAAAACCCAATCCCGTCATAACATCATTTTCCCAGCGAAAGGCCTCATAAGTTGAACCATTGTAGCTGTACCCCGCCACAACAGAACCATCACTGCTGACACCCAGACTTATGCTCTCTGTTCCGGTTCCAAGAAAACCCAACCCCGACATGCCGTCACTCTCCGTCCAGCGAAAGGCTTCGGAGGCGCTCTGACCCACCACAACAGAGCCGTTACTGTTTACGTCATAAGCGGCACTGACAAGCCCACCCCCCAGAAAGCCTAGCGAAGTATCGGTCAGAACACCATCTGTCCAGCGAATGGCGAATGTAGCCATTCTACCCACCGTCCTATATCCGACCACAGTGGAGCCATCCCCGCTCAACCCACCCGAGAAGAAATCAGGGCTTGGCTCGAGCTCAGTGATACCAGCCTCAGTGCCAGCTTGAGCCTGAGGATTGAAAAAAAACATTAGCACTAGAGATAGTGTAATTAGTATGGTGTTGAAAGGGTACATTACTGTCTCCTAAGGTTGCTATGGGTATAGCTTCATACATGATTAATTTCGCAAAGAAAGACTAAATTTTTCGGCCGTAACAGTAGCACGAATAATTCCCGAGTAAAAGTGTCGGGAATTAACTACATTGATAGCTGTACTAAATGGGGTATTTCTGCTGATTCGCTGAGTTCTCAGATCTTTCTTACCCGCGGCACCAATACGTTCGTTCAATTCTTTGGTTATGTTCGTCGTATCTGCTCTCGATTAAGATTATTTGCATTTTTTTTTCTACAGCTTTAAAGTCATAATCTAGTTACATAAGCACAACCCATGAATCATTTTTTTAAATTCACTAATTCAGCACTACTTGAATTAGTGATTGACATCACTCAAAAACCGACGCTCTGTTAAGTCCCTAGTATAAGGAATAAAAATGGAAAATCTTTCTTTTAATGAGTACCAACTCGTTTATAATTTCTTCTCTTTTACATTTGCAGCAATGGCTGCGGGAACTCTGTTCTCATGGCTCAATTTAGGCTCAGTTTCTCCATCGTACAGGCCTGCTTTGGTTGTCACAGGACTTGTGACCTTCATCGCTGCCTATCATTATATTCAGATATTCATTTCTTTCGCTGGTGCATACAGCGCAATCGACGGAGTTGTATCTTCTACTGGTGAAGCATTCAACGTTACTTACCGTTATGTAGATTGGTTGTTAACAGTACCATTGCTCCTGATAGAGCTGATCTTGGTCATGAAGTTATCATCCAGTGAAACAGTCAACAAATGTGTAGTACTTGGATCAGCTGCAGCTTTAATGATAATACTTGGCTACCCAGGTGAAATTTCGACAGACATAGAGAACAGGATGTTATGGGGCCTAGCAGCAATGGTTCCATTCTTATACATCGTATACATACTCTTTTTTGGTTTGAAAAGCTCAATTGAAGCACAGCCGGTTGAAGCACGAGGATTGGTCTCCCAAGCTTGCTGGGTTGTCGTGATCACTTGGTCATTTTATCCTGTTGTATATTTTCTTCCAATGCTCGGCTTTGAGTCAGCAGGTGTCGCTGTAGAAATAGGTTATTCCATTGCAGACATAGCTGCAAAAGTAGGCTTTGGAATATTAATCTATATGATTGCGCGCAAAAAATCAGAGGCCGAAGGCTACGTCGCCAGATAACAAGGAATAAAGGAGTGATGACAGGTTGTATCACTCCTTTATTTTTTTAACATGTGTCTAGATACCTCCCTACAAAACAAAGCGGATGACTTAAACGCAATAGCTTTAGTTGAAGAAAAACTATCAAACTATATCAACGAGTTTAAAGATAAATCAGTGTTGGAAGACGCTGCTAACTACCACTTTAATACAGGAGGCTCTAGGACAAGAGCTAGATTGACATTTTTATTTGCTAAAAACTTAGGCTTGAGCACAGAAGATTCTCTCGTCATAAGTTGTGCGCCTGAACTCTTTCACAATGCTTCTCTGATACACGATGATCTACAAGATTCAGATGACTTAAGACGAGGGCAAGAGGCTGTATGGAAAATGTTCAATACCAAGGTTGCGATTTGTGTTGGTGATTTTTTAATATCTGCTGCATATGCATGCATTGCAGATTTGTCGTCAAGTATTTCTAAAAGCACGCTGATTAAGCACGTGCACATAAAGATTTCAGAGCTGATTCAGGGCCAGCTTTTAGATATCCGGCAAAGTGAAGATCAAACGCTTGATGATATAGACATATATGAAAATATTGCTGCCCGTAAAACAGGCCCTCTCTTTTCACTAGCTCTAACCTTACCACTTATTGCTAAAGGGTATACTGAATCTGTTCCACTAGCAGAGACAGTATTTGCCCATTACTCAATTGCTTATCAGATCTTTGATGACATTTGTGATTACGAAACGGATCAATCAAAACTTGGAATAAATTCTGGAGTCAACATAATCACGCTGTTTCAAGAAAAGAAAATTCCGAAGCCCCGACTTAAAGCTGTTCATACCGCACTTAATCACTTAGACCTCGCACGGGGCAGGATTAACGGTTTACCAAAGGTGTGTCAGAAAATCATTCATTATGAAACAATTCTTCTAGAAAATGACATAAAAAAATTTTCTTCAAACCAAGACTAAAACATGAAAAAAGCAGTTGTAATAGGTGCTGGCTATGGTGGAATTGCTGCGTCCCTTAGACTTAGAGCTAAGGGCTACGATGTTGAAGTCATAGATCAGTGCAGTGCAATAGGTGGTCGGGCACAAGTTTATCAAGTTGATGGGTTTAAATATGACGCAGGACCAACTGTACTGACAGCTCCATTTTTGTTTGAAGAACTTTTTAATTTATTTGATAAAAATATTAAGGATTATGTCGATATTGTTCCACTCAAAACGTGGTATCAATTTTATTTTCCTGATGGAAAAGTCTTTAATTACGGTGGAAGCTTGGATTCGACTCTCAGAGAAATTGAAAAATTTGAGCCCAGAGATAAACAAAACTATTTGCAGCTTTTAGAGAAGTCGAAAGCAATATTCAAAATAGGTTTTGAAGACTTAGCTGATCAAGCATTCCATAATTTTTCCAAAATGGTCGCTGTATTACCCGATCTCATAAGACTCAACTCAGTTCAAACAGTTTGGGGTTTAGTTTCTTCGCACTTAAAATCGCCTTACATGCAACAAGCTTTTTCTATTCAGTCTCTATTAGTTGGCGGAAACCCATTTGATACGACCTCAATTTACTCCTTGATACATTATCTAGAGCGAGAATGGGGCGTTCATTTTGCAATGGGTGGAACAGGGTCTCTTACAAAAGCACTCGAAACTCTCATGCATGAGGAAGGGATCAAGGTTACATTAGATGAACCAGTTCAAAAAGTTCACATAAACAATAGAAAAGCAGTGGGAGTAATACTCAAGAGTGGTGAGATAAAACCGGCTGATATTGTTATCTCAAACGCAGATGCAGCATATCTATACAGCTCAATGATTGAAAAAAAAGATAAAAGCTTTAGTGCGCGAATAAAAACAAAATATGCACAGTTCTCTATGGGGCTTTATGTTTTATATTTTGGTACAACAAAACAATATACTGAAGTCGAGCATCATACAATTTGGCTAGGAAAACGCTACCAAGAATTACTTGATGATATTTTTCATAAACAGATTCTGGCTGATGATTTTTCTTTATACCTTCATCGACCCTCGGCAACAGACCCATCCTTTGCACCAGAGGGGTGTGACTCTTTTTATGTTTTGGCTCCAGTTCCTAATCTACAGGGTAAGGTAGATTGGGAATTAGAAGGTCCATTGCTTAGAAACAAAATTGTAAAAGCACTGAGCGATACTATCCTTCCTAACTTAGAAAATACTATAACGGCAGACTTTTTTAAAACGCCAAAGGATTTTGAACAAGATTACAGTAGTGTCCATGGGGCAGGATTTTCTATTTCGCCACTCTTGACACAATCGGCTTGGTTTCGTTATCACAATAAAGCAGAAGGAATAAAAAATCTGTATCTTGTCGGAGCGGGCACGCACCCGGGAGCGGGTTTACCTGGCGTTATATGTTCAGCTAAAGTCATTGACGATTTGATCCCAAAAGCATCATGATTAAACGGGCAGAAATTGCTAAAGACACTCTCCATAAACACTCAAAAACCTTCTCTTTTGCTAGCTTTTTTTTAGGTGATGAGACAGTAAATAAGGTGGCTCGACTTTATTCTTTTTGTCGCGCTGTTGATGATATTGCTGACGAGGGAGAATGCATAGGCATTGCTAGGAAAAATTTAAATTCAATAAGCAAAGATTTAGAATTAGGAATGAGTTCAAACGAGATTACGAGTGACTTCTTATTGTTAGCATCGGAATGTAATATTGACGTGCATGCTGCACGTGAGCTGCTTGAGGGTGTCATGTGTGATCTCGACCCCGTCATAATGATTGATGAACAAGCTTTAGATCACTACTGCTATCAAGTTGCGGGTACTGTAGGTCTCATGATGTGTCCCATACTTGGAGTAACTGATTCAAATGCTCTAATGTATGCCTGTGATCTAGGAAAAGCTATGCAATTAACCAACATATGTCGTGATATACATGAAGATGCTTTGAGAGAGCGTATCTATATTCCACAGACATTATTGCAAGTGGGAATTACTAAGGAGCCAACTAAAAAAAAGGAAGAGATGGAGATGGCACGAGCCTGCCAAAAATTACTTTTGCGCGCAGATATCCTGTATGAAAAAGCGGAGTTGGGACTGGCTTATTTGCCTCTTCGTTCAAAAATATGCATTCTCGTCGCATCTAGGCTCTATAAAGCAATTGGCACAAAATTGCTCAAGAAGAATTGTCGGTACTGGGAGGGGCGTGTTTTCACAACAAGATCTGAGAAGATAATATTAGCTGTGCGTATGTTGCTTAGTTTATGGGTTAACCCTAAATTTTGGATAAAAAAACCTTATGCAAAAGATAAAATGTGATGTGTTAATTATCGGTGGTGGTTGTGCTGGTTTAAGCCTTGCTTACGAATATGCACAAATGAAAAGTTCGAAGTTATCAGTTTGTATTTTGGAAAAACGTGAAAGTTATTATAACGACAGAACTTGGTGTTTTTGGCTTGGGAAGCAACAAAATTTCTCTCACAGGGATATAGTTTCAAGTAGCTGGAGAGCATGGCGTTTCTCATCCAATAATCAGAGCTATGTTCATCATTCTGAAAATTTTTCGTATTGCCACATTGCCTCTCTAGCATTTTACAAAAAAATCACAAAAGTGATTGGTGAGGATGACCGGCAAACTCTTCTTCTAGAACAGGATGTCACCAAAATAGAAAAGTCTGGAAAATATTTTAGTGTAGAAGGACCAGATCTTTCTGTGAAAGCAACAAATATTATTGACACGCGAGCTTATGGAGCTGATGAAATCCTTGAGTATACAAAAATTTTTCAAGCCTTCTCAGGTGTCGAAATTGAGACCAATGCTGATTTTTTTGACACTGATTTAGTAGGGCTAATGGATGACATACATAGTAGTGGAGTGAAATGCCAGTTTCGTTACCTATTGCCCTTCACCAAACGTCATGCACTCATAGAAATTACGAGTTTTTCAAATATCTACATACCTCCTGCAGAATTAGCTGCTAGTCTACAACTCTATCTAGATAATTTGAAAGTTTCTTATAAAATAATAAGAAAAGAACAGGGTGTTTTACCCATGGGAATTAATCATCCTCCACGAAGTCACGATGGTATTATCATGGGGGGTATGAAGAATGATAATTTGAAACCCTCTTCAGGCTATGGTTTTTTAAGGACTCAATCATGGGCGAAACTGGTTGCAATGAAATTATGTAGCGGCGATTTAGATACTGGATTCGAGAAGGTGAATCATTATATTCCCAAATTTTTTGATGACACATTCCTACGTGTGTTAGATGATAATATAAATCTTACTGAAGAAATATTTATGGGGATAGGAAGAAATATGAACTCAGACAGTTTTGCTAGGTTCATGAGTGATCAAGCGCAGGCGCTTGATTTTATACGTCTAGTAGCAGCGGTACCAAAACAGCCTTTCATAAAAGCGGCCTTTTCATGATGCCTACTCTTGCGTCTATACAGGTTGTTTTTGCAGGATTAGTTACTGTTTTATTCACTGCTCATTACCATCTTGGGGAATTATCATTCGAGGTCCAGGCTATTTTAGTTTCCATATTGATGTTGGTTTTAGGGCTCCCACATGGCGCGCTTGATCATAAAATTGCTGGGGCTACCGGCCTTGTGAATACTCGTAAAAAGCTTAGCTTATTTTTTGCAGGTTACTTATTGTTGTCTATTGCTGGCTTTATTTTCTGGGTAACTTTTCCTCTTGCCTCGTTACTTTTCTTCCTTTTGATATCAGCTTGGCACTTTGGCTCTGATTTTTCCAAGTTTTCATCCCTAAACTTTTTTTCAATCATTCCAGGTGCTGCCATCTTGACAACTCCATTCGTACTGTACAGAAATGATGTTGCCCAGATATTTAGTATTTTTGTTGATGAAAACAACGCCAACTCCCTCGCAGTAATTGGTTACTACTTGGCTTATTTAGTCATCCCAATATCAATCACTTTTGCATGGTTAAAATCTAATATATCTTTGCATGACCGTCTGGAGTTTATGATTACGTTAAGTGCCGGACTCTTTCTACCACCTCTAATATTTTTGGTTGTGTTTTTTTGCATATCACATTCATTAAAGCATTTGTCTGATTTATACTTCAGTCTTAACTTTAAGACAATTAAAACATTTCTTTATGCTCTTTTTCCTATGACATTATTAAGTTATCTATTCTTGGGGCTTATAGCCCTGAATTACAGTAGTGCCTCATCTGCAGCTCTGTCATTAAAGAGTGTCATTATTCTATTGTCTGTGCTAACAATCCCGCATATGATAACAGTGGAGTACTGGAAGTACTGGTCTAGAAAAAGTTGTGTAAGCTAGCTCTCCAACTGAGCTACAGGCACAACCTTCATAACCATTTGATATGCGTATAAAAGACTGAAATTTCACTGTAACCTTTATCCATTGAATAAACCACATAACATATGCTCTAGTGTGATCAAATTGTGAAAAGGGGAAAGATATCTCAACTGTTTAATACAGGGGCGGAGGGTATTAGAGTATTGCATGACTATAGCACCTGCCACCGCACAAAAAAGAGTTAATTTGGTACTAAGAAAGGGTAATAAAAAAGCTGGGTGCCTGGCGCTCTGTAAGCAGCCCCAAGGCGTTCAAATACATCACCTTATACGCTTCTATCTAATGCCTAAAATAGGGTGATTTTGTCTACATAAAACTAACGGTTTAGCTTGGTTAATGGCTATGCATTTGCTACTCAATCAAGCCTTGGGTAACTTTTTTTGCTGGCAACGCTTTGAGCAATATAAAACCTTACCCCATACGTTTCGCCACTTTTTACGCCAGCTAAACGGTCGAAGGCAAACTGGACAAATCTTGGTGGGTAAGTCGGATTTCTTGATCATGACAAAGAGGCTAGAAACTGTTGACTGTCGTCAGCAATGGCTTGTTTGATCTCGGGCTTCATCCGATCATAATTTCGATACATCATACTTACCCGTTGATTGGTCTGAAGTTGAGCTCGGTTACGTACCAAAAAATCCCAATACAAATAATTAAACGGACAGGCATCTGACCCTGTTTTTTGAGTCACTTTATATTGGCAACCTTGGCAATAGTTCGACATCTTATTGATGTAGCTACCCCCAGCTGCATATGGTTTACTGGCCAAGTAACCGCCATCAGAAAATAACACCATACCACTGACATTCGGCAATTCGACCCATTCATAAGCATCAGCATAGACGATTAAAAACCAATCATTAACTTCTTGCGGTGTAATACCGGTGAGTAGCGCAAAATTACCTAAGACCATTAGCCGCTGAATATGGTGGGCATAAGCATGTTGTTGGGTTTCGGTGATGCACTGTTTCAGGCAGTTCATTTTGGTGTCTGCAGACCAATAAAAATCGGGGAGAGGACGTGTTGCATTAAAGAAATTAAGTTCAGCGTAATCTGGCATCATCAACCAATAAAGTCCGCGAATATACTCTCGCCAACCTAAAATCTGACGAATAAAGCCTTCAACGGCATTGATTGGGGCGTCACCATCAAGATAGGCCTCTTCAGCCGCTGCAATACATTCTAGTGGTAGTAGCAGGCCACAGTTGAGGTAAAAGCTGAGATGAGAGTGATACATCCACGGTTCACCTTCCAGCATTGCATCTTGATAATCACCAAATGTTGGCAAGCGTTCAGCGATAAAATGTTCGAGTGCCTGTAATGCTTGTTGCCTTGTCACAGCAAAATAAAATGGCATGATATCGCCAAAGTGTTCATCAAAGCGCTCAGCCACTAAACCGATTACGGTTTCGCTGATGACATCAGGCTCATTATTATAATGCGGTGGAACAGACAATCCAGATTTGGGTGGTTTACGGTTATCGGCATCATAATTCCACTGGCCTCCGATAGGCTGGTCGCCATCCATTAAAACAGCATATTGCTTTCGCATCTCGCGATAGAAATACTCCATTCGTAATTGTTTACGGCCTCTCGCCCAGTTAGTAAAGTCATCAGCAGAACATAAAAATCGGCTGTCTGCACGAATCTCAACGGAGACCCCCAATGCTTTTGACCAGGTTTCCATATCATCAAGCACTCTATATTCACCCGGCTCAGTGACGACTATTTGGTCAATGCTATATTCTTCAATGGTTCTCTCGACTTCACCTCGAAAACTACCAGTATTGGAATCATCATCGAGATATCGATAACACACTTGATAACCTGCATGTTTTAATTCTTCTGCAAAGTGACGCATCGCTGACAATAAGAAAGCAATCTTCTTTTTATGATGCTTAACGTAAGTGGCTTCTTGCCACACTTCGCACATTAAGATGATATCTTTAGCCTTATCACAGTCATTTAAGCTCGAGATTGATGTCGATAACTGGTCGCCAAGAATAAGACGCAATGTCGTCATAAGGCCAGCTCTGTTTGCTTAGGTTGCTTCATTTCCGTGTCCCCACCTTTTTTACGTCGTCGGCTAGTGTTGAGAGTGCTTTTCTTACGACTGCCATGTTTTTTCACTATTTTTTTTGCAGTCGCCTCGTGGCTATCGTTTTTTCGCAGTTGATATAGCTTGGCAGCAGCTGATTTTCGTGCACTCGCTTCATCAACAATCGGCATCGGGTAGCCGTTCATTTTGTCAGGTGCCAACCAAGGTGTATGTAATGTCTCGATGGGCATATTAGCTAACTCAGATAACCACTGCCGGATAAAGTGACCTTCGGAGTCATGGTCAATGCCTTGCTTAATCGGGTTGTAAATCCGAATACTATTGATACCCGTTGTGCCAGATTGCATTTGCACCTGGCTGTAATGAATACCCGGTTCATAATCAGTGAACAATCGTGCTAAGTGAAGGGCGGGTTTTCGCCAATGCAGCCAGAGATGATAACTGGCAAAACTCATCACCATGGCACGCATACGAAAGTTAAGCCAGCCCGTTGCAATCAATGCCCGCATACAGGCATCGACCATTGGATAGCCGGTGTGGCCGGTTTGCCAGGCTTCAAAATAGGCCTGATTAAAATCATTTTCGCGTAAGCCATCATAAGCAGGATGTAGGTTTTCAAACTCAGAGCGCGGCTCGTCTTCCAATTTTTGAATAAAATGGCAGTGCCAGCGTAAGCGGCCAGAAAAAGATTGCAGTCCACTAGGCCATTGACCTTTACGACCCGTCGGTAGTTGTCTGACGTATTGCTGATGTTGAGCCAGAGCTTGAAATACCTCCCGAATAGACAGTGTGCCATAAGCCAAATGAGCAGACAGTCGTGAACAACTGTCAAAAGCGGTGACTGGTGATGACATTGCCTTGGTGTAATGTTCACCACGTGATGACAAGAAACTATCCAATAAATGTAAAGCCCGTCGACGACCACCTCGCTGAGCAGCAACACAACCATCAGGTGATAGTCCCAGTGTGTCAGCAGAAGGTAACTTGTCTGATGGGATACTGATCTGAGTGAGTTTATTCGGTGCTGGCACAATCGCTTTATCCATCGTTTTGTACCACTGTATCGCCCAACCATCGCGATCAGCTAATCGTCTTATCACACCATTTTGAGTTGGTTCATGCCATGGAATAGTATGTTGTTGTGTCCAAGCTAAAATGCGTTTATCACGTTGAAAAGTCCAGCCGTTCCAGGTTTCTTGATGAGACCATATTGCAGCAATCTGATAGTCCTGATGCAATTGATTTAGGACATCTACAGCATCACCAACTCTAACTACTAAACCCTGGCCAAATGATTGTAGAGCACTATCTAATTCAGCGAGACATTCCGTTAAGAATTGATATTGACGATGACTGACATCAGCTTGTTGCCATAATTGTGGCTCAACAATATAAAGTGGCAGCACAGGGCCATGCAGTGCTGCTGCTGATAAAGCAGCATGATCGATGGTACGTAAATCGCGTTTAAACCACACCACTTGGATCATGGTGCTATCTCTTGACCATCATAAGCAAAGCAAGCACCGCTTTGTTTAGGGGATAACTGTGTTAATACACTGACTAACTGTTGAGCAGCATAGTCTGGAGAAAATAATTTCCCCTCAGGCACATGACGCTGAAAGGGGGCGGATAAAGGACTATTGACTGTACCTGGGTGTAAACCAACGACAACAGCCTGTTTATTACTGCGTTTGATTTCAATTGCAGCGGTCTTGATGAACATATTTAACGCCGCTTTGGCCATTCGATAGCCATACCAGCCACCTAATTGATTATCTGAAATACTGCCAACACGGGCTGAGAGTACTGCAAAAAGTGCCTGATTATCTCGGTTCAGCCTTGGCAAACAGTATTTGGCAATCATCGCGGGCAAAATGGTATCGACATCGTAATAGTGTCGAAAGACATTGGTGGATAGCTGCTTGAGCGACTTTTCTGGTGTCACAATCTCATCATGTAACATGCCCGTAGCAACGATAACAAGATCAAATTGCTGCTCGACAGTAGCTGTGATGACGGCTTGTTCGATAGCACCTTCATCTTGAAAATCAAGGCTATGAGATAACACGTTCGTGCTTTCAAACTCTTGTTGCGTGCGTGAAAAAGTGTGAATAACGGCTTTAGGGTATTGCACAGCCAAATACCGTACAAAGGCATTACCTAAAGAACCCGAACAACCAAAAACAGCAATATTATTGGCTTGCATGCCAATCCTCGAAACAATGTGAGTTTAAGTCTGACAAACTGATCAAATAAAGATTTCATCAGTAAAGCAAATTAGTAATTTAAGTCAGCTAGCGTTGAACAAGGCTATAGAAAAGTGGTCAAAGGTTTAGGCAAAGCAAGGGGAAAACAGCTATGCAAAACCTACAAAATCAATTCGGCAATAGACAAGCATTGATAGATTAAGTGCAAACACTAGCCCTTTAGGCTCCTAATATGAGAGCTAATATCCGCCTCGTTCATGAGAAATCATATAGTTACATAAGACTCAGGGTCTTTTCAAGTTATCTTTTGGTCTACCCAATGGTCTACCCCGGCGAAGCCTAATAAAACAAGGGCGCCCTCCAGGGGGGAAATTTGCGTGGAGGCATACATTATCTAGCTCTCACTATTTTTTGATATTTTTGGGTTTGTCCCTGTGTGCTTATTTTTACGCTGCAAGGGGTGATGCTCTGTCACCAATGCATTCCCCATTTAGCCAAGCACAGAACAAGGTTCTCATTCTTTGTGAGGGTAGATAGAGTGTAAGAGGCTGACCTTTACGGACTCCTCTTCGCCATACCCACTGGATGAGCTCAGAAAGAAAACTTCCTTCTGATTGATTCAGGATTTTCTTGGCAGAAATTAGTGATGACCCAATCAAAGGTATTGTTTTTGTGCTGAAATGGGTTTTAAGTCTTCTCCAAGGGTGCTCTCTTATCATTAATGAGGGGACTTCAGACTCCAAACTAATATCGTTTTTGTGCAGGCCCAAGGCTTCGTTGAGGCGCACACCTGAGTCTATGAGAAGCGCGATAATGAGACGCTTTTCATCGCAGACGGTTAAGCATTTCTCTTGAAGTTCAAAAATAAGATGCTCAGGGATGGCACCGCGAAGAGAGGCTTCTTTCGGCGGTATGTAAACGAAAGAAAAGGGATTGCTTAGAGCGAGACCTAATTCAACAATAGCGAGATTAAATACGGACTTAACTGAAGACATGACTCTTCTCGTAGAGCTTGTACTCAAACCTTGATGCTCTATGAGCCAAGTTCTGAATCTTGTAGCGTCAGCAGTAGAGTACCCGGTTAAATCTCTATCACCCACAGCGCTGATTAAGTAAGAAATATTTCTCTTGGTTGTTACGAAGAACCTTTCATCTCGGTGGTTACCTTTAATTGTGAGATATAACTCAAGTGCATCACTCAAGGCAGGTGGCTTTTGGTATTGAATAAGGAATTTATCAAACCCTGAGCCTATGGTTTTAAGGCGTAGCTCTGACCATTGCTTTTGAGCTTCATGATAAAGCTGTTTGGCTTTCTTTAACGCAATATGCTCATCGTGAGTATGGAGGCATATTTGCAAGCGAGAATTCACATAGTGTTCCTGCAATGATTTGGGAATTCGAATGGAAAAGTAATAAGTATCTCGCTTACGAAAGATATATCGATATTGGACTACCAATTGGTCTACCCCACTTCAAGAGACTAAAGGAAATTCCAATGAATTCAGTGGGGTACTAGGGTTTTTATTAGGATATTGGCGCGCCTGACAGGAGTCGAACCTGTGACCTTCAGCTTCGGAAACTGACACTCTATCCAACTGAGCTACAGGCGCAACCTTCATAACCATCTGATATGCGTATGAAAGACTGAAATTTCATTGTAACCTTTATCCATTGGATAAACCACATAACACATGCTCTAGTGTGATCAAATTGTGAAAAGGGGAAAGATATCTCAACTGTTTGACAAGGGGGCGGGGGTGTATCAGAGTATTGCATGATTATAGTACCTACCCCCACACAAAAAAGAGTGAATTTGGAAAGGTCTTAGCTACTAAGAAAGGGTATTAAAAAAGCAGGGTATCAGACGCTCTGTAAGCCCCTTTAAGGCGTTCACCCCCCTTACCCTACTCACTACTATCTAGC
>JAQWIT010000005.1 GCA_029248745.1 Gammaproteobacteria bacterium
TGACAGAGCTTAAGATGCTCTTTAACATATTTCCCAGAGACTAGGTCACCTTCTGGAATATCCATCCTTAGAAGCTCCTGTGTGTCCTTCTGTGCGTAATTTTTCTTGTTCCGTTGAGGAAGTCTAGCAATATGATTTAAAGCTATTTTAATGTCTGATTTCGTTACCTTATCAACAGGTACATCTCCCAGTAAATGAATCAGATTATCAAACATTCTCTGATTAGCTTTTAATTGTTTTTCAGTCCATGACTTCCAGTTATTAAAGTCTGACCATGCCCCAGATAATAACGGAACCGACTTTGTCTCATTGGATATGTATGGCTTGTTAGTCTCAATTTGGAAAGGACTTTTAAAGTCTGAAATATCTCGAAGCACTCCTTCTACACTTTCCCTACCTACACAATCACGAAGAATCCTGATTGATGGAAGTTTAGCGGAGACTAAAGCCAATGCTGTTGTATGGGAATCTGTACGTAAACTGCGCTTAATTTCAGTTGGGAGTTGAGGGCATAACTCACGAATATACGGAGGTAATACGTATCGAAAATAGAATATATTCCCTCTTTGAAAGAGGTAGTTTTGTACCAGTTTTTGTACCATAAGTCAGTTACTCCTTTCGAAAGAAATAGCTAACCTACTGATTAGATTTGATAATAAATAAAATTTGAGATGGCCGATAAGCCGGGTTCTGTCGAGAACAATCATTCATCTGGGACAAACGTCACCGTCTGCCTCAAGCAACCTACCCAAGAACGATACGGGCCATATCTGTGTGCAAGCACACTGCTCTTCTATTTGGTCTTGCTCCAGGTGGGGTTTACCTTGCCATAAGCTGTTACCAGTTATGCGGTGCGCTCTTACCGCACCTTTTCACCCTTACCGATAATTCGAAAATAAGCGGCGGTCTATTTTCTGCTGCACTGGCCGTAGGCTCGCGCCTCCCAGACGTTATCTGGCACCCTGCCCATTGGAGCCCGGACTTTCCTCACCATTAGCCAATGCTAAAGCGCGATTGTCTGGCCATCTCAAGACTCTGATAATACGTGAAAAAGCTTATGTTTGCTTGAGTTTTAACGCTAAGTCATAGGCTTTATTTTTACTTGTTCCTAATAATTGTGCCGTTATTGCTGCTGCTTTTTTCATGGGTAAATCGTCTAATAATAATGACAATACCCTTTCTACCTCAATCACACCCGGGTCGGTTTGTTCGATTTTACCTGCCACCAGTAACACGCATTCACCGCGTTGTTGATTGCTATCACTTTCTACCCAAGCGACTAATTCACTCAACGGTTTCGTCACAATAGTTTCATGTACCTTGGTCAGCTCTCTCGCTAAACAGATTAAGCGATCTGGCCCAACTACCTCCAGCATTTCATTTAATGTTGCTCTTAAGCGCCTTGGGCTCTCATAAAAAATAATGGTCTGAGATGTGTTTTTCAGGCTTTCTAACACCTGCCGTTTTGCTCCTGCTTTGCTTGGCAAAAAACCTTCAAAACTAAATTTATCGGAAGGTAATCCGGAAGCAGATAATGCTGCGATAAGTGCGCAACTGCCTGGGACAGGTACGACCTTTATATTATGTTCTCTTACTAATGATACCAAGCGATAACCTGGATCGCTGATCAATGGTGTACCCGCATCGCTTATCAGAGCAACAGATTCTCCTTGCTGTAACCGCGACAATAGCACTTTGCTGCGTTGTTGTTCATTGTGCTCGTGTAAGGAGACCGTCGAGGTTTTAATCGCATAATGTTGTAATAAATGACCGCTATGTCGCGTGTCTTCCGCTGCAATGACATCGACAGTTTGTAATACCTCAATAGCGCGTGGTGACAAATCGGCTAGATTTCCTATTGGGGTCGCCACGATATATAAATTTGCTGATGTTGATTCTATTTCCATCACAGAAAACTAACCTTCATTTTTGCGTACTCAGTTCTGGTCGTAATATACGCTAACAGGTAAACTGTTTTCATTATTATAAAAATACACTTGTTATTACAATGATACTATCGCGATTTTCTTTAGCCGCCATTTTGGCACTCTCTCTGACTCTGACTGGGTGCCAATCCCTGAGCCCGCTGACAGTGCACGATGTAAAAGCAGAATCACAGGCACGCATTGCCATTCAATCTGGCGACTTTTCAAGTGCTGCACAACAGTATGAAGTATTGGCTAAAACCAGTGGCAGTACACACCGTTCGCGGCTATACATTCAGGCCGCGTCGGCTCATTGGCAATTAGGACAGGTTAAACAAGCACGTGTCATGTTAGCGAAAATTGATCGCGAGCAATTAACGCCCAATCTGGCTTTCGATATCTCAGTTTTGGAAGCCAACTTCGCCATTCAGGCACTCAATGCATCACAAGCCTTGTCTCTGTTAGAACCTTATCATGCTGACCAATTGACCGCCAGACAACAACGCACTCTGTACCGAACTCGCATTCAGGCTTACCAGAATAGCGAAAATTGGTTAGAAATGGCAAACAGTCATATTCGCTTGGATAATTTATTAGCTGATAGCGAGCGTGAAGCCAATCAGCAACAATTATGGCAAGCATTGATGATGCTGACACCTGAGGCACTAGATTTATTTAACCCAGGCTTCCCTCCAGCTACTGATAGTGGTTGGTTTACTCTAGCTCACATTATTAAAACCTACCAAAATAATCCCGATGTATTAATAGTTGCATTAGAAGACTGGCAACGCAGTTACCCTAACCACACTACTTTACCTTCCATTTATAAACAAGAAATTGAAACCACTGGCACCCTACTGCCAAAAGAAATAGGTCATATTGCGATCTTATTACCTGCTTCAGGTCCTTATGCTGAAGTCGCTCGCACCATTAGAGAAGGTATCTCAGCAGCACATTATGTGGAAAACTCGGAAACAAAATTGCATTTCATTGAAACACAAACAGATAGCATTTCAGGCCTGACCAATGTTGAATATGCATATCAACAAGCGATTGATTTAAATGCCAGCTTGGTGATCGGGCCTTTAGATAAAGAATCCATTCGGGTTTTGTCCCATGCTCCTCAACTACCTATTCCTGTTTTGGCCCTTAATCGCTTATCTGGCTTCCAACAGAAACCCAATTTATACCAATTTGGATTAGCGCCCGAAGATGATGCGATTGCTGCTGCAAAAAATGCGATGGCAAAAGGCTATCGCCGTGCTGTCATCGTTGCACCTGACGCGGCATGGGGCCAACGAATCGCTGCTGCTTTCGAAGCACAATGGCTTAGCCAAGGTGGTGTTTTGTTGGGGCAAGCAAGTTATAACGAATCTGAACATGATTATGCGGATGTCATCACTCCTTTATTAGGCTTACCAGCAAGTGAACAGCGTTATAGAATGGTGCGTCAGACCCTTGGTGTTCCCGCAGAGTTTGAGCCTCGCCGTCGTCAAGATATCGATTTAATCTTTATAGCTGCTCGTCCTAATAAAGCCAAACAATTAGTGCCACAATTTAGATATCATCGTTCTGGTGAATTACCTATCATCGCGACTTCACATGCTTATTCAGGTCGTGAAGATGCACAACAGGACATTGATTTGAATGGTTTATTTATCAATGATATTCCGTGGGCTTTCCCAGAACTTGCCGAGGATGATTATACCTATCAAGCTTTAAAGCAACAGCAATCTCCTTCTTTTGGACGTCTATTACGTCTATACGCGCTAGGAGCCGATGCTTATCGACTCAGTAAAGAGCTCAACCGTCTAAGCCATTCGCCTACGCTTAGTTTTCAAGGAGCTACTGGAGCCTTATCAATAGATGATAATGGCTTCGTTAACCGTCATCTGAACTGGGGCACTTTTTCAGATGGCAAAATTAGGTTATTGGCTTCGCCAGTTATAGAATAATGCCCACACCTAAGGCCATAGGTGATGATGGTGAACAATTGGCCCTTAGCTACCCTCAAAATAATGGTTTGAAACTGATCACCCGTAATCTTCGTCAGCGAAGTGGGGAAATTGATCTGATCATGCAAGATGCCAAGGTTTTGGTCTTCATCGAACTCAGGCGTAGACAATCTGAACAATTTGGCAGTGCTCTAGAAAGTGTGACCTATCAAAAACAACAGCGGCTTATCCAAACTGCATAAATTCATCTCCAACAAAACAACCGACGTTACTCTAGTTATCGCTTTGATGTCATGGGAATTTCACCGATTAATAATGACTTTAATCTCAACTGGGTGAAAGATGCATTTCAACTAAACTAATGCTGGCTAAATGTGTTTCATACAGCGATAATAAAACTATTATTGATTAGGATATTGTCATGCTAAAGTCGAAATATGTGCTACTTCTTCTCCTTCCTCTTATTGTATTACAAGGGTGTGCTACAGCTGTTATTACCGGTGCTGCTACAGGTGCTTCCATTGCACATGATAGACGAACAACTGGATCGGTTATTGACGATCAAGGCATTGAGTTCAAAGCAGTAAGTGCTATCTATAGAAACAAAGCTATCTATGACCAAAGTCATGTCAATGTTACTAGTTATAACGGTACAGTGTTAATCACAGGCGAATCCTTAACGGAACAGTTAAAACAACAGATTCATGATCTGGTTCGCGTCATTCCTAAGGTTATGACTATTCATAATGAGTTAACTATTGCAGCACCCAGTGCTTTACCTTCTCGAAGCAGTGATGCTTGGATTACCTCTAAAGTTAAAGCGAAAATCACGGCCGATGAAAACCTAGACCCCTTCTTCGTTAAAGTCGTCACTGAACACGGTATTGTTTATTTAATGGGGATCGTCACTCGAACAGAAGCACAACGCGCTGTCCATATTGCTTCAACCTCAGCTGGTGTACAACGTGTCGTTAATATCTTTGAGTATGCTGACTAAAATGGTTTAACCACCGCTAATATCACCACAGCTACCAATATTAGTACAGGAAACTCGTTAAAATAGCGGTAATAGACATGCGAACGCTGGTTAGCATCATTAGCGAAGTCTCTTAAGATACGACCACATAGTCCATGGTAAGCAAAAAGTATGATTATCAAAGCCAACTTAACATGAAGCCAACCCATCGTTGCTAGGATTGCTATTGGGTAATAACTCATTAGCCAAACACCCAGTACTAAAGCCACTATTGCACTCGGCGTCATAATCCCTCTGTATAGCTTACGTTCCATTGTTTTGAATCTTGCATTACTCACCTCATCTTCGCTCATTGCGTGATAAACAAATAAACGTGGCAAATAGAATAACGCCGCAAACCAAGTGATCACGGTCATAATATGAAAGGCCTTCACCCACAACATTCCCAATTCCTTTCAAATTAATTATAGTATCATCCTAATTTATCACGGAGTATGCCATGACAGAAAATAATCATGATGAAAGACGGCAATTTAGCCGTATTCCATTTGAAGCACATGCTCATCTCAATGATATGCAAGGTCACTTGCACCTCAACTGTTGCGTCTAGATACCACACCAAAAAGACTATTGGTTGAAAAACTCGATCCGTAGATTGGAGAAATTGATACCCCTTACATTATTGATGTCATTTTAGGCGACACAGATCTGGTTATTAAAATGAGCAGTACTGTCGCCCATATCGATAATCAACAGATTGGCTCTGAATGTCAGCAACTTGATCTCGACAGTATGAGTCATTTAAAGCGTTATACTTCGCTTAATTTAGGAAATGACTCATTGCTGCACCGTGAGTTATCAGTCTTAATTACACAACCTCATGAATCAAAAAATAAACTTTTATACGCTATAGAGGCTTCATACTCATTGAATTAGTCATTGTCATTTTAGGTATCCTTGCTACCATTGCCTTACCTAAACTTACAAACTTACAAACTTACAAACTTACAAACTTACAAGACGATGCTGAATTGGCGGTAGTCAAATCAACTACTGGTGCTTTTCGTTCTGCTGTCAAAATTGCCAAAATGAAATGACGAACTAGTGGTGAACAACGTAATAATCTCGCCCTATTTGGCTCCAGCTTTACTAACATCGTTGACTGTAGCCAGTTTGGTTGTCCAGTGCAACATTGGCGAATCAATACCGAAACAAGCCCAAGCGCTGATAATTTGACTGACTGCTTGACGGTCTTTTTATTGATTATGGATCGTTGTGAAAATGCTAATACTAACTGTGGTAATCAGCCCGATGATGAATTCGAGCAAAGCTATTTAGGTGGTGGTATATGTCAATACACCTATCGTCATAATACTAACTACCGTATTCGCTACGAAACCAATACTTGAGCTCGTAGCATTACGACTTCTGGTTTTTGAACCTTTTTATTTTAAAGTGTCAATTGCTTCTGATAGGTGCTGAATAGCGACGACTTTAATCCCTTTAATCGGTTTACGTGGTGCATTAGCAGTTGGCACAATCACATGTTTGAAACCATGTTTTGCAGCATCACTGATCCGCTCTTCTCCGGCTTGCACCGGCCGAATTTCACCGGTTAGCCCCACTTCTCCAAAGATAATTAAGTCACGCGGTATTGGTTTATTCCTCAAGCTGGATAGCACGGCAGCCAATACGGCCAAATCGGCCCCTGTTTCGCTCAATTTTACGCCACCTACGACATTAATGAACACATCTTGGTCACTGCAAGTAATGCCACCATGACGATGTAAAATAGCCAATAGCATAGCTAATCTATTTTGTTCTAAGCCCACTGATACACGCCTTGGGTTGCCTAGGGGGCTGTCGTCGACTAAAGCTTGTACTTCGACCAACATGGGTCTGCTGCCTTCTCTAATAACCGTCACCACACTACCTGCTAAAGCTTCATCACCGCGTGATAAGAAAATAGCAGAGGGATTACTGACTTCTTTTAAGCCGAGTTCTGTCATGCCAAAGACGCCTAGTTCATTGACGGCACCGAAGCGGTTTTTCACTGCACGTAAAATACGAAAACGCGTTGAAGAATCACCCTCAAAGTAAAGCACCGTATCTACCATATGTTCTAATACGCGAGGCCCTGCCAAAGCACCTTGTTTGGTTACATGCCCAACTAAGACCATCGTTGTACCGCTGGATTTGGCAAAACGTACTAATTGGGCCGCGCTTTCTCTTACTTGTGCAACGGTACCGGGTGCGGATTGCAATAATTCAGTAAAGACGGTTTGGATTGAGTCTATCACCATCACTTGAGGTTTAAGTGTTTTAGCAGTTGCTACCATTTGCTCGGCATGTGTTTCGGCCATAAGATCGAGCGGAATATTTTCAAGTTGTAACCGTTCTGCACGAAGGCGAATTTGCTGTAATGATTCTTCACCACTGATATACAACGGACTCACACCACTGGTTTTAGCCATCATGGCCATTGCCTGTAGTAATAATGTTGATTTACCTATACCTGGGTCACCCCCAATCAAGACGACTGATCCTGTCACTAAGCCGCCACCTAATACCCGATCAAGTTCTGGTAATCCTGTTGTCCAACGCACTGCTTCTTCGGACGTTATTTGACTTAATGTTTGAACCTGACCCTTTTGTTCACCCGCATAACCCGAATGGCGACTGATTGTAGCTTGGCTTGTCGGGGAACTCGGCGCTTGAATTTCTTCGCTTAGGCTATTCCACGCACCACATTCGCCACACTGGCCAGCCCATTGCGGCGTTTGAGCACCACACTCTTTACAGCTATAAATCCGTTTTATTTTAGCCATGATACTGTCTTTCTACCCTCTGATTCAAACCACAGAGTAATTCATAAGCAATGGTTTGTGCTTGTTTAGCAACCTGATCAACTGACACATTACCATTTCCCCATAACACAACTTCATCACCTATTTTTGCCTGCTCTATCGCTGATAAATCGATGCAGATCATATCCATTGACACACGCCCTAACACTTTCACAACTTGATGATGAATACTGACGTAGGCTCTATTGGATAATAGACGATTATAACCATCACCATAACCAATATTCACAGTGCCTACTCGCATCGCTTTATTGGCTTGCCAGTCGCCGCCATATCCTACCTGATCACCCTCTTGAAGTTGGTCTACCGAAATAAGCTGTGCTTTTGTTTGCATCACTGGCTTTAAATCCAGTGATTGTGCTGTTTTATGTTCAAAAGGAGAAGCACCGTATAGCATCAAACCAGGACGCACCCAGTCTTGATGACTATCAGGTAATGTCATAATAGCGGCTGAATTGGCCATGCTAATTGGGCCTATGTGATCAGCTAATAATTCCGACATGACTGCTTGTTGTTGCTGGTTACGTTCATCACCTTCGCTATCGGCATTGGCAAAATGACTCATTAACCCAATATCACCGTCAATATTCTCGGACTTTTTCAACTCTATGATGGCCTCATTGATTTTCTCTGGAGAAAATCCCAGTCGATGCATGCCCGTTTCTACCATTAACCAACAAAAAGATAAGGGGGCTGATAATGATGTTGATTCAGAGAGCCACTGAATTTGTTGCTGATAATGAAAAACGGGAGATAATTCAAATCTAGCGGCTTGCTCACATTGTGACTTAGAATGAATACCTTCTAGCAACACAATAGGTTTATCAATACCTGCTTCACGCAACTGAATGCCTTCTGATAAACGAGCAACAGCAAAGGCATCGCTCTTGTGTAAAGCTTTTGCCACTTCGACATCACCATGGCCATAGGCGTCGGCTTTTATTACTGACATCACCTTGCTATTGGGTGCGCAGTCTTTCACTCTTAAAAAATTATGCTTTAATGCAGCGAGATTAATCTCTGCAATGGGATAAGTCGGCACAATTAAGGTACACCATAATCATCATAGTCATTGAAAGCAAAATTTACGAAACGTGTATATTTACCTTGGAACGTTAATGCTACTGTGCCAATTGGACCATTACGTTGTTTACCGATAATAATCTCGGCTTTGCCCTTTTCAGGAGAATCCTCGTTATAAACCTCATCACGGTAAATAAAGACAATCAAATCGGCATCTTGCTCAATCGCCCCGGACTCACGTAAGTCAGACATGATTGGACGTTTATTGGGTCTTTGCTCAAGGCTTCTATTTAACTGTGATAATGCGATCACAGGTACTTCTAATTCTTTGGCTAAAGCTTTTAAAGAACGTGAAATCTCGGAAACCTCTGTTGCCCTATTTTCATTGCTGCCTCCACCACTCCCTTGCATTAATTGAATATAGTCAATCACGATCATACTCAAACCATGTTCACGCTTTAGACGGCGTGCTCTGGCACGTAGTTCTGTTACCGTTAATGCTGGCGTATCATCAATGAACAACGGTGCTTCATTTAATAAAGCAATTGCCGATGTCAGTCTTGGCCAATCATCATCATTCAGCTTACCTGTCCGCAAACGGTGTTGGTCAATCTGACCTAAGGAAGAAAGCATCCGCATTGCCAAAGCGTCAGATGGCATCTCCATACTAAAAACCGCAACAGGCTCTTTGCTTTTTATCGCTGCATTTTCAGCCAAGTTCATTGCAAAGGTTGTTTTACCCATTGATGGGCGACCTGCCACGACAACTAAATCTGCTGCCTGCAAACCCGAGGTTTGCTCATCAAAATCTGCAAAACCCGTCGATAGACCTGTGATGGCACTATCTTGCTCAAATAAAGTATCGATTCTATCAACGACTTTACTCAAGACTTCTTTGACTTGAACAAAACCACCTGCTCTTTTTGCCCCTTTTTCGGCTATTTCGAAAACTTGGCCTTCAACCAAATCCAACATTTCTTCGCTGGTTCTACCCTCTGGGTTAAAGGCGGTATTCGAAATCGTGGTGCCGACGGTAATCAATTGACGTAGAATAGAGCGCTCTCTCACAATCGAAGCATAAGCTACAATATTGGCAGAACTCGGGGTGTTCCGGGATAACATACCTAAATAAGCAAGCTCACCGACTTGTTCAAGTTCACCGCGTGTATCGTGATATTCAGCTAAGGTAATAACGTCAACAGGCTGAGATTGTTCAAATAAAGCCGCTATGCCGCGAAAGATAAGTTGATGATCCCTGCGATAGAAATCATGTTCGACAAGAAAATCAGCCGTTTTTTCCCAGCTTTCGTTGTCCAAGAGGAGTCCACCAAGCACTGATTGCTCGGCTTCAATTGAATGTGGCGGGACTTTCAGTGCCTCTGTGGCGGTATCTTTATATGAATCAAGATAACTTAAATCTTCCACAACACTTCACCACCCTAAGCAGTACACAGATTAATCACGTTGCCACTTTATCGCGATATGCTCACCCAATTCAATGGCATTAATTTGATAGCACCGTAGAACTCTACGGTACTATCAGTAGTTCTTTTTTACGCTTCTTCTTGTGCTTTGGCAATCGCTTCTGCTTCTTCTAACGCAGCGACTCTTGCTTTTTCAGCTTCTGCCGCTTCTGCTTGTGCTTGAAGTTGCGCTTCTGACGAGATATTCACTTTAACAGTAACAACAACATCCGAATGCAATTGAACATCGATATTGTATTCACCTGTGTGGCGTAATGCGCCCGTTGGTAAACGTACTTCGTTACGTTCTATATCAGCGCCTTGTGCATTTAACGCTTCAGCAATATCTGTTGCACCTACTGAACCAAATAACTTACCTTCGATACCGGCATTGGCCATGATATTAACACCACCAGCTGCAACTAATTTTTGTTGGCGTTGCTCAGCTTCGCTTAACAATTTAGCTGCTGCTGCTTCTAAATCGGCACGGCGCGTTTCAAAAACTTCTCTATTTCTTTTATTTGCAGGTAAGGCTTTACCTTTAGGTACTAAGAAGTTACGACCAAAGCCTGCTTTAACATTGACTTCATCACCTAGGTTACCTAGTTTCTGCATTTTTTCTAGTAAAATGACTTGCATTTTTCTATCCTCGTTCGCAGCACTATTACTGCTTTATAAAATTACTCACCTTGCTCAACTGAGCTACGGCGAAAATTAAACCATTGTTCTAAAACACCTACCAACGCCAATAAAAATACCATTTGAGGCATCATAATTAGCAGTAATGAATACATCACTATCAACCAAGATTTGTGCTTTTGTTGCAATCTCACAATCGCATGCACTACCGCCACACCTTGCACGGAAAATAACACTAATAATACGAGCAAACAATCCTGCATAATTGCCAGATCGACACTTGGTAATAAAGCCATAAAGGCCACGATTACCATCACTGTTGCTGACAATTTACCTAATTGCAATTGCTGAAACTCGTCAGCAAAACTACCCGGATTAAATAAACCCGCTTGCCATGCACGACCTAACAATAGGCCCAACACTACATTAATAAACAATCCTGCAACAATTAACCCTGTCATCATACTCGACAAAGTGGCAACAAATGATGCTGTTTCAGCTTGATCTAACTGCCAATCGGGTTGTGCTTGTAGCATTTCCACGAAAGGTCCCATCATCTGTGACCACCATGCTGCTGGATCAGATAATACTATGTATGCTCCGCCCACCAACAAGAGTCCCATTCCTGCTGTCACTAGCAAACTCATCACCAATGACCGGGTGTAACCAATTACCAAAGTTACACCAAATACTGGTAACCAACTTGAAACTAGAAATAATCCTGTTATATACGGCTGCTTTAGCAAAAACGTGGCTGCAATGGCAAACACGACAGTCGCTATAGCGACAACTGTTATTCCTTCTTTTGGTCCAGCACGTAATGTGCTGAGAGCAATGATGCCACTGGCTATATAATTCACCGGTGGTATCGCCAATGCCATTAACGACATGGCTGCAATAACCATTGCAGCTTGCCAACGGCCTTGCATCGAAAATCTTGCAAGTCCATCAAGCATAATCCGTTAAACCTGTTGTTCGATGTTTTAGTAAAAACCTTACTTGTGCATATCACAGTAAGGAATTAAAGCCAAGAAACGTGCACGTTTGACACAAGTTGAAAGCTGACGTTGGTAACGTGCTTTCGTTCCTGTGATACGGCTAGGCACAATTTTGCCTGTTTCTGTGATGTAATTTTTTAATAAATTAACATCTTTGTAATCGATTTGCTTCACGCCTTCAGCAGTGAAACGACAAAATCTTCTACGTCTAAAAAAGCGTGCCATGATTATGCTCCTGCGTTGTCGCGGTTACGAGACTTGTTGTCGTCTTCGTCTTTACGCATCATAGGTGATTGTTCAGTCTCAGCACTATCCATATTTACAACGAGGTGACGAATCACTGCATCGTTGAAACGGAAAGCTGTTGTGACTTCTTCTAGTTGTGGAACGTCACATTCGACATTCATCAAGACATAATGTGCTTTATGCACTTTGCTAATTGGGTAAGCCAATTGACGGCGACCCCAGTCTTCTAGACGGTGAACTTGCCCACCTTTGCTTGTGAAAACCTGTTGATATTTTTCAATCATGGCAGGTACTTGTTCGCTCTGATCAGGGTGGACCAGAAACACTATTTCGTAATGTCTCATTAGAGCTCCTTACGGTTTAAACAGCCCCAACGTCTTTAAACGCAGAGCAAGGAGTATACCTAGTGTTTAGGTAGCCGTATATATTACGTTATTTTTATAGGAGATCACAAGCCTCTTTGGCGTGCGGCTTCGAAGAGACAGACACCTGCCGCCACTGAAACATTGAGACTTTCAGCACTGCCTTGCATCGGTATATAAACCACTTGATCACAATGTTCCCTTGTCAAACGTCTGATGCCGCGGCCTTCAGCCCCTAGAACAATGGCTAAAGGGCCTTTTAATTCAATTTCGTACAAAGCTGACGAACTATCGCCAGATGTGCCCACTAGCCAAACCCCTGTTTGCTGTAATTCTCGAAGAAGTCGCGCAAGGTTCGTTACTTGAACAAAAGGTAATCTTTCTGCAGAACCGCTGGACACTTTCATTGCTGTTGCCGTCAGACCCGATGCACGATCTTTAGGTGCAATAATAGCATGCGCGCCCGCAGCTTCAGCCGTTCTCATACAAGCACCTAAATTATGTGGATCCTGAACGCCATCCAAAATAAGAAGTAATGGTGCTGTGCCGTTGTCGATAAGATTATCGACTAATCTTAATAAATCAGGTTCAGATAATTCTTTGAGTGGACTGCATTTTGCGATGCAACCTTGATGACTCACATCGGGCATCATCTCATCTAGGTCTGCTTTTGTGACTTTATTGACAAGTAATTTGTGGGATTTAGCAGCAGCTTGTATCGCTGCTATTCTGTCGTCATGTCGTTCATCTGCTAACCAAATTTCTGTTACGCGTGATACAGGCAGCTCGAGGGCTGCCTGTATTGCATGTAATCCAAATATGAAATGACTTTGAGCGTCATTTCGTTTATCTGGTTTTTGCGTTTTACGGCGTTTGGTATGCGTTTGATTCTTGCCCTTCGATGATGGGTTTGGCATAAATTTCTACTCGACGATTAAGTTGACGACCCGCTTCAGTTTCATTAGTTGCTCTTGGTTCAGCTTCACCCCGCCCAGAAGCCACTAAACGAGCGTTTGCAACACCTTTCGAGGCGAAATACCAGACTACTGAATCAGCACGGTTTTGAGATAAAGTCATATTATAACTTTATCAGCCCACGCTGTCCGTATGACCTACGGCATGAATAATGATATTAGGGGGTAACGTTGTGAGATATTAGAAATTTTTTGCAAAGTAGGTGTAAATGTTGGATTTATTGCTGCACTACCGAAATCGAGTGAGGCTTCGCTGGCAATATCAATTTTCAATGTTTCATTTTACAGACGTTAAATTTCAATTGCGTGGTTAGCACGCTCAGCTGCTAAAGCCGCTTCCATTTCTTGCTGCTGCTCATCCATGTAATTACCGGCGCCGGCTAGTACGCCCAATGCTGCACCGATTAGCACACCTTTTTTGTTGTTTTTAACAGAATGGCCTAGTGCAGCACCCGCAACAGCACCAATCACAGCACCCATTTTAGCGCGTTGATTAGCATCATCCGTCGCACAAGATACCAAGCCCACCGTGATTAAACTTGCGATTAAGGCTTTTTTCATAGTCTCTTCCTTATTAAAAATAGACCATTGGTCAGTGGGTCATTATACTGCCGTCTTAACTGAACACACTGAATAGCAGAGACTACATCATCATGGATCGTCAATTTATTCCCGTTAATATTGCATTACTGACTATTTCCGACACCCGAACTACAGAGGATGATACCTCTGGAAAAGTTCTTCGGGAGCGAGTCTTAGCCGAAAATCATCTTATTACTGATCAAGCCATTGTTCGCGATGATAAGTATGCCATCCGTGCACAATTATCGAATTGGATTACTGACCCTAATATACAGGCTATTATTACAACTGGCGGTACAGGTTTAACAGGCCGTGATGGAACGCCAGAAGCGGCTAGTGTTTTGTTTGATAAAACCATCGAAGGTTTTGGCGAACTATTCCGTCAGCTGTCTTACGATGTGATTAAGACATCAACCGTCCAATCACGCGCCATAGCCGGTGTTGCCAATGGTACGTTTATTTTTTGTTTACCTGGATCATCTGGCGCCTGTAAAACGAGCTGGGATGAAATACTTAAAGATCAATTAGACGCACGCCATAAACCTTGTAATTTTGTCGATTTAATGCCGCGGTTATTAGAATCTTGAGCCAGGTTACGCTCTATGCTAAAGCGGGTTGTCGCTTGTGTGACGTAGCGATTGAACTACTCAAACAATTTAACCTATCACTTACTATTACTGATATTGAGTCACAGGAAGAACTGATGGATCGATACGGCTTATTTATCCCCGTTGCCCTGTTTGAGAATGGCACATCATTGAATTGGCCATTTGATGCCGTAGCCATACAATCCCAGTTATCAGCCTAAAGCAGCTATACTGGATGATTTTCGGCCATTACCAAACATTATGACTGTCCAATTTATTGATACCGAAGCTGAACTCGCTAAATTCTGTCAGCACATTTCAGATACTACATGGATGACAGTCGACACTGAATTTCTTCGAGAGCGAACTTATTATGCCCAACTCTGTTTAGTTCAAGTTGCGACTGCTGATTCTATTGCCTGTATCGATCCCCTGGCTATTGATGATCTGAGTCCACTTTTGGAGCTTATCTATCAGCCTGATATCGCCATTGTTTTTCATGCCGCTCGCCAAGACCTAGAACTCTTTTATGCCCTCCGAGGCAGCCTTCCTCCTAATGTGTTTGATACACAAATAGCCGCCACTGTCTTAGGCTATGGCGATCAAATTGGCTACGGTAATTTGGTCAAGCAATGTATCAATATTGAGCTTGATAAAGCGCATTCTCGTACTGATTGGTCAAAACGTCCGCTTGACGCAGGTCAAATTGATTATGCAGCCGACGATGTTCGTTATCTGAGGGATGTTTACCACATTCTATTAAAAGAGTTGCACGAAAAGAACCGTTTACATTGGTTAGATGATGATTTTGCAAGCTTAACCAATAGTGATACTTACGAACCTGATCCTGCAATGATGTGGAAGAAGATAAAAGGCGCTGGTCGGCTTAAAGGTGTTCAACTAGCTATTTTGCAAAAATTAGCTGAATGGCGAGAAGCCCGTGCGATCGAAAGTAATCGCCCACGTCGTTGGATTTTAAAAGATGAAGTTATGCTGGATTTAGCAAAGCTTACGCCAGAAACAACGCAAAAGCTCAGTGTCATTCGTGGCTTAGAATCTGGCACAATACAAAGACATGGCAAAACTCTTATTGATATTGTGGCTCGAGCGAAAGCTATTCCCAAAACACAGTGGCCTACTGTTAAAAAACCTGTCTTTTTGACGACCCAACAGGATGCAACGGTCGATGCCATGGTGGCCCTGCTACGTAAGTTTTGTGATGAACAAGCGATTGCACCGGCTGCTGTCGCCTCTAGAAAAGATATTGAACGGGTGGTTTCTGGCGATCCCTCAGTCAGTTTACTACATGGCTGGCGTAATGAAATAGTGGGGCACCATTTACAAGACTTCTTAGCAGGTAAGCTTTCCATTACGGCTAATCAAACTCTACTCAACACTGAAAAACAAGGATAAAAACATGTCAGCACTTATTTGTGGCTCATTTGCCTACGATACGATTATGGTCTTTCCAGACCAATTTAAAAATCATATCTTGCCAGACAAAGTGCATATGCTGAATGTCGCTTTCCTCGTCCCAGAACTTCGACGCGAGTTTGGTGGTTGTGCAGGCAATATTGCCTACAACTTGAAATTGCTTGGTGATGAACCCTTTGCTATGGGTACTGTTGGTGATGACTTCAGTCCTTATGCTGACTGGATGGATAAGCAAGGTATTTCACGCCAACATGTTCACGCTAAATCAGGACAGTACACCGCCCAAGCGTTCATCACCACTGATATGGATGATAATCAAATTACGGCCTTTCACCCAGGGGCCATGAACCTCGCTCATGAAACCACTATTTCTGAAGCTAGTGATATCAAACTTGCTATCATAGCGCCCGATGGCCGTGATGGCATGATCCAACATGCACAACAACTCACCGATGCAGGTATTCCATTTATCTTCGATCCTGGCCAAGGTTTACCTATGTTTGATGGTGCTGATTTAATAAAATTTGCCCAACAAGCCACTTATATCACACTGAATGACTATGAAGCACAGCTATTCCAAGATAGAACGGGCTTAACTGCTCAAGAGATTGCTAATCACGTCGAAGCTCTTATTATTACAAGAGGTAGTGAAGGTTCGTATATCTATGCCGATGGCCAGCGCATCGATATTCCCTGTGCTCAAGCAGAACAAGTAGTCGACCCGACTGGCTGTGGTGACGCATACCGTGCAGGTCTTATTCATGGTATTTTGCACGATAAAGACTGGGAAACCACCGGCAGAATTGCATCACTTCTAGGAGCAATCAAAATTGCACAGCACGGCACACAAAACCACAACTTTACCCCGGCTGAGTTTGCTCAAGCATATGAAAAAGAATACGGCATATCAATTACTTAGATCGTTTTGATGGAGTTAACTTCTGTGTAAAAGCAGACCATAGATTTATCTAAAATAAGCTTGACACCTATCATACTTTGTCTTGAAAACTCTTACAGTGTCTTTGCAGAGCGCCCATTGTTAATATAGAACTGAGTATGTATACAAACTTGATATCTGTGCCAGAAGATTTACGATTGTCGAATTGATGATCACGCATGCTGTGGCTGTGATTCTAGCTGCCATTGCTGCCACTAGTTTTATTGCTCTTACCCAAGATAACCGCCTCGCCACTCAGGTAAATGAATTGCGATCTTCTCTTGGTCTCGCAAGAAGCGAAGCTATCAAACGTAATCAGCGTGTGACTCTCTGCCAAAGTTCGACCCAAGCAAGTTGTACTAGAAACAGTGATAAATGGCATCAAGGCTGAGCCATTTTTGTGCATAGTGACGAAGATGTCCAAATTGACTCTGATGAACTTATCATCACAATTCAATCAAATATTCCTAACAAAAAACATTTCGTTTGGTGCTAGAACGAGAATTACACATAGGCCCAGTGGAATGGGCGTCGGAGGTTCAAACTGTACGATAACAGTATGTGTTAACAATCAGTTGCAAGGTATAGTAATTTCTAGGATAGGTTGTGCTAGAGAAAAGCCAGACAAAATGATTTAAAGGTAAAATCCTGCATCACATAATCATTGTCACATCATATAATAAATCAATCGCATACTAAGTAATGCCATCAGCCCTGCAAAAACATCATCGACCATAATGCCAAAGCCACCATGCAAATTTTTATCAAACCATCTGATCGGCCATGGCTTTAATATATCGAAAAACCGAAATAAGATAAAGCCAATGAAAAGCCATTGCCAACCTTGAGGTGCGGCAATCATGGTCACTAGATAACCCACAATCTCATCCCAAACAACGGCTGATGGATCTTCTTTTCCAATCCAATCTGCTGATTGCTGGCATATACTGATGCCAACCAAAAATGCCAGTACTGTTAAAAATATATATAACGCTAACCCGAGTGGCTCAATTAATAAATAAACGGGAATGGCTGTAATTGTTCCAAATGTGCCAGGTGCTTTGGGCGCCAAACCAGAACCAAAGCCCAGGCCAAAAAAGCAAACAGGTCTTTTTACAAGCTCTCGGAAATTAATCTTCGACTGAGAAATGCTCATAACCTTTTCCTGTTAATTCAACTTTTTGCCCATCTCTGTAGAAAACCACTTTTCTTGGTTCGTTTGTGATGGTGCCAATTTTTGTATAGATACCTTTTACCTTCTTTAATTCGTCTTGTTTTTCTAACGGTACGGTAAAACACAGCTCGTAGTCATCACCCGCGTATAAAGCTAACTGCTCAGCTTGTTCTTTACTGACAATATCCGTTAATGCTGATGATATCGGAAGCGCTTCTAATTCAATATTGGCACCTACATGACTCTTTTCTAGTATGTGGCTCAAATCAGCCGCTAACCCATCTGATATATCAATGGCAGAATTCGCGATACCGTGCAGTGCTCGTCCCAGTTCTATTTTAGGTGTTGGCTTGTCTAATCGCTGCTGTAAAAAGGCTTCTTGTTGCTGCTTACCTTGTTGAACCTTTAACTGGTTTTGTTTTAATTTTAACCCTGCCCCGGCGTCACCCACAGTATCTGATACATAAATGTTATCACCTAGGCAGGCACCATCTCTTCGTAATGCCTGCTCCGGCTCCACAAAGCCATTTACTTGGATGGTGATACTCAGAGGGCCTCTTGTCGTATCACCCCCTATTAAGGCGATTTGATGTTGCTTGGCTAACGTTGCTAAGCCTTCGGCAAACGCCGCCAGCCATGGCTCTTTTACCTCGGGTAAGGTTAGGGCTAATGTAAACCAAGCTGGTTTTGCGCCCATTGCGGCTAAATCACTTAGGCTGACAGCAAGACTCTTATGGCCTAAACTTTCGGGATCAGCATTAGGTAGGAAATGAATGCCTTCTACTAAGGTATCAACTGAAATGGCAATTTGCTGATTGATCTCGGCTTGTACAATGGCACAATCATCACCGATTCCCAGTAGAACATCACTTCGTGGCGTACTGATCTTTTCGAAATAATACTTAATCAGGGAAAATTCGGATAAACCCGGCATGTCTGTTAGCGAGAGCTATTTATTCTTTTTTTGAGCTTTGGCAGTCTCATATTCAACCGTTCTTAGTTTCGAACCCATTTTATCTAATACGCCGTTGACGTATTTATGCCCTTTTTCACCACCAAAAGCTTTCGCTAATTCGACGGCTTCGTTCAACACCACACGGTAAGGAATTTCTGGACGATGAATAAACTCATAAACGGCTAACCGTAAAACAGAGCTTTCTACAGGATCAACAGCTGCTAAAGAACGATCAACAGCATAGGTTAACTCTGAATCGAGCTGCTCTATTTCTTTTGAAACACCTTCCACCAAAGACATAAAATATTTTTGGTCCATCTTCTCGGAGTTTTCAGCTGAAACAAATTCTAAAGCATCTATAGAAACCGCTGTTTGTTCATTGACTAAGGCATGATATAACGCTTGGACTGCCGCACGGCGGGCATGCGAACGGGGTAAGGCTGCTGACATCGATTATGCACTCTCAATTTGTCTAAGCACATTCACCATTTCTATTGTGCCCATCGCTGCTTCAGCACCTTTATTCCCTGCTTTTGTGCCGGCTCGTTCAATAGCCTGTTCAATCGTGTCGACAGTCAAGACACCAAACGAAACAGGAATATCAAGCTGTAATGTCAATTGACCAAGGCCTTTCGAACATTCGCCTGCTACAAAATCAAAATGTGGCGTTCCGCCACGTATAACGGCACCCAACGCAATAATTGCATCGTATTTCCCGGTTTTCCCCATACGCTGAACTGCAAGCGGAATTTCGACTGCGCCTGGTACACGTGCTAATTCGATATCACTTTCACTTGCACCATGACGAACAAGTGTGTCAATTGCACCAGAAATGAGGTTATCAACAATAAAGTCATTAAAACGGCCAGCGACGATGCCAATACGCATATCTTTGGCTGAAAAATCACCGGAAAAGGTCGTGATCTTGCTCATGGTTTAACTATCCGCAGTATTAAAAAACTCTATTGTACTGTTTTTCAGCATTTTCTGCCTGATGGACTCAGTGATAGCGTGAAGTGATTCAACTCACTTAGAGGTTTGATTTATCTTCACCCTGTTGCGCGTCAATGAAAAACCACTCATAGGGTTGCTTATCAATTCTCAATGCAGTCAACTTTTCTCCCCAAACAGCACCGCTATCTAAAGAAAACACTTGGCCATATTGACCTGTGCCCAGTGTTGACCAATGACCGAAAACAATACGTTCTGTTTTTGTTTTTCTATTCGGCATATCAAACCATGGTGTCTGCCCATCTGGACTTTCACTTGGCTTACCTTTGTGTTTAAGTGCTAATCGCTCATCCTCGTGACAATAGCGTAAGCGTGTAAAGCAATTAGTGATATAGCGTAGGCGATCCCATCCCTTCAGCATTTTTGACCAGCGTTGAGGATCGTTACCGTACATGTGTTGGAAAAATGTTGGCCAATCATCACTTTGTAATACTTCCTCAACTTCCTGAGCACGCTTTTTTGCTTTGCTCAATGTCCATATTGGAGGTAAACCCGCATGAACCATTGTAAAACCTAATTTAGCATCATGATGCAACAAGGGTTGACGGCGTAACCAGTCTATCAATTCATCTCTATCTGGCGCATTCAATACTGAATCCATCGTATCCAAACGATGATGATGCTTAGTGACACCACATGCATTTGCCAATAAATGTAGATCGTGGTTTCCCAGGACAACTTTGGCAACTGTTGGCCCTAGATCTTTGGTAAACCTTAATACTTCCGCTGATTTTGGCCCACGGTTCACTAAGTCGCCAGCCAGCCAAATTTGATCATTTTGTTGATCAAACTTTACTAGCTCCAACATTGCTTGTAGCTCATCAAAACAGCCTTGAATATCGCCTATGGCATAAACCGCCATCTAGTTCCTCCACAATAAAAACACCGCTCCTTCGCCCTGTTACCGAGACAAAAAAACATATTGTTTGATTATATTACTCTTGTCCGTATCATTGAAAAAAACAAATTTAGTGACGTACTTAGCAATAATGCACTATTACTGTGCATTATTTATCTAAACCGAGCGCTGGTTATCAAAAAGTTACAGGGTGGACTATGTTTAAAACAGCTCGGCAAAAACAGCGCTTTTTACTGCTTATCGCTTTTATTGTAGTGGGTTTTGCTGCTGGTTATTATAATCCGGAACAAGTAACTCGAGCACCGCTTCCTGATTCCGTTCAAGCTGCTTTTGCACAACACTTAAGCGATGTACAACTTGAAGTGAATGGCACTATTGTCAAATTGCTACCTGATGATGACACCGGTACGCGCCACCAAAAGTTTATTGTTCGTTCTAATAGTGGGCCTACTCTTTTAGTCGCGCATAATATCGACCTTGCACCCCGTATCAAATCTCTACAGAAAGGTAATAAAATAACGCTATTTGGTGAATATAAATGGAATGTAAAAGGCGGTATTTTACATCGGACCCATCACGATCCAGGAGGTCGACACATTGGTGGCTGGATAGATTATCAAGGTAAAAGATACCAATAACCATGACCGATTCGCTAACAGAAACTGAAATAGGTTTTCCCCCTCTCGTAGGCGCTTCACCCCGTTTTCTGGTTTTAGGTTCAATGCCCGGAGTTAAATCACTAAGCGAGCAACAGTATTACGCTCACCCTCGTAATGCTTTTTGGCCCATTATGGCCAAATTATTTGGTTTCGACCCCACTTTAGATTATGAAGAACGTTGCACTTTTCTCATGCAATCAGGCATGGCTGTATGGGATGTTTTATACACTTGTCGCCGTCCTGGCAGTTTAGATGCCAATATCGACAGTACTTCTATGGAAACAAATAATTTCCGTTCTTTTTTTCATCAATATGCCTCTATCTCGACAGTGCTTTTTAACGGTGCCAAAGCTGAAGCTGTTTTCCAACAAATATTGCCTTCTTTAGACGAAACCCAACGTTCGGCCATTTCGATGGAGCGATTACCTAGCACCAGCCCTGCCCATGCCTCACTCAGCTTTGAACAAAAGTTAGCCGCTTGGAAAGCCGCTTTCTCCGCCTAATTTAAAACGTACTACGACTTTGCACAGTCTAGCTTGATGAGTGAAAGCTAGTATTTGTACTAACTCCCTATGAGTAACGAATAATCTATAATTTTAGACGTATATAGATGGAATCTCTTTTGCTTTTTGGAATCACAGACAAACCATGCAGTTAAGACAACTCCTTTATGTCCAAGAGATCGCCCGTCACAATTTCAGTGTGTCAGCTGCTGCCAGTGCGATTAATACGTCTCAACCTGGTGTAAGTAACCAAGTCCAACTGCTTGAAGAAGAACTGGGACTCAAAATATTTGAGCGCCATGGTAAGCGTTTGCTCAACCTCACCCCTTTTGGTCAATCTGTCTTGGCCTTGGCAAACCGAGTTCTATTAGATGTAGACAATATACATAAACTCGCTGAAGACAGCCGCGATGATCAGTCTGGTATCCTTTCGATTGGTACGACACATACCCAAGCACGTTATGCATTAGCGCCTGCTATCAAAGAATTCACCCAACTTTACCCTGATATACACCTGAAGATGGTCCAAGGAACGCCTTCAGAGATTACAAAAATGGCCGAAACAGGTGAGTTAGATATTGTTATCGCAACAGAGGCTATTGCTAAATCTAAACATTTATCTGTATTGCCCTGTTATAACTGGAATCGCTCTGTTATTGTTCCAGCCAACCACCCTCTTTTGTCAGAAAAAAGTATCACGATAGAACAAATCGCCGAATACCCCATTGTGTCCTATATGCAAAACATCACTGGGCGAGCAATGCAAGACAGGGCTTTTCAAGAACACAATTTAACGCCTAACATTGTCTTCACAGCAACAGATGCAGATGTTATCAAAACCTATGTTGAAATGGGCTTAGGTATCGGTATCATTGCTTCTATGGCATTTAACCCCATCAAAGATTTACCGTTGCAGGCTATCGATGCTAGTCACCTATTTCACCCTAGTACCACTTTACTGGGTTACAGAGCTGATAGTTATTTACGTGCCTACAGCTATGCTTTTATCGAATGCTTCGCGCCTCATTTAACACGTAAAGTGATTGACAGCAGACAGCCACATTACAAGGCGCCACACAAAGCAACACGTTAATACTTGTTCATACTTTTGCTAGAGCCAACTAATTACTTTTCGACTGTGGGCCGCGTAATCATTACACAGGCACCTTGATAGTTTTGTAGCCTATCTTGGACGCTCAATTCTAAATGCTTTTCCCTTGCATGTCCTAACTTCAGTCATTACTTGGCATGGCCGCTAGTTCCCTTTTCTTATATGTTATTTCAGGTATGGTCCTATTCAAATTTGTCCTCAAGCTTTCATTATTCTTGTTGCATGGCCATAGCAGTATGATCATGTGTACATAATAATTATTTCTATAAAACGCCATATCACTGCCCCAGCGAAGAAACATTATTGCTGGTCAACTTAAGTTTACAGCCCATGGTAAAAACACTAAGACCTCTCTTATATCTAGCATAGTTTGTTCTTAGTTTAAAAAGTTTGTCGATTAAATATCGGCTTGAGTCGGTGTAGCTACCATAGCGATGGCTACACCCACTTTTTTTGAAATTTATTAATCTTGTTGTGGAACTTTAATAAAGCTAAACAAGACTAAACGGTACAATAAAAAAGTGCTAGAATAGCGCTTCAAAAAATTCAACTTGTCGTTTAGGAGTTCGGAAAATGAGATATTCAGGTTTAAAGGTAGTTCTACTTTTATCCTTTGGCCTCTTTACTAGTTATAGCTTTGCTGAAATTGATAAAGAAATTCCTGCATCAGAAAGACCTCAGCAAGTCGAACTACTTGCACCGGGTTATGGCCAACTCGATTATACGCCGCCTCCGCCAGGCAGTTACAAACTCCCCGCTTTTGACGATGCTAAAGACGCTAAGGTCTTAAATGCTGATGGTGAGTACGTCAGCTATCATGATTTATTCAAAGGAAAATATACCTTCCTAAGTTTTATTTATTTAAGCTGTCCTGACGTCAATGGTTGTCCTCTTTCTCATTTGGTATTTAACCGCATTCAACATGACGGCGCTAAGATTCCTGAGGTCGCCGATAATATTCAACTAATTAGTATGAGCTTTGACCCCGATAATGATACGCCAGAAGTGCTGAGAGCTATCATCGGCGAAGACCACAGTATGCATGATATGGCTGGCCATGAAGGCCACGATATGTCAGCTATGAAAAAGGATCAGATTCCTTTAACTTATCTTACAGCTGATTCTGTCGAAAACATGATGCCTATCCTTAAAGACTATGATCAAACTATTCAGAATCAAATTAACGACGATGGCACACAGTCAGAAAACTTTTCGCACATATTACGCGTTTATCTAATTGATCCAGAATTCAAGATCCGTAATATCTACAGTGTGTCTTTCTTACACCCTGACATTCTTTTGAATGACGTCAAAACATTAATGATTGAGGATGGCTTGTTAGAACCTGCAGCTGGGGTTGTTTTAGCTAACCGTACACCAGATGAAACTGGCATTCGCACTGGTGCCAGTGATAGCAAAGATGGTTATGATTCAAAAGAGTATGAAACCAATTCACGTGCTATCACAGCGCGTAAAGGTGAAAAATCTGACTTAATTCGTGTTATTGACACGCCTCCATTAGGTTTACCAAAAGTACCAGTCCCTGCAGACAACCCAGTGACGGCTGAAAAAATTGAGTTGGGTAAAAAACTGTTCTTTGATCGCCGATTATCTCTTAATGACACGTTTTCTTGTGCTATGTGTCATATTGCTGAGCAAGGTTATACGAGTAACGAGTTAGAAAGGGCCGTTGGCATAGAAGGTCGTGTCAACCGACGTAATGCGCCGACTTTGTACAACACCGCTTACCTCTCTAAGTTATTCCTAGATGGTCGTGAAACCTCACTTGAGAACCAAGTCTGGGAACCGCTTGTTAATCATAGAAAAATGGGGATGACCTCAATTGGGCAGGTTATTGAGAAGTTGAGAGGCTTGCCTGACTACAATGGCTTATTTGAAGATGCTTTTGATGGCCAAGATGCCGATATCATGACAATCGCACAGGCTATTGCCAGCTACGAGCGTGTCCTAGTCTCGGGTAACTCTGCTTTTGATCGCTGGTATTTTGCCAAAGAAGAAGATGCCATTTCCGAGCAAGCTAAACGCGGATTCGAGTTATTTTCCGGTAAAGCTAACTGTATCGCTTGTCACTCTGTTGGTGAAAAAACAGCCTTGTTTACCGATAACAAACTACATAACACTGGCCTAGGCTTTCAAATTGCAATGGGTAGAGAGCCAGAAACAGAACGTATGTTAATTGCCCCTGGCGTTTACCTTGACGTTAAAACCAAGTTCAGAAAGCAATATACGACAAAACAAGGTGACATCGGTTATTACGAAGTAACACAAGACCCTGATGATCGTTGGAAATACCGTACATCATCATTGCGTAATATTGCCCTGACTGCACCTTATATGCACAACGGGTCAATGCTTGATTTGGAAAGTGTTATCGCTTACTACAACCAAGGCGGTTTCCCTAAGAATGAAAGTAATTTCCCAAATGAAACACAATCTCCAACCATTAAACCACTTGGTTTATCAGACCAAGAATCTGTCGATTTGATTGCATTCTTAAAGACCTTGACGGGTGATAATGTTGAAGAAATTATTTCTGATGCCTTTGCTACGCCTGTTGGTGATACTAATTACGATCATTAATCGTGACGACTAAAATCAGATATTGTTTATTAGGGTATTCATTATGTTATTTAAACAACTTTTTCATGAAGAAAGCTGTACATACACCTATCTGATTGCTTGTAGTAAGACCAACGATGCGGCGTTGATTGATCCTGTCAATACGGAAATTGATGATTATATTGCTTTGTTGGGAGAGCATGACCTGACATTGAAATATGCCTTGGATACCCATGTCCATGCGGATCATATCACCGCCAGCGGTTTGCTAAAAAAAACACTCGACTGTCAAACTGGTGTGAGTGCTTTATGTGGTGCTAATAACCCTGATATCCATATCAAAGATGGCGATGTCTTCGAGATTTCAGAGTTTGAATCAATAACGACAATTAGTACGCCCGGGCACACCGCCGGTAGTGTTTGTTTTTTATGGCGAGATCACCTATTTACTGGTGATACCTTACTTATCGGTGGATGCGGTCGTACTGATTTCCAGGGTGGCGATGCTAGCCAGTTATACGACGGTATCACACAGCGTTTATTTACCTTGTCAGATGATACCTTGGTCTATCCTGGCCATGATTACAAAGGTCAGTTTGTGAGTAATATCGCTCAGGAACGGCTTGGTAACCCTAGATTAGCCAATAAAACAAAAGCAGAATTTATTGAGATTATGGATAACCTTAACCTGCCTTACCCTAAACTGATTGATATTGCCGTGCCTGCTAACCGTGATTGTGGCGTTATCATTCAGTCTGCTTAGTCCATTTCTGCCTTAATTGGGCATCACAAATGCCCTGTCAGCTGCTTTTAAAATACTAAAAACAGTGCGACACTAAACTCTTTATCAATGACACTCGAGAAATAGCGTGCAAGAAAAAGCATCTCAAAATGGGATTAGCCAATTTTTACCCATTGCTGATTGGTTGACGCGTTACAACAAAGAAAAATTTAATAGTGATGTTTTTGCTGGCATCATTACCGCTATTCTGTTTGTCCCTCAAGGTATTGCCTATGCTGTGTTAGCTGGCTTGCCTGCTCAAGTGGGACTTTACGCAAGCATACTCCCCCCCTTTATTTATGCCCTTTTGGGTACAAGCCGTACTTTATCTGTTGGCCCGGTTTCTATTGCTGCCATTATGATTGCCAGTGCATTAGCTGCACCAGAATTAGCCCAATATGGTTCTCCAGTAGAACATGCCATTATACTTGCCGCAGAAGGCGGTATTATCTTATTATTCATGTCATTGTTTCGTATGGGCGGTTTGATTAAATTTATAAGCCATCCTGTCTTGGCTGGCTTTACAAGCGGTGCCGCCATTCTTATTATCTTTAGCCAATTACCTCATCTATTCGGTATCACTGCTGATGCATGTGGCCTCGATATCGTTTGCCAAATCAAATTCCTTAACCCATATAGTGCTGCTTTAGGCGTATTTAGCATCGCACTTTTACTGGTCATGGCAAAACCTTTAAGCCGTTTGCTTAAGTCCATGTCTGTCCGTGAAAACTGGGCTACGGGAATTAGTAAAACTGCACCTTTGCTGGCTGTTATTATCACCACTGTGCTTGTAAGCCAATTCCAACTCAATACCGTTCAGCATGTTGCTACTGTTGGTGAGATACCTAGGGGTTTACCAGATTTAAGCATCCAATTTTTATTTAGTGGTAAAGAGCATTGGATAGCGCTTTTGCCTAGTGCACTCTTTATTAGTTTAATTGCGTATATAGAAAGTGTTGCCATTTCCCTTGTAACGGCTAATCTACGACACGAAAAGATCAATACTAATCAAGAGCTCATTGCTTTAGGTTCAGCCAATATTGCGACGGCCTTTTCTGGAGGCATGTCTGTAGCAGGTGGCTTTAGCCGAACTATGGTTAATTTTTCAGCAGGTGCACGCACACAATTTGCCATGATCATTGCTATCATTTTACTGGCGATTGCTTTGCTCTCGTTCACCGAACAGTTTGCAAATATTCCTAAAGCCGCTTTAGCTGCGATTATCATGGTTGCTATTATTCCATTGATTAAACTTCGTGAGATTATTGATACCTTTCAACATGACCGCGCTGATGCCTCAACACAGCTTATTACCCTCATTGCAGTCCTGGCTTTGGGTATCGAGGAAGGTGTTGCGCTTGGTATTCTTGTTACCGTTATTATTTTCTTACGCAGAACGAGTTTGCCACATATCGCTGTAATTGGTCAGGTCGAAGGGACAGAACAATTTAGAAATATTAAGCGTCATCAGGTCAAAACATGGACCAACTTATTACTTATCCGCATTGATGAAAATATCACTTTTGCCAATATCACTTACATTACAGAATTTATTAGCGAACAAGCAGAAAAGCAGCCACAGCTCGAACACATTGTGATTAATTGCTCATCAATCAGTTATATCGATACAACAGCCTTCGAGGCATTAAAGAACTTTGTTATGGCTATCGAAAATAGAGGGTTAACAATCAACCTCGCGCAGGTCAAAGGGCCTGTTATGGATAAGCTTTCGCAAATGAAAATTGAAGATAAACTTTCGAAGGGAAAAGTGTTTTTCCATACTATTGATGCCATTAAAACCCTTAGCTAACTCTATCTCAGAAATACATCATGCTGGCAGGGCTTGTCGATTGTCTTCAATTAAAATCACCCGTATACTCTTAAGTTGGTTTTTGTAGCTTAATTGATTTCAAAAACCTAGCCTAGGGGTGGCAAAAAGGCCTGAGACTTTCTGATTTTCAGAATAAACCCTATGAACCTGATCCAGTTAATACTGGCGTAGGGACAGGCTGAGATAACGCAACTCCTTTCCGATTTTACGATATCTCCCTGTCCTTTTTATATAAAAAGGATAACCATGAAGTTTAAGATTTTACCCCTCTCTATCGCAGTACTATTGTCTGCTAATGCCGTTGCTAAGGTTGATAACCATGACCTGCCAGCAATGGTCGTTAGTGCTGATTTTCGCCCTGCTATTGCCCTTGAAACACCTATTAGTTTAACCACAATTGATAGCGACACTATTGACTCCCGTGGTGCGCAACATATTGAAGATGTTTTAAACTTAGCCCCTAACGTCAACCTTTCAGCTGGTGCTTCACGTGGCCAGTTTTTTCAAATTCGTGGTATTGGTGAACGAAGCCAATTTTCATCGCCACTTAATCCTTCAGTCGGCCTGATTATCGATGGCATCGATTTTAGTCGGACTGGTGGGGCAGCAACCTTGTTTGATATCGAACAAGTAGAAGTGCTACGCGGCCCTCAAGGAACACGTTTCGGGACGAACGCGCTCGCTGGTGTAATTAATTTACAAAGTAAACAACCCACCGAAGAACTAGATATCCATGCTGAAATGGGTATCGCTGAATATGATACTCGCAGTCTAGGCCTTGCTGTTGGTGGTACGCTAGTCGAAAACAGTTTGCTTGGACGCGTGTCAATTCACAGCCATCGCTCTGATGGCTATATGGATAATGATTTTTTAAATCGAAGTAATACTCAAGATAGAGATGAATTGACAGCAAGGAGCCAATTAAAATGGTTAGTGAATAACAACCTTACCGTTGACTTGAACTTATTTCACCACAATATTGACAATGGCTATGATGCTTTTACGCTCGATAATAGTCGAAACAGTCTTTCAGACAATCCTGGCCAAGATAAACAGCATACTAATGCTGTCGCGCTTAAAACAGATTGGCGAGCTAATAATGCCATTCAAATTCAAACAGCCAGTAGTTATATGAAGTCAGATATTGTTTATAGCTATGATGCGGATTGGAATAGCGAGTTTGCTAATAACGCTTTTTTTCAAACTCTAAGTGTATTACAACAAGCAAACTGCCTCGATAGTGACTACGACAATGATGCTTTCTGTCCTTATAACGCCACAGAAGAATTTAAACGTGAACGCGAAAACTATTCTTTTGAAATAAAAGCACTTTCGAATGAAGACGGTAAATTATTTGATGGTCGAACAGCTTGGGTCGTCGGTACAAACTTTTTCATCCAAGATGAAGGTCTAAATTTAAATTCTGATTTCGGAAACCTAGACAATAAGTATGAGACAGAAAATGTTTCTCTTTTTGGTCAGTTAGATACACAAATAACCCAAAAACTTACACTTATCATAGGTTTACGTGTTGAGAACTTTAGGGCAGATTACAAAGACTCTAACGGTATTGACATCAAAACTAGTGAAGTTCTCTTTGGTGGTAAACTTGGTTTGAATTATCAGGTTAATACTGAACACCTCCTATACACATCACTCTCTCGTGGTTTTAAATCTGGTGGTATCAATAATAATGATAACCTTCCAGTATCTGCCCTTGAATTTGACACTGAATATATGTGGACGCTCGAAACAGGCCTTAAGTCGCTTTGGCTTGATGGCGATTTAATTTCTAGCGTTAATCTCTTCTACTCATCTCGTCGCAACGCACAAGTAAAAAGTTCTATTGTCGTCGGTATTGGAGAATTCGAAGACTCAATAACTAATGCTGCTAAAGGTACTAATTACGGTTTAGAAGCTGAACTAGACTGGGCTGCTACAGATAAGATGCGTTTATTTGCTGCTTTAGGTTTGCTTCATGCCTCATTTGATGAGTTCGATAATCCAGACCCTAGTGCTATAGATTTAGATGATCGCCGTATGGCCCATGCCCCTAGCTATACATTTAATATTGGCTCTGAGATTTACCTATCACCTTCTCTAACATTTAAGGCTAATATTGAAGGGAAAGATGAATTTTATTTTTCCAATAGCCATAATGAAAAATCTGGTTCTTATGCACTAACTAATGCAAGTTTAGAATATCGTACTGGCGATTGGAAAGTCACTTTGTGGGGACGGAACCTGTTTGATAAAGATTTTGCTACCCGCGGTTTCTCATTTGGTAATGATCCTCGAACCAATTATGCAACTGACCGTTATATTCAATACGGTGACCCACGTGTCATTGGCCTAAGTGTTGCTTGGGATTACTAATTAAAATACAAGGGTGTCAGTCTTGGCACCCTTCATTTCACCTAACAAAAAGAGAAACTTGATGAGAATTTCTGTCGATATCAGTTTGTATCCACTAACTGAAGACTATGTTGAACCCATTTTGGCGTTTATTGCACAATTAGAAAGTAACGCTAAGTTGATCGTTAAGCGTAATAGCTTAAGCACACAAATCTTCGGTGAATACCGTGATGTGATGGATGCGATGGATAAAGAAATGGAAGTGGTTTTTAAGCAATTGCCTCATAGTGTCTTTTCCGTCAAATTCATCGGGACAGATCGAGCTGATATCTTTGATGTCTAATGGATAGCACGCTTTTACAAGCTATCCTAGATGGCCTGATGGCTCTATCTGGCTGGGAAGTATTGGCTTCCTTATTGGGTATTGGCTATGTCATCTATGCTGCACGCGAATCTCAATGGTGTTGGCCGCTAGCCTTTATTAGCACTTCAATTTACACCGTTTTATTTTGGGGCGATCAATTGCCCATGCAAGCCTTACTCAATTTTTATTATATGGGGATGGCCATCTATGGTTACCTTTTGTGGCAAAAACAAGGTAATACTGACAACGCTGTTGCCATCAGTAAATTCACATGGGTTCAACAGTTTGCCTTTCTGATCACAGGTAGCTTACTCACCTTTGCTACAGCACAATACTTAATTAGTATTGATGCTTCTCAAAGTCCTTTTTTAGATGCTGGTGTAACCGTCTTTTCCGTACTCAATACAGTTTTGATGGCCCGTAAAGTTTTACAAAATTGGCTTTACTGGATTGTCATTGATGCAGCTGCTATTCAGTTGTATTACCAAACGGGTTATTACGCAACGATTGTGATGTTTTCTGTGTATCTCGTTTTGGCTTTTATCGGTTACGTGAATTGGATGAAACTGTACTACCAAAACGAGACTTAAATTAAGTCCATTTTTTTTCCCTTGGTCGATGCTAACCACACTGCTAAGTCTTGTTCTCCAAGTACGTTCATTAAGAAAAGTAATAACTGATATGGCAGTCTAACTGAGTCCAAGTTGGGTACTGTCCGATACCGTTGATATTGTCGTTTGAATATCACCAATTGTTCTTTATTGAGTAGATGCTCTAATAGCACGAGCTCTAATTCCCTTGGCCCATATACAAAAGCATCTAAGTCAACTAATGCTGACAACTCACCCTCCTCTTGTAAGAACTGATCCCATCTTAGATCCAGCATGATGGGCACGAACTGTTGACTTTGAATGGTTTCAGCCTGTTCCAAAGCATCTTTCAGTACACCTTCAGCTACCTCGCTGGGACATAACTCAGCTAGACTTGTTAACGTCTGACCCAGCGCAATAGGCCATTGTGTTGCTGCTAACTGTGGCTGATGGAAAGCACCCCACGCAGGGTTGGTTTGCTGATGGCACTTTGCCACGTGTTCTGCTAATTGCTGAACCATCAGATCATTAACCTTTTTGCGGTCGACCTGTTTCCCATTAAGCCATGTCGCTAAAATAAAGCGATCGGCTTTTGCAGTAATATATTGGGGAATGGCTAATGGACTTATTGTCGCTATTTGTTGATAGGTTGATGCTATTTCTGGCAAATTCTTAGGAAAATTCGTATGAAATAACTTGTTGATGCCTTTCCAAAATAGGGCGCTTTCGATGTGCTGTTTGTTACATATTTTGAGTACGATTACGCCATCTTCCGTGTAGCATTGCCAAAGATGGTGTGTACTATCATCATATAAAACAGGCAACGGAATCGCTGCCTGTTTTAGTTTGGGTAATGTGTGTTGCTCTTGCTCTGCTAGCTCTGGATAACTTACCAAGGTAATAAATCACCATTGCTGTGCCAAAAAGAACCACTATTATTCAAGTTCAATTCATCCATACGGGCTATCAAACCTGAAGCTGATTCATCGGCATCCATTAAACCATTATGGCCCGTCATATCTGTTCGTACATATCCCGGATGTAAGATACCGACTGCAATGCCCTTTGGTTTTAAATCAATTGATAATGATTTACCAGCTGCATTCACAGCAGATTTAGACATACGATAGGCATAACTACCGCCAGAGTCGTTGTCATCAATAGAGCCCATTCTGCTCGTGATAATACCGACCTTCGAACCCTCACCCAAGTTATATAACAAGCTTTGTGTAGTTAATAAAGGGCCCAGGCTATTGACTTCATACATTCGTTTAAAGCTTCCAATTGCACCGACATCAATATCACTGAGGCCTAAACCGCCAGCAATACCTGCATTATTAATCAACCAATCAAGTTGTTGGCCATTTAATTTGTCAGCTAAGATTGCTAAACTTGCTGGTTGACTGACTTCTACGTTTTCTATTATTTCTACATCAAGTGCTCTCAATGCATCTGATGTTTGGCGGCAGGTTGCAATAACGTGTTCGCCGCGTTGTTTTAATTGCCGGCATAGTTCTAAACCGATACCGCGATTACTACCTGTTACTAATACTGTTTGACTCATTACTGCTCCTTCTTCATTCCACCTATTTCTAGATATTTAACTGAACTCGTAGACACACTTAGGATAACATTGTTCAATCAATATTTTTATGGCTTTAAAAGTGATGTCGACTTTTTTTGCCCCCTGTGTTCTGTTGTCGATGCCGGTATATTCCCAAGATCTTCCAGACTGGTCATTTGTATCACAGCGCCTAGTTCCCTTGGCTGCGTTATGATTTTCAGCAATAGAATGGCTATTACATGAAAATGATGCCTTACCAATGAAACGATGAGCAGCACTAAAAACAAGCAGTCTGGAAGATCTTGGGTATAATCCTCTCTATGGAAACGGTTGATCTTATTATTTCTGCACCTTGGATTGTGCCTGTTATACCGAGTAATACGGTATTAACAGCGCATTGTGTTGTGATTCATCAAGGACAAATTGTCGATGTCATACCATATGCGCTTGCTAAGCAGCGTTATCAACCGCTCAATGAACAACACTTTGAAAAGCATTGCCTTACTCCCGGGTTAATCAATAATCATACTCATGCAGCTATGTCTCTATTACGGGGCCTAGCTGATGATCTGCCATTAATGACCTGGCTTAATGACCATATTTGGCCTGCAGAAGCTAAATGGGTCAGCGATAGTTTTGTTGAGGCTGGTTCAGAACTGGCTATTGCTGAAATGATTCGTGGTGGTACGACTTGTTTCAATGATATGTATTTCTTCCCTGATGCAACGGCGCGTATTGTCGACCAAAGTGGACTTCGCGCTAACTTAGGCATGGTGGTTATAGAATTCCCAAGTGCTTGGGCTGAAAATGCCGCGGAATACTTACGTAAGGGTGAACAATTACATGATAAGTATAGTCGCCATACTCGACTTACAACAGCTTATGCCCCACACGCACCCTATACCGTTTCTGATGAAAGCTTAACGGCAATCATGACCAATGCTGAAGAACTAGATGTTCCCATTCATATGCATATTCATGAAACAGCCGGCGAAATTACACAAAGTGTTGAACAGTATGGCGTGCGACCGCTTGAGCGACTGAAAGATTTAGCGTTGTTGTCACCGAGGCTAACGGCGGTTCATATGACACAGTTAACCGATGATGAAATCAGCTGGTGTTCGGATATGGGGGTACATATTGCCCACTGCCCTAGCTCAAATTTGAAATTGGCCAGTGGCTATTCACCCATTGCTAAACTGAGCCAAAGTGGTGTCAATGTCACGCTTGGAACTGATGGCGCTGCTTCCAATAACAGTTTAGATATGTTTGCAGAAGTGAATAAAGCGGCCTTATTAGCTAAAGCGGTTTCCAATGATGCCAGTGCTATTCCAGCTCATGAGGCGCTAGAAATGGCCACTATCAATGCTGCTAAATCACTGGGGCTAGAAGAATATATTGGTTCTCTAGAAACCGGTAAGTCGGCCGATCTGATCGCCATTGACCTGTCTGATATTGAAAGCCAACCTTGTTATGACGTTATCTCACAACTGGTTTATGCCACAGGCAGAGACAAAGTCACGGACGTTTGGGTTGAAGGCAAGACCTTACTCAAAGATCGTCAATTAACCACGCTAAATCAACATAAAATCATCGAGACAGCACACAATTTAGCTGACAGAATAAGGCAAAGCACATGAGTACGGATACAAACGTCGATCCAGCTGAAGTCGCAAAGTTTAATGCGCTAGCATCCAGTTGGTGGGATTTAGAAGGTGAATCAAAGCCTTTACATGACTTAAACCCACATCGCTTAGCTTTTATTCAAAGCCATTGCAGCTTGGACAACCAACTGGCAATTGATGTCGGTTGTGGCGGTGGGATTTTGACTGAAGCATTGGTTAAAGCGGGCGTGGATACAACGGGTATTGATATGGGTGAAATGGCTCTCAATGTGGCTAAACTACATGCCTTAGACAATGCGCTCTCTATTGATTATCAGCACATTACGGTTGAAGATAAAGCTATACAGTCACCTGAACAATATGATGTTGTGACCTGTATGGAAATGTTAGAGCATGTACCCGATCCCGTTTCCGTTATCCGAGCTTGTGCTAATTTGGTTAAGCCTGGCGGCCACCTTTTTTTCTCAACACTCAATCGTCACCCTAAAGCTTATTTATTAGCTGTACTCGGCGCTGAATATGTGATGAATATGTTGCCAAAAGGCACGCATGATTATCAGCGCTTTATCAGGCCTTCTGAAATGGCCAAATGGTGTCGACAAGCTGGCCTAACAGTCAATCACTTAAAAGGGCTGAGTTACAACCCGCTCAATAAGGATTTTTACCTTAGCGATGATATTAAGGTGAATTACTTAATGCATTGCACACGTTCTGTATAACGAGCCATTTAAATGAGTCAGTATCAAGCTGTTCTTTTTGATCTTGATGGTACTTTGGTCGACACCGCGCCAGATCTTGGCTTTGCATTAAACACGCTGTTGCAAGAAGAGGGTTATGCCCCCTTGCCTGATGAACAGATACGGCCTGTTGCTAGCAATGGCAGTGCCGGTTTATTAGGTCTTGGTTTTGGCATCACAGCCGATGATGCAAACTTTAAACCCCTACAACAGCGGTTTATCCGTTTATATCAAGACAATATTGCACGAGAAACGGCTGTTTTCCCCGGCATGTTAGATGTCCTTCATTTCATAGAGGACTCCAATATTACTTGGGGTATTGTGACTAATAAACCGGCTTTTTTAACCGATCACCTAGTTAAACTATTGGGCTTGGACGAACGTGCTTCTTGTGTAGTCAGTGGTGACACGACCTCACATGCTAAACCTCACCCAGCTCCGATGCTGCATGCCTGCGATCTCATTTCTATAGCGCCAGAACATTGTCTTTATATCGGCGATGCTGCTCGTGATATTGAAGCGGGTAAAAATGCCAACATGACAACAATTGCAGCCCGTTATGGTTATATAACGGAGGGGGATGATCCTGAAACTTGGCAAGCAGATGCCTATATTAGTCACCCCCATGATTTATTAGCATGGTTTTAGAACTCTCCATCCTCAACGATATTGCCAAACAAGATAACGGCTTGTTGTTTATCCTGCTGCTTGGTTTTGTTGTTGGGGCCTTAGTTATTTGGTTATTTAGAGGTCTTCAAATCAAGCGCCTTGATGCGGAAAATCAAGAACTCGCGATGACATTGCGGCTTGAACGACAATCCAATGAACAACTGGATGAATTATTGGATCAAGCACGCTTTCAATTAGCCGATACCTTTAGTCAGCTCTCAAATGCAGCATTGAATCAGAACAACGAACAATTTCTAAAACTGGCTGAAGAAAACTTAAAACGTTATCAGAGTGAAGCGAAAGCAGACTTACAAACTCGTGAACAAGCGATAGAGCAACTCGTCAAACCCATCAACGATGCTCTAACTAAAACAAGTCAACAAATCACCGATATTGAAAAAGAGCGCCAACAAGCATTTGGCCAAATTAACAGTACAATTCGACATATGCATGAAGGTCAACAAAGCCTTAAGCAAGAGACACAAAACTTAGTTCAAGCGTTACGTCGGCCTGAAGTCCGTGGCCAATGGGGTGAAATGACTTTGCGCCGGTTAGCTGAACTCAGTGGCATGATTGCCCATTGTGATTTTTACGAACAACCCAGTCAGGCCACAGAAACTGGCCGTATTCGGCCCGACATGATCGTTCGGCTTCCCGAGAACCGTGAAATTATTGTCGATGCTAAAACACCTTTAGATGCCTATTTGTCTGCAATTCAGACAACAGATGACGTCATTAAGTCAAAAGAATTAAGACGTCATGTCAATGCTATACGCCAGCATGCTAAAGCATTAGCGGCTAAAAATTATTGGGCAGAATATAGTCAATCGCCTGAATTTGTCGTGCTATTTATTCCTGGCGAACATTTCTTATCCGCTGCATTAGAGTTAGAACCTGAACTGCTTGAAGAAACAATGCAATCGAATATTATTTTAGCCACACCGAGTAATTTCATAGCCATTCTACGCGCTGTCTCCTATGGATGGAAACAACAAGCACTTACCGAAAATGCCATGATCATTCGCGACCTTGGTGAAACTTTATATAATCGTCTCAGTGTCTTTAGTGGCCACTTAGGGAAGCTGGGTAACAGTCTAAATAGTAGTGTTGAACATTTTAATAAAACCGTTGGCTCTTTAGAACGTCAGGTATTGCCTAGTGGTCGTCGCTTTTTAGATATGGGTATTCGTGCCAAAGAACCATTAGATCCTATCTCGCCAATAGATACTCAAGTACGCCAAGTCAGTGATAATGGAGAAAATGACCCGTCCAACTAAGCTTGCTGAAGCTTATGATTATTGTCTTAAGCTTGCCCACAGCCATTATGAAAACTTTCCTGTTGCTTCTTTTTCATTACCAACGCATTTGCGCGAGCCCATCAGTGTTATTTATGCCTTTGCTAGAACGGCTGATGATATTGCTGATGAGGGTGATGCTCCCCTACAAGAAAGACTCGATTCTTTAGCTGAATACGAGCAACAATTGACGTTAATTGAACAACAATGTTATCAGGGAAGTTCAGCCATTTTTATCGCTTTAAATGATGTTATCAAACACCACACTCTTCCCATCATTTTATTACAAGACCTTCTTTCGGCCTTTAGACAAGATCTGACAAAAAACCGGTACTCTGATGATAAAGAACTCGAAGATTATTGCAGACGCTCAGCGAACCCAATCGGTCGATTATTTTTACACCTCATCGGTGTACCACCATCCTCCGACCTGGATGCATCAGATATGATTTGCACTGCGTTGCAACGTATTAATTTTTATCAAGATATCCAGCAAGATCTAAAAGTGAATGATCGCATCTATCTGCCCTTAGAAAATATTCATGAATTCGGATTAACTGAGGCCAGCCTTTATTCTCCAGACAGTCGTGAACTCGCCTTTACATTAAGAGAGAAATATCGCGGCACTGCAGCTTTACTCAAAAAAGGTGTTCCATTAGGCACCCGCTACTATGGACGACCCGGGTGGGAAATTCGACTTATCACCCTTGCTGGTTTGACCACCTTACTAAAATTAGCTCAACAAGATGATGCCAATTTATATTCTCGACCTCGTTTATCTAAAGTAACGTTGCTTGGCCTAAGCTGTTGCGCTCTCGTCCCATCGATTTACAATATTTCCTGCAAGTGGCAGTTGCATCGTTTTGCTAAAATTAACGATGCAATTACCATCACACCAATATAATAATTGCTGTACTCTCCTATTTGTAAGAAAATAGTGTGGTAGCAATCTATCCATTTTTTAATTAAAGGTTTTGATGTGCGTAAACTTAGTCTAGTTCTATTGATGTTATTTTCAGTTGGTTGTGCAAAGGCACCCGCACCAGTTGATTTTTCTCAACTGCCTGAAAAGAAACAAACCCCACAAGCACTTTATGTCACCGCTATTCAAGCACATGATATGAAGACACAAGATCCGGACAACGTCTATTTGGTTGATGTCCGTACACAGGGCGAAGTCGAGTTTCTAGGTATGCCTGTCGCTGCCGACGTCAATATTCCATACATGTTTAACGACATCGAAGAATGGGATTCAGAAAAGTACCGCTATAAGAAGGTACCGAATAGTAATTTCTCACTCACATTGGCTGAAAAACTAGAACAATCCGGGTTTAATAAAGAATCAACTATTCTTTTAATGTGCCGCTCAGGTACACGCAGTTCGAAAGCCGCAAGTCTACTTAATAAGTTGGGTTACAGTAAGGCTTATACGGTTGTTGACGGTTATGAAGGTGATAAAGTCAAAGAAGGTGAGTATAAGGATCAACGTCTTGTGAATGGCTGGAAAAATGCTAATTTGCCTTGGACTTACAAACTGCCAGAAGAAAAAGTCTATGTTGAATAGCAATACCCTGTTTTGATATTCAATTTAAAAGCCCGCTAAACAGCGGGCTTTTTTATATCACTTTGATCGCTTCACGTTTATAAGTCTAATGATCCTGTTACTAAGTACGCTCAAATAAAATGGCTCGATGTGATAAAACAGTAACGTCGACCAATGATCCGTTTGGCAGACTCACATTATTTGAAACTGTGGATACTCGCAACTCAATCTTACCCAAACGAACAAAGTAGTAACGGGACTCGCCATTAAACGTCTGCTCAATAACCTCAGCATTGCCAGTCGGATTAGCTTCAAGTACTAATTGGTTCGGTCTGATAAATTGACGTAATGTACTTGAATACTGTTGGTCGTTTGGCACGGAAGTTGGCAAAGTGCCTAAATAAGGGCATTTCGTAAGTCCATCCTCGGTCACCTCCACTTTTAGCCAATTCCCCTCACCCATAGATTCTGCGAGCGAAGCACTACTCGGTTGAAAATAGAGTGATTCAGCAATACCTTCTTGTATCACTTTACCTGATTCCATAAAAGCCAATTTATCGGCAAAGGTAAACGCTTCTTCTTTACTATGAGTCACAAAAATAGCAGGTGTGTGGTGCTGTTTTAATACCTTTCTAATATCCAACATCAATTGCTCTTTCAAGTGATGATCAACGTTTGAAAAGGGCTCATCGAGTAACAGTACTTTTGGATCAGTCGCTAACGCTCTGGCTATTGCCACACGCTGCTGTTGGCCTCCTGATAATTCACTCGGGTAGACAGGTTCATAGTCAGACATTTTGACCAACGCTAATAAGGCCTTGGCTTTTTCATTAGCAACTTGTGCTGACGCCTTAATCCCAAAGCAGACATTTTCTAATACTGTCATGTGCGGGAATAAAGCAAAGTCTTGAAAGATAATACTGATACCCCGTTGTTCAGGCATGACACAGTGTTTAGCTGAAGACAGTACTTCCCCATTTAGCCTAATCTCGCCATGCAGCAACGGCAGCAACCCTGCTATCGCTTTCAGTGCTGTCGTTTTACCCGAACCACTTTGTCCAAGCAGACACATTATTTCGTTGTCAGCGATCCTCAATGACAGCTTATCTAATACAGGCTTCTGTTGATATGACACCGATATATGATCTAGCTGTAGTGCGATGTTACTGTCGGTAGTCATGTCGTTCTTTCGCCCGTTTGGGTCAATCTGATCACTGGATACAAACCAGCAAGTACAATGAGAATCGCTGCAAAAGCAGCTTGTTCCAGTTGCTCATCTGAAACATATTGATATACGTAAGTCGCCAAAGTATCAAAGTTGAAAGGCCTTAACAATAAGGCCGCCGGTAATTCCTTCATACATTCAATGAAGACAAGTAGAACGGCTGTAGATATACTCTTTCTAATCAAAGGAATATGAATGGAAAATAATAATTGCTGATTACTTTTACCCATACTTTTCGCCGCCATATCTAATGATGGACTGACTGCCAAAAAACTGGACTCTATCGTGCCATTGGCTACCGCTTGAAAACGGACCACAAAAGCAAATACCAAAGCGAAGACTGTCCCAGATAGAAACAGTCCTGGTGCATCAAACCCCAACCAGACCCACAGATCATTTAACGTAATCTCGAACAAGGTCATCGGAATTAAAACAGCTATCGCTAATACAGTACTGGGCATCATATAGCTCATTGAACTTAGCTTGGAAGGTAAAGCTGCACTGGCGTGTCTCGAAATACGATTCGTGAAACTAAATATAATCGCCAATGCTGTTGTAATCACTGCGGCCAAGATCGCAAGCCACGCTGTTTGTAACAACACGACACCCAGCTGACTATCCGTATTAAAAGACATTGACTTCAGGGTGTAACTCAATAGGATCAGTGCAGGTAAAATAAAGCCCGCAAACACTAATAACGCGCAATAAGCACTTGCCCCTTTTGCTTGCCATCCTGATAAATGGAATAAAGCAGTTTGGCCCGTATACTTATGGTAATAGCGCTGTCGCCCCCGCTGCCATCGCTCAACCGCTAAGATGGCCATCACGCCAATCAGCATCAGAATTGATATTTTTGCTGCAGCAGATAATGACCCATGTCCCAACCAGCTATCGTAGACAGCAGTTGTTAAGGTATTGACGGCAAAATAATGTACTGTCGCGAAATCACCTAATGCCTCAGCCCCTATAAAAACCAGTCCAACGACAATCGCTGGTCGACAAAGTGGCACAGCAACTCGTTTAAAACTTTGCCAAGGGCTTTGCCCCAAACTCCTACTAACTTGTAACAGATGTGCTCCTTGCTCAAGAAAAGCAGTACGAGCAATTAAGTATAGATAAGGATAGAGGACCAAGGCCAGCATCACTGCAGCACCTGGTACATTGCGAATTTCAAAAAACCAATGTTGGCCGATGGCAACATCCCACTGGAATAATGCCCTTAAAACCCGTTGAATCGGCCCGGCAAAATCAAAAAGATCGGTATAAACATAAGCGACCACGTAGGCCGGCATTGCTAGCGGCAACATCAACAACCATTGGAAATAGCGTTTACCAGGGAAGTCGCACATCGCAACTAGCCAAGCTACGGGAATAGCAAATAAGGCGGAAAAAATAAGTACCAAACTGACTAATTGCAGTGTATTTACAATGTAATCTGGTAGTACTGTCTCCCATAGGTGGTCGAAGAGTTCAGTATCTGGTGCAAAACTCTGGGCGAGTAGAAATAATGCTGGCAGAATCAGACAAAAAGAAGTGGCCCAAGCCAGAATGAGCCACTTCTTGTTATTCACATTACCCCTGTTCGTTAGCGTTCATTATTTTTAGAGATCGAACTTGACTTCATCTAATAATCTATAAGCTGTTTGGCGGTGCTTTGCCGTTTCCGTTAATGGTAACGCGTCAGCCTCAAATTCACCCCATGATTTTACCATCTCTGATGGTTCTACGGCAGGGTTGACTGGATATTCCATATTCATTTGAGCGTACAACACCTGCGCTTTGTCGCTACTTAAATACGCCATTAACTGTTCTGCTTCAGCTCTATTAGGTGCATGCATTGCCATAGCCATACCAGAAATATTGACATGTGTACCTCTATCAATTTGATTAGGGAATACCAAATTTACTGCAGCTGCCCATGGTTTTTGTTCTTCGTTATTCAGCATTTTTCCAAAGTAATAACTATTGCCTAAAGAAATGTCACATACCCCTTCTTGAATCGCCTTAACTTGCCCGCGATCATTACCCTGCGGCTTACGTGCTAAATTACCTTTCAGTTTTGTTAACCATGCTTTCGTTTCTGCTTCACCATGATGAGCCACCATCGAAGCTATTAAAGAAATATTGTATGGATGCTTGCCACTTCGGATACAGACACGACCTTTAAAATCTGGAGAGCCGAGTTGTTCATAGGTCAACGATTGTTGATCACTTACACGATCTCTAGACACATACATGGCTCGGGCACGTGTTGTCAGTGCAAACCAATGGCGATTATCATCTCGGTACTGTGTTGGAATCGTTTCAGTTAAGACTACGTCCTGATTAGCTTGCGTTAAACCCTTTTTAGTAATCTCTAATAAACGGTTAAAATCGGACGTCAATACAACATCAGCTGGGCTATATTTTCCTTCTCTGCTGAGTTTCTCCGCAATCCCTTTTTTCGAATAGAGAATATTAACTTTAATGCCGGTTTCTTTGGTAAATTCCTCAGTAATTGGCTCAATCAGAAATGGTTGGCGGTAAGAGTATATATTAACCTCTTTATCGGCAGCATAAACTGGGGAAACAAGTATTGACAGTACAACCGCCGTTAATCCAGACTTCTTCATCTTACTTTCGTATATTCCTTGGTACAGTGTTAAGAAACTTATATTTGATCTAAGAAAACTCTCTTATTAGTCATGGCTCTTTTGTTTACATGACTTTTAGCCACGTTTCGATCAGACGATATGTGATGACATTATAAAGCTAAACCACTTTAAATGAAAATGATTATTATTAAGGTGTTTATCTGTAATGAGATATCTGGCCGTTGCTCCATCGGTGATTAGGTTATACTATGAAGTACAATAAACATAATGGAGACTTACGTGAAATCAAAATTTTTAGCTCTAGCATTGCTTCTCCCTTCTATTGCTACTGCTGATGGCATAAATAGCGCAGAAGAAAGCCTTATTACTGAGTTTGGTCCTAAGTTCTCAGATTACGACCAATACCAGCCTTTCGCGATGAAAGAGCACAAAACACATTTTACGGTTTGGAAAAGTAAAACGCGTGGTTTTTCTGATCACTATGCAATTAATATTGGTGAAATTGCTAAAAAAACAAAATCGCTAGATGCATTTAAAGAATCACAAGATGCCCCGGCACAACGTACCTGTATAACACATAGCAGTACCCCTACTGAAAAGACTCTCGTCAACGGCTACGAAGCTATTAGCTGGACTAGTACATGTGAGCTAGATAAATTAACCATTACATCAATAGAAATGGCTATTATGGGCAACCAAAACTTCTACCACTTGCGTAAGCTGTGGAAATTCCCTGTTCCTGATGAGAAGATCGCAGAATGGCAAGCTTTATTACGTCAAACAAGTCTTTGCGATTCAGCTAATGAGGCACACATTTGCCCAGTTGAATAAGAACAGCCTATCATAAACAAACGAAAGGCCTAACTGAACAAGTTAGGCCTTTTTTATTACCTAGGGGCTTCGAATTAGATCTTGCCCTCAATTATCAACCAGTATAGATATAGAAACTATTAACGTTGATATGAAACTTAGCCTTTTCTTTTAACTGCTTTTGTCAAATTAGGCTATTTCCACTAAATACAAACAAAAAAATACCCGAGCCACATAAGTGGTCCGGGTATTTTTAAATAAAAGCCTGGCAGTGACCTACTTTCACATGGGAACTCCCACACTATCATCGGCGCTAAGTCGTTTCACTTCTGAGTTCGGGATGGATTCAGGTGGGACCAACTCGCTATGGCCGCCAGGCATAAGCGTCGCTCTAC
>JAQWIT010000016.1 GCA_029248745.1 Gammaproteobacteria bacterium
CCCGTAAAACACTAAGCTAATAATGAGATGGCCGATAAGCCGGGTTCTGTCGAGAACAATCATTCATCTGGGACAAACGTCACCGTCTGCCTCAAGCAACCTACCCAAGAACGATACGGGCCATATCTGTATCTATTTTCAATCTATCAACTATCATCTAATCTACAGGCTAGATGTTCGAAATATATCATTTTGTACCAAATTTTGTACCACTTTTTAGCGACACTACTAATCTATCATAGGGGGGGCTATTTAGAGCATAAATTAACACTTGACACAACAGGATAATAATCATCCATAGGCCGCCGAGCTTACTTCGTGCAAAACGGCTAATGAACTCATTCCAGATAGAGCTCAGTACAAATGACGATATGACCAAAGACTTTGAAGCATTGGAGGGCTACTCTTTTAGTAATGCTGCTATAGCATCAACACGTTCTTTAAGTAGTGAGCAGTTCCTTTTAGTTTCAATATTGAGTCGAAGAAGTGCTTCTGTATTAGAAGCCCTTAAATTAATACGCCAGTCCGGAAATTCCATACTAAAACCATCCGTCCTATCTATAATTGGATTTAATTTTAACAATCTCTCTTCAACGTACTTCATACTAAGCTGAGTATCTGATACCTTATAATTAATTTCACCACTGCATGGGTATTCGTTGATTCTATCATTCACTAGTTTTGACAACGGCTTATAGTTCAAACTAAGCAACTCAGCTATTAGCAGCCACGGAATCATACCACTATCACAGTAGGCAAAGTCTCGGAAATAATGATGAGCACTCATTTCACCGCCATAAATGGCATTTTCAGCACGCATTCGTTCTTTTATAAAGGCATGGCCTGTTTTAGACTGTATCGGTATACCGCCAGCTTTTTTCACGATATCTATGGTATTCCAGGTTAATCGAGGATCATGAATGATTTTTTCATCTGGTTTTTTTGCCAGAAAAGCTTCAGCCAACAAGCCTACAATATAATAACCTTCAATAAATTCGCCATTTTCATCAAATAGAAAACAACGATCGAAATCACCATCCCAGGCAATTCCCATATCCGCTTTATGTTGTCGAACAGCTGTTGCAGTTGATTGACGATTTTCAGGCAGCAAGGGATTAGGAATACCATTCGGAAAAGTGCCATCTGGCTGGTGATGAATTTTTATAAACTCTATCGGTATATTAGCTTGTTGAAACTTTTCTCCTATCGCATCGATCACATGGCCTGCGGCACCATTTCCAGCATTCACCACTAGCTTTAATGGTTTAATTTTGGCCGGGTCTATATAGCTTATCAGATGTTCAATATAATCGCTTTGTACTGAATAATTTTGGATATTGCCTTGTCGAGAAGGGCTTATAAAGTCATTGTTTTCAGCCAACTTTTGTATTTCTTTTAAACCTGTATCACCGCTTATTGGTTTTGCACCACGCCCGACCAATTTCATGCCATTAAAATCAATTGGGTTGTGACTTGCTGTAATCTCTATTCCGCCATCGACATCCAAAAAGAAGGAGGCGAAATAAATTTCTTCCGTGCCCGTCATCCCCAGATCAAGCACGTCTGCTCCCGAATCCATCAGACCTTTCGCCAAAGCTTGCTTAAGTGGCTCCGTTGAAAGACGCATATCACCACCAATGACTACTTTTTTGGCATTAAGAAATTGCGCATAAGCACAGCCAATACGATAAGCAATATCTTCGTTTAACTCATCCCCTAAACGACCCCTGACATCGTAAGCTTTAAAGCAAGCTAAATCACCCATCAAGCGCAACCATACATGTCCTCGAAACGGACAATATCATCTTCATCAATGTATTTACCGCTTTGCACTTCAATTATTTCAAGATCTACCAAACCTAGGTTTCCGAGTCGATGTTTATGGCCTGCAAGGATAAAAGTCGATTCATTTTTATTTAATAGAAATTCCTCATCATCATTTGTCACTTGTACAACACCATTAATAACTATCCAATGTTCACTGCGGTGATGATGTAGCTGTAATGAAATTTGCTCGCCTGGTTTTACCGTGTTTTTTTTAGTTTTAAAATGTTTTCCTTCTTCAAGGACAGTATATGAACCCCATGGCCGATAGACTTTATGATGAGTATGACCATTGCGCTTTGAAGCAGTATCAATCTCCTTAACATCCTGGCTGCCACTCTTATCGGCAACTAATAACGCATCTTCTGTATCAACAATAACAAGGTCTTTGAGACCAACTGCCCCTATCAGCCGCCCCTCATTTTGAATATAATAATTACTGACATCATGTAATAAAGCCTCACCCACAACATTATTCTTGTTTTTGTCTGACGGTTTTAATTCACTAACAGCACCCCAAGAATCAATATCACTCCAGTCAATATCACAACTTACAACAGCAACTTTATCGAACTTCTCCATTACTACATAATCAATAAAGACATTGGGCGCTTTGCTAAAGGTCTCTAACTCTAATTGGATTTGCTGACTATTGTCACCTGTTTTTGAACGCGCAGCAGCCAAACTTTGTTCGGCACTTGTTAAAACATCAGGTGCGCATTGCTGCAATTGTTCTAAAATAGTGCCTGCAGTGAAACAAAATACTCCAGAATTCCAAAAATAATTGCCCTTTGTAAAATACTCCTCGGCTTTCTCTTTTACCGGCTTCTCAACAAAACGTTTCACACTAAAACAGTCATTTGCCACATCAAGAAATTGGGCATCATTTACCGCTTCAATATAGCCATACCCTGTTTCTGGAAACGTCGGTTGAATGCCAAAAGTAACTAGATAGCCTTGCTCTGCGAGTTTAACTGCTTTAGAAACAGCTTCCCTGAAAGCTAGCTGATTTTCGACAATGTGCTCAGCTGGCAGGGTTAATAAAACAGCATTTTCACCGAACTGTTTAATAGCCTTAAGTGCAGCTGCGGCAATAGCAGGTGCAGTATTCCTGCCAGTAGGTTCAAGCAATATTGTTGGATTGGTTATGTTGATTTGTTGACACTGCTCAGCTAC
>JAQWIT010000015.1 GCA_029248745.1 Gammaproteobacteria bacterium
GATGATTCAACGACAACACTACCCAAATGAAGGCTCATTATTTCCTTAACAAAGCAGAGACCTAAGCCGGAGCTATTTCCACCCGAAGGTTTAGGTGTAGAGTAGAAGCGATCAAAGATTTTACTTTTTGCATAGTCAGGAATGCCCGGGCCTTCATCTGCAACAGACAGTGCTATCGAGCTTTTGTCTTTATGGGCTGTTATCTCAATCAGACCATTTGATGGAGAATACTCAAGGGCATTTTTTACTAAATTGGATAGTGCTTGTTTCAAAAGAAATGTGTCTGCCACCAGAGATAGTTCCGTATCAGAGTTCACTTTGAACTCAACCTTCTTAGAGTTTGCTATAGCTTTGAAGTCTTCGGTTACCACGTAGATAAGTTCTGAAACATTGTTTTCTTGCTGCACTAAAGAAGTCTGGTATTCGAGGGATGCGAGTTTAAGCATACGGTCTACTAGATCCTCTATCCTCTCGGTCTGCGTGACAATGTTATTCAAAAAACGTTGATTAGCCTCATGGTTTATCGGTTTTTTTAAGAGCTCTGCAGAACCTTTAATACCTGCAATAGGTGCTTTTATCTCATGCGTGATATTTTCGACATAATCGGATATGTAGGCTTTACCATCTAACTTATCTTTCATTTCCTCTAATGCACGCCCCACGTCACCTATCTCATCATCTTTAAAGTCCGGAGTATCTGTTTTTTTTCCACTCGTAATTACTTGGGCATAACTCACGATTTCTTCAAGAGGCCTCGTTAACTTACGTCTTATTACATAACCAAACAAAACCAAAATAACCAAAATTAAGAGTGCTGAAAGGAAAATTTTATTGACTTGTTGTTTTCCGAAGACCTCCGGTACCTCTGTGCTCTTTCCTATACTCAAGGAACCTATAATTTCATCGTCAAGAAAAATTGGTGCGGCAACATACATAGTGTAACCGTCGGGCGAGAGAGGATCGCCAAAGGTTGTTCTCGCACCATATTCACCTTGCAATGCATAATTGACATCCCGCCAATCTAAGTAAATTTGTCCTAAGTCACGATTGTTGTCTGAGTCATAAATGACACGCCCTGAAGTATTTGTAATGTAGGCTCTAACCCTGACTTTATCTTTTGTATGATGATGTATATCTGCAGAAAAACTACGCTTTTCAAGCTTTTTAAATGCTTTCTCAATTATCCTTGTATTGATTGTCTGAACACCATATAGGCCTGTCACTATATTTTCAGATAAAACTACAGCGGTTAACTCAGCAAAATCTATTAAGGCATCTTCTTGTGAGGCGTAGTACCCGTTATTGATCTGGTTAGTTAGGTAGACAACTGGACCTAAAATACCTAGAAGAAAAAAAATAAATAAGACTACTAAAAGCTGACTTCTTATTTTGAGCCTATGCTTCATAAGAATACCCCAAATTCCTGTGAGTTTTTATTGGGTTGTAGCCAGACTTAACATTTACAATTTTTTTTCGGATAGTTTTTATGTGTGTATCAACAGTCCTATCAAAACTCTCTGAATCCAGTGAAGCAGCACTCAAGAGCTCTTCTCTGCTGTATTTACGATTTGGGTAACTCATCATCTGAGATAAAATTAAGTACTCATATCTCGTAAGATCTATGTTCACGCCTTCTAGAGAAATCGTTTTAGCAGCTCGATCGTCTAGTAGTACCCCCCCATCAAGACTCGCATGACTGCTATTTTTAAACCTCTTTAACTTATTAAGAACCCTAAGAGCCAATACCTGAGGTGTAAATGGTTTCGTAATGTAGTCATCAGCACCAGACTCAAGGCCCCTCACTTCATCTAAATCACTAGAACGTGAAGTCAAAAATAATATAGGGATGTTAGAAAATGACCTGATATTTTTACAGACCTCAAAACCACTTTGGTCGGGTAAGCCCACATCCAGGATTACGAGGTTTGGGGTGGATTGTGAAATATAAGTCAGCGCATCCTGTCCCGTGGCAACCCACTTTGTTTTTAGCCCCTCAGACTCTAGGGCAAAAATAATAGTTTCAGCAATGACAGACTCATCTTCGACTATCAAAATTACTGTTTCAGGAATCTTCATAAAAAAATCTCTATCTTCACATTGAGTTCATTGTTTTTTCATATAACTGTCGATAATTGACTTTAAACATCTGAGGAGATTAACAATGAAAACTGTAACA
>JAQWIT010000017.1 GCA_029248745.1 Gammaproteobacteria bacterium
CAGTCGTTTGTTCTTATGGAGTTTCTCGACCAGAGGACTAATGGAGAAGTTCTCTATGATATCCAAGACGTTCTGGGAGTACCCCAGAACGTAGTTATTGAAGTTCATCAAGACATTGGTCGGGTCACTCTTGATTCGAGAGAGGTCAAACTTAGAGGTATTGAAGAACGGTGACCCGATTTGTCTCGAAATTACTGGATGTGGGTCAGATATTTGATCTTTGTACTTAGTGTAAAGGTCATAAACCTCGTCTTTCTTGGGTTCAAGAACACAATCTAGACGTCTCATCACGACGAAAGGAAGGATAACCCGTCCATATTCAGAGGGTTTGAATAGCCCACGAAGGACGTCATCAGCTGAAGACCAGATTAGGGACGATAAATTGGTAGTTTGAGTCATTAAAGTAATCCTTTTTTTAATCATTATACTTATTTGAATTGTACCTAGAAGATTCCTGTGGATAACATCGATAAACCGTGTTCTTGTCCATGAGACATGGGTTGAGGAGCAGTGGTGAGTTAATCCTAACTACGTCTAAGAATGTTTTTAGGAATTAATAGTAACTATTGGGTCAACGAACTAATGTTCTTATTCACGCTCTCTCTTATGAATACAGAGATCGGTACACCTACTGACTCAGATATCCTTTTGACCTGAGTCTTCCAGTCCCTCTTATATCCTACTATAAAACAGTCGTTTTGGTATTCGGTTTTGTTTTACCTTTGGTTTTACAACTCATTTAGTACTTTCCTCTCATATCGGTTTCCCATCGTTTGATCCCCTCTCTTGTGAAATGTCGAATCATATCTGATCTACTCCAATTCTGTTGGATACATTTCGAATCGAGTTCTAGGGTCTTATCGATATGTTGTTCTATTTAGGCGATGTATCGGATGGGCTATTTAACATCTCAGAGGGGCTTGCAGAGCGTCTGACACCCCTATTTTTTTTACCCTTTCTTAGTAGCAAGACCTTTTCAATTTCACCTTTTTTTATATCTGGGATGGTACTACTAATTGCACATTACACAAACAGCCACCCACCCGCCCAGCAGATCAGAAAGATAAAATTCTTTTATGACAAATTTAATGATAAGACTCTCGTAATAAGCAACCAATAAGCAACCAAAAATTGATAAAACAAATAAATCGTTCACTTGCTTAAAATGATGTAAACTAGTCCTTTAGACCAATTACCAACTGTTGACGTGGTACATAGTTGTAAGAGCAAGGGATTGAAAATCCCTGTGTCCCTGGTTCGATTCCAGGTCGAGCCACCATTAAATATAGAGCCCCAGCTGATTAACTCCGCTGGGGCTTTTTTTGGTGTAACGTAGGTGTAACTTTTAAATAGCATTGAGCGTTAAAAAGGCGAATTAGTTTCTGGCTATTCTTAAAGCCATACGCGCATCTATCGCGACCATACATAAAGCATCATTCGTACTAGTTATCGTCATCTTGATAGGCCACCAGCAAATAATTCTACAACCGTCATATTCTCTGGTGTGTCTTCAGGATAGATTAAAATAGATTCGCCTTTTCTTCGCATCAAGCAAAACATAGTAAAATCCTTTTTATTGGTAAAATTAAAGTGTTTCACCCTCACCAATAATAGTTACAGTGCCAGACATAGGTATGATTCTAGGCATCCTGTCGTGATAATCACGCTCTGAAAGCTCTGGTTCAACTGTAACGACATATACACGGGTTTCATTGCCTTCTCTTGCTACAAGGCCTTGTATGCAGTTTGAAGGAATCAAGTCATACCACTTACTAATGCCTTCAAAGTTTTTTTCCATAAAACGTAATACAGGTATTCTCACTGGAGTAGGAAAATACTTATCCCAGCGACCAGCATAGATTGAATCTAACCTAGCCCAACCAGTTTTAGGAAGCTTACCTTCTTGGTTTTCTCGTCTACCCCAGCCCATGAGCAGAATTTGGCCATCACGCTTTAGTAAAGGTAACTGAGCATTAGGGTTTGGGAAAAAGCTTTTTAAAACTTCTCCTTGATGCTCAAAATGGACACCAGCACACATTATTTATTTCTCACCATCATAATGAGAAAATATAGAGAAGATCGGGGCATTAATCAAATAGATTTTTTCATCTGTCACGTTGCGACCCAAAGCCGTCAGTCGATAACTTTAGACAATACCACTTAACACCCTCTTGATTTTGCTTATGTTAAAAAAAATGGAATATTATATTTAATGCAAACCAGCTGTACTCTCTACATCATCATGGAACATAACGCACCCATGTCGCGGGTATTGATACCGGCTGCTGCAAAGTGCTGTAACACAGCCCCAATTAAAAGAATAAAAGGCGATATCACTCATGACAACAATCAATAATATGACCACCCGCCTACTCCTCTGGAGTTTGTTCATTATCCTCTTATTAGGCTTATCTTCTGACAGCTATGCAAAAAAGTCGAAGATACCAAGTTAGCCGGTTAGATAAAGTCTTGCCCCTTAATATACCCAGCAAACGCAGCACAATCTAACGTTGCCAAAAAAGGGGGTTGGTCTTGCCCAAAAGGATATTACCATTCAAAAAAACCATTACCCGACAAAAACTCTTCTTGTAAAAAGAAAAACGTCAATAAGTTCGCTAAAAAATGAACTGTAGAAGTAAAGTGGAGTGTATGCAAAGGCAAAGATGTCCGGAAAAGAGACAAAAAATGTTGGACTTGCCTTAAGGGTTACAAACGCTCGTTTAAAAAGAAAGGTGGCAAACCCATTTGTAAACCCAAAAAGGAATATGCCTACGGCAAAGCCCCGTACTTGGGAATTTAACCTAAATCAAGTTGATCATGCTTACACTCAGATCCGCGTTAATTATAGAAAAAAAGAAAGTGATGGCGGATGGACAAGCAAAGTCTACCGAGACTGGTCAGCAAAATCAGTCTGTGAGAAAGGTAAAAAATATAAAGTTTATTTAGAACTGTAATTCTATTTCCACAACAAACTGTGTTGGGACAAAATCTCAGCACAGTTTGTCTATACAATATTACTTACGTGAAGAATATCGCCACTGACTCGGGTCAGGCTTTCACCACGTCGGTGTTGGGGAAGATTTAGGTTTTATTTGCGCTTGCTCAGAATAGGTTCCGGCAGCATCAACTTTCCTGTGTTGACGATCCTAAAAATCATAGAGGAAAGCAAATCTCGGTGGTCTGACTGTTAAATGCATAGTTCTCTCCTTATCCCAGATTCATCAAAAAAGCTCGATGGTCGGGACTAAACCAAAGTCGCTTTAGCTGCATTTCTATACCGCTCGCAAGTTGTTAATTAAATCAGCGGTTAATGTGTAACCTAGTCCAGAATTTATAGACAGTCAACAACGTAGTTTCAACAAGGAGACTAAGGTCACAATAGACTCTATTTCGGCTAGTCGTTCATTCGAGATTGCGATAAAATGTGAAGATGTTAGGCCCACTTATGAGACAAAGGCGTAATTCATCATGCCCTATCCCCTATCCCAATTAATCCAAGCCATTGACAGTAATATTGAACAACACGCCGACGAAGTCGCTGAATTAGATCGTGTTATTGGTGATGGTGATCATGTTACTAATCTCCAGCGTGGTATCGCTGCCCTTGAAGATATAACCGCAGAATTAGACGAATTAGATTGGTCACCCGCACTAATGAAAATAGGCATGACCTTAATGTCTACGATGGGCGGCGCTTCAGGATCACTTTTCGGCACCCTTTTCCTCAGCATGTCTAAAGCAGCAAAAGGACAGATGTTTACGGCAACGGCTTTTTCTGATGTGTTCTATCAGGGCGTCGAAGCCGTAAAACAACGTGGCAAAGCTGATTTAGGTGAGAAAACCATGTTAGATACGCTCATACCAGTTGCCAATCGCTTAAAAGAAGACGTAACAAACGGCACAGAGTTTGAACAGCTGTTAACCAATTTATCGGAACACGCCATCACCGGCATGAAATCAACAAAAGACATGATCGCGACCAAAGGCCGCGCATCATTCCTTGGCGAACGAGCCATCGGCCACATCGATGCCGGTGCAAGAACCAGTCAACTGATGATTTGCACCATCACCGCTGTGTTAACCCAACAAAAACCCTAAACTACCAGCGTAAACTGGCTGTATCGACAGGCGCATCCCACAACTCAATAAACTGCTTGTCCATAAGAGTGACGGTCATGGAACACCCCGCCATATCCAACGAAGTCGTGTAATTACCCACTAAAGAACGCACCACTTCCACCCCACGTGCCTGCCAATATTTTGTTGCTAAATTATACACCGCATAAAGTTCGATTAAAGGCGTTCCACCAAAGCCATTAATATGTAATAACACTTTTTGACCCGCTGTAATCGACAGCTCAGTTTCAATCACTGACGCTAAATCAGTCACGATTTCACTGGCTGACTTTAGGGCCACCGTTTCACGGCCTCGCTCACCATGAATACCGACACCAAATTCCATTTCTTCTTCAATAATCTCAAATGTTGGCTTACCTAACGCTGGAACGGTGCAACTCGTTAAGGCGACACCAATAGAGGCCGTCGCCTTGTTAACACGCTCACCTAACGTTTGGCATTCAGATAACGTCGCCCCCATTTCAGCTGCAGCGCCCACAATTTTCTCAACAATCAATGTCCCTGCAACACCGCGACGCCCAGTGCTGTGATCAGCCGGTAGTGATACATCATCACAAACCAATACCGAAGCACTCTCACCATCAAACATCTCTGTAGCAATTTCAAAATTCATCACATCGCCAGCATAGTTTTTAACGATGAATAATACGCCTGCACCATTATCAACTTGTTCAGCAGCTGCCATCATTTGATCAGGTGTTGGAGAAGTGAAAATTTGTCCCGGACAAGCCGCATCTAACATCCCCTTGCCAACTAACCCAGCATGTAAAGGCTCGTGCCCAGCACCACCACCAGAAACCAATGCAACCTTCCCCTGTGACGCGTTTTCAGACCGAGCAATAAAAGCCGGCTGCTCATTAAGCGTCACCAAATCACGATGCGCCTTCACAAAGCCTCTAAGACTATCCATTAGTAAATCATCAACATCATTAACCAGTTTTTTCATTTACTCATTCTCCACAGAATCACCTAAAAATGTCGCCCGTAGCACAGCGGTAATCTCTGAAATATCCTTCATTACCCAAGTCGGCTGATAATCTATGTCTGCAAGTTCTTCGTGACTAGAAATACCACTTAGTACCAAAATACTTCGCATACCGGCATTGACCGCACCCAAAATATCCGTATCTAAACGATCGCCTATCGCAACCGTTTCTGCCGTTGTTGTATCTAATACCCGGAGTGCTTGCTGATATAAAACAGGCTCAGGTTTACCCAAGCTCACCGCTTCTACGCCAGTTGCTGCTTCAAGCGCTGCTAATGTACCACCATTGCCGATTACATCACCTAATTCAGTCGGCAACGTCGTATCAGCATTAGTCGCATAAAATGCTGCCCCTTTTTTAATGTTCAATGTCGCGGTAGCCAATTTATCCCATGTTAATGTTCGGTCCAAACCTGACACCACAAGGTCAGCACCTTTCATCGTGCCATTGCCATCAACTTCGTATAAATCCGTCAACACGAAACCTTGTTCTTCAAGCGGTGCTCTCAAGCCTGCTTCACCAATGACAAACACTCTCTTTTTGTCTTCAGGCTGCTGCTTTGCTAAATAACTTGCCGTCGCCATACTAGAGGTCAACACTTCATCAGCAATAACAGAAACGTCCATTTTGGCTAATTTATCAATATACTGCTGTTGCGTCAGGCTGGCATTGTTGGTCGCCAAAACAAAAGGTAAACCGATTTCTCTCAGAAGTGAAAAAAAAGCGCCTAAACCCACGATCGGATGATTGCCATGCCAAAGCACGCCATCCATATCTATGATGAAGCCTTTTACATCATTAATTTGCGCCATAATTTCCCATTCCCAAACAAATTTTTGCGAAGATTAAAAAACCCAAGACAGCTTGGCACAAACCAAATCACACTGTCTAGCCCGCATGAAAAAACGGCTAAAGCACAGTTTATAAAATTGACACCATACGAACTAATACTATATAGTCTTCCGGCGTATTTTCAGCGTGAATAACTTTAAACATTACTTTATTAGGAGCATGTCAACATGGCAAAAGCACTTATCCAAATGGCGTTAGATTCTCTAGATTTTGATGCAACAATCGCACTTGCTGAGCAAGTAGCACCTTATGTTGACATCTTAGAAATCGGTACACCTTGCATTAAGTATAACGGTCTAGAACTCGTTACTGCATTGAAAGCTAAATTCCCAGAAAAATTAATCCTTGTTGACCTTAAAACAATGGACGCTGGTGAATACGAAGCAACACCATTCTACGAAGCAGGTGGTGATATTTGTACTGTTCTTGGTGTATCTGATAAAGCAACAATGGGCGGCGTAATCAAAGCAGCAAATGCTAACAACGCAGAAGCTCAAATTGACTTAATCAGCGTTAAAGATAAAGCAGCTTGTGCAACAGAAGCAGCTGCAAACGGCGCTCAAATCATCGGTGTTCACACTGGTCTTGACGCACAAGCAGCTGGTCAAACACCTTTTGCTGACTTAAGCATGGTTGCTGGTCTTAACTTAGGTGTTCGCATCTCAGTTGCTGGTGGTATCAATAAAGATACTATCCAAGACACGGTACGTGCTGGTGCAACAATCGTTGTTGTTGGTGCCGCAATCTACGGTGCTGATTCACCTGCAGAGTCTGCAAAAGAATTACGTGCTTTAGTTGATGCTGCTTAATTTATAGCATCCAACTGCAAGAAAATAAGAAGCGGGTGGCCTAGTCATCCGCTTTTTTTTGCCCGCAATTAGGTCAATAACAACAAAATAAACCATCATCAAACGGTCATAATAAACTGCTAGCATTCCACAACCGTTTAAAAATATAGTAAAATAACGTCTTTTATTCATACTCTCATGTGTAAAACGACAGTCAAATAACAAAGGTAACTCTAATGAGTGAAAAAGGTTTCTTCTCTTCAATTTGTGGCTTATTAAAAGGCATCTTCTCATCAGGCTCACAACAGCCAACACCAGCAGCACAACCACAAGCTGCGCCGGCAACCCCAGAGACAGTCACTGCAGCTGTAAAAGAAGAAGTTGCCGAAGTCATTCAAGAAGTAAAAGAAGCGATTGTCGAAACCGTCGCTGCAGCAGTGGGCATGACAGGTGTCGCACAATATATTGCGAACTTAGAAGACAAAGCAGGCAATATCACCGGCGTCGAGCGTTACATTCAAAGCCAGATTGCCTCAACTCACGCAATGACAGGTGTTGAACGTTATATTCAAAATCAAACATCAACTAGCTTACAAATGACCAGTGTTGAGCGCTATATTCAAAACCAAGCGTCAGCACCAGCAGTGTCAATCGTAATGACAAGCGTTGAACGCTACATTCAAAATCAAGCTAAACCTATGACCGGCGTAGAGCAATACATCCAAAATAAAGCGCGAGTCAACAGCACATTAACAGGTGTAGCCCAATACATTCTTAATAATAGTTAAGAAACGTCACCCAAAAAGCCTATTCCTATAGGCACAAGAAAACCAATCGTTCCCTGACCTTACCAAACCAACATAAAGGTAAATCAGTCAGTTTTTTTAACCACTAAAATATAGAAAGGTATTTTTCACATGGCAAATCTACTAGATCAGCTAAAAGAAATGACCGTCGTCGTTGCTGACACAGGTGATATCGCTGCAATTGAGCAATTCACTCCTCGTGACGCTACAACAAACCCATCACTTATTACAGCTGCAGCTCAAATGCCACAATATCAGGGTATTGTTGATGACACATTAAAAGACGCACGTGAAACTGTTGGCGTTGGCGCAGCGGCATCAGAAGTTGTCACATTAGCTTTCGACCGTTTAGCTGTTTCATTCGGCTTAAAAATTCTTGATATCGTGCCACAACGTGTTTCTACCGAAGTTGATGCACGTCTATCATTCGATACAGATGCAACTATCGCTAAGGGCCGTGACCTGATTGCGCAATACGAAGCAGCTGGTGTATCTCGTGATCGCATCTTAATCAAAATTGCTGCAACTTGGGAAGGTATCCAAGCTGCTAAAGTCCTTGAAGAAGAAGGTATCCACACAAACTTAACATTGGTCTTTGGTCTTCACCAAGCCATTGCTTGTGCTGAAAACGGTATCCAACTTATTTCACCTTTCGTTGGCCGTATTCTTGATTGGTACAAAAAAGATACCGGTAAAGACTCTTACGAAGCACACGAAGATCCTGGTGTTGTCTCAGTAACAGCTATCTACAATTACTTCAAAAAATTCGGTTACAAAACTGAAGTTATGGGCGCTAGCTTCCGTAACTTAGGTGAAATAACTGAATTAGCTGGTGTTGATTTATTGACAATATCTCCTGGCCTTTTAGATGAATTGCAGTCAACGGAAGGTGAGCTTCCACGCAAACTTTCTGAAGAGCAAGCTGCTGCATCTGATATCGCTAAAATCGATATGGATAAAGCAACTTTCGATGCCATGCATGCAGCAGACCCAATGGCAACAGAAAAACTAGCAGAAGGTATTGATGGTTTTGCAAAAGCCCTTGGTGTCTTAGAAGAATTGCTAGCAAATCGTTTAGCAGAACTAGAAGCTTAATCACTTCATACCTGCACCAAACAGCTTAGCCCAAGCAGAAAATAAGACTGCTTGGGCTAGCTTTTCTTATCCCAATCGAAATTGACATTGAACTGGGATCTGAACTATAGTTCTAGGTCGCGCATTGACGTGATCAGACAAAAAAACACTACTTTAGGAGTATGAAAATGGCAGAAATCCAAATGGCTCTAGATTCTCTAGACTTCGACGCAACAATGGCTTTGGCAGAACAAGTTGCACCTTATGTTGATATCTTAGAAATCGGCACACCATGCATCAAGTACAACGGTCTTAAGCTTGTTAAAGCTTTAAAAGCGGCTCACCCAGACAAAAAAATCCTTGTTGACCTTAAAACAATGGATGCTGGTGAATACGAATCAACACCTTTCTTCGAAGCTGGTGGTGCAATCACCACTGTATTGGGTGCTTCTGACATGGCTACAATCAGCGGTGTTATCAAAGCAGCTAACGCAAACGGTGCTGAAGCTCAAGTTGATTTAATCGGTGTTGAAGATAAAGCAGCAGTTGCTAAAGAAGCAGCAGCAAACGGCGCGCAAATCATCGGTGTTCACACTGGTCTTGACGCTCAAGCAGCAGGTCAAACACCTTTTGCTGACTTAAATATGATCGCTGGCTTAGGCATGGATGTAAAAATCTCTGTTGCTGGTGGTATTAACAAAGACACAATCCAAAGCACTGTTCAAGCTGGTGCAGCTATTGTTGTTGTTGGCGCGGCTATCTATGGCGCACCTTCTCCAGCAGAATCAGCTAAAGAATTACGTGCTTTAGTTGACGCAGCATAAGGATCGTTACAATGACAATGCATCAAGATCTACTCTTAAATAAAATCACTGATATCGTTGGTTCAACTGATGAAGCCTATGAGGCCAAATTAGTTTCTATGTGTGACGATGCCAAACGCATCTTTATTACAGGTGCAGGTCGCTCAAAACTAGTAGGTAACTTTCTAGGAATGAGACTGATGCATAGTGGTTATGAAACCTATGTTCAAGGTGAAATTAGTACTCCAAGTATCCGTGAAGGCGATTTATTAATTGTCATCTCAGGTTCTGGTGAAACTACGCAACTTGTTTCATTTACCAATAAAGCCAAATCTGAAGGCGCTAAAGTGGTTTTGATTTGTTCAAAATCAAGCTCAACGATTGGTGATTTAGCTGACCAAACAATACAAATTGGTACCGACGATAGCTTTGCAGCTACAAAAGGCATGCCTATGGGAACCATGTTTGAACTATCAACTTTGATTTTCTTGGAATCTATCGTTTCTCATTTAATCCATGAGAAAGGAATCCCAGAAGAAGAAATGAAATACCGTCACGCTAATATGGAATAACCACTGTTCCTATAAGCAAAACGAGAAACGGGTAGTCTTCGGACTACCCGTTTTTTTTGCATCTAGAAAGACAACATAGAGCATACGCTCACGACACGGTATAATCCTTTTTTAACTTTATATACATACAATTAATATTTTCCTATGACAGCACAAACACTTTACGACAAATTATGGCAACAACATCTTGTTCGAACAGATAACAATGGCACTTCATTGATCTACATCGATCGCCAACTTGTCCATGAAGTCACATCACCACAAGCATTTGAAGGTTTGCGCCTGGCAGATAGGAAACCACACCGTTTAGATTCTATCTTAGCCACACCGGATCATAATGTCCCAACTAACAATCGTGACCAAGGTATCAGTGACCCGATTTCACGCCTTCAAGTGGAAACCTTAGATCAAAACTGTAAAGACTTTGGCGTGACCGAATTTGATCTAAATGACATCCGCCAAGGCATCGTCCATGTCGTCGGGCCAGAGCAAGGCGCAACTTTACCTGGCATGACTGTCGTTTGCGGTGATTCGCATACTTCGACGCATGGTGCCTTCGGGGCTATTGCCTTCGGTATCGGAACCTCAGAAGTCGAACATGTCTTAGCTACACAGTGCCTCATTCAAAAGAAAGCCAAGAACATGCTCGTCCGTGTTGATGGCCAATGCCAACCCGGCGTCACTGCCAAGGATATTGTCTTAGCCATTATCGGAGAACTCGGAACAGCAGGTGGAACGGGCTATACCATTGAGTTCGCTGGTAAAGCAATACAAGCACTATCGATGGAAGGGCGTATGACCGTCTGTAATATGACCATCGAAGCAGGTGCACGAGTAGGCTTAATTGCCGTCGACGAAACAACCATTAATTATCTAAAAGGCCGTCCATTTGCACCACGAGGTGAAAATTGGGACAAAGCCGTTGCAGCCTGGTCAAATTTACACAGTGACCCCAATGCCCATTTCGATAAGACCGTTGTTTTAGATGCATCAGACATCAAACCACAAGTCACTTGGGGTACGTCGCCCGAAATGGTTGTTTCAGTCGATGATAATGTGCCAAACCCAGAAGATGAAACAGATGCTGTAAAACGCAATAGTATGGAACAAGCACTCCGATATATGGGATTAAAAGCTGGTCAAGCTATCACTGATATTCAGCTTGATCGCGTCTTTATTGGCTCATGCACTAACTCACGTATAGAAGACTTACGCCAAGCTGCAGCGGCTATAAAAGGTGGTAAAGTCGCTGGCACATTGAAACAAGCCTTGGTTGTTCCCGGTTCAGGTTTAGTCAAACAACAAGCTGAACAAGAAGGGTTAGACAAAGTTTTTATTGAAGCAGGTTTTGAATGGCGTGACCCAGGTTGTTCCATGTGCCTAGCGATGAATGCTGACAGACTCGAATCAGGTGAGCACTGTGCATCCACATCAAACCGTAATTTTGAAGGAAGACAAGGTCTCGGTGGACGTACCCATCTTGTCAGCCCAGCCATGGCGGCAGCTGCTGCTGTTGTAGGTCATTTCGTCAATATCAGCCAATAATAAAAAGCCAGCGTTAGCTGGCTTTTTATTAACTCATTATCTCAAATCTTAAGCATCTGATTCATCAAGCTGTCAAATTTGTTCATCTTCATTCTCATAAACACGAATACAATTACGGCCTGACATTTTAGCCCGATACATCGCACTATCCGCTAATTCAAATAGGCTATTCAAACTATGCTTATTTTGGTCATGGACCGTTGCAACACCAATACTCACGGTAATTGATACATTGGCAGCCTTAAATAACTCAAGTCGCTTTTGAATCCGTTCCATTAAGGTTAATGCTGTCGATGCTTCATAATTCGATAAAAGGAAAACAAATTCCTCACTCGCCCATCTTGCGATCATGTCTTCATCTCTCACAAATCGTTTCAGCCAAATACCAAATTCTGACAGGACTTTATCCCCCGTCGAATAGCCATGTGTCTCGTTAATTACTTTAAAATGATCAATATCCATCACTGCCATCGACAATGGTCGTTTAAAACGATGCGCCTCACTAAAATACTTACCTGCAAACTCTCGTAAGGCATAACGATTAAATAATTGCGTTAACTCATCCAACATCGTCAAACTATGCAATGACGCGTGTTGTGAACTTAGTTCTAACACCCGTTGACGCATCTCTTCACGCACAATCGGCTTCGCCACATAATCATTCACACATAGATGAAACAATTCAATCTTACGTGACGCATTATCGAAGCCTGACGTAGCAATAATTGGAATAGAGCCGTGCTCACCTTGCAGATGACTGATTTTACGAACGAGGGTAATACCACTCATCGCACCTTCAAGCATGATATCGGTGATAATGAGATCATATTGCCCTGTGCGGAATGCTTCCCAAGCACCTTCTGCATGGTTATAAGAATCTACATCCAGCCCCATATCAGTCAATAAATTAATGATGATTTCTTGCAGTACTTGTGAATCTTCAATAAACAGCACACGCCTGGTTAACTGGCGCACTTCGCGTTCAACAAGGCGTTGGATATAAATTTCCAACTCGGTGGGATTGCTTTTACTGAAAATATCTGTCGCGCTGGTCAGCAACGCTTGTTTCAATGTACGCAGATTATCTTCAACCGCCAGCACAATAACGGAATCAAATCGTAGCCAGGTATGGCACGTGCCTTACTGGAAAACTCGCTACCTGAAATATCGGTCTGATTATCATCACAACAAACGAGATTAAAACGGCTCTGCTTTGCAAGCGCCAAACCTTCATGACCCATTCTCGTCAAGACAACAGTAAAACCTGCTTGTTCTAATAACTTATACCATCAAACCTGATGAAGGATCCCCATCAATGACAAGGGCATTCAATTTACGCATCAACACACTCCTCGGCCTTCGTTGTTATTTTATCTTTAGCATTGTCATCACTCTTCATCTTTTTCAAGTAATAGTCTAGTAAAAGTCGTTCTCAAATAGAAACCTTTTGGGTTTATCTTTTCCTTTAAACCTTCAGACGATACCCCAACTGCCAGCACACGGCTATTTGCCGCTTTAGGTCTAATTTGCAAATATTCACCCTCACTTGCCGAAATCTCAGATTGTTCCCCTAATACAACCCTATCTATTAACTCTTCCCAATCTCTGCGCAATATCGCTTCTTGCTGCTCTGAAGGCACCCACAGCCATGCTTGGCCAACATAACGTTCAGCCAATGGAATCTCAGATTCAGCCTCAATCGGCAGCCATAACACCTTCGCTAATTTGCGCCTTAACCAACTATGCTGCCAATCTAATTCGCCAGTTTGTTGCATCGACACCGTACAAACATAGGTCGATTCTTTAGGTAAACCGCGCTTATTAAGCGGCAATGTTTTTAGTTCAATGCCTAACGCCATGAAATCCGGCTCCGCCTTGTTCCCCGCATCAGCGCCCAGCACCGACTCAAACAAAGCACCAACCCAACCTTTATGCCGCTGTAGATCAGCAGGCACTGCAACGCCCATTTCTTGCGCGACTTGTCCTAATGTTTTGCCGACTAAAGCCTGACAGCGTGATAACAACTCATCAACTGAACGAGGAGGCGACATTTTACGCTCACAAAACAACGGTAACTTATCAATCTCCATCTAAGCATGATACCCTAACAACCTCTGCCCTGCCTACGATTACAAACATTTTGAAAGCACTTTCCATCCAACAACTAAGCAAAGTTTATGACAATGGCATCAAAGCCCTTGACAGCATCGATCTTGATGTTGAACAAGGTGATTTTTTTGCCTTACTCGGCCCTAACGGTGCCGGTAAATCAACTACCATTGGTGTTATTACCTCACTGATCACCAAAAACAGTGGTCAAGTCACAGTGTTCGGTCATGATTTAGACACTGAAACAGAACTAGCAAAAAGTCATCTCGGCCTGGTCCCTCAAGAATTCAACTTCAACGGTTTCGAGCAAGTCAAAGCCATCCTAATTACCCAAGCGGGCTATTACGGTATGCCCGCTCATGAAGGTGAGCCCCGGGCGGATAAATTACTCCACCAACTCGGTTTATGGGAAAAACGTGATACGCCTTCTCGTGCCCTATCTGGCGGTATGAAACGCCGCCTAATGATTGCAAGAGCACTTATTCATAATCCAAAACTCCTTATCCTAGATGAGCCGACTGCGGGTGTTGATATCGAGCTACGACGTTCCATGTGGGGCTTTTTACAAGACATTAATGACCAAGGCACCACCATTATCCTAACAACACACTATTTGGAAGAAGCCGAAAACCTCTGTCGCAATATTGCTATTATCGATCAGGGTAATATCGTCGAAAACACGGATATGAAATCGCTGCTCAACCGACTTGATAAAGAAGTCTTCATCCTCGATCTGGCTGAACCCCTAACCACAGAACTTAAACTCGATAATATGCATATCGCTAAAATAGGTTCTTCTACATTAGAAGTTGAGATCAAAAAAGAACAAGCCCTTAATGATTTGTTTACAAACCTATCAGAGCAAGGCATAACTGTTACTAGTATGAAAAATAAAGCCAATAGGCTCGAAGCACTTTTCCTATCACTCGTTGAAAAAACGGTGGATAAATAATGCCAACTCAACGCCAACATCACTGGGTTGCGTTAAGCACCTTATTAACAAGAGAAATACGCCGTTTTATTCGTATCTGGCCACAAACCTTATTACCACCAGCCATCACGATGACGCTGTATTTCGTTATATTCGGCAACCTAATAGGTCAACGTATTGGTGAAATGAGCGGGTTTGCCTATATTGAATATATTGCCCCTGGCATTATCATGATGGCCGTGATCAACAATGCCTATGCCAATGTCGCATCCAGCTTTTTCAGTGCTAAATTCCAAAACCACATTGAAGAACTTTTGATCGCCCCTATCCCAAATCACCTCATTCTAGCCGGTTATGTCATGGGTGGCGTTGCAAGAGGCTTATTGGTTGGCATCATCGTCACAATCGTTGCTTTATTTTTTACCAAGCTCCACGTTCAACACCTCTTCATTACCCTCTCCATGGTGATATTAAGTGCAGTCCTGTTTTCACTTGGCGGTTTTATTAACGCGATTTATGGCAAAAGTTTCGATCAAATTGCCATCATCCCCACTTTCATCTTAACGCCCTTAACCTATCTCGGTGGTATCTTTTACTCCATCGATTTACTACCCGAGTTTTGGCAGCAAGCTTCCTTATTCAACCCGATTTTATATATGGTCAATGCCTTTCGCTATGGCATCTTAGGCGTATCTGATATCCCGGTTGGTCTCGCCTTTGGCGTTATCATGCTCTTTATTGTGGGGCTAGCTAGCTTCGCGCTCTACCTGCTCAACCGTGGTACCGGACTCAGGCACTAAGGCTAAGGCCTGTTCAATAATCTCTATCCTCGCACCTTTCAAATTGGCGTTTTCACTCAGATAACGTCGCCACTTTTTCGCACCCGGCTGACCTTGAAAAAGTCCCAATAAATGGCGTGTGATCGAGTTAAGCGATCGGCCCAAGTCCATTCTCTGAGCAATATAAGGCAACATCGCTTCAACCACTTCATGACGTGATAACCCCTGATTGGTTTTACCGAATACGCTGCTATCCGCCGCCGCCATGGTGTATGGGTCATGATAAATAACACGACCTAACATCGTACCGTCCACATGCTGCAAATGACTTTGCACTTCCTCCAATGACTGAATACCGCCATTTACAGAAATTTGTAAGTGCGGATAATCTTTCTTAATGTCATATACCCGCTGATAGTTCAATGGTGGAATATCCCGGTTTTCCTTTGGGCTCAAGCCAGATAGCCATGCTTTCCGAGCATGTAAAATAAACGTCTCACAACCCGCAACAGATACCGCATGAATAAACTGCGTTAAAAATTCATAACTGTCTTGGTCATCAATCCCTAACCGTGTTTTCACCGTGACAGGAATCTTTACCTTCGACTGCATCGCAGCCACACTGTCAGCCACCAGCTGAGGCTCTGCCATCAAACAAGCACCAAACATTCCTGATTGCACACGATCGCTAGGGCAGCCGACATTAATATTCACCTCATCATAGCCCCAGTCTTCGGCCATCACCGCACACTCTGCTAACTCAGCAGGGTTTGAACCACCCAACTGCAAAGACAACGGCCCCTCCATTTCATCGTGCGCCAGAAAGCGGGCACGATCGCCATGCAACAAGGCACCTGTTGTAACCATCTCGGTATACAACAAACTCTCTCGCGTCATTAAACGAATAAAATAACGGAAATCACGGTTCGTCCATTCGAGCATTGGGGCAACCGACAAACGATGGGCATGAGATAAATCAACTTGAGTCATTAAGAGACAGGCACTATTCAAATAATCACCCTACTATTGTCTCAAATCATCACATACAATAGCTATTATTTTATTTAACAGACACATAAGGCCCAAATGCCACCAGCGTTGATTAAAACCAAAGACTTCGACGTTATCCTTAAAAAGAGTGCCCGACGCCAGAGTGTCACTCTCAAAGTCAGCGCCAAAGGCGTGTTCCTTCATATCCCGACACAGCTACCAATGGACATCGCCCACGATCTCATCGAAGAAAAATCTGACTGGATAAAACAACAACTCGCCAAACAACCTGAACCAGAGCCAGAACGCCAATGGCAACAGGGACAAACATTATTACTGTTCGGGCAACACTACGAATTACAACTAGAACAAAAAGGCGACTCACCCAAAGTCAAACTTATGAATGATGCCATCATACTATCCGGTCGACTCCATCGCGTAGGTCTAAAAACCCGGCGCCAGGCCATCATCAACTGGTACAAAGAACAAGCCGAAATCTATCTCAACAATCGTACCGAAGAACTCAGCCAACTAACGGGGCTCATTCCTCAATCCATCACCATCAAAACCTACAAAGCCCGCTGGGGAAGCTGCAACATCAGAGGCGAAATTCAATACAACTGGCAAATCATGCAAGCCCCACCGTCAGTCATTGACTACCTCATCATCCATGAGCTCTGCCATCTAAAACACCACAACCACGGCAAAGGATTTTGGGGATTGGTCGAACAGCACTACCCTGACTATCGAAGGCAACAAGCTTGGTTAAAACAAAACGGAGTTCAACTCCAGCTCTAACCGGTATTAATATAAACTGAGCCCATACGGAGGTATTAAATTGAAAAACCTCATTCCTTTACTCTTTATCACTTTATGCATAGCTGCCTGTGATTCAGGCCCTAAGTCCATGGAAGTCCCCGCCACCGCCTATACATCAAGTGAAAGGGAAACAGACTCGACGCCTTTCTTAGCAGCATGGGGAAATGAACTAAAGCCTGGTATGAAATCCCTTGCGGTTTCAAGAGATCTTTTAGAGCTCGGCTTAACCAATAATACAAAAGTGAGAATCGAAGGACTTGAAGATGACTACCTTGTCCTCGATAAAATGAATAAACGCTGGGAAAAGAAGATAGATATCTATATGGGTACAGATGTAAAAAAAGCCAAACAATGGGGCAAAAAGAAAGTCACCATCTACTGGGAAGAAGAAGCTGAACCTTAACCCCACAGTTCGATATAGCAAGTCATTACACACACTGGAACTCAAATGACCCAAACCAACAACAAAATCGACACCTTGCTTGTAAAACACCCCAACCTGAGCAAAGAAGAAGCTATCAAAATCTTCGCTGATAAAAATGAACGCAAAAAGAAAAAACGTGCTGAAAAAGCAGAAAGAATCATCGCAAAAAAGCTAATCAATGACAAAACCTAACTGACCGACCCTACAAGATTCTACTTGAGAGACTGCCTGGTTTTAATTAGCCTAAAACTATTAATGAATTGGCAAATGTCCGTAAATACAAAGATACAAAAACTCAGAAGTAAACTACTAGTTATTCCATTAATTAAGCTTTACTGTAAATTTAAACCCTATGCTCTTAAACGTGCGCTCCTCATCCGATTAGATTTAACTAATCTGTTGGGACTAAAGATACGACATCTCACCCCAAAGGCACGTTTAGCATGGTTCGACGAACATTTTGACGACGTAATTAATATAGTTACTAAGAACATGCTTCACCCTCAAACCTTCGATCCTGAACTTCAAGAAGTTGATGAACAAATGGAAGAACTCTATAAAGGTGTTCTCAAAGACTATGATGAAAGCAAAGACTCAATAGACCAGCTAATAGGCGAGTTTGATGGAATCAAAGATATTTCAACTTTAAAACAACATTATTGGTTAATTTGCCAATACACAAAAAAACTAATTGATGACCCTAAAGCTGCAAAATTCTATTTTAAACTTGCCCAAAACACTCCTCCTGACTCCAAAGAGCTAGAGATTAAGGACGTTTAAAATATTCGTCCCTCTACCAAAAAGAAACTGCGATTTTTAAAATCACAAGTTGCAGATCGAGGTGCTTTTAAACTAGCCCTAAGCGATCCAAGGTTGGCTACAATTTTTCATTTGTATCTGTACTATTCCTAATTTCTGATTATCTTTAAATAAATACCTGTTGGATTCATTTGACATTGAAGTCTCAAAATTCTTTACACTCGGCGACTGTATATCATCAAGCATAGAAGGTATTAGATATTCAGTACATGGAACTACAGTAGGGCTAAGTAAGTTCTATCTTGTTATGCACCACGCTTCCAGAAGATCCATAGCAGAACTTGAATATGATCAAAGCCACACTAAGTATATTGTCTTCCAGGGGATCGTTTTTTGCAGCTGGATACGTTAATAAATCATCTCTAATTTACGATGGAATCCAATTTGGAATTATTTTTTCTGGACTTTACCTTTCTCAGTATATTGCCTAAAAATATTTCAAAGAGCCCATAGTTGCTACGTTTGGAATCGTCTTTATCATTACTTTTTTTGCACACCTCTACGCCACTATAAATAAAGATATCCACCACATTAAAAATGCAGAAATAACCGACATTAAACAATACAATTTTGAATTCTCTCCAGAAAAACAATATCCAAACCGAGATATGATACTTCTAGCAAGCAGTAATGATTTCTTTATTTTTCGAAATCTAAAAACCAAACAAAGTCTTGTTTTACCTAGGAACAGTATTCTTTCAATCTCAAGTTTTTAAACTTCTGATTGATAAAATAGAGATAATTTTAATTTCGCCCTCAATGCAAAGCCGAACTTTGAAAGCTATTTGAGATCAATACGACGAGTGCTTGAGCGCAGCGAGTTTTCGTCGTATCTCAAATAGATTGAAAAGTGAGGTAACCCGCAGGGCAAGCATGGGTTGGCCTTTTGTTTGGTTCGTTTATTTTGGCCACGCAAAATAAATGGAAGCCCCAGCGGCAGTGGACTCAAATAAATCCTCGCGCCAGCGAATCAAAACCCAAACTTGTACCCAATCCAAATCAAAGCTAAAATACCCTCTGCGAATAAGGAACGCTGCAACAGGCACCGCCTGCTAGGCTTATTCACCGAAAAACAACAACCGCGTTCATTATTAACAGGTAACTGATAGTAATGGACCGTCACCAATGACCTCCCCATCTATCCATACCGTAGTTTAATCTTGAAAGAGGAACAAACTGTGGGCAATAACTATATGTTTACGTCTGAATCGGTTTCAGAAGGCCACCCGGATAAGGTGGCCGATCAAATCTCTGATGCGATTCTTGATGAAATTTTACGCCAAGATCCCAATGCACGTGTGGCATGTGAGACCTTAATCAAAACAGGTGCCGCCATTGTCGCTGGTGAAATCACGACTTCCGCTTGGGTCGACTTAGAAGATATCGTCAGGAAAACGATCACTGATATCGGCTATAACAGCTCAGAGGTTGGCTTCGATGGTGAAACCTGTGCCGTTATGTCGCTGATTGGCAAACAATCAGAAGATATCGCCATGGGTGTGGATCGAGCCACGCCTGAAGAGCAAGGTGCCGGTGACCAAGGGTTAATGTTTGGCTATGCCAGCAATGAAACCGACGTACTGATGCCAGCCCCAATTACCTATGCACATCGCTTTGTGGAGCGGCAGGCACAGGTGCGTAAAGACGGAACCCTACCTTGGCTACGTCCCGATGCTAAAAGCCAAGTCACTTTTGTATATGAAGATGACAAACCCGTTGCCATTGATGCCGTCGTATTATCAACACAACATAATCCTGAGATTTCACAACAAGACCTTCACGAAGCCGTCATGGAAGAAATTATCAAACCGACATTGCCTGAAAAATGGCTCAGTGCCCAAACACAATTCCACATCAACCCAACAGGCCAATTTATTATTGGTGGCCCTGTCGGTGATGCCGGTTTAACAGGGCGTAAGATCATTGTTGATACCTATGGTGGCATGGCGCGTCACGGTGGTGGCGCTTTTTCGGGTAAAGACCCTTCAAAAGTCGATCGCAGTGCCGCTTACGCCGGTCGCTATGTCGCCAAAAATATCGTCGCAGCTAGGCTCGCTGACCGCTGTGAAATCCAAGTCTCTTATGCCATCGGTGTGGCAGAACCCACTTCAATCACCATCAATACCTTTGGTACCGGCAAAATTGCACAAGACAAACTAGAAGCATTGGTCCGTGAACACTTTGATTTACGTCCCGTTGGATTAGTCACCATGTTGAATTTGATTCGACCGATTTATCAACCGACTGCCGCTTATGGCCACTTTGGCCGGGAAACACCCGAGTTCACTTGGGAACACACCGACCTCGCTGACACATTACGTGATGCTGCAGGCATCTAGAACCAACTGACAAATAAACATAACCTAAATAGTAGGAATAAAAATGAACGCACCTATCGATAACTTAACCCCCGATTTCAAAGTGGCTGATATCAGCCTTGCTGAATGGGGTGCCAAAGAAATTAAAATCGCTGAAACAGAAATGCCTGGCTTGATGGCCATTCGTGAAGAATATGCAGGTAAAAACCCACTAGCCGGCGCCCGCATTGCGGGTTGTTTGCATATGACCATTCAAACTGCTGTGTTGATCGAAACCTTGATCGACTTAGGCGCTGAAGTTCGCTGGTCATCATGCAATATTTTCTCAACACAAGACCAAGCCGCTGCAGCCATTGCAGCACAAAATATTCCTGTCTTTGCTTGGAAAGGTGAAACCGAAGAAGAAGCTGTTTGGTGCATTAAACAAACCATCTTTGGACCTGGTGGCTGGCGTCCTAACCTTATCCTAGATGATGGTGGTGACTTAACCCAAATCATGCATGATGAATTCCCAGAATTACTTAACGATGTGAAAGGTTTATCTGAAGAAACCACCACGGGTGTACACCGCCTATATGAAATGATGCAGGATGGCAGCTTGAAAGTGCCTGCTATCAACGTCAATGACTCTGTCACTAAGTCTAAGTTCGATAACCTATACGGTTGCCGTGAGTCATTACTCGATGGTATCAAGCGTGCCACCGATGTCATGGTCGCAGGTAAAATTTGTGTTGTCTTGGGCTATGGCGACGTAGGTAAAGGCTGCGCACAAGCCTTTAAGGGCATGGGAGCAACCGTGATGGTCACTGAAATTGACCCAATCTGTGCACTCCAAGCCGCAATGGAAGGCTACCGTATTGTCGATATGGATGAAGTAGCAGCGATGGGCGATATCTTCGTCACCACAACCGGTAATGTTAACGTCATTAATCACGACCATATGGTGGCCATGCAAAACGAAGCCATTGTTTGTAATATCGGTCATTTCGATTCTGAAATCGATGTCGCGTCTTTACGTCAATACGAATGGGTTAACGTTAAACCACAAGTCGATCACATCGTCTTCCCAGATGGCAAACGTATTACCTTGCTTGCAGAAGGTCGTTTAGTTAACTTAGGCTGTGCAACGGGTCATCCAAGTTTCGTCATGTCAGCCTCATTTACTAACCAAGTGATGGCGCAAATCGAACTATGGGACAACAGTGACGACTACAAAAATGAAGTCTATGTACTACCAAAATCATTAGATGAAAAAGTCGCACGACTTCACCTAGGTAAAATTGGTGCCCACTTAACAGAATTGACGGATGAGCAAGCGACTTACCTTAACCTCAATCAAGCTGGTCCGTTCAAACCCGAACATTACCGCTACTAAGTACATCAATAAAAGGGCTAACTTAACCGTTAGCCCTTTTATTTCCCCCAAACCATTTACCCTGTAGACATCACCAATTCGTCCGACTTTCAGTCTGCGGACTAGGCTTCAACGCAAAAACATAAGATAATCTCTCCACATGAGTTACTTTGCCGATTCCCTTTCTGCTGCAACCGAGCTAATCCTATCGTTTGATCAGGCGCTATATGAGATCGTTCTTAACTCGATTTTCATTTCACTCATCGCAGCACTCATTGCCGGTATCGTTGCCATTCCAGCTGGCATCGTGATGGCCCTCAATCAATTTCACGGCAGACAATTAATCCAGCATACTCTGAATACCTTAATGGCCATGCCAACCGTCTTGATCGGCCTACTTCTCTATGGCTTATTGAGCCGCCTTGGACCCTTTGGCCATTTAGAATTACTTTATACCCCAACAGCCATCATCATCGCTGAAGCCATTTTAATTTTCCCGATCATGATGAACCTGGCCATTGCTGCCGTCACGGCCGCCGATCCACGGCTTGTTCCTACCCTAAGAAGTCTTGGCGCCAAATCCACCACCTTAACTATTCAAGTCGCAAAACAAACACGGTTTATCATGTTGGCCGCGGTTATCACCGGCTTTGGCCGTGCTATTGGTGAAGTGGGCGCCGCAATGATGGTCGGGGGCAACATTGAAGGTTATACCCGCACCATGACTACTGCCATTGCGCTGGAAACCAGCAAAGGCGAATTTGAAGTGGGTCTTGCATTAGGTTTATTACTCTTATTTATTGCCTTTCTCGTTAACTTTATTTTGTCTTGTCTACAGCGAGAAAAAGTATGACCAACGCCTATCAACTAGACAATATCAAGGTCTTCTATCAGCAGAAATGTTCGCTTGATTTACCTCATCTTACAATTGCCAACCACCATTGCATCGCGTTGCTTGGAGACAATGGCGCAGGTAAATCGACCTTGCTCAACCTCCTCGCCTTTTTGAATAAGCCCAACCAAGGCCAGATCAAACTAGCGGGCCGAACAATAAAATCGGAATTATCGCCACAACAACGACGGTCCATTGGCTACGTCAATCAACAGCCTTTTTTATTAAGTGGTTCCGTCGCCAGTAACATTGACCTTGCACTGAAACTACAAGGTATTCCAGCATCTGAAAGACCACAACGCACTGCCAAAGCCATAGCACGCGTAAACTTAAGTCATCTTGCTAAACAAACCGCCACCACTCTTTCTGGCGGAGAATTAAAACGCGCTGCCATCGCCAGAGCCATCGCACACGACCCAGATATTTTATTACTTGATGAACCCTTCTCTCATCTCGATCAAAATCATATTCATCAACTAGAAACTATCATTGAACAGTTAGCTGCCCAAAAAGATAAAACTATCATTTTCTCAACCCATGACCGTCTACAGGGTGCAGCTTTAGCAGACACCACACTTAACCTGATTAAAGGCCAGATTACTAAAAGTCCGCTACTCAACGTCTTTCATGGTCAGTTAGACCAACATTTTTTCGATACCGGCAGTATCACAATACACACCACCAGCCAGCATCAGGCCAGTCATATCGCGATCGATCCGCACGAAATTATTATTTCCAATGAAGTGCTGTCTTCTAGTATGCGAAACCACTTCACTGGCAGATTAACGGCCATTGCTGAAGAAGCTGGCACCATTCATCTCACCATCAATTGTGGCGAGCGTTTTTATGCGATCATCAGCCCCGACGCGCTCGCAGACCTTAATTTAACGATTGGTAAATCCATCTATCTGAGTTTTAAATCGACTGCCGTCAGCGTATTTTAGACTTGGCTAACCGTTTCTAATAAGAATCTACAGGCAATGGCATAATATTTGCTGTAACATAAACAACATGAAAATTATGTTGACTAAGTGCCCGTGAAACTATCGCTACAGCTACGTGTAGGCCAAAGCTTATCGATGACGCCGCAATTACAGCAGGCGATTCGTTTACTACAACTTTCCTCTATCGAGCTCCAAACAGAAATACAGGAAGCACTTGAAACCAATCCCTTATTAGAAGTCGAAGAAAATGTCGATTTCGATGCCAACCAAAATAATCAAGATGAAGGCGATGGTAGCCAAGATGTGCCGATAGAAGACAGTACAAAACTCGAACACAATGACATACCAGAAGAGCTACCAACCGATAGCCAATGGGAAGACACTTTTGACCATCAACATGTTGGCCCTGTAACCAAAAGTCAGGTCGTTGATAACGACATGCAACGTGATAATGAAGATGAAAGTAGTCAAAGCTTACAAGAGTACTTGCTTTGGCAAATGCGCCTCACGCCTTTCACTGAGCTTGAGCAAGCCATTGCTACGCTCATTATCGATGCCATCGAAGAAGATGGTTACTTTAAAAGCACACCCGAAGATATTCAGCAAAGTCTTGGCCAAGAAGACGATATCGATTTACAAGAAATCGAAGCCGTCTTACATCGCATTCAGCATTTTGACCCTATTGGTGTCGGTGCGCGAGACCTCCGAGAATGTTTACTCATTCAACTACAACAATTCGATAATGAAACCGATCACCTCGATTTATTAACCACACTTATCGATCAGCATCTTGATACATTGGCCAAACGTGACTATCAGTTGATTAAACGCGCACTCAAAATCAATGATGAACAACTCACTGACTTAGTGAAATTAATCCAATTATTGAACCCACGTCCTGGTACACAAATACAAGTCGATAAAACAGAGTACATTGTGCCCGACGTCTATGTTCGTAAAATAAACAACCGCTGGCAGTTGTCTCTTAACCCCGATAATTCGCCCAAGCTACAGGTCGCCGATCACTACGCACAATTAATTAAACGTGCCGATAATAGTGCTGATAACGTTTACCTAAAGAATAATTTACAAGAAGCCCGCTGGTTTTTAAAAAGTTTACAAAGCCGAAATGACACCTTATTGAAAGTTACTGAAGCTATTATCAATCGCCAAAAAGACTTTTTAGATCACGGTGATGAAGCCATGCGCCCGCTTGTATTGCACAATATCGCAGAAGAAGTGGAGATGCATGAATCAACCATTTCCCGCGTCACGACCCGAAAATACCTCCACACCCCGCGTGGCATATATGAACTGAAATATTTTTTCTCCAGCCATGTCAGCACTGACAGCGGTGGGGAATGTTCAGCCACTGCAATTCGCGCTATTATCAAAAAACTAGTCGCCGCTGAAAATCCAAGAAAACCACTCAGCGATAGCAAAATTGCTGATATTCTAGGAGAACGGGGTGTCAATGTCGCAAGGAGGACAATAGCCAAATACCGCGAAACGCTGGCAATACCGCCATCGAATGAGCGCAAGCGATTGGTGTAATCATAGCCAATCATCATAAGACCAACAGGAGTAGACTACTATGCAGTTAAACCTTAGTGGACAACATATTGAGATTACAGACAGTCTTCGTGATCATGTAAATAATAAGTTCGAAAAATTAACACGACACTTTGACCATATGACCAATGTTCACGTTATTCTCTCGGTCGAAAAACAACGCCAAAAAGCCGAAGCCACGGTTCATGTCAGCGGTGCTGATCTCTTCGCCTCCGATGAGAATGAAAATATGTATACAGCGATCGAGCATTTAGTTGCTAAACTAGACCGCCAAATCATCAAACACAAAGATAAAATCAAAAACCACCATCAAGCCGATGGAGCTCAAATGAAACATAACGCAGGGTAATTAGGACTCACTTTAATATGCTGATCGCTTCTTTATTGGTTAACGCTGACAATATTCACTGTAATGAAAACAGCATCACGAGTAAAAAACGACTCATAGAAAACCTAAGTCAATATCTTGCAGCCAATACTCAGGCTCTACCTGCTAACCGTGTTTTTCAAGCCATGATTGAGCGTGAAAGACTTGGCAGTACGGGTCTGGGTAAAGGCGTTGCCATCCCACATGCACGAGTTCCCGGTATTACCGAAACCATTGCCACTATGATGGTGCTGGCCACCCCCATCGATTATGAAGCAGCCGACAATCAACCTGTTGATATAGTGTTTGGACTGCTTGTCCCAGAAGGTGGCGATGAATACCATCTCGAACATTTAGCCCGACTTGCAGCCATCTTAAGAGACCAAGACACTTGTAACGATATACGCACAACGCAGGACCCTGAAAAATTATTCAATTTACTATTGGCCATCGACGACGATTAAAGTCCAATGACTGACAATGTCTCCTTAGAAACACACCATGGCGTCCTACTTAAAATCTCAGGACAAGGTGTTTTTATTGTCGGCCCATCCGGCATTGGTAAAAGCAGCGTAGCACTGGAATGTCTCTACCTTGGCCATCAACTTATTGCTGATGACATCGCTGAATTCACTCAATCTGGACAAAATATCTTAGGCCGTTGCCCCACCTTATTAGCAGACGTACTCCATACAAAAGAGCTCGGTCTTATTCCAATCACAGAGCAGTTTGGCCCTGAGGCTTGGCAATCAGAAACCCGTCTCGATATCGTCATTCAGCTCGAGGAAAGTCCAACGATATTAAGTGACGGCTTAAAACCCAATTTATCTGATACCACTATTTGCCAGCAAAGTATCCCAACCATAACATTATCGACCCAAAACCCTGCATCACTAGCTCATCGCATCGAAACCGGGGTAAGATTACACACAACTCAAGATAAAACCGAAATCCAATTAGTATCAAAACAACAGCAACTAATGGCTACCGAACAATCTTAATGATGATGAATCACCTGTTAAAGTACATGGCATAATAAAAATGAGACTTTCATGACCGTAGGTATATTACTCATCTCCCACAATCAGGTCGGCGCAGAATTGATCAATGCAGCACGGCAAATGTTGTCTTGCTATTCTTTACCGGTCAAAGTTATCTCTATTGGCATCCATGACAATACCGATGAAATAAAGCTCAGGTTGCAACAAACTTTAGAAGAGGTCGATCAAGGCGGCGGAACCCTAATCTTGACCGATATGTTTGGCTCTACCCCCAGCAATATCGCCTGTGATGTCTCGGAACGACATGATATTCGCATTGTGTCAGGACTCAATTTACCGATGTTAATTCGCGTATTAAATTATCCCAACTTAACCCTCGAAGAATTAGAACAGAAAGCCATTACCGGCGGCCAAGACGGCGTGGCACGTTGCCACCATACAGGATGTACAAAATGATCGAACGCTCCATCACTATTCTTAATAAACTAGGCATGCACGCGCGCGCAGCAGCCAAGTTTGTCACGACGGCATCAGAGTTTAACGCTGATATCCAAGTCGCTCGCAATGGCCGCATTGTGAATGGTAAAAGCATTATGGGCTTAATGATGTTAGCCGCTGCTAAAGGAACTGATATCGTTGTGCATATAACGGGGGACGACGAACAAGCTGCTTTCGATGCCATTGAAGCCCTCATTCAAGATTTCTTTGGAGAGGGTGAATGACCCTAGAACTCCAAGGTATCGGTGTCTCTCGTGGTATCGCCATTGGCCGCGCGCACATTTTATTCCACAATCAGCCCGATGTTCGTGAATATCTGATTCCCGCTTTTAGTATTGAACAAGAAGTCGATAGATTAAAACATGCAACGGAACAGGCCCGTGATCAACTCTTAGCCATTCGAAATCACATACCTGCCAATGCCCCAACAGATGTCTCATCCTTTATCGACACCCACCTTTTAATGCTCAATGATTCTTCATTGAGCTCTGTCCCTATAGATATGATCCGATCTCGTCGTTGCAATGCTGAATGGGCACTTCAACTGCAACGCGATGCACTCATCAACGTCTTTAACGAAATGGATGATCCCTATCTACGCACACGCCAAGATGATGTCGATCATGTTGTAAATCGAATTCACCGTATTCTCGCCGATGAACACGTCGCCGATCATGAAATACCTGATGGCCGCTTGAAAGACCATATCATCATTGCAGAAGATTTAACCCCAGCGGATACCGTTTTAATGCAACATCAAGGTATCGCAGGTTTTGTCACTGAACATGGTGGCGCCACATCGCACACGACTATTTTGGCACGTAGTTTAGGAATTCCTGCCATAGTTGGTGTTGAATCAGTCCGACGCTATATTCAAGATAATGAACCCCTCATTATCGATGGTGAATCAGGGATAGTACTCGCGGGCTCTGACGGTTCCGTCGTCACCGAATATCGGAAAAAATTAATCGACTTTAGAGCCCATATCGCCTCTCTCAGTCGTTATAAAACTCAGCCCACTAAAACTAAAGATGAAAAAGCCATTAAATTATTGGCCAATGCAGAGTTACCTGAAGATATTAGTCTGATTAGCAATGCTGGTGCTGAAGGCATAGGACTCTATCGAACAGAGTTTCTCTACATGAACCGTGCAACACCACCTGAAGAAGAAGAACAACTTGCAGCTTATCGCGATGTCGTCGAAAGCATAGATGGTCCTGTAACCATTAGGACTTTCGATCTGGGTGCTGATAAAACTGTCGATGGCGGACGCCATCATGGTCCTACCGTTAACAATCCTGCCTTAGGCTTAAGGGCCATCAGATTATGTTTAGGCCAACCCGCCATGTTCAGGACTCAACTACGTGCCATTTTGCGGGCTTCAGCTTTTGGCAAAGTCAAAGTGATGTTCCCGATGGTGTCCAATCAACAGGAATTAGCCCAAGCTAGAAATCAATTAGAGAGCTGCAAAAAAGAGCTCGATCGTGAAGGTATTGACTACGACCATCATATTCAAGTCGGTGTCATGATCGAAATACCAGCCAGTGCTGTTTGTGCTGAAATGTTTGCTAGGCAAGTCGACTTCTTATCCATTGGTACCAATGATTTAATCCAATACACCTTGGCAATAGATCGGGTTGATGACCAAGTTAACTATCTATATGACCCCTTACATCCCGCCGTGCTCAGGCTCATTCATATGACATTACTGGCAGGTAAAAAACACGATACCGAAGTATCAATGTGCGGTGAAATGGCCGGTGACCCTAGACTCACACGTCTATTATTAGCCATGGGCTTAAATAACTTTAGTATGCATCCCAATGCCATCCTTGAGATCAAACAAATCATTAATGAAACCAATCTAACGGAATTACCAAGAGAAACGCTTACTATCCTCAATATGGATAATCCCTTTGAGGCCGAGTGCTTAATTGAAACAATCAATTCATACGATTAGAGAAATTAGCCCTATTAACTGTCACATCAACCGTCTAGAATAGTCCACAAATAACGCCTCTCGGCCACCCTATTTCGAGACTTGGATTATGCCTGAACTAAATCAAGAACAAGCAACCACGCTACCAATCCACGCTCTCTCCGAAGCTTTAAAAAGTGGCCGTTTCGTGCGCATGCGACGTTTGCTCGCAAGCTTGCATCCCGCTGAAACCGCACATTTACTCGAATCTCTTCCGCCATTAGAAAGAAAAGTCTGCTGGCCGATCATTAATCCGGATCTTCGTGGTGATGTACTTTCTTTTGTCGGTGAAGATGTGCGAACTGATCTTATTCAGCATATGGATACCGCCGATCTCATCAGCGCAACCGAAGATCTCGATGTCGATGATGTCGCCGATATTTTACAAGTCTTACCTAGTCACATTATGCGCGAAGTACTTCGCGCTATGGATACCCAGCACCGTAGGCGTGTAGAAACATTACTGGCCTACGAAGAAGACACTGCCGGTGGTTTAATGAACACCGATGTGATTACCGTTCGTTCAGATATCACTCTTGAGGTCGTCTTGCGTTATCTCCGAATTCTTGGCGATATTCCAGAAAATACCGATAGCCTTTACGTCGTTGATCATGAAGATCATTACATCGGCACCCTCGAATTATCCAAACTCATTAGCCGTAGTCGATCCCTCACCGTCAGTGAAGTAATGTCTCATCAAATTGAAGCCATCGATGCCATGACTGATGAAAGTGAGGTCGCTCACCGATTTGAAAAACACAACCTTATTTCAGCACCCGTCGTCGACCCAGATAATCGGCTCATTGGTCGTATCACCATCGATGACGTTGTTGATGTTATCCGCGATGAAGCTGAACATTCCATGTTGAGTTTAGCGGGTTTAAGTGAAGATGAAGACACCTTCGCTCCTGTTAAAAAAAGTGTACATAGGCGTTCGCTTTGGTTAGGCGTTAATCTACTTACTGCTTTCCTTGCTGCCTGGGTTATTGGTCTATTTGATACCACCATTGAAAAACAAGTCGCACTCGCGATTCTCATGCCCATTGTCGCCAGCATGGGAGGCGTCGCTGGCAGTCAAACCTTAACTTTGGTTATTCGTTCTATGGCGCTCGGGCAATTAAACGATAACAACCAGCGTTGGTTACTCCGAAAAGAGATATTAGTCGGTGCCAGTAATGGCCTCATTTGGGCTATCGCCATTGCCATTGTCACCATTCTTTGGTTTAACAATATCATGTTAGGCTTATTAATCGGTACCGCAATTGTCATCAATCTCGTTGCTGCAGGGTTAGCCGGCGTTGCAATTCCCTTAATACTCAAAAAATTTGGCACCGACCCCGCACTTTCAGCTGGTGTATTACTGACCACCGTCACCGATGTTGTTGGTTTTGTCGCATTCTTAGGTTTCGCCACACTCTTTATCGTTTAAAACTGAGTAATATTTTAAGAATAAGCCCAAATCGCTTATCATATAAAGGAGAACTCCACTTAGCAGTACACATATCGACTTGGAAACCAATTATGTCAGGCAATAGTCTCGGAAAAATTTTCACCTTCACCTCATTTGGTGAAAGTCATGGCCCATCCATTGGCTGTATCGTTGATGGCTGCCCTCCGGGACTCGAACTCAGCGAAGCTGATTTACAAGGTGACTTAGATAAACGCCGCCCAGGTAAAACACGTCATGAAACACAACGTAGAGAATTAGACCAAGTCAAAATATTATCCGGTGTCTTTGAAGGTAAAACCACCGGCACCCCCATCGGTATGATTATTGAGAATACCGATCAACGTTCGAAAGACTATGGCAACATCATGCGCCAATTTCGGCCTGCACATGCCGACTACACTTACCATCAAAAATATGGTGTGCGTGATTACCGAGGAGGTGGCCGTTCTTCAGCACGTGAAACAGCCATGCGGGTTGCTGCAGGTGGTATTGCTAAAAAATATTTACGCGATCGTTACGGCATTGAGATTCAAGGTTATTTAGCACAACTCGGCCCTATTAAAACAGAAAAATTTGATTGGTCTCATATGGATAACAGTGCTTTCTTCTGCCCCGATCCAGATAAAGAAGCTGAACTAGAAACCTATATGGATGCCTTACGAAAAGAGGGTAATTCTATCGGTGCACGAATTAACGTCATCGCTCGTCATGTTCCCCCTGGTCTCGGCGAACCTGTCTTTGATCGCCTTGATGCAGATATTGCCCATGCCATGCTCGGTATCAATGCCGTTAAAGGCGTTGAACTCGGTGCCGGCTTTGATTCAGTCACCCAGAAAGGCACCGAACACCGCGACGAAATCACACCCGAAGGTTTTTTAAGTAATAACGCTGGTGGGGTACTTGGGGGTATTTCAAGCGGGCAAGATATTCTTGTCAGTATGGCCCTTAAAGCCACATCAAGTTTAAGAATTCCAGGGAAAAGTGTCGATACCGAAGGTAACCCTATCGAAGTTGTCACCCATGGTCGTCATGATCCCTGCGTTGGTATTCGCGCCACACCGATCGCAGAAGCCATGCTCGCATTGGTCTTAATGGATCATATGCTTCGCCATCGAGCCCAAAATATGGATGTCACAGCAGAAACGCCTATTATTCCTGCAAGTACATGAGCCCATTCACTACAACGCCATATTGGCGTTTGTCGGGCTTTTATTTTTTCTATTTTGCATCACTTGGCGTCTTTGTTCCCTACTGGGGACTTTACCTTCAATGGCATGGCTTTTTAGCTCAAGAGATTGGTGAGCTCACCGCCATTTTCTTAGGCACCCGTATTATTGCGCCTAACATCTGGGGTTGGATTGCCGATCACCATGGTCAGCGTATGAAAATCGTACGTTCCGCTTCGATCATTGGCACAGTCTTTTTCTCTGCAATTTTACTGAATAACAGTTATCTTTGGATTGCCGTTGTCATGCTGCTATTCAGTATTTTCTGGAATGCGACATTGCCTCAATTCGAGGCCAATACCCTTCAGCACTTAGGTGAACAAACTCATCATTACAGCAAGATAAGATTATGGGGATCAATTGGTTTTATTATAGCGGTCTCAATACTCGGTGTCCTTTTTGAAACCATCAGTATTGAGGCCATGCCTATCGCACTTATTATTACCATGACCGGTATATTCCTAGTCAGCATCACCGTCCCAGAATCTGCTGCGCGACATTTGAGCCTCGACCATCAACCCTTAAAAAAATTATTGAAACAACCTCGCGTCCTAGCCTTCTTTGCTATCTGTTTCTTAACCCTACTCAGTCATGGTCCCTATTATACTTTCTACACTATTTATCTTGAACAGCACGGTTACAGTAAAACACTGATAGGTCAACTCTGGGCCTTAGGCGTCATAGCTGAAATCGTCATTTTTTTGTTAATGCACCGTTGGTTACCCAAATACGGCATTCGATTTGTCTTAATCATTAGTCTCATTTTATCGACATGCCGCTGGCTACTGATTGGCTTTTTCCCTCAAAATTTAAGCCTCTTACTCTTTGCCCAACTGCTACACGCAGCCAGTTTCGGATCATTTCATGCTGCAGCCATTGCCTGGGTACACCAACACTTCACAGGCAGAAATCAAGCACGTGGACAGGCACTTTATAGCAGTATTGGTTTTGGCGCAGGCGGTGTTTTAGGGAGTCTCCTTAGCGGCTATTTCTGGTTATCGCCGGGGCCCACAATGACTTTTTTTTTTGCTGCTATGGCAACATTACTCGCCACGCTTATTGCTTTACGTTGGCTAAAAATAACACCTTAATCACAAATTCCCAAGCTAAGCGCCTGCCATATTGAAAAACAGACCCTATACTAAGCGCAACACGGATAGGAGGACTCGAGTACAAGGCTACGCAAGCTGCCTTAACACAGAATAGTTATGCATTTTTCAACTAAGAAAAGTCTCGACTTACCCCTCTCAGGTAAGTCTATTCAAACTATTGAAGCGGCTAAGCCCGTAACCTCTGTTGCCATCCTCGGCAATGAATATCACGACATGAAACCCACAATGCTGATTGAAGAGGGACAAAGCATCAAACTGGGTCAAGCCCTCTTCACCGACAAAAAAATCCTCGTGTCACATATACATCACCCGGGTCATGTACTATCAAGGCCATCAAACGGGGTAGTAAAAGGCGTTATTATTGAACTATATGGCGACGACGAAGTCACTTTTGAACGTTATGACCCAACCGAATTAAACCAACTCAAAACCGAACAAATAACACAAAACCCTCTCTCCTCCTGTCTCTGGACTGCCATCAGAACTAGAACTTACAGCAAGTCACCAAACCCTGGTTCAACCCCTCATTCCATTTTTCTCACTGCCATCGATACCAAGCCACTTGCGGCTGACCCAAACATCATCATCAATGAGCACACAGCAGACTACACCCTCGGCCTTACTATCTTAAGGAAATTAACAGAAGGTAAAGTATCTGTTTGCCAGTCTATCGAGGCAACTGAACAAGATGCCACTGACATCAATATTGAAAGTCATGCTTTAATGAAGCTTCAGAAGAAGAACATCAGAATTTCATCACCATGGCCGCTCACCTAAGCCTTGCACTGTCCAATATTAATCTACGCGAAAGTCCAAAAAGACAAGCCATACGCGATCCATTAACGAATCTCTATAACCGTGGTTATTTGGATGAAGCACTCGAGAATGAAATTATTCGGGCAGAAAGAAAACAACAGTCAATCGATATCTTGATGATTGATATGGATCATTTTAAAACTTTAATGATACCTTCGGACATCATGCGGGCGACTACACGTTTCAAGAAGTCGCTAAATTAATGTCGTAAACTGTCAGAGCTGATGATATCGTAAGCTGCTATGGTGGCGAGGAGTTCTTAATCGTCATGCCAGATAGCGAAATTGACGTCTTGAAAAAAGAGCACAACTCCTCGTAGAGAGGACACGTAAGTTAACATTAAACTATAAAAACAAATCACTCGGCTATGTCACAATGTCGATTGGTATTGCTATGTATTCTGAATATGGCGATACATCAACATCTATCATTGCTGTCGCCGATAAAGCACTCTATAAAGCGAAAATCGAAGGTAGAGACCAAGTACAAGTCGCTGAGCTTGCGATGCTAAGTAAGACAGGTACATAACAAGCTGATATAAAAAAGGCATCTGAATAGATGCCTTTTTAAACTCATACTAAAACAACAAGACTAGTCAGGTGTTTTCATATAGTGTTTTTTCAATGTTTTAGTGACACTCCACATGCTTGTTAAGCCATCAGGGAAAATCACATAATCACCAGGCACAAGTGTTACTGATTCACCACCATCTGGCGTGACTACAATTTCACCTTCCAAAATATATGAATGCTCTGATTCACCTTGAAAGTCCAGGCGAAACTCTCTAACGTCACAGTCCCAAATATTCCAACTCGCAATGCCTAATTCAGCTTTACGTTCATCACTCAAATTCTTTTCAACAACAATTTTAGGCATAGCCATCAGATCATAATCCTATTTAATCAAAAAAATACCGATCTAGCCCTAGCAAAGTAATACACTTCACCTTAATAACTAGATCACACAAGTATAAAAAAACCCAGTCCTGTAAGGGACTGGGTCTCTCTAAATAAAAGCCTGGCAGTGACCTACTTTCACATGGGAACTCCCACACTATCATCGGCGCTAAGTCGTTTCACTTCTGAGTTCGGGATGGATTCAGGTGGGACCAACTCGCTATGGCCGCCAGGCATAAGCGTCGCTCTAC
>JAQWIT010000018.1 GCA_029248745.1 Gammaproteobacteria bacterium
AATATCCGCAAAATCTTTTGCTTCACCACCTTGCGCTTCTGCCATTACCTTGGTAATTGCCGCTGTCAATGTAGTCTTACCGTGATCTACGTGACCAATCGTGCCCACATTGACATGTGGTTTCGTTCTTTCAAATTTTTCCTTGGACATCTTTCGTCTACCTCACTTAACTATATTCGTTATCTTGTTTTACTAATGACCGCATCGGCCACGTTGTTAGGTGTTTCTGCATATTGAGCAAACTCCATTGAGTAGGTTGCTCGACCCTGCGTTGCAGAACGTAAATCAGTTGCATAACCAAACATTTCAGCTAATGGCACTTCAGCACTAATAATTTTACCGCTGGGGGCATCATCCATCCCACCAACCATGCCACGGCGACGATTCAAGTCTCCCATCACATCACCCATGTATTCTTCTGGTGTTACAACCTCGATTTTCATCATTGGCTCAAGTAGAGCTGGGTCTGCTTCAAGCGCCCCATTTCTAAACCCAAGCGATCCAGCAACCTTAAACGCCATTTCATTCGAGTCCACATCATGATATGACCCGTCGAATAAAACCACCTTGACATCTTCTACTGGGTAGCCGGCTATTACACCATTTTTCATTTGCTCTTGTATACCCTTATCTACAGAAGAAATGTATTCTTTTGGCACCGATCCGCCAATAGTCGCATTTTCAAAGGCATAGCCCGTACCTGATGCTTGTGGTTCTAAGCGTAACCAAACATGGCCATACTGACCACGGCCACCAGATTGGCGCACAAATTTGCCTTCAGCCTCGACTGTTTTACGAATAGATTCACGATATGCCACTTGTGGCGCACCGACATTCGCATCCACTGTAAACTCACGTTTTAAGCGGTCTACGATGATATCAAGATGTAATTCACCCATGCCCGCAATGATAGTTTGTGCAGACTCTTGATCAGTCGAAACTCGGAAGGAGGGATCTTCTTTTGCTAGCTTACCTAGCGCAATACTCATCTTCTCTTGATCCGCTTTTGTTCTTGGCTCGATTGCGACCGAAATAACCGGTTCTGGAAACTCCATACGTTCTAATGTGATCTGATTATCAGGGTTACACAATGTGTCACCCGTTGTGGTGTCTTTTAGTCCAATCGCTGCTGCAATATCCCCCGCCCGCACTTCTGTTATTTCTTCACGCGAGTTACTGTGCATTTGGACTAAACGACCAATTCTTTCTTTTTTTCCTTTGACTGGATTAAAAACAGCATCGCCTGTCTTTAACACGCCTGAGTAAACTCTAAAGAATGTCAGTGTCCCTACAAATGGGTCGGTTGCGATTTTAAATGCTAACGATGCGAAGGGTTCATTATCATCAGCATGACGCTCTGCTGTTTCATCTCCGTCAATCATGCCATTAATGGCCGGCACATCTTCTGGTGATGGCATATATTCGATCACCGCATCCAACATTGCTTGCACGCCTTTATTTTTAAAAGCTGAACCACAAAATGCCGGGACGATCTGGTTGGCTAGTGTTTGTAGACGAATACCTGTTTTAATATCTTGTTCGGATAATTCACCACTCTCGAGGTATTTATCCATTAATTCTTCATTGGCTTCAGCTGCTGCTTCAACCATTTGTTCACGATATGATTCACACTCTTCAAGCATCTCTGAAGCAATATCTCTTGCTTCGTAGGTGGCACCCATATCGTCTTCGCTCCAGTAGATCGCTTTCATACGAACGAGATCAACCACGCCTTCGAAGCTTTCTTCAGCACCGATAGGTAATTGCATTGGAACGGGGTTTGCGCCTAAGCGCTCTTTGATTTGTTCTATAACTCGCAGGAAATTAGCCCCTGACCGATCCATCTTATTGACGAAAGCCATTCTTGGGACATGATATTTATTAGCTTGGCGCCAGACAGTTTCAGATTGTGGTTCTACACCACCCACTGCGCAAAATACAGCTGCTGCACCATCGAGTACGCGTAGTGAACGTTCAACTTCAATTGTGAAATCAACGTGGCCTGGGGTATCAATAATATTAATACGGTGCTGTGGATATCGTTTATCCATGCCCGACCAGAAACAAGTCGTTGCGGCCGATGTGATTGTAATGCCACGCTCTTGCTCCTGTTCCATCCAGTCCATCGTGGCAGCGCCATCATGCACTTCACCTATTTTGTGCGATATACCCGTATAAAACAGCACACGCTCAGTCGTCGTGGTTTTACCCGCGTCGATATGCGCCATGATGCCGATATTACGGTATCGATTTATAGGTGTGCTTCGTGCCACTATCGGTACTCTATAGTTAATAAATAATTGTTAAAGAACAGGTGTAACTTACTATGTAACCGGTCGAACGCTGCGCCTTCAGTCCAGAAGAATTTAAGGCGCAGATAAAACTTAAAAACGGAAGTGAGAAAACGCCTTGTTTGCCTCTGCCATTCTATGTGTGTCTTCTTTCTTCTTAACAGCAGTACCTTTACCATCAAAAGCATCTGTTAATTCGCCCGCTAAACGCATCGCCATTGATTTCTCACCACGACTACGTGCTGCTTCAGCTAACCAACGCATTGCTAGAGCTGTACGACGTTCTGCACGTACTTCAACAGGCACTTGGTATGTTGCACCACCCACGCGACGTGATTTCACTTCAACCATCGGGCTTATGTTTTCAAGTGCTTGTTGGAATACCGCTAAGGGATCTGCTGATTTGGATTCTGCAACAGAATCTAGTGCATCGTATGCGATTTTTTCAGCAACTGATTTTTTGCCATCTTTCATGATGACGTTAATGAATTTAGCTAACCCAATGTTTGAAAACTTTGGATCTGGCAATACTTCACGTTTGGCAACTACCCTTCTTCTTGGCATCTGTCTTTCCTAATCTTTAATTCGATACAGTCTTAATGACGCTTAATTTTTCGGACGCTTAGCGCCGTACTTAGAACGACCTTGACGACGTTCCGCCACACCAGAAGTATCTAATGCACCACGAACTGTGTGATAACGTACACCCGGTAAATCTTTAACACGACCACCACGAATCAATACGACCGAGTGCTCTTGTAAATTATGGCCTTCACCACCAATATACGATGTCACTTCAAAGCTATTAGTTAAACGAACACGCGCGACTTTACGCATCGCTGAGTTCGGCTTTTTAGGTGTTGTCGTATAAACACGTGTGCAAACACCACGACGTTGTGGACATGCTTGTAATGCAGGTACGTTGTTCTTCTTCTTTTGTTTCAATCTTGGTTTGCGAACCAATTGATTAATTGTTGCCATGTAAAATACAGCCTTAAAACAAATAAAAACAGATGGTATTCTACGATACTGTTATTCTCGTATTACCAGCTTGTAAAAACGGGGACCGTGAAGGGTCCCCGATAAAAAAGAAAGAATTCTACTCTCTTCTGTACTCTAGAGTCAAGACTCTTTTTATGCGCTTTCGTCCTCAGTTACAGCTACAACGTCGGCATCAACGACTGCTTTTGGTTTTTCAACCGCAGCTACTGCTTCTTGACCTTCATTCCTTCGTCGCTGGCGTTCTTTATGATATGCCAAGCCTGTTCCTGCTGGGATCAATCGGCCCACAATAACATTTTCTTTTAGACCACGTAATGGATCGCGTTTTCCAGTCACTGCCGCATCTGTTAGAACGCGCGTTGTTTCTTGGAACGAGGCCGCAGAAATAAATGAGTCAGTCGCTAATGATGCTTTGGTGATACCTAACAACATATGACTGTACGATGCTGGTAATTTTTCACCAGCTGTTGCTTCATCATTCGCATCAAGTAAACGATCATGATCGATTTGTTCACCTTTAAGGAACTTAGTTTCACCCGCATTACTTATTTCAACTTTACGAAGCATCTGACGAACGATGACTTCGATATGTTTATCATTAATTTTTACACCTTGTAAGCGGTAGACTTCTTGCACTTCGCTTGACATGTAGTTCGCTAAAGCTAAAACCCCTTTCAAGCGTAAAATATCATGTGGATCTTCTGGGCCGTCCACTAACATTTCACCTTTTTCGATATGTTCACCTTCGAAGACAGCGACATGACGCCATTTAGGAATCAACTCTTCATGGGCATCACCTTCTTTCGGTGTAATAATCAGACGTTGTTTACCTTTGGTTTCTTTACCAAAACTAATTGTGCCCGAAATCTCTGCCATCAATGCTGGATCTTTTGGCTTACGTGCTTCGAACAAGTCAGCAACACGCGGTAGACCACCCGTAATATCACGTGTTTTACTACTCTCTTGAGGAATACGCGCTAGTACGTCACCGATATTTACATCAGCACCATCCGTTACACGAACGATCGCACCGCCGGGTAAGAAGTATTGTGCAGGTATGTCGGTACCAACAATAAAGACATCTCCGCCTTCATCATCAACCAGCTTAACCATTGGACGCATATCTTTAGCAGCGCTACTGCGCTGTTTTGGATCACGTACAATCAAACTCGTTAACCCTGTCACTTCATCGACCTGTTTGTCGACTGTGACGCCTTCAACCAAATCTTTGATTTCTACTTTACCATTCATTTCCGTTACAACTGGATGCGTATGCGGATCCCATGTCGCAACTACTTGGCCAGAATCGACAGCTTCATTGTCAGCCACTGAAATTTCAGCACCATAAGGAATCTTATAACGCTCACGCTCACGGCCATTTTCATCAATTAGATGTAACTCACCTGAACGCGATACGGCAATGAATTTACCACTGGCATTTTGTACATGCTTAATGTTGTGGAAACGGATATTACCTTTGAACTTCAGTGCAACAGAGTTATCTGCCGCTGTTCTTGATGCCGCACCACCAATATGGAAGGTACGCATTGTTAACTGTGTACCGGGTTCACCGATTGATTGTGCCGCGATAACACCCACTGCTTCACCGACATTGATACGATGTCCACGACCTAAGTCACGTCCATAACACGCTGAGCAAACACCATAACGTGATTCACAGGTAATTGCTGAACGAACAACTACTTCATCAATACCCTTTTCTTCGAGTAATGACACCATGTTTTCGTCCATTAAAACGCCGGCTTCTAAGACAATGTTTTTGCCATCCGTCGTCATAACGTCTTCAGCAATAACACGGCCAAGTACCCGCTCACCTAATGGCTCAACAACATCACCACCATCAATAATGGGGGTCATGCTGATACCATTTTTAGTACCACAGTCTTCTTCAACAACGACTAAATCTTGTGCTACATCAACTAAACGACGTGTTAAGTAACCTGAGTTGGCTGTTTTTAATGCCGTATCCGCTAGACCTTTACGTGCACCATGCGTCGAAATAAAGTATTGAAGTACGTCGAGACCTTCACGGAAATTCGCTGTGATTGGTGTTTCGATGATAGAACCATCTGGTTTTGCCATCAAACCACGCATACCCGCTAACTGACGAATCTGAGCTGCTGAACCACGCGCTCCAGAATCTGCCATCATATAGATAGAGTTCATGGATTGCTGTTCAACGTCTTTTCCTTCAGCATCTGTCACTGTTTCTGAACCTAAGCCATCCATCATCGCTTTTGCGATTTGGTCATTGGTACGAGACCAAATATCGATAATCTTATTGTAACGCTCACCATCTGTTACCAAACCAGATGCATATTGCAATGCAATTTCTTCGACTTCAGCTTCCGCTGCCGCCAAGATTTCTGCTTTGGTTTCTGGGATCGCCATATCATCAACACCAACCGATGCACCTGATTTAGTCGCTTGAGTGAACCCCATATACATCAATTGATCAGCAAAGATAACCGTATCTTTTAAGCCTAAACGGCGGTACGAGATATTAACTAAATCACCGATCGCTTTCTTAGACATCGTCCTGTCGACCACTGAGAATGGTAGTCCTTTCGGTACGATACTGAATAAAAGCGCACGACCCACAGTTGTTTCTACGCGGATACGACGGTTTTGTTCTGGCTCTGGTAATGTGACATCGGTTTCATCAATACGCACTGTAATTTTGGCATGTAGTGCAACTTGGCCATTGTCATAAGCACGTTTTAATTCAGCAATATCAGCAAAGCGAATACCTTCACCTTTTGCATTCACTAATTCACGCGACATGTAGTACAAACCGAGTACCACGTCTTGTGATGGAATGATGACAGGCTCACCATTAGCAGGTGACAAAATGTTATTTGTCGCCATCATCAATGAACGTGCTTCTAATTGTGCTTCGAGTGACAATGGTACGTGTACCGCCATTTGGTCACCATCAAAGTCGGCGTTGAATGCACTACAGACCAGTGGGTGAAGCTGAATCGCTTTACCTTCGATCAATAATGGTTCAAATGCTTGAATACCGAGTCTATGCAATGTCGGTGCACGGTTGAGCATGATGGGATGTTCGCGAATAACGTCTTCTAGAATATCCCAAACTTCAGAACCTTCGCGTTCTACCATTTTCTTAGCGGCTTTAATCGTTGTCGCTAAACCTGCACGCTCTAACTTACCGTAAATAAAAGGTTTGAATAGCTCAAGTGCCATTTTCTTCGGTAAACCACATTGGTGTAGTTTTAAGTATGGACCTACAACGATAACTGAACGACCAGAGTAATCGACACGCTTACCCAATAAATTTTGACGGAAACGACCTTGCTTACCTTTGATCATGTCTGCCAATGATTTTAATGGCATGCGGTTCGTACCTGTGATTGCACGTCCGCGACGTCCGTTATCTAATAAAGCATCAACCGATTCTTGTAACATGCGTTTTTCATTACGGACGATGATATCAGGTGCACTTAAGTCTAATAGACGTTTTAAACGATTATTACGGTTAATCACACGACGGTACAAATCATTCAAATCAGATGTCGCAAAACGACCACCATCAAGTGGTACTAATGGACGCAAATCAGGTGGAAGTACAGGTAGCACTTCCATCACCATCCATTCAGGTTTATTACCTGATTCTAGGAAAGCTTCCATCAATTTAAGACGCTTAGTTAACTTCTTAATCTTCGTTTCTGAGTTCGTTCCGTCAATATCTTCACGGATAACTTCTATTTCTTTGGCAACGTCGATACTACGGAGTAGTTCTTGAACGGCTTCAGCACCCATTCTGGCATCAAATTCATCACCGTATTCTTCGACGACATTTAAATACGTTTCATCGGACAGTAATTGGCCTTTCTCAAGCGGTGTCATGGCTGGATCGACAACAATGAACGCTTCGAAGTAAAGGACACGTTCTAAATCACGCAGTGTCATGTCTAAGAATAGTGAAATACGTGAAGGTAACGATTTTAGGAACCAAATGTGTGCCACTGGACTCGCTAATTCAATATGCGCCATGCGCTCACGACGTACCTTAGCGATCGTGACTTCAACGCCACACTTTTCACAAATAACACCTCGGTGTTTTAAGCGTTTGTATTTACCACAAAGACATTCGTAATCTTTGACAGGGCCAAAAATTTTACAACAGAATAAGCCTTCACGTTCCGGCTTAAATGTTCTGTAGTTGATCGTTTCTGGCTTTTTAACTTCACCAAAAGACCATGAACGCACCATTTTTGGCGAGGCCAATGCAATTCGGATGGCATCGAACTCTTCAGTTTGAGATTGTTGCTTTAACAGATTAAGCAAATCTTTCATTTTTCATTCTCCGCTGTCGTTTAACGACAAATAGTTTGATTATCAGTATCGTTGGTTTTGTATTGGCTTAGTCGTTGACTAAATCAATATCAATACCGAGAGAGCGAATCTCGCGTGTTAATACTTTGAAGGATTCAGGCATACCTGCATCCATCTGATAATCACCATCCACAATATTTTTATAGATCCTTGTACGGCCGTTTACATCATCCGATTTCACGGTCAGCATTTCTTGTAAGGTATATGCAGCACCATAAGCTTGTAGTGCCCAGACCTCCATCTCACCGAAACGTTGTCCACCGAATTGTGCTTTACCACCTAACGGTTGTTGCGTTACTAAGCTATAAGGGCCAGTAGAACGTGCATGCATTTTGTCATCAACTAAGTGATTCAGTTTCAGCATGTGCATGTAACCGACAGTGACTGGACGCTCAAATGGGTCCCCAGTACGGCCATCCAATAAGGTCGCTTGTCCACTGCGTGGTAGGCCAGCCAGCTCTAGCATATCTTTGATTTCGCTTTCTTGAGCACCATCAAATACCGGCGTTGCCATTGGCACACCTTCTTTCAAGTTACCCGCGAGCTCAAAGATCTCATCATCACTCAATGAATCTAGATCTTCTTGCTTACCGCTTGTGTTATACACTTTACCTAAGAACTCTCTTAGTTCTGCGACTTCTTTTTGCTGTTCTAACATATCAGCAATCTTGTAGCCCAAGCCTTTGGCAGCCCAACCTAAGTGAATTTCCAATACCTGACCAATATTCATCCTTGACGGTACACCCAGTGGGTTAAGTACGATATCTACAGGGCGGCCATCTTGGGTATAAGGCATGTCTTCAACAGGAACGATGTTTGAGATAACACCCTTGTTACCGTGACGACCCGCCATTTTATCACCCGGTTGGATGCGTCGTTTAACGGCCAAGAAGACTTTAACCATGCGTTGGACGCCTGGTGCTAAATCATGTCCTGAAATGAGCTTTTGTTTCTTGACTTCAAACTGATCATCCATATCTTGACGGTATTGTTTGATCTGCTCTTGCGCGTTTTCAAGTTGTGCATTTAATGCTTCTGATTCCATGTTGAGCTCGAACCATTGAGCATGCTCTAATTTCTTCAGATACGCTCTAGTGACTTTATCGCCCTTCTTCAAGTCAGGACCTTTTTTCACGACTTTGCCATTCAATGCTTTTTCAAGACGGGCAAAAACGTCATCAACGATAATACGATGTTGATCTTTTAAGTCAGCACGTACTTTTTCAAGCTCTGATTTTTCAATCGATAAAGCACGTTCGTCTTTGTCGACACCATCACGTGTGAAGACTTGAACATCAATAACGGTACCAAATGTGCTAGATGGTACACGCAATGATGAATCTTTCACGTCCGCTGCTTTTTCACCAAAGATAGCACGGAGTAATTTTTCTTCTGGTGTTAATTGTGACTCACCTTTTGGTGTCACTTTACCGACTAAAATATCACCCGGCTGAACTTCAGCACCGACATAGACGATGCCTGATTCATCTAATTTGGATAGTGCGCTCTCACTGACATTCGGAATATCACTGGTGATTTCCTCTGTACCTAATTTGGTATCACGCGCTAAACAGTTCAGTTCTTGAATATGAATGGTTGTAAAACGATCTTCTTCAACAACACGTTCTGATACAAGGATTGAATCCTCATAGTTATAACCATTCCAAGGCATGAAAGCAATCAAGATGTTTTGACCTAATGCCAGCTCACCTTTATCTGTTGATGGACCATCGGCTAGCACATCACCTTTTGCAATCACATCACCTGGTTTAACTAACGGTGTTTGATTAATACATGTGCTTTGGTTTGAGCGTGCATATTTGATCAGGGTATAGATATCTACACCAGAATCTGCATCATCTGCCTCAGCATCATTAACACGGATTACAATACGGCTTGCATCAACAGAGTCAACCGTACCGCCACGTTTTGCTGTGACCATAACACCTGAATCTTTCGCTACCGCACGCTCCATACCGGTACCCACAATCGGCTTCTCAGCCCGTAGTGTTGGGACAGCTTGGCGTTGCATGTTCGAGCCCATCAAGGCACGGTTAGCATCATCATGCTCTAGGAATGGAATCAAAGAGGCCGCAACAGATACAACTTGGCGTGGTGATACGTCCATATACTGCACTTGTTCGGCTGGCATCAATGAGAATTCATTCTTATAACGACATGGTACTAAGTTATCTTGGATAGCACCTTTCTTATCCAGATTGATTGTTGCTTGGGCAATTTTATATTCACCCTCGTCAATCGCAGATAAGTACTCAATATCTAATGTTGCTTTACCATCAATAACCTTGCGGTACGGTGTTTCAATAAAGCCATATTCATTTGTTCGAGCATAAACAGCCAAAGAGTTGATCAAACCGATGTTTGGTCCCTCTGGCGTTTCGATTGGACATACACGACCGTAATGCGTTGGATGCACGTCACGCACTTCAAAACCGGCTCGTTCACGGGTTAAACCACCAGGGCCTAACGCAGAAACACGACGTTTATGTGTCACTTCAGATAATGGATTGTTTTGATCCATAAACTGAGATAATTGACTTGAGCCAAAGAACTCTTTGATGGCTGCAGAAACCGGTTTCGCATTAATCAATTGTTGCGGCATTAAGCCTTCAGATTCAGCGATGCTTAAACGCTCACGGACAGCACGCTCAACACGCACTAGACCAACGCGGAATTGATTTTCAGCCATTTCTCCGACACTACGTACACGACGGTTACCTAGGTGATCGATATCATCGACAACCCCATGGCCATTACGAATGCCAATCAGTTCTTTTAAGACGGCAACGATATCGTCATTTGACAGAACACCTTCGCCTTCCATTTCTTCACGGCCCAGGCGACGGTTGAATTTCATTCGCCCTACGCCAGATAAATCATAACGTTCGCTGGTGAAGAATAGGTTATTAAACAAGTTTGCTGAAGATTCAACTGTTGGTGGCTCACCCGGACGCATCATGCGGTATATTTCGATTTTCGCTTCAGATGCTGTCGTCGTTTCATCCAGACGTAATGTGTCTGACATGTATGGACCACTGTCTAAATCATTTGAGTAGATAGTTTCAAGCGTTTTAACGCCCATACGCTCGAATGTTTCTAGTGTTTCTTCCGTAATTTCATCATTCGCAGAGACAAATAGCTCACCGGTATCTGTGTCCATCATGTCTTTAGCAACGACTTTACCAATCAGGTAAGTAGCGGGTACTGTCAATGTCGACATACCTGCTTTTTCCATCTTACGGATATGGCGACCTGTCACTTGGCGATCGGCTTCTACAATCACGTCACCTTTAGGATCGGTAATTTCGAAAGGCACTGTTTGGCCACGTAGACGTTGGGGAATAAAATCTAGTTGGTAGCTATCACCTTTTTTGTTCTTCGTGAATGTCTCACGATCAAAGAACATATCAAGGATTTGCTCGTTACTGTATTCCAATGCACGCAATAGAATTGACGCCGGTAATTTGCGACGACGATCGATACGAACGAAAACTGAATCTTTCGGATCAAATTCAAAATCTAACCATGAGCCACGGTAAGGAATAACGCGGGCATTAAATAAAATTTTACCTGATGAATGTGTTTTACCACGATCACTGTCGAAGAACACACCAGGTGAACGGTGAAGCTGAGACACGATAACGCGCTCAGTACCATTAATGACGAAGTTACCTTTCTCGGTCATTAATGGGGTTTCACCCATGTAAACTTCCTGCTCTTTGATGTCTTTTACAATTTTTGATTTTGCAGGGGCATCTTTATCATAAATGACAAGACGCATTTTAACGCGTAGCGGTGCTGCATAAGTCACGCCACGTAATTGACATTCTTTAACGTCAAAAGACGGTGTACCGAGGCGATAGCTTACATACTGTAGCTCAGCCATACCGGTATGACTTTTAATTGGGAAGACAGAATCAAACGCAGCATGTAAGCCTTTTGACGAACGATCGTCAGCAGCAATGCTGTGTTGTAAAAAGTCCTGATACGAATTAACCTGGGTTGCAAGTAGGTTGGGTACGCTCAAAACACTTGGTCGTTTTCCAAAATCCTTACGAATCCGTTTTTTCTCGGTAAACGTATAAGCCATTTATTACACCTCGAGTAAACATCCATACTTAGCAGGGTACTAAGTTGGAATTGTTCTATTTGTATTATTTAGTCAGCCAATCAATCTCATTGACCAGCAACGGAAAAAGGCCGGTGATAAAATCACCAGCCAGTTTCTTTATCATGCTGCCAAATAGGCACCATGATGAAATGCCAACTTATTTAAGTTCAGCCGCCGCACCCGCTTCAGTTAGTTGTTTAACAACATCTTCAGCTTCGGCTTTTTCAACACCTTCTTTAATAGTTGCAGGCACGCCTTCAACCATGTCTTTAGCTTCTTTCAAGCCAAGACCTGTGATTGCACGAACTGCTTTGATGACGCCAACTTTGTTATCACCAAAGCTAGACATTACAACATCAAATTCAGTCTGTTCTGCAGCAGCTGCGCCACCTGCATCAGCACCACCGGCAGCAGCTACAGCTACAGGAGCAGCGGCAGTTACGCCAAATTTTTCTTCCATTGCTTCGATCAAATCAACGACCTCAACAACTGTCATATTGGAAATCGCTTCCAAAATATCGTCTTTAGATACAGCCATTTTCTTTTCCTATTTCAAACTTACAAAATTAATTTCAAACACCTTAATCAAATGATTAAGCTGCCTCTTTAGCGTCGCGAACAGCGGCGACAGTAAGAACCATCTTGCTAGTCGGTGCAACCAATGTACGAACCAATTTCTCAACTGGTGCCTTCATCGTGCCCATAAGAATCGCAATTGCTTGATCCTTAGTAGGCATTTTGGCAAGTCTGTCGATTTCCCCAGCTGGTAATAAATCACCACCTAATGAAACCATTTTGACTTCGAATTGATCATTTTCTTTCGAAAATTCACTCATGACACGTGCGACAGCGCCTGGATCTTCCATAGAGAATCCATACACCAAAGGTCCTATCATTCCGTCTTGCATGCAAGCGAAATCAGTTCCTTCAACCGCACGACGCGCTAACGTATTTCTGATGACACGAATTTGAACATATTGTTCACGTGCCGCATCACGTAACGCCGTCATATCAGTAACAGTCAGTCCACGGTATTCTGCAGCAATTGCAGAATGTGCCGTAGACGCTATTTCTGCGACCTCAGCAACGACAGCTTTTTTTCCTTCCAGATTTAGAGCCACCTAAGTTACCTCCTTAGGTTCACTATCCGAGAATAGTGATGTTGCTAATCAAAAGAAGAGTTTCCTCTTCCACCATTTACGGTGTTCAACGCTGAATAATTCTGCAGCTGAACCCGTCTGCGTAGGCTAATCATCCAAAGATGACCAATTAAACTCACATACCTACGGTCTTAGACGACTCGGGGCCCAAATATACGAGCGGCCGAGCGGTCCAAATTTTTTAAAACTTTAGTCTAGGAAATCTTTATCTAATAGTAAGCCAGCGCCCATTGTGCTTGAGACACTGATTTTCTTTAAATAAATACCTTTCGCAGAACTTGGCTTTAATTTGTTTAAATCTTCGAGTAAGGCCATTAAATTTTCACGTAATGCACTAACTTCAAAACCTGCATTGCCAATCGGGCAATGAATAATGCCCGCTTTGTCTGTACGGTAACGCACTTGACCTGCTTTTGCGTTAGTCACTGCTTCAGCAACGTTTGGCGATACGGTACCCACTTTCGGGTTAGGCATAAGACCACGTGGGCCTAATACTTGACCTAGTGTACCGACAACACGCATCGCATCTGGTGAAGCAATCACCACATCATAGTTAAGGTCACCGCCTTTCATTGATTCAGCAAGATCTTCCATACCGACAACATCTGCACCGGCTTCTTTTGCAGCATCTGCATTAGCGCCCTGTGTGAATACTGCAACGCGTACTGTTTTACCTGTACCGTTTGGTAAGACTGTCGAACTACGGACCACTTGATCTGATTTACGCGGATCAACACCAAGGTTGATCGCCACATCGATTGATTCAACAAATTTTGCTGATGCATTGTCTTTTACAAAGCTTAATGCTTCATCAATATCGTATTGCTTACCCGCTTCCAGTTTTTCACGGAAAGCACGTGTTCTTTTTCCGACGTTAGCCATTATTCTGCACCCTCTGTGTCTAAGCCCATGCTACGTGCTGTACCCGCAATTGTTTTCACAGCTGCATCCATATCGTTAGCTGATAAATCAGGCATTTTCGTTGTTGCAATTTCTTCTAATTGCGCACGATTTACTTTGCCGACTTTTTCTGTATTTGGGCGTCCACTACCACTTTTAATACCCGCTGCTTTCTTCAAAAGAATTGAAGCAGGTGGTGTTTTAGTGATAAATGTGAAGCTCTTATCATTGAATACTGTAATAACAACTGGAACGGGCAATCCTGATTCCAAGCTTTGTGTCTTCGCGTTAAACGCTTTGCAGAATTCCATAATGTTAACACCGTGTTGACCTAGAGCAGGACCAACTGGTGGACTCGGGTTTGCAGCGCCTGCTGGCACTTGCAGTTTAATATAGGCATCGATTTTCTTAGCCATCATTTTCTCCTAAATGGGTCCAAGCGCCCTTCGGCTCCCCTTCTATCGAACCAGCCTAAGCTGGATGAAAATTCACTTTTAGGGCTGGTTTAGCCCTTAGCAACTTGGCTGAACTCAAGTTCAACCGGTGTAGAACGGCCAAAAATAACCACTTCAACACGAATTTTGCTTTTTTCGTAATTCACTTCTTCTACAACACCAGTGAAGTCATTGAATGGCCCATCAGTAACACGAATAACTTCGCCTGGCTCGAACAAGACCTTCGGACGCGGGCTTTCAACGCCTTCTTGAACACGTTGTAATATGTTGTTTGCTTCCGCTTCAGTAATAGGTGCTGGGCGATCGCCTGATCCGCCGATAAAGCGCAGAACACGAGGGATGTCATTCACGACATGCCATGTTTCATCATCCATTTCCATGCTGACTAATACATAGCCTGGAAAGAACTTACGTTCACTCTTTCGTTTTTGCCCTTCGCGCATTTCAACGACTTCTTCAGTCGGCACTAAGACTTCACCAAACTTGTCCTCTAGGCCAAAACGCGTAATCCGTTCTTCTAGTGAACGTTTCACTTGTCCTTCATAACCAGAAAAAGCTTGAATCACATACCAGCGTTTACTCATATTCAGTCTCTTCCTTTTATAGCATTAGCGAGCGTACAGCCCAGCCTAATAGCGAGTCAAAGGCCCATAGCATTAACGCAACCAAAATCACCATCAATAAGACGATTAATGTTGTTTGCAATGTTTCTTGGCGTGACGGCCAAACCACTTTGCGTACTTCTGTTTGCGTTTCACCAATGTAACCAAATACATTTGCGCCCACTGCTGTTTTCGATGCAATAAACACCGAAAATCCTGCTACAGTAAGTAGACCAAGCACTCGGAGTAATGTTGAATACTCTGAGTGGGTGTAAAACAAAGTAATCGCAACTACCATTATGATGATTGCGACACTTAATTTAATATTATCTGCCATGCTTATTCGCTATTTTCTCTAATCTCGAAGAAGACAAAAATGGCAGGCCAGGAGGGAATCGAACCCCCAACCTACGGTTTTGGAGACCGTCGCTCTGCCAATTGAGCTACTGGCCTAACATATATGCCGAAAAATTAGCCGGACTTCCAAAGTGCCCGGCTAAGGCATTCTTTTTCTATTCAGTGATTTTACTAACGACACCAGCACCAACGGTACGGCCGCCTTCACGAATAGCAAAGCGTAATCCTTCTTCCATCGCAATCGGTGCAATTAGGGTTACGTCCATTTTCACATTATCGCCAGGCATAACCATTTCTACGCCCGATGGTAATTCACATGCACCTGTTACGTCTGTTGTTCTAAAGTAGAACTGAGGACGGTAACCATTGAAGAATGGTGTGTGTCGGCCACCTTCGTCTTTCGACAAGATG
>JAQWIT010000019.1 GCA_029248745.1 Gammaproteobacteria bacterium
ACTTAAAACATTTTACTGCTCCATGTAAATACTTTCGCATCGGTTCTTTTTGTAAACTAGACCCAATGCAAGTATCCACATAGATTACTTGGTATTATTTTTTTAAAGAGCTATTGCTACACATGCTGTGCAACAAAGAAGTGAGAATTATACAGCAGCTCACTGGGCTGTCAACGCTTTTATCTGCTAAAAACGTCTTTATTTTTATTTATTTTTTTTCTTACTGAAAAAGGATGGTTTATTGTTATTTTTAAGCCAATAATTTGTCCCTTTCAGGCATAAAAAAGCCGGCTGAAAAGCCGGCTTCTTAATTGTTTTTTATACCTTTTTAGTCTTCTGATACTTCTTCTTTGCGATCGACTAATTCAACAATTGCCATTGGTGCTTTATCACCCGCACGTAAACCACATTTGAGAATGCGTACGTAACCACCTGGACGTGAAGATGAGCGTGGACCAATCTCAGAAAATAGTTTAGTCACTGCTTGTCTATCATCTAAACGTGAATACGCAAGACGGCGGTTAGCAACACTATCTGTTTTAGCAAGCGTAATTAATGGTTCTACAACACCACGTAATTCTTTTGCTTTTGGCAGCGTTGTGCGAATCATTTCATGTTCCATTAGAGAAGCAGCCATGTTTTTAAACATTGCTTTTCTATGGCTACTATTACGATTTAATTTACGACCAGAATTACGATGACGCATTTTTATTACCCTATAATATCTTTATGCTGAAATTAATTCAGACTGATTATTTCTGTTCTAGTGATGAAGGCGGCCAGTTTTCAAGCTGCATACCTAATGATAGACCTTTCGTCGCTAGTACATCTTTGATTTCAGTTAGCGATTTTCTACCTAAGTTAGGAGTTTTCAACAATTCCATTTCACTACGTTGAATTAAGTCGCCAACGTAGTAGATGTTTTCTGCTTTCAGACAATTAGCTGAGCGAACTGTTAAGTCTAGTTCATCAATCGCTTGAAGCAATGCTGGATCAACCGTTGGTTCTTCTTTTTCAACAGTTTGTTCTTCAATCACTTTAAAGTCGACAAATGATGATAGTTGGTCACTCAGAATAGTTGATGCGAATTTTATCGCCTCTTCAGCTTCTAATGTGCCATCTGTATCGACATCAATGATTAATTTATCTAAATCTGTTCTGTTCTCAACACGTGCACTTTCAACGTTATATGTCACCATATTGACTGGGCTATATGACGCATCTATGTATAACTGTCCAATAACGCGATCTTCTTCTTCATTGTCAACACGTGTATTAGCTGGCTGATAGCCTCTGCCTTTTGCCACTTTAAACGTGATAGATAGGCTACCACCGGTTAAGTTCGCAATGACATGGTCTGGATTAACGACTTCAACATTATGAGGAAGTTGAATATCACCTGCTGTAACAGGGCCAACACCTTCTTTTGTTAATGTTAAAACAACTTCAGACTGCTCATGTAATATAACAGCGATACCTTTCATATTAAGCAAGATATCTAAGACATCTTCTTGAACGCCATCGATTGCTGAATATTCATGTACTACACCATCGATTTGTGCTTCGATTACTGCGGTACCCTCCATTGAAGACAATAGAACCCGTCTTAAGGCATTACCTAATGTATGACCAAAACCACGTTCTAACGGCTCTAATACAAGGCGTGTACGTGTGTTGCTTGATTTTTTAATGTCAACAATGCGTGGCTTTAAAAATTGACTCATATAAGTCGTCATGCAAATTCCTCTAAATAAATCTCGATTAGGATTTAGTTATTATTTTGAGTAAAGTTCAACAACTAGGTGCTCTTCAATATCTGAAGGCAATTCATCACGTTCTGGATCTCGTTTGAATTCACCCGCTAATGTTGTTGAGCTAACTTCAATCCACTCAGGGAAACCAAGTTGTTCAGCCACTGTCATAGCGTTGATAATACGCTCTTGTTTTTTCGCTTTCTCACGTACTTCAACTTTATCGCCTGGCTTGACAAGGTACGAAGCAATATTAACTACTTTGTTGTTAACCAAGATTGCTTTATGCGCAACAAGCTGTCTAGATTCTGCACGTGTAGCACCAAAGCCCATGCGATATACAACGTTATCTAATCTTCTTTCAAGAAGGTTTAGTAAGTTTACGCCGGTAGCACCACGCGCATTATCAGCCATTTTGTAATAGCCTCTAAATTGCTTTTCTAGTACGCCATATATACGACGTAATTTTTGCTTAGCTCTAAGTTGAGTTGCATATTCTGTTTCACGACCACGTCTAGCACCATGCTGACCTGGTTTTTGCTCCATTTTACATTTGCTTTCTAGTGGGTTACCACGTGCAAACAAACCTAAGTCAACACCTTCTCTACGAGATAACTTGCTACGAGAGCCTCGAGTAAATTTAGCCATAATTAAGTTCTCCTAGACTCTAAACGCGTCTGCGTTTTGGTGGACGACAACCATTATGAGGAATTGGTGTTACGTCAGTAATATTATTGATCTTGAAGCCAAGGTTATTTAACGCACGGACTGCAGATTCGCGACCTGGACCAGGACCTTTAATTTCCACGTCTAGGTTTTTCATACCGAAGTCTTTGACGACTTGGCCTGCTTTTTCTGCTGCTACTTGCGCTGCGAAGGGCGTGCTCTTACGAGAACCTCTAAAACCACAACCACCCGAAGTTGCCCAAGATAAAGCATTACCTTGTCTGTCAGTGATAGTGATAATCGTGTTGTTAAATGATGCATGGACGTGTGCTACGCCATCTACCACATTCTTTTTAACACGCTTGCGCTGCCGTGCTGGTGAATTTGCTGCCATCAGTTCGCCTCTTTACTTAATCATTCTGCGAGGACCTTTACGAGTCCTTGCATTAGTTTTTGTTCTTTGACCGCGGAGAGGAAGACCTCTACGATGGCGGACACCACGATAGCAACCAAGATCTTTGAGACGTTTAATGTCCATAGAGACTTCACGTCTTAAGTCACCTTCTACAGTGAACTTAGCAACTTCTGTACGAAGTGACTCTACTTCTTGTTCTGATAAATCACGAATTTTGACATCTTGTTTTACGCCTGCTGCAGCGCAAATTTGACGCGCACGTGTAATTCCGATGCCATAAATGGCCGTTAAGCCAATTACAGTGTGTTTTTGAACGGGAACATTAATCCCAGCAATACGAGCCATTAAGCTACCCTAATCCTTCAATAGTGAACAGAGAATTATATCAGATAATTCTTCTATTCAACAATAATTTAATTCAGTTATTTATCTTAACCTTGGCGTTGCTTATGACGTGCTTCTTTACAGATAACACGCAATACACCTTTACGTTTTACAATTTTGCAATTGCGGCAAATCTTTTTTACTGATGCCTGGACTTTCATCTATCTTCTCCAATACTTCTTTAATATCGGTTGTTTCTAGCCTAAAAAGCCAGTCATACCATTGTTGTTTTTGTTCTGCTTACGCATCAAACTTTCGTATTGCTGTGACATCATATGTGATTGGACTTGTGAGACGAAGTCCATCACTACAACAACAATAATCAATAGTGAGGTACCACCGAAATAGAAGGGTACACTCCAATATAAAATCAAGAATTCTGGCAGCAAACATACAGCTGAAATATAGATAGCACCAGCAAGTGTTAATCTGCCCATTACGCTATCTATATAACGTGTTGTTTGTTCACCTGGTCTAATACCAGGAATAAACGCACCTGATTTTTGTAAATTTTCTGCTGTCTCTTTCGGGTTGAATACTAACGCAGTATAAAAGAAACAAAAAAAGATAATCGCAACGGCATAGGACAACACATACATCGGTTGACCTGGTGACATTAATGTCGAAATATCTTTTAACCAACCCATGCCTTGAGCACTACCAAACCAGCCTGCAATGGTTGCTGGAAAGAGGATAATACTCGATGCGAATATTGGTGGTATAACACCTGCCATGTTTAACTTAAGTGGTAAGTGAGTCACTTGACCTTGTACCATTTTACGACCTTGCTGACGCTTGGCGTAATGGACTGGGATACGTCGCTGAGCTCTTTCAACGAAGACAACAAATGCTGTCACTGCTAAGGCTAGTATCGCAATCACGATAACTAAAAACGTATGTAATTGACCTGTCCTTGCTAGTTCTAACGTGCCACCGACGGCAGATGGCAAACCAGCAACGATACCTGCAAAGATAATCAATGAGATACCATTACCAATGCCACGCTCTGTAATTTGTTCACCTAACCACATTAAGAACATGGTGCCGGTCACCAAGGTAATCACAGCACTGATTCTAAATATAAAACCTGGATCGATAACAACACCAACACCTGCGGCACTTTGGCTTTCTAAAGCAATAGCTATACCTAATGCTTGGAAAGTTGCTAAAACTAATGTGCCGTAACGTGTGTATTGTGTAATCTTTCTTTTACCTGCAGCGCCTTCTTTTTTTATTTGGGCAAGCTTAGGATGGACCACCGTTAATAATTGCATAATGATCGATGCAGAAATATACGGCATGATTCCTAATGCAAATACAGACAGTCGTTCGAGCGCTCCACCCGAGAACATGTTGAACATGTCTAAGATTGTGCCTTTTTGTTGCTCGAACATGATCGCTAGTGCACCTGGATCAATACCTGGCACTGGAATAAATGTTCCTAAGCGAAAAACAAGCAAGGCGCCCAGAACAAAAAGTAAGCGACTCTTCAGTTCGCTATATTTTCCTGTCGCTAGTAGTTCGCGTTGTTTGTTTTTTTCCACAGTCTTTACTCTTCTACTTTACCACCGACAGCTTCGATTGCTTTTTGAGCACCCGCTGTCGCTGCTAAACCTTTAGTTGTTACTGCAGATGTAATATCACCTGAGCCAATTACTTTTGCACGAAGAATATTCTCTGAAATAACACCAGCTGATTTTAACGCCAGCAAGTCAACTACTTCTAAGCCAAGGTTTTGCAATACATCTAAACGCACTTCTGCCGTTGTCACCGCTTTGCGTGATGAGAAACCCACTTTTGGCAAACGACGTTGTAAAGGCATTTGACCACCTTCAAAACCACGTTTAGTAAAACCACCTGAACGTGATTTTTGACCCTTGTGGCCCCGTCCTGCAGTCTTACCCAGACCAGAACCAATACCGCGGCCTACACGTTTCGCGTCTTTTTTAGCTCCTGGAGCTGGCACAATTGTATTTAAGTTCATTTTAAACTTCCTCGACCTTCAATAGATATGACACGTGATTAATCATGCCTCTATTTTCTGGCGTATCGATGACGAGTGCACTGCTGCCGGTTTTCCTTAAACCAAGACCTGCAACACATGCTTTATGTTTTGCTAAGCGACCAATTGTGCTTTTCAGCAATGTCACTTTTAATTTACCTTGAGCTGCCATTATTTTATTCCATGATCTCAGCAACAGATTTGCCACGTTTGGCAGCAATTGCTTCTGGGTTATTCATGTCAGTCAAACCTTTAATTGTTGCACGAACAACATTTAATGGGTTTGTTGAACCAATTGATTTAGCGAGTACATTATGAACACCAACGGCATCGAATACTGCACGCATCGCACCACCTGCAATAACACCTGTACCTTCAGATGCTGGCTGCATGAAAACTTTTGCAGCGCCGAAGTGTGATGTCACAGGATGTTGCAAAGTATGTCCATCTAATGTGACAGTTTGCATATTCTTACGTGCTTCATCCATTGCTTTTTGAATAGCAACAGGTACTTCACGTGCTTTACCTTGACCGAAGCCGACGCGACCTTCGCCATCACCAACCACCGTTAAAGCAGAAAAACCAAATACGCGACCACCTTTTACCACTTTTGCGACGCGGCGGATGCCAACTAACTTTTCTACAAAACCATCTGTAGGTTGTTGTCGTTGTTCATTTTGAGCCATGAGCTAAACCCTATGTAAAATTAAAACTGCAAGCCGTTTTCACGGGCAGCTTCAGCGAGTGCTTGCACTCGACCATGATATTTAAAACCAGAGCGATCGAATGACACTGCTGTGACACCTTCGCTAGATGCGCGTTGAGCAATGGCTTTACCGACAATCGCTGCCGCTTCAGCATTACCACTGCTTTTTAATTCTTTCTTCACGTCAGCGTCTAGTGTTGATGCAGACGCGATGACTTTTGTACTGTCATGCGAAATCACTTGTGCGTATATATGACGTGGCGTTCTGTGTACAGTTAGACGATATGACTCGAGCTCTTTCATTTTTGCTCGTGATCTCGTGGCTCTGCGTAAACGTGATATTTTCTTATCCATAGTTTTGCCTAATTATTTCTTCTTAGCATCTTTACGAGCAACATACTCGTCTGTGTAACGTACGCCTTTACCTTTATAAGGTTCAGGTGGACGATACGCACGAATATCTGCCGCGACTTGACCTACTGCTTCTTTATCAGCACCAGTTACAATGATTTCAGTTTGGCTTGGTGTTTCAATTTTAATGCCTTCTGGCACCATGTATTGAACAGGGTGTGAAAAACCTAATGTCAGATCTAGTTTGCTACCTTGCGCTTTAGCACGGTAACCAACGCCTACTAACGTTAATTTCTTTTCAAAACCTTGGCTCACACCAATCACCATATTGTTTAACAAAGCACGTGTTGTGCCTGCTAATGCAACTGATTGCTTTGCCTCGTTACGAGCAGATGACTTTAGTGTCGTTCCTTCTTGCTTTACTTCAACAGCGCTATGAACATTGCGTGTTAAAGTGCCTTTAGTACCTTTAATAGATACTTCGGTGCCGTTCAAAGAAACTTCTACGCCTGCCGGTATTTCTATTGACGCATTAGCTATACGTGACATTCTATATTCTCCAATACTCTAGCTAACAGCACACAGGACTTCACCGCCCTGGCCAAGTGAGCGTGCTTTACGATCAGTCATTACACCTTGTGATGTAGAGATAACCGCAATACCTAAACCTGCAATGATTTTTGGCAGCTCATTTGCTGCTTTGTAAACGCGAAGACCAGGTTTACTTACGCGATCAATTTGTGAAATAACAGGCTTGCCTTCAAAATACTTAAGTGCAATTGAAAGGACTTTTTTGCCTTCTATTTCTGAAACATTATGTGCAGAAATGTAACCTTCATCTGCAAGTACTTTTGCTATGCTCACTTTTACATTTGAACAAGGCATCGCTACTTCAGTTTTATTCGCTTGTTGTGCATTGCGAATACGCGTTAGCATGTCTGCAATTGGGTCTGTCATACTCATTTTATTCTAGCTCCACAAATTCTATCAGTGCTTACCAACTAGCCATTACAAGGCCAGGGATATCACCTTTCATTGCATGTTCGCGTAGTTTATTTCTAGACAAACCGAACTTGCGGTAATAACCGTGTGGGCGTCCTGTTAAGTTACAACGGTTTCTCATGCGACTTGCGCTTGAATTCCGTGGTAATGCATGAAACTTTTTAGCTGCTTCTTGACGCTCTTCAAAAGACAATGCTGGGTTTAGCATTTGCTTTTTGAGTTCAGCGCGTTTAACAGCATATTTTTTCACTAATTTTTCGCGTTTAATTTCGCGATTAACCATGCAGCGTTTAGCCATAACTTAGTCCATCCAACCTATATTTATTTTCTGAAAGGGAATTTAAATGCAGCCAACAATGCATGCGACTCTTCAGCCGTTTTTGCTGTTGTTGTAATACTGATATCCATTCCCCTTAGCTTATCAATTTTATCGTACTCAATTTCTGGGAATATAATTTGTTCTTTCACCCCCATACTGTAATTACCTTGCTTATCAAAAGATTTAGGACTCAAACCACGAAAATCCCGTTCTCTTGGAATCGCAATCGTAATCAAACGATCTAAGAAATCATACATACGGTCTGAACGTAATGTGACTTTACAACCTACTGGCCAGCCCTCACGTAATTTAAACCCTGCAATTGATTTCTTTGCTTTAGTGACAACTACTTTCTGACCTGAAATTTTTTCCATATCAGATACGGCGTTTTCTAATACTTTCTTATCAGTTAACGCTTCACCCACACCCATGTTAAGTGTGATCTTAGTCACTTTAGGTACTTCCATTACTGATTTATAACCAAATTGCTCTGTTAGCTGTTTGACTACTTCATCACGATAAAAATCTTTTAATCTGCTCACTGTAATTACCTAATTCGTCGCTTATGCGCCGACAACTTCGCCGTTTGATTTAAACACGCGAACCTTGCGGCCGTCATCTAAAATTTTAAAGCCCACTTTTTCGCCCTTGCCTGTAGCAGGGTTTAATAAAGCCAGGTTTGAACCATCAATCGGCATTTCTTTTTCTAAGATGCCGCCTATTGTTCCAGTATTCGGATTTGGCTTAGTGTGCTTTTTCACCAAGTTGACACCTTCAACCACGAACTTACCATCTTCTCCGCGGGCTTTGATTTCACCTTGTTTACCACGATCTTTGCCGGCTAATACGACAACTTGATCACCTGTTTTCAATCTTTCCATCTCAGCGTCTCCTAAAACTTATAGCACTTCAGGCGCTAACGAAATAATCTTCATGAACTTCTCACCACGTAGTTCACGTGTTACAGGACCAAAGATACGTGTGCCAATTGGCTGATGTGCTGCGTTTAATAGCACAGCTGCATTAGCGTCAAAGCGAATTAATGAACCATCAGGACGACGAACACCTTTACGTGTTCTGACGATGACAGCATTGTGTACTTCACCTTTTTTGACTTTACCGCGTGGTGCAGCTTCTTTGATTGTGACTTTAATAACGTCACCAATACCTGCATAACGACGGTGTGAACCGCCTAGTACTTTAATACATTCAACACGTCGTGCACCGCTGTTATCCGCGGCATCTAGACTACTTTGCATTTGAATCATGGTCTAAACTCCAATATAACCGGTATTACTTAGCACGTGTCACAACGTCGACTAATTTCCAACACTTAGTCTTTGACATTGGTCGTGTTGATGTAATGTTGACAACATCGCCTACGTTGCATGTGTTTGCTTCATCATGTGCATGCAATTTTGTAGAACGTTTTACATATTTTTTATAAAGTGGGTGCGGTACTTTACGCTCAACCAACACAGTGATTGATTTATCCATCTTATCGCTGATGACGCGACCCGTTACTAAACGAATATTATTTTCTTGTTCACTCATGTCTACGCCCTATTTCTTTTCGCTTAGTACAGTTTTGATGCGTGCAATATCACGGCGAACACGTTTCATTTCGCTACTGCGCGTCAATTGACCCGTCGCATGCTGCATGCGTAAGTTGAACTGCTCTTTATGCAACTCATCTAGCTCTTGCGTCATTTCTTCAGCAGATTTTGCTCTAATTTCACTTGCTTTCATTACAGTACTGCCCGTGTGACAAATGTTGTTTTAACCGGAAGTTTTGCAGCAGCTAAACGGAACGCTTCACGTGCCACTTCTTCTTCAACACCTTCCATTTCATATAGCATGCGACCTGGTTGTACATTAGCAACCCAGTACTCGACATTACCTTTACCTTTACCTTGACGTACTTCAAGCGGCTTACTGGTAATTGGTTTGTCCGGAAAAACACGGATCCAAATTTTGCCGCCACGTTTGATGTAACGTGTCATCGCACGACGTGCTGCTTCAATTTGACGAGCTGTAATGCGACCACGGTCTACAGATTTAAGGCCGAACTCACCGAAACTCACTTTCGAACCACGGTTAGCTAACCCACGGTTACGCAGCTTCATCTGCTTTCTAAATTTTGTTCTTTTTGGCTGTAACATTGGTTAAAACCTTATTTTTCAACTGGGGCTTCAGTTTGCGCATGTGCGTCGAAAACTTCGCCCTTAAAAATCCAAACTTTGACACCAATGATGCCGTAAGTCGTGTTCGCTTCTGCTGTGCCGTAATCAATGTCAGCACGTAATGTGTGTAATGGAACACGACCTTCACGATACCATTCGGTACGTGCGATTTCGGCACCATTCAAACGGCCTGCAACATTAATACGAATACCTTCCGCACCTAAACGCATAGTATTCGTTACAGCACGTTTCATCGCTCTACGGAACATGATACGACGCTCTAATTGCTGCGCGACACTCTCAGCAACTAAAGTTGCATCTAGCTCAGGTTTGCGAATTTCTTCTACGCCGACATTGACGGGAACACCCATAATAGCTGACACCTCTTGGCGCAACTTATCGATATCTTCGCCTTTTTTACCAATAACGATACCCGGACGCGCCGTATGAATCGTGATTTTAGCGTTCTTTGCAGGTCTATCTACTTGAATTTTACTGACCGAAGCATGTGACAATTTATCCTTAAGATAAGCACGTACTTTCAGATCTTTATCTAGTAGACCAGAAAACTCAGAAGAATCGGCATACCAGATTGAATTCCAATCCTTAATTATACCAAGTCTAAAGCCAGTTGGGTGAACCTTTTGTCCCATAAGTATTCTCTCTTACTTTTCGTCTACAACCACAGTAATGTGGCTTGTGCGTTTAAGGATACGGTTACCACGTCCTTTAGCACGTGGTGACATACGTTTCATTGTTGAACCTTCATCGACCATAACAGCAGCTACATAAAGCTCATCGATATCTGCACCATCATTATGTTCAGCATTTGCGATGGCAGAGTTTAAAACCTCTTTCATCAAAACTGCTGCTTTCTTCGGGCTGAAGGTTAATAAGTTAATTGCCTTTTCAACGGGCAATCCTCTGATTTGATCTGCAACTAAACGTACTTTTTGTGCAGAAATTCTTGCGTAGCTATATTTTGCTTTCGTCGCCATTTCTCTACCCCTGACCTATCGCGCTTTCTTATCAGCGATATGACCTTTAAAGGTACGCGTTGGAGAAAACTCACCCAACTTGTGCCCAACCATATCTTCTGTAATGAATATAGGTAGGTGTTGTCTACCATTATGAACAGCAATCGTAAGACCAATCATATCTGGAATAATCATCGAACGACGAGACCATGTTTTGATTGGACGCTTATTATTTGCTTCTACTGCTTCTAAAACCTTTTTTTCAAGGTGCAGGTCTATAAAAGGACCTTTTTTAATTGAACGCGGCATACTTAATTCCTAGCCTTTATTTCTTATTACGACGACGTACAATCAAATTATCTGTACGCTTGTTTTTACGAGTTTTATAGCCTTTAGTTGGCATACCCCATGGTGATACCGGGTGACGACCACCTGATGTACGACCTTCACCGCCACCATGTGGATGATCTACCGGGTTCATTACGACACCACGAACGGTAGGACGAACACCACGCCAGCGTGTTGCTCCAGCCTTACCTAGCGATCTTAGTGAATGTTCACCATTACCTACTTCGCCAAGTGTTGCTTTACAATCAAGAGGAATCTTACGCATTTCACCTGAACGTAAACGCAATGTTGCGTAGCCATTTTCACGTGCAACATACTGCGCACTACTACCGGCACTACGTGCAATTTGAGCACCTTTACCAGGTTTCATCTCAATACAGTGAATCGTGCTACCTAGAGGTATGACAGATAACTTCATTGCATTACCTGCACGAATCGCTGCATTCTCACCTGACTCTAATCTATCTCCAGCCACAACACCTTTAGGCGCGATGATGTATGCTTTCTCACCATCTGCATAGCATAATAATGCAATATGTGCTGTACGGTTTGGATCGTATTCAATACGCTCTACCACTGCTGGAATGCCATCTTTGTTACGCTTAAAGTCGATAAGACGGTAACGTTGTTTATGACCACCACCACGATGTCTTACCGTGATGCGACCTGCATTATTTCTACCGCCTGATTTTGCCTTTTTCTCAACCAATGGTGCATATGGTGCACCACGGTGGAGATCTGCTGTTTTAACTTCAACAACAAACCTGCGGCCAGCCGATGTAGGTTTAGCTTTTTTTAACGCCATTCCTGTTTCCTCACCCGTATTCTATTTATTTATTCAGCGCCAACAAAGTTGATGTCTGACCCTTCAACTAATGTTACGTAGGCTTTTTTCCAGTCACTACGCTTGCCCATGATCTGACCTGTGCGTTTAGACTTACCTTTCACATTAGTTGTCGTCACTGACTCAACTTTCGTTTCAAACAGTTGTTCAACCGCTTTTTTAATTTCTAACTTGTTCGCATCTGGCAATACTTTTAGGACTACCTGATTATGGTTTTCAGCAACGCGAGTCGCTTTTTCTGCCACAACTGGCCCTAAAATAATTTTTGTTAAGCGTTCTGAGTTCATAGTAATGACTCCTCTAATTTGCGAACAGAATCTTCACTCATGACCACTTTTTCAAAACGTAACAACGCAACAGGATTTACATGTGCTGCATCAGTCGCTGCAATGTCATATAAGTTGCGTGAAGCTAATGCTAGGTTACCCGCTGCATTTTCAGTAACGATGAGTGCATTTTTCACACCTAAAGCATCTGTTTTAGCTAATAAGTCTTTCGTTTTTGGTGTTGCTAAGTCTACTTTATCTACAATAACTAAGCTGTCTTTACGACGTAGTTCAGACAAAATAGAGCAAAGTGCATTACGATACACTTTACGATTCACTTTTTGACTGTAATCGCGTGGCTTAGCAGCAAAGGTTGTACCACCAGAACGCCAGATCGGACTTCTGATTGTTCCTGCACGTGCGCGACCACTCCCTTTTTGAGCAAAAGGTTTACGACCACCACCACTCACTTCTGAGCGTGTTTTTTGCGCGTGTGTTCCTGCTCTTGCACCAGCTAAATACGCTGTTACGACTTGATGAACCAAAGATTCATTGTATTCACGATCGAACATCGCTTCAGAAACAGTGATGTTTCCGGCTTTAGCTCCATCAAATGATTGTAATTGAAGATCCACAATTATTCCCCTAAGAATCTTTTAGGCTTTTACAGCAGGACGAACAACAACGTCACACCCTGTTGCGCCTGGGACAGAGCCCTTCACTAACAGTAAGTTTCGTTCTTCATCTACCCTAACTACCGATAGGTTTTGTAAAGTACGTTTCTTATCACCCATATGTCCTGCCATTTTCTTGCCCTTAAAGACACGACCTGGCGTTTGACATTGGCCGATTGAACCAGCAGAACGGTGAGAGATAGAGTTACCATGTGTGGCATCACCACCACGGAAACCATAACGCTTCATACCACCTGCAAATCCTTTACCTTTTGTTATACCGCTAACATCAATTTTCTGACCCGCTTCAAACATGCTTACTTTGATTTCTGAACCAAGCTCAAGCTCTGATTCACCTTCAACAGTAAACTCGCACACTTTGTGACCAGAAGCAGATTCTGCTTTTGCAAAGTGTCCAGCTTGGGGCTTAGTGACACGTGATGTTTTCTTTGAACCCACTGTTACTTGGACAGCACTATAGCCATCTGTCTCAACCGTTTTTAATTGGCTGACACGGTTAGGTTCAACTTCGATTACCGTTACGGGAGTTGATACGCCATCTTCTGTGAAGACGCGTGTCATTCCACGTTTACGGCCGACAAGTCCAATAGTCATTGCTCGAGCCCCTCTTAATTCAACTTGATCTGGACATCTACACCAGCGGCGAGATCCAGTTTCATGAGTGCATCTACTGTTTTATCAGTAGGCTCAACAATGTCCATAAGGCGTTTGTGTGTACGGATTTCATACTGATCCCGTGCATCCTTATTGACGTGCGGCGAAATCAAAACGGTAAAACGTTCTTTCTTTGTCGGCAATGGAATAGGTCCATTGATACGAGCGCCAGTACGTTTTGCTGTTTCGACAATTTCTTTAGCCGATTGATCTATCAGACGGTGATCGAATGATTTCAAGCGGATTCTTATAGTTTGGTTTGTTGCCATTATTTATTTACTCAGTGATTTTACTAACGACACCAGCACCAACGGTACGGCCGCCTTCACGAATAGCAAAGCGTAATCCTTCTTCCATCGCAATCGGTGCAATTAGGGTTACGTCCATTTTTACATTATCGCCAGGCATAACCATTTCTACGCCCGATGGTAATTCACATGCACCTGTTACGTCTGTTGTTCTAAAGTAGAACTGAGGACGGTAACCATTGAAGAATGGTGTGTGTCGGCCACCTTCGTCTTTCGACAAGATG
>JAQWIT010000008.1 GCA_029248745.1 Gammaproteobacteria bacterium
TTACTTCACAGAGTTTACTGTGGCGCTTATCCCACCTTTATACCATATGGTTATGAAGAAAAAACTCGCTACATGGGACAGAGACTTCGCTACTGAAGGCGAATTAGAAATCGCTGCTAGAATCAATACTCAAGCTGGCTATCATATGCCAGAGGGTCATGATTCATACAGCCCTATCTAAGCAGACCTCTTAATGGGCTCGGAGATACCTCCGGGCCCATCTTTTTTGAACCCACAATAGAAGAGATATCAAACAGGCGCCCTGAACAAGCACCTGAAGATTGACCAAACTGTTTAGGTAGGCGACTGCTCAACAGGATATCTCTTGAACGAACTTAATGCTTCGATAGGTTTTATCTAAAGCAGTATTAAAATTCACAAACTTGGCCAGATTGAAGTAATACAAATCATGTTTGCTTCGGCCATACGCCCTGAATATGCCTGAATTATCGTGTCATATTCATTATAAAGTGAGGTAGAAAAATGGAAGTAAAATGGGATCAAAACGCCTGCGAACATGCCGGTGTATGTGTTAACTCTTTACCAAATGTCTTCAAAGTCGAAGATGGTAATTTTGTAATTGACACAAATGCAGCTTCTGAGGCAGAAGTTCTGGAAACAATTGCGAAGTGCCCATCAGGTGCTTTAACAGTTCAAGACTAAGTTTAATATTTTATTTTAATAAATTCTAAGTGGAGGAAAGTTAAATGGCTATTGGAGATCATTTATCAGATGTAAAAGTACTATGGGGTGTTGCTGGTTGTGCAAACACAAGTAAAATCCTACTAACGGCTGCAGAGAAAGGCGTCGATATCGACGGTCGTTCTGTAGATGCAAACTCAGAAGTTGAAATGAATGAACTTAAAAAGAACTCACCGTTCGGTTCAATTCCAGTTCTTAAAGATGTAGATTTCTACATTTACGGTACTGAAGCTATCATGTCATATTTAGATGACAAAGGTTTTGGTCCTTCGCTCGTTCCGCGTAACGGCGTAGTCAGAGCTGTTAATTATCAATGGTCTCACATTGCTTCTTCTCACTTCGGACCAGCTGTGGCTAAATTAGCAGAAGGTGACGATAGTGCCATGGAAGTCGTCAAGCTTGGCATGAACATGCTAGAAACACAGTTAAATTCACGTAACAAACGTGGAGATTACATTGTTGGTGAGTTCAGCTTAGCTGATATCCACTGGGCTCCAAGTATTCATGCATTATGCCTACACGGTCAAGAATCACTGGTTGATTCTATGCCAGGTATCAAAGCATGGTGGGGCAATATGAAAGTAAGAAAGAGTATGAGTAAAGAAAATTATGTTGCTTATACTGTTCTACCTTCTCTTGATGAGATCCGTAGTAATAAATTACGCTCAGTCAGCATTAACGTATAGACGTTACACACTTTTAACCTCAAAGAAATAATATATGTTTGGTTTTTTCAAAAATAAAAAGCAAGATTACACAGCCAGAGTTAATGGTTCCACTTCTCTTACTGTTAAACCGGGGGACAACCTCCTAAAAACAGCACTTGAAGCAGATTTAGCCTGGCCTCATGATTGTCGTGTTGGGAGCTGCGGCTCCTGTAAGTGTCGCCTCGTCGAAGGTAAGATCAAGCCCTTAGCTGATTTCAGCTACGTGCTTGAAGGAGATGAGTTAAAAAATGGTTACATCTTGGCTTGTCAAACTCAATTAAAGACTGATATCGAAGTCGAAGTTGAATTGTTGGCTGAAGGTGAACAGCAGCATCACTGGGAATCTGACGCTGTCATTAAACAGATTCGTGACCTGACGCATGACATCAAAGAGTTAACTGTCGAAATTATCGACCCTGATAACAGTTCGTCTAGTGAACTCTTGTACAAAGCTGGCCAATATGCTGACTTGAAGCTACCACACCTAAGTGAAGGTCGTAGTTACTCGTTTGCAACTACACCCACACTTGGCCAGAAAGAATTCTTGTTTTACATCCGGAAAGTACCGGGTGGTGAATTTACCGACTGGTTGTTTGAGGAAGATCGTATCGGGCAAACATTAACAATGAGCGGACCCTACGGCCAATTCGGTTTGGCCGACGAACCAGCAATGATGACATGTGTTGCCGGCGGTAGTGGAATGAGTGCAGTGGTGGGTATTTTACAAGCTGCACTTGAATCAGGCGTTAAGCGTGATGTTCGCTTTATTTTTGGTGCTCGAAGCCAAAAAGACCTTTACCTTGACGATCTAATTGCTCAGATGGCATCAGATTGGCAGAGCAAAGGTCTTGGCAGCTTCGAATATATCCCTTGTCTATCGGAAGAACCTGATGATAGCGCATGGGAAGGCAGTCGAGGCTTATGTACTGAATTCATCGTTGATAGTGAATCAAACAATGTCTCAGGACAAGCTTACCTCTGTGGCCCACCGGGTATGATTGATGCGGCTATTAGCGTATTTGAAAAAAATGGTGTTACCAAAGAAGCTATCTTCTTTGATAAGTTCCTAGATAAAAGCAATACGCCTTAATAGTAATAAACATGTCAGGGCTTAAGTGATTTTGCCCTGTTGATTAACTTAATAAATTGGAGATTAATTATGGCTTCTTTTAAAGCAATAGTAGTTATGGTTATCTGGACAGCTATCGCAGGATATGGCTTGTTCACAATCGGTGCTCATGAGCACTTCAGAAACCCAGTGTGGGCCGTAGGTACTGGCGTCGCATTACTTGTTATTCATATGATTAACATGGCTTTATATTTCAAAATTGCGGGCGAACGTCCATTTGAATGGTTTAAATAAAGCATTTTAGCAACACCTGAAAGCAACGATTATTGGCAACCTCGCTGATATCGTTGCTTTTTTGCAACAAGCGCTTGGAAAATACCACTTTTTGTCACAAATGCGTGCATTACATCTAGACTTGCCTAATAAGAACGATATATAGTCCGATATAACACACTGTGTTAGAGACAAACGTTAAAGAATTGATTTTAGTGTTAAAGCTAACTTTTATTCTCTAACGAAAATATAAGATGATTTTGAAATTGATTTATCGACTTCACCTTCATCGTTCAATTTATATAAATGAACAACAAAGAGGGAAATAAATGAAAAAATTTAATCGCTTAGCTTTGTCGACAGCGCTGCTAGCAGCTACGTCCACAAGCGTGATGGCAGGGCCTTACGGCTATGACCTTCACAATGTCTTGGCCCCGGTTTCTGGCTCAATGGCTGGTACTAGTATCGCTAAACCACTAGACAACGTATCTGCAGTATTTGGCAACCCAGCGGGTTTGTCAGAATTCCGTGGTACTGAATTCACTTTTGGTGCAACATGGTATAAACCAAGTGCTGTTCTAGAGCATAATGGAGCTGTAACAGGATTAGTTGGTGGCGGTGCTTTCAAACAAAGCAACCGTAACGAAGGCTACCTCGTACCACAGATAGCTGTGACACAAGATCTTCGCGGTCTAGGTATTCCTGGAACACTTGGTGCTGGTGTGACAGCAACAAATGGTATCGGTGTTGAGTACCGTAAAGATCCAAACGCAATTGGTGCGAGTGCAGAGCTTATCGTAATCGGCGCTAACTTCGGCTTGAGTTGGGATTTAACACAAAACCTAACAATTGGTGCAGCAGCAACTACGACATACTCAATGCTTGATTTAGGCTTAGTATCTACATCAGCTCAAACACATGATATTGCCTTTAAAGGTAGCTTGGGTATGACTTACAAACTGCCGCATGCCACACAAATTGGTATGTTCTATCACTCAGAATTACGTCAAGATTTTGATGATATTATCCAAGTATCCCCGAGCGGATCTGGTGCTGATGGTGCCATGACAAATTTAATCATTGAGCAACCTCGTACACTCGGTGTTGGTATCAGTAATGAAATGTACATGGATGGCAACTTATATTTAGCTGCTGATGTAATGTACAAAAACTATGCTAATGCTGATTTTTGGCAAGATGTTTACACTGACCAATGGATTTTCTCAATGGGTGCGCAATTGACACAAGGCCCATGGGAGTTCCGTGCTGGTTACGGTTACGCTGATGATCCATCACGTGAAAACGTTCAAGGCCTGAGTCAGTTGGCTAATGTATGTGCTGGCTTACCAGGATCATGTGCTGCAATACCTGCACAAGGCGCATTAGGTATTAACGTAACTGAATATCTACAAGCAGCACAAGCTCAAGTTATCTATCGTCACCGTGTCAGTGTTGGTGCTGGTTATAAGGGTTTCTTAGCGCCATTCTTAGATCTAGATATGCATGCTGCTTACCAACTTGAAGAAGATAGAGATTATGGTGATAGCCCAGGCGGACTCTTGTCTGGCAAGCACACAAACTCTGAAGTTTCATCATGGCATGCTGGTTTCGCACTAACATGGCACTTTGAATAAGCAAAAGCTTGTTTAGTAATGGCTTATAGTAGTAATATTATAACGTAGTGCCCATTACCTAAATTAGAAAGCCAGGGCATTTGTCCTGGCTTTTTTTATAAACAATTGAACACATATAGAGAGACTAAAATGAAAAAACTACTTAACACTGTGTTATCTGCTAGTTTATTAGCGGCTTCATTCACTGCGATTGCAGAAGAGGCAAAAGGCCCAACATTATTCGAACGTATTGGCGGTGAGCCAGTTGCACGTGAAATCGTTTCTGATATCTGGGATAACCATGGTAAAAACCCAATCGTTAAAAACCGTTTCCAATACAGCGATCCTGTTTATGTAAAACAAAAAGTATATGAAATCTTCGCAATGGCGACTGGTGCTAATGTTGAGTACACAGGCCAAGATATGAAGACGACACATGCTGCTATGAACATCAGTGAAACAGAATTCAATGCTGTTGTTGACGATATCATGTTAGCGCTTGACGAAAATGCTATCGCACAGCAAGAAAAAAATGAAATCCTAGCAATTCTTTGGTCTGTACGTCCAGATGTTGTTAACTCTAATGTAACAACACAAGCTCTAGCTCCAGCTAAAGCTCAACACGCACACTAAAATGTATTCCAGCCCTCTTGCATTGGCAAGAGGGCTGATTTATTCCTTCTAATTAGACCCTTCTTCGCACTACAACTTTCCTCGAAAACTACCCCTAAGCAAGCATTTTAATTGGCAAATTTAGCCAAACGCGCTATAGTCACGCCTTTTTAAAGTAGATAGCCATTAAGACAATGACTGATTTGGTATTTCATAAAGCAGAAAAATATATTAAAGAAGATTTAGAGTATTATTTTTCTGGCGAACGCGATATTCACAGTCAAGTAAAACCTGGCCAAGATATTTATAGCTTTACACCAGACTCAACACATCTCAATATTGATTATAAAGATGGCAAAGTGGGTAATTTTTTCCTCCCTTTTGCTCCTGGTTCTCTAGATCGGATATACATAGGTATTAGCTTCCCTTTATTTGCAAATAGTTGGGGAGCTGCCTTTCTGAGACACTTAATGACATTAGTTAAACCAGATGGCTGTGTTGTTCTACCTGTCTATCCTGAAATGCAAGCCTCTGAAAAAAACTTCTGGGCTAGAAGCATTTTGGAGAATATCTTTATTAGCCGCAGCCGCTGGAAAGGGATGAGTAATATCTGGGCAGAAAATGACGGTGTTATGTCGATGCGAATAGGACGTAAAAGCCCACCCGAAATTGACAGCACGGCAAACTTTTTATTGCGCCAGGGCAGTCAAGTAATTGTCAAACAGCTTATTTGCGAGCTAAAAACAGAGCTCTCTGCAAATGACTATTTCTTGAACCTGCACCAGTCTCACTGGATCAATATGGCCACCAGTGCCATCATAGAAAGGATAATTCAGGACCATTTTGGCCGTAAAGGTTCTGTTCATTTTTGTGCACTAGGCGATAACCCTAATAATGGTTTATTAGCAACTGAACTTTCGCTTAGCCCGCATATCAATATAAAAGACGCTGTAAGCCAGATAACAAGCACTGAGCCTTCGATTAACCACCCTGATGCGCTTCTGGCCTACCACAACAGACAATTGAGCAACAAGTTACACCTTGCTCATGATGAAGATACTGCATTAGCGTCAACTGAACTAAATGTGATTAGTTTGGTTAACACTTTGTCAGATAAAACCAATGACGAACAAGTAACACTCATCAATAAAGCTTGGCAGAAACTTGCGCCGAATGGCCTGTTAATCGTACATGAAACTAGCTCAAACTTATCACCAGAACATATCAAACAACAGCTGAGCAAATTAGGACCAACTAAATATTATTCGTCTATTGTTGCTTCTGAACATAAAGCAGATGTTGAAATAAGCCATTACTCACTTCTTATTGAAGAGGAGCTAAGAGAAGAAAATAAGAATAAAGCCGGCGTTTTTTGGGTCGTTCAGAACTAGTTCAGCTTTCCCATGTCTTATTGCTAACTAGATGCGCAAATATGGTTATGGCCTTTGCTTTCAAGCTGATTTTACTACTGAGTTTGAATTTGTCACGTAACAGGCAATGAATAGACTAAACAACGATAAAACTCAGCACGTTAGCGTCAGTTATCGACTTTATCCATATGACCGCGCCAATTATATAGCCGTAAAAAGCTAAAACATATTTGATATCAGGTTAAGAGTTGTTAATAATATCCTGTTGTTAGTATTAAGTTATCGCACTCGAAATACAGGTTTATACGTGTTCACGAAGTGCAGGTGTCTAGCGTAACGTATAGGCTCACATTTTATTTTATAGAAACCCATACAGGTGGATAGTGAAAAAGTTATCTGAAAATACAACTGATTTACTTCAAGAAATCAAGACCGAGGCATCCGAGTTACCGAAGAACAAACGTCGTGACTTCATGCTCAACGGATTAAAATTAACCGCGGGAACCGCACTTGCCACGACAGTTGGTCAAGTAGCTGCGAGTCAATCGAACTTGCCGCCTAATGTTCCTGAATGGAGCAAAACCCTAGGCCGAGGCGTTGTCTCGGTACCTTATGGTCTGCCGTCATCATATGAATCGGACGTTATTCGCCGTACAGTCGAATGGCTTACCGCTGATAAGATTGCTTCTATCAGTATGACACCACTACATGAAATGAGCGGTATCATCACACCAAGTGGTCTGCATTTTGAACGCTACCATGGTGGTGTTCCTGATATTAACCCTAATGAACATCGCTTGATGATCAACGGCATGGTTGATCGTCCGTTGTTATTTACGATGGATGACTTAATGCGATTCCCTTCTGAATCACATATTCATTTCCTAGAATGTCCTGCAAATGGTGGTATGGAATGGCGTGGCGCTCAAATGGAAGCATTGCAATTCACCCATGGTATGTTAAGTGGCTCTGAGTGGACAGGTGTCAGACTATCAACACTCTTGCAAGAAGCTGGAATCAAACCTGGTGCTAAGTGGGTCTTAGCAGAAGGGGCTGATGCTGCGGGTATGTCACGTAGTATTCCAATCGATAAAGCATTAGACGATACACTTATTGTCTTTGCTCAAAATGGTGAGATGCTTCGCCCAGAGCAAGGTTACCCTGTTCGATTGTTCACACCTGGCTGGGAAGGAAACACTAGTGTTAAATGGTTACGCCGCATAGAAGTCGGTGATATGCCATGGGAACATCGTGAGGAAACCTCTAAATACACCGATCTACTTGCAGATGGTACTGCAAGAAGACATACCTTCGTACAGGAAGTGAACTCTGTTATCACTTCACCATGCCCTGAAAAACCAATTCAAGGTAAAGGGCTACTTCAACTTGAAGGTATCGCATGGTCAGGCCGCGGTAAAGTGAAACGTGTTGATGTTTCTCTTGATGGTGGTGTGTCATGGCAAACAGCCAAAATTAAAGGCTTAGTGTTAACTAAATCACTGACACGTTTCAGTATGGAAATTAACTGGCAAGGTGAACCATTGTTGCTTCAAAGCCGCGCTATTGATGAAACTGGATATGTTCAACCCACGCTTGCACAGTTACGCGAAGCACGTGGTACGAACTCTATCTATCACAAAAACTCAATCCATACTTGGCAGGTACAGACAGACGGGGCGGTAAACAATGTACAACTCGGTTAAAAAAAAGTTTAAAACGTTGGTTTTGGCAGTTGCTGCACAAGGCCTTTTAACATCAACAGTCGCTTTTGCAGATGAGTCAAAATATGGTTTTGGCCGAACCGCAACTCAAGAAGAAATCGCAGGTTGGGATATCGATATCCGTCCTGATGGTCAGGGTCTCCCTGCTGGTAGCGGTTCTGTCGCTGATGGTGAAGGCTTGTATGAAGCAAAATGTGCGTCATGTCATGGCTTGTTCGGTGAAGGTGAAGGCCGCTGGCCTGTCCTTGCCGGCGGTGAAGGTACACTCGCTCATGAGCGTCCAGAAAAGACCGTTGGTAGCTACTGGCCATATGCAAGCACCTTGTGGGATTACACGCGACGAGCAATGCCCTTTACAGCGCCACAATCATTAACTGCTGATGAAACATATGCGATTACTGCTTATGTCTTATATCTCAATGAAATTGTTGATGAAGAGTTTGTGTTAAGCAAAGAGAACTTTTCGACTATCAAAATGCCTAACGAGCCAAACTTCTTTGAAGATGATAGGCCTGATGTCAAAAACACAACATGTATGAAAGATTGTAAAGACCCAGCATCTATCAAAGTGGTTTCTACTATTGCTGGTGTAACACCCCTCGAGCACCTAGAAGAAGGTGCTGCAGAAACAGCCGCAGAAGCTGCATCAGAGACTACTCATGGTAAAGCTATTTACAACCAATCTTGTGCAGTATGTCATGACCATGGTGTAGCTGGTTCTCCTAAAACGGGTGATGCTGACGCCTGGGGCGACAGGATCGCTACCGGAACTGAAATGCTCGTTAAACGTGCTATTACAGGCTATGTCGGTGACGAAGGTGTTATGCCTCCTAAAGGCGGTAACATGAGTCTAAGTGACGAGGATGTAGCTGAAGCTGTGCATTACATGATCGAGAAAAGTCAATAAAGTTCTTAAGAGGATATAAGCTATCATGAACAAGTTAACACAACTTCTTACAGCGATGCTCCTACTTCCATTACTGCTCTCTTCTGCATACGCAGACAACATAGCAGAAGGTAAAGAGATTTCTTTTGACAGAAAGAAAGGCAATTGCTTAGCATGTCATGCAATGGATGACGGCGAATTAGCTGGTTTAGTTGGGCCGCCTTTGATGATGATGAAAGTCAGGTTTCCGGACAGGGCCGTACTAAGGGAACAAGTCTGGGACCCGACAATCAGAAATCCCGCTACATCAATGCCACCATATGGTCGCCACCGTATGATGACGGAAGAAGAAATTGATAAAGTCGTGGACTATCTGTACACGCTTTAGTACCCAACAACGATAAGAAATAACCTGGAGAAAACACAATGCAACGAAGATTACTACTTAAAAGCCTGTTAGGCTTTACAACAATGGCTGCAGCAATGACTGCTATGCCAAGACTAGCAATGGCTAAATGGTCTAAAGCATTCGATAATGGTACCGTTGATGGTGCCTTAAATGACCTGTACGGCAGTGCAGAACTGACTGCTGATGACGCAATTAAATTAAAAGTGCCAGAAATTGCTGAAAATGGTTCTGTTGTTCCTGTTACTGTGAAGTCAAAAATGGCTAACGTAACAAACATCAGTATCTTTGCAGACAAAAACCCACAACCTCTAGCAGCCTCTTTCACATTACCAGAGGGTGCTGCTGCAGAAGTTTCTATCCGTATTCGGCTTGGTGAAACTCAAGTCGTAAAAGCGGTCGTTGAAGCTGATGGTAAGCTCTACACTAAACAGCAAGAAGTTAAGGTAACAATCGGCGGCTGTGGCGGTTAATCACTAAAAGATATTGAGGGTAGAAACATGAAAATTAAAGCAAAAATGAAAAAAGATATGGCTGTTGTCAAGGTACTTGCAAAGCACCCTATGGAAACGGGCCTTCGTAAAGACAAAAAAACAGATAAAGTTATCCCAGCTAAGTTCATCAAAGAACTTGTTTGTACACATGGAGATAAAGTAGTGTTTCACGCTGACTTTGGCCGTGCGGTTTCTAAAAACCCATATGTGTCATTTTCATTCGCAGGCGCACAGAAAGGTGATACCATTGCAATGACATGGACCGATAACACAAACGAAACGCTGACTGTTGAAGCGCCTGTTAAATAAGACGATACATTCAAGGATCTTTATATGAAAGGTTTAACTTGTTTGTCTGCAATACTGCTTGGTTCACTGCTTGTTAGCGCCCCAAGTTATGCAGATCCTCAGTCTGACCAAGACGAAATCAGGACTTTTTTCCAAAAACGTTTCCCTAAAGTCGAACTGGCAGGTTTTGCTGATGGTGCATATGCCATTAATGAAAATGCTCGCAGCCAATGGTTAGAAATTGAAGAATTTCCACCTTACGAAGATGCCGTCGATGAAGGTCAAGAATACTTTGAAACACCTTTTGCAAACGGTAAAAGTTACGCTGACTGCTTCCCTAACGGCGGTATAGGTATTAAGCAGGATTACCCAAAATTTGATACTGACAGCGGTGAAGTCATCACTATCGAATATGCCATCAACCAATGTCGCACAAGCAATGGCGAAGAAGCTTTGCCATACGGACAAGGCGAGCTCGCTTATGTCTCGGCTTACATGGCATCAACATCTAGAGACAATATTATTAATGTCATTATTCCAGATGATGAACGTGCTTTAGCCGCTTATGATGCGGGTAAGAGAATGTTTTATGAGCGAAAAGGCCAGCTTAACATGGCATGTGCTACTTGTCATATCAGCATTGCTGGCTCGCAATTGCGTGCAGAGATCACAAGCCCGGCATTAGGTCATACAACCCATTTCCCTGCATTTCGTTTCGCTTGGGATGATATCGGCACTTTACAAAAACGTTATGCGGGTTGTAATACACAAGTTCGTGCTAAACCCTTTGCACTTCAAAGTGAGCAATACCGTAACTTAGAGTATTTCCATACATATATGGCTAATGGCTTGCCGCTCAATGGCCCAGGCTCAAGGAAATAACATCATGGCAAAAACAACTTATTCTGCTTTCTTGGTTTTGCTTGCAGCCAGTGTAATAATGACTGGCTGTTCTGATTCAGGAATGGACACTGCTACAGAAAATCCTGCAACAGCACAACATGACGAGGCAGTCGATCTTGATACTTTGATCACAGATGCTGAGTCTTCACTTGCTGAAGCGGACAACCTCGGTTTTGCATGGAGTGTCACAGCGCCTCTTTTAGAGGAAGCCCACACTGCAGCCAAAGCCGGTAACGAAGAGCAAGCGATTGCTCTGTTCCAAGAAGTGAAACACCAATCTATGCTTGCTATAGAACAGGCTCACTATGCCGAGAAACATTGGCAATTACTTATCCCAAAGTAAATAATTAGTTTACTTTCAAAATAATTGAAGGAGAAAGACATATGAATAAAACGACACTCAAAGTAGCTGCTCTGTTTTTGTCACTTTTCGCTGTAGGTTCAGCATCAGCGCTTGATGTGCAATTAACACCAGAATTACCGTCAGTTGATGTGATGAACCATGGTGAGACAGTGACCATCATGAGAAATCAAGATACTAAAAATATGATTCGTGCTGATTACGCAAAAACATCTAGAAAATGTCCTCCTTTCTGTATCCGCCCTATTGTTATCGCTGAAGGTGTTGAAACCTTAGGTGAATTAGAAATCATTCACTACGTTAAAATGGCCAGTGATGGCGACGATTCAATTTTGGTTATTGATTCACGCACACCTGACTGGGTTGCCAAAGGAACAATTGCTGGTTCTGTTAATATTCCATGGACGCATCTAGATACTGCTAAAGGTGCGAGCCCATTTGATATTGCTGAAATCATGCAAGAGAAATTTGGCGTCGAAGAACAAGAAGGTCTTTGGAACTACTCTAAAGCTAAAACATTAGTTCTGTTTTGTAATGGCATGTGGTGTGGTCAGTCTCCACGTAACATAAAAACGCTATTAAAATTTGGCTACCCAGCTTCAAAAATCAAGTGGTACCGTGGTGGTATGCAGAACTGGGAAACGTTAGGTTTATCTACAGTTAAGCCACCTAAGTAAGCATCTAGCTTTACTTACACTTTACAACAAGGCAGCCTGGGACTATGTTATCAAGACTAGTTCTGGGCTGTTTTTTATTATCTTACTGAAAAATGGTTAATTATGAATCGTCGTGAATTTACTCAGTTACTTGCTATCGCAAGTGCAGCCAATATTTTCCCTAGGACAGCGTTTTCTAATCACACTGCATCAAGACCGGAAAACATGTATGACATACCTAATTTTGGTAATGCTCGGCTGCTTCATATTACGGATAGTCACGCACAACTAAAGCCAATTTACTTTCGAGAGCCCAGTGTCAACATTGGCGTTCGCCAGGAAGATGGCAAACCACCCCATATCGTTGGTAAACCATTTCTAGATTATTTCAATATCAATGCCAATGGTATTCAATCACATGCTTTTACCTCTCTCGACTTCATTACAGCAGCAGAAAAATTTGGAAAAGTTGGCGGCTATGCTCACGTCAGTACTTTAGTTAAACAATTACGTCAAAGTTATGGTGATACTGACCGCTCATTATTACTTGATGGCGGTGATACATGGCAGGGGTCAGCCACCGCTTATTGGACACGCGGCATGGATATGGTCGAAGCATCAAACTTGCTTGGGGTTGATGTTATGACAGGACACTGGGAATTCACTTATCAAGATACTGAAGTCTTAAGTAATATCGAAGCCTTTAACGGAGAATTTATTGCGCACAACGTTAAAGTTAACGAAGATGCCTTATTCGATGGTTCACCTGCTTACGATGAAGACACCGGTAACGCCTTTAAGCCATATACTATTAAAACGATGGGCAATCATCGCGTTGCTGTCATCGGACAGGCTTTCCCTTATACGCCAATAGCTAATCCAAGTCGTTTCATTCCAGATTGGACTTTTGGTATTCAAGCCCAAGAATTACAAGACCTTATTGATGAGGTTAAGGAAACAGAGCAGCCTGATGCTGTCATACTCCTCTCTCATAATGGTATGGATGTCGATATCAAGCTTGCAGCGACTGTTGGTGGCTTAGACGCTATCTTAGGTGGACATACACATGATGGCGTACCTAAACCTGTCGAAGTTAGAAATGCTACTGGCGGTATCACATTAGTGACAAATGCTGGTTCAAACGGCAAATTTGTAGGCGTGTTAGACCTTGAATTGGGCAAAGGCCACGTTAAAGGCTTCCGTTACACCTTGCTGCCCGTTTTTTCTAACTACCTGGAAGCCGATGCAGAAATGGATACTTTCATCAATGATGTTCGTGCACCTTACGAAAGTCAGCTTAATGAAACCCTAGCTGTTTCTGATGAATTACTTTACCGTAGAGGTAACTTCAACGGTACCTTTGATCAGGTTATCTGCGATGCTCTTCGTGAAGTAAATGGTGCTGAAATTTCGTTATCACCTGGCTTCCGCTGGGGTACGACCGTTATGCCAGGCCAAAACATTACCTTTGAACATGTTATGGATCAAACCTGCATCACTTACCCAGAAACCTACACACGTGAAATGACAGGTAGCGAAATCAAGGCCATTCTTGAAGACGTCTGTGACAACTTATTCAATGTTGATCCTTTCTATCGTCAAGGCGGTGATATGGTTCGTGTTGGTGGTATGGATTATGTTTGTGACCCACTGGCAGGTTTTGGCGAACGCATCTCAAATATGACCCTAGATAGCGGTAAAACTATTGAGGCTGATAAGCGTTATAAGGTTGCTGGTTGGGCGACTGTGAACGCTCAGGCAGAAGGTGCGCCGATCTGGGATGTCGTTGCTGGTTACTTACGTGACAAGAAACAATTCTCAATTGAAAAGCTCAATACACCGAAATTGAAGAATATGGCGGGTAACAAAGGCATTGTCACTTAAATTAATGGCATAGCCCCAATATCAAACCTCCTTTTATTTAAACCAAATAGTTGACAATAAAATCCCTATCTCCAAATTATAAATGCCTAAGCATACTGCAAAGCGTAGTCATAAAGACAGATACTATGAGGATAACGCCATGTCACAAACTGATGTAAAAAATGCCATGATGAAGATCATCACGGGCATTCAAGAAAACCCAAGCTCGTCTAAAGTTTTTTTCCGCGCAGCTACGCAGTGGGAAGAAGACGTTCGTTGTACAGCACAGGTAAGAGACTTCCCGCCAATGGTCATAGACGAACCGCCTGTTTTAGGTGGACAAGATGCTGGCCAAAACCCTGTCGAGCTCGTCCTAGTTGCATTAGGTACTTGCCAAGAAATCATGTATTCAGCTTATGCATCTGTCATGGGCGTTGAAATTGATTCTGTTAAAGTTAATGTGAAAGGTAATCTAGACTTGAAAGGCATGTTTGGTCTTGATGAAACTGTTCCAGCTGGATTTACAGATGTTAGCTTTCAAACAGCTATCGAAAGTAGTGCCGATGACGAAGCATTGCTTAAACTTATAGAAGCTGCGGAAAGCAATTGTCCTGTATTAGACATCTTGACAAGAAAAGTGCCTGTCGATGGTACCGTGTCAATTAATGGGCGCGACATGAATAGCCTGATCAAAAAAAGTGTTTAATTTTTGACCCGTACATGAAAATGTTGAGGGCTATCATATAGCCCTCTATTTCTTATCCAAGCATCCTTTACCCATTAAAGCTTCCGTGACACTATAGTACCCACTCCGACAACACCTTGCTCCAAAATGAGTATTTCAATGTTTTATCTCAGACAAATCATTCTCACTAGCACAGCCTTCCTTGCTTTTCTGGCACCTCCCGTTTATGCAAACTATATAGAGGTCACGCTGCTCGGCACTGGTACACCTAGGCCAAGTCTAGAACGCTTTGGCCCCTCAACACTAGTTCAAGCAAAAGGCCAATACTTCCTCTTTGATAGCGGTCGCGGTACAACAATTCGCTTAACACAAGCAGGGGTGCCACTCTCGCAAATCGAACATATTTATCTTACTCACTTACACTCTGATCACATTTCAGGCTTGAGCGATCTTTCTTTAACAAGTTGGATCTGGCAAAGACCAACGCCCTTGAAGCTAACCGGGCCCACAGGCACAAAAAACTTAGCCGAACATCTCAACCAAGCTTATGCTGCTGATTTTGATTATCGTACGAAGAATACCGGATTAGACCCTAAGACATTTAGTATTGAAGGCCATAATATTTCAACAGAAGACGTTGTATACAAGCAGGGTGGCATAACCATCACAGCCTTCCTAGTTGATCATCACCCTGTTAAACCTGCATTTGGTTACCGTATTGACTATGGGAATGCTAGCGTTGTCATCTCTGGCGATACAGCGTATTCCACCAACCTCATTAAACATGCAAAAGGCGTTGACCTACTCATTCATGAAATCGCCGCTGCTAATACTCAACTACTAGCACAGAACCCCCGACTCAAAAAAGTATTGTCTTATCACACAACGCCTGAGCAAGCTGGCCGATTATTTGAGATCGTCCAGCCCAAGGCGGCTGTCTATAACCATGTTTTATTATTTGGTATTGATGAAGAGACTATCCTAGAAACAACGCGTTCTTTTTTTCAGGGAAACCTGCGTGTGGGTAAAGACTTAATGAAAATAGGTGTTGGTGAAACCATTACCTTTTATTAAACCAATTTCAAATTAACCATTTAGTCAGTTTAAACTTTAATTCAGGCTTTTTTGAAAACTTCTTGGATCGAATTTGGTCTAGATATTCGTACAGTATAAAACTGGATATTTATGTCATTTCACGCAGCATAACTTACTCTAACGAATTATCTCGTAATAATAGCCATATGATAGATAACACCGTATTCTTCCTGTACTTAGGGGCAATATTATTGATTTAAAAAGCGCAGCAATCCTAGTATTAATACTAGGCTCTATTTCAATATCATTGATGTATCATCCGTGTAGGTATCTATCGATATAGGTATGTCAAGACTATGATGCCTGCATGAAGGCGCATCATTTAAAGGCTAAAAACATCATTGAGTTTGGATTAAATTTTAACACTGGCAGAGAAAAACAGCCTTATGTTACTATCTCTACCAAGCAGTATAAATTAAGTGTTTTAGTTTTGATGCGAATCGTAAATTTAGGAGATGATATGAATATCAAAAAGTTTATTAGCAAACCGCTAAAAGTATTAGCGCCATTTGTAGCTGCCTCAGTGATGGCTACAAACCCAGTTATGGCTGATGAAACATGTATGTCACCGTACATGGTTAAAATCGTTGGTCAAGAAGACTTCGTTTATGTTTGGACTCTGGGTGTTGAAGGCCTAGGTGACGGACAAGATAAAATGGTTACCGTTGACGTTAACCCAAAATCTGACAACTACGGTAAAGTGATTGCCTCTGAATCTGTCGGTGGACGTAACGAAGCACATCATTCTGGTTTCACAGATGATCGTAAATACCTTTGGGCTGGTGGTTTAGATTCAAACAAAATCTTTATCTTTGACGTACACACTGATCCAGCTAAAGCTACTTTAGTTAAAACTATCGATGACTTCGTTAGCAAATCAGGTGGTGTTGTTGGTCCTCACACAACTTACGCTCTTCCAGGCCGTATGATTATCACTGGTTTATCAAATAACCAAGATCACGGCGGTCGTACTGCATTAGTTGAATACACAAACGGTGGTGAATACATCGACACTTACTGGATGCCTACTGATGATAACCTTCAAGGTGCTCACAAAGGTGGACAGTTTGCTGACGGTTACGGCTACGACGTACGTGCATTACCATCTAAAAACGTGATGTTAACTTCATCATTCACTGGCTGGTCCAACTACATGATGGACTTCGGTGCGATGTTAGGTGATGCAGAAGCGATGAAACGTTTCGGTAACACAATGGTTATCTGGGATCTTCACACTCGTAAGCCTAAGCAAGTCTTAGACGTACCAGGTGCACCTCTAGAAGTACGTTGTGCATGGAAACCTGAAAACCAATACTGTTTCTCCACAACGGCATTGACTTCACAAATCGTTTTACTTCATGACAATGATAACGACGGTATGTGGCAAGCTGATAACGTATCAGATATCGCTAACCCAGCTGATATCCCGTTACCAGTTGATATCTCTATCCAAAGTGATGATGCTCTTTTATGGGTTAACACTTTCTTAGACGGTATGACACGTGCTTACGATATTACTGATCCACATGCGCCTAAAGAAGTCTACTCCAAGAAAATTGGTAACCAAGTAAACATGGTTTCTTCAAGCTGGGATGGTAAGCGTCTTTACTACACCACTTCTTTACTAGGTAACTGGGATAAGAAAGCACAAGATAATGACCAATTCATTAAACTTTACCACTGGGATGGTAAAGAAATGACTGAACAGTTCGTTATTGACTTCCATGCAGAAAAACTAGGTCGTGCTCACCAAATGCGTTTTGGTGCTTACTCTCTCTACGGCAAAACAGCTAAAGTTGAGCAAGCTAAAAACCCAATCGTAGCAATGAGCAAGTAATAGAAGTAAAGTGAAAAAATGAAATATTCAAGTTTAAAAGTTAGTCTGCTAATACCGTTTTTTTTTTATAGTAACTACGGCTTTTCAGAAGAAATAACCGCCCAAGGAGCTGATAAAGTTCGGGACTTTTATAACGAAGAACATTTTATTATTGAGGAGCCAGAGGCAGGAGAGCAATCTCCCGCCTCTGGTAAGCCTCAAACCATAAACGGTGTTCGCATCGGGCCAGGAGATGATAAGACCGGATATGAGACAACAGGGTATACCACTAACTCTGTTGCTATAACGGCCCGTCAAGGCATAAAAGCAGACTTAATCCGTGTCGTAGAAAACCCACCTTTAGGCCTTCCTGAAATACCTGTACCAGTCGACAATCCTTTGACTGCTGAAAAAATTAATCTGGGTAGAAAATTATTTTTTGACCGTCGTTTATCCCTTAATGACACTTTTTCCTGTGCTATGTGCCATGTTCCAGAGCAAGGGTTTACTAGCCATGAAGTCGAAAAGGCGGTTGGGCTAGAAGGGCGTTCAAATCGTCGAAACTCTCCATCAATCTATAACACGGCCTATCTCGAACGATTATTTCATGATAATCGCGAAACAAGCCTAGAAAACCAAATATGGGGTCCTCTATTATCCAAAAATGAAATGGCAATGACTTCTTTTGGCCATGTCTTGCAAAAACTAAGTACCCTCAAAGATTATGATGGCCTATTTGAAGCCGCATTCGACGGGGAAGGTGCCAATATTCTTACATTAGGTAAGGCTTTTGCCAGCTACCAGCGTGTGCTTGTATCAGGTAACTCCGCCTTTGACCGTTGGTATTTTGCTAATGAAGAAAATGCTATTTCAGACCAAGCCAAACGCGGATTTGAGTTGTTCCGTGGCAAAGGCCAATGTATCAGTTGTCATAGTGTTGGAGAGAAAACAGCTTTATTCACTGACAAGCTCGCGCACAATACAGGCCTCGGCTTTAAGCGCTCTATGGGGAAAAAACCAGAGAAAGAGCGTATGTTGATCGCGCCAGGCACTTATGCTTACGTTAAGAAGTCCAAAAAGGATTTAGTTGGGCATCCAGAAATGGCTGATGTCGGTGTTTATGAGGTAACTCAAAATCCTGATGACCGATGGAAATACCGAACCCCAACATTGCGTAATGTTATTCTGACTGCGCCCTATATGCACGACGGTTCGATGCCCGACTTGAAAGAAGTAATTGCTTTTTATAATCAAGGCGGCATGCTCAAGAACGAAAGTGGCTTTCCGAATGTCACACAATCACCTCTGATACAACCCTTGGGTCTAACAGAGAATGAGATTAACGACTTAATTGCTTTTATGGAGACGTTGACGGGTGACAATATTGCTGAAGTGATTTCTGATGCATTTTCCACACCGGTAGGCGATACAACAAATGAACACTAAACAATTCACACGATTTTCACGCCATGCATTTGTCATTATCTGCTTAGCACTTTTTTCAGTAAACAGTTTCGCGAGTGATAAACCACTCATGTCTGAAATGACAGGTAATCGCACCGCACCTCCTATTGCATTGCCGGATAGTAATGGCCAGCCTTTCGATATGAAGGAATACGAAGGTAAATACGTTCTCGTTAACTTCTGGGCTCACTGGTGTGGCCCTTGTGTTAAAGAATTTCCTGCAATGCAGGCGCTATATGATGCTTTAAACCAAGATGGTTTTGAAATTATCGCCATTCATGCTGGACCGCCTCAGGGCCGTGTCCGTCCTTTCCTAAAAAAACACAATATCACTTTTAAAACTGTTTTAGACGCCAATATGTCCGTCGAAGGTTGGGAAGTTAAAGCATTACCGATGAGTTACCTTATTAGTTCTGAAGGTAAATTAATTTATAAAGCGCTTGGACCAAGGGAATGGGAAATTGATAAGATGCGAGCTTTAATGTCTGACTCGGGAAAAGCAAGCTAATCATCACAACCGTTTAATGCTCTCAGTGCCTACTAGGCGCTAAGCTATTTTATAGAATCTTTCGCTACCTAATATCAGGCAGTGCCTGAATGAGATTATAAATTATGTCTGAACAACATTATGAGATTGTGATTGTCGGTGGTGGTGCTGCCGGCATCAGCACGGCAGCAAGGCTGGCTAAAGAACTACCTAGTGGCAGTATTGCCATTATTGAACCTTCAACAGAACACTATTACCAACCGATTTGGACTTTAGTCGGTGGCGGTGTAGTGCCTAAAGAAGTTTCACAAAGAGATACTGCTACCCTTATTCCTGAAAGTTGTGAATGGATTAGAGATGCCGCTACGGGCTTTGATCCTGAAAACAATAAAATCACCACTAAAGACAGCGGTGATATTCACTACGAATACTTAATCGTTGCCGCTGGTTTACAGATCAACTGGACCGATATCAAAGGCCTTTCACGTAATTTAGGTAAAAAAGGCATTTGTAGTAACTATAGCTATAAATCTCTCGACTCAACGTGGGCAAACATCCGTAATCTAGGTAAAGGCACAGCGATATTTACCCAACCTGGTAGCCCTATCAAGTGTGGTGGTGCACCGCAGAAGATCATGTATCTAGCAGAAGATTACTTCAAACGTTCAGGTCTTAGAAACCAAATCGACGTTAAATTTGTATCAGGCATGCCTGGTATCTTTGCTGTTAAGAAGTATGCTGAACAACTCAATAAAATTTGTGATACTCGAGGTATAGAACGTACCTTCAGGCATGATCTGGTCGAAGTTGATGCAGATAATAAAGTCGCTATATTTAAAGACTTAGATTCGGAAGAATTGGTGTCAATGGAATACGATATGCTGCATGTCACACCTCGCATGGGGCCACCTACTTTTATTAAGAAAAGTCGCTTGACGAATGATGCTGGTTGGATCGATGTCAATAAAGAAACAATGCAGCACACCAGCTATGACAACATCTTCGCCTGTGGTGACTGTAGCAACTTGCCTACGTCTAAAACTGCTGCTGCAATTCGTGCTCAAGTCCCTGTCATGGTCAGAAATATACTCGCTGCACGCGATAATCAGCCGTTAGTTGATCAATATGATGGTTACACTTCCTGCCCATTAGTGACAGGCTATGGGCGTTTGATTTTGGCTGAGTTCGATTATGACTTAAACCCAAAAGAAACTTTCCCCTTTGATCAAAGTGTTGAAAGAAAGAGCATGTATATCTTGAAGAAAGATCTACTGCCCAAGTTATACTGGCACGGTATGTTAAAAGGTCGCTTTTAACCTTTCCTAAGCTACTTAACATCTTATTTCAGTATGATGTTTAAAATGAAAAAAACCACTAATGCCAATCTGATTTATTTCAGCTTGGCATTTTTTCATGTCGTTGCTTCTTTGTATGTACTTAGACTAGGCCTATTGTGATGAAAAGAATGTTACCCATTTTACAATGGTTACCTAATTACACGCGTCAAACTTTCTCTGGTGATATCGTTGCCGGTATCACTGTTGCCATTATGATTATCCCGCAGTCTATGGCCTATGCTTTATTAGCAGGGTTATCACCTGAAATAGGGCTTTACGCAAGCATCGTTCCCATGATGCTTTATGCGCTTTTTGGCAGCAGTCGTTATCTTGCTGTTGGTCCTGTTGCCCTTGTGTCATTGATGACTGCCAGCGTGATGGGCGGTGTGACCGCTTCAGGTCATGTTGATTATCATACCGGTGCGCTTGTGATTGCGTTATTGAGCGGAATACTCCTGCTGGTCATGAGTTTAGCTCGCTTGGGTGTCCTAGCCACACTGCTCAGCAAACCTATTCTGAGCGGCTTTACCAGTGCCGCAGCCATTATTATCGGTATGAGCCAATTGAAATATTTATTAGGCATGCACATTCCGTCTGGTTTAAACCCGGTTGAAAAATTGTATTTCGCATTAAGCCACTGGCAAGACAGTAGTTTGTTAGCGCTGTTCGTTGGGATCAGTTCTACTCTGGTTATTCTCTTTTCTGGTCGTGTACTAAAACGGCTACTTTCCCAACTTCAGCCCTCTGTCACCCTCATTAATGTTTGCTCCAAGCTAGGTCCCTTATTTGCTGTTGCGATTTTTACCCTACTCGCATGGTTTTATAACTGGCATGAGATCTTCAATTTACGCATCGTTGGTGATATCCCCAGTGGGTTGCCAAGTTTTGGTATGCCCATTATTGATCGGGATTTATTTTGGGAGTTGTTGGGCCCAGCCATCTTAATCGCCTTGGTTGGTACTATTGAAAGTATTTCTGTTGCTAAATCACTTGCGAGTAAGGAAAGAGAAAAAATTGAACCCAACCGTGAGTTGTTTGGTTTGGGTATGGCTAATTTAGGGGCTTCATTTACGGGTGCTTATCCTATTACAGGTGGTTTGAGTCGTTCAATTGTCAATTACAGCGCCGGCGCGCAAACCCCTTTTGCCTCTATTTTCACTGGCCTCATCGTGCTGGTTGTCGTTCTGTTCCTCACTTCTTGGTTTTATTTTCTGCCTCTAGCTGTTTTATCTTCTATTGTTATCATTGCTGTGACAAAACTTTTTGATATGAAGGGGTTTATGGAGATCTGGCGTTACAATAAGGGTGATGCCATTTCAATGTTGGTGACTTTTGTTGTTGTCCTGTTTAGGGGGGTCGAATTAGGTATTTTTGTTGGCGTCGTTTTATCGGTGCTATTTTTCTTATTCCGGACAAGCCAACCTCATGTCGCTGTTTTAGGCCGTGTCGAGCATGGCCATTTTCGCAATGTCTTGCGCTACGACACAAAAGGCCCTTCTAATTTGCTCGCCCTCCGTATCGATGAAAGCCTATTTTTTGTTAATGCGAGTTACATCGAAAATTTAATTTCAGAGAAAATGTCTACTCACCCAGAGATCGAACATCTTATTTTAGTTTGTAGTGGTATCAACTTTATCGATAGTAGCGCCTTGGAAACGCTTGAGCATTTGTCTGAGGCATTAAAAGAAGCAGGGATAAGTATTCACCTTGCCGAAGTGAAAGGGCCCGTTATGGACAAACTCTCGCACACTCACTTTATACAAAACCTCACTGGCCAAGTTTTTTTAAGTACAGAAGATGCTTTTTCATCTTTGGCAAGTAAATAAAAAAGCCCTTCATAAAGAAGGGCCAAATGGGGGTTGATATTTCACTCCAACATTCGCCAGAGTAATTCTGGCTTTTAAAACCGTCGGCCTATACCAATGCCGTATACAAAAGGGTTTATCTCAGTATTAATGTTCGCGGTGTTAACCAGATTAATACCGCTGAACCGTGCTTCTGTCTGGATATCAATATATTTAACGTCCAGGTTAGCAAACCAATCTTGGTTTATATCTATATCGATGCCTGCTTGTGCCGCCAGCCCCCAAGAGGCATCAAGCTTAACTTTAGCGCCCGGTTGATCGAGTACACCGGAAACACTTTCATCAAAGAAGTGGGTGTAATTCACGCCCAAGCCGACATAAGGGCGGACAGTTGCGTTAGGCAAAAAATGATATTGCAGTGTTAGCGTGGAAGGTAGGACCATTGCATCAATCACTTTGCCTAAGCCAAGGCCTGAAGGTACACCACGACTATCAACATCGTGTTGTGAATAAGCCAAGATAAGTTCTAACCCCCAATATGGACTCAACATATAGGTGATGTCTAATTCAGGTACCGTATCTTCGTTTACGGAAACACCTTCACCTAAATTAGCCGCGCCTGTATAAAGGTCGCCGCTATCGTCATTCGGATTCACATCGATAATACGTCCCCGTACAAGCCAGTCTCCTGCTTCGTAGGCCAACGCTGTCTGTATTGGCCCACTCATTACTATTCCTGTAATACAGGCATAGGCCAATTTTCTTAACCTCATTCTATCTCCTAAAACTCTTGTTTTTACGTTTTGGGGATAGCTTACCGAGATGTTGGTTTTTCACATTGACATAGATCAAGTGAACAGCTGTTTTTTGATTTTCTAACTAATTTGTTAGCCGCACAATGCTTGTAATCTTTCAATTTCAGCTAATGACACGACTTTACCTTCTGTTTTAATTAGGCCGTCATCTTGAAACTTGGTGAAAACACGACTAATGGTTTCTACTGCGAGTCCTAAGTGATTCGCTATATCACTACGTGACATTGTCAACACAAATTGTTTTGCTGAAAAACCGCGCAATTCAAAGCGTTTAGAAAGCGACAGCAAATAAGTCGCTAATTTTTCTTCTGATGTTTTCTTGCCAAGCAACAGCATGAAGTTTTTATCGCCCGCTAATTCTTTGCTCAACCTGTTAAGCAACTGAGATTGTAGCCGAGGCAATTTTTCACCAAGTGCTTGTACTTTTTGATATGGCAAGGCACAAATACTACTGGTTTCTAGCGCTACTGCTGATGATTGGTAAGAGGGCATATGTAACGCCTCCAAACCAACAAACTCACCTGGGAAATAAAACCCTGTGACTTGTTCTCGACCATTGCTGGTCGAAATCATTGTTTTAAAAGAGCCGGAGCGCACAACAAACAAAGTACTAAAAGCTTCTGTAGCGGTAAATAAGCTTTGTTTGGCTTGATAATTTCCACTACGCATTACAATTTCATCTAGCAATAGCAAATCGTCTCGATGCAGGCCGAGAGGTAAGCAAAGTCTGTATAATGAACAGTCCTCGCATGCAATTTGCTGCTCCTGTTCTCTTTTGGCTAAATCTTCGATTAATGGTTGAATATTGCTAGTTTGTGACATTGTCACTTCTCATCCTGACACTAATTCACTATGATACCCTTCAAACCAATTGCTTAAACAGTTATCATTGTTTATTACTATTTATCAATGCGCTAGGACACACCATGACAACTCGCACCGCCACCGTTGCGCGTAATACACTTGAAACACAAATCGAGGTTGCTATCAATCTTGATGGACAAGGCCAATTCAGTGCTGAAACAGGTGTTCCTTTCCTTGACCACATGATGGAACAAATTGCCCGTCACGGCCTATTCGATTTAACGATTAAAGCCAATGGTGACTTAGAAATAGACGCTCACCACACTGTCGAAGATATTGGTATCACACTAGGCCAGGCTTTTAAAAAGGCGGTTGGTGATAAAAAAGGTGTAATCCGTTACGGCCACAGCTATGTGCCTTTAGACGAGGCTTTGAGTCGCGTTGTTTTAGATTTATCAGGTCGGCCTGGTATTGAATATGATGTGTCCTTTATCCGCGATAAGATCGGTGGGTTCGATGTCGACTTGTTCTATGAGTTTTTCCAGGGCTTTGTGAACCACGCGGGTGTCAGTTTACACATTGATAATTTGAAAGGACGTAATGCGCATCACATTGCTGAAACGATGTTTAAAGCATTTGGTCGTGCTTTACGTATGGCGGTCACTTTAGATGAACGTGCACTTGGTCAAATGCCATCAACAAAAGGCAGCCTTTAATTAAAAAGACGTTATCGTCGATTTTTTTAAGCACGTAAAACACAAAATGTTAACTCAGATAGGTTTGGTATGCGTCACGTAGCGGTGATTGATTATGGTATGGGCAATTTACGCTCTGTTTCTAAAGCGTTAGAAACGGTTTCGGAAAGTGCTGAGATCCATATAACGTCTGATCCAAAACACATTCTAGATGCAGACCACATTGTCTTCCCTGGTGTTGGGGCTATGCGTGATTGTGTCTCAGAACTCAGACGTTTGGGCCTTGATGATGTCATTCGCGAAGCAAGCCAAACAAAGCCTTTCTTAGGTATTTGCTTAGGCATGCAAGCTTTGCTTAGTTATAGTGAAGAAAACAATGGCGTCACTGCTTTGGACATTGTACCTGGCCAAGTTCGTCATTTTGATACCCAACGTGAACGATCAGGTAATGACTTCAAAGTGCCGCATATGGGGTGGAATGAAGTCAGGCAAAACATTTCACACCCCCTTTGGCAAAAGATTGATGATGCAAGTCGTTTCTACTTTGTTCATAGTTTTTATGTTGATCCGACAGACGCTGGTGTGATTGCTGGTACGAGCCGATATCAACATGAATTTAGTGCTGCTTTGAGCCAAGAAAATGTGTTTGCTGTGCAATTTCACCCAGAAAAAAGTCAGTCTGCTGGATTACAATTGCTTAAGAATTTTTTAAACTGGGACGGACAATCCTAAATCATGAACAAAATGGAGACATTGTTATGTTGTTAATTCCTGCCATTGATCTTAAAGAAGGACACTGTGTCCGTCTAAGACAAGGTCGAATGGAAGACAATACCGTTTTTTCTAAAGATCCTGTCGCTGTTGCCGAACAGTGGGTCGATGCAGGTGCTAAGCGGTTACATATCGTTGATTTGGATGGTGCTTTCGCCGGCAAACCGGTCAATGCCGGTGTTGTTAATGACATCTGCAGTACTTTCCCTGATCTTGATGTACAAGTCGGAGGTGGTATTCGTGATGAAGATACCATTCAAACCTACCTTGAAGCCGGTGTTCGTTACACTATTATTGGTACCAAAGCGATTAATGCGCCGCACTTTATTGGTGATGTCTGTGCTGAATTTCCTGGCCATATTATTGTCGGTTTAGATGCAAAAGACGGCAAAGTCGCCATTGATGGCTGGTCAAAACTATCTCATCATGACGTAACAGATATCGCACAACAATTTGAACAGGATGGTGTCGAAGCGATTATCTACACAGATATTAGCCGCGATGGCATGATGCAAGGTGTTAACTTAGAGTCGACACGTGATCTCGCTCGAGCTATCCATATTCCTGTTATCGCTTCTGGTGGTGTCACCGATTACGACGACGTTAAAGCACTATGCCATTACGAAAGTGAAGGTGTGATGGGTGCCATTGTTGGACGTGCCATTTATGAGGGCACTATTGATTTAGCAAAAGCACAGGCACTGGCCGATCGTTTAAACCCACCCCAAAGTCATACTTAAATAATGGGCCTCGCTAAACGCATTATTCCTTGCCTTGACGTTGATAATGGCCGTGTTGTCAAAGGCGTGCAATTTGTCGATATCCGTGATGCCGGCGATCCGGTAGAAATTGCAAAACGTTATGATCAGCAAGGTGCTGACGAGCTCACTTTCTTGGACATTACGGCAACGCATGATAATCGCGATACGATTGTGCATGTCGTTGAAGCTGTAGCAAGCCAAGTCTTCATACCTCTAACAGTCGGTGGTGGTATCAGACAATTAGCGGATATTCGCCGAATGCTCAATGCCGGTGCCGATAAGGTCGGGATTAATTCTGCCGCTATAAGTAATCCCGAATTCGTACGTGAAGCCGCTGAAAAATTTGGCTCACAGTGTATCGTTGTCGCGATTGATGCTAAACGTGTTTCAGACCAAGATGAAGCCGATAAATGGGAAATTTTTACTCATGGTGGTCGCAAACCAACGGGAATTGATGCCGTTGAGTGGGCAAAAAAAATGGTAACTTATGGTGGCGGAGAAATTTTGTTAACCAGTATGGACCGTGATGGGACTAAGTCCGGTTTTGATCTCGCTTTAACCCGTGCGGTAAGCCAAGCAGTTAATGTACCTGTTATTGCCTCTGGTGGTGTCGGTGAGTTACAAGATTTAACTGATGGCGTAAAACTGGGGGAGGCAGATGCTGTCTTAGCGGCCAGTATCTTCCATTTTGGCGAACATACCGTTGGTGAAGCTAAACAACAAATGGCCCGCCAAGGCATCGAGGTAAGACTATGAGTGATTGGCTTGATCAAGTGAAATGGAATGATGATGGTCTCGTGCCTGTCATCGCACAAGAAACGGTGACAGGGCAAGTCTTGACACTTGCCTGGATGAACCGAGAATCTTTGGCACTTACTCTCGAAACTGGCCATGCTGTTTACTGGTCGCGATCTCGCCAAAAACTTTGGCATAAAGGAGAAACATCCGGCCATCAGCAGCAAGTGAAATCAATCCGAATTGATTGCGATTATGATGCTGTCTTGCTAGAAGTCGAACAGCTAGGTGGGATAGCTTGCCATACAGGTCGTCATCATTGTTTTTATTTGCGTTTCGAAAATAATGAGTGGGTCAGCGCTGATCCCGTATTAAAAGATCCTAAAGAGATATACTCATGAATGATGATGTATTACGCCAGTTAGCGGCTGTTTTAGAAGCTCGTAAATCCGCCGATCCCGATAGTTCTTACGTTGCCAGTTTATACCATGCTGGCACTGACAAAATCCTGAAAAAGCTGGGTGAAGAGGCCACTGAAACAGTGATTGCTGGTAAAGGCGGCGATCGTGATGAAATCATTTATGAAACTGCCGATTTATGGTTTCACAGTCTTGTCTTATTAGCCCACTATAAAATAGAACCTCAAACTATTTTAGATGAGTTAGATCGCCGGTTTGGTTTATCGGGGCTCGAGGAAAAGGCGAATAGAGCCCCTGATGACTGATTGCCTTTTTTGTAGGATTGTCGCCGGTGAAATTCCTGCTGAGATCGTTTATGAAGATGAACAAATCTTAGTTTTTAAGGATATTAATCCTCGTGCAGCTGTTCATTTATTAGCGATTCCTAAAATACATCTGACTTGTTTGGAAGAGATAACGAGCGAGCATCAAATGTTGATAGGGCATATAATGGTGCAATTACCCCACTTAGCACGCGCTCAGGGTTTACCTGATGGATTTAGGGCGATTATCAATAGCGGGCCTGGCGGTGGGCAAGAAGTAGGGCATTTACACGTACATTTACTGGGTGGCGAAGGCCTTCCTGGTTTTAATTAGGAGAACATCATGGGATTTGGCGGTATTAGTATTTGGCAATTACTGATTGTCTTGGCCATTGTTATTTTATTATTTGGCACTAAAAAGCTTCGCTCTATGGGTGGTGATTTAGGCAGTGCCATTAAGAGCTTCAAACAGTCTGTCCGTGAAGGTGAAGATGAAGTTAACAATAAAGGTGACTCTACACTAGAGCATACCAGCGGTGAAGACGCATCAGTACAACAAACAGAAAAAGATAAGCAGTCGAGCTAAACCAAATCAATCTGCTTGTTAGCTATTTTAGCTACCACATTTTGATTTCACTTTCTCTCGCAGACTATTATGTTTGATATTGGCTTTTGGGAAATATTAATGATTGCTGTCGTTGCTTTGATCGTAGTTGGTCCTGAGCGAATGCCCCGACTCATTAGAGTAACTGGTCTGTGGATCGGTAAAGCCAGTGCGTCGATTCAATCCGTTCGTAATGAAATTTCTCGCGAGCTAAATGCTGAAGAATTACGAAACTCCATTTCAGAACAAATTTCTGATCCAACTGACGCTGCTGAACGTTATCTTTTCCCTGAGGATGCTGAGAAGAAACCCAGCTATGTTGAAGCAGAACCTGTTGATGACGCCATTGTCGCAATCAATGATGATCCTGCAGAAGCATTAGATATCACGGCCGAAGATAAGCCGACAGATAAAGATAATTATGGCAACTGAAAATCAGCAACAGCTGGTTTCTCACCTTATTGAGTTACGAGACAGGCTACTACGCGGCATTCTGGCAGTTTTGGTAATTGCTGTTGTCTTATTGCCATTCTCTAATGATCTTTATCATTTCCTTGCTGAGCCCTTACTGAGCCATTTACCTGAGAGCAGCACCATGATTGCGACAGAAGTCGCTTCACCCTTTTTAACACCTTTTAAATTAACATTATGTACTGCGATCATGTTGGCCATTCCGGTTCTATTATTCCAATTATGGGGATTTGTGGCGCCTGGATTGTATGACAATGAAAAACGTATTATCTTTCCCTTATTATTTGCCAGTACAACTTTGTTTTTTTTAGGCATTCTCTTCGCCTACTTTGTTGTATTCCCATTAGTCTTCGGCTTTTTAACACAAGCAGCGCCTGAAGGTGTTGCCGTCATGACTGATATCAGCAGTTATTTAGACTTTGTCTTAAAGCTGTTTTTTGCCTTTGGTTTTGCTTTTGAAGTGCCTATTGCAACACTGTTGCTAATTTGGGCTGGAATTTCTACTGTAGAAAGCTTGAGTGATAAACGGCCTTATATTATTGTCGGGGCTTTTGTAATTGGGATGTTATTAACACCACCCGATGTGATTTCTCAGACATTGTTGGCTGTACCTGTCTGGTTATTATTTGAATTGGGCTTGTTTTGTTCTCGTTGGTTACCTAAAAAAGCAGACTCAGAGAGCGAAGACAAGGGTGTAACAGAAGCAGAACGCTAAGTATAACGCAGTCGCGGACCGTATTCTAATGATAATAAAGTTTCATCTGCTCTAATTTCTCTTGGGAAACGAGCACCAGAAATTTTCGCGGCGTGAATACTCGCCCCTTCGAAATTGATACATTTAGAAAAATCGACGCCTCTTAAATCTGATTGTCGAAAGTAACTGTCCGAGAAGTCCAAACCGTCCGCATTGAGCTGTTGTAAATTAATATGTCTAAAATCACAGCCCTTCAGATCTACCGTTTCTCCTGCAGCAATGCGTTGGTTAAACTCATCTATCTTGCCTATCCGTAGTAGACGGTATAACGGGTCATCTGAAATCCTTGGACCGGCCATTTCTCTATTCCTGTTTAGATAGTGATATCAATAGTAGCACCAAAGATTCACCTTGGGCCAATGGGTTCGTTAATGTTGATTGATTACTGAACGGCGATATTCCTGGAATTTCCATTTTACGCTCCTCTATTTAATGAATGGCATAACGCCACAACGCATTGTGACGTAGTTTCATTGACACTATTTGTGACTGTCTTAGCATTTTTAGAACAATAAAATGTTGTGAAAAACAGACAATATTTACTGTAAGATACAATTTATCTTGTTTACCCGTTACGGAGTCCTGCATGGCCATTAAGCAAAAGATTATCGATGAAATCGAAGTTTTGTTACGTTACAACTTAGATACGACCTATGAAGGCATTAAGATCCACCGTGATGCTCGAGAAGCATTACGTGATGCAGCAAAACGTTTATTTGATAAAGGCTTAATTACGCAGGAAGATGGGGGATATTTAACTGATTTAGGCCATGAAGCTGCAGAACATACACAGGCTGCTATTGCGATAATACTGCCTAGGGCTTAGCGGTTATTTTCGCTGATAAACCATGAAGCTATAAGGATATTCATTGTTATCATCAGCCGGGTGTTTCTCTTCTGATACACATCGCCATTCATCTTTATTCCATTCAGGAAACCAAGTGTCTCCGGCTAAAGTGGCATGTACTTGTGTCAGATAAATGATATCGACCATGGGTAAGCATTGCTCATACAACGATGATCCGCCCATAATCATTGCCTCTTCTGCATCCTGGCAAGCTTGTAAAGCCTCTGCTATTGAATATGTGACAATACACCCCTCTACTTGATACTGCGTATCAGAGGTAATAATTATATTATCTCTGCCTGGCAAAGGGCGCCCAATTGATTCATGTGTTTTTCGCCCCATAATAATTGGCTTACCAATGGTAGTATGTCTAAAATATTGTAAATCTGCAGATAATCGCCAAGGTAAATCATTATTTTTACCAATTAATCCTGCTTCGTCTGTTGCTACAATAAGTGATAATTTCATCAATTTGTCCCGTTCTTGATGCGCATAGAATACCACCAGATGTATGAAGGATAAGATCTGTATAAATAGACTGATAAAGAAACGAACAAACTGTTGATAACTTTTCCTGTGGATAACTAGGTAACTTATACACAATTAGTCAGACAATTTAAGGGATCATTATCCACAAGATGATACTATTTAAATCACTGAAACTGCATCATTAATTAAGTTTATCCCCTTATCCACAGGCATTAATCATCAACAACAAACATCTTTTAAATAAATACTATTTATTATTAATCTATGCCGCGTATTGCTGAAATTGCTATTGCCTGTCCTTTAAGACAAACATTCGATTATTTAATTGAATCGGATTTTGCTGATATTCAAGTTGGCTATCGGGTGAAAATACCCTTTGGATCCCGTGAAGTTATAGGCTTTGTTATCGCAATTAAGGAAACAACAACTCAAAAGGTAAAAGCAATAACGCACTGTTTTGAACAAGAACCCGTCATTACACATGAACTCGCTCAATTAATTCAATGGACCAGTGATTATTATCACCACCCCATTGGTGATTGCTATCAAGTTGCTTTACCCAAAAAAATACGATTAGGTGGTGACAATAAACTAAAAACCGTGTCCTCATGGTCTCTGTCAAAAAATGATTTACCGGATAAATTTTTAGGGGAAAAACAACAAGCGATTGTTGATTTACTATTACAATCAGTCAATAAAACCTTACTTCAAACGCAGATTTATGAACAATTAGGTTCTTGTCTTAGTACGCTTAACCGTTTAGCTGAGTTGGGGGTGATCACTACTTCAGAATCGGTTAAAGGACCTTTTATTAACCAGCTCCCAGATCCCTTTAAAAAACTTAATAGTGAGCAGTCACATACTGTAAAAACTATATGTGATAATAGTGATTCATTTGATGTTAGTTTAATTCAAGGTATTACAGGAAGTGGTAAAACAGAGGTTTATATTCAATTAGCGGAAAAAATGCTTGCAAAAAAACGGCAAGTGTTGGTTTTGATTCCAGAGATTGGATTAACCTATCAAATTGTTGCCCGTTTTAAATCACATTTGTCGGCAAAGATCGTCGTTATTAACTCTTCGATGAATGAAACCGATCGCCACCAAGCTTGGTTATTAGCCAATAAAGGTTATGCCGATATTGTGATAGGTACCCGTTCTGCTGTGTTTACGCCTCTGGCAGATTTAGGACTTATTATCATTGATGAGGAGCATGATAGTTCTTACAAGCAACGAGATAGTCTACGTTACCATGCTCGTAATGTTGCATTAATAAGAGCAAAGCAGGCTAATATCCCCATTGTTTTAGGTAGTGCGACACCTTCGCTAGAATCGTTTTACCATGCACAAGCACAACGGTATCGTTTGTTATCGATGACAAAGCGTGCAACAGGGGCTGTATTGCCACAGGTTAAGTTAATTGATAGTGAAGGTCCTCATGCTAGCAATGGCTTATCTTCAATCCTTTATAAAGCTATAGAGGCTGAATTAGCGAAAGATAACCAAGTTCTATTATTCATTAATAAACGGGGTTATGCCCCCGTTCTTATGTGTCATGATTGTGATTGGCAGGCAGTCTGTCCTAATTGTGATGCCAAAATGATTGTGCATCAGGGACGTTATCAACTACGTTGTCATCACTGTGGTTTTAATCAACCTCTGATTCATACTTGCCCTGATTGTGAATCCAGTGATTTAGGCCATTATGGCGCAGGAACAGAACAGATTGAGCATAGTCTTCAAATGTTATTTCCTTCTGTGCCAGTTTTACGTGTTGATCGAGATAGTATTCAACAGCTGGGGGCCTTTTCTGCACTGGTCAATGAGATTCAACAAGGGGGTGCGAAAATATTAGTGGGCACCCAAATGTTGGCAAAAGGACATGATTTTCATGATGTCACTTTGGTTGGGGTATTAGATGCGGATCATGGTTTGTTCAGCGCAGACTTTCGTGCAATAGAAAATTTGGCACAACTCATTATTCAAGTCACTGGACGTGCAGGAAGAGGGGAAAAAGCTGGGCGTGTTTTCATTCAGACAAGTCAAATAGAGCACCCTTTCTGGAAAAAACTACTGAGTCATAATTACCATGCTATTGCACAAGATTTACTGACAGAACGAGAAATGAGTGCTATGCCGCCTATCGGTTCTTTATGTGTTATTCGTGCAAGAGCCAAAGAACAATCGTTATCACTGGCTTTTTTAACAGAAGTGGCAGTGTTACTCAATCAGGCCAATCAACAGGGTGTTTTGGTATTAGGCCCGGTACCTGCGATGATGGAAAAACGGGCGGGATATTTCCGTGCTCAATTATTATTAACAACACAACAACGTAAAGTCTTACATCAGTTACTAGACCATACCTTACCCGCTATTTCAGCTTTGAAAAGCAGCCGAAAAGTGAAGTGGTCAATTGATATTGATCCGATGGATTTAATGTAATCATTTTTGCCTAAAACCCTGATGTGTGCCAAGTTGACTTGTCGCATCACTAATGCTGTTTAACCCACTAATTTATGTTGCTTCACGCAGACTATAGTTATTCTCTTCTGCAAGTTCCCACGTCTGAGAAAAAGCACTTACCATTTTATCTTTGTGTTTTTGGTGAATGTCTTCTAAGGGCCATTGTTGACCACTGCGGTTTTGAACCCATTCGAAATAACTAAGGGTGACACCACCTGCATCGGCAAGGACATCGGGTATCACTTCAATATTCTTCTTAAAGAGAACTTCATCAGTTTCAAATAAAAAAAGACCATTGGCTATTTCGACAATGGCTTTGGCTTTAATGTTACTGACGTCGTCTTTGGTAATGACCCTACGAGGGTGGCCGGGATTAAAATATCAACATCGAGTTCAAGTAATTTGGCATTGGTAATGGATGTGTGGTTAATGATCTCACAAATAGACCCATTACAATAAACGGCACGTATTTGGCGAGATCTTTGTTTTTCTTACCATAGGCTGTCGATATGGAACCCGGTTGTTGAATAGAACCCACCTTTCGAATCGCTAATAGCGACAATTTTACGGCCCACTTTTTCAAGTGATTTGACAATATGGTAGACACCATTACCACACCCTTGTATGACGACAGTTAGCTCATTAGGTGACCAGCCCATTTCTCTAACCAGTTCTAATGTGCAAAGGTAAGCGCCACGTCCGGTCGCATCATCCCTAGCCAAACTCAATTGGTTTTCCAGTAATTACATCAGGGCTATGTTCGCGTTTTATTGATTCATATTCATCTAACATCCATGTCATAATTAAAGCATTGGTGTCGACGTCTCGTACTGGTATATCTCGGTGTGGGCCAACAAAGTTAATCATAGATCGCATATAAGCTCGGGAGCGTCGTTCCAATTTCATTGCGGAAAGTTGTTTTAGGTCAACAGTAATACCGCCTTTCCCGCCGCCAAAAGGAAGGTTTACGACAGCACATCTAACCGTCATCCATAATGCGAGCGCTTGTACGTTTATCTCTATTCACGTTTGGGTGAAAGCGAATGCCGCCTCTGGCTGGGGCGTGAGTATTGTATATCTGCAACGGTAAGCAGGGAAGTATTGTTTGCTGCCATCGTCCATGCGAATGCGCAGGCTAACGGACATTATTTCTTTCGGGTGGCTAAAGCATATGAATATATGCTGTTAATCAATGATGTGTTCCACAAGTGGATCAGTTAAAATGACGCGATAACATTTCCCTATTGAAGGCTTTACCCGTTGAAAGAACAGCTTAGACAGATTATCAAAACCGCATTGACGCAGCTTATTAGCCAAAAAAGTTTGCCTGAGCTTGTATTACCAGAGATACAAATCGATCGCACAAAGGATAAATCTCACGGTGATTTTGCTTGTAATATCGCGATGATGTTGGCCCGTCAGGCTAAGATGAATCCGAGACAAATAGCCACATTGTTGATTGAAGAGTTACCAGAAACAAAGTTTATTACGCAGGTTGATATTGCTGGCCCTGGTTTCATTAATTTCACTTTATCTGCCGATGCAGCACAAGAAATTGTAAAAACGGTTTTACAAGCAGGTGAGCAATTTGGCCAAAGTCAATTAGGGGCAGGTAAATCTGTTCAAGTTGAGTTCGTATCAGCTAATCCAACAGGGCCACTCCACGTTGGTCATGGTCGTGGCGCGGCTTATGGTTCTGCTGTTAGTAATTTGTTGTCTACTGCGGGCTTTAAGGTTCATCGTGAATATTACGTTAATGATGCCGGCCGCCAAATGGATATTTTAGCGACCAGTGTTTGGTTACGTTATCTTGAAGCTTGTGGCGAAAAATTAGTATTCCCAAGTAATGGTTACAAGGGCGATTATGTTCTAACTATTGCCAATGATATAAAAACAGAACAGGGCGATACTTTCGTCAAAGCTGTTGCTGACGTTTTTGAAAGTGTGGCGGCAGATGAACCCGCCGGTGGCGATAAAGAACAACATATCGATGATTTGATTGCTAAAGCACAAGATTTATTAGGTGATGAGGCTTATCGACAAGTATTTGACGCTGGTCTTCAATCTATTTTGTCTGAGATTCGCCAAGACTTATCTGACTTTGGGACTGATTATGAGGAATGGTTTTCGGAACGTTCATTGATGGAAATGGGTGTGGTGGATAAAGTCATTACTCAGTTGAAAGCGGTTGACATGCTTTACGAACAAGGTGGTGCTTGGTGGTTTAGGTCAACGCAATTCGGTGATGAAAAAGATCGTGTAGTGGTGCGAAATAATGGCCAAACAACCTATTTTGCATCAGATATAGCCTATCACTTGAATAAATACCAACGCGGTTTTGATACCGTCATTGATATTTGGGGTTCAGATCACCATGGTTATATCCCACGTGTTAAAGCATCTTTAGCTGCAGCAGGTGAAGATGTTGAACGCTTGAAAGTATTATTAGTGCAGTTTGCAGTGCTTTATCGTGGCAGTGAAAAAGTGGCTATGTCCACTCGTAGTGGTCAGTTTGTGACATTACGTGAGTTAAGAGAAGAAGTGGGTAAAGACGCAGCGCGTTTTTTCTATGTGTTGCGTAGTGCCGATCAGCATATGGATTTTGATCTGGAATTGGCTAAATCTCAAAGCAACGATAATCCGGTTTATTATGTGCAATATGCTCATGCCCGTGTGTGCAGTGTGTTTAGGGAGTTGTCAGAGCGCGGTTTGGCTTGGGATAAAGCAGAAGGTGAGCAAGCATTGTCACGATTAACGGAAGAACATGAACAAGCCATCATGTCGATGCTATCGCGTTACCCAGAAGTAATAAATTCAGCAGCAGTTAACTATACGCCGCATCTATTAGCGCATTACTTAATGGATCTCGCTCGTGATTTCCATACTTACTACAATGCCCACCAATTTATTGTTGATGATCATGGATTGAGCCAAGCGCGTTTGACGTTGATTACGGCTGTCAAACAAGTGATTTCAAATGGTTTAGGCGTGTTAGGTGTGTCTGCACCGGGGACAATGTAAATGGCGACAAAACGCAGAAATAGGCGTAAACAGCCAGAGAAGAAAGGGCTACCCATTGCAGCGATGTTGATCAGTTTTGCTGTTGGGGCTTTTATGATGTTTTTATTGCATCACAAAGATAATGTGCCTGTTGATAATATGGCAGAACCGCGAGAAAAAGTCGCTGAAAAATCAGTGTCTGATACCATTGAGCCGACCTTTGATTTTTATGACATTTTGCCGGAAATGGAAGTCAAAGTAGACAAGCCAAAAGTCCCAGTGAAAAAGCCAGTAGCATCAAAAGAGCAAAAGAAAACAGCAGCGATTAAAAAGAACGAAAGCATCAGTTATTTAATTCAAGTGGGCTCGTTCAAAAATGCAGCTGATGCTGATGGTTTCAAAGCAAGAGTCGCTTTGCTGGGTATTGAATCTAAGGTCCAAACAGTGACGATTGATAACAGTGAAACCTGGCACCGAGTATTGATTGGTCCAATTGTTGGTCGTGATAAAGCAGATAGTATTCAGCAGCGACTTAAGAAAAATAAATTTGATTCATTTTTACTGCGTACAAGACGTAGTTAAGGCAGCCATATTGCGGTATGCTTAAGGATTGAGGATTCATTTTATCTCCACATTGGGGGTTGAGGCAAAAGATGGCTGAAAGCAATGATGTTTGTGTTTTTCATGAAGTAGCTAGTCCGTTTTGTGGCATTGCTTCTGATGATTTAACAATCGAAGTGTCAGGTCAGACCGTTTCAGTGATAGAAAACGGCGATGCGATCACCAAAAAGGGATTTGAAACCCAAATTACAGATACAGAGCCTCGTATTGATGGCCAAGAGGTCTCGTTAGAAGAAGCCATTGCTAAAGCAGCTGATATTGTGAATGCCAGCCAGCAACCCGTTATTGGCGGCATGGCTTCCGATATCAATGGCATTCGTGCTGCCATGGCTTTGGCAGATAAAACGGGTGCAACTGTAGATAGTATGGATTCTGATTCAGCCTTCCGTAATTTGCTGGTGTTACAGGATACCGGTTGGATGACCACGACATTAACTGAAGTCAGAAATCGGGTTGATTTATTGCTGGTTGTTGGCAGTGATATTGAAGCAGATTATCCCCGTTTTTATGAGCGGATGGTCTGGAACGAAGTATCGCTATTTGATCAGGATACATCTTCACGTGATGTCATTTACCTCGGCAAGGCACCATCTGGTGATACTTCAACGTCGCCTAATGGACAAAAAGCACAAGTATTAGCTTGCGATGATAATGATTTACCAGAAGTGTTATCAGTATTGCGGGCTTTAGTGAATGGCAAAGTGATTCAAGCTGAACAAGTCGGTGGTTTAACGCTAGTTGACTTGACAGACTTGGCTGAAAAACTGAAACAAGCTGCTTATTCAGTAGTGGCTTGGGCTTCTGGTTCAATGCAATTTGATCATGCCGAAGTCAGCATACAAATGCTGAATGAAATGATTAAAGATCTGAATGAAACGACACGATCTAGCGGTTTACCATTGGGCGGTAAAGAAGGCAGTACTTCAGTGTATAACGTGTCTTCATGGCAATCAGGTTATCCGATGAGGACCAGTTTTAATCGCGGTTACCCAGATTACGATCCCTACCTGTTCGATAGTAAAAGCATGCTGGCCAATGGCGAAGCAGATAGCCTGGTCTGGGTATCGAGTTTTAATGTCGATCGGACGCCACCTGAAACTGGTGCCCCAACCGTGGTGATTGGCCGTTCTGGGATGACTTTTGATCAGGAGCCGGCGGTCTTTATTCCTGTCGGTGTGCCAGGTATTGATCATGCTGGTCGAAGCTTCCGTGGCGATAGTTCTGTGGCAGTGCCACTACGAAAATTACGTGACAGTGGTTTGCCAAGCACCTTTGATGTGCTCAGTGCTATTGAGCAAGCCTTATAGAGGGATCGCAAACATGTTAACGAAATTAACAGGTGGCCGAATTATTGATCCTTCACAGGGTATCAATGACAAAGTCGGTGACCTTTATATCCAAGATGGCCGGATTATTGATCCTCCTAGTGATGCCAAAATAGATGAGGAAATTAACCTCAGGGGCAAGATAGTGATGGCAGGTGCAATCGATATGCATACTCATATTGGAGGCGGTAAGGTCAATATAGCCCGGACGATGCTGCCCGAAGATCATGCAGCCGATGTCATCGCGCGAACGGAGTTAATGCGCTCTGGTTGTGGCCATGCTGCTCCGAGTACACTTTCTGCTGGATACCGTTATGCCGAGATGGGCTACACAGCAGGGTTTGAACCGGCAATTTTGCCTGTTAATGCCAGACAAGCCCATATGGAAATGCATGACACGCCCATTATTGATAAAGGCGGCTATGTCATGTTGGGCAGTGATGATTTCTTACTTCGTATGATGGCGGCGAATAAAGATCAAGAAGCGATTAATAACTATGTTGCGTGGACGATTACCCATAGCCAGGCGGTCGGGGTTAAGGTGGTTAACCCGGGTGGGATTAATGCCTTTAAGTTTAATCAACGTAAATTAGATTTAGATGAAGAAAACGCCTACTACGGCATCACCCCGCGTGATATTTTGCACCGCCTTGCCCGTGCTGTGAATGAACTGGGCGTGCCACACCCTTTGCATGTCCATGGCTGTAATTTAGGGGTTCCAGGAAATATGGGCACGACCTTAGACACCATCACGGGCATTGAAGGGTTACCGATGCATATGACCCATATTCAATTCCACAGTTATGGCATAGAGGGCGATTTCAAATTCTCCTCAGGTGCAGCTGAAATTGCTGAAGCGATTAATGCCAATAAAAATATTACGGTTGATGTCGGCCAAATTTTGTTTGGTCAAACGGTGACAGCATCAGGTGATAATATGCGTCAACATGCCGGCCATAGCCATGCGCATCCCAATAAATGGGTCAGTATGGATATTGAGTGTGAAGCGGGTTGTGGTGTGGTGCCATTCAAATACAAAGACCAAAGTTATGTGAATGCCTTGCAGTGGATGATTGGTTTAGAAACCTTTCTGCTCGTGGATGATCCTTGGCGTATTTTCTTGACCACGGATCACCCAAATGGGGCGCCGTTTACGTCTTATCCTCACTTGATCAGATTATTGATGGATAAAACATTCCGTAATGACATCATGTCTAGACTACACCCAGAGGCTCAGGCAGCGAGTCATTTAGCATCGGTTGAGCGAGAATATTCATTGTATGAGATTGCGATTATGACCCGTGCCGGTGCGGCTAAACTGGTGGGTTTATCTGATCGGGGTCGTTTGTCGAAAGGTGCGGCGGCAGATATTACGGTGTACACCGAACATGAAGATAAAGAGAAGATGTTTAGTAAACCAGATTATGTGTTTAAAGATGGTCAAATGGTTGTTAAAGATGGCAATTTGATTCATGTTAGTTGGGGGACAACGCATGTGGTTAAACCAGATTATGACGAAAGTATTGAGAAAGAACTAAAACCATACTTTGATCGTTTTCATACGATGAAAATGGGTAATCACAAAATCAGTGATGATGAGATTATCGATGATGGCCGAGGCAGTTTGACAGTGCAGCCTTTACATGCAGGAGGCCCGATATGATTATCAATGGTGTTGTGATTGATGAAACCTTTGCTGAAGCCTTTCCGATGAAAGGAACGCGGCTGATTATTACAGCGCATAATGCTAAATGGGCGATGATTTCAGCCCAAGCCTTCAGCGGTTTTGCCACGTCAGTCATTGCCTGTGGTTGTGAAGCGGGTATTGAACGAGAGTTGGATCCGAGTGAAACACCTGATGGCCGACATGGTGTCTCGATATTGATTTTTGCGATGGGTGGAAAAGGCTTGGCGAAACAAGTCGAAACCCGTGCAGGCCAATGTGTCTTAACCTCACCGACTTCTGCCTTGTTTGCTGGGATAGAAAGTGAAAAACAAATGGCCTTGGGCCAAAATTTACGTTTCTTTGGTGATGGTTTCCAAATCTCTAAAGTGATTGATGGCAAGCGTTACTGGCGTATTCCGGTGATGGACGGTGAATTTTTAACCGAAGAAAAAACCGGTGTGGTTGAATCTGTTGGTGGTGGTAACTTCCTCGTGTTGGCAGAATCACAAGGCCAAGCTTTAACTGCCTGTGAAGCTGCGATAGAAGCGATGAGGCAAATTCCGAATGTGATTATGCCTTTCCCAGGTGGTGTTGTAAGGTCAGGCTCTAAAGTCGGCTCAAAATATAAAGCGTTAAATGCGTCAACCAACGATGCGTTTTGTCCGACTCTAAAAGGTCAAACCAAAAGCGATTTATCACCTGAAGTGGAATCGGTGATGGAGATCGTGATTGATGGTCTGACCAAAGAAGATATTGATGAAGCGATGAAAGTTGGTATTCAAGCGGTGTGTGACTTGGGTTTTGAAAAAGGCATCCGACGCGTTAGTGCAGGTAACTACGGTGGCAAATTAGGTCCATTCCATTTCCATCTACAGGAGATCATGGCATGAGTGCACTTACACTGACTTTAAAAGCCGTTCCAATGCAACGGATAGATTGCTCTCCTTTGACGCCTGATGCTTTGGCAGAACAATCATTAGCCGATATTGCAGCGATTGAGCTATCAGTGGGTAATATGATGCAACGCGTTGATGCTTTGTTTGATATCACTGATGGGGATAGTGGCCAGATTCAGATTAATAATAGCCACGCCAACCTCGACTTTGTTGGTCGGAATATGCAATCAGGGTCTATCACGACAGATGGTGATATTGGTGCTTATGCCGGTATTTTTATGGAAGGTGGTGAGTTAACCATTAATGGCGATAGTGGTATCTACACCGCTTGTGAAATGGCTGGCGGCCTGATTAACGTCGATGGTAATGGCGGCGACTTTATCGGCGGTGCGAGACCAGGCTATAAGAACGGCATGACCGGTGGAACAGTCATTATAACTGGCGATAGTGGTGATAGAACAGGTGATCATATGCGCCGTGGTTTTATCCTAATCGAGGGTAATGCGGGTGATTACTGTGGTTCACGGATGGTGTCCGGCACGATTTCAGTATTAGCTGATGTTGGTGCTCATCTTGGTTATGGCATGAAACGCGGTACGATTTTACTGACTCAGATGCCATCACGCGGTATCACAGCTAATTTCAATGACTGTGGTTCGCACACCCTAGCGTTTTTACCGCTGATGTTTGCATCATTTAAAAAGCTCGATAGCCAGTTTGCTCAATTAGAACCTTTCTCCCGTGTGCAGCGCTATGCTGGAGATATTGGTGGGATTGGCATGGGTGAGGTGTTGGTTAAGATTTAGCTTTTGTTAAGTGTGTTATGGATAGTTATATCTTGTAAAGATATAAAGGATAAGTATGTCAGAACAAAGTATGGAGGTATTTAGAGGGCTCAAAAGTGCTGAGCAAAAATTTGATTACTTTATGCTTGGAATGACGGCAGCGCTTTTTGCTTACATTGGGGAAAGATAAACACCTCAGCCTCCTTATTTGCCTCAAAATACTATAGAGCTTTCGGCGCTGTTGATTCCAGCAGTGTCATTAATTGCAGGTTTTAAAAGTTTAGGTTTTAGCATTCAGCTCCAGCATATTAACTTCGATATATTGCATCTTGGTGAGAAGGGGGTGCTATCATAATGGCACTCTCTCAACCTGGTGAAAAGTTAAATTCTCATACAGGAGAGCGGTTTAACTCAGGTGAACCGGCATACGAGGCAGAATTAACCGGAGAGCATCTTCCAAAGTTGGATAAAAGAGTTAAAACAATACAAAACTATAATAATATTGCTTCTAAGATTAGGAACTGGAGTTTAGTCTTAGGCCTTATTCTTCTAGCTGTTTCCAAATTTATTGGGGCTTATGTGTTTTGTATTAGTGCCTAATAACCTGAATTTGTGAGTATAAAATTAGATAAAGGCAAACAAAGAGGTAGGAACGCACTTATTCTTTTTGGATTAATAGGCATTAATCAGTTTACTAAGGGGTCAGAGCCCCTTTCCTGTTTCTCTGTTGCGAAGTATTGTGTGATCAAAGGCCATGAAGAAATTACTATTTGTTCGTAATCAAAATAAACTTCGCTCCCCAACTGCGGAAGCGATATTTAGTAATGATCCTGATTTAGTTGTCAGGTCTGCTGGCTTGAACAATGATGCGGAGGCTCCTTTAGGAGCTGAAGATATAGAATGGGCGGAGATAATTTTTGTCATGGAACAAGCCCGGAAAAGAAAGCTCCAAAAGAGATTTAAGGCGAGCTTAAAAAGCCAAAAATTGGTTTGTTTGAGTATTCCAGATGATTATGAGTATATGCAGTCAGAATTAATCGCGTTATCTAAGAAAAAACTGCCCCAATTTTTACAGGGAATTTAGGGGCTGGCGCCCTTTTATAGTTTGAAAATGAGATATCGTGATAAAAGTTTATATCAGTATTGATGTTGCAGACTTAAAACAAGCTGAGACTTTTTATATCGGAGCATTGGGATGTATAAAGCTTAGAGATCAAGGCGCTGATATGGTGGTGTTATCGACAGAGAATTGCGAACTCTATTTACAGGAAAAAGCAGCAGGAAAAAACCCTTTCAAGACAAGCGTAACACCCCGTAACTATGATCGACATTGAACGCCTGTTCATTTGGGTTTTTTGACTGAGAATGTTGATGAAGCAGTTAAGAAAATACTCGAATTAGGCGGGCCACATGAAGTCGGCGAAAGTGGCGACTGGGGGTCGGTTGCTTATTGTGCTGACCCTTTTGGCAAAGGCTTATGTGTTACTAATGAATAGTGAGGCATTGCGTGTTGTCGAAATAGAGATATGAACGCTGAATTTACCTTTTTACTAGCAGCCGACGCTATGTTGGTCTTACATGTATTGGTCATTCTACTTGTTATCTTTGGTTGGTCTTTACGATAATAGGTCAATTGTTATCTTGGTCTTGGGTGCGTAGCCCGTGGTTTCGACTGATTCACCTTATTACGATTGCTGTTGTGGCTTTTCAGTCATAGATAGGGACAGTGTGCCCGCTAACAACCTGATGGTGAGACCTATGCCGGTTCATTTATTGCGCATTGGGTGGAACAGCTCATTTCTTATAACGCACCGAGCTGGCTGTTTATTTTGTGTTACACCGCATTTGGCTTGTTAGTATTGATTAGTTGGTTTCGGGTTCGTCCGAATTCATTTAAATAGGATTAAGAGAGTTAAGTGAAAAAAGTCAGCTTATTTGTCGATGTACAAAACATTTATTACACGTCAAGAAGCGTTTATAAGCGAAGTTTTGATTACAATAAATTCTGGGCGAAAGCGACGGAAGATAGAGTCGTGGTCAATGCCTTTGCTTATGCGGTTGATCGCGGTGATGAAAAGCAGAAGCAATTCCAAAATATACTCAGGGCGATTGGTTTTGAAGTGAAGTTAAAACCGTATATTCAACGTGCTGATGGCTCTAGTAAAGGGGATTGGGACGTTGGTATTGCCGTCGATATGATGGAGTGTGCACGTGACTCGGACATTATCGTATTGGCATCTGGCGATGGCGATTTCGATATTTTGGTGAACAAGCTGTGTGCTGATTATGAAGCTGAAGTCGAAGTGTATGGTGTGGAAAAGTTAACAGCAGCCAGCCTTATCAATGCAGCTTCAAGGTATTACCCGATAGAAAGTGGGTTGCTTTTATAGTGTAGAGCTAACAAAGAGATTAACTATTGATGTGACTAATCAAAGAAAGTAAGAATCGGATAAGCTTATAAGTGATAGTTAAAAATAACGTATTATGGATGTTAACTAATTTAAAGTAAGGTTTGAATGATGTCTGATATTGGTAAGTCTATTATTCAATTTATGGTTGAAGAACAACGCAATCACCCGGCTTCAACGGGGTCTTTTACGGGCTTAATGACCGATATTGCTAGTGCCTGTAAGAAAATTTCTCATCTGGTTAACCGCAGCGGCATCATTGGCATTGGTGGTGCTGCCGAGACCGAAAATGTTCAGGGTGAAGTGCAAAAGAAGCTCGATATAATTACCCATGATGTGATGGTGGATCATTTGAATTGGACCGGTCATTTGTCGGCAATGGCATCAGAAGAGATCGAGGAGTTGGTGCAAATTCCGGATGGTTTACCAAAAGGCCGGTATTTGATTGCTTTTGATCCTTTAGATGGATCTTCAAATATTGATGTGAATATTTCAGTTGGAACGATCTTTTCTATTTTACGTTGTCCGCCAGATGTGACAGAGCCAACGGTTGAAGACTTCATGCAGCCAGGTACTGAGCAAGTGTGTGCTGGTTTTTGTGTCTATGGTCCGACGACGATGATGATTATGACGACGGGTAATGGCGTGAATGGTTTTACCTTAGATCGTGATGTCGGTGAATTTATCCTGACGCATCCTAAAATGACGATTCCGGAAGAAACGGCTGAGTTTGCGATTAATATGTCGAATCAACGCTTTTGGGAGCCACCTGTACAACGCTATATTGATGAGTGTATGAGTGGTGTTGATGGTGGTAGAGAGAAAAATTTTAATATGCGTTGGGTAGCATCGATGGTGGCCGAAGTTTATCGGGTACTGATACGTGGCGGTATTTTCTTATATCCCTTGGATACTAAATCAGGCACTAAAGGCGGTAAATTAAGGCTGCTTTATGAGGCGAGCCCAATGAGCTTTATTGTCGAACAGGCGGGCGGATTGAGTTCAACAGGTCGTGAGCGCATTATGGAGATTAAGCCGAATGACGTGCATCAACGGGTGCCGGTTATTCTAGGCTCGAAGAATGAAGTGGAGCGTTTGGGGTTCTATTACGAAGATGAGTAAATAAGGACTCTAATATCGTGAGCTTTGTGGATGGTTTCAGAGGTTTTCGATGAAAAAATTAAAGAATGAAAAGGAATGGCTAAAAAAGCTACTTTAGCTGGCGTTAAATATGGTGAAGAACGAGGTGTTGTCGAGTTCGAGGCGACCGATTCGGCAAAGGAAAAGTCGAATATATTTATCGTTTACTTGTTCATGACAAAGTAATAAAGGGGCTAGCAGAAGATCAGGTAACATTAAAATCAATGCAGCATAAATTGGCTGTTAGGGCCTCGAAGTTATAGAGGCAATTAATTTAAAGAGGCGGAGCTATTAATGAAAATGTCGCTGGCACAATTTCATGAAAAATATTTGCTGGCAAAACCGCCCCGAAGCCTATTTTTTATCTTTTTATTGACGGCTATTTCAGCTTGGTATGTTCAAGATTTTAAGCTTGCGCAGATCTTGACGTTGGGTGTGGTTTTTTGGCGATATTTTTAATGTTTACCTTATTTTTTCGTACTTTGATATTGGCTTTGATTGCTATCGTACCTAATTTGGTTGTAGGTGTATCGGTATTAGGTTTGATGGGAGGAGTAGGTATTTCATTTACTGATAAATAGATAAAGTCATTTCTTATTTATGGCTCTAACAATACTTTAACTGGTTATTTGTTTTATGGCATGGATGGCAGAAGCTAAAGCGCCTTCTAAATACCCACCGGCATTTGAGGTCGATTCTGTTCCGGCAATGATGAGCTTATTGTCCCATAATGTATTGTTTGATAAAGGCAAGCCGTACATGGGATGATTATTTGCACCGATTTGATCTTGCTCAGTCGCAGTTAGAGGTTCTTGCGACCAATCGACTAAAAAGGCGTCGACAGGGTTTGCTGCTTCTGGCCCGAATAGCTCAGAGAGTTGTTTAAGCGTCACTTCGATGAGTAAATCTCGACCAGCTGTTTTTCTCGCTGATGCATTCACGCCAACGAAACCAAATAATGCGGCTTTGCCCTCTATCGCTGAAGCATCGTGCACCTCTACTAAAGGCCCTGTTTGGCTACTCGCAGAACCAGATAGGCCTTGTTGGCGCCAGAAAGGGGTTTCATAAACAGCCACGAATTTGGCATGTGCAGCCATCCAAGTCATGGTGTTATGGCAATGGTTCAACAGATTTTTAGGTAATGCTGGTGAAAATTCAATATTGTTAGCAAGAAGACGAAGTGGCAAAGCGAAAATAACTTGTTGTGCTGTGATATTCGTTTCACCATTCGTAGTGGAAAAAGACAGTGAAAGGGTGTCATCTACTTGCTGTGATATCTCGGTGAGTTGATGATTCAGTTGAATTGATTCTGCTGGCAGTTTATCAGTAAGCGCTTCAATTAGGCTGAGCATGCCGCCAGCGAGGCGCATTGAGATTGGGCTGGTGGTCATGCCAAGTTCGTGGCGTTGTGGTGGGTGGCCCCGACCACGATCGAAAAGATGGGCGCCGGTTTGGTATTGCTGAAAAGCCGTTAAACCGAGTTCCTCAACTAGATTTGTCATGAGTGGGTGCATATCTGGCCAAAACCAAGAAGGCCCCAAGTCATAGCGCTCGACGTTAGTGTCTACATTGTTTGAAGGTTGTGATGATGGAAGTGAAACGATGCGCCCACCGAGGCGATCACGGGCCTCGTAAACGGTTGCCTTAATGCCTTGTTGTTGATATAAATAGGCAGTGTAAAGCCCGCTTAAGCCACCGCCGATAATGGCGATAGGGAGATTGTGTGTTGTCATGATAATGTCTTAAAAAAATTCGGAGTGTGGTCTAATATCGAGTTCGTGTGTCCAGGTTGAAGGGGCTTGATGAACGAGATCCCAATAGCATTGAGCAAGATCTTCGGGTTGCAAGCAATTTTCTTGTTTGATGATAGGGAAACGTGTTCGACTCAATTCGGACCAGATAATGCCATCAAGAATAGGGTGAACAATATGAATACCTTGAGGTTGGAACTCTCTTGCTAATGATTGAGCAAGACCTCGTAACGCGAACTTAGCAGAACTAAATGGGCCAAAGCCTTTGCTACCACGTGTGCTTGCGGTTGCTCCGGTCAGAATTAATGTTCCACTGCCTTGGGTCAGCATAATCGGTAAAACGCTTTGACTAACATTTATGGCTGTCAGGACACTACTACGCCAAGCTTGTTGGAAGTCACTGATGCTAAGGTCGAGGAAAGGGCCTCTAATGAGTTCAGCGACATTGTGAATAACGACAGCCGGTTGGCCTTTATCTTGGATGGCGGCTTCGATAGCGGTTTGGGTTTGTTGGGGGTCCGTTAAATCAGCATGGAAGTCGCCTTGGTTTCTTGCGATGCCGGTGACTTGGTAGCCCTGCTGCTCAAAATGTTTTTCGAGGGCTTGGCCTAAGCCTGCTGCATAGCCGGTAATAATAAGGTGAGGTGTCATGATGATCCTTTAAAAACTGGCATCAGGTATTGAGAGCGTCAGCTGTTTGCCTTGTTGTGACATTTTTAAATGTCTTAGAAATGACATACCTAATAGAATCTCGTCAAATTGCATACCAGTGCTAATACTGGCTGGCACATTGGTTAAGGTAAGAGGGCCAAGTGAGGCAGTGTCGAGCCGGGTCATGTATGAGGTACTAGTGCCATTGGCTGTAATAGTTTGTTGAGCAGGTCCTTTTTCTAGCTTAAGTTGCTTAGCAATATGCTCTGGAATAGCAACATTGGTTGCACCGGTATCGAGTAAAAACTGAACAGGTTGGCCATTAATTTTACCGGTGGCTACATAATGGCCTTGTCGGTTTTGTTTGAGTACGACTTGGGGTAAGCCACCCTCAGATACGTTTACTGTGACGGTCCGATTAGGATTATTAATGCCTTCTAACAGATCATCGAAAAAGAAGCTGGCGCCGGCTAATAATGCAATCCAGATCAGTGCGATGGTGAAGGTGTTGAAGGTCGGTGGGTTTGCGGGTTCACTCATGGTGATTAAGACTTTAAAAAAGCGGTTTGGTTGCGCGTCATCGTGCCGTGTTTTGTTAGCTAATGCAATGTTTTGCTCGCTGTTGTAGCGAAAAGGGAGGTTGTGCGTCTTTATTTTGGAAAAGAAATGTATCTAAATGGGCCTAGATATCGTATGAAGATGATGAAGCGTGAAAATAACAATGAAAACTGGGTTTAGGTGAAACAATTGGCTGAACAAGATAATCGTTGGGAAAAGGATGAACAACGATGGTCGGAGTTGATTGCGGCAAGCCATTCTGGTGATATAGCATCTTATGCTCAGTTGTTGAATGAGCTAACAGAGGCATTAACGGCTTATTTGTAGGCTCAGTTTGGACAGTTTGATTTGGTAGAAGATTGTGTTCAGGAGTGCTTGATTGCGATACATAAGGCACGACACACGTATGACCCAGAACGCCCTTTCAGGTCCTAGTTATTTACAATTGCCCGACACAGGACGGTTGATGTGTTGAGGCAATTAAACCGGTATGACCAAATCAAGACGACCATGGTGGGAGTGGATGTTGGGGGAACGAGTGCAGAGAGTTTTAACCGGCAGTTAGATGGTGTGAAGCTCATGGTACATTTATCATAAACCAATGGGTGATCAGGGCATTGATGAAAATGGAACAGTAGAATTGGTAGGTGCTGCCGGTTCTACAACCCCTGATAGTTTCGATGCGTTCAATGCCTTTATTTTATTTGCTGGTGCAGGTGATTTAACGGATGAGGAATTATTAGCACTTAATTTCACTGACTATGACAGTATTGGTTCCTTCACGTTAATAAACGTGTCAGAGGTGCCTATACCTGCGGTGGCTTTCTTATTTGGCCCTGCTTTATTAGGTTTCTTGGGTTCACACCGTAAAGCTAAAACTGCCTAAATAAATTTAAAATCATTGCTTCTAAGTGGAGTATTCAGGGATGGGTACCCCTCTAGTTTTTGTGCTTTAGCAACGAATTAATGTGTTGTATTCGGGTTTTTCGGTTTTCTGTGTCTACGGGAACGACTTGGCCGTTTATTGGGGGCGGATGCGTCTCTCCCTTGGTTTCTTGAGCGATTGTCGGCCGTCTTGGGTTTCCGTTTTTGATGTTTGTGAGGTTTGTCTAAACTGGAAGGGGGAAGCCCATGTGTAGGTTCAAAACCTTCAATCACCCTGCGTTCAATGAGTTCACCCGTTAAATGTTCGATATCTGATAGATAGGGGAACTCATCAGCACACACTAAAGAGATTGCGTGGCCGGTGGCACTGGCCCTGCCTGTACGTCCAATACGGTGTACATAGTCTTCAGGAATATTCGGCAAATCGAAATTGATGACATAAGGCAATTGATCGATATCAATGCCTCGCGCAGCAATATCTGTTGCGACCAGCACTTGGATTGTGTTGTCTTTAAAGTTTGCTAATGCTTTTGTACGCGCGCCTTGGCTTTTATTACCATGAATAGCAGCGGCTCTTAAGCCTGTCGCTTCAAGCTGTCTGACTAATTTGTTGGCGCCGTGTTTGGTGCGAGAGAAGACGAGGACTTGGTGCCATTGGTTATCGTTGATTAGGTGGCAGAGTAGCGGTGACTTTTGTTTTTTATCAACAGGGCAAATCCATTGTTCGACAGATTTAACAGTGGTGTTTCTCGGGCTAACAGAGATTTCAACGGGATTATTGACTAAGCCTTTTGCAAGATCGCGAATTTCGTTAGAAAAGGTCGCTGAGAAAAGCAGGTTTTGACGTTTTTTTGGCAATAATTTCAGAATTTTCTTTATATCGATAATGAAGCCCATATCCAGCATGCGATCGGCTTCATCTAAGACGAGTATTTCTAGCTGGCTGAATTTCACGGCATTTTGGTTGTAGAGGTCGAGCAGCCGGCCAGGTGTGGCGACGAGAATATCGACACCCCGCCGTAACTTCATCATTTGAGGGTTGATTTTGACACCGCCAAAGACGACAGCTGATTTTAAGGGTAAAAACTGGCCATAGTTGGTGACACTGTCATGCACTTGGGCAGCTAATTCACGTGTGGGTGTTAAGACGAGGGCTCTTGCCTGATTTGCCGGGGCCTGTTGACCTTGCGATAGGCGAGCGAGAAGGGGTAAGGTGAAGCCTGCGGTTTTACCGGTGCCCGTTTGTGCCGCTGCCATAACATCTTGGCCTCTTAGGATTGCAGGTATAGCCTGTTCCTGAATGGGTGTGGGTGTGTCGTAGCCTTGTTGTGTGACGGCTTTGAGGAGTGCCTCTGGCAAGCCGAGATCGGTAAAATGCATAAGGGTTTGGTGCTCAGGTGTTTTGAAAGGTTAGTAAGCTTACAGCTTATCTGCTGTGGGGGCTATTAAATTATTGATGTTTCAGCTCTTTTTCCTTTGAAGTTGGGTATAATTATTTCCTTTTATCGAGTGGAATAAGAAAATTATGTTTGGAAAGCTTGCGGGTGTGTTGGGTTCTCTTGTTTTATTGCTGACATCAGGATTAACGATGGCAAGTGACTGTGAGCGTGGCCGTCTGACGCTACAAGTTTTGGGATCTGGTGGCCCGGAGCTGGATGATGGGCGAGTGTCGACGAGTTATCTTCTCTGGCTTGATGATAAGGCCCGCGCATTGATTGATTTAGGCCCAGGGTCTAGCGTTAATTTTGGACAGTCTGGCGCTAGATTAGAAGATATCAGTGTGGTGATGCTGACCCATTTACATGTCGACCATAGTGCCGACTTACCGGCTTTCGTGAAGGGTTCTTTTTTTACGCAACGCGATAAAGATTTAACGCTATTAGGCCCGGAAGGAAATGAGCTGATGCCGTCCATGGAGGCGTTTGTATCTCGCTTGTTTGGCAATGAGGGTGCTTTTTCATATTTATCCAGCTATGTGGATGCGGATAAAGAGAGTGCATTTAAGTTGAGAACTAAGAGTGTGGGTTTGGACTTAAAAGAGGTCACGTATTATCCCATTGGGCGAGATATGATTTTAAGTGCGATACCGGTACATCATGGCCCGATTGCTTCGGTGGCTTGGCGTGTTGATGTCGCTGGATGTGCGCTTACGTTTTCTGGTGATATGAATAACCAGTACGAGACTTTAGAAAAACTGGCATTAAATAGTGATATTTTAGTGATGCATAATGCCGTGCCTGAAACAGCGAAAGGGGCTGCTGCACATTTGCATATGACACCTTCACAAATTGGTCAGATAGCTGAAAAGGCACAAGTTAAGCAGTTGATAATTTCTCACAGAATGAAGCGGACCATTGGCAAAGAAGCATTAACTGAAAAGCAAATACGACAGACTTATCAAGGGCCGATATCTTTTGCTGAAGGTTTGGACCGCTTTAAGCCGCTTTAGCATCATAGCGAGTGCTATTATGCTCGATAATTTTATGAGTAGTTGTCGATGATAGAAAAGACCCTGATTAAGGGGAAAGATCGTGATTTAGAGTCGAGTATTGCATTTATGCAATCTCAGCTCATGTCCTTTGGCTTTGAGATTGAAGAAGTCTCATGGCTAAACCCTGTTGAGGGGGTATATTCAGTACATATCCGAGATAAGCACTGCCACACTTTGTTTACCAATGGCAAAGGAAGTTCTAAAAAAGCATGTTTGGCAAGTGCCTTAGGTGAGTTTATTGAGCGGTTAAGCTGTAATTATTTCTTTGCAGACTATTACCTGGGTGACAGTATTGCAGAGGCTTCTTTTGTCCATTACCCCAATGAGCGCTGGTTTCAAGTTGAAGATGGCATACGGCCAGAAGGATTAATGAACAATGCTTTGTGGGACTATTTTGATCCAGAGCAACAACTTAACCCTGCCGCCTTGTTTGACACGAATTCGGGTTCAGGTGAACGAGGGGTTTGTGCTTTGCCTTACGTCCAGTTGTCGACACAAGAGACGACCTATATTCCGGTCAATGTGATTGGTAATATTTTTGTAAGTAATGGCATGTCAGCCGGTAATACGCTCTATGAAGCGAAAGTACAGGCTTTATCTGAAATTTGTGAGCGTTATGTAAAACGTAAGATCATTGCTGAAGGGATGTGTTTACCAGAGGTTCCGTTAACGGTAATTAACCGTTTCCCTGCTATTGCCGAATCGATAAAAGTGATAGAAGATCATGGTTATCACCTAAAGGTTGCTGATGCTTCCCTTGGTGGCATGTATCCGGTTATGAGTGTGACGTTAATTAACCCGAAAGATGGGTCTGTATTCGCGTCCTTTGGCGCTCACCCTTGTTTTGAAGTCGCCCTTGAGCGGACGGTGACAGAGTTATTACAAGGTCGTGGCTTAGACCAAATGGATGTATTTCACCCGCCTATCTTCGATTTGGATGAAGTGGCGGCACCACAAAATATTGAGATGCATTTTATTGATTCCAGTGGCTATTTATCGAATGACTTTTTTCGTTCTAAACCGGATCATGATTTTGTTGATTGGGGTTGGGAAGGCACAACAGCAGAGGAATATCACTTTTTAACGTCTTTGATTCATCAGCAAGGTTATGAGATTTATTGTGCTGAATATGACCATTTATCTGTGCCGGCTTGTCGTATTTTAGTCCCTGGAATGTCAGATATTTATCCCGTTGATGAATTAGTTTGGGAAAATAATAATGAAGGGGCGGTGTTTCGTGAACGTTTGTTAATGCTCGCTAGCTTGTTTTCTGAAGCGTGGCAAACGTTGTTGGATGAATTAGAAGAGGGCGGCTATAACGATCAAACCTTGGTAGCACCGTTTATTGGACTATTGCCCGATGCTGATAGCTTATGGGGAAGCATTCGTTTAGGTCAAATAAAGGCGATGTTGTGTTTGGCATTACAGGATGAAATGGCGATTGATTGGGTTGACTGGTGTTTGTCTTTGGAAGGGTTAAGTGAACAACAGCTTAGACATTATCGCTGTGTTAAGGCGTTACTAGACATAAAATGGCATGCAGAACGCGATTATGCAGATTACATTGATGGGCTAGCGCTACTTTATGGCGATGAAACTGCAAGGCACGCTTTAGCTGTTGTCACTGGCGAGCGATTATTTGACGGGCTGACAGAAACAGGGCTGTCGCTAGTGGGATTTGAAAAGCATTTGGGTTTATTAGCGGCTTATGTAAAAAGGCCGATGTCTTAATGACAATCGGCCTTTATTTTGATGAATGGCAAATGCCGTTAATTTTATTTTAGTTTTGTTCCCCAGCTCGACTCACTTATCCCGGCTAACTTGAGATCGGGGTGACCACTAATGACCCGGTCTATAGTGGGCTCTTCTTTTTGGTTACCATCGACTAATAAGATGTGTTTACCTTCATGTAAGAGCTTTTGGAAGGGTGCAAAGTTAACATTGGGTTTTTGAATCCCAATTAAACCGCCTTCCCATGTACAAAAGCCCAGTGTGACGATGGATAAAAAGATCAAGGGTAGCCAACCTGCGGCAGTACTCGCCCAGCCGAATAAATACGCTAGGACTAACACGGATAAAGCCCCAATAACGCCAACGATGGCACCCACTTCTGCTGAATGAACAACATCTTGTTGCTGTAGGGAATTGACCATATGCAAGTGATGGTTTTCTACATCAGCTGCACTTTCGCTTAATACGTGGATATGTGATTCTTTGATGCCTGCTGACTGGAGCTCTTGTTCGATTTGCTCTAATTCGTCGAGATCATCGGCAATATAATAATGTTTAATCATGATACCTACTCCTCAAGTTCTAACAATTTGCAAGATTAAAAGGGAAAACGTACCTAATTACCATTATTCCCCTAAAAATTGATTCTAGCAACACCGGTGTAAAAAGTTTGTTAGTTGTGTAAATAGGGGAAAGCGTTGCCTTTGTTGTTGATGTCAGAGGAACAGGGCTATTAAAAGAAGGGTTGAAGGAATAGCTGGGCTGGGGATTAGACAAAATAATGTTTCACGTGGATCATAATTGCTGTATCCTCCTCGCTTCTTGTTAATTGTTCAGAATTAACAGTTAATGCGGAGCGGTAGTTCAGCTGGTTAGAATGCTGGCCTGTCACGCCGGAGGTCGCGGGTTCGAGTCCCGTCCGCTCCGCCATTTCTTTTTACTTCCTGTCTATGCTATAAATTAACCCAGATTAGGTTTTTGAACCTTTAATACAAGTTCAAAGTGGCTGTTACTTAGGCGACGATGATATAGTGATATCTCTGACCGAGTTGAAAATGAAAATTAGGTTTAATATGAGGAAGGCATTTAAAGTAATTGAAATTCTATTAAATTAATAGACGGGATATTAAGTGTTTTGATGCTTTCCTTATCAAGTTCAGTGTTGTACCCCCAATCGGCAAGTAACAATTGCACTTCTTTTAAATCATGCTCGTCCATTACATTTATCAATGTTGGGAGTCGGTCTTCTATAAAAAGAATGGCCCGATCAGGGTGTTCATTTTGTAGCTGCCTCAAGACTTGTTGTTTACTCAGTTGTCGGTCAAGACCATAAATATGTTCTTTCGGGATCGAAATGTCATTGGCAGATAAGATTTGCTCAACAAAGCGTTCTTGTTTTGTTGTGATGATGAAACAGTCAGTATTCTTGAACGAGGCTAATTTTTGTTGAATACCAGGGAAAAGCGGATTCATTGTTAACCAGTTCTTTAAGTCGGTTTCTATCCATTGATCGCGTGTCTTGCCAAAACGGTATTTGAGTTTATCGATATTGAGTTGGTCTCGGCGAATGATGCCTTCAAGGCGGTGGGAATACTCAGCTAGTAATGTTTCAGGGCTTACCCCTTCAAAAAGCAACCTGATAATGAGAATGGCTTCATAACCTGTTTCTAATGCTGGTCTGACTAGTTTAAATTGTGCGTTGAGTTCTTCCGAAATATTTTCTGGCATTTTAGGCCATAAGTATTCACGCGCTGCTTTCCATGCTGTGATGCTAGTTTCTAACGCGCTATCGCAGATAACGCCATCGAAATCGAGGGCATAAAGTGGCGGTTTTGACATTATTTATTACGGCAATAGGCAGTGTTTAGCATAGTCAGCCACTTCATTAGCGGTCCATTCGCCCTTGGCTTTATTATCCATAGCCTTACACCATGATTCGCTGCCTACTTCTGGTGAACAGGCTGTTATAAGTGCCATTAGATATAGGCCAAGGCTGGCCTTAATAATACGTGTTGTTAGTTTCATATGATTGTCTTTGAATTATTGGGCAACGCGGATCTCACCATTGATGGTCATGAGTTTGACTCTATCACCGATATGAAAAGGTCTTTCAGGGTTGTATGCTTGGACAATGGCGATGATTTTATTGCTAGTGACAAGACGAATGATCAGTTCTTCACCTTGTGACTTAGTTAAGCCTTCTTCAGCAGCAGCACCGGCTAAACCACCAGCAATGGCACCGATAACAGCGGCTACTTGAGCGCCTTTGCCATCGCCGATAGCACTACCAGCAATCCCACCTACAGCGGCACCAGCAACACTGCCGATAGGAGATTTTGTGCCTTCAATGACGACAAGGCGAACATCTTCAATGGTACCAAATTCTACCGTTTGTACCTGGCGAGCATCGTCACGCGAATAACTGTCGCCTTGTAAATTAGTAGCGCAGGCTGAGAGCAGGAATAAGGGAGCGGTGATAGCGAGAATGTGCATTTTTTTTGTCATGACAGTGTCCTTTGTTTTTTTAGCTTATAGCTATGACACATGAGAGTCATTTTTTATCCCTTTTGATAGGCAATTTGCCCATTTAGCAGCGTATAGGCAACATCGTAGTCAAAATGCCAACCGTCAAAGGGACTATTCTTACCCGCGCTGATAAAGTTTTCAGGTTGACATTCAGAGTCGGCTTTTGGGTCAATGATACAGATATCCGCTTTTGCGCCGAGGGATAAATGACCGGCATCAATGCCTAACACTTGGGCTGGGTTTTGAGTTAAGCATGCAATAGCTTGCTGTAATGGTAGCTCCTCACCTTGCGCCAGTTTTAATGTCAAGGAGAGTAGGCTTTCTAGGCCTGAGATACCCGGTTCTGTTTCGGCAAAAGGGCCGAGTTTGGCATCATTGTCTAAAGGACGGTGATGAGAACTGATTACTGTGATAATGCCATCTTTCACTGCTTGTTGTAGTTGTTCGCGATCCCGAGTGCTGCGCAAAGGTGGGATAACGTGACTCTGACTATCGTAATTGCCGATGTCGTGTTCGGTTAGATGCAAGTGATATGGGCTCACATCGGCAGTGATGGGTAGTCCTCTGTTTTGGGCATCTTTGATCATGTTAATAGTTTTGCCACTAGAAATACTGTGGAAATGGGCGTTGACACCAGTTTGCTCGATGAGTGAGAGATCGCGGGCAATGGCAATGGTTTCAGCTGCTTCCGGAATACCGCCTAAGCCAAGTCTTGAGCTTACAACACCTTCATGGATGCAGCCTTGTGCTTGTAGCCAGGGATCTGATGCTTTAATAAATAGGGTAAGGTCTAATGTGGCAGCGTATTCCATTGCTCTGCGTAGAATAAGCGTATTCTTTATGGTTTTGGGACCATTACTTAGTCCGAGACAACCAGCTTGTTTGAGAGCAAGCATTTCACTGAGTAATTCGCCCTGTAAACCTTGTGTAAGCGCACCAATGGTATGGACATTGGCTTGTCCTGCTCTGGTAACTTGACCTTCGATGAGATCAACTGTTGCAGGGGAATCAATAATGGGGTCATGATCAGGTGCGATACATAGTGTCGTTATACCACCTTTAATGGCTGCTTTGGTTTCGCTGGCAATGCTGGCGGTGTTATGTTGACCTCGTTCCCTCAAGCGGGCGGATAGATCAATTAAACCAGGGCAGATAACAAGGTTGCTAGCATTGATGCTGTGGTCTGAGGTAAAGCCCTCTGGCTGGCGGCCTATGCTGACAATACGGCCTTGATCGATGTAGAGGTTTTGCTTGGCATTAATTTGGTTGCTTGGGTCAATAAGATGGCCATTGATAATGCTGAGCTTCATGCATTAACCTCTTGTTGCTCTGAGTGTGAGCCAAGGGTCATGGACATGACGGCCATGCGGACAGCGATGCCGTGAGTAACTTGTTCTAGGATAACCGACTGTGGCCCATCTGCGACTGCAGAGGCAATTTCAACGCCCCGGTTGATAGGGCCAGGATGCATGACAATGGCATCAGGTTTGGCAAATTTCAGTTTATCTTCTGTTAAGCCATAGTTTGCAAAATACTCTTGTGCGCTTGGTATTAATGCGCCTTGCATACGTTCGAATTGTAGCCGGAGGGTAATGATGACATCGACATCTTTCAGGCCTGCTGCCATATTGTGATAAACGTGAACGCCGAGTGTTTGACTATCTGCGGGTAATAGCGTTTTAGGGCCAATAACGCGTATTTCGCCGACACCGAGCGTTGAGAGTGCTTGAATTTGTGACCGAGCAACCCGGGAATGCAAAATATCGCCAACGATGGCTACCCGTAAATCGGGAAAATGCCCCTTATGGCGGCGAATCGTAAACATATCTAGCATGGCTTGTGTGGGATGAGCATGACACCCATCGCCGGCATTGATGACACTGACATGAGGGGCAACATGTTGTGCAATAAATTCTGCAGCGCCACTTTGATTATGTCGAACAACAAACATATCGGTGTGCATGGCTTGTAGGTTATGTAGGGTGTCGAGCAAACTTTCACCTTTTGATGTGGCGGAAGTATTGATATTGAGATTCATGACATCGGCTGATAGTCGCTTGGCGGCCAGTTCAAATGTTGTTCTTGTACGCGTGCTGTTTTCAAAAAACAGATTCATGATGGTTTTGCCGCGGAGCAATGGGACTTTTTTGACTTGGCGCCCTGAAATACTAGAAAACTGTTCTGCGCGGTCCATAATGTCAGTGAGTAAGTCGCGCTTAAGCCCTTCGATGGTCAGAAAGTGCTTAAGTTGCCCTGACTCTGTCAGCTGATGACGGCTCATGTTGCGCTTCCGTTATCTTTCAACTCGAGTTGGAGGGTGCTGTAATTAGTGAGCTTGATTTGTTGATTTTGGTTGAGTTCAATGGTTTGGCCTACGATATCGGCTTGTATGGGCAGCTCACGACCGTCGCGCTCAATCAATACGGCGAGAGTGACTGCTGCAGGACGGCCATAATCAAAAATTTCATTCAAAGCTGCGCGAACAGTTCTGCCACTATGTAGAACGTCATCGACTAAGAGTAATTGGCGGTCATCGACGGCAAAAGGGAGGTCAGAAGGCATCACTTGCGGATGCATACCAATTCGTGTGAAGTCATCTCGGTAGTAGGCAATATTCAATGTGCCGAGCGTGGCATCAAAAAAATCACTGTCTAATATCTCAGCGAGGGCTTTAGCTATCCATACACCACCACTATGAATACCGATTAATAAAGGTTGTTTGCCACTCAGGCTGATGCGGATATCATGAGCCATTGCTTTGAGTGTTTGCTCTATGTCGATCTGTTCTATTGGCGTTGTCATTGCTGGTTTAACCATGATTGAAGAATAAGTTGGGCTGAGATGCGATCAACATCTTCGCGGTTATTAGACTGCATTTTGCTCTGAATGCCAAGTTGATCGAGGGTTTCAAAGGTACTAAGCCGCTCATCCTGCCATTCGACAGGTAGGTGGAAACGGCCGTTCAGGCGGTTTCCGAAGCGTCTTGCGGCCTGAGTCATTTCTTGTTCTGTACCATCCATATTAAAGGGAAGGCCGACAATAAGTTGCTGTGGCTGCCATTGATCAATGAGGGCCTGTATTTGACCCCAATTGGGAATACCTTCTCGGGCTTTAATAACTGTTAAGGGGTTTGCTGAGTGGGTGAGGTCTTGCCCAACAGCGACGCCGATATTTTTCATACCAAAATCGAAACCAAGAAAAGTCCGTACTTGGCTCATGCTCGGCCACTGTCATCTGAGATGAGTAGAATATCAATCCCTAATAGAGAAGCCGCCTGCTGCCATGCATCTTGTCCCTCACTGTGAAATAGGATATCGCTCGTTGCGGTGACAGTTAGCCAATCATTGTTAAGGATTTCTTGTTCTAACTGTCCAGCTGTCCAGCTGGCATAACCCAGCGTAACTAAAATATTGTTGGGCCCGGCTTGGTTTGCGATCGTTCTGAGAAGGTCGGTTGAGCTGCTTAAGAAAATGTTATCTGATATGGCGATACTGTTTTCAAGGTCATCTGGCGAGTCGTGAAGAACCATGCCTTGGTTTTTAGCGACGGGACCGCCGAAGAGGACGGGTATTTTGTTTGCATTAGTGTTGTGATGGGGTATTTCAATGTGGTCGAATAGCTCATCGAGCATAATTTTGCTTGGACGGTTGATAATAAAGCCCAACGCACCCTGGTCTGAATGCTCGCATAAATAAATAACCGACTGATGAAACAGAGGGTCGTTTAATGCCGGCATGGCGATGAGGAAATTGTTTTTGAGCGAGTTCTCGATATCGGCCATGGCTTATTAGAAGAAGGTGATACCGACGGAGAAAAGCCGTTCGACTTCGGTGATATAGCGCTTATTGATGAGGAACAAAATAACATGGTCCCCTGCCTCAATAACGGTGTCATGGTGTGTAATAACTACATTGTTGCCTCGTACAATGGCGCCGATGGTGGTGCCGGGAGGTAATTTGATTTCGCTGATACTTTTACCTACAACGAGAGAAGAGTTTTTGTCTCCATGAGCAATGGCTTCAAGGGCCTCGGCTGCGCCACGACGCAGGGAATGAACAGCAACAATATCGCCGCGACGGATATGGGCTAGTAAGCTACCAATGGTGGCTTGTTGCGGTGATAAGGCAATATCAATGCTGCCACTTTCAACGAGGTCAACATAAGCTGCACGATTAATGAGTGAGAGTACTTTTCTTGCGCCTAGCCGTTTCGCCAACATTGCTGATAGGATATTGGCTTCATCATCGTTGGTGAGTGCACAAAAGAGATCGACATTATCAATGTCTTCTTCAATCAGGAGTTCTTCGTTGGCCACATCGCCGAGTAAAACGATGCTGTTACTCAGTTCTTCGGATAATGCTTCTGCGCGCTGGGGATTGGCTTCAATAATTTTGACTTGGTAGTCATCTTCTAGTGCCTTAGCAAGTCTTGCGCCAATGTTACCGCCACCGGCTAAAATAATGCGTTTGTAGGGTTTATCAAGACGACGTAGTTCGCTCATAACAGCTAAGGTGTCTTCTTTAGCGGCGATAAAGAAGACTTCATCGTCTGCTTCGATAATGGTATCTGCTTGCGGAATTATAGGGCTACCGTCTCTAAAAATAGCAGCAACACGAGTATCTGTTTTAGGTATGTGTTGGCGGAGTTCTTTCAATGGGCTGCCGACGAGTGGTCCGCCATGGAAGGCCTTGACTGCAACAAGTTGGACTTTGCCATCTGCGAAATTGAGGACTTGTAAGGCGTTGGGATGCTCTATTAGACGCTCAATGTAATCTGTGACGATTTGTTCTGGACTAATGAGCATGTCTATAGGTAGCTTTTCTGGCCCATATAATTCTGTAGCAGACAAATAAGCGCCGTTGCGGATTCGAGCAATTTTGGTGGGAGTCTGGTAGAGGGTATGGCAGATTTGGCAGGCGATCATATTGGTTTCATCACTGTTGGTGACAGCGAGGATGAGGTCTGCATCTTCTGCGCCTGCGCGAGCGAGGACATCTGGGTGGGAAGCTTTACCTAGGACAGTGCGGATATCGTAGTGATCTTGCAGCCGGTCTAATAGTTCACTGCTTTTATCGACAACGGTAATGTCATCATCTTCACGGGCGAGGCTGGCTGCGACTGATGAGCCTACTTGACCTGCACCGAGAATAAGAATTTTCATAGTGTGTCCTAGGTTTGTTTGGTGTCGATATCTAAGGAACGTAGTTTACGATATAGATGGGTGCGTTCCATGCCGGCAAGTTTTGCTGCTTTACCTACATTGCCCGCTGTTTGTTGTAACTTGTAGAGTAGATAGATTCGTTCAAACTGTTCGCGGGCCTCTCTTAAAGGCAGTTCATAATTAATGGTGTTACTGGCTTTTTGTTCTTCTTTGGATGGTGTCAGAGCTTGTTCTACATCAGCTTCATCAATATCATCATTATCACCTAATACAAGGAGACGTTGAATAATATTTTGTAATTCGATGATATTGCCAGGCCAAGGGTAGTTTCTTAAACGGTTTTGAGCTGCGACAGTAAAATGGCGATACGGTAGTTGGTTTTCTGAGGTGTACTGGTCAACGAAATAATGGATTAATTCTGGGATGTCCTCAATGTGGTCGGCTAGTCTAGGTAATTGAAGAGAGATACTGTTGATTTTATAGAGTAAGGCTTCACTAAACAAACCGTTAGTCACATTTTCTTCAAGATTGTGCGGGCTGGCGAAAATGAGCTGGCATTGGTTAAGTTTTTCATTTTCGAGTAAATGTAACAGCAATGTTTGGGCTTTTGCATCTAGCCTTGAAACATCATTAAGGTAGAGGCAGTTGTTTTGAGCGAGGGTCGATAGTTTAAGACTATCGACGGGAAAGCTCTCAGCAGAGAGTTCAATGAATTTACCTTCAGTGTATGCGCCTAAAGAATGTAAGTAATGAGCAAAACAACGTTTGCCGGTACCACCTTCCCCTATTAATAAAATAGGCATAGGGTGTTTGGCGACGCGTTGTGCTTGTTTGCGTAATAGGACGGTTTCTGGGCTTTTACCAACAGGTTCTTGTGTTTGATGCTGCTTATTGGAAGCCTGTTTAAGTTGATTAGCCAATGCCGTTTCAACGCCACGTAATAATTTTGCGATGGAGAGTGGTTTCTCAATGAAATCGCTGGCGCCAAGGCGAGTTGCTTCTACTGCTGTTTCAATGGTGCCATGGCCCGACATCATGACGACAGTAAGATGAGGTTCTTGTTGTTTAAATTCTCTTAACAAGCTGATACCGTCTACGTCTGGCATCCAGATATCTAATAAGACTAATTGAGGAAGCCTGTCAGTTAAGTATTTACGAGCTGATGCACCATCTTCTGCAGTCGTGACTTGATAGCCTTCATCTTGTAGGATATCTCGGATCAATTCTCTGATCGCTGGTTCATCGTCAACAACTAGGATATAAGGTTTGTCTTCTGTACTCACAGTGTAGTTTTCTCCAGTGGTAGCCGTATTATTATACAGGCACCAGTAGGTTCTTGGTTTTCAGTCCAAACAGTGCCTTGGTGTTCATCAATAATTTTTTTTACGATAGCAAGACCTAACCCCGTACCACGCACTTTGTTGGTGGCGTAAGGTTCAAATAATGTGGTCATCATATCATCAGGAATACCCGGTCCAAGATCTTCAATCGTAAGCTCTAACCAGCGTTGACCAGAGAGGGAGACGGACTTGTAATGAAGGTTGATGTCGACAGGCATATTTGCTTCTTCGCTGGCTTCGATCGCATTTTTTATCAGGTTATGGAGGACCTGTCTAAAGCGGTTACTGTCGATATTGATATTTAAATCAGGTGTTTCGGTTAATGAGATTTTATGTTGTGTATTACTTTGGTAAAGTGCGATGACCTCACGAATAAATGCTGCTAAGGGGATGGATTCTATTTTTAGACTGGGCGTTTTTGCGTAGTCTGAAAAATCATTCACCATTTCTTTCATGGCATCCACTTGCTGAATGATGGTATTGGTCAACTTTTGTAATTGCTCAGTTTGATTGTCAGGCACCAGTGGTTGATATTTTATCTGTAACCGTTCGGCTGATAATTGGATAGGGGTTAGCGGATTCTTTATTTCGTGGGCAAGACGACGGGCGACTTCACCCCAAGCGGCGTCACGTTGCGCTTGAATTAGGGTGGTGATATCGTCAAAGACAATGACCCAACCGGCGCTGTTGGGTAAAGGCGTACCACGACACATCAATATTTGTAATTGCATGCCGGAATGTAATTCAATTTGTTGATGCCAACTGGTTTTGTGGGTTATTTCTGTTGAAACCAGCTCGGTAAAACTTTGCAGATGGCGATGTTGTTGGGAGAGCCTACTGAAAGGAAGTTCTAAAAGTGGTTGTAGGTTTGTATCCAAGATGCTGCTACTTGCGACATTGGCGGTTTTGAGGAAGAGTTGTTCATCAAGGGTGATAACACCACTGGAGAGGCTGCCGAGAACAGCACCTAAGTAATTAGTTTGTTCTTCTAACAGACGGTGACTGACTAGGGTCGCATCTCTGGCATGGGTTAGACGCTCGGTCATTTGATTGAATGAGCGGACAAGGAAGCCGATTTCATCATCACCTTTGGTCGTGAGTTGGGTGTTGTAATTACCGGAGGCGACAGATTGCGTTCCATCAGCGAGTTCTTGTAATGGATGAACAATGCGCCTCGAGATCCAAATTGCGAACCAAATAGAAGCGAGAACGGTTAAAAGTACGATTAAGCTCAAGGTTAGGGTAAAGATGCTAATTAAAGGCTTTCTAAGATAATTGAGTTCTTTATAGTCGGTATAAGCATTTTCTACGGTTTTGCCTAAGTCACTCAATTGCTCATTGACTGGGAATAGGACATGTAACATTTTTTCATCTTCATCGATACCGGTTCTTGGAATCAGGACTGCGGCACGAAGCTGCAATTTGTCACCAATACTCGGGTCGAGCCCGATATAGTCTTCTTGTTGTCTTAATTGACGAAAGATGGCGTCATTAGGCCGATCAGGTACGATGATATTGGGGTTTTGGATGCTGGATGTCACTAGCTGCCCATCCATTGTCCAAACGCTTAGTTCGATGGCGCCACTCAAGTCATTGAGATCTCGCAAGTTGGTATTGAATTCTGAAATGGGAGCTTCGCTGAGTACCCCCGACATCATTCTGGTTTGTCGTAGCAAAGTACGGATCCGAATACCAAAAGCAGTTCGACTTAATTCTAGAGAATCATCAAGTGCTCGTTCTATTTCGACATCGAACCAGCTATTAATACCACGGTGAAGAAAATGTACGGAAAAGCTATAGACAATCGTTGTGGAGATAAGGATGAGTAAAACGAAGGCACTGACAAGCCTGACGGTTAATTTTGAGCCGGGCTTTTTGATTTTAAAATCTCGATAGAGGCGAAGTAAGCTTCTAAAGAGTAGGCTAATAAGAAGTAACAAGGTAAAGAGACCAAGCCCAAAAATAGGCAGAAAGAGGTCATTTAATTTTGAACTATCTTGTGTGGCGGTGCTCAGTAAAACCGTTAGCGTGAGCAGTAATGCTGCTAGTGCATAGTAAGGGAGAGGGCTTCTGTTGAGGCGCTTTAAGATGCTCATGGCCAGCTCGCTGTGACCCATGGGCTAGCAATTTGCCACTTATCTGAAATGAGCGCACCGGGCCTCATAGGTGTGGGTAAAGCGTGAATGTCGAGTTCGCTTTGAATTTCTAAGAGCGTGGTGTCTGGGTTGATGTCATGTTTTGGTGGCAAGGTGAGCTGTTCAATTTTACCTAAGGTATCTAATGCCGAATTTAAGGAGGGGAAATTGCGGCGCTTATCGGTATCCATTGCCAATAAAATATATTGCTCAGATAGCGCGTGATAACGTAGTTGATAGCTAATCACTGTCGACCAATGTGTTTCTCGCCAATCCCATGGCAGATAGGCGCCAATGACAGGGAAAGGCTCGCTGAGCCGAAAGTGTTGTAAAAAGGTAATGGGAACCCCGTTTTCTAAGGCTTCGATCACACGAGGTGATAATGGGTAATGAATAGTGGCATTGAGCGAATAGCCGTTACCTCTTTTTGAGATAGATGCGTTATCGATATAAAAGTGTTCGGCTGCCTGACTGTTAAGGCAGAACAGCAGTAAAAAGGCGGCTATGCTTTTTTTAACGATGGCGTAGACAGGCATAAAAGAAGCCATCTTGCTGGTTTTCGCCAGGAAGACGTTGATAGCCGGCAGGCCTTCGTGTCGCCGGCTCAGGATTGAGTTTATATTCTTCCGCATCTGGGTGCCGATTTAGAAAGTTAATGATTTGTTGTTCATTTTCTTGTTTGATAATAGAACAGGTTGTGTAGATTAATAAACCATCAGTGTTGAGCAATGGCCATAATTTTTCAAGTAATAGCTGTTGCTTTTCGACGAGGCTATCTATATCGCTGAGTCTACGGAGTGTTTTTATATCAGGATGGCGGCGAATGACACCCGTCCCTGAACAAGGGGCGTCGATGAGAATTCTATCGAAATGCTGGCCATCCCACCAACTGTCAATGTCACCGGCGTCAGCCGCCTTTAGCGTTGCTTTGAGTTTAAGCCGCTCTGTATTTTGGGTTATCTGAGTCAGCCGGTTTGGATCAATATCTAAAGCGATAACATCGTTATTGGGTTCTATTTCTAAGATATGGCAGGTTTTACCACCGGGTGCGGCACAGGCATCGAGGATGCGTTGCTGTGGTGCAAGGTCGAGTGTGGCTGCGACGTGTTGTGCAGCGGCATCTTGTACCGATACGTCGCCGTCGACGAATCCGGGGAGTTGATAAACATCACAAGGGGAATCGAGAAGGATCGCTTGTTCAAGCTGCTCAACGGGAGTAGCTGCAATATTTCCTTGTTCGAGTCTTTCGATGTAATTATCGCGGTTAGAATGTTGCTGGTTCACGCGTAAAAACATAGGGGGTTGTTCGTTGTTTGCGTTAAGTACAGTTTGCCAAGTGGTTGGCCAATCAGTTTTTATTTGCTGGATAAGCCAGTCAGGGTGTGCGAATTGTGCTGTTTCACTCTGTAATACTATTTTTTCGAAGTCGGCTTGGTTTCTTTGATAATTTCTTAAGCTAGCATTGATCAGGCCTTTTGCCCAAGGTTTTCCAAGTGCACTGCAGGCATTAACGGTTTCAGACAGCGCGGCATGTTCTGGTAACCGCATCGAGCGAAGTTGATAGAGACCACAGAGTATAAGTGCATTGATATCGGACTCTTTAGCTTTAAGTGGTTTTGATAGTAATTGGTTACAGATGGCTTGTAATTGGGGTTGCCATCGCAATACGCCATAGCAGAGTTGTTGGCAGAAGCTGGTTTCATTTTCTGGCAATGTAGCCAACATGGGCTTTAAAGTGTTGTTAAGAGAATGGTGATGGCGCAGTACATTGCCAATGACTTTTGCAGCGGCAGCGCGTGATGTTCTGAACGGTTTGGCTTTAGCCAAGATGGTCGCCTACAGAAAGTGAATTAGCGTTTAGAAAATCACTGACGGCCATTGCCCGCTTTCCTGGTGCTTGGATTTGCGTGATTCTTAAGGTACCTTCCCCGCAGGCGATATCAACGCCTGTTTTGTCAGCATTGATGACGCTCCCGGGCGAGGCTTTGTTAGGGGTGTTTAAATCGATAGCAGCCCAAATACGTAGTGTTTTATCTTGCCATTGTGTTTGTGCAATAGGCCATGGATTGAAGGCGTTAATTTGTCGTAATAAGGTGCTCGCTGGTTGCTCCCAGTCTATGGTTGCTTCTGCTTTTTCTAATTTGGAAGCGTAGTTGCTATCACTATCATTTTGAGCCAGTGCATTTTCCTGATATTCAGTAAAATTTGATAATGTTGTGATGAGTGTTAAGGCACCTAATATTGCTAAACGATCATGCAGTTGTTGGGTGGTGTCAGTATTGGATATTGAGCAAGTTGCTTTGGCCAGTACCGGACCGGTATCAAGACCTGCTTCCATTTGCATAATACAAACGCCTGTTTCGTTGTCACCCGCTAAAATGGCACGTTGAATAGGTGCTGCACCGCGCCAGCGAGGTAGCAAAGAAGCGTGTATGTTGATGCAGCCATGTTTCGGTGTATCGAGGACAGACTGTGGTAAGAGCAAGCCATAGGCAACAACAATCATTATATCTGCTTGGTACGATGTGAGTATTTCACGGGTCGCTTGTTTTTTAAAGTTGAGCGGTTGTTCGACGGGTATGTTGTGCTCTAAAGCGATTTGTTTGACTGGGCTGGTGTTGAGCTTTCGGCCACGGCCTGCTGGGCGATCAGGTTGTGTATAGACAGCGCAGATGGTGTGTTCTGACTTTAGAAGTGAAGATAAGGTGTGTACAGCAAACTCTGGCGTACCGGCAAAAACAAGTCGCATGTTGAATTAACTTTGTAACTTTTGTTGTTTTTCGAGGCGTTTTTTGATGCGCTGACGTTTCAAGTTGCTGAGGTAATCAACAAAGAGTTTGCCATCAAGATGGTCGATTTCATGTTGTATACAAGTTGCGAGTAATTCATCTGCATCTAACTCAAAAGGATTGCCATCGCGATCTAAGGCTTTAACTCGAACTGTATCAGCACGAGTAACAACTTCGTAGGAATCTGGAACGGATAAGCAGCCTTCCTCATGCTCTCGTTCCCCTTCTTTTGACATAATTTCGGGGTTGATGAAAATATAGGGTTCGGTTCTATCTTGCGAAATATCGATAACGACGAGCCGTTTTTGGACATTGATTTGTGTGGCTGCCAAACCGATGCCAGGGGCTTCATACATGGTTTCTAACATGTCATCGGCAAGTTGCCGAATGTCATCAGTGACTTCAGTAACCGCTTTGGCTTTTTTGCGTAAGCGTGGGTCAGGAAAGTGAAGTATTTGTCTTAGGGCCATAATTTGAGAACCTGAGCAATTATCCATGTTGGTTTGACATTAATTGTACCAAGCCTGAGTGAGAGATTGAAAAGGCTTATTTGAGGCCAATAAAAAAGCGGCCATTTGGCCGCCTTAATAACGAATCGATTTTTGCTTATTTCATTGCAGCGTAAAAAGCAGCTAGATCAGCGATATCTTGTTCAGATAAGTTTTTAGCTTGGCCTGTCATGACCGCAGCCATACCACCGGTACGTTGGTTGTCCTTATAAGCTTGCATTGAAGAAACAAGGTAAGCTTCGTTTTGGCCAGCAAGACTTGGGTATGCTGGGACTGCTGCAATACCGTTAGCACCATGGCATGCTGCACATGTTGCTGCTTTAGCTTGACCTGCTGCTGCATCACCAGCAGCGATTGCGGCATTAGTACCGAAAAGCGTGGCTAGACCTAGGAGTGTGTATGCAATGTGTTTCATCTAAATCTCCATTTAATTATTGTTGGATATTAATAGGATGTTGAATTATAGCATGCAAATACTGGTTTATCGTTATTATTACATCACTATTTCGTGATAAGACAATGCAGAAGCGGTCATAATTCATACTATTTATAGTTTATATTTGCGATAGCATTGAATTGCGTTTAGGCTTATGATTTAAGAAGTTTGCGTTGGCCTTATTTTGCTTTCGGTTGAGGACTTGTCGAGGATGCGTCGTTTTTTTAAGCTGTTGTTTTGTATTGCTTTCTTTGCCGTTGTTGGCGTGGGCAGACGTCGCTTCAAATCCTGGAATTAGGCGGTAAGGATACTGCTCTGAAACAATTTTCAAAACAAGATAAAGAACTAGCATGTTGGCTGGCCCTACACCGTATTCCCGGTGTGGGGCCAGCTACATTTACACGCCTGTTAACACAATATTCTAGTTTTGAATCTTTGTTTGATAATCCGAAGCTAGCTGAAGGGTTATCAGAACGGAGCCGAACAGCCTTATTGTCTCCTGATTGGGATCAGGTTGAGCAAGATTTAGATTGGTTTTCTACACCAAACCGACATATTGTCCGGTTGAATGATGCAGTTTATCCCTCATTGCTGAAAGAGATCCCCGATCCCCCTTCGATGTTATTTGTACAAGGTGATGTGTCGGTGCTGTCACAATGGCAATTGGCGGTTGTGGGGAGTCGAAATCCATCGCCATCGGGTCGTGATAATGCCTTCGAGTTTTCCCGTTTCTTAGCGAGTGGGGGTATAACAATCACTAGTGGTTTAGCGATGGGGATTGATGCTGCTGCACATCAAGGTGCGTTAGCAGGGCAAGGTAAAACAGTTGCGGTGATTGGTACGGGTTTAGATCGGGTTTATCCTGCGAAACACCGGGGTTTAGCCCACGAAATTACCGAACATGGTGTGATTGTTTCTGAGTTTGCTTTGGGTACGCCGCCTCGTGCTGAAAATTTTCCACGGCGTAACCGTTTAATTAGTGGTTTATCTCTTGGTGCCTTAGTTGTTGAGGCTGCGATAAAAAGTGGCTCATTGATTACGGCGAGGATGGCCTTAGAGCAAGGCCGTGAGGTTTTTGCGATTCCGGGTTCGATTCATAATCCTCTAGCGAAAGGTTGCCATCGTTTGATCAAAGAAGGTGCGAAGTTAGTTGAGACGGCAGAAGATATTGTTGAAGAACTTGGTGCGATTGCAGCCGTTGGACAAGCTTCAGTAATTCCCGTTGAACATGCTAGAGAAGAGGTGGCTCAGAAGTCACCCGATCCGGATTATCAAGTTTTAATGGCTTGTTTAGGTTATGATCCTATGGAAATTGATAGGTTGATAGCAGAAAGTGGATTGACGGCTGAGACAGTTTCATCCATGCTGTTACTGCTAGAGCTGGATGGTCAGGTGGCGTCATTGTCTGGCGGTCGTTATGTCCGGGTTGGTCGTTAAAATCAGCCAAATAGAGGAATGCAATGAAAGAAAATGTGATTGATGTATTGCTATATTTATTCGAGAATTACATTGATAACGATGATGCCGGTCAACCAGATAAAGCGGCATTAGAAACAGAATTGGAACAAGTGGGTTTTCCTGAGCTTGAAATAGATAAAGCACTGGAATGGCTGGAAAATATGACGGTGATTGCAGAAGAGTCATCGGACGCGAAGCCAGTTTCTGCAGGTTTGGCTATGCGTTTTTACGCTAAAGAAGAATTAGAATTAATCAATACGTCATGTCGAGGTTATTTGTTGTTTTTGGAACAAGTCGGTGTGTTAGATGCAGCAACGCGTGAGATTGTAATTGAACGTGTGCTAGCACTAGACACAGATGAAATTGATTTAGAGCAATTGAAATGGGTTGTGTTGATGGTGTTGTTTTATCAACCGGGTCGCGAAGTGGCTTATGCATGGATGGAAGATTTAGTGTTTGAGGACATGGAAGCGGTTATTCATTAGCCTCGTTGTGCGTTATATATTTTGAGTGTCACTGCCCGTTCTTACGGGCAGCGTTGTATTAGAAACTGCATTTTGGTAATGATAGAAAGATATGGGCAGTAAATTAGTTATTGTAGAGTCACCTGCGAAGTGTAAAACCATTCAAAAGTATCTTGGGAAAGATGCTGTGGTGTTGGCATCGTATGGTCATGTTCGTGATTTATTACCGAAAGAAGGCGCTGTGGATACGGCAAATGACTTTGCGATGAAATATCAAGTTATTGACCGTAATAGTAAGCATGTCGATGCCATCGCTAAAGCGATGCGTAAGGCTGATGAGCTTTACCTCGCAACGGATCCGGATCGTGAGGGAGAGGCCATTTCTTGGCACCTGTATGAGTTATTAAAAAAACGCGGTATTCTAGAGAATAAAGAAACACACCGTGTTGTGTTTCATGAAATCACCAAACAAGCAGTGAATGAAGCGGTTGCTAACCCGCGTGATTTATCGATGGATATGGTCAATGCACAACAAGCACGACGTGCCCTAGATTATTTGGTTGGTTTTACTTTATCACCCTTGTTGTGGAAGAAAGTACGACGAGGTCTATCGGCTGGCCGTGTACAAAGTCCTGCATTACGAATGATTGTTGAACGCGAACTAGAAATAGAAGCGTTTAAGCCGCAGGAATATTGGACAATCGAAGCCGATGCGGGCTTTGATAAGAAAGCCTTTGAGGCTAAGCTAACGCAGTATCAAGGTAAAAAGCTTGAGCAGTTTACGTTGACTAATGAAGCAGGTTCCTCAGAAGCTGTAGATGCGTTGAATAAAGCTGCAGTAGGTAAGTTGTTAGTGACTAACGTTACTAAAAAACAACGTAAGCGTAATCCAGCCGCACCATTTACAACATCGACATTACAGCAAGAAGCATCGCGTAAATTAGGTTTTGGTGCACAGCGTACGATGAGTGTGGCACAGCAGCTTTATGAAGGTGTTGATACCGGTGATGGTGCGGTCGGCTTGATTACGTACATGCGTACTGACTCGGTGTCATTAGCAACTGAAGCAGTGGATGAGCTTCGTGGTTTTATTGCTGAAAAATATGGCGCAACATCGGTGCCCAAAACTCCGCAAATTTATAAAACGAAATCTAAAAATGCCCAAGAGGCACATGAGGCGGTACGGCCAACGTCTATATTACGGACACCAGATTCATTAAAATCTTATTTGCCAGCAGATCAGCTGAAGCTATATACCTTGATTTGGCAGCGCACAATTGCAAGTCAAATGATCCATGCCACGATGAATACGGTGGCAGTAGATTTAGGTTGTGGTGCAGGTAATACCTTCCGGGCGAATGGTTCAACAGTTGTTAACCTAGGGTTTATGAGTGTCTATCTTGAAGGTAAGGATGACTCTAAGTCTGATAAAGATGAACGATTATTACCTGCGATGGAAGTGGGTGATGTAGTTGAGCTGAAGGCGATTCGTCCAGAGCAACATTTTACAGAGCCACCACCACGTTACAGCGAGGCAAGTCTGGTTCGTAGTTTAGAGGAGCACGATATTGGTCGTCCTTCTACTTATGCCAGCATTATCTCGACTTTACTACAGCGTGAATATGTTGAATTAGAAAAGAAACGTTTCCACCCGTCTGATGTGGGTCGTGTGGTTGGAAAATTCTTAGTGGAGCACTTTACTAAATACGTTGACTATGGGTTTACAGCCAATTTAGAGGATGATTTGGATGCTGTTTCGCGTGGTGAAAAAGAATGGATCCCTTTGCTTAAGAATTTTTGGGCACCGTTTAAGGATCAAGTTGAAACCAAAGATAAAGAAGTACAACGTAGCGACGTCACGCAAGAACTTTTGGACGAAGACTGTCCTAAATGTGGTAGTAAATTGTCGAGCCGGTTAGGCCGTAGTGGTCGCTTTATTGGTTGTACCTCATATCCTGAATGTGATTACACGCGGAATATTGACGGCGAAGAAACTACTGCCAGTGAACCTGAAGTGGTTGCTGATCGGAAATGCCCAAAGTGTGAGTCTGATTTATGGGTGCGTACTGGTAAATATGGCAAATTTATTGGTTGTAGCAGTTATCCCAAGTGTAAGCATATTGAATCGCTAGAGCAGCCAACCAATACCGGTGTTGAGTGTCCGCAATGTAAAAAAGGTGAGATTCTGACACGCAAGTCACGACGTGGAAAAATATTCTATTCGTGTTCTGAATACCCGAGTTGTGATTATGCGTTATGGAATGAGCCCGTTAAAGAAGCTTGCCCTGATTGTGAATGGCCGATTTTAACGATCAAAACCACCAAGAGCCGTGGTGCAGAAAAAGTGTGTCCTCAAAAAGGCTGTGGTTATAGTGAAAAGGTCGAATCGGACTGATTTATTGTTTGTCCTGACTGGCTGCTAGCACTGTTTTGACAATGTGGTGCTCTTTTTTGATTGTTGTATAGGCTCTTTTAATTAAGGTTTTGTCATTATTCGAGAGGCCTTTTTTCAATTCGATTCCCTCGAAGATAAGTCTTTCAAAAGGCGCAAATAATTTTTTGGGTTTGGGTATTGCTCAGAAAAGCTTTGTTCTTCTCCTGAACGGCTTGATAGTAACGCTTCTTTTCAACATAGTTTGGTGTCCATTCATAATCTCTATCTTGGATGAAACTAAAATAATCGCCGCTTTTTTTGCTTTTTGGGAAGCGTTTGTTAAGCCTTTTAGGGTTGTTAAGTAATGAGTTGCAAATTCAACAGTAAATGCGTTGAGATTGCTATTATTGAGTGTGATCGCTTCTTTGAATTTTACTTCGTTAGATGCTTTTTCTGACGAATCGCATACACTCAGACATGTTAAGAAACAGAGCGCGACTATTTTTGAATTAATCCTGAAGTGGCATCGGCTTATTCCATACTTTTAAGTTAAGCAGTTTGCGTTATGTCCATATTGTTGTTGCGGCATAGAGCATAGCAGCTTTTTGTTGAGAAAAGTGCTCGCTAATATTATGACTGCTTGGCTTGTTGGGTTAGTATTTTATCGAGTTGATCGGCGAAGGTTTTGCGATCGTTTTGGTTGAATGCAGGTGGTCCGCCAGTATCGACGCCACTGGAACGCAAGCTATCCATAAAGTCACGCATGGTGAGACGTGCTTTAATATTGGCGATGGTGTAGAGCTCGCCTCTTGGGCTCAGCACTGTTGCACCTTTTTCGATGGCTTCTGCGGCAAGTGGGATATCACTACTGATAACCAAATCACCGGAGTCTAGCCGTTTGACGATTTCATCATCTGCGACATCAAAACCCTTGTTGACTTGATGGAATGAAATGTACTGCGAAGGTGGGATTCGCATAGCATGGTTAGCGATCAGGGTCGTCTGCGTTTGCGTTCTGTCGGCGGCACGAAAAAGAATATCTTTGATGACAACAGGGCAAGCATCGGCATCAACCCAGATTTTCACAGCATTAATTCGCCTTTAATTGTTCAAAGCTGTGTTCGGCAATGTCCATAGCTTGTTCGGTTGAAGGGGCTAACACATTAAAGTGTCCCATTTTACGGCCAACCCGGGCTTGCAATTTGCCATAGAGATGAAGCTTGTTATTGGGGATGGAGAGTAGCTCAATCCAATTGGGTTCAAAATTACCCCAGACATCACCTAGAATGTTAATCATGACGACGGGTGACGCTAATTTACAGTTACCTGAAGGGAGATTACAGAGCATACGGACTTGTTGTTCGAACTGTGATGTTTCACATGCATCTAACGTGAAGTGTCCGGAGTTGTGAGGACGAGGGGCAATTTCATTGGCCAGAATATCGCCTTCTTTGGAGATGAAAAACTCAACAGCCATTGTACCGACATAATCTAAGCCTTCGGCGATTTTGTCAGCCATTTCTATGACAGTTTCTGTTTGTTGTTCTGTAATGACACTCGGGACAGCGGTACTGTGGAGGATGCCATTAATATGCACGTTTTCAGCAACCGGGAAGTTAGTGATATCACCAATCTGGCTGCGTGCTAAGACAGTTGAAACTTCGCGTTCTAGATTAATACGCTGTTCGAGTACGCATTCTGCTTGTTCCAAATTTTCAAAGGCTTGTTTAACATCATCTGGGCCTTGGCAGACAACTTGGCCTTTACCGTCATAACCAAAGTTGGCTAATTTTAGGATAGCTGGAAATTGAATTTTGTCTTTGATGACATCAATGTCAGATTCAGAACGAATGGCTAAAAATGGGGCAACGGGAATACCCAGCGAAGCAATAAATTCTTTTTCGACAATGCGATTTTGTGTTTTGGCTAAAGCTGATGAGGATGGGTGAACGACTGTTTTTGATTCTAAAAAGGCCAAGGTTGTAGCAGGGATATTTTCGAACTCTGTGGTGATAGCATCGCAAGCGTTAGCAAGGTTGATTAATGTGGATTCATCATCATATTTTGCACATATGTGTTGATCGGCGATGATCCCTGCAGGGCTGTTAGTGTCAGGGTCGAGAACGATGACTTTGTACCCCATCGTTTGTGCTGCCGTAGTGAACATGCGGCCTAATTGTCCGCCGCCAAGCATACCAAGTGTTGCGCCTGGAAGAATCATAAGAGTGTGGGTCCGTTATTGTGGCGGTAATATCATGTCCAACACTTGCTGGTGTTGGGTTAGACGAAATTGATTTAGTTTTTGGGCGACAGCATCGTCGCGCGTTGCTAGTTGGGCGATAGCAAACAGAGCGGCATTGGCAGCACCCGCTTCCCCTATGGCAAAAGTCGCGACAGGAATGCCTTTAGGCATTTGGACGATGGAAAGGAGTGAATCTTGGCCTTTTAAATATTTGGAGGGTACAGGCACGCCGAGGACTGGGACGGTTGTATTCGCTGCAAGCATGCCGGGTAAGTGCGCGGCACCACCTGCACCTGCGATAATGCATTGTAGGCCTTTTTGTTCAGCTGTAATGGCATAGTCTGTTAGTAAATCAGGCGTACGGTGAGCGGATACGACTTTTGCTTCGTAAGGTATGCCAAAGGCTTCGAGTTGTTCAACCGCTTTTTGCATTACAGGCCAATCACTGTTACTTCCCATAACAATGCCAACGACAGGCTTATCCATATTTGTTCCAAATATCTTTTAAAGAACAGGTTATTCTAGCTATTTTATTGAAATTAGGGAAATTTGTGCACTTCATTGCTGAAAAAGGGAGAGATGAGATGATTGAAGGAGGGCTGATTAACAGCTATAATGATTGGTCCCTTTTGCCGTCTTTTCATTATTAAAGGCAGTGTTTCCTCAGTTAAATTGGTCATGGGAAACCAGGCATTAACGCAACGTTGAAGGTTAGAGACGCGTGAGTCAGTCAACAGAATTAACACAAGGCCTATATCGGCCAGAATTTGAAAAAGATAACTGCGGTTTTGGTCTGATTGCTCAGATGGATGATAAGCCGAGTCATTGGCTTATTGAGACAGCGGTCGAAGCACTGGGTAACTTAACCCACCGTGGTGCGATTGGTGCTGATGGTAAAACAGGTGATGGCTGTGGTCTTTTGATGAAGAAGCCAGATCGCTTTTTCCGTGCCGTAGCTGATGAGCTAGGCTTTGCATTATCTGAGAACTATGCGGTTGGTATGGTTTTTTTATCACAAGATGCAGAAGAAGCGGATAAGAACCAAGCCATTGTTACATCAGAATTAACGAAGCAAGGTTTAGATGTACAAGGCTGGCGTGATGTCCCCGTCGATCCTGAAGAAGCTTGTGGTGAACAGGCAATGCGTTCTTTGCCCATTATGCGTCAAGTGTTTGTTAATGCTGTAGCGGATATGGATGTAGCAGTATTTGAACGTCATCTTTATATCGCACGCCGATTAGCTGAGAAAGCGGTTAATGACGATGCGTTTTATATTCCAAGTCTGTCTTCTCATGTTGTGTCATATAAAGGGCTAGTGATGCCAGCGTATTTGCCGGCTTTCTACACTGACTTAAAAGATAAACGAATGGAAACAGCGATTTGTGTTTTCCACCAACGTTTTTCGACTAATACGTTACCACAGTGGCGCTTGGCGCAACCTTTCCGTTACCTTGCACACAATGGTGAAATTAATACGGTACAAGGTAATCGCAATTGGGCCTTGGCACGTGGTGCTAAGTTCGCGACCTCACTGATAGAAAACATGGATGATATTCGGCCTTTTGTGGGCTTAACCGGTTCTGATTCATCAAGCATGGATAATATGCTTGAAGCTCTGCTGGCTGGTGGTGTGAGCCTGTTCCGTGCAATGCGTTTATTAGTACCACCTGCATGGCAAAATGATCACACGATGGATGCTGATTTAAAAGCGTTCTATGACTATAACTCAATGCACATGGAGCCATGGGATGGTCCAGCTGGTGTTGTATTAACCGATGGTCGTTATGCTGCGTGTACTTTAGATCGTAATGGTTTACGTCCCGCACGCTATATCATCACAAAAGATCGCCATATTACGTTGGCATCAGAAGTCGGTGTCTATGGCTACCAACCAGAAGATGTTGTTGCCAAGGGCCGTTTGAAGCCAGGGCAAATGTTGGCAGTTGATACGTCAACGGGTGAGCTGTTATTGCCTGATGATATTAATGATGACTTAAAACAGGCTCAGCCATATAAAGCGTGGTTAGAAGAAAATTTACAGCGCTTGCAGGACAAACCAGAAGATGAAGTGCCAGCAGCGCTATCAGGACAGTCATTAGCGACATTAGAAAAGCTGTACCAAGTGTCGTTTGAAGAACGTGACCAAGTGATCCGAGTATTGGGCGAAGCAGGCCAAGAAGCGACGGGTTCGATGGGTGATGACACGCCTTTCCCTGTTCTGTCGCAACGCGAACGTTCTTTGTTCGATTATTTCCGTCAGCAATTTGCTCAAGTAACGAACCCGCCTATTGATTCATTGCGTGAAAGTATTGTGATGTCGCTCGAGACGTGTTTCGGTAAAGAACACAATATGTTCGTAGAGGGTGCTGATCATGCTAAACGTGTTGTGGTTGACTCGCCTATTTTATCAACCAGCCGTTTTAGTCAATTATTGGCACTGGCGGAAGATAATCAAGATTATAAAACAACGACGTTGTCTCTCCATTATGATGCCGGTTTTGGATTGGAAGCGGCCATCGATGCTATCAGTGATCAAGCCGAACAAGCTGTTCGTGATGGTAGTACCATTTTGTTGCTTACTGATAATCATGCGGTAGCGGATAAATTACCTATTCATGCCTTACTTGCAACGGGTGCTGTGCACCACCGTTTGATCAAAGCAGGCTTACGTTGCGATGCCAATATCATGGTCGAAACAGCGACAGCGCGTGACTCACATCATTGTGCTGTTTTATTAGGTTATGGCGCGACAGCGATTTATCCTTACTTAGCTTATATGTGTTTGAGTGACTTGATTTGCACAGGTGAAATTCAGAATATGACCTATAGTGATGTATGCACTCACTATCGAAAAGGGATCAATAAAGGTCTATATAAAATTACTTCAAAGATGGGTATTTCAACGATTGCAAGTTATCGTGGTGCTCAGCTGTATGAAATTGTCGGCTTAAATGAAGAAGTGGTCGATAAATGTTTTGTGGCAACAACGAGCCGCATCAGTGGAACAGGCTATCAAGACTTACAAACTGATCAGCAGACGCTGGCAGATAAAGCTTGGAATAGCCGTAAAAAACGTGAGCAAGGCGGTTTGTTGAAATTTGTTCATGGTGGTGAATATCATGCCTATAACCCCGATATTATCGGTGAGTTACATAAAGCTGTGCAGGGTGGTAGTTATGATGACTACAAATCTTACGCTGCATTAGTTAATGAACGCCCTGTAGCTGTTTTACGTGATTTATTAGCGCTTAAATTAGCCGATGAACCTTTGCCTTTAGATGAAGTAGAAAGCGTTGGCAATATTTTAAAACGCTTTGATAGTGCCGGTATGTCTTTGGGTGCTTTGTCGCCAGAGGCACATGAAGCCCTCGCGGTGGGTATGAACCGTTTGGGTGGTCGTTCTAATTCAGGTGAAGGTGGTGAAGATCCTGCCCGTTTCAATACAGAAAAAGTCTCCAAAATTAAGCAAGTCGCTTCAGGTCGTTTTGGTGTTACACCGCATTACTTAGTGAATGCTGAGGTGCTACAAATAAAAATAGCACAAGGTGCGAAGCCAGGTGAAGGTGGCCAATTACCAGGTGGTAAGGTCAATCAAATGATTGCGACTTTGCGTCACTCTGTGCCTGGTGTGACATTGATTTCACCACCGCCACATCACGATATTTACTCTATTGAAGATTTAGCTCAACTGATTTTTGACTTAAAACAAGTCAATCCAGATGCATTGGTGTCGGTGAAACTGGTTTCAGAAGCAGGTGTCGGTACGATTGCGGCCGGTGTTGCTAAAGCCTATGCAGATTTAATCACGATTTCAGGTTATGACGGCGGCACAGGTGCGAGCCCACTCACGTCTGTTAAATATGCTGGCGGTCCGTGGGAGTTAGGCCTGACAGAAGCGCACCAAACTTTACGTATGAATGATTTGCGTGACAAAGTACGTCTGCAAACAGATGGTGGTTTGAAAACAGGTTTAGATGTTGTTAAAGCGGCGATTTTAGGTGCTGAAAGCTTTGGTTTCGGTACAGGCCCGATGGTAGCATTAGGATGTAAATTCTTACGGATTTGTCATTTGAATAACTGTGCAACCGGTGTTGCAACTCAAAATGATAAGTTGCGCTCACAGCACTTCATTGGTTTGCCGCAAATGGTGATGAATTATTTCCAATTTGTTGCACGTGAAACACAGGAGTGGTTGTCTGCTTTAGGTGTGGCAAGTTTGGAAGATCTGATAGGCCGAACTGATCTGCTTGCTATCTTGCCCGGTTCAACGGATAAACAGCGTAAGCTAGATTTGGCGCCATTGTTATCGACAGCTGGTATTGATACTGATAAGCCACAATTTTGTGTTGAGCCACATAATGAGCCTTATGATAAAGGCGAATTGGCAGAGAAAATGGTGGCTGATATGCAATCAGCGATCGAGACTAAGGCGGGAGGTTTCTTTAGCTACGATATTCGCAATATCAACCGTTCTATCGGTGCTCGCGTGTCAGGCGAAATTGCGCGACACCACGGTAACTATGGCATGAACGAAGCGCCTATCCGTGTGCAATTAAAGGGTTCTGCTGGACAAAGCTTTGGTGTCTGGAATGCCGGTGGTCTTGAGATGCGCCTAGAAGGTGATGCCAATGATTATGTTGGTAAAGGTATGGCCGATGGCAAGTTGTCGATTTATCCTTCACCAGAAAGCGATTTTGAAACACAACAAGCCAGTATTATGGGTAACACCTGTTTATATGGTGCGACGGGCGGTACTGTTTATGCTGCAGGTATGGCAGGTGAACGTTTTGCTGTCCGTAATTCAGGCGCGATTGCGGTTGTCGAGGGTGTGGGTGACCACGGTTGTGAATATATGACAGGTGGTGTCGTGACCGTCTTGGGCGAGACAGGCTTAAACTTCGGTGCCGGTATGACCGGTGGTTTTGCTTATGTGCTTGATGCTGATGATAGTTTCTCTGAGCGTTATAACAAAGAGTTAGTAGAGTTGGTGCGTATCGATGCACAGGATATGTCAGAGCATGCACTTTATTTGAAAATGATGATTGAAGATCATGTCAGAGAAACAAACAGTGTATGGGGTAACCAAATCTTAGATATGTTTGAGCAACGCTTGAAACAATTCTGGTTAGTGAAGCCGAAAGCAGCGGCAGCAAATGGTTTAATCGAGTTAGTGAGTAGACGTAAAGCGAAAGCAGCTTAGGTTTAATCCAGAGAAATAATAAAAATTATGGCTAAAAATACTTTTCAATTTTTAGAAGTCGGCCGGGTCGACCCTAAAAAATTAGATGCACAAGAGCGGATTAAACGTTCAGGCGAAATTTATGGTGATTTTGATAAGGATTCCTCTGCGGAGCAGTCTGATCGTTGTCTTGAGTGCGGTAACCCTTATTGTGAGTGGAAATGCCCAGTTCATAACTACATTCCTAATTGGCTGAAACTGGTGAGTGAAGGCAATTTAGAGCAAGCGGCTGAATTGTCTCACCAAACTAATACATTGCCTGAAATTTGTGGCCGTGTTTGTCCGCAAGATCGTTTGTGTGAAGGTGCTTGTACGTTGAATGATGGTTTTGGCGCTGTCACGATTGGTTCAGTTGAAAAATACATTACCGATACGGCCTTGGAGCAAGGTTGGCGTCCCGATCTATCGAATGTCGTGGCGACAGGTAAAAAGGTTGCTGTAATTGGAGCAGGCCCTGCGGGTTTAGGTTGTGCTGATGTGCTGACACGTAACGGTGTTCAAGCTGTCGTTTACGACAAAAACCCAGAAGTCGGCGGCTTGCTTACATTTGGTATTCCTGAATTCAAACTCGAGAAAGAAGTGGTCAAACGTCGCCGTGATGTGCTTGAAGGTATGGGCGTTGAATTTGTACTTAATACTGAAGTGGGTACGGATGTGCAATTCGACCAATTAATTGAAGATTATGATGCTGTTTTCTTAGGCATGGGAACATACACTTATATGAAAGGTGGTTTCCCTGGTGAAGATAAGGAAGGGGTTTATGAAGCCTTACCTTACTTGGTTGCTAATAATAAAAAGCAGCTTGAATTAGACTCTCCTGATTATGTAGATTTGGCAGGACAAAAAGTGGTCGTACTTGGTGGCGGTGATACAGCGATGGATTGTAACCGTACAGCTATTCGTCAGGGTGCTGATTCTGTGCAATGTGCTTACCGTCGTGATGAAGAAAACATGCCTGGTTCACGCCGTGAAGTCAATAATGCTCGTGAAGAGGGTGTTGAATTCTTGTGGAATCGTCAGCCAGTTGAAGTAGTTGGCAACGGTAAAGTAGAAGGTATAAAAGTGGTTACTACGGCTTTAGGTGATCCAGATGAACGGGGGCGTCGTAGTCCTCAAGCTATTCCAGGCAGTGAAGAAATCATCTCGGCTGATGCTGTTGTCATCGCATTTGGTTTCCGACCGAGCCCAGCGCCATGGTTTAGTGATTATGGCGTTGAGATTGATGAAGGTGGCCGTGTTGTTGCACCTGAGCAAGGTGCTTGTGCTTTCCAGACAACCAATCCTAAAATATTCGCGGGTGGTGATATGGTCCGTGGTTCAGATCTTGTTGTGACAGCTGTTTGGGAAGGCCGCCAAGCAGCGGAAGGTATCTTAGATTATTTGACTGTTTGATCGCATTTATTTTCTCCTCTGGTACGGCGTTATATTCTGTACTCAAATGGTCACATGTTTCATGTATGTTCCCATTTTCCGTACATACAATGTTTTGTACGGAAGAAAAATCTAGAATGCTGATCTTGTTAAGATCCTAATGAACACATTTATAAAAAACTGATTTACTGAAAAAGGGTCACTTGTGTCTGAATTAAAAAACGATCGTTATTTGCGTGCTTTATTACGCCAGCCTGTTGATAAAACGCCTGTATGGGTTATGCGGCAAGCGGGTCGTTATTTACCAGAATACCGAGAAGTCCGTGCGAAAGCAGGCGATTTCATGACGCTTTGCAGTACGCCTGAAATGGCTTGTGAAGTGACTTTACAGCCTTTGCGTCGTTATGATTTAGACGCCTCTATTATCTTTTCAGATATCTTAACCATTCCTGATGCAATGGGTTTAGGACTGCATTTTGTGACTGGCGAAGGCCCAAAGTTTGAGCACGTTATTCGTTCTTCCGCCGATATTGCCAAATTGGACGTGCCTGATATGGAAGAGAATTTAGGCTATGTAATGGATGCTATTCGACTGACTCGTCGTGAGATTGATGGAAAAGTACCGTTAATTGGTTTTAGCGGCAGTCCATGGACATTGGCTTGCTATATGGTTGAAGGTGGTTCAAGCAAAGACTTTGCAAAAGTTAAAGGTATGATGTTTGATGCGCCGGAGCAAATGCATGCATTGCTTAATGTATTAGCCAAATCTGTTATTGAATATTTAAATGCTCAAATTGCAGCAGGTGCGCAGTCAATCATGTTGTTTGATACATGGGGCGGTGCGCTGAGCCAAAGCAATTATCAACAGTTCTCACTTGCCTATATGCAACAAATCGTTGAAGGTTTGACGCGTGAAAATGAAGGGAGGACGGTGCCCGTTACCTTGTTTACAAAGGGTGGCGGTCAATGGTTGGAAATGATGGCCGCAACGGGCGTTGATGGTGTGGGTCTGGATTGGGCAACGGATATTACTGCAGCGAGACAGCGCATCGGTGATAAAGTGACATTACAGGGTAATATGGACCCTTGTGTGTTGTATGCTTCGCCTGATCGTGTCGAGCAAGAAGTAGCTAGTGTTTTAGCTGGTTTCGGAGAAGGCAATACTGGTCATGTCTTTAATTTAGGTCATGGCATTCATCCGACGGTAGACCCAGAGAATATGCTGCGATTAGTGGATTCTGTTCATTGTTTAAGTGAACCGTACCACCAAAGTCAAAACTAGTGTCATTAGACCAGAAACATTTCTGGTCAGGATTTGGCTTAGCTGTTGGGGGCACATTACTCTTCTCATTCAAATCCATTTTCATTAAGCTGCTTTATCAGCAAAGTTTGCAAGCTCATAGCGTGTTAGTGCTTCGGATGATTATTGCCCTGCCAATCTATTTGGTGATCTTGGTGTACTTACTGAGAAGCTCAAACGCACGATCTGCCCTAACATACTCCACGGTCAGTTTCACGCTGCTAGCGGGTTTTTTAGGCTATTACTTGGCTTCTTTACCGGATTTGATGGGACTTAGGCTGATTGCAGCTCAAGCCTATAAATAAGGCAAAAAACTTCTTTTAACAGTGACAGGGCATATAAACGCTTTACCTTAGGGAGCTGACTAGGCTATTCTTTACGTCCATTTCTAAATTAAGGTTTTGTCACTGTGTTTAAGTACGCTGCCGATCGCCTGCCTGTCACGATTATTCTTTTATTGAGTGTGCTAGATTTTAGTTTGTACTTTATTGTGGAGAATGTCTGGTTATTAGCGGCATTCTGGTTGGTAATGATTGTCCCTAAAGGGAATATTTGTGCATGGAGCCACCATCACCAACACATCCTTACGTTCAAACAAAAGTGGTTGAATCGGGTATTGGAGCAATTCCATGCTTTGCATACAGGCATCACGACCAACCTTTGGATGCTGCACCATGTGTTGGGCCATCATCAGAATTATCTGGATCAAACCAAAGATGAGAGTCGTTGGAAGCGTCGGTCTGGTAAAACGATGGGAGAGTTGGAATATACTTTCGCAGTTGCAGGCACAGCGTATTACCGTGGATTTAAGGTGGGAGACCGTTTTCCTAAAATACAAAGGATATTTGTGTTGTACTCGATGATTACGGTTCTTATCGTTGGGATATTAACGTATTTTGACCCAGTGGCAGCACTGTTTTTATTTATTTTACCGATGCTGACCAGTTTGTTACTCACCGCTTGGGCAACCTACCGCCATCATTCTGATTTGGATACAGAGAATGAGTTTGCGGCTTCCAGGAATAATCTAAACCGTTTCTATAATGTTATTACCGGTAATTTAGGCTATCACACTGCACATCACCATGAGCAAGGGGTGCATTGGTCGTTATTGCCGGAGTTGCATGAACAGATTCAGCATAAAATTCCAGCAGATTTGATTAAGGTTGGTTCGGTCTAAATTGTGCTTGAAAATAAATGAGTTTCGCCCGTTTAATATGTTTCGGGATAGTTAGCGCTTAAATATTTCCCGAGGTATTGGTATAAGGCTTGTACTTACGCATTGTGTTTTAAGTCTCGGAGGAATATGTACCATAAAAAGTTAGTTTGCTCTTGTTTAAGGTTCTTAATGGCTAATTTATAGATACGGCAGCTGTTGGGTTCGATAGTGAGCAAGGTATTTTAGCCATGGCGATCACTTCTCACCCTGACTTTGATGACACCCCCCTATTTTGATGAAAATGGCGATGGTCGGTTTAAGGATCAAATTGAGTCGTTGTTGGGACAGAAAGTGGGTTATAACAGACTTGGCCGACCGGAGCAGCAGTCATAAGAAGTTTGACTGACAACGAAAAACGAAAGTCGCTATGGTCTTTTTATTACATGTGTATTCGAATGATTACATTGATTTTAGTTTGGCGCTGATCTTATGAAAGAATTTATGCTTTTTGCTTGCGGCTTCACTGGCAAGGAAATTGACTTGGATAGCATTGCGCGTGCCTTCAAATGATGGATAGCCGTGCCAGCAGTTGTCAGTGACTTTAAAGGCAATCATGCAGCCAGCAGTGGGATTTACTTCTTCAGCAATATCATTCATATCGTCGCTGTTTAGGATGCGTAATTTACCCGTTTCTGCTGACCATCCATCATTGAAGTAGATCAGGATGGTGAGGAGTTTGGTTTTTGAGTCTGTATGAACGCGGCCGTCTTTAGTACGTGAAAAGCCACGGTATGTAAGCATTAATGGTGAGTTAGTCACATCAATATCGAATTTTTCAGACAGTGCTTGGCGAAACTCTTGTGAGTCGAGGGCATTGTGTAGTGCTTCGTAATTGGCACTGAGATCTAAATCTTCTTTATTAAAGCTACCACCGCGTGTGATGGTGGGGAAATCCTGTATAAGTTCTGTTATCTTTTCTTCGAGCATAGATTGCTCGATAGAGAAGTAGGGAAAAGGCTGTGTTTTAAGCGGTGTGTTGTTGATTAAGTCGATATTGATCATGGCGTTTACCGCTGAGTTGTGTTGTTAGTGTTCAGTTTACGCCTTTCTGCTTTGGCTGGCATTATTCTTTTGTCGTTTTGTCGTTTTGTCTTCTTTGAGAAGCTGATTTGCGAAGCGTTTGACTTGCAGAGCATACAGTGCAAGTTGGCTACCGGTTCGAATGACGGCTGTGGCCAAGCTGCCAATGACCATCAAGAGGATAACAACAATGCCCCAAGCGAGAAAGTAGGTCACTTTGAGTGTAGGTGAAGGTTGTTGGTGTTGTATTGGGGCTGTGTCATTTTCAAGTAGTTTAGGGATACTTTTACCTTTGGTGACGGATGCCAGTATGGCGTCGAGATTAGAGCCATGTTCGATGGCATCGACAAAGCGTTCTATACGCTGGGGTTCTTCATAGAGATGCTAAGCTTCAAAGGTGACTTTGATGCCGACATAGAGCCTGACGAGTAGCACGACAAGACCAATAAGCCTGACGATAATAGAAAGGATGTCGTTTGCATTCGAGTTGGCCATAGTTAACCTTGTTGATGGTCTTGGATGGCAATAAATTTAATCTAGCATAATGGCAGTTGGAATAAAAAAAGGGCCGTTCATTGCTGAGCAGCCCTTATTATTACTTCGCGTTTTAACGTGTTGAATTATCTATCTGTGAACTCTGGGTATGCTTCCATACCACATTCACTTAAATCAACACCTGCGTACTCTTCTTCTTCTGATACGCGGATACCCATGACCACTTTCAAGAGTGCCCAGACAATAAAGCTTGCTACAAATACCCATACAAAGATGGTTGCTGCACCAATCAATTGGCCGCTGAAGCTCGCATCGCCGTTTGTTAATGGCACTGCTAATAAGCCCCATAAACCCACAACACCGTGAACCGAGATAGCGCCTACTGGATCATCGATTTTGAATTTATCCATAGCGACGATTGAGAAGACAACTAAGACACCACCTGCGGCACCAATTAAGGTTGCTACAAGTGGAGATGGTGTATCTGGGCCTGCTGTAATGGCTACAAGTCCTGCTAAAGCACCGTTTAAGATCATGGTTAAGTCGGCTTTACCGAACATGATTTTAGCGATAATTAACGCTGCGATTACACCACCCGCTGCTGCTGCATTGGTATTCAAGAAGACCATTGCAACGGCGTTGGCACTGGCCATATCACCTAGTTTTAAGACTGAACCACCATTGAAACCGAACCAGCCCATCCATAGGATGAATGTACCTAGTGTCGCTAATGGTAAGTTAGCACCTGGGATTGGTTTCACTTCACCGTTTGCGCCATATTTACCTTTACGTGCGCCAAGTAGTAAAACACCTGCTAATGCAGCAGCTGCACCAGCCATGTGGACGATACCTGAACCCGCAAAATCAAGGAAGCCAAGGTCGCCTAAATTGTATAGGCCAAAGACATCGTTACCGCCCCATGTCCAGCTACCTTCCATTGGGTAGATAAAAGCTGTCATAACGACTGCAAATAAAGCGAAAGCACTTAGTCTCATACGCTCAGCAACAGCACCTGATACGATTGACATGGCTGTCGCAACGAAAACCACTTGGAAGAAGAAGTCAGATGCCGACGAATAAACTGAACCGCCGTCAAAACCTGCTTCTGCTGATGCGGCTAAGGCATCTGCAACCAATGTGTCACCGCCATCGATTCCATCAAGGAAAAGACCACCGCCGTACATGATGTCATAACCGACAACAAGATAGGCTGTACAAGCGATCGCAAAAAGGATCACGTTTTTAGTCAAAATTTCTGTCGTGTTTTTTGCACGAACAAGGCCTGCTTCTAACATTGAGAAGCCGGCTGCCATCCACATGACGAGGGCACCACAAACTAAGAAATAGAATGTGTCCATCGCATATTGGAGTTCGAAAATATGGTTCTCCATTACATTCTCTCCTAATTAATTAAAGTGCTTCAGGGCCGGTTTCGCCTGTGCGAATCCGAACCACTTGCTCTAGTGGGTAAACGAAAATCTTGCCATCACCGATTTTGCCAGTGTTAGCGCCTTTGATAACAGCTTCGATTACTTGTTCTACTAAGTCATCATCAACAGCGATTTCAAGTTTTAGTTTAGGTAAAAAATCGACGACATATTCTGCGCCGCGATACAGTTCGGTATGGCCTTTTTGGCGACCGAAACCTTTCACTTCAGAGACGGTTAAACCTTGTACGCCAAGCTCTGATAAAGCTTCACGGACATCGTCTAGTTTGAAAGGCTTTATGATTGCTACAACTTGTTTCATAAGTTATTTCCTTCGTTGGTAAAAAGGCTGCTTAATCAAATCCTGATAAAGCAGCCATCTAGTTGCTTATAAAGATTTTGAGACTGTGAAGATTAAGCGACCATCAGCGATATTATCGCCATAGAGTGTTTCGCCATCACTATCAGAATCCGTGTAAGTTAGGTCCCAGCCGAAGCCAACAAGCTCGGTTGATAGGCCAATACGGTAATCTGTAGCGCTGTCTTCACTTGCGCCGAAAACATCATCGTCATAGTCGTAAAAACCAATACCTGTGCTCAAAGCGATATTCATTGGCAAATCGTAGTCAAAGCCTACTGAGTAATACGTACCGCTTTCATCTGAAGCATAGACATCTCCTGAATGGGCCACACTAAGGCTGAAGGGGCCATAGCCAAAGCCAACGTAGACTTCATTCCAGTCATAGTCTTCATCTGGGTAGATATAACGTAGGATACCGATATCGTAGCTGATGCCTGTGTCGCCAATTTCACTGGCGAAACCAGCGTAGATATCGATTTCCATACTCGTATCGTCACCGAAGTCGACATTTGAAGCCCATGTGCCGGCGTATAAACCACTTGAATGGCCTAGATCAAAGCTACCAGAGATAGCTGGCTCATTATCTGTTTGTGAATAACCACGCCAAACATAATCACTAGACATTGCGACGCTAGCACTTGTAGACCATGCGCCATCAGCGCTTTCCCATGCCATAGCGGATGTTGTTGTTAATGCGCTTGCAGCAAGGCAGAGCATAGAGAGTTCTTTCATTTTCATCGTTATTTGTCTCCCGGACGATTTGTACAATTCAAAGTGCTTGGGTAAGAGTTTCCAATACACGCTGACAGGTACAAAGCACGATGTGTGCCAGAAGAAAATAACTAGTAAAAACAACAGTTTAAATGGCTTGTGGTGTTTGGTGTTTTATGCGGTATGGATCATGATGGTGCGAGATAATTGCGGTTTCGCATTATTAAGGTGCGTAAGGGTGAGGTATTTTTGCAACGTTAGGGTAACTTTGTCGCTTTTGAGTACTGAGAGATGGTTTTAGTGGGGGAGAGAAATATAAAAAAGCCGCTGATCAAAATGATCAGCGGCTTTTTGTTCTATCTTAAATCGACTATTTAATTATAGAGATTTAGAGATAGTGAAGACAAAGCGCGAATCAGTTAGGTTGTTGTTGCCAACAAAATCTTCTGCATCGCTAAGTGTTTTGTAGTAAGTAAGATCGAAATCAAAACCAACTAGGTTTTTAGTTACACCAAGATTGTAATCTTGAAGTGTGTCGTCATAGATATCATCATCTAGATCGTAGAATGCGTAGTTAGCGTGGAATTCGATATCCATTGGCAGGCCGTGGTTGAAGCCTAGTAAGTAGTGTGTACCACTGTCGCTTGTCGCTAATGCATCACCAGAGTGAGATACTTGAAGGCTGAAAGGTCCATAGCCAAGACCAACGTAGGCTTCATTCCAGTCTGCATCGTCAGTACCTGGGAAAGCGTAACGAAGCATACCGACATCATAGCTGATGCCTGTATTACCAATTTCGCTAGCAAAACCAGCATAATAGTTAAGCTCGATGTGTGCTGCATCCATGAGGATGTCATAATTAACGTTTGATGCCCAAATACCAGCATATAAACCTGATGCGTGACCAACATCGAAGCTACCAGAGATAGCTGGTTCGCTGTCAGTTTGTGAAGCACCACGCCACATGTAATCGCTGCTTAAAGCAACGCTTGCACTTGTGCTGAATTGACCGTTAGCGCTTTCCCAAGCCATTGCTGGTGCTGCTGTAAATGCGCTGGCTGCTAAGACTAGCGCTGAAAGTTGTTTTAATTTCATGTTTCCCGTCTCCTGGAAGTACTAAAATAAAATTTTGACTGCATTAATGTTGTAAACTAACCACGACCTTCGTTGGCCTAGCTAATTATTAAATTGTCTCTAACTGCAGTTAAAACAAGACAAAGTTGCGCCATTCTAACTGCAAATAGAGGCAGGAGCCAGTGTTTAGCGGTTTTTTGTCATAAAAATGTCATATTTTTACCTATATCTGTGAGCTTTGTATGATTTATCCAACAATTGACCCCGTTGCCCTGTCATTAGGGCCTTTGCAAGTGCATTGGTATGGGTTGATGTATTTATTTGGTTTTGTGGGCGCCTGGTGGTTGGGCCGTGTTCGGGCTGATCGATATGGCTGGACGGCTGAAGAAGTGGAAGATCTCTTATTTTATGGTGCGATTGGCGTGATTGTTGGTGGACGAGTCGGGTATTCGATTTTTTATGATTTTCCGGCACTGATCGAGAACCCGCTTAATTTATTTAAGGTCTGGCAAGGAGGCATGTCATTCCATGGTGGTTTGATCGGAGTGTTATTAGCGTTTGCTTTCTTTTCGCGCAAGACGGGTAAATCGTATTTTACGATCAGCGATTTTATTGCACCGATGGTACCGATTGGTCTGTTTTTTGGCCGTATTGGTAACTTTATTAATGGTGAACTTTGGGGCAAGGTCAGCGATGTGCCTTGGGCGATGGTGTTTCCAAATGGTGGGCCGTTGGCGAGACACCCTTCTCAGTTATATGAAGCTATTCTGGAAGGATTGCTACTCTTTATTATACTATGGTGGTATTCCGCAAAACCGAAACCGCTAGGTGCAGTGTCAGGTTTATTTCTATTGGGTTACGGTACATTCCGTTTTCTGGTTGAGTTTGTCCGTATTCCAGATCAGCAATATGGCTACCTATTATTAGATTGGATTACGATGGGCCAGATTTTATCTCTACCGATGATTGTGATGGGGCTGTTTTTTACTGTACGTGCTTATCAGAAAGCAGGTTAATTTAGCGTATTAAGATTACGCCCCAGGTCATGATGACGATGATAATGGACATAAGAACGGCTAAGGAGCCATAGTCTTTGGCCCTGCCTGATAAGGTGTGGCGTTCGGTACTGACACGATCAACAACACATTCGATCGCGGAATTGAGAATCTCGATGATCAGGACCAAAATAAGACTAATAATCATGGCGACCTGCTCTATAGCTGTCACATCTAAGGAAGAAAGTGATGATGGTTAAAAAGACAAAGCCAAAAAATTCTTGTTTAAAGGCTGCTTCATTAGAGAGTGCTGCTTTTAGCTCTTGCCAAGAGTATTGGCATGCATAGACGAGGCGCATTAAACCAACATTTTTTTGCATAAGTTCTATCCTGATGATTAGACGATGCAGACTATAACATGTTTGTTTTTTGTGCACTTGTCTCTCGGTGATGAGGCTATGAATTGGACTTAAGTAAGTGATTTTAATTAATAAATATTTTATTCGTGTTAAAATCGTAGGTTAATTAGTGATAGGGTTAGATGGGTTAGGCATATGGGTTATCAAGATCATTATGATGTGATTATTGTCGGCGGCGGTCATGCCGGGACAGAGGCTGCTTTGGCATCAGCGCGTCAAGGGGTTAAAACCTTATTACTAACACAGAATATCGAAACCTTAGGTCAGATGAGCTGTAACCCTGCAATCGGCGGGATTGGTAAAGGTCATTTGGTTAAGGAGATTGATGCGCTTGGCGGTGTTATGGCCCAAGCTGCTGATCGCGGTGGTATTCAGTTTCGGATATTAAATGCCAGTAAGGGTCCTGCTGTTAGGGCGACTCGGGCACAAGCGGATCGGGTTCGTTATAAAGCAGCAGTACGTGAAGCATTAGAATCACAAGAAAATCTATATTTATTTCAACAGACAGTCGATGACTTAGTGGTTGAAAATGACCGGGTTGTGGGTGTAGCCACACAAGTGGGTTTGAAATTTTCAGCAAAGGCCGTTGTGTTAACTGTCGGGACTTTTTTAGGTGGCTTAATCCATATTGGTATGAAAAATCATGGTGGTGGGCGTGCAGGTGATCCCGCTTCAATTGGTTTGGCAGAGCGTTTACGGGCGTTACCTTTTCGAGTTGACCGTCTAAAAACAGGCACACCGCCACGGATTGCAACGCAAAGTATTGATTATTCTCAATTGACCGAGCAGCCTGGTGATACACCGGCGCCGGTGTTTTCTTTCTTGGGTGATGTCTCTCAACATCCAGAACAGATTTCTTGTCATATTACCCACACTAATGAAGCAACACATGATGTGATTCGTGCGAATTTGGATCGGTCCCCAATGTATAGCGGTGAAATCGAAGGGATTGGCCCACGTTATTGTCCTTCGATAGAAGATAAAGTGGTTCGGTTTGCAGAACGAACCTCTCACCAAATATTCCTTGAGCCCGAAGGTTTGAATTGTGGTGAGGTATACCCTAACGGCATTTCGACGAGTTTACCGTTTGATGTGCAATATGAGATTGTGCGTTCGATGAAAGGGCTAGAAAAAGCACATATCACACGACCAGGTTATGCCATTGAGTATGATTATTTTGACCCACGAGATTTGCAACCTTGGTTAGAAACAAAACATATGGCCGGGCTGTTCTTTGCGGGACAAATTAACGGTACGACTGGTTATGAAGAGGCGGCTGCACAAGGTCTGATTGCAGGTTTAAATGCGGGTTTGCAAGTACGTGGTTTGACAGAATGGTCACCGCGTCGAGATGAGGCTTATATTGGCGTGATGATTGATGATTTGATCACTTCTGGCACACAAGAACCGTATCGGATGTTTACCAGCCGGGCGGAATATCGATTGATGCTGCGTGAAGATAATGCCGATGCACGTTTGACGCCGAAGGGTCGTGAATTAGGCTTAGTCGATGATCAACGCTGGGCAACATTTAATCAAAAACAAGATGCGGTTACGGCGGAAATAGCGCGATTAGATAAGGTGATGTTTAGTCCTGAAAAAACAGATCAAGCCGTGGCTGAGTCTGTGTTGGGAGAGCCATTGAATAAAGCCAGCACTGCAATGGGTTTATTACGTCGGCCGAAGGTTGATTATGCTGGTTTGCTCACTTTATTGGGTGAAGAGAAGACGGTTGAAGATGTGGTGGCAGAGCAGGTGGTTATTCGGACGAAATATGCGGGCTATATTAATCGACAACAAAACGAGATTGAACGTTTGCAGCGCCATGAAACAACTGCTTTACCAGATGATTTGAATTACGATAATGTTCGAGGTTTGTCGAATGAAGTCCGTGAAAAATTGGCGAAGGCAAGGCCTAATAGCCTGGGTCAAGCGTCACGGATATCAGGTGTAACACCGGCTGCAGTCTCTTTGTTGTTGGTGCATTTAAAACGTGAAAATCCTGTGCAGAATGATCAAAGCGAAGCCAGTTGATGGCAGCGTCACTGCTGCAACAAATACAAGAAGGGTGTGATGCGTTAGCATTGGCACTATCCACCGAGCAACACCAACAATTGCTAGATTACGTTGCTCTGTTAGCAAAGTGGAATAAGGTTTATAACTTAACGTCAGTTAGAGTTATCGATGAAATGGTGAGTCGCCACTTATTAGATAGCTTGGCGATTTTGCCTTACCTTTCTGGCGAAAGTTTATTGGATGTTGGTTCAGGAGGCGGCCTGCCAGGTATTCCAGTATCGATAGCACGGCCCGATTTAGCCGTTACCTTGTTAGATAGTAATTCAAAAAAAACACGTTTCTTACAACAAGTTAAAGCCGAGCTCAAGCTGACCAATGTCACCGTTGTTCATGCGCGTATTGAGCAGGCTGATTTGCCGCAATTCGAGGTGGTGACAGCACGGGCTTTTTCAACAATTGGCGATATTATTGATTTAACTGGTCGACACTGCCATGATGCGGGCAGGTTGTTGTTGATGAAAGGCGTCTATCCTGAATCAGAATTGAAGGCGTTGGCCAGTGGTTTTTCGGTGGGTGATATTCATGTGTTGGATGTGCCAGGCTCGGATGGTCAGCGACATTTGGTTGAATTAATTAAAAACGTGCGCGATAGTTAGATAAAAGGTTGTTTGAATGGGTAATATTTATGCTGTGACCAATCAAAAAGGCGGCGTTGGTAAAACAACGACAACCGTTAATTTGGCAGCATCATTAGCTGAAAATGCGAAAAAAATATTATTGATCGATTTGGACCCGCAAGGTAACGCAACGACAGGTTGCGGTATCGATAAACCGACGTTGGAAAAAAGCAGTTATGACTTGCTGGTGGGAGAAGCCAGTGCGAAAGAGGTCATTGTTAAGCGCGATGATTTTTCTTTTGATGTCATTCCAACCAATGCCGATTTAACTGCCGCTGAAATTGAATTGCTTGATGAAGAGCAGAGAGAACAGCGATTACGTCTGGCGTTAGAACCTATTCGTGCTGACTATGATTATATCTTGATCGATTGTCCGCCTTCTCTGAGTATGTTGACACTCAATGCCTTGGTGGCTTCTAAAGGCGTTATTATTCCGATTCAATGCGAGTATTATGCTTTAGAAGGCCTATCATCGTTGCTTAAAACGGTTGAACGAATTAAACAAAGGGCTAATTCTGGATTGGAGATAACAGGCTTGGTTAGAACGATGTTTGATGCCCGGAATAATTTGGCGAATCAGGTGTCGAGGCAGTTGATCAACCATTTTGAGAAAAAAGTTTTCCATACGATTGTGCCTAGGAATGTCCGTTTGGCAGAAGCGCCCAGTCACGGTATTCCCGTGGTAAGCTATGATCGATCATCGCGGGGTTCAATTGCTTATATGGCATTGGCGGGTGAGTTTATGCGAAGAGAAAAGAGTTAGGGGCTTTTAGGTCTATGTGCGGGGTGTGTGATGGCAACTAAAAAAAGAGGATTGGGCAGAGGGTTAGATGCCTTGTTGGCAGATGTCGATCATCAAGATAGTAGCATTAATGATAGCTTGCAATATTTCCCACTGGATAAAATTCAACCGGGCAAGTATCAGCCGCGTGTTGATATGTCACAAGAGTCTTTGGATGAGTTGGCAGACTCTATTCGTGCTCAAGGTTTAGTGCAACCAATTGTTGTTAGACCGACTCAAGATGGCCATTATGAAATTATTGCAGGTGAGCGTCGTTGGCGTGCATCACAGCTAGCCGGGTTAGAGACGATTCCTGCTTTGGTCAGAGATGTACCAGACCGAAATGCGATTGCGATGGCGTTGATTGAGAATATCCAACGTGAAAATTTAAACCCAATGGAAGAAGCGAATGCACTTCACCGTCTACGTGAAGAGTTTTCAATGACGCACCAAGAAGCAGCAGAAGCAGTCGGCCGTTCACGTGCTGCGGTTTCTAATTTGTTAAGACTTCGAAACCTCAATGATGATGTGAAACGCTTGGTAGAAAACTGTGATTTAGAAATGGGTCATGCGCGGGCGCTATTGCCATTAGAAGGTGAACTGCAGTCAGAGACAGCCAATGGTATTGTTGAGCGGGGTTTATCGGTTCGTGAGACAGAACAATTGATTCGTCGTATGTTGAGGCCATCGAAAGAAAAGCCGCAATATGCAGATTCTTTGTTAGCCGAGCTCGAAAAGATAGAGCAGTTGATCAGTGAAAAGTTAGATCACCGTTTTTCGGTTAAACATACCGCTAGTGGTAAGGGTAAACTGGTTATTGATTATTCTGATGTGTCGGATTTGAAAAAGATAGTCAAAAAAATAAAGTAAATCAACTATTTTGATTGACCAGATAATCGTCGGCTCTATATAATGCCGGGCTTTATCTTAGTAAGAATAAAAACCCAGTGAAGTCGAGCGATGGTCGAGTTAGAGCTGAACCCATCAATGACCTGTTGAAATGGCAGATTATCACGCTGGTACTAACAATTTTAATCGTTTTTGTTTGGCAAGGGAAAATAGCCAGTATTGCTTATCTATACGGTGGCGGTATTGCAGTTGGAAATACCTTGTTACAAAGATGGCATTTGTTTGAAGCCGCTAAAACGGCAAAAGCAGATGCAGATAAGAATTTAGGCAGAGCATATCGCTGTGTTGCAGAACGTTGGGCATTGACTATCATGTTGTTTGCTATAGGTTTTTCGGTTTTTATATCGGCCGAAATGTTATTAGCAGGCTTTGTTGTAGCGCAAATTGCTGTGTTATTTGGACATACTAATCGGGCTTAAAACCAAAAATGGCAAGTGAATCATCGATTACCACCTCAGGTTATATCAAGCACCATCTGCAAAACCTAACATACGGTGAAAAGCAGATAGAAACATCAGCGGGCACATGGGAAGCGACAGGACAGTATGGCTTCGCAACGACATCTGCGGAAGCAGCTCAAATGGGTTTTTGGGCGATTAATGTTGATACGATGTTATTGTCTATCATCCTTGGTACGGCAATGATGTGGTTCTTCCGCAGCGTTGCTAAAACAATCTCAACAGGTGTCCCTTCCCCAGTACAAAATTTTGCCGAAATGATTATCGACTTTATCAATGATACAGTCCGAGGGTCATTCAACGGCGGTAAGAACGATTTGGTTGCGCCATTGGCATTAACCATTTTCGTTTGGATCTTTTTGATGAACTTAATGGATTTGATTCCTGTAGATATCTTGCCATTGGCTGTTGCACAAGGTGCAGCCTTGTTTGGTGCAGATCCTCATCATGTTTTCTTTAAAGTGGTACCAAGTACTGACCCGAATGCCACCATGGGTATGGCATTAGTTGTGTTTGCTTTGATGCTTTACTACAGCTTCAAGATCAAAGGCGCTGGCGGTTTCCTTGGCGAATTAGCATTTGAACCTTTTGGCAAGATGGCGTTGCCAGTTAACTTGGTTTTAGAGACGGTAACATTACTGGCTAAACCATTTTCATTGGGTTTACGTTTGTTCGGTAATATGTATGCCGGTGAGATGGTCTTTATTTTGATTGCGACCATGTACGGCGCAGGTTTGATGTTAGGTTCTGTGGCAGGGTTGCTACAAATTGGTTGGGCGATATTCCACATTTTAATCATTACGTTGCAGGCTTTTATCTTTATGGTCTTGACCATTGTTTATATTGATATGGCGCATCAACATCATTAAGTTTGGATAGGTTTTACTTTTAATTTTTTAGAATTAGATATTTGTTAGGAGAAAAAAATGGATATGGGTTTAGTTTACATTGCAGGTGCAATAATGGCTGGTTTAGGCGCATTAGGTGCTGCAATTGGTGTTGGTCTATTAGGTGGTCGTTTCTTAGAAGCTGCTGCACGCCAACCAGAATTAGTGCCAATGCTACGTACAAACTTCTTCTTGGTTGCGGGTCTTGTTGACGCGGTACCAATGATTGCTGTTGGTTTGTCTATGTATGTTTTATTTGCGGTTGTATAAAGATTATTGCGATAAATAAAGAGGTATTAGCATGAATATGAATGCAACCTTGATTGGTCAAGCAATCGCTTTCGCAATCTTCATTGCTTTTTGCATGAAGTATGTCTGGCCGCCTATTATGCAGGCGCTAGAAGAACGTACTAAGAAAATTGCAGAAGGTTTGGCAGCTGCAGAACGTGGTCGCCATGAGCAAGAATTAGCTGAAAAACGTGCACAACAAGTTATTCATGAAGCAAAAGAGCAAGCGAATGAAATTATTTCGCAGGCACAGCGTCGTGGTAATGACATTGTGGATGAGTCAAAAGAATCCGCTCGCGTTGAAGGCGAACGTATTTTGACAACAGCACAAGCTGAAATCGAACAAGAAGCCAATCGTGCGAAAGATGAGCTTCGTGGTCAAGTGAGCACTATTGCATTAGCAGGTGCGGCGAAGATTCTTGATCGTGAGATTGATGATAAGGCACATACTGATTTGTTAGATGAATTAGTAAGCCGGATCTAGGGGAATAGAGGAATGGCTGAAGCAATAACAATCGCTCGACCTTATGCGAATGCAGTGTTCAACATTGCGAATGACAAAGTTGAGTTGAAAGCTTGGTCTGAGTTGTTGGCTGTTTTTGCACAATTTGTAGAAGATGGTGAGATAGCTCAAATGATCGCCAGCCCATCTGTAACGGATGAGCAAGTGATCGATTTGATGGCCAATGTTACCGGTGAGACTGTGAATGATGAGGCGCGTCATTTATTGATGTTGCTGGCAGAAAATAACCGTTTATCATTGCTGGGCGATATTGCCGTAATTTATGAAGAATTACGTGCAGAAGCTGAGCAAGTCATGACGGCTGATGTAAGTGCAGCAAAACCATTAACAGAAGAACAAGAAGCCAATATTTCAGCGGCGTTGAAAAAACGTACAGGCAGAGATGTCACATTAAACGTTGAGGTTGATGAAAGTTTATTAGGCGGCGCGGTTATTCGTGCAGGCGACCTGATTATTGACGGATCAGCCTTGGGTAAATTGAACAGACTGGCCAACGTTATTAACTAACGGCCCGTATAGAGGAATTAAGATGCAACTCAATTCAGCAGAGATCAGTGACCTAATCAAAAAGCGCATTGAAAGCTTTGATGGGGCAACTGAAGCACGTACCGAAGGTACTGTTGTTGGTGTAACAGATGGTATTGTCCGTATTCACGGTCTAGCCGATGTTATGGCAGGGGAAATGTTAGAGTTTCCTGGTAATACTTATGGTATGGCACTTAACTTAGAGCGTGACTCAGTCGGTGCCGTTGTATTAGGCAACTACCAACATATTACAGAAGGCGACAGTGTTAAATGTACTGGTCGCATTTTGGAAGTACCGGTAGGCGAAGGTTTATTAGGTCGCGTTGTTGACGCCCTAGGTAATCCAATCGATGGTAAAGGTGAAATCACTAGTGAAGCGACATCTCCAATCGAGAAGATCGCACCAGGTGTTATCTCGCGTCAATCGGTTGACCAACCCCTTCAGTTAGGTTTGAAATCAGTTGATGCGATGATTCCAGTTGGTCGTGGTCAACGTGAGTTGATTATCGGTGACCGTCAAACAGGTAAAACAGCTATCGCGATTGATGCGATTATCAATCAAAAAGATACCGGTGTTAAATGTATCTATGTTGCGATTGGTCAAAAAGCCTCTTCAATTGCAAACGTTGTTCGTAAACTTGAAGAACATGGTGCATTAGGCCATACAACAATTGTTGCTGCGGCGGCATCGGATTCAGCGGCACTTCAATTCATTGCACCCTATGCCGGTTGTTCAATGGGTGAGTATTTTCGTGATAAAGGTGAAGATGCACTGATTATTTATGATGATTTGACCAAACAAGCTTGGGCTTACCGTCAAGTATCATTGTTACTACGTCGTCCACCGGGTCGTGAAGCCTACCCTGGTGATGTTTTCTACATTCACTCTCGTTTATTAGAGCGTGCATCACGTGTTAGTGCTGACTATGTAGAGAAGCAAACTGATGGTGCTGTAACAGGTAAAACAGGTTCATTAACAGCATTACCGATTATCGAGACACAAGCGGGTGACGTATCTGCATTCGTACCAACGAATGTGATTTCGATTACCGATGGTCAAATCTTCTTAGAAACAGATTTATTTAACTCAGGTATTCGTCCTGCGATTAACGCGGGTTTATCAGTATCACGTGTTGGTGGTGCTGCTCAAACTAAGATTGTTAAGAAGCTCGGTGGTGGTACCCGTCTTGATTTGGCGCAATACCGCGAGTTAGCAGCCTTTGCCCAGTTCGCTTCGGATCTTGATGAAGCAACACGTGGTCAAATTGAACGTGGTCAACGTGTCACAGAGTTAATGAAGCAACCACAATATCAGCCATTATCAATTGCTGAAATGTCGGTGTCTTTGTTTGCGGCTAACGAAGGTTTTATAGATGATGTTGAAGTCGATAAGGTCGGTTCTTTCGAAGCGTCATTGTTGTCTTACATGAAGTCTAATGAAGCTGACTTAATGGCTATGATTAATGAAACGGGTGGTTTTGATGATGAGATCTCTGGCGGTATGCGCTCAGCGATTGAAAACTTCAAAACGACTGGTAGCTGGTAATCGGAGCATAAGCCATGGCTAGCGGTAAAGAGATACGGACTCAAATAGGCAGCATCAAAAACACGCAGAAAATTACGCGTGCGATGGAGATGGTAGCTGCGAGTAAGATGCGTAAAGCGCAAGAGCGTATGGCAGCAACACGTCCTTATTCGAATAAAATCCATAATGTGATTCAACATTTGGCTTTTGCTCATCCTGAATACAAACATACCTACCTACAAGAAAGAGAAGAAAAAACACGCGTTGGTTACATTGTCGTGTCTTCAGATCGTGGTTTGTGTGGCGGTTTGAATAACAATTTATTCAGAACCCTACTGAAAGATATTCAGGAAAAAACGGATAGTGGTATCGAGATTGATGTCTGTGCAATTGGTAAAAAAGCGACGAGTTTCTTTAGCCGCTTGCCAGTGACATTGACAGCACAAGTTACGCAATTGGGTGAAGAACCCAGTGCCGAAGAGTTAGTCGGTGCCGTTAAAGTGATGCTAGATGCCTTCGAAGAAGGTCGAATTGATAGCCTGTACTTAGTATTCAATGAGTTCGTCAATACCATGACGCAAGAAAACAAAGTCATGAAGCTATTGCCGAATGTGCAAGCTGAGCTAAGTGAGGGTATGTCACATCACTGGGATTACATTTACGAACCGGATGCGAAAGAAGTATTAGATAGCTTATTGGTTCGTTACATTGAGTCTTTGGTTTATCAAGGTGTGGTTGAAAACGCGGCCTGTGAACAAGCATCGCGGATGGTTGCGATGAAAAGTGCATCGGACAATGCGGGTGATCTTATTGATGACTTGCAACTGGTGTACAACAAGGCGCGCCAAGCTGCTATTACACAAGAAATATCTGAAATTGTTGCTGGCGCCGCGGCGGTATAAAGCAAATAACACGGGCGTTTTAATCGCCCAAATGTATTGAAAGAGGAAGCGAGATGAGCTCTGGAAAGATTGTACAAATTATCGGTGCGGTCGTTGATGTGGAATTCCCACGCGACAGTATCCCTAAAGTTTATGATGCCTTAACGGTTGATGAAGCAGGTTTAACGCTTGAAGTTCAGCAACAATTAGGTGATGGCGTTGTTCGCGCGATTGCAATGGGTGTCACTGACGGCCTTAAGCGTGACTTAGGCGTGTCGAATACGGGTGAAACAATCCAAGTCCCTGTTGGCCAAAAAACATTGGGTCGTATCATGGACGTCTTGGGTAACCCTATCGATGAGAAAGGCGATATCGGTCAAGAAGAGAGCTGGGGTATACACCGTAAAGCACCAAGCTTTGATGAACTCGCTGCGAGTAACGAATTGTTAGAAACGGGTATCAAAGTTATCGACTTGGTTTGCCCATTCGCTAAAGGTGGTAAGGTCGGTCTGTTCGGTGGTGCCGGTGTTGGTAAAACCGTTAACATGATGGAGCTGATTCGTAATATCGCGATCGAACACAGCGGTTTCTCTGTATTCGCTGGTGTGGGTGAGCGTACTCGTGAAGGTAATGACTTCTACCACGAAATGACAGACTCTAACGTTATCGATAAAGTATCGCTGGTTTACGGTCAAATGAACGAGCCACCAGGTAACCGTTTGCGTGTTGCGTTAACGGGTTTAACCATGGCGGAATACTTCCGTGATGAAGGTCGTGACGTGTTATTCTTCGTTGATAACATTTACCGTTACACTTTGGCCGGTACTGAAGTATCAGCGCTATTGGGTCGTATGCCATCTGCGGTAGGTTACCAACCAACATTGGCCGAAGAGATGGGTGTATTACAAGAGCGAATTACCTCAACTAAGACAGGTTCTATCACCTCTATACAAGCGGTTTATGTACCTGCGGATGATTTAACAGATCCATCACCAGCAACGACGTTTGCTCACTTAGATGCAACGGTTGTATTGTCTCGTTCAATTGCTGAATTAGGTATTTATCCTGCGATTGACCCACTTGATTCTACCAGTCGTCAGTTAGATCCATTAGTGATCGGTAGCGAGCATTATGAAGTGGCTCGTGGCGTTCAAGGTACATTACAACGTTACAAAGAATTGAAAGATATCATTGCGATTTTGGGTATGGACGAATTATCTGAAGAAGATAAATTAACTGTCACCCGTGCTCGTAAGATTCAACGTTTCTTATCACAACCTTTCTTTGTTGCCGAAGTTTTCACAGGTAGCCCTGGTAAATATGTATCATTGAAAGATACGATTTCAGGCTTCCAAGGCATTTTGAATGGTGAATATGATGCACTACCAGAACAAGCGTTCTACATGGTAGGTAGCATTGATGAAGCTGTTGAGAAAGCGACTAAGCTTTAAGGGGATTCAATCATGGCGATGACTATTCATGTTGACGTAGTAAGTGCTGAAAAAGAGATTTACTCTGGCTTAGTTGAGGCTGTTTTCGCAACAGCTACAATGGGTGAAATCGGTATTTATCCTCGACATACGCCTTTATTAACTAGCTTAAAGGCTGGTGAAGTACGTGTTCTTGTCAATGGACAAGAAGAGCAATTCTACGTGTCTGGCGGCATGTTGGAAGTGCAACCTCATGTTGTAACAGTTTTGGCTGACACGGCGATGCGTGCTGATGATGTTGATGAAGCGGCAGCGATAGCAGCGAAAGAAGCAGCAGAGAAGTCTTTAGCTGAAAGTGCTGAAAAATTAGACTATGCTGAGGTACAGGCACAGTTAGCTGAAGCGTCAGCTCAGTTACGTGTTGTTCAACGTGCGAGAAAATCAGCAGGTCGTTAATCTGCATAGCAAAATAACAAAAGAGGCTGTTCTTTGGAACGGCCTTTTTTTTGACTTAAACAAAAGGGTTAGCCATTGGCAAAGTTGGGTGTTTGTTCTCGAATTACCCGAATAAACTTTGTTAGAATGCACCTTTCACTCACTTACTTACCATGATGGAACACAATTATGTCACTGAGCATCGTTATTCTTGCCGCTGGTAAAGGCACGCGAATGAAGTCAGCACAAGCCAAGGTTATGCATGGCCTTGCAGGTCGACCTTTACTACAACATGTGATTGATACAGCCAAGCAACTCCAGCCTACGCAACTCGTGGTGGTGGCCGGTAATGGTGCTGTGCAAGTCTTACCCTTTCTAGAAGGCAACCAAGTTGATGCGGTGATGCAAACCGAGCAATTGGGTACAGGCCATGCCGTGATGCAAGCGAAAGACGCCATCGCAGCCTCTGAGCAAGTTTTAGTGCTCTATGGTGATGTGCCATTAACACAAGTAGTGACGTTAGAAGCCTTGATTGATTGTGTAGCAGAAGGTGGTGTGGGTATTTTAACCACTAAGCTTGATGATCCAACGGGCTATGGGCGGATTGTACGAGACTTTGATGGACGCATTAGATGTATTACCGAACAGAAAGATGCTAACCCAGAAATACTATTAATTGATGAAGTGAACAGTGGCATTATGCTATTGCCGAGCCAGTGGCTACTGGCTTCCTTAGATATGTTGGGGAATAACAATGCCCAAGGGGAATATTACTTGACCGATATGATTGCCTTAGCCGTAGCAGATGGCCTTGCGATCGATACGGTTTGTGTTGATGATGAAACTGAAGTAGCAGGGGTGAATAACCGTAGTCAGTTAGCAGCACTAGAGCGTCATCATCAATTAGCACAGGCGGAAGCTTTGATGACAGCAGGGGTGACTTTTGCTGATCCAGCACGCGTTGATGTCCGTGGTGATGTCACGATCGGCAACGATAGCTTTGTTGATGTGAATGTGATTTTTGAAGGTACGGTTTCTGTTGGTTCGAATGTAGAAATTGGTGCTAATTGTATTCTTAAAAATTGCGAAATAGGCGAAGGCAGTGTGATTTTACCAAATAGTATGATCGATTCGTCTGTGATTGGTGCTAATGCGAATATTGGTCCTTTTGCTCGATTAAGACCAGGTACGGCTTTAGCGGATAAGGCGAAGATTGGTAACTTTGTTGAAACCAAAAATGCCAATATTGGCTTAGGCTCGAAAGTGAATCACCTGAGTTATATTGGTGATACGGATATGGGTGCTGGGGTGAATATTGGGGCTGGTACGATCACGTGTAATTATGATGGTGCTAATAAGCATCGTACGGTAATTGGCGATAATGCGTTTGTTGGATCTGATACGCAATTGGTTGCGCCTGTTACAGTTGGAGAGGGGGCTACGATTGGTGCTGGGACAACGTTGAGGAAGGATGCGGGTGATGGGCAGTTGACGCTAACTAAGAGTCGTCAAATAACGGTTGAGGGATGGGTTCGGCCCCAAAAAACTAAATAAGGGAATATTTAATGGAAGGTATTGAATGCATATGGGAGTGGTTGATTAACTTTTTTTGAGTCATCTAGTGACTTTTCTTAACACAAATTTTGTAGTTGCATTGCTAGCATCAATGGCTAGTGCCTATTTCGGAGCGACAGTAGCTCAGAAAGTAATTCTGCGGAACAAGAAAAAGGAAGAGCTTGAGGTACAATTGAGAAATACCAATTCTGCAATAACGATGGCCGTTACGATATGTAATATGGGGTTAGCGCTTAAGAAGCAATTAATAAAACCTCTCTATGATGCTTACATCCTTGATCAAGAAAAATTTATTGATTTTGAAGCAAACAAAGCTGAAAACGTAGGAAAGACTTTTCATTTTGAGGCCGATCTCCAGTCTTTTGGTACAACAGCACTTCGAATAAAAAATTTGGAAAATATTTTATTCGATAAAGTCAATACACCTAGTCGAGCATTGTCAGCAGTAGCTTTTGTAGAGCTATCACATTCTAGCTTGATAGGAAGGTTAAATAATACAAGAGCTTTGATTAGTAAGTTTTCGTAAAGAGAGCATTCTACTGAAGAGTTTGCATACCATTATTTTGGTTTAAAAATGCTCTCGGGGAATACACATAGTGAGTATTCAGATGTGATTAACGGGATTATGAGTTACATTGATGATGTTATTTTCTTTAGCAAGGTAATAAGTGAAGATCTTGAGAAGTATGGAAAAGGCCTTAGAGAAAGAGAAAAACTAATACCTTCGGATTTTTCAATACAGTCTAGTGATTTTAGTTCTGCTGAAGCGCAGGAATTAATGCCAGATCAAGAAAAATATTCTCCATGGCTAGCAGGGTTTAAAGGTTAGTTAGATTTAAACCAGATGAAAAAGAGCCCGATCTATTTTCCTCTATTTCGAATTCGCTGCCGCTGGGTGTTCATTTATTTTGCGTGGCCAAAAGAAACGAACCAAACAAAAGGCCAGCCCATACTTGTCCTTCGGATTCCCTCGTTTCGATAAATGATTTTGGCGTGATAGAAACTCGCTACGCTGAACAGCTATCACACTATTCCAAATAATTTTCCGAATCTCTGCTTCGCATCTAGGGCAATTTGGACTCTTCCCAAGGCCTTATTTATTTCCCCAAATCCCCTTTTTGTACTGATGAGGAATAGATTTAAATAAGCGATAAGTGAGTTCAGTGTTTGAGCATAGCGAGTTTTGAACGAGCCGCTTATTTGAATCTATGACGAATGAAGTCGTAGGTCAGTACAAGGGGTTGCCTTGGGTTGTTAGGGGAATGGCCACGCATTTCCCTGACTCGGCCTTAGTCGAAATAAGTTAAATTAGGACACGGTGTGTTGCTACAGCATCATAAAACTTAAATTTAATACATTTCATCCTTAACCAAATCCTGATACGCATTCCATGTTGCATGGCCCATAACCAAAACTAGCCGTTGGGTGGTAGCTTTGATCCAACCAACCTTCTTTTAGCCAAGAAAAGGGCTTTAGAACGGTATTTTTGAGGTCGTTTGGGTGGGTGGGTTTTAGGTGATGTAAAGGATGCATTGTATTCATGACACTCTCCTTTATTGGTGTATGAAGAGAGGTTTTACAAAGTTATAAAATATACACTGCGTTTGAGTCAGATAGTTTTGTTTTTAGATAAAAATAAACCCGTGGTGGAGGGTTTATGGATGTTTACGACATATTTGATGTTTAACGCAGGATTAAAAACATGGCTCGGCGGTTGCGGGTGAGGTTAAACAAGAGTGTCCCGTTGTTACGAACTCGTTTTTTAAAGTCTTCTAGTGAGATGACTTTGCCCTTATTGACCGAGGTAATGATGTCATTGGTTTTTAGGCCGGCATTCCATGCAGGACTGCTGCGTTTTACATCGTAGACAACAACGCCATTGATTTTGCCGTAGTGAGGCGAGCCGGGCTCAATATCACCAAATGAGGCGCCTGACAGTTTAGGGTGAACGGGTGCTTGTTGGGTTTGTTTTTTAATTTCCTTTACGGTGGCCTTGAGTGTTTTATTTTGGCCATTGCGTAGGATATCCATATTAATGGTTTGAGCGACCATGAGCAGACCGACGGTATTACGTAAGCTATCAGCACTGCGTAGTTTCTGGCCATCAACGCTGGTAATGACATCACCAATTTGTAGACCGGCTTCATCAGCAGCTGATCCTTTTTGGATGCTGGTAATCACGGCACCTTGGCCTGGCGGAATATTGAATGCACTTGCTAATTCATCAGTGATGTCTTGCGTTTGAACGCCGAGATAAGCGCGTTTGACTTCACCGTATTCAATGAGTTGATCGCTGATTTGCTTGACCATATTGCTGGGGATGGCAAAACCGATACCGATGTTGCCGGCACGTTGACCGGGTGAAAAAATCGCGGTGTTAATCCCCACGAGTTCTCCTCTTAAGTTCACTAAGGCACCACCCGAGTTACCGGGATTGATTGAGGCATCGGTTTGGATAAAGTTTTCATAACCTTCGATTCCAAGGCCACTTCGGCCTAGGGCACTGACAATACCGGAAGTGACAGTTTGGCCCAAGCCGAAAGGATTACCAATGGCGACAACAAAGTCGCCGACGCGAAGCTGATCAGAGTTAGCAAGTGTTAAAGCCGTTAGATCTTCTGCCGGGATTTTAATTAGGGCGACATCAGTTGCTGGATCACTACCGACAAGTTCAGCTTGGAAGCTACGGCCATCGGTGAGAGAGACGGTGATTTGATCAGCCCGTTGAATCACGTGGCTGTTGGTTAGGACAAGGCCTTTTTTAGCATCGAAAATAACACCAGAGCCTAGACTTTGCTTTGTTCTATGGCGTGGTTGCTGTTGTTGTGGAATATTGAGGAAACGACGAAAGAAAGGGTCATCCATTAAGGGATTATTTCTAACGCGAATATGACTTAGGGTGGCAATATTAACGACTGCAGGCTTCGATTGGTCGAGCATGGGCGCTAATGTTGGCATTTCGCCATTATTACTAAACCATGCGCTAGGTAAGGCGGCATGGGCAACTTGAAAAATAAGGCTTAATGCCGCCAGCCAAATTAAACTGGTCTTTAATTTAGTCATTAGCTTTTCCTATTCTTTAACTTAGACGTTCTCTAGTGTTTCACGTGGGTTGAAGTTTAATTCTTCTGCCATTTGTTGGTAAAGTTGTTTGGCTTCGGGTGTGTCTGCTGGTGGCGTCATAATTTGTAATACGACGATTTGATCACCGGCTTGTTTACCCGGTAATCCTCTGCCTTTAAGACGCATTTTCTGTCCGCTTTTAGCACTAGTTGGGATAGTGAGGCTGATTTTGCCTGCTAGTGTTGGCACGGTGATTTTAGCGCCTAATGCTGCTTCCCATGGTGAAATAGGTAGATTAATAATTACGTCTTTGTCTTCTACTTGATAATACGCGTGATTGGCGATATTTATTTCTAAAAAGAGATCGCCGGCTTCAACGCCTGCACCTGCTTTACCTTGACCAGCGAGACGAATTTTTTTACCACTGGTGATACCGGCTGGAATTTTGACATTGATGGTGCCTGTTTGATTGGCGCCACCAGGACGACGGATACTTTTCTTGGCACCGTTAAAAGCGTCTTCTAATGACACCGTAATTTTAGCATTAACGTCTTCCCCTTGAGCGAAGAATTGATCATTACCGCCCATGCCACCACCACTGAACATGCTTTCGAAGAAGCTGCTGAAGTTGCCACCGCCCATGCCTGCCCCACCTTGCCCGCCCCAGCCGGGAGGAGGATTGAAAGATTGGCCATGCTGATAGCTGCTACCGAATTGGTCGTATTGCGCTCTTTTTTCTGGATCTTTAAGCGCTTCATAAGCCTCACCGACTTCTTTGAATTTGGCTTCGGCATTGGCTTCTTTACTGACATCTGGGTGATATTTACGCGCCAGCTTGCGATACGCTTTTTTTAGTTCGTCTTGTGGGACGTCACGAGAGACGCCAAGAATTTTGTAATAATCTTTATATTCCATAACGGTATGAATTTAATGCTGAAGATGAATGATGCCTTATAGGTGGGGGCATGAAGATGTGTTTTCAATAGAAAATATCATTCAGATAAATTCAGCTTCTGTTCAGTTTGATTTCCGTATCTTAACCCTTAAGGTAGCGACAAGACTGCCGTCAGTTCACTTAAGGATGGCTGAGGTATTGAAATAGAGCTCTTGTGCTGACCTTTCAGTTTGTACTTTTCAATTTTCATTTACTGAATAGTTTTACGCCGCAGGGAAAGGCTTAATCTAAGATCTTACGTGCTTTAGCAACGGCAGCTCGGACTTGATTTGGTGCTGTACCGCCGAGATGATCACGGGCAGCAACAGATCCTTCTAGTGTTAAAACTTCAAAAACATCTTCTGCAATATGGCTAGAGAAGTTTTGTAGTTCTGCCAAAGAAAGCTCAGATAGATCTTTTTGATGTTCAATACCGTAAGCAACTGATAGGCCCACGACTTCATGGGCATCGCGGAAAGGCACGCCTTTACGGACAAGATAATCAGCAAGATCGGTTGCCGTGGCATAACCACGTAGTGCGGCTTGACGCATATTGTCTGGCTTGACCGTCATCACGCCCATCATATCCGCGTAAACGCGTAATGACCCGAGCAAGGTATCAATGGTGTCGAATAACGGTTCTTTGTCTTCTTGATTGTCTTTGTTATAGGCTAAAGGCTGATTTTTCATTAATGTTAATAGGTTAAAAAGATTGCCATAAACGCGGCTGGTTTTACCGCGAATGAGTTCAGGCACATCAGGGTTTTTCTTTTGCGGCATGATCGATGAGCCGGTGCAGAAAGCATCACCTAAGTCGACAAAGTCGAATTGCGCGGATGACCAAATAATTAGTTCCTCAGAGAAACGAGATAAGTGCATCATAAGCACAGAGGCAAAACTGTTAAATTCAATGGCAAAATCACGATCACTAACGGCATCAAGTGAATTCTGGCACATACGATCAAAGCCTAATAATTCGGCAGCTTGTTCACGATCGATAGCAAAGGTAGTACCTGCTAACGCGGCAGCACCTAAAGGCATTGTGTTGATACGTTTAACACAGTCGTTAAGACGTTCTGCATCTCGGCTAAGCATTTCGAACCAAGCCATCATATGATGACCAAAGGTGACGGGCTGTGCTATTTGTAAGTGGGTAAAGCCAGGCAGGATTGTGTCGGCTTCTCTTTCTGCTACATTTAACAAAGCTGTTTGAAGCCGAGAGAGTTGCTCAGCAATAGGCCTTGCCATATCACGGAGATAGAGTCGAATATCCGTTGCGACTTGGTCATTACGTGAGCGGCCGGTATGGAGTTTTTTCCCAACCTCACCAATAAGGCTGATGAGTCTGGCCTCAATATTCATATGAACATCTTCTTGGGGGATAGACCATTCAAATTGGTCGGCTTCGATTTCATCGCGAATGGTATTAAGTCCAGAGATAATTTGGTCACGTTCTGATTCAGTGAGAATGCCGACGCTGCTCAGCATGGTGGCGTGTGCGATAGAACCATTAATGTCTTGTTGGTATAAACGCTGGTCAAACTGGACCGACGCCGTGAATTCTTCTACAAAGGCATTTGTCGGTTGTGTGAGGCGCGCTGATGAGAGTTTTCTGCTGGGTGTGGTCATGGTTTCAGTCTTTAGACATTTAAACAAAAAACCCTATTATAGCGCGTAATGGCAGGGGGACTGGCGATTGACGTTTTGGTCAGTAGAAATAACAGTCTATGACGGATTCCTTGTGGCTGTTAGACTGGTCTAAATACTAATCATGAGCATGAATGATAGATGACAAAAAGAATTATAAAGATTGCCACACGAAAGAGTCCTTTGGCGATGTGGCAAGCTGAGTTTGTTCGCGATAGTCTACTTGAACTGCATCCAGACTTAGAGATTGAGTTGGTTAAGATGACAACGCAAGGGGATAAAATTCTTGATACCCCGTTGGCAAAAGTCGGTGGTAAAGGCCTATTTGTTAAGGAATTAGAGCAAGGTATGTTGGCAGGTGATGCTGATATTGCTGTGCATTCAATGAAAGATGTGCCTATGGCCTTTCCTGAAGGATTGCATTTGCCGGTAATCTGTCAGCGTGAAGATCCACGTGATGCTTTTGTTTCAAATACTTATGCATCGCTCGCAGATTTGCCTGCAGGTTCGAAAGTGGGCACATCGAGTTTACGTCGTGAGTGCCAATTGCGAACTAATCAACCGGATCTTGAGGTTTTGCCATTGCGTGGCAATGTGAATACCCGGTTGGCTAAACTGGATGACGGACAATTCGATGCGATTATTTTGGCATCAGCTGGATTAAAGCGCCTGGGCTTTGAAGATCGTATTCGCGAGGCGATTGCACCTGAACAGAGTTTGCCTGCCGTCGGACAAGGTGCTGTTGGTATTGAAACACGGATTGATGATGACGAAATTAATGCTTTATTGGCGCCGTTACGTTGTCCACGTACTTGGATTGTCGTCTCAGCTGAGCGTGCAATGAACCGTCGTTTGGCGGGTGGTTGTCAGGTGCCGATTGCTGGCTTTGCATTGATTGATGGTAACGATGTTTGGTTGCGTGGTTTGGTGGGCATGCCTGACGGAAGTCAGATGTTGACGGCGGATGCTCGGGCACGTGTAGAGGATGCTGAGGCATTAGGTGAGGCCATTGCTGAAAATTTGTTAGCGCAAGGTGCGGATAAAATTTTGGCTGAGGTATATGGCGATGGACCAACCGCTTAATGGTATTGGGGTCTTAGTTACTAGGCCTGAAGCTCAAGCCAAATCGTTGTCAGCGGGGTTGTCAGATTTGGGTGCTCACGTTGTGTCATTGCCCGTTATTGAGGTTTTGCCCATTGCATCGGAATCATGGGCAGATGTTGATATCTCGACGCAGGATATAGTGATATTTGTTAGCCGTAATGCTGTCACATCATTTATGGCTGGCTTTGATGGCGCAATGGTAGCTGATACACAGTGTGTTGCTGTAGGGGCTGCTACAGCACAATGTATGTTTGAACACGGTTTGTCTGTTGATATTCAAGCACCGCCGCCGGCGGGCAGTGAGTCTCTGCTTGCGATGCCAGAGATGCAAGATTTGGCTGGCAAGCAGGTATTAATCGTGCGTGGTGAAACAGGTAGGGAGTTATTGGCAGAAACCCTGATTGCCAGAGGTGCTACTATTCACTATTTAGAAGTTTATCGTCGCTGCCTACCCACTTATGATACAGACCGTATCGATGCGGCATTACGGGCTGATTGGGTGCTTGTGACCAGTGTTGCCGGTTTGGAGAACTTGTGCCAGATAGTGAATAACGACGTAATAAAGCTTAAAACGTTACTGGTTGTGAGTACGCGAATTGAGCAGGTTGCTAAAGAATTAGGTTTTCAGCATGTTGTTGTGTCGGATGATGTCAATGATGGTGCTGTGATAAATAGGATAGTGGAGATAGGACAAAATAATGGCTAATAATGCGGAACAAAAGAAAAAGGCACCGGTAACGGTTGAGAATTCGGCAGTGCAAGAAAAGAAGCCGTCGAAGCCTATTCTGTTATGGATTGCAATATTGGTTTTGTTGATTTTAGCGGGCGGCTTGTTCTGGCTAATAGAACAACAAAAGGTCGCGATAGCGTCTATGGCTGAAGAAGTTGAAGCCACACAACAATCGCTAGAGCGGCGTTTATCACAACTCGATACGAATATGGCTTCTGGTTCAGCGAATACAACAAAGTTGCTCGAGAATTTAAACTCGACTGATGTTGGTTTAGCAGAGAAAATTGCTGAAGTGGTCAAAATTCAAGATATGACCAATGATGATGTTAAACGTGTTTGGGCGATGGCCGAAGTTGAGTTTTTACTGCAAACAGCGAGTCAACGCGTGTTATTGGCAGCTGATAATGAAGGCGCAAAAACCGCTCTAGCATTGGCAGATGAAAAACTAAAAGACTTAGCGGACCCCCGTTTATATCTTTTGCGTGCTTTATTAGCAGATGAACAATTGGCTTTATCTTCAGTGGCCAAAGTGGATATTGATGGTTTAGCAGTACGTTTGCAGAGTGTGTTAGATCAAGTGGATAGTTTACAAGTTGTTTTATCACAAAATATTTTAGAAGAAGAACCCAGCTCAGAGGAAATAGTTGAGGGTGCTTCGAGCTTGGAAAATATTCCTAGTCAGGTCCTTGATGCTATCTTATCAACAGTGAAAATTCGTAAACCGGAAGATGGTGCTGCAGCAGTTTTGGTGCCAGAAGAGCGTTATTTTCTATACCAAAATTTAAGGCTCAAACTAGAAACAGCTCGATTAGCATTATTGCAACGACGTGAACAGGTTTATCACCAAAGTTTGGCCGTCGCTGAAAGCTGGTTGCAGCAGTATTTTGAAGGTAATGAACGTGACAGTGCTTTGGCAACGGTGCAGGCACTGAAAAAGGAAAACATTACAGTTGCGATGCCCGATATTTCAGGCTCATTAGTATGGTTGAAAGAGAAAGGTGACCAATAATGAAACTATTGATCATTATCGCAATAGCATTACTTTTTGGTGGTGGACTAATTTGGATGGCCAACTACGATTCTGGGTTCGTATTGTTTCAGTATGACGGTTGGAGTGTTGAAACGTCATTGGTTGCCTTTTTGGTTGCATTTGTTGTTTTGGTATTAGTTGCTTATTGGGCTTTGAAAAGCGTAGTCTTGATTAAACAAACACCAGGCAAGCTCTCACGTTGGCAATCGGCTAAGCGTTTAACGCGGGCAAATAAAACATTAACGCGTGGCTTGATTACCTTAGAAGAAGGCCGTTGGTCTGAGGCTGAACGTTTATTGATGCGTTATGCGGGGCACAGTGAGACGCCATTGTTGCATTATTTGGCGGCAGCGCGTGCAGCACAAAAACAAGATGCAGCTGAGCGCCGTGACAATTATTTGCGATTGGCACATGAAACAACCGATGGCGCGGACATTGCGGTTGGTGTTGTGCAGGCAGAGCTGCAATTAGAATCAGATCAAAAAGAGCAGGCTTTAGCCACTTTGCAACATTTGCGTGAAATGTCACCTAAACACCCTTACGTTTTGCAACAATTGCAAAAGTTATATTCAGAAATGAACGAATGGCAAGGTGTACATGATGTGTTGCCAGATCTGAAAAAGCGTCATGTTTTACCTTCGTCTGATGTGAAATCATTATCGACAGATGCAACAGTGGGTCAGTTAGAATCTGCCATTGCCAGACGTGACTGGAATAGGGTGGGCGAGCTTTGGCAAGAAGCCCCTACGAAAATTCGTCATTCAGAGGCGATGTTGCATGCTTATACTTCTGCTTTGATACAGCAAGATAGGGGTAAGGAAGCAGGTCCACTTATTGAAGCTTATATGAATAATGAGTGGAGTGATCGTTTAGCTTATCAATATGGTTTAATTAAGCTTGATAACCTGAAGGGTCAAATAGAACGCGCTGAGCGTTGGGAGAAAAAACATCCCAATAACCCTTGGTTATTATTGACCTTGGGCCGGCTAATGAAAGCAAATAATCAAGCTGAGAAAGCCGAAAGTATTTTGCGTGAGAGTTTGGCTCATGGAGAGAGAGGTGAAACTTACCAAGCTTTAGCTGAAGTATTAGAGATGACACTGGGCAATGAGGCTGGGGTAGTGGAGGCATATCAAAAGGGATTAGCGTTGATGTTGTCACAAGGTGATGCATCAATATAGAGATAGAGTGTTAATGATTTATGGGTGAAACTGAAGCACATTATTTAGTTGATATATTGGCTCTGTTATTGGCAACAGTTGTTGTTGTTCCTTTTTTCCATGCGATCCGCTTAGGTGCGATTCTTGGTTACTTGGCAGCAGGAGTTTTGCTTGGCCCATGGGGCTTTGGTTTAATTTCTGAAGTAGAAGAAATTCGCCATTTGGGTGAATTTGGCGTTATTTTCTTATTATTTGTCCTTGGGATAGAGCTTAAGCCAGATAAGTTATGGCAGATGCGCAAGATGGTCGTTGGTTTGGGTTTAGGTCAATTACTACTGACTGCTGGCGTACTTTATGGTGTGGCTTTATTTTTTGGTGTTGCACAAAGTGCCGCTATTATTATTGGCTTTGGTTTGGCATTGTCATCGACGGCTTTTTGTCTTAAGCTGCTTTCAGAACGCGGTGGTATTTCCACAAAAATGGGCCAGATGTCCTTCTCGGTTCTGTTATTACAAGATCTCTCTGTCGTACCATTGCTAGCCTTAGTATCGATGTTTGCTGGTGGTGTCGCTACAGCATCTGATCCAAGTATTGGGTTTGGTTATGCTGTGTTGATTATTATTGCTTTGCTGGTGGCAGGTCATTATTTATTGAACCCTGTCCTAGGCAAAATCGTAGCAAGTCAGGATCCTGATGTATTTGTTGCCTTAGCGGTATTACTGGTCTTAGGTATGGCTTGGATCATGGAGAGTATTGGTTTCTCGATGGCGCTGGGGGCTTTCCTTGCTGGCACGATGTTAGCCGAGTCGCATTATCGTCACCAGATAGAAGCTGATATTTTGCCGTTCAGGGGGATATTACTCGGACTGTTCTTTATGACGGTGGGGATGGGCATTGATTTTGCTCTGTTATGGAACCAGTTTTTTGTGGTTATAGGTCTTACGATTGGTCTTATGGCGGTGAAAGGGCTGATTGTATACTTCTTAGCGCGGTTATCAGGTGCGCGTCATAATGTTTCTATTCAAACAGCAGCATTGTTGTCTCAAAGTGGTGAATTTGGTTTTGTGATGTTTGGTTTTGCCACGGTGTCAGGTGTTTTGGATACCCATTTGAGCAATATGATGACATTGGTGATTGCGTTGACCATGGTATTAACGCCATTTGTTGTGAAATGGGCTAATTATTTAACAAGTCGCTTTTATGTGGCGGACGGGAATGAAGAAGGTGATTTTTGTCCGTTATTTGATGAGACAGAGGGTCACGTTATTTTGGCTGGTTTTGGCCGTGTTGGGGCACGTATTGGTGCGATTCTGAATGCGGCAAATGTCTCTTATGTCGCGATTGATATGAGTCAAGAAAGGGTTAAAGCTGCTAGAGCACAGGGTTTTAGTGTTTTTTATGGTGATGCTAGTAATGTGAAAGTGCTACAAGCAGCAGGGGCAGCGAAAGCGAAAATGGTCGTTGTGGCAATGGATGATCCAGCCCATTTTGATCGGTTGGTTCCTTTAGTGAAGCAATATTACCCAAATTTGCCTGTGCATGCGCGTGCAAAAGATCGACGCCATTGTGCTGACTTGATTACCCAAGGTGCGAGTACAGCCATTTCAGAAACGCTTGAAACAAGTCTACGTTTGTCGGAAGAAATCCTACAAGGTAATGGCGTTGCTGAAGAAGATATCGAAAGTGTCATTGAAGCGTTCAGGAATGACTACTACTTGGATGTGGTACAGAAAGTGTCAGATAATCGTGTAGTAATGGGTGAGCTTAAGCATTAGGACCTGTTGATCTTATACTCCCTAGCGGCGTTAAAAAACGACTCACTCCGTGTATCTTTGTCTTGCTATAGAATCGGTTGTTGCTCTTATCTGTCTCTTAGAGACGCATTGGCATTACAACATATTGGCGGTCTAGTTTCTCATCAAAAGGTGTAATCAGTACGCTGCTATTATCATCGCTGAATGTCATTCTGACTTTTTGGTCTGGCATGGCATTCAATAGATCGAGTAGATAGGCATTATTAAAAGCAATTTCAAGTAGGCTACCTGTATATTCGACAGCCATTTCTTCTTCTGCAGATTCTTGTTCTTGGTTGACGACCGTCGCTTTAAATAAGTTGGTTTCTAAGTTAATTCTTACGCTACGGTGTTTATCACTGGATAAGATAGCTGCACGTGATAGCGCTTGTTTAAGCATATCACGTTCTGCAAGCACTTCTTTGTCGCCGCCAACAGGAATAACGCGTTGGTAGTTTGGAAACTGACCATCGATTAGTTTGGAGGTGAAGTGTAGGTCAGGTAATTCCACTTTAATTTGTTGGGTACTGAATGCAACGGTGACATTGTCTTCGCTATCATTGAGTAAGCGGCCTAGTTCTAGTATTGCTTTGCGTGGAACGATGACACTGTTTTTTTCATCCGCCTTTTTTGCGGTGGTCAAACTGCCTAATGCTAGGCGGTGGCCATCCGTTGCGACAGCACGTAAGAAAGCACCTTCACGTTCCAAGAGTAAGCCATTAAGATAGTAGCGAACATCCTGGCTGGCCATGGCAAAACTGGTTTCATCCAATAGCGATTTCAATGCAGACTGCGGCAAGCTAATTTCATCGATGTAGTTAGCACCTTCACTATCTGGAAAATCCTCACTCGGCAGTGTGGATAATGAGAAACGGCTTTTACCTGCTTTGACGAGGACTTTGTTGTCTTCAGCTTGGAAACTGATGGTTGCGTTAGCGGGTAGCGCACGGCAAATATCTAAGAACTTTCGGGCTGATACGGTTGTTTTGCCTTCTTGTTCAACCGCAACAGGTAGAGTTGCAATCATTTCTAGTTCCATATCGGTACTGGTCATGGTGAGTTGTGTGCCATATGCTTTCAGTAAGATGGTCGACAAAATGGGTAATGTCGCACGTCGTTCAACGATGCTGCATACTAATTGCAATGGTCGGACAATGGTTTCTTGGCTGACGGTAAACTGCATGGTCATTCTCTCGTTTTAACTGGATAAGGTTCTAAATAAATTACGGTGATCTTCGGCGATACGGCTATCTGTTTCAAGTAATTCCGCTACTTTTCTACAAGCATGTAGTACCGTGGTGTGATCTCGGCCGCCAAATGCTTCACCAATCTCGGGCAAACTGTGGTTGGTTAGTACCTTTGCTAATGCCATGGCAATTTGTCTTGGGCGGGCAATTGAGCGGGTACGTTTCTTTGACAATAGGTCGGAGACACGGATTTTGAAATACTCTGCGACGGTTTTTTGAATGCTTTCTAAGGTGACTAGTTTTTGATGTAATGCGATTAGGTCTTTTAATGCTTCTTGCGCCATATCAATCGATAAGGGTTGGCGTGTAAATCGAGAGTAGGCCAATACGCGTTGTAATGCGCCTTCTAAATCTCGGACGTTGGAACGAATACGTTTGGCAATGAAGAAAGCGACGTCTTCTGGTAGTTCGATTAAATTTTGTTGTGACTTTTTGATTAGGATGGCAACACGGGTTTCAAGCTCAGGTGGCTCAATAGCAACGGTTAGACCCCAACCGAGTCGTGATTGTAGTCTCTCATCTAAGTTTTCGACTTCTTTCGGGAAGCGATCACAGGTGAGAATGATTTGGCGTTGACCTTCTAAAAGGTTATTGAAAGTGTAGAAGAATTCTTCTTGGGAACGCTCTTTTTTGGCAAAAAATTGGATGTCATCAATGAGTAGGGCATCGACATTGCGATAATGGGCTTTGAATTGGTCGATGACGTTATTACGTAATGAGGTGATCATATCTTGCACAAAACGTTCGGAAGACAGATACATCACACGCGCTTTAGGATTATTTTTCTTAATTTGGTTACCAACAGCCAGCATTAAATGGGTTTTACCTAGGCCTGTACCACCATATAGAAAGAGAGGGTTGTAACCAGAGGTGCCGGGCGCTTCTGCTACATGAAGGGAGCCTGCCCGTGCAATTTGGTTTGATTTACCTTCAACAAAAGAGTCGAAAGTGAACAGGGGATTCATTGGGCTACCAAGAGCGGGCTCTGCTTTACTGGTATTTGAATTTGGTCTTGGTGCTCTTGCTGTTGTCTTTTCAGGTTCAGTTGTTTCTTCGACACTATGGGTACCGACTTCGATTTGGATTCGATGGACTTTACCTTGACTTAAATTACCAAGTAGATCGTTGATGGTGTGTTCGAGTTGTTCTTGTACCCAAGCTTGTACATAGGCATTGGGGGCAAGTAGCCTAAGGGTGTTATCAGTCTCAATGGCTTGTAGAGGGCGTAGCCACGTGTTCAGTTGTTGAACTGACAATTCACCTTCAAGATGGGATAAACATTTTTCCCATAGGGATGAAGACACAGAGACTCCTTAAAGACCAAAGATGAGATGGCTCATCAATAAAAATAAGTACGATTTACTATTAGTAGTATAATGCCACAGCAAGACAAGTAACGTTATCGCCAATGCATTTTTTTAGCAAGTAAAATTAGGGCTTGCTGTGCTTTTATAGATAATTCTGCAGAGGGTTGTTTTTCCTCTCAACAAGACGGAATAAGCGCTATGTAGTCATTCCACACATGCGCATGACAACGATGTGGAGGGGGGGGGATAAGCTCTGTCCTCCGGGTTGGATCTAAAATGACGCCACTTTGCGTTACTCGTCGTTTATTTGGAACAACCAAATTGCTCTCCTCGTGCCTCGATTGACACCAATTTAGGCCCAACAGGTTTGTCTACGAAAGCGCAACAGGCCCTACTCTGTTTGTTCATATGATGTTTGACTTAAGGGGCGATAAGGCACTATAATTTCATCCCTTTTGCCCAACTGACCATGTTGGTTTGGTGAATAACAAACAGTGAAATTTTGGAGTTGGTGAAATGAAAAGAACTTTTCAGCCTAGTAATTTGAAGCGTAAACGTACTCACGGTTTTCGTGCGCGTATGAAAACAGTTGGTGGTCGTCGCGTGATTAATGCACGTCGTGCAAAAGGCCGTGCAAGCCTAACTGTATAATTTCCCATAATAGATAGGAAGGCATGTCTTGGCGAAATTTGGCCGGGCCATGAGAATGAACAACCCGAGGGATTACGCTCGGGTCTTTCGTCAGGCTAAGCGTACTAGTAAGGGTGGTTTGACTATATTGACAGTTGAGAACTCGGTTGGACATCCTCGATTGGGTTTAGCGATTGCTAAAAAGCATCTTAAATTAGCAACGCGTCGTAATCGATTAAAGCGTATTATTAGAGCATCATTTCGGCAGCATCAACCGGTGTTTGCCAATATCGATATTGTTGTGTTGTCACGGGGTGATGTAAGTCAGCGTGAGATAGCACAGATTTGGGTGACATTAGAGCGGCATTGGCAAACGGTGGCAGCACAGTGGCAAAAATCCTAGTTGGACTCATCCGAGCATATCAATTTCTTATTAGCCCACTATTGGGTTCAAACTGTCGCTTTCACCCCACTTGCTCGCGATATATGATGGAATCAATTGGGCGTTTCGGCGTCATACGCGGTACTTGGCTGGGTTTACGCCGGCTTTTACACTGTCACCCTTGGCATAAGGGTGGTAACGATCCTGTTCCTGAACTAAAGATAGAAAAACGCAATGGATAATATCAAAACTTTTCTTGTATTCGGCTTATTAGTCGTTTCATTATTATTATGGGAAGCCTGGCAGAATGAATATGTTCGTCCTGCCCGAATTGCTGAACAGGCGGTCGCACAGTCTACCGCGCCTATAACCGGTACTGAAGCTGCCACAAAAGGAGACTTGCCTGATATGCCAGTCGTTAGTGCCGTTGCTGATGGTAGTTTACCTGCGATCGCGTCGCATAGTACGATTGCAAATATCCAAACTCAGGTCCACGTTCAAACTGATGTGATGGATGTTTATATCGATCCGAAAGGGGCTGATATTCGTCGCTTAGCCTTGTTAAAATATCCGGTTGAGTCTTCAAACCCCGATGTGCCAGTTCAGTTTTTGAATGATAGCGCGGGTCAATTCTTTGTTGTGCAATCAGGATTGCGTTCTGACAGAGCAGCGCCAACACATTATGAAGACTATGTTGCAGAACGATCTGAATATATTTTGAATGACGGTGCTGATACCTTAGTTGTGCCATTACACTGGCATTCAGATGACGGCATGAAGGTGACTAAAACCTATCGCTTTAAACGTGATAGTTATTTGGTTGATATTGATTATCAAATTACCAACGCCAGTGACGAAACATTCACGGCTTACCCTTATACGCAGTTTAATCGTAATCGTCCGACGGATGACAGTATGTTGATTTACACTTATACAGGAGCTGTTTTTTCTAGCCCAGGTGATGAGTATGAAAAAATTGATTTTGATGACTTAGATGATGCGTCCTACAGTAAAACAGCAATACATGGCTGGTCGGCAATGATTCAGCATTATTTCGTAGCGGCAACGATTCCCGCATTGGATGATCAAGAAAAAGGTTTTTACGGTAAATCAATCAATCAAGAAAACTACACCGCTGGTGTGAAAATGCCAACCTTGAGTATTGGGGCAGGTGATAAGGCCGAAGTGAAGTACGGTTTGTATTTAGGGCCAAAAGAACATAAGCGTCTTGAACCTATTGCTGAATATTTAGACCTGACTGTTGATTATGGTGTGTTAACGATTATCTCTCAACCGCTGTTTACGATTATGGAATGGATCCATAAAGTGACCAATAACTGGGGCTGGTCGATTGTCTTCTTGACAGTATTAATTAAGTTGGCTTTTTATAAGTTGTCTGCTGCCAGCTACCGATCCATGGCCGGAATGCGTAAATTGACGCCAAAATTGTCGGCATTAAAAGAGCGTTATGGTGAAGATAAACAGCAGTTTAATAAAGCCATGATGGATCTGTATAAAACAGAAAAAATTAATCCTCTAGGGGGTTGTTTACCTGTGTTGGTTCAAATGCCTGTGTTCTTGGCCTTTTATTGGGTGTTGGTTGAGAGTATTGAATTACGCCAAGCGGATTTCATTTGGTGGTTAAATGATTTGACGGCGATGGACCCTTATTTCATCTTACCGGTGATATTCGGGGTGAGTATGTTTATTCAGCAGAAGTTGAACCCTGCGCCTCAAGATCCTGCACAAGCGATGGTAATGAAAGCATTCCCAATTGTATTTACAGTCTTCTTTGCTTTCTTCCCATCAGGCTTGGTGCTGTATTGGGTAGTGAATAATATTCTATCGATAGCCCAGCAGTGGTACATCACACGTCAGTTGGGCGCGCTCTAACCTTTAGATATGGATACGATTGTCGCTATTGCGACTGCACCTGGCCGTGGCGGTGTGGGTGTGGTCAGACTATCAGGCGGTCGAAGTGCTGAAATAGCGGAGGTCATCTGTGGACGTTTGCCGACACCCAGAGAAGCCATGTTTGGCCATTTTAAAGATGCTAAAGGTGAGATTATTGATAGTGGTCTTGCTTTATTTTTCCCGAACCCCGCTTCTTTTACGGGTGAAGATATCGTTGAGTTACAGGGACATGGTAGCCCGTTTGTGCTCGACCAGCTCTGCCAACGTGCGATTGAGTTGGGTGCACGGATGGCCAAGCCGGGCGAATTTTCTGAACGGGCTTTTCTGAATAATAAAATGGATCTCGCTCAGGCAGAGGCCGTGGCTGATTTGATTGAAAGTACGACAGAACAGGCGGCGAAAAGTGCGATGCACTCTTTGCAGGGCGTATTCTCAGATCGGGTCAATCAACTATTAAAGCAGCTGACTGATTTACGCATCTATGTGGAAGCTGCGATTGATTTCAGTGATGAAGAGATTGATTTTTTAGGTGAAGCGGATGTTGATCAGCAATTACAGGGTTTACTCAAAACGGTCGATGCAATCAGCGATAGTGCACAGCAAGGGCGTTTGTTGAGAGATGGTTTACGTGTTGTTTTAGCCGGTCAGCCCAATGCAGGTAAGTCGAGTTTACATAATCAATTAGCGGGTCATGATGCAGCGATTGTGACTGATGTAGCCGGTACAACGCGAGATATCTTGCGAGAACAAATCCATATTGGTGGTCTGCCTTTGAGTATTTCAGATACGGCGGGCTTGCATGATGCCACAGATATCGTTGAGCAAGAAGGGATTCGCAGAACGCAAAATGAGTTAGCAGCAGCGGATAGAATCTTATTGGTCTTGGATCATGAAAAAGGCTTAACGGCCGAAGATCAGCGTATTTTATCCGAATTGCCCGATGAGATTCCCTTAACGATAGTTTATAACAAGATAGATAAGCAGGGATTGACAGCAAAATTAGATGAGCAAACGGGACAAGCTGTATTGTATCTGTCAGCTAAGACAGGTGATGGTATTGCGTTATTAAAACAATATTTATGTGATTCTGTTGGCTATCATCCGCAAGATGAAGGTGTGTTTATTGCACGCAGGCGACATTTGGATGCATTACAGCGAGCTCGGTTAGCGATTGCTGCAGGTTATGACTGTTTGGCAGGCGGAGGTGCCGGTGAGCTATTGGCTGAAGAGTTACGACAGGCGCAGCATGCATTAGGTCAGATTACGGGGACATTTACCAATGAAGATCTGTTGGATCAGATCTTCTCTAGTTTTTGTATTGGTAAATAATGCGGCTTGGTTTGTTAAGCTGAGAATGAAGAGCCACAACCACAGGTTGTTGTCGCATTAGGATTACGAATTACAAACTGTGAACCTTCTACTCCATCGCTATAATCGATTTCTGCACCAACGAGATATTGGTAACTTGCAGGGTCAATCAACAATGTGACGCCGGCTTTTTCGACCTGGGTATCGCCTTCATTGATACCTTCTTCAAAAGTGAAACCATACTGAAAACCTGAGCAGCCACCACCGGTAATAAAAACGCGTAGTTTGAGTTGGTCATTGCCTTCTTCTTCGATCAATGTACTGACTTTGTTGGCCGCGGCATCGGTAAAGTTGACTGGGCTTGGCATTTCACTCGACATGGTTAGGCTCCAAAACTGTCGTTATTAGAAGAACATTATCCCAAAAACCAAGCAATTTGGTCAAGAATTGGCTTTTTATTCAAGCTGGACAACTTTTTTTGATTCGATAACTTGGCGGCCTAAGTCAAGTGTGCCGTCATTATCAGCAGACATACGAATCAATTGTCCGTTGACTTCTGAACCCATGGTCATTTCGAGTAAGCGGTAATAGACATTACCTTTGACTTTGGCCTTGTCGGCTAATTCGACATGGCCGACAGCATAGATATTGCCGTGAATAGTGCCATTAATGATCATATTCGGGACACGGATTTCGCCGTTAACGGCCCCCTGTTCACTGAGCGTGAGTACGGAGTCAATATCATTAATGGCATTGACATTACCGGTGATTTGGCCATCGACACGTAGGCCACCACTAAATTCGATATCACCTTTGATATGGGTTTGTTGTCCGATCAAGGCGTCAATGCGAACAGCGGGTTTGTTACTTTTTGGGTTTTTGTTTTTTCCAAACATGGCTTACCTCTTAAGCTGAGTTGGGCTAGTGGTGACTTGCCAGTCGATGGTTTTCGACAGGGTAGTCTTTTTCTTTTGTGTAAGGCTGATCTTAATGGATTTTGGTTCCATGTTTTCGGGCAATTTAATTTGGCCATTAAATACTTGAACATGCCTTAATTTAAGTTGGTGTTCGTTGATGCTAATTGTTTTTATGTCCGGACCTACTTGGCCAATCAAGCTTAGTGTTAGTTGGCCTTGTATTGGCTTAGATATCTTTTTTCCTTGTGATATTACTAGCTGATAATGATAGTGGTTACTTTGTTTGTTAGCAGCTGTGATATTTAATTCGCGAACATGGAGTTTACTGGTGGCTGTGCCCTGTGTGATGTTTTGATAAAAACTGAGCTCTTTATTAAGTTCTATGATACTGTCTTGTAGGGTATTTAGCCGTTGTAATAGCTTTGCATTGGTGACTTTTTGGACGGCTGCTGCTTGTTGTTCGCTAAGCAGTTGCTCTGTGACATTTTTGTGCTGTTCGGTCAGAGATTTCTTATAGGCTAATAGTTGACCGTTTTCCTGTTCGAGCATTGCAATTTTGTCAGATAGCTCACCAGTAGTTTGTTGACGATATAGCCAAATAATAAGGGCAATGACAATGAGCACTATCACTAGTTTTAACAGCATTTTTGCAGTCAGTTGTTCGTTGTGCAATTCTGGTGGTTTTAGCATTGCTATCGATCTTTATGGCATAACGGCAATGGTATTAAGCCCCATGCTTTCTGGCAGACCAAAATTAATGTTCATATTTTGGATAGCTTGGCCTGATGCCCCTTTAACCAAATTATCGATGGCTGATAAAACGACAACGGTGTTGTTTTGCTGTGGTTGATGTACGGCAATACGGCAGACGTTAGTGCCTGCTACCGTTCTAGTTTCAGGGTGCGACCCAGCGGGTAAAATGTCCACGAATGGTTCGTCGGCATAACGTTGTTCGAATAAGGTCTGTAAATTAATTTCTTGCGTTAATGTCCCATAGAGGGTTGCGTGGATACCTCTTATCATCGGTGTTAGATGAGGCACAAAAGTAAGACCAACTGGTGAACCACTGACATCACTTAGACCTTGACTTATTTCAGGTAAGTGACGATGACCTGCCACGGCATATGCTTTCATGTTTTCTGATGATTCGGTCAAGAGTGTACCGATAGCCGCTTTACGGCCAGCACCACTGACACCAGATTTGGCATCGGCGATTAAATGACTTGGATCGATTAACCCTTGTTCTAGTAAAGGGATGAATCCAAGCTGTGTTGCCGTTGGATAGCAGCCCGGAACAGCAATTAATTGTGCTGTTTTAATGGCATCACGATTGACTTCTGGCAAGCCGTAAACTGCTTCGGATAACAATTCCGGACAGGTGTGGGGCATGTTATACCAGTGTTCCCACTCAGTTGCATTGCGGAGTCTGAAATCTGCAGATAAGTCGATGACTTTGGTACCTTGTTTTATAAGTTCCGGCACCAATTCCATGGCAACGCAATGTGGCGTAGCGAAAAACACAACGTCACAATTGGCTAATGGTTGTACTTCAGGCTGGCAAAAGAGTTGATCAAGATGGCCCCTTAAATTAGGGAATAAATCGGACACAGCTCTGCCTGCTTCACCGCGGGAGGTGATGCATTCTATGGTAACTTGCGGGTGGTTTACGAGTAAGCGCAATAGTTCTACGCCGGTATACCCGGTTGCGCCAACAATGCCGACTTTGATCATGATGTGTCTCTTTGGAGTCAGTAAAGCTTTACATAATAAAAGAGCTAGGTGTAAAGAGAAAGGACTTAGTCGATGTTTAGGTGTTTTTCGAAACGTAATTTTTGGGTGAGATAGTCCATTGTAGAGACTTTTTGAGGTTCATTGAAACGTATTTCGTTGATATAAAGTGGATAAGGAATATTTTGATTTTCTAAGACTGAGAATGAAGCTCGCAATTTGTTCGAAAGTGTTTTTTTCATTGGCTCGGCCAGATAACTTTGTTTTTCTGAGCTGGTTGGTGGTGATATTGCTATTAGTTTCCAAGGTTTGGAGATAATTTTTGTTGGCTCAACTTTAAAATAACGAAGCGATAATTCAGGTTTGTATTGTTCGATATTTTTTAAGAAATATTGAAAATGGATTAAGGCCGTTTGAGGTGTTAATTAGAGATTATGCTGAGTGATTAAGTTACCGAACTCATCGATGAAATGGATTGAAAGTGTTGTTTTTCCTGATTTAGGAATGAGGCTGAGCATTTCTTCCTTTTGGCAGCTTAATAGGGCATTGAATAATTGTTTTGGATCGAGTTGTCGATCGAGTTTCGACACTAAAAAATGTGATTTTGACTTATTGATGACAGGTTCGAGCTGTGTCGTATTTAATGGTGTTATGTCGACGCCTTCTGGTTGCCAGATAAGTTCGTAGAGGTTGTCTGTAATTAAGACAAGGTAATCACCATGTGTATTTTTTATGTAGTGAGTATTTACATCTGTATATAACTTTTCGAGGCCTTGGCTAATGAGTGGCCCATGTGCATCTGAAGGGCAACAGCTGAATAGCGATGGTGTTGCTTTACTTTTTTGCCAGCAAGCACTGATATGTTGAAGAAGCTCAAGTGGTCCCGTTTTTCCTTTTGTTTGAAGGGCTTGCCATTCACCATTTGTCGTGTGGAATACACCATCAATACAATAAAGTAGGCTCTTGCCGAGATTCGCATAATTGAGCGAGTCTTTGTGCAAGCTACTGAGTTGTATTATTTCTGGGTTATTGTATACCGCTTCTTCATTTTGCTCTAAATTAGCGATGAGAATAAGATGGTCTCTGGCGAGTGTTTTACTTGCAGTGGTGGGTTTTACGCTTTTTTGTTCGCTGAGTGAAGAGCGTAGCAATTGTTGCGCTAATGAAACGGCTGTTTTAATTGGAGTTAGATTGGTTTTATCTGCAATGAGTATACGAGTGGTTTTGCTTAAAAGACCATTGAATACAGCCCAAGCTAATGCGTGTAATAAGGTGCTGTGTTGGTAGAGTGGGTGTTGTGTTTCCGACGATAACGGCACTAGACTTAATTTCCATTTACCGTTATTTGAAAATCGATTAAATGGTTGTGGACTTGTGTTCTTTGTTGTGAGTATTGTCTTTTAACTTACTGGTAATCTTCACCAGGGGAACAAACCACCAAAAGGGGCTGGCCCCAGCGAGCATTAAGCCATTGAGATAAAGTTGTTCTAATTGATCTGCAGGGAGTGGATCAGTCGTTAGCGTTTTTTCATTAAGCAACTGGATGTCGAGCGTAATATCAAGTGTGTTTGCCCATTGTGTTAAAAGTTGGAGTTTATAATTTAAGGCTTGTTGTTGTTCATCATTAATGTCGGTGTGAATGGTGTAAACACTGAATGCTAAGGGATTGTGAATGTTTAATAAGCCGTAATGGCTAATGACAAAAATACCGGTTAAACCAAAATGATGAATGCCATGGCGTTTGTATTTGAAATTTTACTGAGTTTTTGTGCTTCGTTTAGGGTCTTATCATCGGCTTGATAATCGATAACACCGATCGGGGTATTTTTATCACCGTAACCCGGTAAATCTGCTAAGTTGGTATGAAGTAAAAAAGGGAAGAGCTTGAAAAAAAGGCTGTCGTTGCAGTGATACGAGCTTACTTAACCGTTCTATCAGTGTGCGGTTATGGTTACCGAAATGATTGATGATTTGGTTTGCATCCATCTCAGTTCATTAGTGTCTAAAATGTCTCATGCCGGTGAAGACCATGGCAATGCCATTGTCATCAGCTGCAGCAATAACTTCGTCGTCACGCATTGAACCGCCAGGTTGAATAACAGCACTGATGCCTGCTTCAGCAGCGGCATCTAAGCCATCACGAAACGGGAAGAAGGCATCTGATGCCATGACCGCACCTGGTACGATTAAGCCCGCATCATCGGCTTTAATGCCTGCGATACGACTACTGACGACACGGCTCATTTGGCCCGCGCCGATACCGACGGTTTGTTGTTGATTAACGTAAACGATGGCGTTGGATTTGACGAATTTAGCGACGCGCCAAGCAAAACGTAAATCAGCCATTTGCTGTTCTGTTGGGGTTTTCTTTGTGACTACCTTTAGTTCGTCATCGGTGACTAGGGCTGTATCACGATCTTGTACTAACAAGCCGCCAGTGACGCGTTTGTAATCTAAGCCCTGACTTTGCTGTGTCGGGAATGGGCCACAATCTAACAAACGGACATTGGCTTTCTGGCTCACGACCGCTTTTGCTTCTTCGCTGATATCAGGTGCGATGATGACTTCAACAAATTGACGATCAATGATGGCCTGCGCCGTTGCTGCATCAAGTATTTGGTTAAATGCAATAATGCCGCCGAAGGCAGAGGTTGGATCAGTTTGGTAGGCTAAGTCGTATGCTGTTAATAAATCATCAGCGGTGGCGACGCCACAAGGGTTAGCATGCTTGACGATGACGCAAGCAGGTGCTTCAGGGAAGGCTTTAACGCATTCTAATGCAGCATCTGTATCGGTAATATTATTATAAGATAGGGCTTTGCCTTGTACTTGAGTGGCGGCACTGATGGTGCCAGACTCAGGTTGTTGCTCTGTGTAGAATGCAGCGTTTTGATGCGGGTTTTCACCGTAACGCATGTCTTGGGCTTTATGAAATTGACTATTGAATGTACGTGGAAACTCAACAGGGGCTTCATCGGTAATTTTGCCGAGGTAATTAGCAATCATGCCGTCGTAATAAGCTGTGTGCTCAAATGTTTTAACAGCAAGATCAAAACGTGTTGCGTTATCAACACCACCGTTAGTTGCAATCTGGGATACCACTTTATCGTAATCACTTGGGTCTATTAATACGGTGACTGCTGCGTGATTTTTTGCTGCTGCACGCAACATAGTCGGGCCGCCAATATCAATATTTTCAATGGCCATTGGTAACGTGCAGTCATCACGTGCAATTGTTGCTTCAAAAGGGTAGAGATTGACGACGACTAAATCGATGGGGCTGATGTCATGTTCTGCCATGATGGCTTCGTCTGTTCCGCGCCGGCCGAGAAGTCCACCATGGATTTTAGGGTGTAGAGTCTTTATGCGACCGGCCATCATTTCTGGAAAGCCGGTATGTTCCGAGACTTCTTTTACGGGTAGTCCCGCTTCTTGTAACAATTTAGCTGTGCCACCAGTTGAGAGTAGCTCAACACCTAAATCACTCAGTTTTTGAGCGAGTTCAAGTACGCCGGTTTTGTCTGACACACTGAGCAGTGCACGTTGGATCTTATTCATGAAACGAACCTTAAAGATAAAATAATTATTCGATGAGACCGTAGGTTTTGAGCTTTTTACGCAGCGTACCTCGGTTGATGCCTAGGATTTCTGAGGCACGGCATTGATTGCCTTTGGTGTGTTCTAGTGTTGCTTTGAGTAGTGGGAGTTCCACTTCTGCAAGTAATAAGTCATATAAATTAGCGGTATGGTGGCCGTCTAATTGTTTGAAATAATCCTTGATTGCGGCTTCGACTGATTGACTTAAGGAGCACTTGTCTGCGTCATGGACAGTGGCATCTTGAAGAATGGTGTTCAGTTTTTGTGTCGTCATGCCGCTATTGTCTCACTTTGAGCTAAATTATTGAAAAACTGTTCCGTGAAGTCTAATTGTTCTTGTGGTTGTTCGAAGGTATTCATTTGCTGGCGGAAAGGATTGCCATTACGCAAGCCTTTACTATACCAAGCGATGTGTTTTCTAGCCATTCGAACACCGGTGTAGTCACCGTAAAAGTCGTATAGTGCATGTAGATGTTCAATCAGAACCTGTTGTACCTCTGGAATAGCGGGTGCTTCGAGTAAGGTGTCATGTTCTAAGAAGTGGAGGATTTGTCTGAAAATCCAAGGGTTGCCTTGTGCTGCCCTGCCGATCATGAGGCCATCGGCATGTGTTTGCTCGAGCACAGTTTTCGCTTTTTCGGGACTACAGATGTCGCCATTAGCAATAACAGGGATGGAGATGGCTGACTTGATTGCTGCGATGGTGTCATATTCCGCATTGCCTTTGTAAGCGCAAGCACGTGTTCGTCCATGTACGGCAAGTGCTTGAATGCCTGATTGTTCTGCAATTTTAGCGATGGTGACGCCATTACGATGTTCAGGATCCCAACCGGTTCTAATTTTTAATGTAACTGGTACGTCTACGGCTTTGACAACAGCTTCTAGTATGTCAGTGACGAGAGCCTCGTTTTGTAGCAATGCTGAGCCGGCCATGACATTGCAAACTTTCTTAGCGGGACATCCCATATTGATGTCAATGATATGGGCACCATGCTCGACATTGTGCTGAGCGGCTTCTGCCAGCATGAGCGGATCAGCACCGGCAATTTGAATACTACGGGGTTCAGGTTCACCAATATGGTTAGCACGGAGTAAAGATTTTTTGCTGGCCCATAATGTTTTATTGGCGGTGATCATTTCTGACACCGCCATGCCTGCACCTAGCTTCCGACATAATTGGCGAAAAGGTCTATCTGTAACCCCTGCCATTGGCGCTAAAAATAGATTGTTGGGTAAGGCATAAGGTCCAATTTTTATGGGCGTGTTAATCATCACGGTGGCCTACTAAACGGACCCATTCATCCTTTAAAACAGATGCTTCCATTTCAAATGTGATTTGATAGGCGTCACTGACAGAGCTGGCTTGACTTTCGAGGATACCCGATAAAATAATGTCTGCTCGAGGCTTACTCAATGCAATAAGTGTGGGTGCTAAAGTTTGTAATGGGCCAGCTAAAATATTGGCGATGACTAAATCAGCAGTGATGTCGGGACAGTCCGCCGGTAAAAAGGTCTCAATCACAACGCCGTTGCGTTCTGCATTGGCTTGAGTGGCTTCTAATGCTTGAGGATCAATATCGACACCAATAACTTGTTTGGCACCGAGTAATGCGGCTGCGATGGCGAGAATGCCGCTGCCACAGCCATAGTCGATGACAACTTTATCTTTGACTTGGGCTCGATCTAACCAGTTCAGGCATAAAGCGGTAGTGGGATGCGTCCCTGTACCAAAAGCCAAACCAGGATCAAGCAGAATATTGATGGCATTGGGATTCGGCGGTTCGTGCCAGCTTGGACAAATCCAGAGCTGTTTACCAAAACACATTGGGTGGAAGTTATCCATCCACTCTCTTACCCAATCTTTATCTTCAACCGCTTCGATTCGATAGGGTGGTATGGCTTCTGGTGCCATAAGCTGTGTTAATTTGACAACTATATTTTCAGTGTCGCTGTCGGCTTCAAATAGTGCGATAACATTCGTTGCCTGCCATAAAGGTGTTGAACCGATTTCAGGTTCGTAAATGGGCTGATCGGCATTATCTTGGAATGTAACGGCGTTGGCTCCACACTCTGATAAACGGTCAGAAAGTGGATCAGCACCGTCAGGTGTACTGCTGAAAATAAACTGGATCCAAGCCATGGCTAGTTTTGTGCTGAAACGCTGGCGAGAAGATCCATATTTTTTATTTAGAGACCGAGTTTCTTTTCAAGGTAGTGGATATTGGTACCACCAGCCTGGAAATTGAGGTCATTAAGAATATCTTGTTGAAGCGCAACATTAGTCTTGATACCTTCAATACCAATTTCATTTAGAGCGGTCCGCATCCGAGCCATAGCTGATTCGCGGGTTTTACCATATGAAATCAGTTTGCCGATCAATGAGTCATAGTTTGGTGGTACACGATAGCCACTATAGACGTGTGAATCCATACGTATGCCAGCACCACCTGGTGCGTGATAGTGGGTGATGGTCCCAGGACTGGGCATAAATGTTTTGGCATCTTCGGCATTGATACGACATTCGATAGCATGACCGCTGATCACGACATCTTCTTGTTTGAGAGATAAAGGTTCGCCAGCTGCAATGCGAATTTGTTCTGCGACTAAGTCAGAATCTGTTATACGTTCTGTAACAGGGTGTTCGACTTGGATACGAGTATTCATTTCAATGAAATAAAATTCACCATCTTGATATAAGAATTCGAAGGTACCTGCACCGCGATAGCCGATTCTAATACAAGCATCAGCACAAATTTTACCCATACGTTGGCGTAACTCGGGTGTAATGCCAGGCGCAGGTGCTTCTTCAAGGACTTTTTGATGGCGACGTTGCATCGAACAGTCACGCTCACCTAAGTGGATTGCATTACCATGCTGATCAGCGAGCACTTGGAATTCAACATGACGCGGGTTTTCTAGGAATTTTTCCATGTAGACGATATCGTTGGCGAAAGCGGCTTTGGCTTCGCTACGCGTTAGAGCAATGGCATTTAGAAGGTGGGCTTCGCTGTGGACTTCACGCATACCACGCCCACCACCACCACCAGAAGCTTTGATAATGATAGGGTAACCAATTTCTTTAGCGATACGCAGATTGGTTGTATCATCATCACCCAAAGGGCCATCTGAACCAGGTACACAAGGTACGCCTGCTTCGTTCATTGCAGCGATAGCCGAGACTTTGTCACCCATTAGACGAATGGTGTCGGCTTTAGGGCCAATAAAAATGAAGCCGCTTTGTTCGACGCGTTCTGAGAAATCGGCATTCTCAGATAAAAAACCGTAACCGGGATGAATAGCTGATGCGTCGGTGATTTCTGCTGCGCTAATGAGCGCTGGGATATTTAGATAACTTTCATTTGAAGGTGCAGGGCCGATACAGACGGTTTCATCTGCCAATAAGACGTGTTTGAGATCGCGATCGACATCAGAATGGACAGCAACTGTTTTGATTCCTAATTCTTGGCAGGCACGTAATATACGGAGGGCAATTTCACCTCGATTGGCAATGACAATTTTCTCGATCATGATGTTTCTTTATCCATGGTTAATCTGGGGCGGGTCGTTATAAATTAGAAAGCACAAGTCTCATTATTCGATGATAATTAAGGGCTCATCAAACTCTACGGGGTGTCCATTTTCGACCAAGATGGCTTTGATCACACCGCTGCGATCTGATTCAATTTGGTTGAACATTTTCATGGCTTCAATGATGCAAATAACATCACCTTCTGCGACTGTTTGCCCGACCTCAGCGAGAGGCGCAGCTTCAGGTGATGATGAACGGTAGAAAGTCCCTACCATCGGTGATTTAACGGCATTAGTGGTATTGTTAGCCGGCGTTGGTGTTGCTTCTATTTGTGCTGCTGGTGCTGCAATAGGCGCTGGTGCTTGAGCTGGCATTGCGGGCGCTGCCATGACCATTGGCGCTGTATTAGAACTGTTTCGGCTAATGCGTACTGATTCTTCACCTTCTTGAATTTCGATTTCGGCGACGTCTGATTCTTGGATCAAGTCGATCAATTTTTTTATTTTGCGAATATCCATAAAGTAACCTTAAATTTTAGTGAGTCTGTTTGATAGCAGCTTGTAGTGCGAGGTCATAACCCTGTGCACCCAAGCCACAGATAACGCCATAGGCGATATCAGATAAATAAGAATGATGTCTAAACGTTTCTCGTGCCTGTACATTTGATAAATGTACTTCGATAAAAGGAATATCAATCGCAGCCAAGGCATCGCGTATAGCGACACTAGTGTGAGTGAACGCAGCGGGATTAATGATAATAAAATCGGTGTTGTTTGTTCTTGCTGTTTGGATTTTATCAACGAGGTCATGTTCAGCATTACTTTGGAAGCTTTCTAATTCATGGCCTTGGTGGCTAGCAAGTTCGGTTAGATTGTCGACAATATCTTGAAGTGTTTCTGAACCATAAACTTCGGGTTCGCGCGTTCCTAAGAGGTTTAAGTTAGGGCCGTGAAGCACAAGAAATTTTGCCATTATGGAGGGTTTCTAACCTGAATCAGACGAGATGAGGCAAATTTTGCACCAGAGATGGTTAAATGTCCAGTTTTTTAGTAGAAAAAGCGCTTTTTTGTCGCTAAATTCGCCGAACTCGGCTTCAAAGGATTATTTCCCAATAGCAGGAATTGAGTTGAGATGGTCATTGAAATCTTTGGGATTCATTGTGCCGACAAGCCGGTGTTGCTTGTATTCACCGCCTTGAGGGCCAAAAAATAAGATAGTGGGTGGCCCGAAGATGCCGAACTGTTTTAAAAATGCTTTGTGTTCATGATTGTTGTCAGTCATATCGAGTTTTAAGGTGAGTGTGTTGGCCAATGTCGACATAACAGCGGGATCTTTGAATGTCGTCATTTCCATTGTTTTACATTCCACGCACCAATCAGCATATAGTTCAAGCATGACGGGTTGATTGCTTTGTGTTAGTTGTTGATCTAGATCGTTTAGGTTGTTAATTTTTGTAAATTTAAGGCCGGTTTGGGCATATCCCGTCGAACTAATGCCCGTTCCTGACGTTAGCCCTTGTAGCGGTTGCCAGACATTTTGACTACCGCTAGCACCACCAATAATTAGCAATGCACCATAAATTAAGATGATGATGCCTAAGCCTTTCGAAAGTTTTTCGGTGCCATTAGAGGATAGCGTCAGTGTATTTAAAGCCCCTAAATAGATGGCTGATACGACGAAAAGGCTACCCCAAAGTAGTAATGCGACTGAGCTAGGGATAATGCGTTCGAGTAGCCAAATAGCTAACCCTAACATCATCACGCCAAAAATGGCTTTGATGCTGTCCATCCATGTACCCGCTTTAGGAAGTAATGTGCCAGCAGATGTTCCTATGGCAAGTAATGGTACGCCCATACCCATACTGAGGGCGAAGAGTGCAGAGGCACCTAATATAGGGTCACCATGTTGGCCGATAAAAATGAGGGCGCCAGCTAAAGGAGGTGCCAGGCAAGGGCCTACGATAAGTCCAGACAATAAACCCATTAAGGCAACACCAGCGAGTTTACCGCCTTTTTGTTGATGACTCATTTGATGTAAACGATCTTGCAGGCGTTGTGGTAATTGCAATTCGTAGAGTCCGAACATGGATAGAGACAGAACGACGAAAAGAATACTGAAACCGCCAATGACCCAGGGGTTTTGTAACATCGTTTGTATATTGGCGCCCAGTAAACCCGTCAATAGGCCAGCAATGGTATAGGTGATCGACATGGCCAGTACATAGACAAGCGATAGTGTGAATGCACGGCGAGTTGTGAGGTGGTCACCTTCTCCTACGATGATGCTGGAAAGGATAGGGATCATCGGGAATACACAAGGTGTGAAAGCCAATAAAATACCGATCCCGAAGAAGCTCAGGAGTACAGTAAACAAGTTATCTTGGGCGAGGCTTTGTGCAAGTCGATCTTGTTCAGATAAAGGTTGTGTCGGTTGTGGGGTGACAGTTGTGTCATTGCTTGGTGTGTAGGTCGGTAACAGTAATTCCAATTTTTTCTTAGTCGGCGGATAACAGATGTTAAAGATCTCATTGCAGCCCTGATAATGAGCAATAAAAGTGATGGCTTGTTCTACCTGACTACGATTAAGCGTTAGGTCAATATTGATATCATGTAGATAGACTTCGGTAGGGCCAAAAATTTCATCATCTTTGGTTTTACTCTTGGGCGACGTGTAAGGCAGAATTTGAACAGGGGTTTCAGCTTCTATTTCAAATTTAATCTTATCCCTATAGATATAATTGCCTGGTGCAACGGTAAACTCAGCAGATAAGGTCGTCGGGTTGATGACATTAATGGCAAATTGAAAAGCTTCATCTTGCGAAGGAGGCATATCTTCAACGCTACCACCGAAGAGGTCTGCCTGTGCAGGCATGAGAAATGTCATGCTAAGGGTCAGTATTAGGAATAGCCGTTTTATCATGTTTTATTTCGTACTGTTTAGTAGGTTTGTGTGTAGATTAACTCTGTTAATGGGTAATTGTTTCATTTTTTCAGATAAAAAACTAATTCAGTGCTAATGTAGCGACTTTATTGTTTGATGACGAATATTAAAAGTAATGAATAATAGCCAGGTTACTGATGAATCCCTTTCGCAATCAACGGGAAGTGATCTTGCCCGTTTAGCTGCCGGACTGCTGTTTTTAGCAGTTGTTTTAGGGTTTAGTTTTTACTTCGTAGGACCGAGTTCAAATCAATTGTTTTTAGCGATTGCTGCTGTTTTTGGTGGCTACATGGCGATGAATATTGGCGCCAATGATGTCGCGAATAATGTTGGTCCTGCTGTAGGGTCGAAAGCGATGACAATGGGTTGGGCGATTGTCATTGCGATGATTTTTGAAGCGAGTGGTGCCATTATCGCTGGTGGTGATGTGGTGTCAACGATCAAGAAAGGCATCATTGACATTGAGGCTTTCGGGGAAAATACAGACCATTTCACATGGGCAATGATGGCGGCATTGTTGGCTGCTGCCTTGTGGTTAAATTTGGCGACATGGGCTAGAGCACCTGTTTCAACAACGCATTCTATTGTGGGTGGCGTGATGGGGGCTGGTATTGCTGCAGCGGGTTTTAGCATTGTTGATTGGGCCACGATGGCTAAAATCGCCAGTTCATGGGTCATTTCTCCTGTGATAGGTGGTGTGATCGCAGCTTTATTCTTATTTGCAATTAAAAAGACCATTATTTTTAAAGAAGACAAAGTCGCTGCTTCGTATCGTTGGGTGCCGGTTTATGTTGCTGTGATGGCTTGGGCCTTTGTGACTTATCTTGTTTTAAAAGGGTTAAAAAAGATTTGGCCAGAGATAATGCAATTATCGAATGAGCTATTCTTTTTTACCGTTGAAGTGACAAAGAAACCAACTTTCCCAACCGCGCTATTTTTAGGTGGTTTGGTGGCAATTCTGGTTTATGGTGCGGTTAAAAAACGTCTTCGTTCAAAACTAGATCATTTAGATAATACGCGTGAGAGTGTGAATATTCTATTTACCGTACCACTCATTTTCGCTGCATCATTATTGAGTTTTGCCCATGGTGCCAATGATGTGGCCAATGCGATTGGTCCACTAGCAGCGATTAACGATGCAGTGATGACGGGCGGGATTTCTGCTAAGGCTGAGATTCCATTTTGGGTGATGGGTGTGGGTGCTTTTGGTCTGGCAATTGGCTTGGCATTGTATGGCCCTCGTCTGATTAAAACCGTCGGGAGTGGCATTACAGACTTAGATCCTATGCGGGCTTTTTCTGTTGCTATGGCAGCCGCGATTACCGTTATTATTGCCAGTCAATTAGGTTTACCCGTAAGTTCAACCCATATTGCAATTGGCGGCATATTTGGCGTTGGTTTACTACGACAAAGGCTCGATAAAAATAGTACGTTACTGGCTGAAATAAAGAGAGAGAAGGCGGTTGTACAAGGTGAGAAAGCACGTTTGAAAGCGTTATATGAACAGTTGAATCAGGTCGAAAGTCGCGATGGACGGTCAGCTGAAAATTCTGAAGAAATGCTACGTATTTATAAGTTAATTGATGAAGAAAGAGCGGTTATTAAAACGGCTAAAAAAGAACTGAAAAAAGACCAAAAGAGTCTATATATCAAACAAGGAATGATTCAAAAAATCATCACAGCTTGGTTAATTACGGTGCCTTCAGCGGCTGTATTATCGGCCTGCATTTTTTATACTATCCAAAGTTTCATGAGTTAATGTAACGGATTTATAGCGCTTAATTTAGGATGGATAGCGTAAAGGGAATTCTTAATAGCGTCTTTGGTTATGATGCCTTTCGGCATAGCCAGGAAGAGATCATTCAAACCCTTGTTAGCGGTGGCGATGCGCTGGTTTTGATGCCAACGGGCGGCGGGAAGTCGTTGTGCTATCAAGTGCCGGCTTTGGCGCGTGATGGTGTAGCGATTGTTATTTCACCCTTAATTGCTTTAATGCAGGATCAGGTTGATGCATTACAGCAGTTAGGTATCAATGCGGCTTTTATCAATTCTAGTCAGACAGCTGAATCGGTACGGCAAGTCGAACAGGCGCTGTTAGCTGGTGAGCTTAAGTTACTTTACATCGCCCCTGAACGTTTGTTAATGCCGACGATGCTGGCTTTATTATCTTCTTGTGAGTTGGCACTTTTTGCGATTGATGAAGCACATTGTGTGTCGCAGTGGGGACATGATTTTCGTCAGGATTATCAGCAGCTCACTATTCTGCATGAACGCTTTCCTGTGGTGCCGCGTATTGCCTTGACTGCAACCGCCGATCAGCGGACGCGTGAAGAAATTATTACCCAGTTGGGCTTAGAAGGTGCCCAAGCTTTTATCAATAGTTTTGATCGCCCCAATATTCATTATGCAATTTCTGAAGGGAATAACCCTAAAAACCGGCTTTGGCAATTTCTTGAGCAACACCATTCGACTGACGCTGGTATTGTTTATTGTTTATCGCGTAAAAAGGTGGAGGCGATTGCCGAATGGTTAAGTGACCAAGGTAGGATTGCCTTACCCTATCATGCTGGCTTGCCTCAAGTGGTACGGCAAGAAAATCAACAACGCTTCTTACGAGAAGAAGGCGTGATTATTGTCGCGACGATTGCTTTCGGGATGGGTATTGATAAACCTGACGTAAGATTTGTTGCTCATTTGAACTTGCCGAAAAGTATTGAAGCTTATTATCAAGAGACGGGTCGTGCAGGTCGTGATGGTGAGCCAGCAAATGCTTGGATGGCTTATGGCTTGCAAGATGTCATTACCTTACGTCAGTTTATGCAAAATTCTGATGCTGATGAGGCACATAAGCGTGTTGAGTATCATAAGTTAGAATCCATGTTGGGCTTATGTGAGTTGATAAGCTGTCGCCGTCGGGCGATCCTGAGCTATTTTGATGAGGAGAGCTCAGGGCAATGTGGTCAGTGCGATAATTGTCAGACTCCACCTGCTCAATGGGATGCAACAGAAGATGTTCAAAAGGTGCTCTCTTGTGTGTATCGAACACAACAGCGGTTTGGTGTTAATTATATTATTGATATTTTATTGGGTAAGCTCGATGAGCGAATTCAACAAAATGGCCACGATCAACTGAGTACGTTCGGATTGGGGCAACATAAAACGGCAGCAGAATGGCGGAGTATATTCAGGCAATTGATCGCATTGGGTTATGTTGATATTGATGTGTCGCGTTATGGCGCTTTGTGTTTAACGGAGCAATGTCGTTCTGTTTTAAAAGGACAAGCAACATTGGCATTGCGTCAATATGAAGCGCCACAGAAGGTGAGTAAAGAACGGGGTAAAAAGTCAGCTCTTAGACCGCAGGATGAACCACTATGGATAGCACTCAAAGCATTGAGGTTGAGGTTAGCCGAAGAATTGGGTCTGCCGCCTTATGTTGTTTTTCATGATGCGACTTTGCAAGAGATGTTGAAGCACCGACCGGATAGCTTGGATAAAATGGCTAAAATATCTGGGGTCGGTGAGCAAAAGTTACTTAAGTATGGCAATGACTTCATAGCAGAAATTGCGCAACACCCATTATCTTCACTTTTAGATAACCGCCTCAGTGATACGGTGAATGAAACGTTATTATTGCATGAGCAAGGTGCTTCGGTTGAAGTAATTGCGGCCGAACGTACGATTAAAGAAACAACGGTTTATATACATTTGGCAGATGCGATCGAGGTTGGGCTATTGGATGTGAAGGCTGTTTTAGGTTTACCTGATGAGGATTATGTTGCGATTGTGAGGATGATCGAATCTTTTGGTGATGATGAAAAAGGGAAGCTCAAACCGGTTTATGATGCATTGGATGGTGAATATGATTACGGTATTTTGCGTTGTGTTAGAGCCAGTTTGTTAGGTAACTCTCCTTTTTAGTACTATTTTGGAATAAATGTTACAAATCTGTCATATTTGGTCGGTATGATGCTAACCAATTGTAATTAGCGAAAGGTTAATTTATGGCTACACAGGTTTTAGTCGTTGAAGATGATGTCGCGATCAGGGATATGTTGTGTTTTTCTTTGCGTCATTCTGGTTTTGAGTGTGATGCAGTCGGTGATGCAGAGTCTGGTCTAACGCAATTGGCGCAACAACAACCGGATATTATTTTATTAGATTGGATGTTGCCTGACATCGATGGCATTGAATTTATCCGCCGTTTGAGGGCGAATGCTTATTTTGCTGAGATACCTGTCATTATGTTGACTGCAAAGGGTGAAAGCGAAGATATAGTTAAAGGCTTGGGCGTAGGCGCTGATGATTATGTCAATAAGCCGTTTTCACCGCCTGAATTAATGGCGAGAATTAAGGCCGTATTACGTCGTTGCCAGTTGCCAGATGCGGATGAGGCGTTGCAGTTTGATAGCCTACGTTTAGATCTGAAAAGTCATCGCGTGATGGTTGAAGATGAACGCATCGATTTAGGTCCAACAGAGTTTCGTCTACTGCATTTTTTCATGAAAAACCCTGAACGCGCATATAGTCGTGGTCAGTTACTGGATCATGTCTGGGGCAATACGGTTTATATTGAGGAACGTACGGTGGATGTCCATATTAGGCGTTTGCGCAAAGTATTAGAACCCTCTCAACATGATAACTTGGTTCAAACAGTACGCGGTGTAGGTTACCGTTTTACAGCTGATTAGGTTGTATTAAAGTAATGAGCTGGGATTATTGGCGTCTATTAACAATCGTTTTTATTGCGGGGTTTATTGGTCTGCTATTTGGGCAGATGATGACCTTTATGTTTTTAGCTGCATTTTTGTATGCCCTATGGTTGCAAGATTCCTGGAATAAATTATTAAAGTGGGTAAAAAAGCCCAAGAAAAACCCTTCACCGACAGCAGAAGGTGCTATTGATGATGTGTGTCGGGAAATTGAACGGGTCAGGCAACAGAATAATTCTCGGAAGAAAAAATTAGCGGGGTATTTGAAACGGTTCCAGTCAGCGACTGCGGCATTGCCTGATGCAGTCGTTGTTTTAGGCGCTTTTGGGGAAGTGGATTGGGCAAACGATTCCGCCAAGACATTACTGGGTGTACGTTGGCCCCGCGATAGCCATGTACGGGTCAATAATTTAATTCGTGACCCCGATTTTCAACAATTGATTTCTGACTCGACTGCGATTGGTCAAACCATTGTTGTCCATTCTCCAGTGAACTCAGAGGTTCAGTTAGAAATTAAGATCGTGAGTTATATGGGTAGTGGCAGAATGTTGTTGGCCAGAGATATGACACAAACGGTTAAGCTTCAGAAGATGCGGCGGGACTTTGTCGCGAATGTGTCGCATGAGTTACGTACACCACTCACAGTATTACGCGGTTATTTTGAAATGTTTGACGATAAGACGCCGGCAGATCAATGGCAGAATGCATTACCGGCGATGCGCCAGCAGTCGGAGAGAATGAGTGATATGTTGCATGAGCTATTGACACTCTCTCGCTTAGAAACAGGTGAAAAAGCATTGCAAGTTGTACCTGTCGATATGGGTGCTACACTCCAGGAAATTATTGCTGATGCTACTCAGCTTGCTCAATATGATAACCATGAGATTAAGTTAAATTTGGATAGCGAACATTGGTTACTTGCGGACTTGGATGAATTGCGTAGTGCCATTTCGAATTTGGTTTTTAATGCGGTGAAATATACACCCGCAGGCTGCCGGGTTACGATTACTTGGGCCGTTGACCAGTTAGAAGGGCATGTCGAAGTTGCTGATATGGGTGATGGTATTGCTGAGCATCATTTAGAGCGATTGACGGAGCGTTTTTATCGTGTTGATAGTGGTCGTTCACAAGGCGATGGTGGTACAGGTTTAGGATTGGCTATCGTTAAGCATGTGTTGCAACGACATGACGCTATATTAAAAATTAATAGTGAGTTGGGTAAAGGGACGCGTTTCGCTTGTCATTTTCCGATTCAAAGCGTGGTGAGGAAACCACAAGCACTGAACCTAGCTTCGCTTTAAGGCCCGATAAACAGGTACTAGGGTTCTTTTGTCATACAATTGTCATAATTATTTCATATCATTGTCACACTCGGTCTAGATACTAATCACAGTAATTCGATTACTACATATTATTAATTTGGGAGTTGGACAAGATATGTTCATGAAAAAACTAGCTATTTTAGGGGTGGCGGTCTCGATGACTTTTTCGGCAACAGCTTTTGCTGATGTTGATGCAGCATTACCTGATTATCAAAAAGCAAGTGGTGTTTCTGGCAAGCTTCCTAGTGTTGGTTCTGATACTTTGGCGAACCTGATGACGCTTTGGGCTGAAGAATTTAAGCGTGAATACCCTAATGTGAGTATTCAAATTCAGGCAGCGGGTTCTTCTACTGCGCCACCCGCTTTAACAGAGGGCACAGCTAGCTTTGGCCCTATGAGCCGTAAGATGAAAGACAAAGAAATTGGTGCATTTGAATCAAAATTTGGTTACAAGCCTACGCCGATCCGTGTGGCTATTGATGCCTTAGCGGTATACACGCACAAAGATAATCCTCTTGAAGGATTAAGTATTCCAGAAGTGGATGCTATTTTCTCCGCAACGCGTAAATGTGGCCACTCAGAAGATATTACTAATTGGACACAGTTAGGAAGTAACTTAGGAAGCATTCAAATTTATGGCCGTAACTCAGTGTCTGGTACTTATGGCTACTTTAAAAAGAAAGCACTTTGTAAAGGTGACTTTAAAGATAACGTCAATGAGCAACCCGGTTCAGCATCTGTCGTTCAAGGCGTGACTAAATCATTAAATGGTATCGGTTACTCTGGTATCGGTTATAAAACATCAGGTGTTAAAGCGTTGGCTTTGACGAAAAAGCCTGGTGGGGAGATGATTCCAGCAACTAAAGCAAATGCAGCGAATGGCACTTACCCACTCTCTCGTTACCTGTATGTTTACGTAAATAAAGCGCCCAACAAACCTTTAGCCCCAATTGATCGTGAGTTTGTGAAATTGGTTCTTTCTAAAATAGGTCAGAAAGTGGTTGTTAAAGATGGTTATGTCCCATTACCACCTGCAGTGGTAGAAAAAGAATTAGCTAAAATTCAATAGATTTAGTTAAGAACATTAGAACGCCCTGCAGAGGTTATGCGGGGCGTTTGTTATTATTAACGGGTTATAGTAAGCCGTTAAATCTATGTGTTGTTGTTACACGATTTTCACATAAATCAGTTGTAGTTATTTTTAAATGTGTATTTCATTTCACCGAAACAGGGCTTGAGTGCTGAAATTATGGCTGAACGTTCATCAATTGGTAGTGTATTACCTGCTGCAAACTCTCCGATAGCGAAGCGTCGACGTGCTTGGCGTGAGTTTAAAGACCATGCTGCTCGGTACGGTGTGGCGATGGGTGGTGTTTCGGTTATTTTTGCCATTGTGCTCATTTTTTTCTATCTGTTATATGTCGTGATGCCCTTATTCAGTGGTGCCGAGATAGAAATAGAATCTGAGTATGTGTTAGCTGAAAATAAAATAGTTCATTTGGCTTTAAATGAATATAACGATGTCGCGCTTTCTGTTGATATGGCAGGGGAAGTGCAGTTTTTTGCTGCGGATTCCGGCCAAACTATTGTCAAGCCAGAATTACCATTGCTTGCCGATAAACAAATCACCAGTTTTAGTCATGGTGACTATACAACAGGTGTGTTGGCTTATGGCTTTGACAACGGTCAGGCTTTGATTTTTAAGCGTGAATATAAAATCACTTACCCTGATGATAAACGTAAGATTACGCCGTTGATAACTTACCCTGTTGGTGAGGGATTATTCAATGTCGATGAACAGGGACGGCTACTGAGAGCCTTAACGGTACAGAGTAACGAGGAACAAACCACTTTAATTGGTTTGAGTGACGCAAATACTTTAGTGGTATTAGGCCTTATACGTGAAGAAGATTTCATGGATGAAGATGTTTTTACCATTGAGGAAATGCGAACAGAAATTACGCTGCCAGAAGGTGAGAACATTACCCATATCCAAATGGATGTTGATCAACGAGAGTTATATTTAGTTGATGATGAAGGCTTCCTGACTTACTACGATATCAGTGTTATTACAGCCCCTAATTTAATACAAAAAATTAAGGCGGTGCCTTCTGGGGTTGATGTGACTGCTTTGTCATTTTTGACGGGTGGTATTTCAATTTTGGTGGGGCGTAGTGATGGCCAAATTGATCAATGGTTTCCATTAAGGGATATCCATAACAATTACACACTACATAATGTGCGTTATTTTAAAGATCAATCATCACCCATTGTTGCTTTGGCGCCAGAATATTCACGCAAAGGTTTTGTTGCACTGGATGAATCTGGCCAGATGGGTATTTACCATACCACGGCAGAACGGACATTATTGGTTGAGACACTAGCAGACAATGGCGAAGTGGCCATTGGGCTCTCTCCTAAGGCCAATGGTGTACTGGCAGTGTCAAAAACGGGCCAAGCGACATTGGTTGCGATCGATAATGAGCATCCAGAGGTGTCATGGCATTCATTATGGCAAGAAGTCTGGTATGAGAGCCGTGATAAGCCAGAATTTATTTGGCAATCCTCTTCAGCCAGTAATGACTTTGAGCCAAAATTTAGTTTAAGTCCGTTGATATTTGGCACGATAAAAGCCGCTTTTTACGCCATGCTGGTGGCAGTGCCGTTAGCGATTATGGGTGCGATATATACCGCTTATTTTATGTCGCCAAAAATGCGAACTTTGGTTAAGCCGACGATTGAGATTATGGAGGCATTGCCGACCGTTATTTTAGGGTTCTTGGCTGGGTTATGGTTAGCCCCAATTGTTGAAGGTAATCTGCCAGGGGTCTTTTCCATTCTGGTGATGTTGCCAATTATGACGATACTCACGGCCTATCTGTGGACTAAACTGCCTGCTGCATGGCGTGAGTCAATTCCAGATGGCTGGGAAGCCGCGATATTGGTGCCTGTTGTGGTGTTTATCGGTGTTGTATCAATGCTGGTGAGTCCAACGCTTGAACTCTGGTTATTCAATGGCGATATGCCGAGATGGTTGGATGAGATGGGTATTGGTTTTGATCAACGTAACTCTTTAGTGGTTGGACTGGTAATGGGTTTCGCGGTGATTCCAACGATTTTCTCGATCACGGAAGATGCTATTTTTGGTGTACCGAAGCACTTAACAATTGGCTCATTAGCGCTTGGTGCGACACCTTGGCAGACATTGACACGTGTTGTGTTGTTGACAGCTAGCCCGGGTATTTTCTCAGCGGTGATGATTGGTTTGGGCCGTGCGGTGGGTGAAACGATGATTGTATTGATGGCGACGGGTAATACCCCGATTATGGACTTTAATATTTTTGAAGGTTTTAGGGCGTTATCGGCCAATATTGCCGTTGAAATGCCTGAAGCAGAGGTGGCCAGTACACATTATCGTGTGCTGTTCTTAGCCGCTTTAGTGTTGTTTATGACAACGTTTATTTTCAATACCGTAGCTGAGGTGGTTCGTCAGCGCTTACGTGTTAAATACAGTAGTCTTTAGGTGAGTAAAACGATGTCGAAGCAATCAATGTCTTCTTGGCTTAAAAACGGTACACCCTGGGTCTGGCTTAATGCTGGTGCGGTGAGTATTAGTTTGGTGATGGTTATTGGTCTATTGGGTTTAATAGCTGTCCGTGGTTTAAGCCACTTTTGGCCGCCCGATATTGTGGCTGTCAATTACAGTGAACCCGGCTCAGTCCCCATTACGTTGTTGGGCGAAATTGTTGATAAGGAAACGGTTTCGGCATTGCGTTTAAAGAATGCTGGGGTTGATTTGCCAGAAGGGCAATCAGCAGGCCAGCGTTACTTGCTGAAAGTGGGCAATCGAGATTACTTTGGCCTTGATTTTAGATGGATTAATGGCCCATGGATGATGGAGCAAGAACGACCAGAACATGTTGTTGCTATTGAACGACGTGAGTGGGGACATTTCTATGGTTATTTAGCAGGCGTTAAAGAATCAGGAGAGTGGATTGCTAAAGGTGATGGAGCATGGAGCGAATTGCAAAAAAGGCTTGAGCGAAGTAATGGGCTAGTTGATGAAATCAAGCAAATAGAAAAAAATGAAATCGGCGAGATAAATCATGGCCTTGAATCATTACGTTTAGAGGAAAGGCAACTAGAGCTAGAAGGTGTTGAGACGGGGTCGTTACAGCATCAGGAAATTGCGCAATCCCGGAAAGACTGGGATGAAAAATATGCCGTTATTCAGCAAACATTAGGTGATTTATATACGTCGCTTAATCGTGATCAGATGATGATGATCATTTCAGATGGACGTGAAGTAGAAATTCCACTGTCTAAAGTCGTTGTCGCCTATCAGCCTAATGCGATGAGTACGATAGATAAGTTAGAATTCTACTTTCATGAGGTGTGGAAATTTGTATCAGGTGACCCCCGTGAGGCGAATACCGAAGGGGGTATTTTCCCTGCTATTTTCGGTACGGTGATGATGGTGCTGATAATGGCTATCTTGGTGACACCTTTTGGCGTGATTGCTGCTGTTTACCTAAAAGAATATGCGACGCAAGGTCCGATGATTCGCTTGATTCGTATTGCCGTTAATAATCTAGCAGGTGTGCCATCTATTGTTTATGGTGTGTTCGGGCTTGGATTTTTCGTTTATTTCTTGGGTGGCAATATTGATGAATTGTTTTTCCAAGCGAGTTTACCTTCACCAACCTTTGGTACGCCAGGCTTAATGTGGGCCTCATTAACGCTGGCCATTTTGACGGTACCAGTGGTGATTGTCGCAACAGAGGAAGGTTTGTCGCGTATTCCTCGTAATATCCGTGAGGGAAGTTTGGCGTTAGGCGCTACGAAAGCGGAAACATTATGGCGAACAGTGTTGCCGATGGCTGCGCCAGCGATGATGACTGGGCTGATATTGGCTGTGGCGAGGGCAGCTGGGGAAGTCGCTCCACTAATGATGGTGGGTGTGGTGAAATTAGCACCAGCTTTAGCAGTTGACTCGATAGCACCTTATTTGCATTTAGATCGACAATTTATGCATTTGGGTTTCCATATTTATGATGTCGGTTTTCAAAGCCCTAATGTTGAAGCTGCTCGGCCTTTGGTTTATGCCACGGCCTTATTATTGGTCATGATCATTATTGTATTAAATATCACAGCGATTAGTTTTCGTAATCGTTTACGTGAAAATTCTAAGGCGAGTGAGAATTAAAATGGAAGCAACGAAAGAACAGCAAACCACCTCGGCACGTGCGATTGATATAGAGACATTACAGCGTGGTCAGAAACTAGATATTGGTAATGAAACAACTTGTATAGCAGTGAAATACTTCAATTTGTTTTATGGTCAAAAGCAGGCGCTATTTGATATTAACATGAAGGTAGCTAAGAATCGTGTCACAGCATTTATTGGTCCCAGTGGTTGCGGTAAGTCGACGTTACTAAGAAGCTTTAATCGGATGAATGATCTGATCGATTCGGTTCAGATTAATGGCGAGATGTTGCTAGATGGTCAAGATATAAATAAGCCTTCAGTGAATGTGGCTGATTTACGTCGCCAAGTCGGTATGGTGTTTCAAAAGCCGAATCCTTTCCCGAAGTCGATATATGAGAACGTGGCATATGGCTTGAGGTTACAAGGTGTCAATGATCGCTCTACATTGGATAAAGTGGTTGAAAAGTCATTGAAAGGTGCAGCGCTTTGGGATGAAGTGAAAGATCGCTTGCATGAGTCAGCAATGGGTATGTCTGGTGGTCAGCAACAACGCTTAGTGATTGCTAGGGCCATTGCGATTGAGCCAGAAGTGTTATTGCTGGACGAGCCGGCATCAGCTTTGGATCCACTCTCTACGCTAAAAATTGAAGAGTTGATTTATGAGCTCAAAGATAAATATACGATTGTTATCGTGACGCATAATATGCAACAGGCAGCACGTGTATCAGACTATACGGCCTTTATGTATATGGGTGAATTAATCGAGTTTGGTGCAACAGATGAATTGTTTACGAACCCTTCTAAAAAGCAAACGGAAGATTACATTACAGGACGTTACGGCTAACTTAGTGCGTTAATAGGAGTTTTTATGGTTACAAATTCACAACATATTTCGCAGCAGTTTGAAAAAGAGTTACAAGATATCCGTTCATTGGTTTTAGCAATGGGTGGATTGATTGAGCAACAAGTTGCAAATGCACAAAAAGCATTATTAACGGCGGATATTGAGTTAGCACGAAGTGTCATCGCACTTGATGAAGAAGTTAATGAATTAGAAGTTAAAATTGATGAAGAGTGTATTCAGATTATTGCGCTTCGTCAGCCGACAGCAAGTGATTTACGTTTGGTTGCAGGTATATTGAAAACGATTACTGATTTAGAACGCATTGGAGATGAATCAGTGAGTATCGCTCGTATGGCGATGAATTTGTCTGAAAAAGATAGGCCTAAAAAGAATTACCGCGAGTTACAGTCGATGGGTAATCATGTGCTTGGTATGTTGCGTGATGCTTTGGATGCATTTGCACGTGTTGACGCTGAACAGGCGATGAAAGTGGCGCATGAAGACCGCGATATTGATTCTGAATATGAAAGTATTATTCGTCAATTGATTACTTACATGATGGAAGATCCTCGCACGGTTACGAGGGTAATAGATATGATGTGGTCGGCGCGTTCTTTGGAACGTATTGGTGACCATGCATCGAATATTTGCGAGCATGTTATTTACTTAGTGGAAGGAAAAGATGTCCGCCATTTGAGTCTTGAAAAAATGGAAGAGGTTGTTCAGGGTAAGTAAATTTCTTTCTGACATTGATAAAAAGCTCGTACGGTGTACGGGCTTTTTTATGCCTATAGTTCTTGTTTGAAATATAGAAACGAACTTTATTTGGCATGTTTATCGTGACTGATGCAGAATATTGCGATGGATAAACAAAATGATAAAACGATTCTCGCTGCTGTTGATTTAGGCTCTAATAGTTTTCATATGGTGATAGCGAAGCTGCGTGATAACCATTTTCAAGTTGTTGATAAATTGCGTGAGATGGTTCAGTTACGTGCGGGTCTGGATAGCCGTGGCCGTTTAAGTGCTATTGCACAGGAAAGGGCATTAGACTGTTTAGAGCGTTTTGGTCAACGCATTCAAAATTTGCCTGAAGGCAGCGGCAGCGTTCGTGTAGTAGGTACCAATACATTGCGGGTAGCTAAGAATAGCGATGCCTTTTTGAAAAAAGCGAAAAAAGCGTTAGGTCACCCCATTGAAATTATTGAAGGTGAAGAAGAGGCTAGGCTTATTTATCTGGGCGTGGCACATGCGCTGAGTTTCGATAATACAAGACGTTTGGTGATGGATATTGGTGGTGGGAGTACTGAATTCATTATCGGTGAGCGGTTTGAAGGGATCGAACGTGAGAGCTTAGGAATGGGTTGTGTTAGCTTTTCACAAGCTTTCTTTTCTGGCGGTAGTATCACTAAAGAAAAGATGAAAAGAGCGATTATCGCTGCTGCTACGCGCCTACGTGCGATTCAAAAACAGTATCGTGATATTGGTTGGGATGAAGCTGTTGGCGCATCCGGTACGATTCGTTGTGTCGCAAATATTGTTAAGGAAGCGGGTTGGGCCGTCGATGGTACGATTACCGCTCAATCTCTTGATAAATTGATTGAACTGATGATTGAATCGGGTCACATTGATGTAGTGCCATTGGGTAATTTAAGTGCAGAAAGGCGTTCTGTATTGCCCGGTGGCGTCGCTGTATTGAGGGCATCATTTGAGCAGTTGAAAATCAAGCAGATGATGGTGTCTGATGGGGCATTAAGAGAAGGTCTGTTGTACGATTTATTAGGGCGTATTAGCCATGATGATGAGCGTGAGAGGACGGTGTCAGCGATGGCGAGGCGATACCATGCAGACCAAGCACAGACAGAGCGTGTTGTGCTCATGCTGGACGATTTCTTTGATCAGGTAGCAAAGCCTTGGCGGTTAGAAAAGCACTATCGCCACCAATTACATTGGGTAGCGACATTGCATGAAATAGGACTTTCCATTTCACATCATCAATATCAAAAGCATTCTTATTATTTGTTAGCCCATTCGAACTTGCCTGGTTTTTCTCGTGAGGAACAGCATGCCCTAGCTGCAATGGTGAGAGGCCAACGGCGGCGTTTTTCGCTGAAATATATTAAGCGATTACCGAAGGATATCCAGTTAACGACACAGCGGTTAACGGTGTTATTAAGGTTGGCCTTAGTCTTTAATCGGGGCCGCAGTATTGAAGAAGCGACACCAGTTAAGCTTGAGGCTAAGTCAAAAGAAATCAAACTTTTATTGCCAGCGGATTGGTTGGCTGAACACCCTTTAACGGAAGCAGATTTATTACAAGAAGTGGCTTATTTGCAAGAAATAGGTCTCAATCTGACGATTCGAGAAGGGCTTTGATTTAATCTGCGTCGCAATCGACGCTGATATCATTATTTAAAGGTAATGATTGGCATAATAAAATTTTACCTTTTTCTTTTTCGTTGTCTGACAAAATGTCGCTATTACGCATAACGACTTCACCCGCTGTTTTCATGACGGCACACATGCCACATTTTGCTTTTTGACAAAAGTAAGCAGGTTTTAAATCATGGGCTAGCATGCTTTCTAACAAGGTTTTTCCTGCAAGGTACGGTACGATGTGACTTTCACCATCTAATATGGCATTGAAGCTAGCGATGTCGCTAGGTAACTGTGCTTCGGTATCAAGAGTTGATTCCGCATCAGATGCAAAACGCTCAATGAAGATATGCTGATCGGCTACGCCTAGTTTTCTCAAGGCATTTTCGGTTAAGTCCATAAATGGGCCGGGCCCACAAATGAAGAAATCTTGATCGAGTTGTTCATCAATGAAATGATTAATGATCGTTTCATTGACTCGACCATTTTCGCTGCTTAAATGGTGATGGCAGCTGAAACGTTCTGGGTATTGATCGCTTAATTCTGTTAATGCTTGTTTAAAAATGATTTGCTGGTCATTTGAATTGGCATAAAATAACGTAACAGTTAATTCCGTATTGGCCAAGGTGTGTTTAATGATCGACATAATGGGTGTAATGCCACTGCCTGCTGCAAATAAAGATAGAGGTCTCTGATTCTCAGTAGGGACAAAGCGGCCACTAGGTGACGCGATATCAATGATATCGCCCTCTTTTACATTGTCATTAAGTAAGTTTGAGATTCTGCCGTCTTTGACCCGCTTCACCGTGATGGTCATTTTTGCTTGATCAGGGCTGCTAGATAATGAATAGCAACGATCGAGATAGCTTTCTTCCCAAGGTAAGCGTAAAGATAAGAATTGGCCTGCTTGAAACTGGAAAAGGCTTTGGTATTTGTCTTCTATTTGGAAGGTAAATGATTTCGCAAGTGAGGTCTCATCAGTAATGTTACTGACGACAAGCGGGTAAAAATTCATTATTTAAGCCTTTTGTATTGTGTGCGTTCTAGCGGTTTAGGTTTTGGGAGATGACAGTATACAACGATGGCTTAATTTGGTCATTTGTAGGGTGAATAAAGCAGAGATAGGAAAAGAGGTTTTCCCAGGTTTTACCCCCTTTCCAGATTGAACGGGGGTAGGAGATGATGAATAAGGTTTAGAAGTCGACGTTGACGTTAATGTAAGCACTACGGCCCAGACCAGGTACGCGATCGCCCATAGCCAAATCTGGGTTACCAGCAGCTCGATTTGTACCACCTAGATGATTCACATAGTAACGATCAAATAGGTTATTCACACCGGCTAGCATTGTTACGGCAGGTGTAACTTGGTACTGACCAGAGATGTTGAAGAGTGCATAGCCGCCAGTATTTTGTTCATTGTTTTCATCAGACACTTTGTTTTGTCTTGCCACTGTTTCTGCTTCCATACTGACCTGCCAAGTTGGTTGCACATATGTAACTGAGGTAATGGCATTCAGGGGGGCAATGCGGTATAAGTCATCATTGGTATCACGACGTTCACCTCTAACATAGCTGATGGTTCCTGCTAATTGCCAGTTTTGAGATAAAGCCGCTGACCAGTTAGCATCTATACCATAGAGTTTGGCGTCGACATTGCTGAATTTAAGCAGTGTTGATGTTGGTACACCCATCATCATGCTCATTTCATTGGCGACCATTTGTTGTTGAGCTGTTGCAGCGCCCTCTACACCTTGGATGTAGTCATTGATGTGGTGGTAGAACACACGCGGCGAAAAGGCGAATTGGTGTGTGTGCCAATCGAGTCCTACCTCAAATTGATAAGCGACTTCATGATCTAAATCGACATCACCGACATATCTTCGACCATCAGCTAGACCACCTGTACTTTGCAGGGGGGCCCACAGATAACGCTCTTGGTAACTAGGTGCGCGCGCTTTACGTGCAAAACCCACCTCGAAATCAAGTTCTTGCGAAAATGTATGAGTCAAGGTTGCAAAAATATCTATTAAGTTTTCTTCTTGATTTAAATCTTCACCATTAAAGGCTGTATTCAATGCTATCAAACCGGCAGATGCACCAGCGAAGACACCTGCATTCCCAGAGTTCATCTCAACGCGGCTATAACGCAGTCCTGTTTCTAGGTTTAGGCCTTGTGGCGCCTCTCCTTTCCATTCTGCGAAGAGGCTATATCTATCACGTTCAGCATCTTTGAAATTATCAACAAAAAAAGCTGAAACGTTTGGATTGTATATGGTTGTGTTATGTTCTGCTTGGTCGAGATCGATACCAAATAACCAATTTTGATGTTGGTAATGGAAACCTAAGCCTTTAGCCTGAACTTCAGCAAAGGTATGTCTAGACCGCATTGGTGATACTTGTCCGTTCGTGCGTTGAGAGAAATTATTCATCTCGTGTTCGATATCTTGGTGATGCAGCTTGAGTGTATAACTATCACCATTAGATGAATAATCGGTAAAACTTGCTTTAACATTTTCACCACGGAAGTAGAGAATATCCATGGGTAATGCAACCGTACCAGTGTCACCCATATCGAAATGTTCGACATCAAGCCCGAATGCTTTACCACTGCCTTGGTAGCCGTAGTGCACACCGATAGTATCTCTATCGTGTTCACTTGAGCGGATTCTACCGCCATCGAATTTTTGGTTATCACCTCTATCTGAACTACCTGTGAGTTGTAGGCGGTGATTTTGATTGGTAACCGCGGTAGTTAGATTAAGTTGTCGAGTATTACCATTGCTGGCATAAGCGGCATTTGCGCTGCCTTTGATTTCAGCTTCATCTGTTAGGCCGAAGTCCAATTTCTTGGATGTTGCTGAAATTGTACCGCCAATGGTTTCAATCCCTGTTCTGACTGGTGCAATACCTCTGTAGACGGATACTTGGTCAGTGCGTGATGCTGGGAGGTAGCTTAGTGGTGAGTCCATGCTGTTAGGGCCGGCTTCACGTTGGCCGAAACCGTCCAGTACGACGTTGACACGTTTGCCAAATAGACCGCGGTATTGAGCGATACTGGTGACGGCACCATTGGTATTTACATTGGCGCCTGGAAGGCGTTTGATTAAGGCACCAATATCTGTTGATGCAGCTGGTACTGTAGGCAGTGCATAAGGGATTTCTTCAGCCGATGCACCTTGGACGGACATCGACGGCAATGAAACTGTTTCAGCTTGTGCTGCTGAAAGCACAACTAATAAAAAAGGAGTTGATAATAATCTAAAGCTCTTCAAGGTATTCTCCTAGCTGTACATGCAAAAATTATAAAAGCCGAACAGTGTATATTTATGTGTTTTTTGCATATAAAGTATGTGAAATGACACAATTTACGTCTTTTTTGGCGTGTTACTGTACTATTTAGTTAATTTTTTTGATTGGTAGGGTTTTAGAAAATGGAAGCTATCACAGGCTCCTATATTACGGCTTTTTTATTGGGCCTTTTTAGTACGGTGCATTGTTTGGCAATGTGTGGGTCGGTGATCGGCGCTTTGACGTTAAGTCTGCCGATTGAAGTGCGTGAGAGCCAACGAAAAATGTTGCCTTATGTGTTCAATTATAATTTGGGGCGAATTTTAAGTTACGCCGCGGCAGGTGCGGTTGTTGGTTTGTTGAGTTCGCCATTGGCCAGTATTGATGGTCATACTGCTTTACGCTATTTATCTATTATTGTGATGATTGCAATGGGCTTGTATCTAGCAGGTTGGTTTCCAAAATTTGCCAAGATGGAGCGGTTTGGTGTTCCGATTTGGCGTTGGTTGCAGCCTATTGGACAAAAACTATTACCGGTTAAGACATTTTCTCAAGCATTTTGGTTAGGGATTGTTTGGGGTTGGTTGCCTTGTGGTTTGGTGTATGCGGCATTGGCCGTAGCAGCGACGGTTGGTGAGCCTGTGCAAGCCGCTTTGGTCATGTTTTCTTTTGGTTTAGGGACTTTACCTGCCGTAATGGGAGCGGGTCTATTTACGGGATTGGTCTCTTCGCTTGTAAGGGCAAAGCATATGAGGCAGGTGGCGGGGGTGTCGATTATTGTGATGGCTTTGATGACATTACTTTTGCCACACGAACATACTGATGAGCAACATGAAATTGAGTTTCATCACATTGGCGATGGAGCAGCAGAATGATTAAAGGCATTTTAGGTCAATCCCCAGAATTGATGCATTTATTGCGTACTTTGCCGATGATTGCCTTGAGCGAGGCGAGTGTCATAATTCAGGGTGAGACGGGCACAGGGAAGGAGTTAATTGCTCAGGCGTTGCATTCCGAAAGTCGCCGTAAAGATAAACCGCTAGTCACGATTAATTGTGCTGCACTGCCAGAAGACAATATAGAAGTTGATTTGTTCGGCCAATGTAATACTGAAGGGGAAATCATTCATCACGGACGCTTGTTGGCAGCAGAAGGCGGCACGATATTTTTTGATAATGTCGAGTCATTGCCGCAATCGGTTCAAGCTAAGGTACTTCGGTTTTTAGAGGCTGGCGAGTGTCAATTGCAAGGTTTTCATCGATTACAGACGGTTGATGTGCGTATTGTCGCTGCTAGCAGTGCCGATTTACAAAGTCTAGCGGATGCTGGGCGTTTTCGACGGGATCTGTTTTATCGATTGCAGGTGGTTCCAATCATAGTGCCGCCGTTAAGAGAGCGAACAAATGATATTTTAATGCTGTTACGCCATTTTGGCCGCGAATTTTCTGGTAGTAATGCGGTTGTACGTTACAACAAAGAGGCGGAGCATTGTTTACTGACTTATGCTTGGCCAGGCAATATCCGTGAGCTCATTAATTTTTGTCAAAGAATGGCTTTATTACATCCAGGGAAAGCGATCCAAGCTGATGATTTATCACCTGAGATGATGCCTGAAGTGGCAGCAGGGAATCAGGTGTTTACTTTGCCGCCTACTGGGATAAAGTTAGCGCAGGTTGAATTGGATTTGATTGAACAAGCACTCGAAATGGCTTCAGGTAACCGCTCAAAAGCGGCAAGATTATTAGGAATTAGTCGGGATACCTTGTTATATAGGATGCAAAAACATGCACTCTAGCCTAAAGTAGCAATGTATTAATGTTTTTAGGTGGCATATGAAACAGTATCTGGCTTTATTGCAAGATGTAATGGATAGCGGGACTGATAGGGGAGATCGTACTGGAACGGGTACTCGCTCGGTTTTGGGACGCCAAGTTCGATACGATTTGGCAGAAGGTTTTCCGTTGCTCACGACGAAAAAGTTACATATTCGCAGTATTTTGCATGAACTTCTTTGGTTTTTAAGCGGCGAAACCAATATCCAATATCTGCAAGATAATGGTGTGTCTATTTGGAATGACTGGGCGACGGAGTCGGGTGAATTAGGCCCCGTTTATGGCGCGCAGTGGCGGCGCTGGCAAGGTGCTGATGTACAGGTGTTTGATCAAGTTGCAGCATTAGTGGATGGACTTAAAAATAATCCAGATAGTCGGCGACATATTATCAGTGGTTGGAATGTGGCTTTGTTGCCTGATGAATCTAAGAAACCATGGGAAAATGCTGAAGCAGGTTTGATGGCATTACCCCCTTGCCATTTGTTGTATCAGTTTTATGTCGCCGATGGTAAGTTGAGTGCGTCTTTATATATCCGTTCAAATGACTTGTTTTTGGGTAACCCATATAACACGGCTTCTTTAGCATTTTTGACGCATATGCTGGCACAGCAATGTGACTTGGATGTGGGTGAGATTGTGATGAGTATCGGTGATGCGCATATCTACACGAATCACTTTGAGCAGGTCAAAACACAATTGAGTCGGACGCCGGGTGCACTGCCTCAATTAAAGATAAAACGAAAACCAGACTCAATATTTGATTATAAATTTGAAGACTTCGAAATTGTAAATTATGAGGCACAGGCACATATAGCCGCACCCATTGCAGTTTAACAACTAAGGAAAACAGGGACAGGGAGATAAGGGATAGCCGCGTAAACGTTGTTTTAAAAACAATTGGGTTGTCTGGTTATCAGTAAACACATTGCCTTGACTGAGTGTTGAAGCCATATGGCATCGACTCATCTCCATGACCTCTCGAAGCTGTACAAATCTCACAGTGCCTAGGCCGTGTTGTTGGCAGAACTGTTTTTTATCTGCGTCTGAGAGGGTTCTTAAACTGCCAAGTTGATCGAGCAGTTGGCATGCCAGTTGAACTGCTGATATTCCTGTGACGCCAGTATGCAAAAAGATAGCGAGTAACTCTGCATCAGATAAGACTGTTGCACCATATTGTAAAAATTTTTCTCTTGGCCGTTCATCTTTCGGCCAGTCTTTTATTGCCATAGAGTATCCTTTCCATGGGTTATTTACTGCCATTTAATCCATTTAAATGGCCTATTTTCAGCGTGTCTGGTTTTAAGTTTATGATAGGGCTTTTTTGATAGAGTACAATCTCCACTTCATATAGTCTAACAAGGGTTATTGAATCATGGGAAGTCGCCTTATTAAGCATTTTTGTTTGTTATTTGTTTTATTGAGCAGCACTACGGTGATTTCGGAGCCATTAACGCATAAACAAAAGAGTTGTCTTTCATGTCATACCGTGAATAGCCGCACGGCTTTTCGTGGCCCACAAATTGGCGGATTGCCGGAAGCCTATATTTATCAGCAATTGGTTGATTTCAAAACAGGACTGCGTGTTGGCGTGGATGAACAAAATGTGATGGCAGCTGTATCGCAGAGTATGAGTGAAGCACAAATGAAAGACATTGCAGAATGGGCAGCCGGTCTTGAAACAACAGCGATGTTTGACCATAGCAAAGCTTCTGATCTACCAGGTTTTCAAGTTTATGAGACGACCTGCCTAGATTGTCATAGCAGCTTTATGGGACGCTTAATAACGGGCAGTCCAAATTTAGAAAGTTTGAGTCCAGATTATCTCGTTAGGCAGCTACACCTGTTTCGAAATGGAAGCCGTCATTTCAAATCCCCGACGAAACATCAAACAAAAATGATGAAAGTGGTGAAAGACTTAAGTGAAGTAGACTTTGCTAATTTGAATGCCTTTATAAAAAGCGCAATGCCTTAAGATCATTGGATTTGATCTTTGTCGGTAACGAAAAAAGTAGGCAGCAATAATAAAAACAATCACTTGCTTTGAGTTTACTGGCTAAAAAGGGTATTCTAATTTCCCTTTTTTCACGAATGTATCATGCCCGGTAAACTATTTATTAAGACCTTTGGCTGCCAGATGAATGAGTATGACTCATCGAAGATGGCAGATGTCCTTGCAGCGTCACATCAGCTAGAAGTCACTGACGTGGCTGAAGATGCCGATGTACTGCTTTTGAATACCTGTTCGATTCGTGAAAAAGCGCAAGAGAAGGTATTTCATCAGTTGGGTCGTTGGAAGCGCTGGAAAGACGATAAACCCAATTTGGTGATTGGCGTTGGTGGTTGCGTGGCGAGTCAAGAAGGCGATGCGATTCGACGTCGTGCACCTTATGTTGATTTGATTTTTGGACCACAAACTTTGCATCGTTTACCTTCTATGTTGACGGATGTTCATAACAGTCAGCAACCTCGCATGGATATTTCTTTCCCTGAAATTGAGAAGTTTGATAATTTGCCGGCTGCTAAGTCAGAAGGTCCAACGGCATTTGTGTCGATTATGGAAGGTTGTAGTAAATATTGCACGTTCTGTGTGGTGCCTTATACCCGTGGTGAGGAAGTGAGTCGCCCTGTTGACAGCGTATTAGCAGAGATTCGTGGTTTGGCCGCACAAGGTGTGCGTGAAGTGAATTTACTGGGTCAAAATGTGAATGCCTATCGTGGCGATCTTGATGGTGAAGATACAGCTGATTTGGCCTTATTGATTCATTATGTCGCAGCGATTGAAGGCATTGACCGCATTCGTTTTACCACATCACACCCGGTTGAATTTTCTGATAGTTTGGTCGAGGCATTTGCTGAAGTGCCTGAATTAGTGAGCCATTTACATTTGCCAGTACAATCTGGTTCAGATCGTATTTTGGCGATGATGAAACGAGGTCATACGGTACAAGACTACAAAGATAAAATTGCACGTATTAGGGCGGCACGCCCCGATTTAAGCATGTCTAGTGACTTTATTATTGGTTTTCCTGATGAGCAAGAAGCTGACTTCCAGGATACGGTTGATTTGATTAAAGAGATTGGCTTTGATCACTCCTTTAGCTTTATTTACAGCGCACGTCCTGGCACACCTGCTTCTGCATTTATTGATTCAGTGAAGGGTGAGACCAAGAAAGAACGATTGAAAGTTGTACAAGATGTATTACGTGAGTTAGAGAATAAGCACAGTGCAGACATGCTTGGGACAACGCAGCGCTTATTGGTGGAGCGAGCGGCTCAGCGTTACGAAGGTGAGCTGGCGGGACGAACTGAAAATAATCGCGTGGTCAATTTTGTTGGGGATGCATCGCTGATAGGACAATTTGTTGATGTTCACATTACAGAGGCGTATACCAATTCATTACGTGGTGAGTTGCTGATTGAGCCAGCCATTGCCTAATTCAAGGAAACTTTATTTGTGACTGCTTCATCTACCTCGTTAGACTCTATTAGCTTTGAGTTAAGCCCGATTGACAATGAACGCTTGGCTAATTTATGCGGCCATTTGGATGAGTATTTACGGATGATGGAGCGTGGCTTTGGTGTTGAAATCAATAACCGAGGTGGTAAGTTCCAAATTATTGGTCCAGCAGTGGTGTTGACTGACGTTCAAGATGTGGTTCATGGTTTGTATGCTGAAACATCACAATCTGTTCTAGAACCTGAACAGGTTCATCTTGCGATTCGGGAAGTGGGCGGTTCTGGGACGATTGCAGAGCCAGAACAGAAAGAAATCATGATTAAGACCAAGCGAGGCTTGGTTAAAGCACGTGGAGAAAACCAGCAAGCGTATCTACGTCGTGTGATGACGCATGATATCAACTTTGGTATTGGGCCAGCGGGTACGGGTAAAACCTATTTAGCAGTGGCTTGTGCAGTTGAGGCTTTGGAACGTGATTTTGCTCGCCGCATTGTCTTGGTACGGCCTGCTGTTGAGGCGGGTGAGAAGCTCGGTTTCCTACCAGGTGATTTGACACAAAAAGTCGATCCTTATTTACGACCGCTTTATGATGCTTTATACGAGATGTTGGGATTTGAACGCGTTGCGAAATTGATTGAGCGGAATGTGATTGAGGTTGCACCATTGGCTTATATGCGCGGCCGGACATTGAATGAATCATTTATTATTTTAGATGAAGCGCAAAACACGACGACAGAACAAATGAAAATGTTTTTGACGCGTCTTGGCTATAACTCTACAGCTGTGATAACCGGTGATATTACGCAGATCGATTTACCAGGTTCGCAGAAATCTGGTTTGCGTGATGCAAGCGAAATTCTTAAAGATGTTGAAGGCATTGGGTTTACTTTTTTCCAAGCGAAAGATGTGGTGAGACATTCTTTGGTACAGAAGGTGATCGTCGCTTATGAAAAGGCGGGTAAAGTTAGTTAATGGCTGTCATGGTTGATCTTCAACAGGCTTGTGAGGGTAATATCCCCGATACACAATTGATACAGCAATGGGCTGAGTCTGCCCTGAAGCAGGTGAAAGAAGATTGTGAATTGAGCATTCGTTTAGTGGATGAAAGTGAAAGTGCTGAATTGAACGAGACTTATCGCGGTAAGGTGGGTCCAACGAATGTGTTGTCATTTCCATTTGATACAGAAATTGAATTAACGCCAATTTTGTTGGGTGATTTGGTTATTTGTGTGCCGGTGGTAGAGCGTGAAGCGAAAGCGCAATCTAAGCTTAGCGAACATCATTGGGCACATATGGTCATACATGGATGTTTACATTTATTAGGGTTTGATCACATTGATGATGCGGATGCAGTTGAAATGGAAACGTTAGAAACGGATATTCTGAGATCATTGGCAATTAAAGATCCTTATCAAGTACAAGGTAACGACATATGAGTGAGGGACAGCAGAGTCGGTCCAAATTATTATCGTGGTCGCAAAGGCTGAGTAAACTGTTTCTAGAGCCGCAAGATCAAGAGCAGTTGGTCGAGTTGATTCGTTCGGCTTCTGAACGACATATTCTGGATGCAGAAGCACTTTCTATTGTTGAAGGGGCTTTGAGCGTGGCTCAGATGCAAGCGCGAGATATCATGATTCCGCGTTCCCAAGTTGTGATGCTCTCACGTGATGCTTCACAGGAAGATATTCTCAAACTGATGACGGAAACAGCCCATTCACGTTTTCCTGTGATTGATGATGACCGTGATGATGTGATCGGTATTTTATTGGCTAAAGATGTTTTATCGATGGTGGTTTCTACCGGTAAATTTGAGTTTGATTTACGGGAATTATTGCGTCCTGCGGTGTTTATTCCTGAGAGTAAGCGTTTAAATGTTTTGTTGAGCGAGTTTCGTATTCGACGGAATCATATGGCGATTGTCGTTGATGAGTATGGTGGTGTGGCTGGGATGGTCACTATTGAGAATGTACTAGAACAAATCGTCGGTGAAATTGAAGATGAGCATGATATAGATAGTGATGCGCCCATTTTACAACGTGATGAATCCACCTACGCGATTAAAGCGTTAACGGAGCTCGAAGAATTTAATGAGCGCTTTGATGCCGGTTGGAGCGATGATGATTTCGATACTGTCGGTGGTTTTATCACTAATCAATTCGGCCATTTACCTGAGCGTGGAGAGATGATTGCGGTTGGTGATTTCGAGTTTACAGTTATTCGTTCTGATAATAGGCGTTTACATCTGCTTGAAATGAAGATTGTTTCTGGCACTGGTGATCGGACATAGTGACAACGTCGTCTATGGAGCCAAAGCCCAATTGGCTAGGGCATGTTGTTGCATTGATAGCTGGTATGTCTTTGCCTTTGGCTTTTTCGCCTTTTGATTATTACCCCATTGCAATTCTTAGTTTGACGCTATTGTTCCTGTGCTGGCAGCATGTCGATGCCCGTACGGCTGCACTTAGGGGGTTTTTATTTGGCTTGGGTTTATTTGGTGTCGGCATTTCGTGGATTTATGTCGCGATCCATGTTTTTGGCCAAGCCAGTGTATTTTTAGCGGGTGCTTTAACAACGGTTTTCGTCGCCTTTTTAGCCTTTTATACGGCGGGCTTAGGTTGGGGCGTTAAACGTTTAAGTCGCTCGTTAACTTTATCAGGCGCTGATTTTGTTTTGTTATTGCCCGTTTCATGGTTGGCTTTTGAGTGGTTTAAGGCCTGGTTTTTAACGGGGTTTCCATGGCTTGAAGTAGGCGTGAGTCAAATTGCAGGCCCATTGAGTGGCTACATACCCCTCGTTGGGGCATTCGGCGTGTCTTTGATTGCTGCTTTCTCGGCTGGGGTACTGGCTTATTGTTGGCATTATAAGAAATTATTGGGGTTGCTGCTTGTTGTGCTGGTTTGGTCTGCAGGTTATGCCTTGCAATCGGTGGTGTGGACAACTGAAAAGGGTGAAGCGCTGACAGTTACGATTGTTCAAGGTAATGTGCCACAAGATATTAAGTGGGATAAGGAGCAAGTTATAAAGACGTTGGCTTTATACCAAGCTGAGACCGAACGACATTGGTCGAGTGATCTGGTCGTATGGCCAGAGAATGCTATCACGGCATTTTATCACCAAGTAAAGTCATTTTATTTAGATCCCTTGGCAGTAGCAGCACGCGAGCATAAAACAGATATTTTGCTGGGTTTGCCTATTTATGAGGCTGAGAATGAACTCTATTACAATGGGATGATGTCTTTAGGTTCAGATGTTGGTTTTTACCACAAACGCCATTTGGTACCTTTTGGTGATTATGTGCCATTCGAATGGTTACGTGGACTAATTGCTTTTTTCAATTTGCCGATGTCATCGTTTGCGATTGGTGCAGATAGACAGCCATTGTTAACTGCTGGAGGGCAGAAGGTCGGTGTTTCTATTTGTTATGAAGATACGTTCTCAAATGAGGTGCTAGAAACGTTACCAGAGGCCAGTATATTGGTGAATGCAACGAATAATGCTTGGTATGGCGATTCTTTTGCACCGCATCAACATCTTCAAATTTCACAGAACCGTGCTTTAGAAATGGGACGAGCTATCATTCGAGCGACAACGAATGGTGTGTCAGCATTTATTGATCACAAAGGTCAGCTAGAAGCGACAACAAGACAATTTGAACAGGCTGCATTGACAGGAAAAGTACAACCTCGTCAGGGATCAACGTTTTATGTGCAGTGGCAGAGATGGCCAATATTTGGATTAGCGCTGTTCATGTTCGTGGTGTGGGCGTATTATCGGCAAAGTAATTCTAAATCACAGACCCATTAATGCAGTTTTTAACGATTCAACGTATTTTAGGTATTTTATTAGGCTTGTTTAGCTTAACGATGCTACCGCCGATCGCAGTATCGTTGTTTTATCAAGACGGTTCAACGCAAGCATTTGTTTCTGCATTCTTTTTATTGCTAGTCACTGGTCTTCTTTTTTGGTTTCCCGTTCGTTCCCATCGAAAAGAATTGAAAGTGCGAGATGGCTTTTTGGTTGTCGTTATGTTTTGGGTCACTTTGGGCTTATCAGGGGCTGTGCCGTTTTTTTTGACGCAAGTACCCGAAATGTCGTTCACCGATGCGGTTTTTGAATCAGTTTCTGGATTGACGACGACGGGCGCAACGGTCTTGGTTGGTTTAGATAATTTGCCGAAGGCTGTTTTGTTTTACCGCCAATTTTTGCAATGGTTAGGTGGTATGGGGATTGTTGTTCTAGCCGTGGCCATTTTACCTTTATTAGGTATTGGTGGGATGCAGTTATATCGTGCTGAAACACCTGGGCCGATGAAAGATTCAAAGCTAACACCACGTATTACTGAGACGGCTAAAGCCTTATGGTATATCTATCTCACGCTTACGGTGCTTTGTACGCTTGCTTATTATTTTGTTGGCATGTCATGGTTTGATGCCATTGGACATAGCTTTTCGACAGTGGCGATTGGTGGGTTTTCGACCCATGATATGAGCATGGGGTATTTTGATAGCGCGGCTGTTGAAATGGTCGCGGTCTTTTTCATGCTGCTTGCCGGTATGAATTTTTCATTGCATTTCTTAGCTTGGCGTCATCGCTCAATTAAACATTATTGGATGGATTCTGAGTTGCGCGCTTATTTGTCAGTGTTACTACTGGCTTCTGTTGTGACTGCGACCTACTTATATTTTACTCATACCTTTGCTGATCCATGGACCGCGGTGCATCAAGGTATTTTCCAGGCGGTATCAATAGGAACGACGACAGGTTTTACCACAACAGATTATTATTTATGGCCAGGTTTCTTGCCGATCATGTTGTTAATGGCCAGTTATATCGGCGGGTGTGCCGGTTCTGTTGGTGGCGGTATGAAAGTGATTAGGGTCATGCTGTTATTTAAGCAAGGTTACCGGGAAATTTTGCGATTGATTCATCCGAATGCGGTATTCGCGATTAAGGTGAACAATAAAGTTTTACCGTCAAAGGTAGTGGGGGCGGTTTGGGGCTTTTTGGCACTTTACGTCTTTAGTTTTAGTTTTATGCATTTGTTATTGATGTCGACGGGTCTGGATATTGTCACTTCGTTTTCTGCGGTCACAGCTTGTTTGAATAATTTAGGCCCAGGTTTAGGGGAAGTTGGGGCTAATTATGGCAGCATTAATTCGCCATCTAAGTGGGTGTTATGTATGGCGATGTTATTGGGTCGTTTGGAGATTTTCACCTTATTAGTGGTGCTAACACCGGCATTTTGGAAACGTTAAACGATGCAATCAGTACAAGACAAATGGGATAATATTTATCAGCAAAAAGAAGGAGATCCTCGTGTCGCTGAGGTGTTGCAACATAACCACTATTTGCTGCCAGAAAAAGGTGTGGCATTAGATCTAGCCTGTGGTTTGGGCGATAATGCGATGATGATGGCTGAGAAAGGGTTGAATGTGATGGCGTGGGATATTTCTCCTGTTGCTATTACACATTTAGAGCAAGAGGCTAACGCTCGTGGTTTAACGACTATTGATGCTCAAGTGAGAGATGTTGTGGTTGCGCCACCAGAACCAAATAGCATAGACGTATTGTTGGTGAGTTTATTTTTGGAACGCTCGCTTTGCCCAGCCTTGTTAGCCGCCTTAAAACCTGGCGGTTTATTGTTGTATCAAACTTATTGTCAGCAGAAAGTACATGCTGGTGGTCCGAATAATCCGGATTATTTATTAGCAGATAACGAATTGTTGCGGTTATTCCCCGGATTGAAATTGCGCGTTTATCGCGAAGAATCGCTATTGGGCCGACATGAGATCGGTATGCGAAACCAAGCTTGGATGATGGCAGAGAAGCCTTTGTTGTAGGTTGCTGTTAAATTAAAGTTGCTGTTGTTTTAATAGATCAGTAGTATTGCACGGCTCTGACGGCCCTGTTTGGGAAGTTTAATTAGTCAAATAAGATATGAGATAGATATGAAAACGGATATCCACCCAGAATATAATGAGATTGATGTGACTTGCAGCTGTGGCAACACATTCAAAACACGTTCAACACGTTCTGAAGCATTGACTTTAGATGTGTGTTCAGAATGTCATCCGTTTTATACGGGTAAGCAAAAAATGCTTGATACTGCTGGACGTGTTGATAAATTCCGTCAAAAATACGGAAAATAACTTTCAGACTAATCATGTGTCAATAATGACATCATGATTTGAATTGAGGCCGTACTTATGAGTACAAGTCATCGATTATTACAAAGCCTCTGCTTATCAGCAGGGGCTTTGTTGTTTTTGATTCTAGCTGGTTGCGCCCAAAACCCAGTGAGTGGCAAAAATGATTTTGTCACGATGAGTGAAGACAGCGAAATCAGCGTTGGGCGGGAAAACCATCCGAAAATAATGGCAGAGTATGGCCGTTATGAAGATGAGGCTTTGCAACGTTATGTCCAGTCTGTAGGTGAGCGCCTAGCCGCTGTTAGTCATCGTAAAGAATTGATTTATCGTTTTACCGTATTAGATTCGCCAGTGATTAATGCTTTTGCCTTGCCTGGTGGTTATATTTATATCACGCGTGGTTTGATGGCTTATTTAAATTCTGAGGCTGAATTAGCAGCGGTATTAGGCCATGAGATTGGCCATGTCACAGCACGGCATGGGGTTCGACAACAAAGCGCAGCACAGGCCGCCAATATTGGTTATGTGTTGGGGACGATTTTAGTGCCGGAGTTACGCGGTGTTGGCTCGCAAGATCTATTTAATATGCTGGGCGGTGCATTATTGAGTGGTTATGGTCGGGAGCATGAGTTAGAGTCTGATGGACTAGGTGCGGAATATTTAGCGCGTGCTGGTTATGATCCGAAGGCGATGCTAGATGTAATACGTGTATTAAAGAATCAAGCGACTTTTGCCGCGATGGAAGCCAAGAGACAAGGCAAACAGCCAAGGGCTTATCATGGTGTGTTTGCAACTCACCCTGATAATGACACGCGTTTGCAAAGTGTAGTTGGCGCTGCGAATCGTTATGTTGTGCCGAATGCTCAGCTTAAGCGTGATGTTTATTTCGATACTATAAACGGGATGTCATTCGGAGATAGTCCGAGACAAGGCGTTCGTTCTGGCCGGCATTTTTATCATGCCGACATGGGCTTTGCAGTGAGTTTCCCTGAAGGGTGGCGGATCAATAATCTACCTGCTCGTTTGCAGGCGGTCGCTGATGGTGGAAAAGCTTTTATTGAAATGACAGCAGCAGATTTGAATCGCCGTTTATCACCAGCACAATTTATGAAGCAACGACTGGGTGTTGAACGTATAAAAGCGGGCCAAGTATTGAATGAAAATGGTCTAGAAGGCTATACAGGGCTTGTCGATGCTGAGGGTGGTGGTTTGGTTCGACTCAGTGTGCTGTATCTGGGCGAAAAAGCCTATATTTTTATTAGTGCGACTAAAGATAAAAGATTGTTTAATCAATTTGACGCTAGGTTTATATCGGTAGCAAAAAGTTTTCATCGTCTACGTAAAGATGAAAAAGTTTTAGCGCAAGGTCAAAAGCTTATCGTTAAAACTGTTGGGCGGCAAGATAGTTACCGGTTATGGTCGAAGAGTACACCGATTACGAATAGTCCTTTGTCACAACTCCGATTGTTGAATGGCCAATACCCTTCTGGGGAACTGCGCTTCGGTCAAAAGGCTAAACGGGTTAAGTGAATCAGAATAAGTCTATGATGGGTTCGACGGTCGTACTGCCTTCTTGGTTGGTGGTGCTGAAGGTTTTACTGTACTCCAATGGGAGATAGTCACTTCTAAACGTCTCGTAGACCCCGTCTGTTCCGTTCCCTGCAAGGAGGCCTGTTTCTGGATCGATTTTGACGGTGACCATATCTTGAGGTTGTTCTAATAGTTGCTCGGGCACATCTTTAAGTGCTGCTTGCATAAAATCTATCCACATTGGAAGTGCAGCACGGCCTCCTGTTTCATAACGGCCGAGAGAGCGCGGTGAATCAAAGCCAACCCAGCTGATGGCGACGAGGTTGGGTGTGAACCCATTAAACCAGGCGTCGACTTGATCGTTGGTTGTGCCTGTTTTTCCCGCCAGATCATTTCGGCCAATTCGCATTGCATTTCGGCCTGTCCCGTGTTTGACAACATCACGTAGTAGACTATTCATGATGTAAGCATTTTGTGGTGTCATGATACGTTGTGCTGCTGGACGATCGTTTTCCAGTTCAATTTGAATGGGTTTGTCGCTTAAGCAATATGGACAAACGGTATCGGGAATAGCTTGCATTAATGTGGTGCCATTGACATCTTCGATGCGTTTGATGAGATAAGGTTCAACGCGGTATCCACCATTAGCCAGTGCGGCATAGGCGCGAGCCATATCCCATGGTGCAGCGCTACCACTACCCAATGCGAGAGAAAGGTTACGCGGCATTTGATCAGGTTGGAAGCCGAAACGTGCGGCGTAATCGGTTGCAAAAGGGGCGGTGATATCACGTAACAATCGGATAGAGACAAGGTTTCGAGAATGAGTAAGTGCTACTCTTAACCGTGTCGGACCATAAAATTTTCCACTATAGTTAGACGGTCGCCAAGTGTCTTCCAGACTCGGGTCGTCTAGCACGACAGGTGCATCATTAATAACTGAAGCAGGGGTATAACCTTTTTCTAATGCTGCTGAATAAAGAAAGGGTTTGAACCCAGAGCCTGGTTGTCGGCGTGATTGTGTGACGCGATTGAACTTGCTGTTGTAAAAATCAAAGCCGCCATTTAAGGCCGTTACAGCACCATCTTCAGGTTCTAAGGCTATTAAGGCGCCTTGGGCTTCAGGGAGTTGTGCTAATTGCCACTCACCGTCATTGTTTTGATAGAAATAATTAATGTCACCCAGTGAAAAAACATCAGCTACTTTCTTAGGTTTTTCCCCCATACTGTTGGTGCTAAGTTGTTTTCTAGCCCAAGCGATGTGTTTGAAAGGGATGTCCGTTAGGCCTTTATCTTTAATGTGGACGACTGCGGTGTCCTTTTGGGTCTCAATGGTGAGACCTGGATGTAATGGACCAATATTGCTATTTCCCTCCAAGAGCATTTGCAGGTTTTCTTCTGTAATGATTTCAGGTAGCTGGACTTGCTTAAGCGGTCCGCGGTAGCCGTGACGATGATCATAGCTGATTAACGCTTTTTGTAATGCAGTGTTAGCAGCTTGTTGGTGTTTACTCTGAATGGTGGTGTAGACGTTTAATCCCATATTGTAGACGTCTTCACCATATTGCTGTGTTAATTGGGTACGAATCACTTCTGCTACATAGGGTGCATGGACTTGAATTTCACGGCTGTGGTAACGGGCTGTGATGGGAAGTTCCATTGCATCTTTATAGTTTTGTTCAGAGATGTAACCTACTTCCCACATCCGGCGTAGCACATAATTTCTTCGTTGTAATGCACGTTCTGGGTTGGCGATGGGGTTAAATTTAGAGGGTGCCTTAGGTAAACCAGCGATCATTGCTGCTTCAGCAAGGGTGAGTGTTTCCAGGGGTTTGCCATAATAGACTTTAGCTGTAGCACCTATGCCGTATGCGCGTTTTCCAAGGTAAATTTTATTAAGGTATAAAGTAATAATTTCTTCTTTACTGAGCACTTGTTCAATTTGGATTGCGAGAATGATTTCATTGAGCTTTCGTAAATATGTTTTTTCTGAACTTAAGAAAAAATTACGTGCTAATTGCATGGTAATGGTGCTGCCACCTTGTGCTTTTTTCCCTGTCATTACGAGGCTATAAGCTGCTCTAAGTAGCCCTTGATAATCGACTCCAGGGTGCTCAAAGAAACGATCATCTTCAGATGCTAAAAAAGCATGAATGACCTTATCTGGAATGGTTTCGTACTGAACAGGAATACGTCTTTTATCGCCGAACTCAGCGATCAGTTTGTTTTCTGCACTATAAATTCTTAATGGTGTTTGAAGCTGAATTTCTTTTAGTGATTCGGTTGGCGGAAGTTGTGGTGCGAGTACGTAATAAATACTGACGCCGGCGATGATTGCCATTAAAAGAGCAATAAAAAGGAAGGCAAATAATTGTTTAATGTGACGTAGCATGAGGTTTTTATAAATGTTCGCTTGAAAATGGGCCGTCCAGTGGCTGTAAGTATATCCCACGAATTGGTTAAAACAGAACTAAAGAAATTTTAGGGCATGATATTGTTTTTAATAGAGACATGCACTATATTCTTAACAAACTACTTTAAGATGTAATTGTAATGTGTAGAGCGTTGCCATGTTATTTAGGAGTTAAGCAGTTGGTGTTTGGACAAAAATCCTCTTTGTTTTGGGATTGATATCAGTTCACCTGTGGTGAAAATGCTAAAAACTCGGCCAGGTAAATGGTAAGTATAGCGTTGAATCATTTGCTGTTGAACCGTTACCACTTAATTCTGTTGTCGAAGGTCGAATCGAGAACGTAGAAGAAGTCGCCGGTGCGATCAAACGAGCAATTAAGAAATCTGGGGTGAAAGCTAAAGATGCGGCAATGGCTGTTTCTGTCAATTCAGCGATTACGAAAATCATTTTCTTTCCTGCCGATATGTCAGAGTCTGAGATGGAAGAACAAATCATGATGGAAGCAGATAACTGTATTCCTTATCCATTGGAAGAAGTTAGGTTAGATTCTGAGGTGGTAGGTTCTTAGTCTGCTGATCCTGAAGCGATGGAAGTGTTACTTGCAGTATCATTTAGGTCATTTGTTTAAAACGACAACGGGTCAAAATGACAAGGCGGAATTATTGATTTTTGTGATGCTTAAGATCGTTAAAGAGAGTTTGAATTTTTAACTATCAAAAGTTTTTAGTGATATAAGCCGGGCTTTAGCCCGGCCTTTTTGTTTATGCGGTTAAAAGTTGAGATAATGCTGAAGTGATTACAAGTAATATTTTTCTTATTGGTCCGATGGGGGCTGGGAAGTCGACGGTGGGCAAGCAGTTGGCTAAGGCTTTAGGCCGTGATTTTTATGATACGGATAAAGAAATAGAACGGCGCACAGGCGTGTCGATTTCTTGGATCTTTGAAATGGAAGGTGAGTCAGGTTTTCGACAACGAGAACAAAAAGTTTTGGATGAGTTAAGCCAGCTTAAAAATATTGTTTTAGCCACGGGTGGTGGGATTGTGTTACCTGAAGAAAACCGCCGGATGTTGCGTTCACGTGGTTATGTTGTGTATTTATCCACTTCTATTGAGCAGTTATTGCGAAGAACAAATAAGGATAAAAATAGGCCTTTGTTGCAGACGGATAATCCTAGAGAAACAGTCAAGGCATTGATGGCGGAACGAACACCGTTATATCAAGGGGTGGCAGATATTGAATTACGGACGGGCGAACAGTCTATACAATATGTTGTTTCAGGCTTGGTTAATCAATTAGAACAGATAGATCAATAAGGTTAATAATGAAGACATTAACAGTCGCTTTGGGTGAGCGCACTTACCCTATTTACATTGGCTCAGACTTACTGAACCAAGCTGGATTATTGTCACAGCATATTCAAGGTGATTCAGTCTGTATTGTCACTAATACCACGGTCTCACCACTTTATTTAGAACAGCTCATGTCGATATTATCAACGGATTTCAAATGTGAATCTGTCGTATTACCTGATGGTGAGGAGCACAAAAGTTTAGATGTGCTGAACCAGGTTTTTGACAAATTGTTAACATCACGATTTTCAAGACAAGTCACACTAATTGCTTTGGGCGGAGGCGTTATTGGCGATATGACTGGCTTTGCTGCTGCTTGTTATCAACGTGGTGTGCCTTTTATTCAGGTGCCGACAACATTATTAGCTCAAGTGGATTCTTCAGTGGGGGGAAAAACAGCAGTTAATCATGCATTAGGTAAAAATATGATTGGTGCTTTTTATCAGCCGCAATGTGTGCTTGCAGATACTGATACGCTGATGACTTTGGATGATCGTCAGTTATCTTCGGGTTTAGCCGAAGTTATTAAATATGGCTTGATTAATGACATTGATTTCTTTGAGTGGCTAGAAGAACATATCGAGGCATTGGTGGCCCGTGATCCTTTTGTATTGGCTGAAGCGATTGAACGTTCATGTCAAGATAAAGCTAACATTGTGGCAGGGGATGAGCGAGAGCAGGGTGTGCGGGCGATACTTAATTTAGGCCATACATTTGGTCATGCGATTGAGACAGGTATGGGGTATGGTGAAATCATACATGGCGAAGCGGTCGCTATTGGAATGGTAATGGCTGCAGACTTATCGATGCGACATGGTTGGCTGGCTGAGTCTGATGTAGTGAGAGCCAAAAAATTATTGCTTGCTGCCGGCCTTCCAATTGATACGCCAGAGGGTATGACTTCTGAGATGTTTATGAAATTGATGTCTGTTGATAAGAAGGTGCAATCTGGTGTGATACGTTTGGTGCTATTAAAACAGCTTGGCCAAGCTTTTATCAGTGACGACTACGAATCAACTATGCTGGCTCAAACATTAGCTCACTTTGAACACGGGTGAGGAGGAGCCCGAGATGAGGGAATTGGTAACACCAACAAGTGATTCTGCCTATGTCACCAAGCTTGCTCTCCGTTCTATCCCGTTTAATGACCAGGTTGATTCAAGCTTTTTCATGCAGGTGGCCAAGCAGGCCATCGCCTAAATTTATTACTTCACTTTGTTAGAGCGAGCAATAAAATTGCCAACTTGGTTGCGGACAAAGGGTTTGGCAAGTCAACATTATTGACTGAACTTCAGCAAAGAACAGGTGATGAAATTCGACTGTGTTTTATTGATGCTCAGCAACATACAGTATTACCAGCCATTCTTGGGCAGTGCTTGGTTTGCCTAGGAGTCAGTAGTCATAAGATCGAAACAGCAGAATATCCTATTCAGGTCTTTAAACATCGATTAGCACAATTAAGACAGTCAAGTATTACGCCAGTTATGTTAATTGATAATGCAGAAGAGTTGAATGTGGCTTTGCGGACTGAATTAGCAAGGTGGTTATAATGGGAAGGGGAACAAGGCGCTTTATTACAAGCCGTTGTGGCATCGGTACGGCCATTTGTGTTACCTGGCCCGGCCCAAAATAGATTACAGGCTGTTACGTTGCCAGCCTTATCAGGAAATGAATTATCATCCTATTTGATGCACCGTTTGATTGGCGTCGGTTTCCAAGGTGAGACCCTATTTTTAGAGAAAGACTTAAAGCAAATTTATCAACAATCGATGGGAAATCTTAATCTTGTCAATCAATTAGCACACTAGCAATTGCACGGTATTAAACTGGTTAAGCCGACTTTAGCGTTATTAGATAATTGGTTAGCTAAGACGACTATGCGTTGGCCAGGTTTAGCCGTTGTTGTTGTGACGTTACTGTTGTTGTTACTGTTTCAAGATACGATTAGTCAATAGTTAACGGAAGTATCCGATGAAGCTGCCATAGATGATGTCACAGAGATTATTGAGGAAGAGGCAGAGTTGCCTATTGTTGTGACGTAAGCTCAGGCAGAACGAGACGAATTAGCTGATTTAATTGCAGACATTCCTAATATTAATGAGCAGGAAGCCGCAGCGCTTGAATCGATTGATCTGAAAAAAAGAAGGAGCCGGTACAGCGTCCTGTTTTTGTCGCACCTGCTGAGCCGTTAGTGAGTGTGCCCGATTTTCTGAAACAGGATTGGTTAATGGCACAGCCAGTCAGCCATTATACATTCCAATTGATGGGGCCTTGGGCACGAGAGGAAGTGTACGATTTTATTGACCAGTATGCATTGGTCGGTGATGTGGCTGTTTTTGAACGCATGCGTAACGGCCAGGTATGGCATGTTTTAGTTTATGGGTCTTTTAAAGATAAACAAGCGGCTTTAAAAGCTAGTGCAGCTTGGCCACCACCGTTGAATACCCTGCCATCGTGGTTGCGTAAAATGAGTAGTGTCCAACAGCAAATCAAAGATAAGGCTGTAATTTCTCAATAAGGGCTTTAGCATTGATTTGTTTGTTCGCGAAAACGGCGCGATAAACCTCTTTGTTATTTCTTTTAGCGGTGGAGAGTATGCCTTGTTGTAGGAGTTTATCGAGATTCTTATTCGTTTCGAAGCAAACAATGCCACTGGGTGAAGTGAACGTAGGCCAATTTGTTAACTCATTGAGCTTTTCTGAAAAGAATTGTGCTTGTTCTAGCGTGAAGCGACTACTTTGGCGTAAGGTTTCGACGCCTGACGAAACCAGTGTGAACCACAGTGGTAGAAAACTCTCTCCGCCTTGTGAACCTGGTAGTCTATTATTAGGTTGTTGTTGGAGATAATCTGCCTCAATTGACAGCATTAAATTGACAGGCTGTTGATAGAGAAGCACGCTACAAGGCTTAGGCTGCCCCCATGCTTTATGTGGATCAAAGCATATCGAGTTTGCTTGAAATCCTGGCTTTTCAAATAAGTCTTGACGTTCGGGTAGTAATTTTAAATGGCCGCCCCATGCCGCATCGATATGGCACCAAGTATCGATTTGATTGGCCAGTTTTATACAGTCACTTATTGGATCGAAGATACCCGTTGACGTTGTACCGGCAGTGGCGATGATGGCAAGAGGCTGTTTAACTTGGCATGCTGCACTGAGTTGCATTAGGTTTACTTTATCTTCGTTATCTGTCGCAATAGGCTGGCATGTCAGCCCTAAAATTTGGCACGCTTTATAAATGGAATAGTGGGCTGTTTGTGCGAGATAAACGGTATCTCTGTTTGGATATCGTTGCTTGGCTTGCCAGAGTGCTTCTAAGTTACCGTAGCTTGCACCGGCAGTGAAATGGCCATGGTTTTGCTCGAAAACGTCGCACAGCCAGTCTAACGTCTGGTTTTTAAGTGCATTGAGTACGGGATATAGCTCTGGTGAGAGTAAATTACCATTGTGCAGGCTCGAGAGTATTTGTCCGATTAAGCTCTCATTGCTGATGCTGGTAGTCATATGGGCCGCCCAGCCTGTGCTTTGATGCTGACACCCTTCTGCAAGTAATTGTTGTACTTGATTGGCGATAATATCCATATCGTTACCCTGATCATCAATGGTTGTAGATTTAATTGCTAGGGCTTCAAATGAGGTCACTTCTTTTAGTTGTTGAAGTGTTTTGAGGGCTTGATCTAACTCTGTCATAGTACTAGTGCTTGTTTCGGTAGGGCTAGAGAGTAGTCTGTTATTTGGCTTACATCGAACAGTTCAGTGACTATTTCAGTGTCGTTATACTGTTTTGGAAATGTTAGATCTAAAGTGCCTATCTTGCTTAATGTCTGGATGGAGTTGTATTGCTGTATTTGATGTTTGAGTAGAGTTAGCTTTTTAGGTTTCAATTGTTGCGCTAACCATAATGCGAGACTATCTGAAGTCGTCTCCCAGTTTTGTCTTATTTGCTTTTCTTTTAATAAGTTATTATCTGGAAGCCAGATCGACAGCATGTTCTCTGGTGCTTTGAAAGGTGCTTGTGTTGGGTAATACAAAGGGATGGATCGATCACAAAGACCGAGTAACAGTAGGCCGAATTGTGACATAGCTAGTAAGGCCATATGGTGGGCATGGGCATCATCAATATTATGCTGTTGTTGGGCTTGTCTTATTTGGTCAGCGAAGGGGCCGCCACCAGGGACAATGATGATAGACTCACGCTGAGAGAGTGTGGCTAATTTATCCAGCCAATTGGGTAATAAGCGGCTATTAAAAAGGCTACCGCCTAATTTGACGATGACCATGGCTAACGTAACTGATCAATGATATTCAATATTGCTGCCGCTTTGTCATGGACTTCTTGGTACTCTTGTTCGGCGTTTGAATCAGCCACGATACCACCGCCAGCCCAAAAGCGAAGGCGATTATTATTGTAGACGAGTGTTCGGATAAGGATGTTACTGTCCATATTGCCATCAAAACCGATGTAAGCCATGCTGCCACAATAGGCACCACGTCTATCCGGTTCTAGTTCTTCAATGATTTCCATTGCTCGGAGTTTGGGCGCACCTGTAATTGAGCCACCAGGGAAACAAGCACGGAGTAATGAAACAGCAGTTTCATGTTCTGCGAGCATGCCTGTAATGGTGCTGACGAGATGGTGAACGGTAGCGAAGGTTTCTAGTGCAAAGGGTTTGGGAACGTTTATCGAACCTGACTGGCAGGCTTTGCCTAGATCATTACGTAGTAAGTCGACGATCATTAAGTTTTCTGCCCGATCTTTAATACTGTTTTGTAGTTCATTTGCTAATGCAATATCCCGTTTTGGATTAGTGAGATCCCGGGGTCTTGTGCCTTTAATTGGTTTTGTCTCGACTTGACCTTGTTTTAGTTTTAATAAGCGTTCTGGTGATGAACTGATAATGCTCAAGTTCGGTGTATCAAAGAAACAAGAAAAGGGGGCTGCATTTTGCTTTCGTAACAAAGCATAAACATGCCAAGGATCGCCTTCAGCTGCAATTTCAAACCGTTTGGCAAGGTTGACTTGGTAGCAGTCGCCTTCACGAATATACTCTTTTATTTTGTCGAAGGCAGTATTGTATTGTGTTGTTCCAAGTTGGCTGTTTAAGCTGCCAGAAACGGTCATCGTTTGTTGGGGAGGCATTTGGTCAGCATTGAGAAGAGAGATCAATTGTTGCCAGCTTTGTTCGGTCGAGGCATCCAATTTGAAGCTGGCTAAATAGCATTGCTTTAATTTGTGATCGATTACAACCGCCCAGTCATAGAGACCAACAAGCATATCTGCTGCATTCTCTTGGTTAGCCGCTATATTAGGTAAATCTTCAATCTGACGACCTAAGTCATAACTAAAGAGGCCAATTGCACCACCACAAAATGGCAAGTTTGTTGTTGCTTGTTTGGGGTGCTCTGAGAGCTGTTGTTGTAAAACTTGAAAAGGGTCACCAGAAATTATGTCGGTTGACTTATGTGTTTCAATTGTTGTTTGTTGACCATGGGTGGTTAATGTTTTGAAAGGCGCTGCCGCAATGATGTCGTAACGACTATTAAGGGTTGTGTCTGTTGTACTATCGAAAAAGACCGGCCAAGGTAAATGGCGGATACGATTAAAATAGTCGCTTGAATCCGAGCTGTAGGGTAAGGGTTCACAAAAAGGTGGGAGAAGTGTCGACATGTCAGTATTTTACGATAACTGCTGGCAGGCAAGAAGGGCTATTGCAGCAACAGGCGCATGATCTGTTGCTTGAGATGAGTGTGGTGATGTAAGCTCGCCAAACTCGATATATGGACTACCTAGTTGTTCTGCAAATTCTCGGGCCATAAAGCGTCCTATCCCTGCGCCAATGATGGGGGCTTGTGGAGACATAGGATTGTGGTGACTTAATACATTTTGACAGGCTTGTTGGAGTTGTTGGGATTGTTGTTGCGTAAACCAGTTTGCTAAGGCCAGCCAATCTTGCTCAGGAAAATTGTAGCCATCGGTACCGAGTAATCTAGCGAGGCGGCGGATACAGTCTTGTTTTTGCCAAGGCTGGCCATCGGATGAATGATCTTGAATATGGTCAGGATTTAATTGTCCCGTTATAGACCAGCAATCCCCGCTGGTAGCAAAGACTTCGGCAGCGATTCTAATGGTTTTATTGTCAAAAGGGACGGAGTGAGCAATGGAAATGAGCGGCGTTCTGATAACGCCCGTGTAATGTAATTCACTGTTCGCCTGACGTTGGTAATCGGTATAAGCTTTGGCCTGAACTAGGTGGGCATCAATAGCGATGATATCGCTAGTGGTACTGCCTATGTCGATAAACAGGCCTTGTTTTACATGAGTTGCCGTATAGGCTGCACTGGCATGCCAATTCAGGGAGGCAACGTGTTGCCAGTCTGCAATGGCTTCTTTTGGTGTAAGCCAGCCATGTGCCCCTGCATAGATGTGGCAATGATGTTTGTTTAATCGTGTTTCAACACATTCTATGATTGCTGCAACACCTGCTTGTCGATCGGGAAAGATATCGACTAATTCACCGGTCATGGTTATGGCGTTAACATGTGCAGACAGCTTGAGATTTTGAATTGCGGTGTCTATCGCTTTTTCCAATTGCTCGATGCCTCGCCAAAGCGGGCAAGGTAATTCAAACACTTGGCGTAATTCACCTTGTTGTGTGCATTGCGCGACTTTGAGGTGAGCACCACCAATATCCCATGCCGTAATCATATTTTGTGTCATAAGGTCAGTTTGATCGTTTGTCGCCGTGTAATGGGATTCACTGATTTATTTTCTATTATGTCAAAGAAACGTTGCATTGGGTTGAGGTTTAATGAGTGAGTGAGCCCAGTGTAACTTGTTGTGTGTCTTGGGTTAATATCAACGATGAAGTGTCCTTGTTGATTACTGATTAAATCGATGCCAATAAAGCCGACTAATCCAGGTACGGCAGTATGTAACCTCTTGGCGAGCAGGTTTATTTGTTTCAGACTTGGGATGTCATCAACATGATTGATAGTACAGGCGGATAAGGATAGTTTTCCTTGTGACTGTTCAAGGTGTTGTCGATTGATGGAGAGGACTTCAATCGCATTTTTTGAGGCTAACAAACAGAGGCTGATGGTTTTTCCGCCTATGTAGGGCTGGACTATGTATTGTTCTAATTCTTGAGTTTGTTTAGCATTTAGGCTTTTTTGTAAATCTGTTGTAGATTTAAAGTAAGTGGTGTTAATGCAGCCTGCACCGTCTCGAGGTTTGAGTATAAAGCCATTCTGAGGGTTAGCGGATGGAACGTGCCATTTGGAAGCCAATTGGGTTGTTATTGTTGGTATACCTGTCTGTACGAGGTGTTGATAACAATGTAATTTGTCGCTACATAATTGTATTGTTGTTGGTTGGCAACCCAAAAGCATTTTACCGGCATCGGCGGCTTGCTGCTGGAGCATTGCTAAGGTATTGTCGGTTTCTGGCGCGATGATGAGGATGGCATCGCAGCGTTGTAAATGTTGCTCCCAAGCTTGGTGATAGTCATTTAAAGTCGTGACGGTATGGCAGTGGTGTTGGTCATTTTTCTCAAAGAGATCAAGTTTGTTAAGTCGTTTGTCTCTGAGTGTCATTAAACTACACTGTTGTGTGGCATGGCTGTCCTCTAATACAGCCATCACCATTTGATCTCCTTCTTTAGCAAGAGTTGGAGGTAGCTTTTGTTCAGCTAGCGCACCGCTTGTGATATGTTCGTAAACAAATAGTTTCATTGGAGTTCTATCGAGGAGGTTGAGTGGAGATTATACCGGTCATTGATTTGATGGGGGGAAAGGTTGTACACGCTAAGGCCGGAGAACGACAAACTTATCAAGCTATTCAATCTGTCTTGACCAAAGCGACCGACTTACATTCAGTTGTTGCTGATATCTTGTCCTTTTACCCATTCAAAACGATGTACATCGCTGATTTAGATGCGATAACGGGCAGAGGCCTTGATGTTACTCAATATCAACGATGCTTAGCCCAATTCCCAGAGGTCACGTTTTGGCTTGATGCAGGGGTTTGTAACCAAGCTGATTGCGATAGCTTTCCGATTTCGGAACGCTTAGTGATGGCTTTGGGCAGTGAAAGCTTACAAACATTGTCTTTATTAAAAGAGGCTCGGTCTTCTGTGCTTTCATTGGATTTTAAACAAGGCCGTTTTCTGGGAGATCAGCGCCTATTAGAGCAAGTCGAATTATGGCCAGATAAGGTGATTGTGATGAATTTAGATCGGGTCGGATTAAGTCAGGGGCCAGATTTAGTTTTAATGGGGGCTTTGCGAGAAAAGAAACGGGAGGTGAGTCTGATCGCAGCGGGTGGTGTTCGTCTGGAAGATATTACTATTTTAGCTGAGTTAGGTGTGGAGCAGGTGTTAATCGCAAGTCTCCTGCATCAAGGTCTGTTGACACGTGAATGCCTAAGGATTATAAGTGAGCCCGTCTCAATCAAGGGCGGGCTCACTGAATAATCTGACTTACTCAGCCTTCTGCAGCGAAAGGATGCTCAGAAGCTTTGTATTGTGCTACAACATCAGCTGCTTTAGGTTCACGTGCTACAGCGCGTTTGATTGATTCTTTTGTTGCACGGTAGTTCCAATCTTGAATTTTTTGATCGTTGTCTGCTGTTGGAGAAATGAAAACACCAACACAGATGAAACAATCATCAGCTTCAGCCATAGGAATTGTGCCATCTTCAACACACTCAGCAACAGCCACAGCAACGCCGCGCTGTGCTGGGCCGAACATTTGAACGGCTTGTTTCATGTTTTTGATAGTGACTTTGTTAAACATAACTGTTGCAGGTTTCACCATTAAATTAGGCGCAACTACAGCAAGTAAGCCATTAACACCGGCTTTTTGGTCTGTTAGTGTGCGGCAAAAGGCATCTTCTGCTGCTGAACCACGAGGGCCCATAACTAAGTCAATATGAGCAACGTTGTCTAGATCTCCATCTTCAATGACAAGAGATTCCCCTACAAGTACACGATCGATAACTGGCATATTATTTTGTCCTGTTCCAAAAAATTATTAAAAATTCTCAATTAATTCAACACTCCCTCGAGTGTTGAGGTTATACGTATTAAAGGAACGTATGCCCTGCTCAGTATTATGATTTTTTAGGATACACAATGACTGAAATTCTTTTTAAGAAAGCGCCTGAGAAAATGCATAAATTAGCAAGCTTGCGGCGGCCATATCTGCAGTTGTACCCGGGTTAATCGCATTCTGCTTTAATTCTGTGTCCCATAGGGTGATGTCGGTCTCAAATTCACTCAGATTCTGGTTTTTCGCCATCTTTTCGATTATTTTTTTTGACCTAGTCATCACTGTGGTTGCACATGCCAAACCTTGTTTGCGATATATCAAGCTGTCTGGCATTGCTGACAGAAGCTTAAGATACGCGAAAGCGGTAGCCCATTCAATACTTTCCCCACAATTAATCGATAATGTCAAATTGCTTAAACCGACCTCAAAAATATCATGATAGTTATTGCTATATTGTGCTGCGATTGAATCATAATCTTCAGCAAGCTGCATAGCCTGTTTTAGGCCTACTGTCGGAGTTGAATGAATGTCTTGCTCTTTATTTTTTCCAAGGCCCCCAGGCTGGGCAATTTGAATCGCTTGATAGGCTAATTTTGTATCTTCATTAGAGAGAGAGTTGAGGGTGCGCGATAACGCTGTCGGTAATTGTTCAAAATACTGGCATGAGTGGATGGCTTTGCAGAGTGGTGCAAAGAGTAAAATGATGCCTAGATTGGTGTTACAGTCTACAACCGTCCTGGTTGCTTTGACTGCATTTAAGATCATTTCGCCGATACTTTGATCGGGTTGTGATAAGCCGAGTGCGATAGCATGTGCACTGTCGATAAATTGTTGTATCGACATGTCATGGCCATCACTAAAGCAATTAACATTGCCGGGTTTGGGTGCTGATACTTCTTGAATACATGCCCAAGTAATCGCGTTTTCTATTTCCTTAGTGCTGAGCATGTTCTGTTTGGGGAGTTGTGGTAAGACGCTTATTAATGGCTTGTACGATGTGATGAGCAATATTGATCCCTGTCGCTTGTTGTAAGCCCTTCCAAGCAGGGATGCTGTTGACTTCTAAAACGGTGTAACTACCATCTTGCGCGCGGATAATATCAACACCAGCATAAGCCGCATCCACTGCTTTACTTGCATTTAAAGCTAAAGCCATCATGTCATCGTTTATTGTAGCTGCTAAGCAGTCTGCACCTTGTGCAAAATTGGTGATCCAATGTTTGGCATGGCGCGACATGGCCGCTACGACTTGGTTATCGATGACCATAAGACGCCAATCTTGCCATTGGTTTGGTGTATAAGGCTCGATGTAATGCTGTAAATAAAAAGCGTCACCGACAGGTATTTGTTTTCTCAGTTCAGCCAATGATGTGATTTTTTTAATGCCTTTACCTTGGCAACCAAACAGGGGCTTTAGGACCAGTGCATGGCCTTGTTTTAATTGTTGTTCAGCAATGCGCTGTGCTTTTTGGCTGTTTTCACAAGCCCAGGTTTTAGGTGTTGTAATGCCAGCGAGATGAAGACGTAATGATGTTCGGGCTTTATCGACTGTATGTTCAATAGCTTTAGCCGTATTCTGAACGGGGATATTTAACTCTGCCAGCGTATGGAGAATGTCCATTCTCAAGGTAATTTGTTCTAAAGTCCCAGGTGCAATGCCGCGTACAATCACGGCGTCAGGTAATTTGCCTTCTAAACCGGGTATCCATAGGCCATGTTCAGCATTGAGATCAATCGCGCAATCTGCCAAGTCTGCTAGCGTGACATCAACATCATAATCTGCAAAAGCATTGAGGAGTTGGTTGCTATGCCAGCCATGCGTGTCATTAAAAATGACGATATGTTGAGATGCCATTACTAAGTTTGGTTATAACCCGAAAGAAGTCGTTAGCATTGCCTCATTCAATTCCCCTGCAGTGTAACTGTTGCCGCTATTAGCATTTGTCACAATGACTTTGGCAGGGCTGAATAACATAGGGTCAATTTTAAAGAAATCATATTCATATGATTTAAAAATCTCGCCAAAAGGACGACCATAATCTGAAGAAGTATTACTTGGCATTTTCTCTGCTAAGTCTTTGGCTTCATCATCGCTTGACTGGACAAAGAGATGAACCAAACCACCATATAAGATTGCATCATTGGTGCGACCCATACCTGTCATGAAGTCTCCGCCTGGTGGTGCGACAGGTGTCACACCAAAGCCATCGATAATTCTATCCATTGGGAAGTGCAAAGTGTGGGCTTTGTGCATGGCAACTTCTAAAACACGAATGGCGATTTGCATTACACCTGCAGTGCTTGAGGTTGGTGTTAAGATAAAGGTCAATTCATCAGCTGCAATACCGCAATCTTTGGCTACTTTTTCCGCTACTTCGACGGGTGGGAATTTATCGACTTCTAATACGATACAAGTGCTGTCAGCGTTATCTTTGTAGCGAAACTCTTTAAGGACTTCTTCTTTAGCGGCTAAAGCGCGGCCAGGTCCGGAGCCCAGTGCATAAAACTCGCTTTCTTCGCTTTTGTGAGACAGACTCCAACCCGCATATTGACTACCTAAGCAGCTTAATACCGGTGTTTTTGCATGTACATTGACAGACCAGGGCCAGTTATCAAAACCGCTATTGGTGCTTAATGTTACTGTGCCAAGCCCACCCATGCAGATTTCGCCAATTAAGCGACCGGCTTCTAGCCCACCGACACAATTTATCCCGGCATCAATGATGCGTGTCCCGTTACTTAATGTACGGACTTCTAATTGCAAAGCTTGTGCGTCAGCAACGAGTTGGTCAACTAATGGCTGGCAGGCAGCGTTAACGCTGGTCCAGTTAGCGGAAATTGCACTACTCATATGGGATGAAGTCCTATCTTGGTTATTTATGAAAACTATTTAGGTATGGCAGTTTACTGTAATTACTACAGGATTTGTTCAGTTTTTATGGTCTTGTTTCACTTTTTTCATGACATGGCTAATCGCTTGTATCCGTTGTTTGTCGAGTGCTTCTGAAATGGCTTTTCCTTCGAGACCTTGCGCAAGGATGTTTTTGACGTCGATAGCTTTGCATGCTTCATAGCATTGTTTAAAAATAGCGACGTTTGGCATGTCAGCATCTTCATAGCCGGGGCGTCCTCGAAAATCGGCTTCACTGGCGAGTAGATATTGTTCAAACTGTTGTGGTTTTCTAAAGGCATCTATAGCATTGATGACGTCGAGAATAGTCTTGGATTTTAACTCCATCAACAGATGCATATGGGTATGGTATTCAGCTACTTTGATGGCCAATGTTTGGATATCTTTAGGGGCTCGAATACGTTGGCAGAGCTCTTCGGTTAGTTTAATACTTCGGACTTCGTGGCCATTATGCTGCGGCAAAATGGCTTTGGGTGTAGTGCCTTTTCCTAAATCATGGCAGAGCGCAGCGAAAATAACAGCGGTATCTTGACTTAATCGGGCAGCTTGGTCGATGACCATCATTACATGTACTCCGGTATCGACTTCAGGGTGCCATTTTGGGACTTGGGGCACGCCAAATAAGCGATCGACTTCAGGAAATAAGGATTGTAAGGCACCTGTATCGCGTAGCGAGGTAAAAAAACGGGAGGGTTGCGCGGTTTGCAGGGCTTTCGCTAATTCTTGCCAAACACGTTCGGGGACCAAATGATCAAGTTCTTTTGCGCTTATCATTTGTTGAATCAAGTCTTTGGTTTCATCAGCAATCGTAAAGTCAAACCGTGCCGCGAAGCGTGCGATTCGTAGTACACGAACTGGGTCTTCGGTAAATGCAAGGGAGACATGCCGTAGCACGTTATCTTTTATATCTTGTTGGCCATCATAGGGATCGATTAATTGGCCATTAGTATCTTGGGCAATGGCATTGATGGTTAAATCACGACGGGCAAGATCTTGTTCGAGTGTGACATCGGGTGAAGCATGAATCGCAAAGCCTTTATAGCCTGGTGCTGTTTTACGCTCCGTTCTTGCGAGGGCATATTCTTCTTGGGTTTTTGGGTGAAGGAAAACAGGGAAGTCTTTACCTATAGAGCGGTAACCTTGTTTCAACATATCATTTGGGCTCGCACCCACTACAACCCAATCCCGGTCTTTTATCGGAAGGCCAAGGAGTTGATCGCGGACACTGCCGCCGACAAGATAAGTTTCCATGTAGTTAGTTTAACCTAGCTTTCATAGACAATTCTTTTCAAAACTAGTTTTTAGGTTGAACAGCCGGCATACGTCTTAGAAGAGGTGTTATTTTTTGCTTGCGTTGGTAATCAAAAATAGCGGCGTAACTGATGACATTTGCGGTGTACTTTCTGGTTTCATTGAAAGGAATATTTTCAATCCAAATATCTGCAGGTAAGGTCTTTTCCGGTAGCCAGCGTGTTACACGGCTGGGCCCAGCGTTATAAGAAGCCGTGGCGAGAACGGGGTTTTTCTGGTGTTCATCATAAACTTGTCGTAAGTAAGCACTACCTAATTGGATGTTGCGTCGTGGGGTAACTAATTCTGATAAGTTTTTAAGTGGGGCTTTGATACGCCTAGCAATTGAACGTGCTGTTTTGGGCATCAATTGCATTAGGCCACGTGCACCAACGCGTGAACGGGCTTTGACGTTAAAGGCACTTTCTTGTCTTACCACACCGAGTAACCAAGAGGGGTCTAAGCCGGTTTGTTTGCCTGCCTGAATCATATTTTGTTCGTAGATGACTGGAAAACGTAAATTAAGATCGTTCCATGATTTTGCTTTACTGAGTAAGGCGATCGTTTGATCATGCCAACCCCAATCGTGGGTCAATGTGGCTAATATTTCAAGATCACGTTTGGGTAATATTTGCTTCAGATAATAGGCCTGTTGTCGTGCTTCTGTGTTCATACTAAGCACATAAAACTCGTGTAACTGTTGTATCTCTAGTCGATTTGAGAAAGCCGTGATCTGTTGTTTAGTTAAGGGTAAGGGCTGGTGATTTAGGTGATATTTTTTGCCCAATTTATCGGCGGAGAGGAAACCATAATAATCACGTTCCAGCATGAGTTTGTGATAAATTTTATCGGCTTTTCGCTGCTGCCCTTGTGCTGCGTAACTGCGCGCTAGCCAGTATTGCCAACGAGTTGTGTTACGTTCCTCCATGCTTAGGCTCCGAATGGCTTTTTGGGTGGCTGGCCAATCCTGTTGCCACAAAGTTGCACGTGCTCTCCAATGCTGATGGGGTGTCTCGCCATAAAAATGCAGCGTTCTATCTTGCCTGTTGAGTGCAGCTCGCGTTGCGATAATGCCTTGAATAGTGTGTCGTTCAGTTATGCTGAATTTATATTCTTGTTTTAATCTCTGCCATTGTCTAAAAGCATGTTCTGTCGATTTTTGGGCTAAACGTGTTAGGCCATATTCGATCAAGGTTTTATTCAAGGTTTGGGCATTGAGGAAATTCGGCAATTTGAGAGGCGTGCTTGATGGCATTAATTGAAGTTGGCTGAGTGGGTTTTTAGTCATGCGCTGCCAGTGAGAGAGCCATTTTTTTGCTATGGCGGGATCTTTCGTTGACTTGGCGAGATAGTTCGCAAGAGAAAATTGTTGTTGTTTGACGGCAAGTTGAAGCCTTTGCCAACGCAGTTTCTCTGTTAGTTTTCCTTGGTCTTTTAAAAACTGGAAGGCGACATCACAGTTTTTATGTTGCGACTTGCCAATTAACCAGAGGTCAGTGGTTTCTTTTAATGCCCGGTGTCGCTTACCTGTTTTGATAAGTGCGGTTAACTGTGTGCATTGCCGTGCAGAGTTTTGTGGCACTTGATAGACATTTAGGTAATCAGACCATTGTTTGTTTTTGGCTAGTTTGTCTAACCAGGTATTACGGAGTCTGTCTGCATAGAAACTATGACTATTTTGCTTGATAAAATGTGTTAGGTCTTTGGGCTGTTGAACGGTTGGGTTATTTCGTAGATAACGGTATTCAAGATAATGTTTGAGTGGATAGTCAGCAAGTTGTTTTTTATGAAGATGGAATTGGTTGAATTGCTCGTTTTGAAGGGCTTTGAGAGCAAGTTGAAATTGCGTGCGCTGCTTTTCTAATGCCGGGTTACTCACAGCGTGGCTATGCGAGGACAAAAGAAGAAGAAGGAGGCCGAAAATGAGCCGGATATGAAAAAAAAACATGGAGTTATCATAAACTAAAAAGCTTATGATGCACGTTTAATTACTCTTTTTTAACGGTGTTGTAGGATGAGCTCTTCGAGTTCATCTAGATTTGGGATATAGGCGATTTTATTGCCGATGTGGGTACGGCAATGTAAATACGCAGATGTTGCGGTATTATCATCGACTAATTTGAGTGCACTTTCATTAATATGAATTAATTGCGGCGAGCCATGGCAGGGCAAAGCATAAGCTTGTAGTTTGGTGTCAGGGTTTATACTGTGGGTGATGCATAGCTTATTGGCTTCTTTACTATGGCTGTCTTCGTTTTCTATTAGGTTTTCCAGATCAAGAATAGCTAATTGTTGAAATTGCCATTCATATTGACCGATATAGTAACTGGGCTTGTCTTCCGCGAGCGTGATTCTCGGCATGGGGATGACTTCAGCAATAGTGGTGTTTGGCAGTAAAAAATAGTGTTGTTGCAGTGGAATCAGCATGCAAGGAATGGGGTCAGTAGAAAGCTCAGCCATGTGGAATTCCTGAAAGTGTACTCAAGTTAATCATGCTCTGGGTATTTCGCACCCAATAAGTTTTGCAGTGTATCGACTAACTCACCTCCTTGATAGGGTTTACCAAGATATGCGTTGACACCAATATTACGAGCACGGGTACGGTGTTTGTCCCCTGTTCGTGATGTGATCATGATAATAGGAATATCACTGAATTGTTCATCATTTCTAACCAATGTTGCAAACTCGAAACCATCCATTCTTGGCATTTCGACGTCAAGTAAAATAACATCTGGTACTTGTTCATTCAATAATGCAACTGCATCGATACCATCACGGGCAGTAGTGACTTCAAAACCATGACGTTTTAACAAGTTGCGGGATGCTTTACGCATGGTGATCGAATCATCGACGACCATGGCAACGGGTAGACGGGTTTGGGTTGATTCCAATGTTGAAATAGCACTATTGAGTAAATTGTCTGCAGCAATCGTTTTATCGACGGTGTTAATGAGGGTCGGAATATCGAGTACAAAAACAACCTGTCCATCGCGTAAAATCGTAGCGCCATTAATAGCTTCGATATGACCTAACTGTTCACCAACTGATTTCAAGACGATCTCGCGGCTGCTATTAATTGAATCGACAACGAGTGCGACTTGTACTTCACTAGAGTTAAACAAGAGTAGTGGCTGTTGTGGTGGATGCTCATCTTGTAATCTAAAGGGCTGATTAAGCAAGCTTGCTAGGGCCATAAACTTATAATAGGTCCCATTGAACTCGTATCGCGCTTCATCCCCCTGAGCTAATAACTCTTTTACTTCTTTAATCGAGATCCGTTCAATCGCACGAACTGAAGCAAGCGGTACAGCATATTGGTCATCTGCACAGCCGATGAGTAATGCCTGTATAACGGAGAGCGATAGAGGTAAGCGAATACTAAAACTTGAACCTTGTCCTGGCACGGATTGGATTGATAGTCGTCCTTTCAATGTCCTAATTTCACTGTTGACGACATCCATGCCAACACCACGCCCTACTGGTTGGGAAATATCATCTGCGGTACTAAAACCTGAATGCAAAATGAGCTGGATGAGTTCGTCATCACTTGGCATTTTATCTGGATTGATTAAGTTCTTAGCAAGCGCTTTCTCTCGAATTTTTTCAACGTCAATTCCATTACCGTCGTCTGATAAAGTGATCAAGATCTCTGAACCATCACTCGTAATAGTAAGCGTTAAATTCGCGACGATATCTTTTCCTGCTTGTTTGCGTTCTTCCTCACTTTCGATACCGTGTGAAATGGCATTTCGGAGGATATGTTCAATGGGTGCAACGATGTGATCGAGAATGGTTCTATCGAGTTCTCTATCTGCACCGTAAACCATTAATTCAGATTTTTTACCAAGATCATCGTTGGTTTGTCTGACGATACGTTCGAAGCGAGGCACTAGTCCGCTGAAGGGGAGTAAGCGGGTGTTCATTAGGACTTGTTGAAGATCAGTACTGAGACGAGATTGTTGAATCAGAATGGTGTCAGATTCTATAAAGAGCCCTTCAATTGTACGGGTAATGTCGTGTAAGTCGGTGACACTTTCTGTTAAACCACGTGAAAGTTGCTGAATTTGTGAAAAGCGATCAAGTTCAAGCGGATCGAATTCTGACCTACTTTGGTTGGCAGTATCTTCATAGGGGAATAGGATTTGTGCTTCTGTTTCCATTTCTAATTTACACAGTTGATCTTGTAAGCGTTCAACTGTTGATTCCATTTCGCTTAGTTGCTGCCGCATAGCCGTATTTTGTTGGCTGACACGATCTCGTGAGATATTGATTTCGCCTGCGAAGTTGGTTAGGAAACCGAGGAGTTCGGCCTTAACCCTGACTTGTTCGTTGTTGCCGCTAGCTGGTTTACTACTTGTTGCTATTTGCTCAGCTTCAACAGGTGCACTGATAGTTGGAATAAGTTGGGTAACATCAATTTCAGGGCTAGTTGATTCTACAGACTGGCCGTTGAATTGTTCTATCTCTGTAATGAGATCACTTGCAGACATGATATTGTCACGTCGACTTAGTTGATCCTGCATATCTGCCAAGCGATCTCGGCATCGTTGTAATAGATTAAAGAATGCTTCGTTAGTGTCGCATTGATTGTCACTGGCCATGATAGCGAGTGATTCTGTGTGATGCGTTAAATCGGCAATAGGCGTAATGGCTGTTAGACGGGAGCCATCTTTTAAGGTGTGGAGGTCGCGTTGTAATTGTAATGCGGCTTCGTCATCTTCCGGGTTTTGCTGCCATTGTTTTATGGCATTACCACTTGATTCCAATAGTTCTGCACATTCTTCTGTAAAGGTTTCTAGTAATTCATCATCTGTTTCGGGAATGATGAATGGACCACTATCGATGATGTTGTTATTAGTTTCAACGGTATCGGATGTGACTAAACGTATGGTATGAAGCGTATCGAAATAGTGTTCGACTTGTGCTGAGAAGTCTTCAACATCCGAAGGATCTCGGTTATTCCTTAGATTCTCGACGATGTTATTGACTTGTATGGAACCGGTGTCTATCAGCGACGAGACTGTTGAAGCAGATATATCTGCTTCTGCTGAAAGTCGAAACAGTGATTGATAGGCCTCTTTCAGCTCATTGACATCGGCATACGCTGAGCTTTCGCTGAGCTTAGCGAGTGTGTATTTTATAGCCGATTTATAGTCTTCATCATGAGGTAATTGCTGAAGTTGTTGTCTTAACAGGTGATATTGTTCTAGTAATTCATCTGTTTCTTCTAGGAAGACAGATAATGTCTCAGGATCGATACGATGTGTTGGGTTGCTTTTTTCTATAGTTAATTCACTAAGCAGTGCGAATAAGTTTTCGGTTTGTTCTGAGGTATCTCTTTCTTCTAAGGCGTCATCGATTAAACTTTCAAAGTCGTTAAGCCATGTATTCAGTGTATTTAGTTGAACTTCATTCAGCTGCACATTTTGTTGATAAAATTGGCGTAGCTTATCATCGAAGGTGATAGAAACATCTGAGATAGCGTTGATTTCAACTATCGCTGCACAGCCTTTGATGGCATGGGTGATTTGAATAATTGCTTCACTTATATTGAAAGGTGCTGTTGCATTGGATAAGTGATCTTTGAATGCACTGATATGGACAGACACTTCATCGCTAAAGATTTGGCGTAATTCATGATCTGTTGTTTCAGTATTTTCTGCTGCAGCTTCAGTTTCCGGGGAAATGAGACTATTAATGGCAGTTTGTAATGCTTCGACCTCATTGTCTTCCGACATGTTACCTTGTGTAAAACGTGTCACTAAGGCGGGAATAAGTTGATGGCTTGATGAAACAAGTTCTTGGAAGGTAGTTGATGTTTCAATTTGATTATCAAGTGCGCGGTTAAGCAGGTCTTCGACAGACCAAGCTAATTCACCAATTTTGTCAGCACCAGCCATGCGTCCACTGCCCTTTAAAGTATGGAAATGGCGACGGATGGTAGCGAGTTCTGCATCATTTTGGGTTGCTTGCCAGCTCGGAACTAGCGTATCTAATTCGGCTAAGACTTCATCCGCTTCTTCGATGAACACTTCTGCTATATCAGGATCGACTCCCTCAGCAAATTGATGCTCGGCATTAATTTTGGATAGGTCATTTACATCTAATTCGAACGACTGTAGTTCGAGTCCCTCACTGTTGTTTTCCTGTAGTGGAACTGGCGCTTCATCCAGCTGTTGGGTATATTTATCAACACTGGTTTCCTGCTGTGGTGCAGGCGCTTCATCCAGCTGTTGGATATATCTATCAACACTGGTTTTTTGTTGTGGCTCTGGTGTGACTTTTTGGGGTGACTTTTCGAGCTCTAGGCTAACTTCTTCTTCGGCAAAATCAGATGTGATCAAGTGTTTTAGTTCGATATAACGATCAACACTGGTTTCAGGTCGAATAGTCTGTGAAGGTGGCACGACAGTTTCTGATTTGTCAGTAATGACTTCGCCCTTGGCTAAGGCTTCAAAATGATCTAGTTGGTGTTGTGCTTGTGTGAGGAACTGTGTCTGATGTTGGCCATGTTGACTTAGGCCCTCTAGATAGAGTTCGGTGGCGGCAATAATTTCAGTAAGTGAGCCGAATTCATTATCAGTGAAATCATCCTGGCTAGTATGACGTTGTGTCATTTTTGCCGCTGTGCCTTCTAATAATCGCGTGGTGTCATCTAGGCTTAACATTGATGTACTACCTGCAATAAGTGCTATTTTGGCTGCTGTATCAGGGATAACCTCATCATTGCTGACGCGCTTGTTTTCAACTAGAGTCAATGTTTCTTTAATGTTTGCGAGTTCATTGAGACATTCATCAATAACGGCACTTTGTAGACCTTCAGGATTCTCTTGTGGGCTGCTGACATGGTTTGCTTGCTGTAGTTGATTCTCGATGCGAAGCAAATCGTCGGCAAGGGCCATTAATTGACTATCAGAAGGTAATTCATCCTGAGTTGATGCGTTTGATAATATCTCTTGATGTTGATGCAGTATTTGGCTGGCGGTTTCTTCGGTAATGAGGTCAAGTGAACTTGCTAAGCTCGAAAACTGTGCTGAAATTTGTTCGATAACGGTCGTTGCATTTGGCTCATTACGGTCAAATTGACTAAGCTGTTCTTTGGCTTCAAGGAGCTGTTCTAAAACACCGGCACGGGCTTCAGTGAGGGTGTTATCGGTGAAGCTATAGATTTTCTGATGAATTTGCTGGTCACAGAAATCTAAGCCAAAAGTGGCTTTGATTTGGCTGACTTGCGTACCGGCGCTGGTTGATTGTGCGACCAGCAACAATAATTGATGCACGAGGTCGGTCGGGAACAGGGATAATAAACATTGTTCGTCATGTTTGGTCAATGACTTAATCGGGTCGTTGAGCTTGCCAAGGCTGAGTTTAGTTTTTGTATCAACGGCAAGCCCATCATCATTGATGGCTTCAATAACGCCTTCCGCAACCCACCAAAGCAAAATATTGCGTTCGTGAGTACAACTCATGCGAAGGTAATGAACGAGCTGTGATAGTTTGTTTAGACTGTTATCATCATTATTTTTTATCCAGCTTAGTAATGAGACTTGGAATGCATGACCTACCTTGTCTAGTGAAACGGTACTTTTTGTTGTGTCGTGGGGTTTTGGTAAGACATCATTGGGCAAAACAACCGATAAGCTTGGTTTGAATAAACTGTTTGCTGTGATGGCTTTTTCATCACGACCAAGGCGTAATTCGTTGATGGTATCGATCAGACGTAATGGGTGGTCTTCAATCTCTGGCCCTATTTGATTAAGGTAGTTTGGCAGCAATAAAAGGCCTTTTAACAAACTATCTTGCAATGCTGTTGTATCGGCACCTGCATTGCTACGAATGAGGGTGGCAGAAGCTAACATTTCTTGGCTGAGTAACAGTCCACCCTGTAAGTTCAGCATTTTCATAGTGCTTGTCACTTGGTGTAATTGTGTTACGCAAGGTTCAATACTCGCCGCATCTTTTGGATTATCAATAAAACGCGTCAGAATTTGCAAAGCATCAGCGAGTGATTGCTGGACTTCATTTTGTACCCAAGCGAGGGCGTCATAATCACCATTATTTAGCTGGGCCATTATTTGCCCCAGATAAGGCATGAATGCGTTAATGCAATGTCAAACATGTATATCGCCTTTGAATTAATTTTATGATGGCAATTTAAAGCCAGAAACCGAAGTACGTAACTCATTTGTGAGTTCTAATAAACGGCCGATAGAATCAGCACTTTCATTGGCACCTGTTGAGGTTTGCATGGCGATTTCTTGGATGACATTCATATTGTCTGAGGTGCTACCCGCAGCACTGGCTTGTTGTTTAGCTGCATCAGAGATGTTGTTGCTCAAGTCAGCGAGACGATGCGATACCGCTTCGATTTGTTCAAGCGATGCACCGGCATCTTGTGACAGTTTAGCTCCGGTAACCACTTCCGTCGTACTACGTTCCATTGAGCTAATCGCTTCATTGGTATCGCTTTGAATTGTTTTAACGAGGGCATCAATTTGCTTGGTGGCACTACCCGAACGTTCGGCGAGGCGTTGGACCTCATCAGCAACCACGGCAAAGCCACGTCCTGCCTCACCTGCCATCGCAGCCTGAATTGCAGCATTCAATGACAGGATGTTTGTTTGTTCTGCGATATCATTGATTAATTCAACAATGTCACCAATTTGTTGTGAACTTTCCCCTAATCGTTTCATCCGTTTGGAGGTTTCTTGGATTTGCTCACGGATAGTGTCCATACCGCTGATTGCCTTCTTCACTGCCTCATTACCTTGCGCAGCTAAATTTACCGATTGGGTTGCCACGTCAGAAGATTGGCTGGCATTTTGAGACACTTGTTCAATCGAACCTGCCATGTCTGTGATTGCAGTACTTACTTCGGTTATTTGCTGTGCCTGATGGTCACTGGCATCGGTAAGATGTAGCGCGGTTGCCTGTGTTTCTTGTGCCGCTGACGCTACCTGTAAAGTGGTCGTATTGATTTGGGTAACCAGATTACGCAATTCATCAATTGTGAAGTTAACCGAGTCGGCAATCGCACCGGTAATGTTTTCTGTCACGGTAGCTGAAACGGTTAAATCACCATCAGCAAGGTCACCCATTTCATCTAACAATCTTAAGATGGCATCTTGGTTTTGGCGACTACGTTTCTCCACCTCATCTAATGAAGCCTGTAATTTATCCAAAGGGACGTAACTCAAATGGGCTGTGAGTAGGATCGTGATTAAGAAAGTCCCGACAATGGCACTCGTAAATTGGATCTTAGTGCCGATGAAGACTGGGTATTGATCGGTTGCTAACAACCAGATGCCATAGATAGTGACACTGGCAAACAGCACCATTAAGAATAGATTAAAAATATTCTTCGATGAGAGTAATGAGGAATAAAAGAGTTTACTTGGGGAGTTCATAATCGTTGTCCTAGAACTTTAATATTATTTGGCAGCATTTAAAAAGCGCTGATCAGTCGCTAGCTTTTGGAGACTAAAGACGTCCCAGTTTGTATCCTTTTGCGTTACGTTTCCATCGAGATACGCTGCAATCGCACTATCTTTTTGTTGTGTTGTTTGTGTCGGTTGTTCTTGAAAGTGTTTTAGTCCGGAAACCTCGTCAACTAATAATCCTGAATAGAGACTAGTGTGATTTAAGACTAACACTCTACTTCGTTTAGACACTTTTGATTTTTGACCTAATAAGAAACATTTCAGATCAAAAATAGGCAGTAGATCACCTCGAAGATTTGCAATACCATAAACCCATGATTTAGAGCGAGGTACAGCTGTTATTTGTTGTGGTACTGGGAATATTTCCCGTGTTTCAGTTAGGGGGAGTATGTAACTGAGCTGTGCTATTTTAAAATCGACTGCTGTCCAGGTAACTTGGCGCTCACCTTGTTGAGATAAGCGGTTCCCCCCTTGTTGACTTCGTTGTTCAATATCACGAAGTAGTTGAATAACATCAAAAGGTGTATTAATTTGGCTCATGCGGCTTTCCCTACTAACTTATTGACTTCAGCGATCAGTAATTCTTCCGTTATAGGTTTGCCCAGATAACCTTTGGTGCCTTGTCTTAAGCCACAGAGTTTATCTGATTCTTGGTCTTTCGATGACACAATCACGATAGGAATATCACTGGTTTGTGGATCCTTAGTGAGATAGCGTGTCGTTTGGAAGCCGTTTGAGTTGGGCATAATGACATCCATGACAATCAAATTGGGTTTCTTGTTATGAGTCAATTTTATGGCTTGTTTGCCATCTTCTGCAACGATGATTTGGTGTTTATGTTTCTCTAAGATCCTTTTTAGCATGAAGACTTCAGTCGGTGAGTCATCTGCAACTAAAATAAGTGCCATAATTATTTACTATCCAATGATAGTGGTTCAGATTCAATCTCTAATGACAAAGGTTCAGATTTGATTTCTGGTTTCGGCGTTTGAGATTTCAGTTCCGCTTCACTTTCTTTCGTGGGTAAATGTGTCCGAATTGCACCTAATAAGTCTTCACGGGTAAGAGGCTTTGTCAGGTATTCTTCAGCATCAACAACACGTCCTTTGGCACGATCGAATAAGACATCCTTACCCGATAGCATGACAATGGGTATGTCACTATATTTGGGGTTACTTTCAACCAATGAACAGGTTTGATAGCCATCTAATCGCGGCATCATGATATCGATAAAGAGGATATCAGGACGTTGATCACTAATAAAGGGAAGAGCTACAAAGCCATTTTCCGCAGTATGTACATCGCAGCCGGCTTTCTTTAGCTGTGTTCCTGCCGAGCAAAGAATAGTCTTACTGTCATCGATAACCATGATCTTTGAATCAGAAAATTCAGTTTGATGATCACTCACAACTTAAAATTATACCTTTAGATTTAATTTAGTTGGGCAAGGCCAATTGATGAAGATAACGTATTTTTTATCGTCAAGCTAGTCACAAACTTTAAAAGTTGCCCTTGCCATAAGGGTTCGTTACATACGAGAATGTAGTATGCATGACGGCGTCTGCTAAAACTGTGTGTTGATTCACATATTACTGCCTCTTCAAAGTGGCTTTCTGACTGATATTAAGGCTAATTGGATATGACATTAGGTGTACCAAACCTGAAGACTGCTTTGCAGGGACCGCTTCAGCATTTAGAAGAACATTTACTACAAAACCAAATGCAGGTCGAAGCCTGGTTACGCGAGCAGTGGCTGGAAACACCGGCGCCTTTTTATGCGTCTGTTGATTTACGCAATGCCGGTTTTAAATTAGCCCCCGTTGACACCAATTTGTTTTCGGCTGGATTTAATAATTTGAACCCCGCTTTTATGCCGTTATGTATTCAAGCTGTGCAATCTGCGGTTGAGCGGGTTTGCCCGAAGGCTAAAAAAGTCCTTATCGTGGCTGAAAATCACACCCGTAATTTGTTTTATTTAGAAAGCCTTGAAATATTACGTGGTATTTTTGAGCAGGCGGGTATTGAGGCGCGTTTGGGTAGCCTTCGAGACGATCTGACGGAAGCCATATCTGTTGATTTACCGTCGGGTAAAACCTATTTATTAGAACCGTTAACGCGAGTGGGCGATCGGATTGCTTTGGGTGATTATTCCCCTTGTCTGGTGCTGTTGAATAATGACCTATCAGGTGGGCGTCCGGAGATATTAGAAAACTTGGAACAGCAGGTGACACCGCCATTAGCAGCGGGTTGGTCAAATCGTAAAAAGTCAGATCACTTTACACATTATCAAGCGGTAGCAGAAGAATTTGCGGAGCAGGTTGGGATTGATCCGTGGCTGGTTTCGCCATTGTCTTTGCAGTGCGGTAAAGTCAATTTTAAAGAAAAACTAGGTATTGAATGTTTATCTGGCAATGTCGAAGACTTACTCGGTATGATTCAGAAAAAATACGATGAATACGGCATAGATAAAGAACCTTTTGTGGTGGTGAAGTCTGATACAGGGACTTATGGCATGGGTATTATGATGGTCAAAAGTGCCGAGGAAATTGAGAATCTCAATCGCAAACAACGGAATAAAATGTCATCGAGTAAGGACGGGTTAGAAGTCGAGGATGTGTTGATTCAAGAGGGTGTTCATACCTTTGAAACCATTGGTGAAGAGAATGCGGTTGCGGAACCAGTGGTTTACATGATTGATCACTTCGTCGTGGGTGGTTTTTATCGCGTTCATACGGGTCGTGATCAGAATGAAAATTTGAACGCGCCGGGTATGCATTTTGAACCGTTGGCATTTGCACAGTCTTGTAATACACCGGATAAACAAGGTGAGCCTGATGCGGAGCCTAATCGGTTTTATGCGTATGGGGTGATTGCTCGGTTAGCGTTGTTGGCTGCGGCGCGGGAGATAGCTGAACTGTCGGATTAGCTTTTTGATAAAAGCTTAATGAAAGGTGGTTTTATTTGAATCCACTGCTGTGGGGACGTTCATTTATTTGCGTGGCCAAAATAAACGGAACCAATCAAAAGGCCAGCCATGCTTGCCCTTCGGGTTCCCTCATTTTTCAATCTATTTGAGATACGACGAAAACTCGCTACGCTCAGACACTCGTCGTATTAACTTTAAATAGCTTTCAAAGTTCGGCTTTGCACTGAGGGCGGTTTGGTCTGGACTTTTTATTGAACCCGAGAAGAAGAAAGCTTTTATCTATTAATTTTGTATACTTTCAGCATAAGCTAGGCTCAATACTTATTTCAGAGCGTTATTTTTAGGCTGGTTGATCATGTCGAGCTCCATAAGTGGAGAAGAGGGGGGCTAGAGAATTTTGAGTAGAACAAAGAGCATGACATATCAATAGATACAGACCATCCTGACTGGCATAAGCGGTTAAGATATCTACATATTTGTCTTTATCTTCAAGGCCATTAGATATAATTAGCTTTGAAATTAAAGAGAAGTTCATTCATCTCTTGTAGATGAAAAATAGGAGTGTGATTGTAGATGTCTTGAATTAAATCAAGAAAAGCATTATTTGAAATGTCACCTCGAGAAATTGGAACCCTAAGCTGTTGGGCCTGATCTGTGATTAGTTTTTTATCTTGAGCTTGATAGTTGAGTAAGATAAGTGAGTGGATTTGGTCATTAAATGATTTTAATAACTCAAAAAATGTTGATTCAAACTTTTGTTGAGAAATGATACTTCTAGTTGCAACTAATTCTCTTTTTTGAATATCTAAGGCAGCGATTAAAACGAAGAGCGCCAAAAGTGTGAAAACCCCTCCTAATAACCCGCCGAAGGTATCCCCAAATTCTGCCCAGAATTTATGTTGGTAGGAAAGTGTAGAGCCAAATTTTCCAGTGTACAGCCAAACAAAAAAGTATCAGAGATGATGGGCGCTAGGGCTGCAATTAGGCCTGCATGATCAAAAGCACTCTTTTTCAATTTTTTTAGCCTTGCTTTGAATTCATTTGATATTGTTCATGCTGAACTGTGTAGTTTGAGAGTCTCGACGCTAACTGGATAATTTTGCTGTCAACATTTCATTTACTTGAGCCGGGTTTGCCTTACCTTTTGAGGCTTTCATGACTTGGCCGACGAAGAAGCCGAAGACTTGTTCTTTACCGCTGCGGTATTGTTCTACTTGAGCGGCGTTGTTAGCGATGACTTCGTCGATTAGGGCTTCTATAGCAACGGTGTCGGTGACTTGTTTGAGGCCTTTGTCTTCGATAATGCTATCGGCATCTTTGCCTTCTTCATTCCAGAGTGCTTTGAAGATTTGTCTTGCGATTTTACCTGAGATGGTGTTATCGCTGATACGGATTAATAGGCCACCTAATTGTTCTGCACTGATCGGCGACTGTTCAATTTCTAGGCTAGCTTTGTTAAGGGCACCTAATAACGTGGTGATGATCCAGTTGGCACACAGCTTTGGATCTTTGCTGTCTGTTTTAGCGAGTACTTGTTCGTAGAAGTCGGCTAATTCACGACTGCTGGTGAGTACGGAGGCATCGTAGTTTGATAGGCCCATATCAGCGGCAAAGCGATCTTTTTTGGCTTTTGGTAATTCGGGTAACGTAGCCCTAACTTCTTCGATCATGGCCTTATCTAGTACTAAAGGCAGTAGATCTGGATCGGGGAAGTAACGGTAGTCGTTGGCTTCTTCTTTGCTCCGCATGGAACGGGTTTCGTTGTTATCAGCGTCATAAAGCCGTGTTTCTTGCACAACTTCACCGCCATCTTCGATGAGTTCGATTTGTCGCTCGATTTCGATGTTAATCGCGCGTTCAACATTACGGAAGGAGTTGATGTTTTTGAGCTCTGTCCGTGTGCCTAATTCTTCTTGGCCCATTGGGCGGACAGAAACGTTGGCGTCACAACGGAATGAGCCTTCTTGCATATTGCCATCACACATGTCGATGTGGCGAACCAGTGAGTGGATTTTTTTCATGTAGGCGACGGCTTCTTTGGCGCTACGCATATCAGGTTCTGATACGATTTCGAGCAGGGGTGTGCCGGCACGGTTTAAGTCGACACCGGTTTGGCCTTGGAAGTCTTCGTGCATGGATTTACCGGCATCTTCTTCAAGGTGAGCGCGGGTAATACCAATGATTTTTTCGGTGCCGTCTTCGAGCTCGATGCTGAGTTGACCCTTGCCAACAACAGGCAGTTCGAATTGACTGATTTGATAGCCTTTTGGTGAATCTGGGTAGAAGTAGTTTTTACGCGCGAAGATTGATCGCTCTGTGAGCTCTGCATCAATCGCAAGGCCAAATTTAATCGCGAGTCTAACGGCTTCTTGGTTTAAAACAGGGAGTACGCCAGGCAAACCTAAATCAACCGCACAAGCCTGAGTATTAGGGATAGCACCGTAGGCGGTCGAAGCGCCTGAGAAAATTTTAGATTTGGTGGCGAGTTGGGCATGAATCTCTAGCCCAATAACAACTTCCCATTCCATATTGATGGCCTGAACTTAATGACGAAGCATGGAATTGTATCAATTATTAAGGGGTAGCTCTATTAAATCCTTACTTACCGTAAGCTTAGAACTGGCCAGTCTCTCTGTTTGGCGATGATAGTGAGCTTGTCATCGGGGTCAACTGCAACCGGATGTGAGACACGCTCTAATAGGGGTAAGTCATTATGCGAGTCACTATAAAAATAACTGCCTTCTAAAGTCTTATTTTGTTCTATTAGCCATTGTTCTAATCTGACAACTTTGCCTTGTTGGTATGAAGGCATGCCCTCGACTTGGCCAGTAAACCGCCCGTCGATCATTTCAGGTTCGGTTGCAAGAAAGTGTGGGATGCCCAGTTTTTCTGCAATGGGACTGGTGATAAAGCTATTGGTTGCGGTGATAATCAGCAGGGTGTCTTTTTGTTGCTGGTGTTTTTGTATGAGTTGTTTGGCAGCGGGCAAGATGATGGGCTCAATTTTTTTGCTGAGGTAATCATCACGCCAAGCCAATAAGGTGGTCATATTGTTATCCGCAAGTGGCGTAAATTGAAAGGCAGAAAATTCGAAAATATCCATGGTGCCAGCGAGATATTGGTCGTAAAAATACTGGTTTGATCGTTGGTAACTTTCACTGTCGACGAAATTGTTTTCTACTAAGTATTCCCCCCAGAGGTAGTCACTGTCGCCCCCTAGTAGGGTGTTATCCAAATCAAATATTGCTAATGCCATGGTTGTTTTCTTATATGAATGGGGTAGTTAATACCATTTATTGTATGTTAAATGAGTTTGCATCGCGTTGCTTGTTTGTCTAATCTAGACATTATTGAAAAACTAAGACGTTGCTGATTGGTTTGACTGTCAGTAGTGAGAGACTAGATTTGTGATTGATAAAGATGGTTTTCGGGCCAATGTAGGCATTATTCTTTGCAATGAACACAATCAAGTGCTGTGGGCGCAACGTGCGCGTCATGATTCTTGGCAATTTCCTCAGGGTGGTATCAAATCACACGAAACGCCAGAAGAGGCGGTATATCGTGAGCTGATGGAAGAAGTGGGCTTGCAAGAGCAACATGTTGAGATTATTGGTAAGACCAGCGGATGGTTGCGTTATCGCTTGCCTAAACGCTATTTGCGATATGGTAATAAACCGTTGTGCATTGGCCAGAAACAGCGTTGGTTCTTATTGCGGTTTATTGGCAAAGAGGAAGATGTAAAGCTCGACCAATACGAGAAACCTGAATTTGATGATTGGCGGTGGGTTGATTACTGGACGCCAACCAAGGAAATCGTATTTTTTAAACGTCGGGTTTATGAAAAAGCGCTACACGAGTTAGCACCTTTGTTGTTTCCTGAATATAAAAAACGGATCGACGAAAGCGCTAAAACTTAAGGCAAAGCTTTTTTAAAGACTTTGGCATTACGTTGATAGTTGTAGAGACTTTGTTTTTCTATAGGCAAATCGGACACATCTGCGGCCACAAACCCTTGTTCTAAAAACCAATGTGCGGTTTGCGTAGTGAGTACACAGAGTGTTGTCAGTTTATGCTTTCTGGCTTGATGTTCGATGGCTGTGAGTAACTGTTCACCCCGACCAAAACCCCGGTAAGCACTAGAAACAGCAAGACAGGCTAACTCGGCGACACGGCTTTCTGGATAAGCATGCAGCGCAGCACAGGCTAGCACAGCGCCATCACGTTCCATCACCACAAAGCTTTCAATATGGATTTCTAAATCTTCGCGAGAGCGTTTAACGAGTACGCCTTCATTTTCCAATGGCTGGATGAGGTCGAGAATGCCGCCAATATCATCAATCGTGGCAAGGCGTGTATTTTCAAATGGTGTTGTGCTTACCATTACACCGGCACCATCACGGCTGAAAAGCTCTTGTAATAAGGCATCATCTTGGGCACGGTCCAGTAAATGAACGCGTTTCACGCCAGCTTCACACGCATCGATAGCTGACTGTAATGTGTGGTTGTCGGACAGGTCATGCTCCATGAGTGCATCTTCTGCTTGCATAACGACCATTTCATTGGGTAATTGGTCGTGATTATCACCGATGAAAATAAGCTTGTCGGCATTAAGTTCGATGGCGCAGGCTGTTGCAACGGCTTCAGCAGAACAGTTAAAGATTTCACCGGTTGGTGAATAACCTAATGAGGGCAATAAAACAATATTGTCGAGGTCGAGTTGCTGTTTGATCGCAACCGTATCTATCCCACGTACTTTGCCGGTATGTTCAAAATCAATGCCGTCTTTTATGCCGACGGGTTGCGCGGTCACGAAGTTACCGCTACTGCAATGGATTTGTGCATCGGCCATGGGTGTATGTGGCAAGCTGAACGACAATTTGGCCTCGAACTCGAGGCGTAATTGGCCAATAACACTTTTGGCGATATCTAAGCTGGCGGCATCAGTGATACGTATGCCTTCGTGATATTGCAACGGAATAGTTTGCTGTTGGCATTGTTGTTCGATTTGGTGACGGGCACCGAAAGCGATTACAAGGCGGATTCCTAAGCTGTTTAATAAAGCTAAATCATGGACGAGATTATCGAAGTGGTTAGAAGCGATAGCTTCGCCGTCAATCGACACCACAAATGTTGCATCACGGTGCGCATGAATATATGGCGCAGCACGTCGAAACCAGCTGGTTGTGGTCGTTTGATTGTTTGAAATAGGCGTTTCCATATCGCAATTTTGTCTTAGTCTCAGCAAGCTTGCAAAGTTACGTGTAAAATTTGTGACATGAAACACGGCCTATTTTAAGTGAATTCGGCCTTAACTGACTTAGTTTGGGGAAACAACATGCCAGAATATCGTTCTAAAACATCAACTGCGGGCCGCAATATGGCGGGTGCACGCGCACTTTGGCGTGCAACAGGGATGAAAGACGATGACTTTAGTAAACCGATTATTGCGATTGCAAATTCGTTTACGCAGTTTGTACCAGGACACGTACATTTAAAAGACTTGGGTCAGCTGGTTGCGCGCGAAATTGAACGTGCGGGTGGAGTGGCGAAAGAGTTTAATACCATTGCTGTTGATGATGGTATTGCAATGGGACATAGCGGTATGTTGTACAGCTTACCTTCTCGCGACATCATTGCCGATTCAGTTGAGTATATGGTCAACGCGCATTGTGCTGATGCGATTGTGTGTATTTCGAACTGCGACAAAATCACACCTGGGATGTTGATGGCGGCGTTGCGGCTCAATATTCCGGTGATTTTTGTATCAGGTGGTCCGATGGAAGCGGGTAAAACGAAATTAGCTGGTAAAGAGGTTAAATTAGATCTAGTTGATGCGATGGTACAGGCCGCTGATGATAGTGTCAGTGATGAGGATGTGGCTAATGTAGAGCGCAGCGCTTGCCCAACCTGCGGTTCTTGCTCAGGTATGTTCACTGCGAACTCAATGAATTGTTTAACAGAAGCCTTGGGTTTATCTCTGCCGGGTAATGGTTCATTGTTGGCGACCCATGCTGATCGTGAAGAATTGTTTTTAGAAGCAGGCCGACAGATCGTTAAAATCGCCAAGCAACATTATGAACAAGATGACTACAGTGTTTTGCCACGTTCGATTGCTAATAAACAAGCGTTTGAAAATGCGATTGCCTTAGATGTGGCAATGGGTGGGTCGACTAATACGGTATTACATTTATTAGCCGCGGCCCATGAAGGCCAAGTCGATTTCACGATGGCGGATATCGACCGGATGTCTCGTAAGGTTCCGAACCTTTGTAAAGTGGCGCCAGCAACTAATAAATATCATATGGAGGATGTACACCGTGCTGGTGGCGTGGTTTCTATTTTGGCTGAATTGGCGGCGGGTGGTTTGTTACATACCGATATTACAACGGTTCATAGTGAGAGTGTTGCAGCCTCATTGGCGCAATGGGATGTTAAGCGGAGTGATGACGCAGCGGCGCACTTGCGTTATTCAGCAGGTCCAGCTGGTATTCCAACTCAAACGGCATTTAGTCAATCAACACGTTGGCCTGAACTTGATTTAGATCGTGAAGACGGCTGTATCCGTAATATCGAACATGCTTATAGCCAAGATGGTGGCCTAGCAGTGTTGTTCGGTAATTTAGCTGAAGAAGGTTGTATTGTTAAAACAGCGGGTGTGGATGAAGATAACTTTACGTTCACAGGCCCAGCACGGATTTTTGAATCTCAAGATGCTGCTGTGACTGCGATTTTGACTAATCAAATTGTCGAAGGCGATGTGGTGCTCATTCGTTATGAAGGCCCGAAAGGTGGCCCGGGTATGCAAGAGATGCTATACCCGACCAGTTATTTGAAATCGAAGGGTTTAGGCAAAGCCTGTGCTCTACTGACGGATGGTCGTTTCTCTGGAGGCACATCAGGCTTATCAATTGGTCATGCTTCACCTGAAGCGGCCGAAGGCGGCACGATTGGTCTAGTTGAGCAAGGCGATACCATCGTTATTGATATTCCAAACCGTTTGATTAAAGTGGATGTCAGTGATGAGATACTTGCTGAACGTAGAGTCGCCATGGAAGCAAAAGGTCATGATGCATGGCAGCCTGTTGGCCGTGAACGTGAAGTGAGTTTGGCATTACAAGCTTATGCGGCCTTAACAACGTCGGCATCTAAAGGGGCGGTTAGGCATCTCGAGCAGTTGAAGAAGTGAGAACCGAGAGTTCTTTCATATTTGAAAGTTTAAAGGGGTCAGAGCCATTTTAGATTTTTATAGCAGATTTCATTATGAACTCATGTTTCGCATGAAGGTGATTTTCAATGCAGAAGAATAACTCTCTACATGGCTTGACACTTGAGTTAATCGTTACAGGGTTAGTTTCACACTATGGATGGGATGAACTTGCAGAACGTATTAATATTAACTGTTTTAAAAGTGATCCTAGTGTTAAATCATCGCTTAAATTTTTGCGTAAAACAGCTTGGGCCCGTGAGAAGGTGGAGCAACTATATATCTCAACATTTAAATAAGGGGCAGAGTGCTTTTAGCTTAAAAATAGTCTGAGTAGACTCATTGCAGCGATCATAGGTTATTTGGTTTGATATTTGCTTTTACTGCCATAGCTGGCAACTAAAAGGTGGCTGAAATGAAGCATTCCCCGTTTTTTTATGTTGTTATTTGTGTTGGCTGGCTGTGATAAAGCACCTGATGATAAAGCTTCACAACGACTTGACGCGCCAAGTCAGGGTCAACTTGCATATGAAAGTCATTGTATTTCATGTCATTCCAATAGCATTAATGGTGCACCGATTCCGGGCAAACCTAAAATGTGGGCGTCACGTATTTTGCAAGGTGTACCCGTACTTGTATTTCATGCGATAAATGGTTACGGGCTTATGCCTGCCAGAGGTGGTAAAGAAAGCATGTCAGATACTGATGTCGAAGCAGCTCTTAAATATATGGTTAACTAGTCTAAAAGGTGTCAGAGCTCTTATTATTGAGGTGTTGGTTCTGATGGTAGTTTTATTGATGTGATGGCCGCAGCAGAGATGAGTACCGACGATGCGATTAGGCAGCAAGCTAACCCGTAATATTGAAAGATAAGTCCTGAGAGTATTGTGCCAGTCAAGCGCCCTCCAGCGTTAGCCATATAATAGAATCCCACATTCATAGAGACGTTGTTGCGATCCGACCACTCGACAATAAGGTAAGAGTGAACGGCGGAATTGAGGGCGAAAATCAGTGCGAAAAAACCCAAGCCAATAATGAGCGTGGGTGTTGGGTCGAGTCCTTGTCCTAGTGCAAGGGCTATGGCAGCAGGAAATAACATTAACAGCCAGGCTAACCATTGTGTGGTTTGTCCATTCGGGTGGCGGTTGATTAATAGTTTGGGTGCTATCGTTTGAATAATGCCGTAGCCAATGACCCACAAGGCAAAAAAGGCACCTGTTTGCTGATGACTCCAGTTAAGTGTGGTTGAGAGATAAACAGGCAGTGCGACGACAAACCAAACATCACGAGAACCGAATAAGAAAAAACGGGCTGTTGCAAGCCAATTAATGGCAGCGGTGTTCGAAAATAGCCGTGAGAATTTGGCTTTGTGTTGGGTTTTCCCCAACTCATTTGGCAGTAGAGCCCAAGTGAAAATTAAAACAAGGGATAAGCCGCTTGCTAGGATATAGAGTGCATGTTGGAAGTCATAAAGAGCTAGTAGTAGGCCTCCAAGGAAATAGCCGATGCCCTTTAAGGTGTTTTTAGATCCTGTGAGGATAGCAACCCACATGAAGAGTTTGCTTGATGCCGCTTTTGATCCATCTGTAACAAACAATTTGATACTGGCTTTGGCGCTCATCTTATTGAGATCTTTGGCAACACCTGATAACGCTTGAGCTAGCATTACGTATGCAACAGTAAGATATTCTGTTGGGACTGTAAGCATCAGTAGGGCACCAATTTGCACGATCATGCCGATATGCATCGTTTTGTTTAGACCAATCCGCGCACCTAGCCAGCCACCAACAAGGTTGGTGACGATGCCAAAAAATTCATAAAACAAAAATAAGCTGGCGATGGCTAATGGAGTGTAGCCAAGCTGATGAAAGTACAACACGACGAGCATGCGGATTGCACCGTCGGTGAGGGTAAAAGCCCAATAGCCAGCGGTGATGGTGGCGTAATTTCGTAACATATTCATCTTTCCCCCTGTAACGGCGTTATTTTTGTACTCAAATGGTCACTTATTACATATAAGTTCACATTTTCCGTGCAAAAATACCTTGTTCTGGGGAAAAATCTAAACATGTTTAGTCTAGGTTAGAGTTCGTTTGCGAGCATATTGGCAATATCGACCATACGGTTAACATAGCCCCATTCATTGTCGTACCACGTTAGTATTTTGACTTGAGTATCATTAATGACCATTGTTGAAAGTGCATCAACGATGCCCGAACGAGGGTCATTGGTGTAATCGGCCGAGACTAAAGGCTTTGTTTCATAACCGAGAATATTAGCCAAGTTACCTTGCGAAGCCGTTTTAAAGAGTTGATTCACTTCTTCAGTTGTTGTGTCTCGCTGTGCCTCGAAAGCGAAGTCGGTAATAGAACCGTTTAGTAAAGGGACGCGAACAGCGTAACCATTAAGCTTGCCTTTCAGTTCGGGAAAGATGGTTGTAATCGCCTTGGCGGACCCTGTGGTGGTCGGTATTAAGGAATTGCCACTTGCTCTAGCACGACGTAGATCTTTATGGCCTTTGTCGACGATGGTTTGTGTATTGGTAATGTTATGAATCGTGGTCATGGAACCATGTTTAATACCAATGTTTTCATGCATGACCTTGACCAGTGGTGCGAGGCAGTTTGTAGTGCAGGATGCGGCAGTGACAATATGGTGTTGTGCTGGGTCGTATAGGTGATGGTTGACGCCGTAAACAAGGTTTAATGCGGGTTCTGGGCATGGAGCTGAAACGAGCACTTTCTTTACACCGTGTTCAAAGTAGGTTTGAAGTTGTTGCTCTGTTTTAAATTGGCCTGTGCACTCGATTACAAGGTCAATTTCTAATGCTTTCCAATCGATATCAGCTGGGTTTTCGGATTGGCTGAATGTTAATGTCTGACTATCTATGGTGATGCTGTTATCTGTGCTGGATATTGTTTTGTCTTGTCCCCATTGGCCATGTACGGTATCGAATTGAATTAAGTGTGCCTGACAGTGTGCATCACCGGCAATTTCATTAATGTGTACAAATTCTAATTCGTTATTGTCGAGGCCGGCACGTAAAGTAAGTTTCCCCATGCGGCCAAAGCCATTGATTGCGACGCGTATAGACATTTTTATTCCTAATGGATTAGCAGCAGACTTGATTAGGTCTGTCTGGCATAGTGGTGCAAGCTTGAAGATCAGCTTGATAAGGGGCCGAGTTTGTTATTCCATCTGAAGTTATATGGATAACATTTAATGCCCAACTAGGGAGTGCATCATTAATACGGTAGTAGACCCAAAGTCCTTGTTTACGTGCTAATACAATGCCGGCTTCTTTAAGCTGGGCTAAGTGCCTTGAGATAACAGGCTGCGCTTGATCTAAAGCATGTGTCAGTTCGCAGACACAGAGTTCATCCATTTGTTTTATTAACAAAGTGGCTCTCAATCGCATTGGATGTGACAGTGCGGAATAAAAATCATCAGCTTGTAAGTCCATTTCCAATCCACCTTACATATGAAAATTAATATATATCAAAAATAGTATGTATTAAGGCTTATTGTGTCAAGGAACTTGGTTTAAAAGCAATAAAAAAAGCCCGCATGATACGAGCTTTTTGGATTTAGGTAATAGTGGCTAGGTTAGAGACTGCCCCAACTGTTTTTGCGAGTGAAACGTAGTTTTGGAATCAAAAGGCCAAAGATAACACCACCAAATAAGACGGCTGCGCCGATCAGAAACCAGTTTTTGGCTTCGCTGTCTTTAAGGGTATTGTTTTCCATTATGAGCGATTGCATTTTATGGTCGGTTTGCTGAATTTTTTCTTTTAATTGGCGGTTTTCATTATCGAGTGCGACGGCATTTGATGCTGTTCTTTTTAAATCATCGAGTTCTTTTTTCAGACGCTGTGATGTTTCTTTAAGGGTCATATTTTGGCTGCCAGCACTATCATTTTGAGTTGATAGACTTAGAATTTCTTCTTTGGCTTTAGCGAGTTCTAATTCTAGGTTCGCTGCTTTTTGTTCGCTGCTGGCTACACGATTACGGGCACTGGGTGCATTCGTTAAATAATGTGTCAGGACCCAGCCTTCTGCCCCCCCGGATGTTCGCACTTTAGAGTAACCAGAGTTTGCAGTTTCTAAAATGCTAAGTTGGGTACCACTGCGTAACATCTTTTTAATACCAAACTTAACACTTTGACCCTTACGCATGGTGATTTCAAGCTCATCTGAAACGTAGCGAGTCGTTGCGGCTAGACAGCTCAGCGGCATAATTAGGATAAGACTCATTAGGATAGGTGTAATCAGTTTTTTCACAGGATTGCTTTCTATGTTGAGGTTAAGTCGAATCATTTTACCAGATGCGTGATATGAATATTTAACGCCCTTCACAAAACAAATCGAATAACTTGTGATTCATGTCATTATAATAAAAGATTGTTATCGTGTCAGGCTGATTATTTGAATTGGAATAAATGATGAGTCGAATACGTGTATTGTTCTTGTTGACTGGCAATGCTTGCCGTTCTCAAATGGCTAAAGATTAGCCTTGTTTTGGTTCTTCGTTTGTCATGGCGTAACTCTAGTTTTCAACAGTGAAAAAAAGCCCGCATAGAACAAATCTAAGCGGGCTTTTCGTACTACTGAGACGACGTAGTAGGAGGAACTTTAGAATTTCACTTTAAGATCTAAGTGAAGTAGATCTGCTTCGGTATCATCATTATTGATATTTGTATCAGAGGTGTAATACGTGGCCTGTGCTGTGAAGCTGTTGTTAATTTTATATGCTGCTTTGATAATGCTACCTTTAGAATCATTACCAAAATCACTGTTATCAAAATTATCGTTTAAGGCATTCACACCAAGATCTAGGTATTCATAAGATAATTTGAAACTGCCCATTTTGGCTTTGGCGCCCAGAGACCAAGCATTGTCATCATCTCCTGAGGCATCAGCATTTGTGTTGTGTACATAGTTAGCAAAGACTGTCACAGGGGTTGATGGAATCGCTGTTTCACCAAATAATTGGAACATACGTTCTTCTTCGCTTGGGCCTGTGAAGTTACCCATGGCATCTGTGTTAGCGCTCTCAAAACCAAAGTAAGAGACACCGACTTTGGTTTTGCCCATGATAGCAGCCAATTGTGCATGGCCAAGGTGACTGTCTTCTGAGAAGGAGTCAGTACCATTGTCATCTAATGTGTAATAACCGACAGATGGTATTAACGTCACGCCACCGGCATTAAGTTTTGATTTAATGGCAACACCTTCTGGATTGGTATCACCATCCCAAACCATACCACTGACTGATTCCCAAGGCTTTTTCATTTTACCAAAGATGAAATGGGTATTGCCGCCTAATGCTGTTGGTGCCCAGTCGATATAACCCAGATCAATACCGACATCGGTACTTGAAAAGTTGTTTTCTAGTGTTTGGTTAGTAGATGTGGCACTGCCGACTGTTGTAACAAGACGAATGCCTGCTTTGGTGGTTTCATTGACTTGAGCATAAGCACCTAAGCGGGCACGAATACGGAAGCGTCTTTTATCATCTGGCATATTAGATGAATCGACAGCATCTTGATCTTCATAGCGTGCACGCATATCACCTTTAAGTTTGATACGCTCAGGCCACTCGAGTGATTTCGATGCTGTAGATACTTTTTCAACTTTCATTGCAACAGCTTCGTCAGCCTCTTTATCCGCTTTAGCTGCGTTCGCTAGAAGTTCGTAATCTTGTGAAGTGATTGTGCCTCTATCACGAAGCACTTTTAATAAGTCCATCATAGCTTCGTTGCTTGCGTATGCTGGCATAACTGCTGCACCAAATAAAGCACATGTGATAAGTAGTGATGTTGATTTAATTTTCAAGGGGATATCCTCTTTTGTTAATTATAGAGAAGTCGGTGTCCATCAATCCGATGACACACATATTAACGTTCATATATTTCAAAATGATGAACCGAATGTGACAATTCTGTTACATTGCGACAAAAATCACATTTTGTTGCTTTTATGCAACGACGAAATATAGGTTAGATGACCTTGAATTTTAAAAAAGTGACCCAATAGATAAACTTATTCATTTCATAAGTGCATTTAGGAAAACTATGTTCCGTTCCTTATTTTTACTCTTTTTATTAGTGCCTCTTATTGAGATTTATTTTTTAATCCAAGTGGGAGAGGTGATTGGTGCGGGCTGGACCATCTTTGCGGTCGTAGCAACGGCTGTGATTGGTGCAGGTTTGCTACGCATGCAGGGTTTAAGCACGATGCAACGTGCCCAGATGACATTGGCACAAGGACAAGTACCGGCAATGCAGATGATGGAAGGCTTAACCCTGTTGCTCTGCGGCGGGTTGTTATTAACGCCGGGGTTCTTCACTGATGGTGTGGGATTTTTGTTGTTGGTCCCTCCTGTCCGTCAAGCCTTAATTAAAAGACTGGTGGCGAAAGGCCAATTTTCGGCCCATACACAGGCTCATAGTTCATATCGACGACCTGAAGACAGTCATATTATAGAAGGTGAGGTTGTTGATAATGACGATGATCGTCATTTGAAATAATTTTTTTACTTTAGGCTCTTGAAGTTTTTTTTTATAGCCCCATCTATGTGATTCAAACTTTTTTGTTAGACATTTTTTGAGGATAGTGTAAATGAATATTCGTCCCCTTCATGATCGAGTAATTGTTCGCCGAATGGAAGAAGAAACAGTCAGCGCTGGTGGCATTGTCTTACCGGGTAGCGCAACTGAAAAGCCAGACCGCGGCGAAATTGTGGCAGCAGGTAAAGGCCGAATCACAGATTCTGGTGATGTGCGTGTAATGGATGTGGCTGTTGGCGATAAAGTGTTATTTGGCAAATATGCCGGCACGGAAGTTAAAGTTGATGGCGAAGAGCTATTAGTGATGCGCGAAGAAGATATTGTTGCTGTTATCGAAGCTTAGGTAAAAACACTTTTTAGATAACATTTATTAAAGAATATTAAGAGGAAATAAAGATGGCTGCTAAAGAAGTCAAATTTGGCGCTGATGCGCGCAGTTTAATGGTCAATGGTGTGAACACCCTGGCTGATGCGGTGAAAGTAACATTAGGTCCTAAGGGTCGTAATGTTGTTTTAGATAAAAGCTTCGGTGCACCGACAGTAACAAAAGATGGTGTTTCAGTTGCTAAAGAAATCGAATTAGAAAACAAATTTGAGAACATGGGTGCTCAAATGGTTAAGGAAGTGGCTTCTCATACTTCTGATGCTGCAGGTGACGGTACAACCACTGCTACAGTTTTAGCACAAGCTATTCTGCGTGAAGGTATGAAAGCCGTTGCTGCGGGCATGAACCCGATGGATTTAAAACGCGGTATCGATAAAGCAGTCACTGCTGCAGTATCTGAATTGCAAGGCATGTCAGTGGCTTGTGATGATAATAAAGCGATTGCACAAGTTGGTACGATTTCAGCCAACTCTGATGCTTCTGTCGGTGACATCATTGCTGAAGCGATGGAAAAAGTCGGTAAAGAAGGCGTCATCACGGTTGAAGATGGTAGCGGTTTCGATAATGAACTAGATGTTGTTGAAGGTATGCAGTTTGACCGTGGTTACCTTTCTCCATACTTCGTTAATGATCAGCAAACTATGACAGCGGATTTAGAAAACCCATACGTTTTATTGTTTGATAAAAAAATCTCAAGCATTCGTGATTTATTGCCTACGTTAGAAGCGGTTGCTCAAGCGAGTCGTCCTCTATTGATTATCGCAGAAGATGTTGATGGTGAAGCCTTGGCTACTTTGGTTGTAAATAGCATGCGTGGCATCGTTAAAGTGTGTGCTGTAAAGGCGCCTGGCTTTGGTGATCGTCGTAAAGCGATGCTACAAGATATCGCTATCTTGACTGGTGGTACTGTGATTTCTGAAGAAGTGGGTTTAAGCCTTGAGAAAGTCACACTTGAAGATTTAGGTTCTGCTAAGAAAATCACAATCAGCAAAGAAAACTCAACGATTGTTGATGGCGAAGGCCGTTCTGATGAGATTGTTGCTCGTGTCAAACAAATCCAAGGACAGATGGAAGAATCTAGCTCTGACTACGATAAAGAAAAATTACAAGAACGCGTGGCTAAATTAGCTGGCGGTGTTGCAGTGATTAAAGTCGGTGCTGCGACTGAAATGGAAATGAAAGAGAAGAAAGCCCGCGTTGAAGATGCCCTTCATGCAACCCGTGCAGCGGTTGAAGAAGGTGTTATCGCTGGTGGTGGTGTTGCGCTTGTTCGTGCGGAAAGTAGCTTAGGTGAATTGACGGGCGATAACACTGATCAAGATACCGGCATTACGCTAGCACGTCGCGCAATGCAGGAGCCTTTACGTCAAATTGCAACAAATGCAGGCGCTGAAGCTTCTGTTATTTTAAATGATGTTGCTGGTGGCAAAGGTAGTTATGGTTACAATGCCGCAACCGGTGCATATGGCGATATGATTGAGATGGGTATTCTTGACCCAACGAAAGTCACACGAACTGCTATTCAAAATGCAGGTTCTGTTGCTGGCTTGATGCTAACGACTGAAGCGATGATTGCTGAAGCGCCGCAAGATGCTGCACCAGCAGCACCGGCGATGCCCGATATGGGTGGCATGGGCGGCATGATGTAATTGGTGCTGTTTGTCGGAAACGACCCTTTTCCGCAATCTCGGCGTTAGATCGGAAAGAAGGATAGATTTTTAGCACAGGTAAAATTTAAAGAAGGCTCCGAATTTCGGGGCCTTTCTTTTGTTTGATTGTTAGTATAATTATCGTTACATAACGCTTTAGATAAAGCCATTTTGGGTTGTTGGTGATATGTTATAACGTATCATTTTGTATGAATTGAAACTCAATGCACGATCGCGCGTGCTGTCAGTCAAATAGAGTGGAGTAAAAAGTGGCCTATAGTTGTTTAAAGAATGCGAAAGCCTATGACCCTACCCAGAAGTGGAATGGTTCGATGCAGGAGATCTGGTTGGAAGATGACCGGATTTGTGCAGAGCCCAATGCGGATGATCAGGCGAAAGCGACTTATTATGACCTAACAGGTGCAGTCGTAATGGCCTCTGCCATTGACATTCATAGTCATATTGCCGGCGGTAATGTGAATACTGCTAGGCTATTATTACCTGATCAGCACCGAAACCATTTGCAACGACAAAAGGTACATCCATTCCAGTGTGCGAAGTGGTCGAGCTTCGATACGGGTTACCGTTATGCTGAGATGGGATATGGCTTAGTCATTGAACCAGCGATGCTACCGGTCAATGCGCCACAGGTGCATGCTGAGTTGGCTGATATCCCAATGATCGACACTGGCGCGCTGGCGATTCTAGGGAGTGATGACCTGCTGTTGCGTTTGATGCGTAGCAATGCCAGTCAAGCACAAATCAATGACTATGTGTCTTGGACAATGAATTCGACTAAGGCCATGGGTTTGAAGGTCATTAACCCCGGTGGTGCACAAGCTTTTAAGCTAGGTGTTGAGACGTTTGGTTTGGATGATGTGGTTCCAGATTATGGCGTGTCATCCCGGCATATTTTACAAACCCTGCAAACAGCGGTTGCGCAGACGGGTATTTTGCATCCAGTGCATGTGCATTGTAATAACTTAGGCACACCAGGCAATATCGGTACGTTGGTTGAAACGATGGAGGCAGCCCAAGGGTTGCCGATGCATTTAGCTCATGTGCAATTTTATGGCTATGGCGATGATGGTAACTATGGTTTTTCTTCAGGTGCAGCCAGAATGATGGAGGCCTTTGCTAAGCACCCCAATATTACGATGGATGTCGGGCAAGTATTATTTGGTCAAACTGTGACGTTATCCGGTGATGTGATGGCGCAATACAGTCGTCGAGATGATGCGTCACCGAGTAAATGGATCGTGTGGCATTCCGAAAATGAAGGTAGCGGAGGCATCGTTCCTTATCAATATAAACAAGGTAGCTTTGTTAATGGCTTACAGTGGGCAATTGGTCTAGAAATCTTTTTGCTATCAGATGATCCATGGCGTTTATTTTTCACGACAGATCACCCAAATGGTGCCCCTTTTACGCGATATCCGGAGCTCATTCATCTGTTAATGAGTTATGACTATCGCATGGCTTGTTTGTCGACATTGCACACAGAAATTCAGCAAATGACATTGCTTAAAGATTTGAAACGTGAATACAGTCTTGAAGAAATAGCGATGATGACGCGTGCTGCGCCAGCTAAGTTATTAGGCCAAACTGATCGCGGTCACTTACAGATCGGGGCGAAAGCAGATATCGCTATTTATCATCAGCAGGAAGATCTTACCAAGATGTTCCGTTTTGCCGATAAGGTGTTTAAAGATGGTGAGTTGATTGTTAAGGATGGACAAGTCTTGACTCAGAAACAGACGAAGACGCTATCATTGGCAATGGGTTATAACGATGATATTGAGACGGTGATTCAATCTTATATGGATCAGTACTACAGTTTGAAATTGAGTAACTATGGTGTGACTGAGGATGTGAATCCTCACCCAAATGGTTTTGCTTATCAATCGTTAGAAGGGGTGTATTCTGCTTAATTTTCTTCTATGAATACGATATCGCCACAACACAGTGTCATACAGTCGCTTTATCATGATTTTTTAGTTCGCCTTAAAGAGGCGGGGTTTTCTGGTGAGATGGATGACGATTACGCCAACCGCTTGGTGCTCGCTACGGATAATTCTATTTATCAGCGTTTGCCACAGGCTGTTGTTTATCCTACTTGCATTACTGATCTCCAATCTATTGCCACGCTGTTAGATGAATCGGAATTCCAACAAATTGTCGTGTCACCACGAGGTGGAGGTACGGGTACCAATGGTCAATCGTTAACGGACGGTATTGTCGTTGATGTGTCCCGACACATGAATACGATCCTTGAGATTAACGTGGAAGAGCGTTGGGCTCGGGTTGAAGCGGGCGTGGTTAAAGATCAATTAAACGCTGCTTTAAAGCCTTATGGTTTATTTTTCGCACCTGATTTATCGACGTCTAACCGCGCAACTATTGGTGGTATGGTGAATACGGATGCCAGTGGTCAAGGAAGTTGTGTCTACGGTAAAACCCGAGATCATGTGCTTGCACTTAAAAGTGTGTTGATGGGTGGCACAGTGCTTTATACTGTGCCAGTTGAACAGGATGTTGTACCTCAGCTGAGTGCTCAACAAGATCGCGTGGGTGAGATATACCGTACCGTTAGTGAGATTAGTCATAAACAGGCACAGTTAATTGAAGAGACGTTTCCACCCTTGAATCGTTGCCTAACTGGCTATGATCTAGCGCATCTGCAGGAAGCGAATCATTTTAATTTAAACAGTATTTTATGTGGTTCCGAAGGCACTTTAGGTTTTCTCGCTGAGGCTAAATTAAATGTATTACCGATACCAAATTATTCAGTATTAGTGAATGTACGGTATAACGTCTTTATGGATGCTTTACGCGATGCTAAGGCTTTGATGAAGCAGCAACCTCTGTCAATAGAGACGGTGGACTCTAAAGTCTTGATGTTAGCAAAACAGGATACGGTTTGGCAGAGTGTTGAGGCGTATTTCCCTGATGATGAACATGATGCTCTGGGTATTAACTTGGTTGAGTTTAGTGGTGACAAGGAAGCCAGTGTTAATGAACAGGTTGCGCGATTTTTAGTTCATTTAGATCAAGATACAACGGCACAGCGTTTAGGTTATAGCCTGGCTAAGGGAAGTGAGGCGGTGAAAACGGTCTATGCCATGCGTAAAAGAGCGGTGGGCTTACTAGGCAATGTTGAAGGTGAAGCGAGGCCCCAACCTTTTATTGAAGATATGGCTGTGCCACCAGAAAACTTAGCGGATTTTATTGCTGAGCTTCGGGCGCTATTGGATAGCTATGGTTTGCAGTACGGTATGTTTGGTCATGTCGATGCCGGGGTTCTACATGTGCGCCCATTACTAGACATGAAAGATCCTCAGCAAGCTAGGATGATAAGACCTATCACGGATGTGGCAGTCGAATTAATCAAGCAGTATGGTGGCTTATTGTGGGGAGAACATGGTAAAGGGCTGCGTTCTGAATATGTGCCTCAATTTTTTGGAGATTTATATCCAGCTATACAACAAGTAAAGGCCGCTTTTGATCCTTATAACCAGTTGAATCCAGGCAAAATCGCGACGCCAGCCACACAGCCTGAAGCGACATTATTGAAAATTGATCAAGTCCCATTAAGGGGAGAGTTTGATCGCCAAATTTCAACGGAAGTATGGCAGAGCTATGGTGCCTCAATGCACTGCAATGGTAATGGTGCTTGTTTTAACTATGATTTAAATGATGCCATGTGTCCGTCATGGAAAGCGACGCGACAGCGAATTCACTCGCCGAAAGGTAGGGCATCGTTAATGAGAGAATGGGTACGTCTAGATCAACAAGGCGATATCGATAAGGGTTTTGCTGACCAAGTCTATGAATCAATGGCGGGTTGTTTAGCGTGTAAGTCATGCGCGGGTCAATGCCCAGTCAAAGTGAATGTGCCAGAATTGCGATCTCGTTTTCTCAGTGAATATCATGAGCGTTATGCGAGGCCGATGCGCGATTATGTTATTGCAACACTTGAGTTTACGATGCCGTATATCGCCAAAGCAGCTTTTTTGTACAATGGTTTGATTAAACAAACTTTGGTAGATAAGGCCATTACTAAGTTATTGGGCATGGTGGATACGCCGACCATTAGTGATCAGAAAAAGTTAATGGACACGATAAAGCGTTGGGATGTTCAGCCTGCCTCAACAACAGCATTGTCTCAGCTGAGCGAGCCACAGCGGCAACGCAGTGTGATAGTGGTTCAAGATGTCTTTACGCGCTATTTTGATAGCGATATCGTCGCGGATACGATTGAGCTAGTCGCACAATTGGGATATCAAGTTTGGTTAGCGCCACTAAAGCCAAATGGTAAGCCATTACATGTACAAGGGTTTAGTAAATGGTTTGATAAAACAGCACAGAAGAGCAGTAAAGCATTAAGCAAATTGTCTGAATTTGATATCCCTTTAGTGGGGCTTGATCCTGCTATGACTTTAGTCTATCGGCAAGAATATACGGCTGTAGTGGGCGAGGATTTACCGGAGGTGCTACTTCCTCAAGAGTGGTTGCTGGAGGTATTACCTGAAGGTGTTAATACTGCGTTAAAGCAAGACTATCGATTATTATCACACTGTACTGAAAGAACGAATGCTCAGGCGAGCCAGCAATTTTGGTCGAAGCTGTTTGAGAGAAGAGGATTATCATTTAGTATGCCTTCCGTTGGCTGTTGTGGTATGTCAGGTACTTACGGGCATGAAGCACGAAATTTACAGACATCTGAAACGATTTTTAAACAATCTTGGCAGTCGCAATTTGATCAGGTTGCTGAGAATATGGAGCTATTAGCCACAGGCTACTCGTGTCGGAGCCAGGTGAAACGATTTAAACAGCAACAAATTAAGCACCCTATCCAGATATTGCTAGCGTCTGTTAAAGCTGAGGCACACAATGCTAGCGCTGTATAGACATGTGTTTCATCGGCTTAGCCTGTAATCATCATGTAGAAGAAATATAAAGGCCCTGATGTTTAAGGGCTTTTTTTTGCTCGGGATTTCAGTAAGATGTAATTAAAGGCTACTGGTGCGTCAATAATGATAAGTGATGAGTCAGGGTAGGAGAGAGATTATTAATCATCGTGAAGACATGTTGGCGAATACCCGGGAAAGAATGGGTGAACACTATACGGCTAACCAAGTATTAGGCAGAACACAGACGATTGGGTGTGTGGCTGTGGAAGTAACTCAGCGCTGTAATTTGGATTGTACCTTGTGTTATTTGTCAGAGCACTCGCAATCCGTTTCAGATATTCCTATTGAGGAAGTGTTTAAGCGTTTGGATGATGTGCTAACGCATTATGGGAAAGGGACACATGTGCAAATCACCGGTGGTGATCCGACATTACGTAAGCATAGCGAACTGATTGAGATTGTACGCTATGCTTCTGAATTGGGTTTATATCCCGCGTTATTCACTAACGGTATTGCTGCGACGAGAAAATTGCTTTCACAATTGGCTGGGGTTGGTTTGCAAGATGTGGCTTTCCATGTTGATACAACCCAGCGTCGTGCAGGGTATGAGACAGAAATGGATTTGAATGCTATTCGCAAAGATTATATTGCGAGAGCTCAGGGTTTGGGTTTGATGGTCGTGTTTAATACTACGGTGCACGAAGGTAACTTCCACCATATTCCTAACCTAGTCCGTTTTTTCATCGGACAGAGTGCTGAAATCGGTTTGGTTTCGTTTCAATTGCAGGCAGAAACAGGCCGAGGTGAGTGGGGTTCGCGTGATGTTTTGATTACGCAAAAGTCAATGAAAAAACAAATTGAGGCTGGTACAGCGAGAACACTACCATGGGGTGTGGTAGATTTTGGTCACCCTGATTGCCATAGTTATATGCCGACAACAGTGGTTAATAATAAGGTGTTTCCAGTGATTGGTCAGCGGAATTTATTTGGTCAGTTTTTGAGCACATTTGAACATATTAGGGCTGATCGGCATGTCCCTGTTTATCAAGTGATGATCGACTATGGCATGACTTTATTAAAGCAGCCACGGACTTGGTGGCCAGCGTTAAGTTATCTTGCTGGACAAATAAAACAAATGGGTAAACATTTGGTTTTGGGCAGGGGCCAAGTGCATAAATTGTCTTTCTTTATGCAAAACTTTATGGACGCTAATGAGTTGGCTCAAGAACGTGTCCATGCTTGTTCATTTATGGTGATGACAGCGGAAGGTCCGGTATCGATGTGTGAACATAATGCCAAACGGGATGATTTTATTTTAACGCCATTTACAGTAGAAAAGCGGGATGGCACAACAGAACATTATGTGCCTATTCCAGAGATGCCAAAGTATAAAAAGGCCAGTGGTGAAAATTAAATTGGACTTAGTGTTAAGGCAAGCGGCCTTTATGTTGGCTTTGTTAATGGTTTCGTCAGTTCAGGCTATGACACAACAAGATTATGACACTGCATTGGGCCAGTGGACTCAAGTATTAACGGCTTTTGTAAATGAGGAAGGTCAGACCGACTTTGCAGCTCTAGCAGGAGATAAGGAAGCGTTATCAGCGTATGTCGACTTCGTTGCGACGGTGAGTCCACAATCACATCCTTTATTATTTTCGACCCCTGCGGATGTGCTGGCTTATCACATCAATACATACAATGCGTTGGCGATGTATGGCGTTATTGATGAAGGATTACTAACAGATTTTGATAGTTTTTTTAAGCGTCTTAGTTTTTTTAAATTACGCGATATTCGTATTGGTGGTGAATCGACTTCGCTTTATGACTATGAAAATGATGTGATTCGCTCTTTAAATGAACCGAGAATCCATTTTGCATTGAATTGCATGGTGAAGGACTGTCCAAGATTACCGATGGTGCCTTTCGATGCAGCGGAATTAGAAGCGCAATTATCTGAGTTGACCTGGCAGTTTTTTAATAAAGAGAAACACCTTCGAATTGATGGTGATAATGAGGTTGTTTATGTCTCCGAAATTTTAGACTTTTATACAAAAGATTTTGTGGTGTCGGGGGATCAACAAGATTTGCTAATGTATATAAACAGATACAGGAAAGTAGCTATCCCAGCAGATTATAAAGTTGAATTTATCGACTATGATTGGACCATTAATCAGCAACCTTAAATAAGGTCGGTTTGAGGTATGCTTTGAGATAAAGCGGATGAGCAGGTTCACCACTTTTGTTCATTTTTAAATAATGTAATGGTTGAATTTGCTGTTTTACTTTCTCGGATCTGTTTTGGTATTGTCCGTCGTTTCCCCAAGCAGCAATGATGAGCTCTGTTTTATGGGCTAATTGCTGGAGCCAATAATCATTGTCTTTCCCCACGACGCGTTTACGTTTTAATAAATCTTTAGGCTGGGTTGCACGGTAGGCAAAAAGGTTTGCGGTGTAAACACCACCATAACCCCAAGCTTTGGCAAACTTGATACAACGGATTAAAGTGGGGTCATCGACCGTCTCATCAGCTGTTGATGGGTTAAGCCCAATAAACATCACGGTTGGTTTTGAGTCATCCCAGATGCGCCATAAAGCATAGCGATAGCGTCTGCATGGGGAAAGTTCGGCGCCTTTTTTCATTCTTCTTTGATGAATTGGCCGGTTTGAGTGTTGTCGCCCATGGCTGTTTTGAGATCTTGGTTTGATAAGGCAAGGGCGTAGCCCAATACGCCACTGCCGATAATGACGGTGTCATAGTCCTCAATATTGTTATCACGTATGACGGTTAAGGTGTCTGGTAGTGCAATAGGCGGGACAGCTCCAATGACATAACCAGTGGCATCTTCAACTTGGTCAAAATCAGCCATTTTTAGTTTGCGCTCACCAAGGTGTTTTCGAATTGCGCCCCAGTCGGCACGGCCGCCACCTGCGACGGCAAGTAAGACATAGGTATCTGAACCTGTCTTGAACAATAGACTGCGGACAACTGAAGCAGGGTCACGGCCGTCTGAATGTAGTAAAGCTTCTAAATTTCTGACGGGCTTTTTATCATCTGTGAGTGGAATGGTCACGATATCGTAATCGATATCGTTGTATTGGAGGATATCGGTAACAGGAGACGAAACAGATTCACTCATGGTTGTTGCCTTGTAAAAAAATGGTATTTGGTTCATTTTACCTTAGTATGATGTGATGGAGATATTTTGCAGTGTAGAAGATGTCTATATAAGGAAATTACCTTGTTACTTGTTGAAATATTGATAAAAATGGACTTATGGAAGTATTGTTAATGCGTGATAACTTGATATTGGAGAGAATATGAAACAGATAATGATGTGGTTGATGGCTTTTGCAATGAGCATTGGACTTGTACAAGCTGAATTACATGATGATAAGCCGTTTGCTGAAACACATATCATTATGCAAGTGAGTGATGCTGAGCCAGTGCATTATCGGGCAGTATTGGATATTGCTAATAATCTGACTAAACGCTATGGCCAAGAGAAGGTTGATATTGAAGTGATTGCTTTTGGTGTGGGTGTGCCTTTTGTGTTTGCAGGGGAAAATGATAAATTCACATCACGCATTGCGAGTCTGCAAGAACATGGTGTACGTTTTTATGTGTGTGGTAATACATTAGATACGCTAGAAAGAAAGCATGGCAAACGCCCTGAGCTATTGCTAGGTGTTGAAGTGGTTCAAACAGGGGTGAAATTCTTGATTGATGAAATTCAAAAAGGATATATTCCGGTTCATCCTTAAATTGAGTTTGCTAAAGGAAGATATAAGGCCAAGCAGTTGCTTGGCCTTTTTTATGATTGAGACTTTTACCAAGCCAATTGTAGTTTCGAATAATAGCTCGTATCTAAGTGTTTCCTGTCATCAGCTGGTAGGCTTTTATAATCGTTACTTAAACCTAATCTTAGTTGCCAATATTCTGATAAGCCAAGTGGAGTTTCTATGCTTGAGTCGTGGGTGATGAGATAGTCATTAAAATCATCAATGGCTGGGGTATAAGTCATATTATTTTTCATTCTTGCCAAACTGATAAATTGCCAATCATGTGCCAAGCCAAAATCGATCGTGGGTGTTTGCTCGGTTATACCATCATTAAATTTTTCATGGCAATAATCAAAACCAGAGCGTAATTCAAGCAAGTGTTCTTCGGAATTTAGTGGTCGATATTGAGTCCGGCATCGAGTATGGTACGTTAAACGATATCTTCGAAGTCATCTTTCTCGAATTCTGAACGTACATACCAGCCTCAGGGATCATTTGGTAGGCAGTGTATTCTGCGCCTATGATTGTTTCGTCAGAACTATCGATGCTATCGCGATCGGCTTGTTCTATGGAGCCATAAAAGAGGAAAGTATCATTGTTACCGGTTAATTTGGCGGCAAAAGCTAAAGCTAGACCAAACTCATCAGAATTACCTTTCTTGCCGGCAATATCGAAGCCAGCTTCATAATGCCATTTTCTTAGCGCCGCCTGCCGCTCTTCTTCAAGGCGAAGTATTTGAGGAGCTTGTTCAGAAGATAACCATGCTTCGGTAATATCAGTTATTTGTAATTCGATTGAACGTGCATCATTTACGATATAAAGCATATTGTCATTTGTTTGGTAGTTGGGCATTCCCGTGACGATGCTGCCATCTTATAGACGGTTGGAGATGCTTTGCTCAGTGGAAAGTTGCTTTATTTGATCGCGTTGAATCGTGATGTCTCCAGCGTAGTCTGTCTGTAGGGTCACAGTATCGTTGGAGATACTTTTTAAATTGCCTATAAGGCGACTACCATCCTTTGTATCAATGTGTTCTAGCGCATTAACTTGTATCGTGAATAGCAGACACAAACAGAAGAACTTGACAGTTTTTTTCATACCAGTATCAATGTTTTTGTTGGGTTACGGGTTGGGACTCGAATTTAAGCTGTGCATATTAGCAGATAGCTACCCCCCCCCCATGGGGGAGAATGATGCTGTTTCGAAATTGTGTTCAGGTTGTGGTTATATGACAAGCGAACATAAATATCTAACCCTTTTGTAGGGTTGGATATAGGCGTCTTGTTGTGGGTTTAGTTCTTAATTAAGCTTAGAATATAGAGCAATATTACTGCACCGATGGTTGCCGTTATGATAGAGCCTAAAAGCCCGCTGGCAGAAAATCCGATTAGGTTAAAAACAAAACCACCGATGAAGGCGCCAACAATACCGATGACCATATCAGTGATTAAGCCAGCACCACCACCTTTCATAAGCTTACCAGCAAGTCAGCCTGCAATTGCACCAATGGCTAAGAATATAACAAGTTCCATAATGGTTCCATGTGGTGGTGATTAGGTTTGGTATGGCGATGAATAGCATGACTCCAGATAATGCATGAAATTCTTGTTTTATAAATGTAATGTATTTATTGGCAGGTTGTCGTGGTCATTTGCTTTATTGAGGGCTGAAAATGCTCAGTGATTTGTTGTTTCTCTTTGGTTAATAAAAGGTAATATGACATTAATTAATGTTTGAATGAGGATATTTCATGGCGCAAGTGGGTCAAGTCTCTGAGCAATGGCAGCGTCTACTTAAAGGAAGTACGTTAACTGATTCAGCGGAACAGGTTTTAATGGGGAGCCAGTTTGTCAGTCAATGGGGGGAACGTTTTGAAGAGCAGGCACAAAGTCTTATTGATTCAGGTGATATTGAAATACGTTATGAGGAGACAGGCTATCAACAACGTCTAGCGTTCTTTCTGTTAGAGGTGTCAGACGAAACTCAGCTTCATCAGCAAATACGACGTTTTCGCCAAAGAGAAATGACAAGGGTTATTTGGCGAGATATGGCTGGTTGGGCTGATCTCGCTGAGACAGTGCGAGAATTGTCGGCCTTAGCGGATGCGTGTATTCGACAAACCTTAGCAAAATTATATCAGTGGCACTGTGTTCAATATGGTACGCCATTCAATGAAGTTGGGGAGCAGCAGAACCTGATCGTTATTGGTATGGGAAAGTTAGGTGCAGGTGAACTCAACCTTTCCTCAGATATTGATCTGATTTTTAGTTTTTATGAACAGGGTGAAACACAAGGTGGTCCCCGCAGTATTAGCAATGAACTGTTTTTCACTCGTTTGGGCCAGAAGTTAGTTCAAGCCTTGGATAATGTGACGACGGATGGTTTCGTATTTCGTGTTGATATGCGTTTACGGCCTCATGGTGATAGTGGCGCGCTGGTGAGTTGTTTTGATTCGCTGGAAGATTATTACCAAACACAAGGCCGTGAGTGGGAGCGTTATGCGATGATCAAAGCACGTTTCATTACGGGTAATGATGCTGAAAAAAACGCACTGAGAAGCTTGTTACGGCCTTTTGTTTATCGACGTTATTTGGATTACGGCGTGTTTGACTCATTGCGCGAAATGAAGTCAATGATTGTGAGTCAGTTGAGGCGAAAAGGTGTCGAGGACAATATCAAGCTAGGTGTGGGTGGTATTCGTGAAATCGAGTTTATTGGCCAAGTTTTTCAGCTGATCTACGGTGGTCGCGATGAGCCACTGCAACAGCGCCCCATTTTGACGGTTTTAGATTTACTTGTTGAGCGTCAATGTTTATCTGAGCAAGCAGTTGATGATCTAAAGCAGGCGTATATATTTTTGCGTCGGACAGAGCACCGAATACAGGCTTTTGCTGACCAGCAAACACATTTATTGCCCGATGATGAGGCGGGTTTATTGCGTATCGCTAACTTGATGGGATTTGATAAGACATCAGATTTTTTATTTGTTTTAAATAAACACCGTGAACAGGTGCAAGATCATTTTGAACAGGTATTGACCTCACCACAAGCCGATGCCCAACCAGCAGAAGAGACGTCATTATTTTCATCGACAACAGATGATAAAGTCGCCTACTTAGCGGAATTAGGTTTTGAGAAAACACAACAGGGTGTGGCTTTAATATTAGGTTTATTTGATACCCATAACTATCGTAATTTAGGTGAAATCGAACACCAACGGTTGGTCAAATTATTACCTTTATTAGTGAAGGCTGCTTCACATGTTGCGAATCCTGATGACTGTCTGAACCGTTTGCTAACCCTTGTTGAGAGTATTTTACGACGCAGTGCTTATATGTCGTTGCTGGTTGAGAATCCCTTGGCATTGTCTCAGTTAGTTAAGCTGTGTGCAGCGAGTCCATGGATCAGCAGTCAATTAGCGCGGCATCCTATGTTGTTGGATGAATTATTGGATCCGAGAATGCTATATGACGTGCCAGATCGTGGCCAACAGGTGCGTAAATTGACAGCTTGTATTACCACAGCTGAGGAGACTGATTTAGAGCAACAGATGGTGTTGTTACGTGAATTTAGGCAAATTGCTTCGTTACATGTTGCTGCCGCTGATATCACACAGGTATTACCATTAATGCGAGTAGGTGATCAGTTAACGGAATTGGCTGAAATTCAGCTTGTTCAGATCCTCGAGTTGTCATGGCGTCATATGGTTGCACGTCATGGTCGCCCGCCGTGTACAGACAATGATGATCTGTCTCAATGTGGTTTTTCAGTGTTGGCGTATGGCAAATTAGGCGGCCTAGAGCTGGGCTATGGCTCGGATTTAGATTTGGTGTTTGTTTTTGACGATAAAGTGAATATCGGTTTAACTGATGGTGAAAAACCAGTTGAACCGTTGGTGTTTTATACCCGTTTAGCACAGCGGATGATTCATTTTATGAATACGGTGACGACTGGGGGCATATTGTATGAAGTTGATATGCGCTTACGTCCGAATGGTCAATCAGGCCTATTAGTGACTGATGTTTCTGGCTTTGAAGCATATCAAAAATATGAAGCATGGACATGGGAGCATCAGGCGCTAGTTCGGGCGCGTTGTGTTGCTGGTGATTCGACATTATCAGAGCAGGTTAGGGCGATTAGGTCAGAAATTTTGGCTCAAAAACGTGATTTAACGACTTTGATAAAAGATGTCAGTGAGATGCGTGCTAAAATGCGCGAGCTATCGAATAAAAGTACGACTGAATTATTTGATTTGAAGCAAGGTGAAGGTGGTATTACGGACATTGAATTTATGGTCCAATATGCTGCATTGGCCTGGTCTTCAGATTGCCCGGATTTATTAGTCTATACCGATAATATCCGGGTATTAGAGGCGTTAAAAACATCAGAAAAATTGAGCGAACATGACAGTAATATGTTGGCTGGTGCATATCGTTTTTATCGTAAATTAGCGAATCATTGTATTTTGCAGGAAAAGCCCATTGTAGTACCGATTGAACGGGTGGCTGCGTATCGGACACAAGTCGCGAGTATTTGGCAACGTTGGTTTGGGTGAAAACCTAGTTTAAGACACGAAAATAGAGAAGTAGAGATTATGGCAGCAGTAACAATGGCAGATCGTGATGGCACTATCTGGTTAGATGGTGAATTGGTTCCGTGGCGAGATGCAAAAGTCCACTTATTAACGCATACCTTACATTATGGCTTGGGTGTGTTTGAGGGTGTCCGCGCTTATAAAACCGACCAAGGCCCTGCTATTTTTCGTTTGCAAGAACATACAGACCGTTTATTTCGCAGTGCGAAAATTATGGGTATGTCGATGCCATTTGATAAAAATGCTATCAATGAAGCACAGAAAATTGCTGTCCGTGAAAACAATTTAGAATCAGCTTATATCCGCCCGATGTGCTTTTATGGCAGTGAAGGGATGGGTATTCGGGCTGATAATTTGCGTACCCATGTCATGGTGGCTGCTTGGGATTGGGGTTCTTATCTTGGCGAAGATAATATGAAGAATGGTATTCGCATCAAGACCTCTTCTTTTACACGTCATCACGTCAATATCACCATGTGTAAAGCGAAGGCGAATGGTAACTATATGAACTCCATCATGGCCTTACAAGAGGCGGTAACGGATGGTTATGATGAAGCTTTGTTACTGGATTCTGAAGGGTTTGTTGCAGAAGGCAGTGGCGAGAATTTTTTCATGGTCCGTGACGGTGTACTATATACCCCAGAGCTGACATCAGCATTAGAAGGCATCACGCGTGCGACGGTCATGACGTTGGCAGCGGATATTGGTCTTGAAGTGGTCGAAAAGCGCATCACACGTGATGAAGTGTATGTTGCGGATGAAGCCTTTTTCACCGGGACAGCTGCAGAAGTTACCCCTATTCGGGAATTAGATAACCGAGCGATTGGTAATGGGAGTCGCGGCCCGATTACAGAGCAATTACAAACAATGTATTTCGACCAGGTATATGGTCGCAGTGGTGATTACCGTCATTGGAATGATCACGTCGCTTAACTCAATAGCATTGAGCGAATAGCGTAGAAATAGAGAAAATGAGGATAGAACATGGCAGGTCATAGTAAGTGGGCAAATATTCAGCACCGTAAAGGGGCTCAGGATGCGAAGCGGGGTAAATTATTTACTAAGTTTATTCGTGAAATTACCGTTGCTGCAAAAGAAGGTGGTAGTGATCCTGATAATAATCCACGGTTACGTGCGGCCATTGATAAAGCGTTGAGTGGCAATATGACACGTGATGTGATCGAGCGTGCAACGAAACGTGGTGCCGGTGAGCTAGAAGGGGTGACATACGAAGAAATTCGTTACGAAGGCTATGGCCCAAGTGGCATTGCGATTATGATAGATTGCATGACGGATAACCGTAATAGAACGGTTGCAGCAGTACGTAATGTGTTCACTAAGCGTGGCGGCAATATGGGTACTGACGGCAGTGTGGCTTACCTTTTTAATAAAAAAGGGATTATTTCCTATCCTGCAGGTACGGACGAAGACACTATTATGGAAGGCGCATTGGATGCCGGTGCTGAAGATATTGTGACCAATGATGATGGTACCGTTGATGTGTTCACTGCGCCTGAAGACTATGCTGCGGTTAAAGATGCTTTAGATCAAAGTGGTTTAGAAGCAACCTCATCAGAGGTGACAATGCACCCAGAAACAAGAGTAGCACTTGATGTCCAAGATGCAGGGAAAGCATTGGCAATGATTGATGCATTTGAAGATTTAGATGACATACAAGACGTGTATACCAATGCTGATTTTTCTGATGATGTCATGGCGCAATTGAATGCTGAGTAATTAGGTTTTCTCAATGCCCCGTATTTTAGGTATCGACCCAGGATCTCGAAAAACGGGCTTTGGCATTATTGAGCTTAAAAATCGAAAAATACAGCACGTTATCAATGGTCGGCTGATGGTTGGAGATGGAGACTTCCCTGATAGACTAAGACAAATTTTTGTTGGTCTAACAGAGCTAATTGAACGCTATCAACCCGATATGATGGCCATTGAAAAAGTATTTTTACATAAAAATGCGGATTCGGCTTTGAAGTTAGGCCAGGCTCGGGGCGCTGCCATTTGTGCAGGTGTGAGTCAAAACTTAGCCGTACATGAATATACGGCAACGCAGATCAAAAAAGCGGTAGTCGGCAATGGCCATGCTAAAAAAGACCAAGTGCAATATATGATGTCGATTATTCTTTCCTTACCTGACGTGATTGAAGAAGATGCTGCCGATGCGTTGGCTTGTGCCTTGACACATGCTAATTTTGCTGATGTCAGTGGGTCAAAAAACAGTAAATTGCCAGAGGGGATGCGAACTTCTCGGCGTGGAGGACGATACGGTCGATGATTGGGCGATTACGTGGCATTATTCTTGAAAAACAGGCGCCGGATTTAGTGGTGGATGTACAAGGCGTTGGCTATGAAGTGGCAGCACCGATGTCGACATTTTGTCATCTGCCAGCAATAGATGAAGAGGTCAGCCTGTACACCCATTTAGTGGTGAGAGAAGATGCACAATTATTGTATGGTTTTGCGACCGTTCGAGAACGTTTATTGTTTCGAAGTCTTTTGAAAGTGAATGGGGTCGGAGCGAAATTGGCGCTGACGATTTTATCTGGCAGTGATGTCGATGATTTTTCACGGAGTGTACAAGAAGGTGATGCGGCGAGCTTAACGCGGTTACCCGGTGTAGGTAAAAAAACAGCTGAACGGTTGATCATTGAAATGCGCGATCGCTTGAAAGAAGTGAGTGGTGCGATGGGCCTGAAACCTGTTGTCTCTGAGGCGGCTAAGTTGGCAGGTGCTAAAGATGAAGCGGTCGAAGCCCTCGTAGTATTGGGCTATAAACCGGCTGAAGCCGATAAAATGGTTAAAGTTGTGGACGGTGAAAACTTGAATACCGAAGAACTGATTCGACAAGCATTGCAAAGTAAGTAAAGAAAAATCACCTCAATTTTTTATTGATCAGATACGTTTAAAAATAACAGTGTGAAGATGGCGCGGGTTTGAGATAATGTATTCATTCTTTATGGCCTTGTAGGAAAATGAGATGGAAGATCGCTTTATCTCTGCTATAGCTCAACTTGATGAAGCCCATCAAGATAAGGCAATCCGTCCTGCCCGTTTGGCTGATTATATTGGCCAGCCTGTTGTGTGTGAGCAGATGGAATTATTCGTGACGGCAGCGCGTAAGCGGTCCGAGGCACTTGACCATACTCTCATTTTTGGTCCGCCTGGACTGGGTAAAACAACATTAGCAAATATTATTGCGAATGAAATGGGTGTGAACTTAAAGCAAACGTCAGGTCCTGTATTAGAACGCCCGGGTGATTTAGCAGCGCTGTTAACCAATTTAGAGCCGAATGATGTGTTGTTCGTTGATGAAATCCACCGATTGAGTCCTATCGTTGAAGAAGTGCTTTATCCTGCAATGGAAGATAACCAGCTCGATATTATGATTGGTGAAGGACCAGCTGCGCGGTCTATCAAGCTGGAATTAGAGCCCTTTACATTAGTCGGTGCAACAACACGAGCGGGTTCGTTGACATCGCCGTTACGTGATCGCTTTGGCATTGTGCAAAGACTAGAATTCTATTCCCCCGGAGATTTGAGCACCATCGTGCAGCGTAGTGCGCGTATTTTTGGGGTGGAACTCGATGTCAGTGGTGCAGGTGAAATTGCGCGTCGCTCTCGTGGTACGCCACGGATTGCTAACCGTTTATTACGCCGAGTCCGTGACTACGCAGAAGTGAAATTCGATGGACAGATTACTGTTGAAGTGGCGAGACAAGCGCTTGATCTGTTAGATGTCGATGATAATGGTTTTGATATGTTGGACAGGAAGTTATTACAAGCCATTATTGAGAAGTTTGATGGGGGTCCGGTCGGTATTGATAATTTGGCCGCAGCAATTGGTGAAGAGCGCGGTACGATTGAAGATGTGTTGGAACCTTATTTGATCCAAGAAGGATTTATTATGCGTACACCGCGGGGTCGAGTAGCGACAAAGCGGGCTTGGCAGCATTTAGGACTGTCAGGCGAGGCTGCAAAAACTCATAATGACTGAGTTTGAATGGCCAGTTAGGGTTTACTATGAGGATACTGATTCGGCTGGCGTTGTTTACCATGCGCAGTACCTTAATTTTATGGAGCGGGCGCGCACCGAATGGCTGCGGAGTCTCGGTTTTGAACAAGACGTATTAATTGAGCAGCATCAATGTATTTTTGCTGTTCATTCAATGCAAATTCAATTTAAACGGCCAGCACGATTTAATGATGCTTTGCTTATTCGGAATAAATTGGTATCGGCAGTGCGGGCGAGTTTGGTCTTTGAACAGAAAGTTTACTGTGATGATGAACTGTTATGTCAAGCTGAGGTCAGAGTGGCTTGTTTAAATGCAAATCAATTTCGGCCAATGCCGATTCCTTCTTTTATGTTGACGGAGTTACGAGGTGAATGCTGACCTTTCAATGATAACGCTGATTTCAGAAGCCAGCTTGGTAGTGAAGCTGGTGATGTTGGCATTACTCGCAATTTCAATTTATTCGTGGTTATTGATTTTCAAAAAACGCAATGAATTGATTCAAGCTAAACAAGATGCAGACTCTTTTGAAGACAAATTTTGGTCAGGCAATGAACTCAATAAATTGTATGAAGATATTTCTTCTAGGCCGCATGCAAGCCGTGGGATGGAAGGTATCTTTGAAGTCGGTTTTAAAGAATTTGTTCGACTAAAAAAATCAGCGTCTGAGTCCGGAATGGTTTTGGACGGCGCTCAGAGAGTGATGCGGATTTCGCTTGCAAGGGAAGTGGATCAGCTTGAGATGTCCTTACCTTTTTTAGCTACTGCAGGTTCAACTAGCCCCTATATTGGTTTGTTTGGTACGGTGTGGGGAATTATGAATTCTTTCCGTGCTTTAGGTAATGTTCAACAAGCGACCTTAGGTATGGTCGCCCCCGGTATTGCCGAAGCATTGATCGCGACGGCAATGGGGTTGTTTGCTGCTATTCCAGCTGTTATTGCTTATAACCGGTATTCGCATGAAGTCGAACGTTTGATTAACCGTTATGATACTTTCTTAGAAGAATTCTCTTCTATATTGCAACGTCAGTATGATTAAACGGCGAAATAATTATGGCTGAACATACTCAAAGACGACGCAGAAAGCCAATGAGTGAGATCAATGTCGTGCCTTATATTGATGTCATGCTGGTATTGTTAATTATTTTTATGGTTACAGCACCGATGCTGACACAAGGTGTGCAAGTCGACTTACCTCAAGCCAGTGCAAACCCTGTCGAACCGAGTGACGACAATAGTGAACCTTTGATAGTCTCCGTGGATGCCAGTGGATTATTTTATATTGGTATCGGTGATCAGCAAGATAAGCCAATTGCATCAGAGGCATTACGGTCGAAAGTCAGTGCTGTATTGGGCCGTAGTCCAAACACACCTGTAATGGTGAAAGGCGATACGGCCGTTGATTATGGACGTGTAGTGGCATTGATGGCGCTTTTGCAAGATGCTGGTGCACCGAGTGTAGGTTTGATAACGCAACCCACGGAGCAGAGTGACAATTAAGCTCGTATGAAAAAGTCTTGGGTAGAAAATATTATTGCAGGCAGTTATGCCATTGCTTTACACATTATTTTAGTGGCGATGTTGTTTATTGGTTTTGGTTCTGACTCGAGTAAAGTGATTGCTCCGGCTGCTGTCGATATTGTTCAAGCGACGGTGCTGGATGAGCAGCAAGTACTAGATGATATTTCTGAACGGCAAGCTCGGCTTGAACAAGAAAAAGCCAAGGAAAAATCACGTTTAGAAGAGATTAAACGAAAGGAAGCTGAGGAAAAAGCGGCGAAAGAAAGAGTAGAAAGAGAACGTCAGAAAGAACAAGAACGTATCGAACAAGAAAAACAACTTCAGCTCGAATTAGAACGTGAACAGGAAATTGCCGAACAAAAAAAGAAGGAAGAAGAAATAAAACGGCAAGCTGAAGTTGAGAAAGAACGCCTTGCAGAAGAAAAAAAAGCGGAAGCGTTGAAGAAAAAACAGCAAGAAGAAGAAAAGAAACGGAAAGCGGAAGAAGCTAAAAAGCTAAAAGCGGAAAAAGAACGTAAAGCGGCTGAAGAGAAAAAGCGGCAAGAGCTGGAGAGGCAACGTTTAGCCGAAGAGAAAAGGCGGAAAAAAGAAGAAGCAGATCGTCTACTCCAAGAAAGTTTAGCAGCAGAAGAACGTGAACGAGAGGAACGTCGTATCTCGGGCATGGTGAATCAACATATGGGGATGATTCGTCAGCGTATCAAACGCTATTGGAGTGAGCCTAGTAATGCAACAAAAGGCATGCAATGTACATTACGCGTGAGTTTATTGCCGGGTGGTGATGTCAAAAAGGTCGTTATTGTTAAAAGCAGTGGTAATGCTATTTTTGACCGATCGGCTGAATCTGCCGTTTTTAAAGCAGCACCTTGGCCGCAACCCACGGAACCAAAAGCGGCAGCGGTGTTACGAGATTTTACATTTGTTTTTAAGCCTAAATAGAGGGCAAATCATGATCAAACGTTTAATAATGGGATTGGGGCTATTTGCCATATTAGTTTCGTGGCAAGCGCGTGCCGAATTGGTCATTGAAATTACGGGTGGTTCAGAAGCGGCATTACCGATCGCCGTTGTGCCATTTGGATACGAAGGATTTATACCTCAGGAAGACATCTCAGCTATTATTAAAAATGATTTAGAGCGAAGTGGTCGCTTCGCTTCTTTACCACAAAAAGACTTAATTTCAACACCCCATGAGAAAAATGAGATCAATTTTAAAGATTGGCGTTTATTACGTTCAGAAGGATTGCTAGTCGGTAAGGTAAGCAGCTTTGACGAGCAAACATATGAAGTACAGTTTCAATTATTTGATGTTTATAAAGCCCAGCAGCTAGTTGGTAGGCGTTATAAAGCGCCTGCAGCCAGTTTAAGGAGCGTAGCACATAAGATTGCCGATCAGGTTTATCAGGCATTAACAGGTGAGAAAGGTGTTTTTTCAACGCGGCTGGCATTTGTATCTGTTTTGAAAAATCCCGATGGTACGCGTCGTTATGCCCTACAAATTTCAGATTCAGATGGGGCAAAGCCAAGGACAGTTTTACAATCGAAGCAGGCTATTTTATCCCCTAGTTGGTCGCCGGAAGGAGAGCGTTTAAGTTATGTTTCCTTTGAGAATGGAAAAGCTGAAATTTTTGTTCAGGAGATGCGATCAGGAAAGCGTACATCATTAGCCAGTTTCAAAGGACTCAATAGTGCGCCAAGTTGGTCTCCTGATGGTCGAAAATTAGCGATGACTTTATCTAAAGGTGGAAACCCAGAAATTTATGTGATGGATATTACCACTAGAGCGTTGACCCGTGTCACCCACAGTTCGCAAGCTATAGATACTGAGGCGGTATGGATGCCAAATGGTAGAGAGTTAGTGTTTACTTCAGATAGGGGGGGTCGGCCACAGATTTACAAGGTGCCCTCAACAGGAGGGAGAGCTGAAAGATTAACATTTGAAGGCCGTTATAATGCCTCCCCGGATATTTCGCCAGATGGCCGATATTTAACAATGGTGCATGGTTTTAATGGCAAATTTTATATCGCAGTTCAGGACTTAGAGTCAGGTGCGGTGAACGTCTTAACTGAACGGGGTAAGGATGAATCACCTAGCTTCGCGCCTAATGGTCATTTGATCCTGTATGCTACCGAGCAAAATGGCAAAGGTATCTTAGCAGCAGTCTCTGTTGACGGGAGCTTTCATCAGCGTTTAGCTGAAACAGGTATCGACGTGCGTGAGCCGGCATGGTCGCCAATCAGACAATAAATAATCAAACTGGAGTCTTCCTATGAAATTAGTTAAATTTAGTTCAGTTGCATTTGCATTAGTCTGGTTATCAGGCTGTAACACCTTAGGCCTTGATAGTGGCAATGATGGATTGATGGACGGTGAAGATGGTGTTATTGTCGAAGATCGCGGCGTGTCTGCAGAAGGTCTTTATGGCGATAGTATTAATGGTACTGCTATTGGGGATGGTGCTGAAACGCAAGTCATTGTCGGTGAAGATGGTTATTCAAGCACTGATTTAGATGATCCCGCCAATGCCTTGTCGAACCGAGTTGTCTATTTTGAATATGACAGCAGTGAAGTTAGAGAACAAGATCAATTGACGTTAGCAGCACATGCAGCTTATTTAGCGGATAACCCAACAGCTAGGGTTCGCCTTGAAGGACATACTGACCAGCGAGGCTCGCGCGAATATAATTTGGCATTAGGTGAACGTCGTGCCTTAGCAATGCGTCATATTTTGATGATTCAAGGTGCAAGTGCGAATCAATTTCAAGTCATTAGTTTTGGACAAGAACACCCTCAAAGTGAAGGAGAGGGTGAAGTGAATTGGCAGAATAACCGTCGTGTTGAGTTAGTGTATACAGGTCGATAAACGATGAAGAATGTATTAGATAAAGTGCTTATGGTTAGTTTGCTGGCCTCACAAATGGCAATTCAGCCTGTTTGGGCTGGTGATGAAGAGATGCAGAAACGCATCACGCGTATAGAGCGCATAGTTAAAGGACAAGGTTTGGTTTCATTGCTCGGACGTGTTGATCAGTTGCAAAACGAAGTACAACGGCTGAATGGTGATAATGAAACATTAAGGCATCAATTAGAGACGATGAAGCGTCGTCAACGTGAAATGTATATTGATTTAGATGGGCGATTACAATCACAAGTATTGGCTGTGCCACCAAAAGAAGCACCGGGTGTGACGACATTACAACCTGTTGTTTCAGAAAGTGTTGAAATACCTCAAAAATCAGTTGAGGCGGTTGAAAAGTCGGTCGCGAAACCAGTTACAAAGCCCGATGTGAAAGTTCAGGCACCTGCTGAACAAGTTGTATCTCCCGTTGCAGTAGAAAATGGGGAGGCGGCTTATCAAGCGGCATTACAGACTTTAAGGGGCGGTCAGTATGAAGCAGCTATAGCTGCTTTGTCGGTTTTTCCTAAGGAATATCCACAAAGTAGTTATTTACCAAACGCCTATTATTGGCAAGGTGAAGCGAATTACGTTTTACGTAATTTTGATACGGCGATTACAGCATTTCAAACAGTGATAGAACAATTTCCAGTCAGTAGCAAGGTGGCAGATGCCATTCTGAAGCAAGGTTTTAGTCAATATGAGCTGGGACAGGTCGATGTGGCAACACAAAACTTAGAGAAAGTGATTGCTAAATACCCCACTACATCGGCAGCACGGTTAGCTAAAGTGCGTCTGGAACGGATTCAAAAAGAAGCTAATTAAGCTAGGATTGTTATGTCGCTTCAGTGTCGTGTCACAGAGATATTTTATTCCTTACAAGGTGAGACGAGAACGGTTGGCTTACCAACGGTTTTTGTTCGGCTGACGGGTTGTCCGCTTCGGTGTACGTTTTGTGATACTGCTTATGCTTTTCACGGCGGTGAGAAGAGGGCTATCAGTGATATTGTGGATGAAGTTAAAACTTATCAGCCCCGTTATGTGACTGTGACCGGTGGTGAGCCATTGGCGCAAAAAACCTGCTTTCCTTTGCTAACAGCATTATGCGATCTTGGCGTAGAAGTGTCACTTGAAACCTGTGGTGCGATGGATATCAGTGAAGTCGATCCACGCGTTATCTGTGTGATGGATTTGAAAACGCCGGGCTCAGGAGAAGAAGCTAAAAACCGTTACGACAATATTGCATTGTTAAAGCAAACGGATCAGTTGAAATTTGTTATTTGTAACCGAGATGATTATGATTGGGCCGTTGAAAAATTGCAGGAATATGATTTGGTCGCAAAGTGTGACGTTTTATTCTCTCCAATACATGGTTTGTTAAATCCTGCTGATCTAGCTGATTGGGTTGTGGCAGACAATTTAGCCGTTAGGATGCAAATTCAAATGCACAAATACCTTTGGAATGATGAGCCAGGCCGATGAAACGTGCTGTTGTCTTATTATCGGGTGGTTTAGATTCTGTCACAGCATTAGCCATGGCAAGAGAACAAGGGTTTGAATGTTACACATTAAGCTTTAATTATGGTCAGCGCCATCATGCTGAGCTGAATGCTGCAAAATCACTGTCTGGTCAAAATGGTGCTGTTGCACATAAATTCATTGATATTGATTTAAGTGCCATTGGTGGGTCGGCGTTAACCGATCAAAGCATAGCTCTGCCAGAGCAGTATGAAGAAGCGATTCCTGTGACATATGTACCTGCCAGGAATACCGTATTTTTATCTATAGCGCTAGGTTGGGCAGAAGTGCTTTCAGCGCAAGCCATCTTTGTTGGGGTTAATGCGGTTGACTATTCTGGCTATCCAGATTGCAGGCCTGAATTTATCGCTGCCTTTGAACAGTTGGCGAATGTCGCTACTAAAGCGGGTGTTGAGGGGCAAAAAATGACGATACATGCTCCTTTGATGAGGATGACAAAAGCGGACATTATCCAAGAAGGTACGCGCTTAGGCATTGATTACAGTCAGACGATTTCTTGTTACCAGGCAGACTCTGATGGAAGAGCTTGTGGTAAATGTGATTCTTGTCGTTTTAGACAACGAGGTTTTAAACAAGCGGGTTTGGAAGATCCAACACGTTACATAAAGTAATGGCCTAATAGTCGCAAACAATAGCGGCTGTCGGTTGTTTTTGGCATAAGAGGTAACGTTATTTACTGCTTATGTGTTTTTATACTTGCCATTTCTGATAAATCGGGTATTATTCCGCGCTTGGTTTGGGCCGTTAGCTCAGTTGGTAGAGCACCGGACTTTTAATCCGATGGTCCCGCGTTCGAGTCGCGGACGGCCCACCAAATTTACATATTCATTCTGATTTTATTCCCTGCTTCTAAATTAGTTTTAGAATTTAGTGATAACAGATTGACAGTCCGGCGAGCTGCTGTATAATTCTCGCTTCTTTGTTGCACAGCATGTGTAGCAATAGCTCTTTAAAAAAATAATACCAAGTAATCTATGTGGATACTTGCATTGGGTCTAGTTTACAAAAAGAACCGATGCGAAAGTATTTACATGGAGCAGTAAAATGTTTTAAGT
>JAQWIT010000009.1 GCA_029248745.1 Gammaproteobacteria bacterium
TTACTTCACAGAGTTTACTGTGGCGCTTATCCCACCTTTATACCATATGGTTATGAAGAAAAAACTCGCTACATGGGACAGAGACTTCGCTACTGAAGGCGAATTAGAAATCGCTGCTAGAATCAATACTCAAGCTGGCTACAATATGCCAGAGGGTCATGATTCATACAGCCCTATCTAAGCAGACCTCTTAATGGGCTCGGAGATACCTCCGGGCCCATCTTTTATTATCATGGACATTAACTACATAGGAAGCAGACATGTTTGGTTTATTTACTAAAAAGAAAGACTACGACGCTACCGTAAACTCGACAGAAACAATTACTGTCAAAGCCGGTGAAAATTTATTGAAAACAGCACTCGATGCTGGTTTAGCATGGCCACATGATTGCAGAGTGGGTAGCTGCGGTACATGCAAATGTAAATTGGTCGGAGGCAAAATCACACCGACTTCAGATTTCGCTTACACATTAGAAGCTGATGAGCTGCAAGATGGCTATATTTTGGCTTGTCAGACACGCCTGAAAAAGGATATCAAGGTTGAAGTAGAACTTCTCTCATAGCACCTTAATTCGTAAAACACTTGGCTATAATCGCCTCCTGTCATTGAGCTTAGCAATACAGTTCTACCAGCGTTCACTGGTTCTAAGTATGAACCCCCAGCATCAGGTGGGTAACAGATGCAGTAGTAGGTTAAGACCTTTCTTCCCTCCCTCTTAAAGGCTACTACCGCCTGGCACTCGATAAGGGCCATCCCCCGAATTCATTAGATCTGACGGTTATTCTGACATTAGACGATGTAGATGCAAAACGACCATTTCTGTGATAGTACAAGCAAAAAAGGGCAGCCTGAACAGGCTGCCCTTTTTTTGCTTGTACTATCACGAAAATGAGCAGTTCAATCTTTCTGCTGCTTTGTGGACTTTAGAACTCGACTCAGAACTCTTATTTGTTGGCGATGCGGGTAATACTGAAGCTGACAGACCTTCTCGCCGTTCTGGTATTGAAATCGCCGCTTATTACTGGCTAAACGATGTACTCAGCACAGATCTAGAACTGTCTTGGACCCGTTCTCGTTTTACACGCGGTGAAGCAGGCGAAGATAACTGTATCATGGGGTCGTTACCTTTTATTGCCAGCTTAGGGATGCACTATCAACCCACCTCTGTTTGGGATATGAATGTCAGATTACGTCACTTCGGTGAACGTACACTGGATTCCTTCAACGATGAAAGACCTTCATCATTGACCGTCGTTAACTTTGGTAGTCATTACAAAATTCAGAATGTCACATTAGGTGTAGATGTGTTGAACATCCTCGACAGCGAAGATCATGATATAGATTATTTGTATGAGTCTAGATTGCCATGCGAGGCTGCTGCAGGTGTCACCGATCGTCACTTTCATCCTATCGAGCCGCGTACCGTTGGATTTTCTCTGAATTACGCCTTTTAAATAGGCTTTCCTCTTCCGCATAAAATAAAAAACCCCAGTAGCGTGAGCTACTGGGGTTTCATATTTGTTGGTACCTAGGGCCGGAATCGAACCGGCACGGCCGTGAAGCCGAGGGATTTTAAGTCCCTTGTGTCTACCAATTTCACCACCCAGGCAACTCGATAATTATACAGAAGCTTTGTCCGTTTGTTTATCCCTTTTTAACAATTTGTTGACTAATTGTTAAAGAAAAAGGGCTAATATACTTTTTATCGTATTGATTTCAACAGCTTCGCCATTAAACGGTAAAGCGATGTCCCCTTTCTGGGTTTGCTTGTAAATGTTCTTGGTGTTTCTGAATAATAGGTAAGACTTCTTCTGGTGAATCGACAAGGTAAAAGAGCTCCAAATCCTCTTCACTAATGCAGCCTTGTTTTAGTACTTCCGCTTTCAGCCAATCGAGTAAACCACTCCAAAATGAAGTGCCATATAAAATGATGGGAAAATCGATAATTTTTTTGGTTTGGATCAACGTAATCGCTTCAAAAAACTCATCTAAGGTGCCAAAACCGCCAGGTAAAACGACATAGCCCATTGAATATTTAACAAACATCAATTTCCTTACAAAGAAGTAACGAAAAGATAAACTGATATCCTGAGTTTCATTTGGTGATTGCTCAAAAGGTAACTCGATATTGAGCCCTACCGATCGGCCTCCTTGTCCGAATGCACCTTTGTTAGCAGCTTCCATAATACTTGGCCCACCACCACTAATGACTGAAAATTTAGCCTGAGATAACTCTTGTGCTACTTTTACTGCGTCTTGATAATAAGATGATGTCTCCGGTAACCGAGCACTGCCGAAAATTGATACAGCAGGCCCTAAATCATTGAGCGTTTCAATGCCATCAATTAATTCCGATTGGATACGAAAAACACGCCATGATTCTGAGGTTTTAAGGTTTTCCATTTATCTCTCTAATCTATAGTTGTCAAAGGGGTTTCTGTCCTAACGACAATAAAGAAAACCGAATCGCTTTGCAAACGCATTCCTCGCTTGCTACGGGCCAAATACCTTACAATTTCAAAGGTTAAATTCAGTTATGACCCCATCTAAGGTATGATAGGCGATTTACTTTGATTGTCTGGCAGGTGTTATGAAGGTTTTAGTTGTTGGTGGCGGTGGCCGCGAGCATGCATTAGCATGGAAATTGATCCAATCTCCGCGTTGTGAACACGTTTATGTTGCGCCCGGAAATCCCGGCACCCATGCTGAAGCTAATATGACAAATGTTGCCATTGGTGTTGAAGACATTGATCAATTGGTGACTTTTGCCCAAGAGAATGGCATTGATTTAACCGTTATTGGCCCTGAAGTGCCATTGGTCATGGGAATCGTTGACGCCCTTGAAAGTGCTGGTTTGCGTTGTTTTGGCCCTTCAAAAGAAGCGGCGCAATTGGAAGCCTCCAAGAGTTTTACAAAAGATTTTCTCGCCCGGCACGCTATTCCGACGGCTGCTTACCAAGTATTTTCAGAAACAGCACCTGCGATTGCCTATATCCAAGAGCAAGGCGCACCTATTGTTGTTAAAGCCGATGGCTTAGCCGCAGGCAAAGGCGTTATTGTGGCTATGGCAGAACAGGAAGCGATTGATGCCGTTAACGATATGTTATCTGGTAATGCTTTTGGTGAAGCCGGTCATCGCGTCGTTATTGAAGAATTTATGACAGGTGAAGAAGCCAGTTTTATTGTGATGGTTGATGGTGAAAATATCCTGCCTTTAGCCACTTCACAAGATCATAAAGCCAGAGATAATGGTGATAAAGGCCCTAATACGGGTGGGATGGGGGCGTATTCTCCAGCACCTGTTGTGACACAAGTTATTCACGATCGGATAATGTCTGAGGTCATTGAGCCTACAGTCAAAGGCATGGCTTCAGATGGACGACCATACACGGGCTTTCTTTATGCTGGCTTGATGATCGATCAGCATGGTGCACCCCGTGTTGTTGAATACAACTGTCGTTTTGGCGATCCTGAAACACAGCCAATAATGATGCGTTTGCAGTCCGATCTTATTCCTTTATGTGAGGCAGCCCTTGATGGTCAATTGAACACCGTTGATGTGAAATGGGATCCTCGTGCTGCAGTCGGTGTGGTGTTAGCCGCGGGTGGTTATCCTGAAGCTTACCGTAAAGGTGATGTGATCCAAGGCCTTGATGCGAATACCGATGCTGATTGCAAAGTCTTTCATGCTGGTACGACAGCAAATGGTACTGATGTCGTCACTGCCGGTGGCCGTGTTTTATGTGCAACAGCATTGGGCGACTCGGTCGCTTCAGCACAAACAAAAGCCTATACCATGATTAATGATATCAATTGGCCTGATATGTATTACCGGACTGATATCGCTTATCGTGCGATCGCTCGTCAAGCTTAAGGCGCTCAAACGCAATGTTTTCTTGGTCTATCAGACAAGCCGTTAAAACACTTCGTACCGGGGGCGTTATCGCTTACCCAACTGAGGCTGTTTTTGGTTTAGGTTGTGATCCATGGGATGAGATGGCGGTGGCTCGCATACTTGATATAAAACAACGTCCTTGGCAGAAGGGCCTCATTTTGATTGCCAGTGATTTCAATCAGCTGACTGATTTCATTGCGCCTTTATCTGCTGTTATTCTGGAACAGATCGAAGCATCTTGGCCCGGTCCAGTCACTTGGTTATTACCTGCCTCGGAAACCACACCTGATTATTTGACCGGTGAACATGATACCATCGCTGTTCGCGTCACAGCCCATCCTCAAACCGTGGCTTTATGCCTTGCAGCAGGGCATGCCCTTGTTTCCACCAGCGCTAATATTGCGGGTTTGACACCCGCTAAAACTGTTCGCCAAGTCCGTTGGCAACTGCCAGAAGTCGATACCATTCTCTCTGGGCATTGCGGCAGTGCGACGCAACCTTCTCAAATTAGAGATGCTCAAACAGGAACTGTTATCCGATGAACCAACCCGATATTACTGCCGTTAGAGACTATTTACTTGGGCTTCAAGATCATATTTGCCAGCAACTTGAGATAGTCGATGGCCAAGAAAAATTCGTTGAGGATGCATGGGAAAGAACAGATGGTTTAGCAGGTGGAGGCCGAACACGTGTCTTAAATGATGGTGCTGTCTTTGAACAAGGTGGCGTTAACTTTTCTCATGTCCGTGGTACCAGTATGCCAGCTTCCGCCACTGCTAACCGCCCAGAATTGGCAGGTCGCAGCTTTGAGGCCATTGGCGTATCTCTGGTTATTCACCCGAAGAACCCTTTTGCCCCGACATCACACGCTAATGTACGTTTTTTTATTGCCGAAAAAGAAGGTGAGGAACCCATCTGGTGGTTTGGAGGTGGTTATGACTTGACGCCTTATTACGGCTTTGAAGAAGATGCTATTCATTGGCACCAGACAGCAAAAAATGCCTGTGACCCATTTGGTGATGATGTTTATCCCAAGCTAAAAAAATGGTGTGACGATTATTTTTACCTTAAACATCGAGATGAAACACGCGGTGCTGGCGGTTTATTTTTCGATGATCTTACTGAGGGCGGTTTTAAGCACTGCTTTGCGTTCTTACAAAGTGTTGGCAACAGTTACATCGATGCTTATGTGCCGATTGTTAAGCGACGTAAAGACACTCAATATGGTGAACGCGAGCATGACTTTCAACTCTATCGTCGTGGCCGCTATGTTGAATTTAATTTGGTTTACGACCGTGGCACATTATTTGGCCTACAATCAGGTGGTCGCACAGAGTCTATCTTAATGTCGTTACCACCACTCGTTAAATGGCGTTATAACTGGCAACCTGAACCGGGTAGTGATGAAGCGAAGCTGTATGAGGTGTTTCTTAAGCCACAGGATTGGTTAGCTTGAAGGCCAAACTATTCAGCTAATCTTCTGCTAAAGCATCAAACTCTTTTTGATTAGAATGTGACCATTCTTTCAATAATTCAGGGTCTTGCATCATGGCCATAATTTGTTGCATTGCTGCGAGGTGTTCCGTATCTTGTTTTTGAAACAATTTCCATTCCATGCGCCATACTCATTTCGGCCATTTCTTCAAAAGAGTCAGCTGTAAAGGCTTTATCACATGCTCCACCAAATTTCCTACAAGTCATTGTTTTCATAGTTTTTATCCCCCTTCAGTAAAATACCTGCTTTTATCAAGTTAAACTCTACGATGTACGCCTGTATTTTTAAAAGTACTTTACCTGTAAAAAGACGATTTATCTCTCACCAATGAACAATTTGAACAATTGGCCCATCATGACAGCCTCACCGACCTAATTAACGACAATTACTTTTCTAGACGGTTACAAGAATGCATCGGGTTTCTGAACGACAACAGCAAGAAATCTCTGTGCTATTCATTCATTTAGATAAGTTCAAGCATATTAATGACACTTATGGACACCCGATTGGTGACCAAGTGATTGTTACAGCGAGTAAAGCCCTCAAGAAAATTGCCCGTGCTAAAGATGTAGTCGCACGGTTTAGCGGGGATGAATTTGTTTTTATTGTGCATGATAGTACTGCTAATGATGCAAGCCATGTCGCGAGACGCATACTCAATATCTTTACAACTCCCTTAGATATAAATGACGTTTCTTTGTATATCTCTCCCAGTATTGGTATCGCACGTTTTCCCAAAAATGGCCAAACGCCCACGGCCTTATTAAAAAATGCTGATACTGAAATGTGTCGTGCTAAACATGATGGGCGTAATGACTATTCCTATTATTCAGCAGAGTTAACTACTGAAGTGACACGCCGTGTCCATCTCGAGAATATGTTGCGTGATGCATTAGTAAAAGAAGAATTCTCCTCCGGTTCCAGCTTCAAGTCGATACACTGCATGAGCGCATTTACGGTGTCGATGTTTTATTGCGTTGGCATCAAGCTGATGAGGGCTTCATTCCTCCCGACCTTCTTATACCCATCGCTGAAGAAAGTGGACAAATCTATGACATCGAAAAATGGGTATTAGAGCAGTCTTGCCAGTTTATGCAACGATTACTTGCCAAAGGCTATGACCTTGATCATATTTCGGTTGATGTCTCGGGTAATCAATCCAAGATAAGCGGTTCATTTCTGATGTTTCCCAAATCCTTAGTGATACCGAGCTACTAAGCCTATCACTACAGATGAATTACTCACTTCATTAAAACAACCGCACTAATTTTAAAATAAAATGGAACCTTCCAAAGTTGCTTAAATTATTCTTCATTCGATAAGGAAGCTAACTGATCGGCTTGATATTCATTAATCAACGGCTCGATGACTTGCTCTAAATCACCTTCCATCACTTCTGCCAATTTATAAAGCGTTAAATTGATGCGGTGATCCGTCATACGTCCTTGTGGATAGTTATAAGTACGAATACGCTCGCTGCGATCACCACTACCCACTTGTAATTTACGTGTTTCGGCTTGTTCAGAATCAATTTTTTCTTGTTGCTCAGACATAATACGTGACTGCAAGACTGACATAGCTTGGGCACGATTTTTATGTTGCGAGCGTTGGTCCTGACATTCCACTACGATGCCTGTTGGAATATGGGTAATACGAATAGCTGAGTCTGTCTTATTAACATGCTGACCACCAGCACCTGATGCACGGAACGTATCGACCCGTAAATCTGCCGGATTAATATCAATCTCATCTAACTCATCCGCTTCTGGCATGATGGCGACAGTACAAGCTGAAGTATGAATACGACCTTGTGACTCAGTCTCTGGCACGCGTTGCACTCGATGACCGCCAGATTCAAATTTCAGTCTTGAATAAGCACCATCACCGACAATTTTAATGACAACTTCTTTATAGCCTCCATGCTCACCTTCCTGGGCATTTATGAGTTCAACACCCCATCTTCGACCCTCGGCATATCTGCTATACATACGATAGAGATCACCAGCAAAAATAGCTGCTTCATCTCCACCCGTTCCGGCCCGTACTTCGAGGAAAATATTACGCTGATCATTTGGGTCTTTTGGCAATAATAGTTTCTGCAAAACAAGTTCTAATTCTTGCTCACTTTTTTCAGCTTCAGCCAATTCCTCTTTAGCCATTTCACGCATTTCTTCATCGTCTTCTTCCATCATCATTTTGGCATCGTCGATGGCAGTAAGACTGTTTTTATAAGCCGTGAAGTTGGAAACAACCGGCTCGAGTTGGGCATATTCTTGAGACAAAGAACGGAATTTATTTTGGTCTGCCATGGTGTCAGGCTCAGCCAATAACCCACTGATTTCCTCGTGGCGTTCTACCAAGGTTTCGAGCTTATGTTTTATCGATTCTTTCACTGATTTTAATCCTTGAGATTGAACAGGTTTCTCGCTGCTTCAATCAGATTGTTATCTACATCTGAACCGGACTGGCGAAGCTGCCTGCTCGGTTCATGCAGTAATTTGTTGGTGAGTGTTCTGGCTAATTCATCGAGCACTTGCTCAGGGGATGTGCCTTGTTCTAGTTGTTTCTTTGCCTTTTGAAGTAAGTGATTACTTTCTTCTTCTGCATTTTTCCGTATAGCCCTTATAATTGGAACGGCGTCTTGGGTGCGCAGCCAGCTGATAAAATGTTCAACCTGGCTATCAATGATTTCTTCTGCTTGTAAGGCTGCATCACGGCGTGATTGTAAATTTTCTTCTATGATGTCGTGCAAATCATCGACACAATATAAATAGATATCTTCTAGGTTGCCCACTTCAGGTTCAATGTCTCGAGGAACCGCAATATCTACCATAAAAATGGGGCGGCGTTTTCGCTCTTTTAATGCGCGCTCAACAGCTCCCTTTCCTAATATCGGTAACTGACTTGCTGTCGAACTAATGACAATATCAGCCTCCGCAATATGGGCTGGCATCTCGCTGAGATTAATGGCATAGCCCTCAACTTGTGTTGCCAAATGATGCGCCCTTTCAATCGTACGGTTGGCAATAATAATTCGGCCAATGCCATTGTCATAAAGATGTCTTGCTGCTAATTCAATCGTTTCACCCGCGCCAATTAAAAGCGCTGTTGAATCAGCCAAATTTGAGAAGATTTGTTTCGCTAAACTGACGGCAGCAAAAGCAACTGAAACAGGGCTATTACCAATCGCTGTATCGGTCCGAACTTGCTTGGCAACCGTGAAAGCATGTTGGAATAATCTGCCCAATGATTTACCGACAGAATCATGATTTAAAGCATCGCTGTAGGCCGTCTTGATTTGCCCCAAAATTTGCGGCTCACCCAAGACCATAGAATCAAGACCACAGGCAACGCGAAGTAAATGACGAATTACGTCACTGCCTTGGTGCTGATATAAATAGTTATCAAGGGTTTTAGCTTCTGCTCGATGGTATCGGTGTAGCCACTCTCCTACGTCGATTGCATCTTCATCCTCGAGATGACAATAAATTTCTGTCCTATTACACGTTGAAACGATAACGGCTTCAACAACACCTGGGGCCGCTTTTAGTGCATAGAGTGCACCGGGTAATGTCTCAGCATTAAAGGCAATATTTTCACGAATATCTACCGGTGCTGTCGTGTGATTAACCCCATAGGCAACAAGCTGCATCTGTTCTACTCGTCTTGCTGACTGTTTTGGAGAAGTAATTGTTTATAAGCGTGCGTCGATCTAGCCATCTCAATAGATTGAAAAACCCTATTGTGAAGGCTGTTATTAACGCTTAAGATAAGGCGTCTTGGCATAAAATCTAAAGTCATGACTGGCTTGGATATGTCTTTGATGATGGTCTAAGTCAAATGCTGTTAAACTTGCAGCAGTTAATTAATTTTTGTTGTCTGTTTATTGAGTGCAATGGAGCATTCTAACAAAATCAATCAGTCAGGTCGTTTTATTATGGATTTATCGCAAGCAATGTGGAAGAAATTTAACCGTTCTACACAGCAAGTTATGCTCGTCAGCTCTTTGGTTTTTCTCTCCGCTTGTTCTACTGTACCATCTGAAACACTCCTCCCCGCTGATGATTCCCTTGCGAATATTACACCTAAAGTTGTTGATGAAAAACCATTAGAGACCGCTCCTTTAACCGCAGAGTTAACTTACCTTATTCTGACTGCAGAAGTGGCAGCACAACGCGGTGATGTCATCAGTGCTGATGAGTTATATAACCGTGCCTCAGGCTTAATAAAGTCACCAAAACTCGCTAGCCGCTCAACTCAGATAGCCAACTTCACGCGTGATGAAAAACGTATTGATCGCGCATTAAACCGCTGGGTGGAAGTTGATCCCACTGATGCTGATATCTATATGCTTAAGGCCCCTTTCTTACTCATCAAGGGCAAATATAATGAAGTGCCACCTGCGGTTAATAAAGCGATTTCCCTTAGACCGGATAAAACTGATGCCTATCTCAGTCGCTTAACAGACAATTTAAGTAAAATTGTTAAGGCTGAACCAGCGCTCAATATCTTCTCTCAGTTAGACAGCTACCAAGAAAAAAACATTGGAGCCCTTTACCAATATGCTCGGTTGGCTTCCTACTACCAACAATATGATAAAGCGCTGCCAGCGATTGACGCCGTTCTCGATCAACAATCTGATTTTGATGATGCTTTAATTTTGAAAGCGAAAGTTTTGCAACGCTTAGGGCGCGGAGAAGATGCTTTAGATTCCATTAAACCAGCAGCAATAAAACGGAATGCCAATCGTTTTCTTCGTTTTACTTATGGCCAGTTACTCGGCGAGAACAACTATATCTCTTCATCTCGCGAGGTTTTTGAACAACTGTATGAAGAGAAAAATGATCCCGATATTGCCTTTGCCCTGGGTGTTATTGCTATCGAGCAAAAAGAAGGAGAGAAAGCCAAAACTTATTTTAACCGTTTACTCGATTTAGGCGATCCCGGTCAGCGAGCGGCTTACTTTCTTGGCCTTGCTGAAAAACTAAATGGCAATATCGAACAAGCCATTGTGTGGTTTACATCTGTTCCGAATAACAATCCTCGTTTCCAAGCAGCTCAAACCCATTATGTCACCTTACTGGCTGATAACGGTGCCATGGCTAAAGCGCGACAACATTTGGCTGATATTCGGACTGCTAATCCTAAGTTGTCAGTACAATATTATTTGTTTGAATCTTCTTTTTTAAGAGAACGTGGGCTAGAACAAGCGTCTTTCGATGTTCTTGATGAGGCGATTGCCTCTCACCCCGATAATATTGATTTACTCTATGGCCGTGCGATGGCTGCTGAATCCATTGATCGTATTGATTTACTCGAGCGTGATCTTCGCGCTATCTTGGTAATTGACCCCAAGCATGCTCAAACATTAAATGCATTAGGCTATACCCTCACTGATCGTACCGGTCGTCATGACGAGGCTTTAATTCTGATCAACCAAGCTTTAGCCATTTCCCCAAGTGACCCTTTTTATCTTGATAGCTTGGGTTGGGTTTACTATCGTTTGGGAGATTTAGATAAAGCTCTCTATTATTTAAAACAAGCGGTAGAGATTCAAAATGATCCTGAGTTTTTAGCACACCTTGGTGAGGTACTTTGGAAACAAGGTGAACAAGGTCAAGCAAAAGCAGTTTGGCAACGAGGCTTAAAATTTGATGCCGGCAATGAGCTACTCCAAGAAACTATGCAGCAATTTGGACTCTAACCCGATGACCTTGTATCGTTCCATTGCTATTAGCATAGCTGTTTTACTCATGACAGCTTGTTCACCACTGCGGCAACAACCCACGACTTTTACCATTAACCCTGACTTAGTTTGGCAAGAACGCCAAATTGAATTACGTCAATTGAAACAATGGGAAATTCGGGGCAGAACAGCTATCACGCAGGGAGATGAGGCCTGGAATGCGGGTTTAAACTGGCGAGAAAATACCGGCATTTATCGTATTAAGTTAATGGGGCCTTTTTCACAAGGTGGCATTCATTTAGATGGCACACCCGAACAAGTCGTTTTAACTTTATCAGATGGTGAAATGCTTACTGCGGCCACACCAGAAGCCTTATTAACTAATACGTTTAATTTGAAATTTCCTGTCAGTGCGCTGCGTGATTGGGTGAGGGGATTACCTTATGATGGCACAGCATACCAAGCGTTAGAAATTGATGTTCAAGGCCGGCTCAAACATCTTGAACAACAAGAATGGACTGTTGATTATCAACGCTATGAAACCTATGACCAACAGCAAATGCCATCTAAAATTTTTATCTCTCACCCTGAATTTAGTTTACGTTTAGTGGTCAATAACTGGAAGGATGTGAAGTGACTGCATGGCCAGCCCCAGCAAAAATTAACCTCTTCTTACACATCACTGGTCAACGCGATGATAGTTACCATTTATTACAAACCGCTTTTCAATTCTTAGATTATGGTGATGTCTTACAGTTTGAAGTCCATGATAACCCGTCAATCTCTCTCTCACCCGCCATTGATGGTGTCGATGACGAAGAAAATTTAATCATTCGTGCTGCTCGAGTACTGCAAGCTAGTGCTAACATCCAGCAAGGCGTTAATATTACGATTGAAAAACGTTTACCCATTGGTGGTGGGCTTGGTGGTGGCAGTTCTAATGCTGCAACGACATTGCTTGCGCTTAATCAGCTTTGGCAATGCCATTTATCAAAAACTGAATTAGCACAGCTGGGTTTAACACTGGGCGCAGATGTCCCCATTTTCCTTCATGGCGAAGCTGCTTGGGCCGAAGGGGTTGGCGAACAGTTAAGTCCAATTTCCCCTCCTGAACCCTGGTATGCCGTGATTGCACCTGATTGTCATGTCTCTACTGCCGAAGTATTTTCGTCGCAAGAATTGACACGCGATTGCGAACCTATCACAATATCGCGCTTCCTTTCGGGGGAAGGCAGAAATATCTGTGAAGACGTGGTTACAAAGCTCTATCCTCAAGTGTCAGAGGCTTTAAGTTGGTTAGGTCAATATGGCAAAGCACGTATGACAGGGACAGGCGCATGTATCTTCGCAAGTTTTGACAGCCGTGCTCAAGCACAGCAAGTTATTACTGCCATACCGGCACATTGGCAAGGTTTTGTAGCAAAAGGTTGCAATTGTTCGCCTTTATCTACAATTAGGCTTTAAAAAATTAAGCCATTTTGACGACAAGATGTTAAAATTATGTTTCATCAGTTGGGGTATCGCCAAGCGGTAAGGCACAAGGTTTTGATCCTTGCATTCCCAGGTTCGAATCCTGGTACCCCAGCCATTTTTTTGTTTCTGACAGAGAACTCGGCAGCCTACCGTGAGCAATAATAGCTTTTTTCAACGCCAGCAACGTACTGCTGATAGTAATCTTATGGTCTTCACGGGTAATGCTAACCCTGAGTTGTCCTCCGCTATCGCCCGCTTCCTTAATGTCCCACTAGGCAAAGCCACCGTCGAATCCTTTAGTGACGGCGAAATCATGGTTGAAATTCTCGACAATGTCCGTGGTAAAGACGTCTTTATAGTCCAGCCTACTTGCATGCCAGCCAATGATAACCTGATGGAATTGATGGTAATGACCGATGCGATTCGCCGTGCTTCTGCCAAGCGGATTACCCTGGTCATACCTTATTTGGGTTATTCACGCCAAGATCGTCGTCCTCGCTCTGCCCGTGTTGCCATCACTGCTAAAGTGGTTGCCAATATGCTGACTGGTGCAGGTGCCGATCGTATTTTGACGGTAGATTTACATGCCGATCAGATTCAAGGCTTTTTTGAATGTCCCGTTGATAATATTTATGCGTCACCTGTGTTATTAGGTGATATCTGGAAACACAAGTACCAAGATTTAGTGGTAGTTTCACCTGATGTCGGTGGTGTTGTCCGCGCGCGTGCTTTAGCAAAACTGTTAGATGTTGAGTTGGCAATTATTGATAAACGTCGTCCACAAGCCAATGTCGCAAAAGTCATGCATATTATTGGTGAAGTTGAAAATCGTGTTTGTATTCTCATCGATGATATGGTCGATACCGCCGGTACCTTATGTGCTGCAGCCGAAGCCCTGAAAGAACAAGGAGCCGGGCGTGTCGTTGCATATTGTACTCACCCTGTGCTTTCTGGACCGGCTGTTAATAATATTGAAAGCTCTGTGCTTGATGAATTAGTCATTACTGATACCATCCCATTACGCCCAGATGCACAAAAATGTGATAAAATTCGACCGCTAAGCATTGTTGAAATGCTCGGAGAGGCCATATACCGGATCAATACCGAAGAGTCTGTAAGCTCTCTGTATATGGATTAACACACAGCTAAAGCTGTACGTTCAAGATGCTGACCCTGGTCGCGGGGAGGCAAACGCCGCCATTTTGGCGGCATTTTTAATGGGTAATCAAAAAGTTGCCCATGCTTTTTGGAGAACACAATGGAAAATTTATTCGAAGTTCAAGCTGAACTCCGTACTGATGGTGGGAAAGGTGCGAGCCGCCGCCTCCGTCACGCCGGTAAGGTGCCAGCTATTATTTATGGTGGTAGTGATGCACCAATGTCAGTCTCTATTGACCACAACCGTTTTTTACGTCATTTGCAAGAAGAAGCGTTTTATGCACATATCTTAACGTTTGTTGTCGATGGTAAAAAACAACAAGTTGTTTTGAAAGACTTACAACGTCACCCTGCTAAAGACACTAAGATTATGCATGCCGATTTCTTGCGTATCGATGCAAATCATGCGATGACTATGACTGTTCAATTACACTTCTTGGCTGAAGATGTTGCGCCTGGCGTTAAAGCAGGTGGTTTGGTTTCTCACTTAATGACAGATGTTGAAATCTCTTGTTTACCAAAAGATTTACCTGAATACATCGAAGTTGATGTATCTGCGTTAGACTTAGATCAAAGTATTCATTTGTCAGAAATTGCTTTACCTGAAGGCGTTACATTAACGGCTTTATCACATGCGTCAGATGAGCAACTAGAAGAAGGTGAACATTCTTCTTACGACCAAGCTGTTGTGAATATTCACACACCGCGTGTTGTTGTCGAAGAAGAAGTAGAATCAGCTGAAGATGGTGCAGCTACTGAAGGTGAAGAGGAAGCGACTGAAGAATAACTGGGTCGCTCGAGGATGACTTATGGCTAACTGGTTAATCGCCGGGTTGGGTAACCCAGGTCCTCAATATGAACACACCCGACATAATGTTGGGTTTTGGTGGCTGGATCAACTTGCCCGTGAGATGTCAACATCATTTAGTGTTGAAAATAAATTTCACGGTCAGTTGGCCCAGTGCCAATCATCTCATGATAAACTTTTCTTGCTTAAACCCCTCATTTTTATGAACCGCAGTGGCCAAGCAGTTTCTGTTTTAGCTAACTTCTATAAGATTCCTGCTGATCATATTTTAGTGATTCACGATGAACTAGACTTACCTACCGGTACAGCAAAGTTCAAGCGTGGCGGCGGTCATGGTGGACATAATGGTTTACGTGACATTATTTCTACAATAGGTAGTAAAGACTTTTTGCGTTGTCGTCTGGGTATTGACCACCCTGGCGATAGCCGTTTGGTCTCAAACTATGTACTGAGTAAGCCTTCTATATCAGATAAACAAAATATTGAACTCGCTATTGATAATTCGTTGCACGTTATACCTGACGTCTTATCTGGTGACCTCGAGAAAGCCATGCATTGGCTACATTCACAAAACGCTTAATTATTACTATTTTTCCTCTGGAAAAAGAGGCTGTTGAGGACAAATCATGGGATTTAAATGTGGCATTGTTGGTTTACCAAATGTAGGGAAATCTACGCTGTTTAATGCTTTGACTCAGGCAGGCATTGAAGCACAAAACTACCCGTTTTGTACCATCGAACCCAATGTTGGTATTGTCCCAGTACCCGATCCTAGGCTTGAGGCCTTAGCTAATATTGTTAGCCCTGAACGCATCTTACCCACTACAATGGAATTCGTTGATATTGCTGGATTAGTAGCAGGTGCCTCAAAAGGGGAAGGCTTAGGTAATAAATTTTTGGCCAATATTCGTGAAACCGATGCAGTAGCACATGTTGTTCGTTGCTTTGAAGATGAAAATGTTGTCCACGTAGCTGGCAAAGTGTCACCGTTAGATGATATTGAAGTCATTAATACTGAACTGGCTTTAGCTGATTTAGAAAGTGTTGAAAAAGCCATTACCAAAACAGCACGTGACGCCAAAGGAGGCGACAAAGAGGCCAAAGCCCGCCTCGATTTGCTTAATCAAATGCGTGATCACCTCGATCAAGGTTTAGCTGTTCGCAGTATGGGCTTAGACGAAGATCAACGCGCTCTGTTAAGAGAAGTTCATCTCTTAACCATCAAGCCAACTATGTATATCGCTAATGTTGCAGAAGATGGTTTTGACAACAACCCGGCTTTAGATACCTTGAACCAGCATGCTGAGTCCGAAGGTGCCACTGTCGTCGTCATCTGCGCGGCTATTGAATCTGAAATGGCAGAGCTTGAAGATGATGAAAAACTAGCCTTTTTAGAGGACTTAGGTCTTGAAGAGCCCGGCTTAAATCGCGTTATTCGAAGTGGCTATAGTCTACTAGATTTACACACTTACCTAACAGCGGGCGTTAAAGAGGTCCGCGCTTGGACTGTTGCCATTGGCGCCACAGCACCTCAGGGTGCTGGTGTGATTCATACTGACTTTGAGAAAGGCTTTATCCGTGCAGAAGTGATTAGCTATGATGACTATGTCGAGTACAATGGCGAAGCGGGTGCTAAAGATGCCGGGAAATGGCGCCTAGAAGGCAAGGATTACATCATTCAAGATGGTGATGTAATGCATTATCGATTCAACGTTTAGTGGTAATTCAGCCATTTCTCTCCCCATCTTAAAAGTAATTATCCAGCTGGTCGGTAAATAACTTGATATTTAAGGTGTGGCATCGTAAAATGCCCTGCTTCTCATGGCTATGTAGCTCAGTTGGTTAGAGCACATCACTCATAATGATGGGGTCGGTGGTTCGAATCCACCCATAGCCACCACAATTCTCCTAACAGCTCTTTTCACTTGAAGTTATAGCTGATTTCTTATGTTCCATATTGCCCTTCACGAACCTCGCATCGCACCTAATACTGGCAATATTATTCGCTTGTCTGCTAACAATGGCTGCCAATTACATTTGATTGAACCCTTAGGATTTGGTCTTGAGGAAAAGCAATTACGGCGTGCTGGCCTAGACTATCATGACCTAACCAATGTCAGCCGTTATGCCAATTATGCACACTTCATAAAAGCGATGGGGGAACGACGCATTTTTGCCTGTACGACGAAAGGCTCACAACATTACCATCATGTCACGTATCAAGCTGACGATGTCTTATTATTTGGCTCAGAGACCTCGGGATTACCTGATGAAATTATCAACAGTGTACCGACAGAGCAACGCATTCGCATTCCCATGCAAGAATCAAATCGTAGCTTAAACTTATCAAACTCGGTTGCTGTGATTAGTTACGAGGCGTGGCGACAACATAACTTCGTGGGCGGAAGTTAAGTTTTAAATACTGTTAGCAACAAAGAGTTTTAGTGTTTGGCCAGGTTTTAATAATGCTCTCGTACTTAAGCCGTTCCATTCTCTCACTTGTGCAACACTGACATCGAATTGCTTAGAAATCTTCCAAAGTGAATCACCACTTTTAATCTGGTAATCGATCGCCGTTGTATTCTTTGCCGTTTTTTGTGCGTTTGGAGACCATACTGTCAGTTTCTGACCTAGGCTTAATATATCTCTGGGCACTTTGCCATTCCAACTTGTTAACTGCCTGACCCCGACATTATAAGCATTAGCTAAATCCCACCAAGTATCACCTTTTCTGACAGTGTGAATCACCTTCTTACTATTTTTCGGCTTTTTAGCGACTCTTCTCTTTGCCAATTTATTTTGGCTAACAAAGTCGCTCACTTTACCCACTGACATCGGGATCAATAAATGTCGGCCGGCACGGATATTATTATTGGCTAATTTATTAGTCTTTTTTAATACTGCTGTCGTTGTTTTGTATTTTCTCGCGATAACGCTTAAAGATTCACCCTGCTTTATCTTATGACGTTGCCACTGCATGCGATCTTTTGCTGGTAATGCAGCTAAGTTACGTTTGAAGTGATCGATTTTTTCAACGGGTAAGGTCAGTTGATGTGGCCCACCGGGTTGCGTCGCCCAATAATTGAAACCTGGATTGAATTGGTAAAGCTCATCACTCGATATATCCGCTAATTTTGCAGCTAATGCGAGATCTATTTGAGAGCCTATTCCCACCACGGCAAAGGCGGGTTTATTGTCTAGCGGTTTTAACGTTAAGCCATATTGGCCTGGCTGGAAGACAAGGTGAGAAACAGCCATTAATTTAGGGACATAGGCCGTCGTCTCAGCGGGTAAATCTAATGACCAGAAGTCAGTATCTTTGCCGGCCTTTTTGTTTCGTTTAATCGCTCGACCAACGGTGCCTTCTCCTGCATTATATGCCGCGAGTGCTAATTGCCAATCGCCAAAGTAACCATGTAATTTTTGTAAATAATCTAAAGCCGCATCGGTTGAAGCAACAATATCTCTGCGCCCGTCATACCAACCGTTTTGTTCGAGCCCAAAAACTTTACCTGTCGCAGGCATAAATTGCCATAAACCCGCTGCACCGCTTCTCGAGTAAACATAAGGTTTGAAGCCACTCTCAACCACTGGCAATAAGGCAATTTCCATTGGCATGTTACGTTTATCGAGTTCTGACACGATGTAATGTAAATAAGGCCTAGCCCGTTCTATCACGGTATGAAGGTATTGCGGGTTTTTCAAAAACCGGTCTAATTGCTGCTGTGTTGGCTTATTTAAAGGCAACCCAGGCGTCATCGTGAATCCGGCTCTCACTCGCTGCCAAACATCACTTTCCGGCACTACACTCTTTGCGGAAAATGTATTTTCAATTTCTTCCTGTACTGTACCGTAGCTATCTTGCCAATTTGACTTTCTTTCCGCTGTTTCTTGTTCTGACACAACATCAATACTTAGCTCTACTGAGGCTTCTTTAACATCGGGGGAAGTTGCACTACAGGCTGCCAAGATAAAGAGGAAGAGCCCGATTAAAGTGACGGACCTTATATTAAAAAGACTTTTCATGACTGCGCATTATAGGTGAGTTAGTCCCAGTTGTCTTTTAAGTCTGTCACACTGTTTTACGGTGCCCGCTTGGTTGCCAAGATGGCGCAATCACGTTCGGCATTTCAGAACGGGTAATCAAGCGAGATGGCGCAATGGCAAATTCGCCAAACTTCTCATTAATACCGTCCACTGTTTGATTAATTTTTTCACGTTGTGGTGATGGTTTCCTCTGCTCAAACAAGTCGGCTTGTTTTTCTGACTGTAGATTTAAAGCGACGATGCGTACCTGCCATACCCCTTGCCCCTGCCAATATTGCTCTAAAAATGTACAACATAAATAAAATATTTGTCTGCCATCATCTGTCGGATAAACCGTCGTTGCTTTACTAGATAACCAGCCTTGATATTTTGTTTTTAGACTAATGATGAACAATTTAGATTCAAAGCCATATTGGCGTAAACGTGCTGCTAATTTTTCTGCCATATGCTGATAATAAGTCAAAATAATATGACGATCTGTCGTTTCGGGTGGCATGTTTTTACCGTGACCCATTGTTTTTGGTGGCTTAATATTGGTGCTCACTTTTTCTGGATCTTGCCCTTGGGCCATCAACCAAATACGACGACCAGGATTACCATAACGTTTCGCTAATATGCTGATTGGCAATTTTTTCATATCACGACATCGGAAGATGCCATATCGTGCTAAAAACCCGGCTACTCCTTTATTAATACCGCTAAGTGCAGAAATAGGATGGCATGCTAAGAAACGTTCGGCATCTGTAGGGTTTACTATCGTTAAGCCATCTGGCTTATGTTGTTTAGCTGCAAATTTGGCCGTTGTCTTATCGCCACTGACACCCACTGAACAATATAAACCAGAAATATCGTAGACTACTTTTTTAATACGTCGCCCAATACTCAACGGCGATCCCAGTAAGCTCTGGCAGTGAGTGATATCTAGAAAGGCTTCATCAACCGAGTAAATTTCTACATCAGGTGTTATTTGTTGTAAGGCCCCCATAATGTTTGTGGAAAGAGCGGCATAACGGTCCGGTCTAGAAGGGGCTTGAATAAGATCAGGACATAATTCACGGGCTTTATTCAGCCGCATACCTGTTTTAATGCCAAAGGCCCGAGCTTCATAGGAAGAGGTAATAATCGTGGTGCCCAATAAACCATTGGTGACGGCAACAGGTCGTTTTCGCCAGGCAGCATTATCTAATTGCTCGACTGCAGCAAAAAAGCAATTCATATCGACTAATGCAATTGCCCTCACCCATGGTGGTTCCGACGAGTTTGCCATCGCCTTCTTGACTCAATAAGTCCGTAATTGGCCGACAATGACACCTTGTATGCTAATACGTTCTGCAGGCAAAGTAACGGGTTCATAGTGTTCATTTGCAGGCATTAAAGTAATGGTTTCATCGTCGTTGAAAAGCACTGTTTTTAATGTCGCATCAAAGCCATCTACTAATGCAACGACAATATCGCCATGGTTTGCCATTTGTTGGGACTGTACGACCACCCAATCACCTGACATGATGGCTTTATCGATCATGGAATCGCCATTGACTTTCAATACAAAGCGACCTTTACCCGCGAACATACCGCCTAGATCGATCTCATCTTCATCAGGAACCGCTTCAATCAAACGACCTGCTGCTATTTTTCCCATCACGGGTAATTTAACGGTTGTTTCTAATGGTTCTGTTTCTTTGCTCAAACTTAAGCCACGCGAACGGCCCACCGAACGGGTGATTAACCCTTCATTCACAAGTGCTTGAATATAGTTGTGCACCGACCCTTGTGACGATAAGCCAATGCCAAGCGCTACTTCAGATAACAGCGGTGAACGGTCGTGCTCTCTAATATATCTAACAATAAAGTCGTAAGTATCTTGTTGGCGTTCTGTTAACATTTCTCGGCCTTCTTATGATTGAGAAAATAATAAGAAGAAAATATAGAGAAAATTTGACGCTTGATCAAGCATTTTCGTTATTTATGCCATTTAACGAATACTTTTTGATGTTACTACAATCATTTTTTCGACCTGCATATCTTCCGAGGTATACGGCACACTGCCTGTTCCTAGTTCTGAATGACGTAAACCTGCGAATGGCATCCAATCGACACGGAAGGCTGTATGCTCATCGAACATTACAGCAGATGCGGCTAAACGATCAGCAATATACATCGCTTATCGATATCTGAACTATAGACTGAGGCTTGGAAAGCCACATCGAGGCTATTCGCCTCTGCAATGGCTTGATCAACATTATCATATGGGTAGACACAGACAATCGGACCAAATATTTCTGCATTCGATACTTTACTGTCCTTAGGCGGATTAAATAACACTGTCGGTGCATAACAATGATTTGCAATGTTTCCCCACCACACAGTACTTCCGTTCCCGCATCGACGGCTTCTTGCACCCACGACGTAACGCGATCCACTTCACCTGCTCTAATTAATGGGCCGACTTCTGTTTTGTCAGATAACGGATTACCAACAAACATGTTTTGAGCAGCAACAGCTAATTTATCTGCTACTACTCTTACTATCGACTGATGTACAAAGAGTCTTTGTACTGATACACAGACTTGGCCCGCATGGTAAAAGCCACCTTTCGCTAGCGAAGGAATCGCACTTTCAATGTCAGCATCTGCTGTCATTACAACAGGTGCAACACCACGGTGCTCCATGGCACACCGTGTTCCAGCTGCTAATTTAGAGCGTAAATACCAACCTACTTTCGCGCTACCGATAAAACTGAAGTTAGTGATTATTAAGGTGCGAAGAGGGGCTTCCTGCTCAACCATATCAACGGCTATGTATTATAAATAGTATTTTTGCGTATTTTATGCAAGAGTGAGATAAGCCTTTGTAAAACTCATAATTCCTCTCAATATTGCCTATTAACTGCCTCTGCTATCTTGTGATAATCGTCCTAAAAGTTAGATTAATACGCGATGTTTGTTCCGTCTTTGTAATGGGTAAACAATGAAGCCAGTATTGCTGTGTATCGCCTTTCATCACTAACAAGCTGCCATGCTCGAGCACAATTGAAATAGCTTGCTTTGTTGACTTGTGTTTAAACGAAAACTTTCTTTCTGCCCCAAGACTCAACGAAGCAATGGCACCATACTTTTTAAGTTCTTTTTCACCATCACTATGCCATGCCATGCCTTCACTGCCATTGTGATAGAGGTTAAGTAGGCAGCTATTATATGTTTCAGCTGTGTGGTGCTCAACTTGTTTTTTTAACTCCAGTAACACCGCAGCCCATGGCAAAGCGGTTTTAGTGACTTTTGAATATGTATAGGAAAAAGGTGCACTTGCATACCAAGCGACTTTGCGCTTTGTTATAATTTCTTTGCCAAAAATAATGGCCCGATCGTTTTGCCAAGCAATGTCATTCAGCAAGGCTTGGTAATAACGGTCAGCTTCTGATTGGCTTAATATCGTGCCGTGATAATTAACGATGCCATCACACGGCACTATGTTAATTGTGTGTTGTTCCGCTTGCCCGAACAGGTCCATAACTTGTTTATGTCAGCCCTGACTGGTTTTCAATCGTTTCGGTGGGTAATGTCATCATTTCAACATGATTACCATCAATGTCTTTAATGTAGACTGAGCTAGTGCCATCACGGTGTGGCACTGCATTGCCATAGCTTGAGATATCATCGCTGACAATCGCAAAGTGTTGTGGGTGTTGTTCTGGTAACACGAGTGCCAATGATATATTGGCAAAGTCTAACATCGCCCAGCTTTTATCTTGGTATTGTATTTTACAGGTGTAATGCTTCGTATACCAATCTACTGCTTTGCTTACATCATTTACCTGAACAGCTATATGGTGGATTGTGTCTCTAGAGTCTACATTAATATCTTTTGTTTTGTCGTCATTCATAAGTTTTTACCTGCATCTTCTAACAGCGCTGTTTTCTTGGCTTTGCTCCAATATTTAAAGAAACGTTTTACATCAGAGTTTGGTGTCATAGAAAAGGGTTTACTCCTTATTGTTTCGACTGCAACACCTTTTGCCAGTTGCTTGATGAGATGATTTATTTCGGTATCGGCTGTATAAGGTGTAATGATTTTTTGTGGTCGCATCTCCGTAAAGATTTCTAGAGTATTACCCTGCACTATCTGTATTGGCATTTCACACAGCGATTCGTATATAAATACCAGCCTTTTCAGACTATAAGCACGCTGTTTGAAATAACCATCATCCCAGATAAAAAAACATGGGGTGCCAGCATTAGGAAGTTCAAATAATGGGTGACTTATACTCAACCCCTTATCGTGTAACCAAATAATTGTGTCAATCATGTCTATCTCTCTCAACTAGATTTGGAAATAAAAGTTCGGTTAATTGCTGATAGCTGGCATCTAAGATAGCATTATGTTCTGATGACATATCTACTTGCATACCAAAATACTTGTCAACGTTTTCCAGATTAAAGATGTAAGGCTTATTACTAAAAGTGCTGGCAACCCATTGCCAAGACAAATTATTACTAGCTTCATCACCGTCGAGTAAATGACTGAGAAACCATTTAGCGCCTGCTTGCCATTTAATTCTTCTGAAGTGAACGATATAGCTTGCTATGTACATACGGGTATGGTTATGGAGATAACCTGTATTGATTAGATCTTCGATAAACCAGTCAATACAGGCAATACCCGTATTGGCTGACGTAATATCATCTGGTAATATCTCTGCATAATCTTGTGGCTTAAAGCCAGTTTTATACGGCTCAACATCTTTCCAAACCCATTCTGGATGATGTTCTGCAACACGCTGCCAAAAGTCTCTCCAGGCTAGTTCCTGCACAAACTTTATGATTTGTTCTGGTTGACTACAGTGTCTCAATGCCTCATTTCTGATTTGATTTAGGTCAATGATGCCATGATGAACATAAGGTGACAGTCGAGTAATTTTTCCATCAGAAAAATTTCTGGTATTGCCATAATTAATGGGATCGATTGCTTGTAATTTTTCTAGCCCTTGACTGAGTCCACCCTTAATTTCAGATGCATCACCTTCAGCCCATGGTGCCAGCTTTTGAACATAGTTTACTAATGCTTGTCTATTCTCAAATTGGTTTTGTAGGTTACGCATACACATCCCAGTCCATTATTTGAATGACTTTGACAACTTTTCTATCGTCTTGTTCAACATTAAATGACTTTAATGACTAACTTACTATAACTAATGAAATTTTCATGTCTTCTGTTTGACAGACTAAAACACAAATCATTATTAGGTTTGGCATGGAAGTGAGCAATATTGCTGTTTTTGGAAGTTCGGGTTCTTTGGGTAACGCCTTTACAAAGCATTTCGCAGTGCAATATCCAGAAGCCGTTATCTATGCTTTTTCATGTTGAGAACAAGCGTTTGATAACGCAAACGTGTTATCACATAGCCTCAATTATCAAGATGAGGGCGCTACAGAAAAAGCCATTATCGCAGCAACTGCTAAGCAACCGTTTGATATCGTAATTGTTGCTACTGCTGTGTCATATGATGATGTTGTGACACCAGAAAAATCACTCAAGCAGTTATCCATCCAACGGAGCTACAGGCACAACCCTCATAACCATTCGATCTGTGTATGAAGGCCTGAAATTTCATTGAAACCTTTATCCATTGAATACACCACACAAGATACGCTCTAGTGTGATCAAATTGTGAAAAGGGAAAAGGTATCTCAACTGTTTGACAAGGAGCGGGGGGACTGTCATCTTGGCGTAGCTATGTGAGTACCCGCCCGCATGGATAGCTGAATTTATATACCTTTACTTTAGTAGTTATTCCGAAAAAAGGAGAAAGAATTATCATCAATTTATCATTTCGGGATAAATTCGAATCGGTTGTTGTCTTAGGTGGTGTAGTATATTCGCACAACGTTGTAATCAAACAAAGTCAGGAGCATCAAAATGAAAAAAATTATCTTTAGAATCGCACCCGTAATGATTCTCGGCATGGCACTCAATACCCATGCATTAGCAGAACAGTCAGTGAACGCAGCACATGCACATATCGGGCATGTAATGACCCATTGGAATGACACACCATCCAATCATGGGCTTCTTCCAGTCGCCATGAAAGAAGGAGAAATTGCAGCAGCACACGCGGCCCTAGCAGCCAAATCCTCAAATGACCTATCTGCAATGAAATTGCATGCAAGACACGTCCGCCATGCCATCGATACTTCATACGAAGCATCAGGTCCAGGTGTGGGCTATGGGCTAATTAAAGCAGCCAACGGCGCTATTAAACATACCACCATTGCCAGCAAATCTGATGGTGCTTCACAAGCAGTTAAAACACACACAGATCATGTTGTCACCTCATTAGGCAACTCCATTGCGCGCAGCAGAATGGCATTGTATGCAGCCCAAGGTGTACTCATCTCGACCTCACCAGAACAAGCTGCACCTCACGCCGCTAAAATGGCAGAACTGACACAAGCTGCTATAGAAGGCGCGGATGCTAATGGCGATGGTTCAGTCAGCTGGCATGCACACGAAGGCGGTCTTAAAGTGGCAAGTCAGCACATGTCTGTCATGATGGATGCTGAGGGTATGAAATACTAAAAGACTCTAAACTCCCTTATCGGTTGTTTTATTTCGGTTCCGAGTCTAGCTAGGTGAGGAGCCGAAAGAATAGCAATGCGAGCAGGTGCTGGTTCTCGCCTCTTTTTCGAACAACTGCTCACTATTCTGTCAGGCTGACATAGAGTTTTTATTATTATTTTGTGGTACCTTTGTGTATTCAATAAATCGCACCTTATAATGATAGAAGTAAAGAGAATTTAAGTGATGACCAAAAGTCTTATAAATGCAAAAGAGCAATCATTACTAGCTAATAAGGCCTCAGTAGGACAATGAAGCGAATAATAGCTTGGTTAGGCGTCGCGATGTTCCTCCCATTTTTTTTATGGTTAGCACTTGGGTTTACAGATCTCGTTCCGTCAATGATAGATATATTCGGTGTTGTTGGCCTTCGGACGCCCGCAGCATTCACAATCGCTGGCTTATTAATAGCTGCGATAGGTTTCTATGAGGAGTTAGAGTAAACATTTGTCTAACACTCGAAAAAGATGTAATGTAATGTAACGTAATGCTGATTTAATCAGAAAGGTCTTAAATGTTCAAAATATCTGACTTATTTATACTCCTCGCTGTGGGTGTTTCATTCGCAGTATCTGGACTGCTATGGTTCGAAGGTTTCAAAACAGAAGGATTGTTTACTGCAATATGGGTTCCATCAATCCTAGCTTTTGGAATTTATTTTAAACTCTCAAGCATCATATCCAAAAAAGGAAAGCAATGATTTCAGAAAACTTGTTCATCATAGCCATAGGAGTGTTTGTACTTATGGTGATCGGTCTGGGGTTGACAATCATTGAGTTTCGTCAGAATGAACAAAGAATAGAGGAAGATTCAAAAAAAGGGCACAAAAACAAGTAGAAGCCTTTAGATGTTTCCTCTACGTTGATTGGTACTCGAATAAAATGCAGTAAGCCCACCACTTACGAAAGATTTATCCGTCTACCCCATGTCAGAATACTAAAAGAAATACTCACAGAACCGGTATAAGGTATTTTTGCTGTGGTTAACGGTGCGTATTTCATATCCCAAGACCCCGCATAAGAGTTACTTTTTTACATCATTAACAAGGAATTGTGTAGTTACATAAGCTCCTAGATGTATTGAATGTACCTATGTCATCCAGCTTTAGAAAATGACACTCTTTCGAACTGTGCAACAGGCATAGCTATAATAACCATGTAATATGCTAGAAGAGAGGTGATCCAAGTTTAATAATCACCTAGTTAATAACTCGAGTTCTCATATTTAAGTGTGAAGTCTTTTCTCGATTCATGCCCCCCCAAGCTGGCACACCAAAATACTCCATAGTCACAGTACCAGCATGCATACAAAAGAAGTGAATTTAAATGAGTATTATTGGTTGTGCCGGTTAGAATAAAAAATCAGATTATGAAAACTTTCTCTATTTCACTAAGAGCTTGTGAAAATCTATCTTAAACAGATGATCTCCTTCCAGAGAGCAGGGCAAAAATATTCACCTAAAACTAGAAGCTTGGATTGCTTATAGGCATTACATATACCAACAGGTACGGATATGACAATGTTCTCTACTTTCACTTTTAGTTATATCTTTTTCGAATTACCAGCCATAGGTCGGTGAGCAAAAACACCTTTCTCTTCGAACTCACTTGTGAGATCTGAAACTAAGTGCTGTGCACTTTTGTATGCGGCTTCGATACGGCCGTGAACCAACGCATCACCACAGACAGCAATTGCTGATTGATAGTCTATAAGATGATTACTCCCAGAATATCTGGGAGCATTGGCAAATAGCCATCTTTTAACATCACTAGATTTTATTGATTCTTGTTCAATTCTAGTTATACCTTGCAAACACTCCAATAAATGATGCTTTATTTGCTCTAAATCATCGTTGAGATGAAATTGTGCCCACTTGTTAGTGGAGTGGACGATTACTGACGGTTCAGCAGTCCTGTTGCATTTGCTACTGTTTTTAGATATCCAGCTTATATCATGGTTGCGAACCAACGCTGCAATAAAGCCAAAGTCTATATCCTCACTGAGTGCTGCTCGGAGTGTAAAACAAGGCTGCATTTTTATACTGGATAAAGTTGTCTGGAATTGATGACTGGGAGGTAATAATGCACGTGCTTGCTCGGGAGGGATAGCTATGACAAGCCAGTCAAAGATCCCTAGTGTGGTTTTATTAGAGTGTAGCTGCCATCCTTTTGTTTTTTTTACAATCTTGGTCACTGGTGTTTCGTAATGGATTTTAAGAGGCTTAGCCAACCATTCTGGGATTGCAGCCATATTTGGTGTACCAACATAATGAGGATAGTTGTCATCCCAATTTCGTTCTGAACAGACTGTCTTGTGATCAAACTCTATAAAGCGACCACACCAAGTATCAACGACTCTCTGCGCTCTCATTTCGTCAATTAATGCTTGTAACGATGCCGTCTTTACAGTGAAAAATTGTGCTCCATAATCAAAGTCAGCACCGTTAATTACTTTGCTTGCCATTCTACCGCCGGGCCTATCTGCTTTTTCAAAAACTGTAACAGCGTTTTCGCCCAACCACATAGCAATTTCACGAGCTACCGTCAGTCCGCTTATACCAGAGCCAATAACTGCGAGGTGGATTTTCTCTCTCACGTTTTTACCCCGTTAATGTGAACCCCGTACATTTGATAATGCGGTCTCAATAGCTGTTGTTAATTCGTCCGAATCCGGAGTAATATGGCTAGGGAAGTGGGTCACATTATTTCTATCATAACTCACTAGATACTTGTTGAAATTCCAATTTGGCTCTTCTGTCTTCTTGTTGAGCTCTGTAAATACGGGGTTAGCTGTTCGTCCCTTGACAGAGCTTGGGGCAATCATCATGAAAGTTACACCATAGTTTAAGCGGCATACTCGAGATGCTTCTTTTTCAGTTGAGGCTTCCTGATTAAAATCATTACTGGTAAATCCAATCAAGAATAATCCTTGACCATGATATTTCTGATGCAATGACTCTAGGCCTTCAAACTGTTTTGTGTAGCCACAGTAACTCGCTGTGTTAATGATTAGCAGAGTTTTTTCAAAAGCTGCCTCACACAAATTGATGGTTTCATTTGAGTGAAGCTTTTTAAGATCGTGATCTAGAAAATCAGGGCAGTCTGCAACAGCGAGGGATGAAGATAATAAAAACAGTATTAGTAGTGTTGTCTGTTTGAACATGAATTTCCCGTTTTGAGTAATTTTGGTGTTTGGATACTAGTATAGTATTGTTCTAGAATATATGTCACATCAAGACTTGATGGAGAGTTCGAGATACAGCCGCACCCCGGCATAAAAACACTTAAAATAAAGACAAAAACCGGCAGACAAGCCGATTACGGGTGACCTATGGGTGACACGGAGAAAAAAGACATTATTAACATCACATTACTACCGACAAACAACAGAAAAAATAATATTTATCATTGACTTAAACTTGGTGGGCCCACCAGGACTTGAACCTGGGACCAATCGATTATGAGTCGACTGCTCTAACCAACTGAGCTATGGGCCCGAAACGTTTAATTATCGGTATCCAAGAAGCTGCGAAGCTGATCTGAGCGTGTTGGGTGACGCAATTTACGCAAGGCTTTCGCTTCAATTTGACGGATACGTTCGCGCGTCACATCAAATTGTTTACCGACTTCTTCTAAAGTATGGTCGGTGTTCATATCAATACCGAAACGCATACGTAACACTTTTGCTTCGCGCTCTGTTAAACCACCTAGCATGCCTTGTGTTGCTTCTCTCAAGCCTTCGATCATCGCTGAGTCTTGCGGTGACATAACATTCACATCTTCAACAAAATCACCTAAGTGTGAATCTTCGTCATCACCTATGGGGGTTTCCATCGAAATCGGCTCTTTAGATATTTTCAGTACTTTCCGCACCTTATCTTCAGGCATATCTACCCGCTCTGCTAATTCTTCTGGTGTCGGTTCACGACCCATTTCTTGGAGCATTTGACGGGCAATACGATTCAATTTGTTGATGGTTTCAATCATGTGAACCGGAATACGAATCGTCCGTGCTTGATCAGCAATCGAGCGTGTAATCGCTTGGCGAATCCACCATGTCGCATAGGTTGAGAATTTGTACCCACGTTGATATTCAAATTTATCAACGGCTTTCATCAAGCCGATATTACCTTCCTGGATCAAATCTAGGAATTGCAAACCACGGTTGGTATATTTTTTCGCAATCGAAATAACAAGGCGTAAATTCGCCTCAACCATTTCTTTCTTAGCACGTCTCGCTTTAGCTTCAGAAATCGACATTTGACGACTGATCTCTTTGATTTCAGCAATCTCCATATCACGCTCTTCTGCCAATGCGGCCATGATTTTTTGACCTTCTAACACTTTGTCTAGGTTCTTCTTAATCGTTGAAGAATAGTGTTTTTTGGCTCGGATATGTTTATCTGTCCACTCTAAATTCACTTCATTGCCGGTGAATGAATCAATGAAATCACGACGATTCATCCGTGCCTGTTCAACAACAATTTTTGCGATGCTGCGCTCTTGCTTACGAATCACTTCAATGGTTTCACCCATTAAATCATTAAGGAAGATTAACGTTTTTGGCGTTAATTTAAACTCCATAAATAAGCTGCTTACCCCTTCACTGAACAAGGCTAGTTTGGCATCGCCTTCTGTTTTTGCTTTAGTTGCTTTGTCATTCGCGACTCGCAAGGCTTCGAAGCGTTCACGTGCTTCTTCTGGATCAACTCCAGTAGCAGCCTCATCCTCTTCTTCATCTACCGGTGCAGCCGCTGCGGCAGCAGCCTGTGCCTCGATTTCTTCTTCTGGCAAGATAAAGCCCTTGATGAGCTCATTCAAGCGCATTTCCCCTGCTTCAACCGCATCATAAAGCTCTAAGAAGTTGGCAACACATGGAGGGTAAGTCGACAACATATATAGACTTTCACGTAAGCCAGCTTCAATCCGTTTTGCAATAACGATTTCGCCTTCACGTGTTAGCAGTTCAACAGAACCCATTTCACGCATGTACATGCGAACTGGATCGGTTGTACGGCCAAATTCACCATCAGAACTCGCCAATACGGCTGCCGCTTCTTCTGCAGATACTTCATCACCTGATGAGGCCGCTTCCGCCAAGCGTTCCATCTCATCAGTATCCATACCATCTTCATGAACCATAATGCCAAGATCACTGAACATACCAATGATATCTTCAATTTGATCGGCATCAACTAAATCTTCTGGCAAGTGATCATTTATCTCGCCATAGGTTAGATAGCCACGCTCTTTTCCTAGGGTGATAAGCGCTTTAATGCGGGATTGTTGATCTTTCATTTGACCTCTTTGTTCATCATGACAGACAAATAGTGATAACCAACTATTATAACTATAAGCTACTAATCTTGCACGTTTTTTGATGCGCAGATTTTAGGGCTATCGCTTCATTCGTGACGCTAGCTGTTGTATTTCCTGTCGTTCTTGTTCTGTTAACTGGCTTAATCCTTTTGCCATCAAAAATTCATGGCGTAATTCTAGCGCTTCTTCTTGTAGTTGTTCGACCACACCCACCAGCTCATGTTGCAATGCCTCAGGGCTCAAATCGAGTGTTTGGATCGCTAGTTTCTTTAAATGTTCGCCATGTTCTGTATCTCTGGCGCGCTCTAGCAATGCTGCCGTATTTAAATGGGGCTGCTGATGTAAGGTTTCAAGTAGTTCGACTAAAACAGATACACCCGCCCGTGACAATGCGCTGATTTTATCGAATTCACCAACTGATGCGTGGAGTTCTGGATGTTGTAATAAAATGGTAATTGCCATTCTAATAGGCGAAATACCGCTTGAAGTAGGGGCTGCTTTTTTCACCTCAATTTGTGGTGTTGGCGCTTTTTCTAAATGCTTATGCAATACCGATGTGCTGGTTTGTGCTCGCTCGGCTAGGCGCTGCTCAAACATCTCACGATAGACTCCTGTGGGGATATGACGTAGGTAAGGCCTGGCAACTTCAACCAGCCTAGCCCTGCCATCCATCGAGTCTATGTCGACACGACTCTCTAAACTCTCAAAAAAGAAATCAGAATAACTTTTTGCTTGCTCGACTAAACCATTAAATGCCTCAGCTCCCTGCTGTTTCACGAGGGTATCTGGATCCTCACCATCCGGTAAGAACATAAATTTAAGCTGATGATTACCCCCCAGCATCGGTAAAGCATTTTCTGCAGCACGCCACGCCGCTTCCCGGCCGGCCCTATCGCCATCAAAACAAAATACCACTTCAGGAGCACTTCTCTGTAATTGTTTAAGGTGTTCTGGTGTCGTCGCAGTCCCTAATGTCGCTACGGCGTTGGTAATGCCTTTTTCAGCTAAGGCAATCACATCCATATAGCCCTCGACAATCACAATCCGGCTCAATTGCCGGTTGGCTTTACGTGCCCGGTACAAACCATAAAGTTCATGCCCTTTATGGAAGACAGGTGTTTCAGGTGAATTAAGGTATTTGGGCGTACTGTCATCTAACACTCGACCACCAAAACCAATCACACGCCCTCGCCGATCGCAGATTGGAAACATTACCCTGTTACGAAAGCGGTCGTATGTCCGACCTTTATCATTGCTACTCAATAGACCTGCTTCAGTTAGCTGTTTGATAGCCTGCTGATTGCTACCAAATGTTTTCAATACATTATCCCAACCATCGGGTGCCATGCCGATATTGAAGTGATCTACTGTGTTTGCCGAAAGACCTCTTCGTTTAAGATAGGCAACAAATTCATCCCGCTTTGGATGCGTTTGCAATTGATGAACATAATACTGGCTGACTTTGTCTAGTAAGTCATATAGGTTCTGTTTGGCTGGATTAGGCGCTAAAGATTTCGTTGTTGGCACCGTCATACCCACGGATTCAGCCAATTCATGAATAGCTTCAGGGAAGCTCATTTGATCGTATTCCATCAAAAACCCAATGGCCGTGCCATGGGCCCCGCAGCCAAAGCAATGATAAAATTGCTTTTCTGGACTAACGGTAAATGAGGGTGTCTTTTCGTTATGGAAGGGGCAACACGCTTGTAGATTCTTACCCGCTTTCTTTAATGGAACGCGTGCATCTATGACGTCCGTGATATCAACACGGGTCAATAAATCATCAATAAATTGTGGGGGTATTTGACCGGCCATATTTAGTCTTTATAGCCGTAAATGTTATCTAAGCCAAGTTCAGCCTTGATTGAACTCAACTAACTCGCCGTTTTACGACGTGAGTGCTGCCTTGACCAGACCACTTACAGCGCTCATATCAGCACGGCCTTGCATTTGTGGTCTTAGTAAGTTCATCACCATGCCCATCTCTTTCGGGCTTGTAGCACCTGCTTTTGCAATTGTTTCTACAATGGCGGTAGCAATTTCATCATTGGTCATGGCTGTTGGCATGAACTCTTCGATGATGGCTAATTCCGCCACTTCAATTTCAGCTAAGTCATCGCGACCCGCATCTTCGAATTGTTTAAGAGAGTCGCGGCGCTGCTTACACATTTTTGTCAAAATAGCGATAATGCCATCGTCATCTACATCAGTACGATTATCGACTTCGATTTGTTTTATCGCTGCGGTGATTTGGCGCAGTGTTGCAAGACGGTCTTTTTCTTTGGCGCGCATGGCAGCCTTGACACTGTCTTGGATAGTCAGCTTTAGTGGAGTTGCTTCAGCAGGCATCTTAAATCTTTGCTGCTTTAGTACATGCGAATGCGACGAGCGCTTTCACGTGATGTTTTCTTTTGATGACGTTTCACAGCCGCTGCAGCAGCACGTTTACGTACTGTTGTTGGCTTTTCATACGCTTCGCGTGCTCTTGCTTCTGCAACAGTACCGGCTTTCTCACAAGCACGTTTGAAGCGACGTAAAGCAATATCAAATGGTTCGTTTTCTTTTAAGCGAACTGATGGCATATTTGTTTCCTGAACTATAATTTTGTGGAAAAGCCCTCAATTGTACGAAAGATCTGACAGAAAGAAAATACCTTCCTGCACTTTCTTTTAAAAAAGGCATAATATAACGATATTTTTTGCGTTGAGAAAATAACGAAACATGCGTGTATTGGGTATCGAGTCTTCTTGTGATGAAACTGGCATTGCACTTTATGATACTGAGCAAGGCTTATTATCACATGCTTTATATAGTCAAATAGAACTGCATGCCGAATATGGCGGTGTTGTGCCTGAGCTCGCTTCACGCGATCATATCCGTAAGACACTCCCTCTCATCGAAGAAGTCTTAATGAAAGCAGGTTTAACGCAACAGGATATTGATGCCGTTGCCTATACTGCTGGGCCCGGTCTAGTCGGCGCTCTACTGGTCGGCGCAGCTATTGGGCGTAGTATGGCTTGGGCTTTAAATGTACCTGCGCTGGCCATCAATCATATGGAAGGTCATTTACTGTCCCCCTTGTTAGAAGACAACCCACCTGCTTTCCCATTCGTTTCTTTATTGGTCTCCGGTGGACACACTTTGTTAGTCGACGTGAAGGGTGTTGGCGAATACACCGTTTTGGGTGAATCGATTGATGATGCCGTGGGTGAAGCGTTTGATAAGACCGCGAAAATGCTTGGGCTGGGTTACCCGGGCGGGCCTATTTTAGCGATACTTGCGGAAAAAGGGATTGCAGATAAATACACCTTCCCTCGTCCAATGATGAATCGTCCTGGTTTAGATTTTAGTTTTAGTGGCCTGAAGACGTTTACGATGAATACCTGGCTTAACAGCGAACAAACTGAACAAGATAAAGCAGATATTGCCCTCGCCTTCCAAACCGCAGCAGTTGAAACCCTGACATTGAAATGTAAGCGCGCTATGGTTCAAACAGGTCACCATACCTTAGTTGTTGCAGGTGGCGTGAGTGCTAATCTTGCTCTAAGAACGCGTTTAGATGGTATGCCTAATATGACCGTGTATTACCCACGACAAGCTTTTTGTAGTGACAATGGTGCAATGATTGCTTTTGCCGGTGCTATGCGTCAAAAAGCGTTAGTGCCGAGTGATAAGCCCCCCACTTTTTCTGCACGCCCACGCTGGCCGTTAAATGAGCTCAGCCCACCTTAAGATTTGGATTCTTCACCAGACAGTAATCGCTTAATATTGCCACTGTGACGGAGCAATAGCATCCCGACCATCACTAGAACGATCCAGCGTGCGGCCAAATCGTCTACAAACCAAATACTATAAAGCGGCGCAAGTGATGCTGCGATGATAGCTGACAAAGACGAGATCCTTGAAATAGCAAAGACAACTAACCAGCTCAGTAGAATACTGCCTGCTAGCAGCAATGATAATGCTAGGAAACCACCTAATGCTGTGGCGACACCTTTTCCTCCTTTGAATTGGAAAAAAAGTGGATAAAGATGGCCTAGAAAAGCAGCAAAAGCCGTAGCTGCCAACCATACCGTATCGAGCACCAGTAAGCTCGCGATAACGACAGGTAAAATACCTTTCACAACATCGAAAATTAATACGGTTGCAGCGAGTTTTTTACCCCCAAACCTTAAAACATTCGTTGCGCCGGGGTTACCTGAACCTTGCGATCTCGGATCGGGCAGGCCGGCTAATTTACACAGCACAATCGCGCTGTTGAGTGAGCCGATAAGATATGCCCCAATCAATACACTGATTGGCAGAGTCAATGTTTCAAGCATGATATGATGCAGCCTAAAATTTAATGATTGCGCCATTATAGGGCCATTTCAACAAAGACACGCAGACAATATGGATAAAATTTTTCTTAATGACCTGAAAATAGACACTGTAATTGGTGTTTTCGATTGGGAACGACAAATCAAACAGACACTGCGCTTTGATATTGAAATAGATTACGACATTCGGCCTGCTGCTACCAGCGATGATATCGCTGACACCATGGACTATGGTTCGATTGCAAAAACGGTTGTCGGCTTTGTTGAACAAAGTGACTATCAACTCATCGAAACCTTAGCTGAAGATCTCGCTGCCCTTTTACTGACTGAATTTTCTATTCCAAGCATTACCCTATCGGTTACGAAACCGGTCAAACTCTACGGCCAAAACTACGCCAAAATTGTTATTGAACGATCGACTTGATGCAAATAGACCATAAAGCGGGCTACCTTATGGGTGTTGGTAGCAATTTATCTCCACACCAAAATATTGCCCAAATTATTGAAGAACTGTTGCAACAGTTTTCTCAGTTGAGTCTAAGTCGCGTTCTACATATTCCACCTGTAGGTATGAATAGTCAGCACGACTTCCTCAATATGGCTGTCTTTATCGAAACTGATATAGCAAAAACAGAGTTAAAGGCATTTTGTAATGATTTGGAAACGCAGTTAGGTCGAGATCGGAATGATCCTGCGAGTAAAATAAAAGATCGCGCAGCTGATTTAGATATTTTATTTCAGATCACTCATAACGATGATTTTCAGCGGCCTGCCAATAGCATTACTGATGAATATTTTCTTTATCCTGTCATCGACGAACTGTTAGCTTATTTATCCAACAGGCCCTTTCGCTCTTTACAAGCTGGCGTTGAGATCAAAATTGATGACTTAACGTTTGGAGAGACGGCGACCACCATCAACCGGAATACTACAGCCGGTTAGGAATGCGTTGCTCAGAATACTTTTAACGGCCAAGTAAACCGGCTCTGGCCCACCCTCTTTTTTCAACAAGGTTTCATCCAGCATTTGATTCACGGTTGCTTCTGCATGTGATGGTGTAAACAGTACAGGTCCTGGTGCGACGGCATTGACTTTAATCTTTGGTCCCCACTTTTTAGCTAATGCTAGCGTCATATTGTGTAAACCCGCCTTAGTCGTGCCGTAAATATCAAAATCTGCCGTTGGATTCTCCACATTAATATCCGTGATATGAATAATGTCCGAAGGATCATCGCCCTCGCCCACCATCATTGTTTGTAAGCTCTGATTAACTAAAAAGGGGGCCATCATATGAATAGTAAAAAACTGTTGATATTGCTTCGCCGCCTCCTGCACATCCTCTGATGTCGGCTCAAACGAAGAAGCATTATGAACGATCGCTCTAAACTGCTGACAATGCAATTTCAATTGTTCAACAAAAACCAAAATAGCCTCACTATTTGATAAATCAGCCTGTATTGTTGTTACACCTAATTTAGTTAAGGCTTGGATCTCTGGCGTCAGCGTACGATAATGCGCTATCACGGTATAACCGTCCTGGTGTAAGCGTTGGGCAATATGATGCCCTACACGCCTCCCAGCACCGGTCACCAACACTGCATTTTTTAATAACTGACTTGCCATGACTGTTTCTGATCCTTTGTTGAATATTGACCCCATTGCTCAGGCGCATAGTGATCGATTATTCGCTGTCATTCAACAGCGTATTGCCGATGCCGGAGGAAAAATACCTTTTGCTGATTATATGCAACTTTGTCTCCATACGCCCGGTTTAGGATACTACAGCGCTGGCAGCCAAAAATTTGGAAAGCATGGCGACTATACGACCGCGCCAGAAATTTCACCCTTGTTTTCTCAAACCCTTGCTCGCCATATTCAGGATATCCGCCAGCAACTATCGGAGTTTAATCTACTCGAATTTGGTGCTGGCAGCGGCAAAATGGCCGCTGATATTCTGTTGCAACTCGAACGAGATAAGGCCTTACCTGATCATTATTACATTATTGAAGCAAGTGCTGACTTACAATATAGACAGCGAGAATACTTATCATCAACCATTCCCAACCTATTTGAAAAGGTTATTTGGCTCGACCAGTTGCCAGCGCAATTCGTCGGTGTCATTGTCGCCAATGAGGTCTGCGATGCTATGCCACTTCATCGCTTACACTTTAGCCAAGATGCCTGGCAAGAATGTCATATCACGATCAATAATGGTGTTTTAGAGTGGGTAGATGGTCCGCTAAGTAATGCCTCTTTAAAACAACGTACAGAACTCATTTCGCAACATCATGACCAAACTGAATTTTTTGCTGAAGTGAATTTAGCGGCAGAAGGGTGGGTGGCAAGCTTGGCCGATTGTCTTCAGCAGGGGGCGATATTTATCATTGACTATGGTCACGACCGCGCTAGTTATTATCACCCAGAACGCAGTCAAGGTACCTTGATGTGTTATGTCCAACATCATGGGCATGACAACCCCCTTATATTGCCTGGCCTACAAGATATTACCAGCCATGTTGAATTTACGGCTTTAGCGGAAATGGCACTGTCATGTGGACTTGATGTTGAAGGATTTCAGACCCAAGCTGATTTTTTATTAGCAGGGGGGATTATTGAATTACTGGCAGCGCAATCATCTGGTGATGTGACTTTGGATTCATTTTCCCAGACCACCGCTATCAAGCGGCTGACATTACCGTCTGAAATGGGGGAGAGCTTTAAAGCATTGACGCTAACTAAGGGATTGCCTGAGTTGTTGCCACGACTTCGGTTGGCGGATCGAAGATATAGTCTTTGAACATCCGTTTTCTTCTAGATTCGCTCGAAACTACTAAGGAACCGTTTCCGGTTTCTGCTCCCGACATAACAGCGCCTGCACCGCCTGCCGAGGATCATTACCCTCAAACAAAATTTTATACACTTGCTCCACAATCGGCATTTCAATACCCGCTTGTTTGGCACGCATCAAGACTTCTTTGGCAGCATTCATGCCTTCAACCGTTTTGCCGACTTCCGTCACCGCTTCATCAACGGTCAAACCCCGGCCGATCGCCAAACCTAACTGACGGTTACGGCTTTGATTATCAGTACAAGTCAGGATTAAGTCACCCACACCTGATAGGCCAATCATGGTTTCTATTTCTGCTCCTAAGCTGGCTGCTAAGCGGAGTATTTCTGCCATACCTCGCGTAATTAAAGCCGCTCTGGCATTGGCACCATAACCCAAGCCATCAGAGATACCCGCACCAATGGCCAAGATGTTTTTAACTGTGCCGCCTACTTGAACGCCTTGCACATCTGCAGTGGTGTAGACACGCAGAGTAGGGCGGTGCATTGCGGCTGCTAAGTCTTGGAAGAAGGCTTGATCTTTCGATGCTACGGTCATTGCGGTTGGTAAGTCTTTGGCGACTTCCATCGCAAAAGAAGGACCTGAAATAACCGCTAAGGGATGGTTATCACCTAAAATATCAGCCGCTGTGTCGTAGAGAAAACGGCCAGTTTTAGGTGTTAGCCCTTTGGTTGCCCAGCTGAGTGGTGTACCCGCCTTTAACATTGGTTCAATCGTCTCTAACATACCTGCAAAGGCGACACTCGGAACAGAGACTAAAACATGTTTAGCTCTCTGGACGGCTTGTTCGAGATCAGTAACGACTTCTAAGCTGGCAGGGAAAGGAACATTAGGCAGATAACGCTCGTTGCTATGACTTTGCTGCATGGCTTTGAGGTGATCCTCATTTCGGCCCCAAAGCAATACTTGATGGCCATTTCTGGCCATGGCAATCGCCAATGCTGATCCCCATGCACCAGCCCCAATCACTAATGTAGGTATCAACATTGCGTTTGTCATAGACGTTTCCTAGTGTGTCGTTTGTTGTTCCGCGGTTTGCTTCGCTTGTTGTACTTGATTCATATATAAAGCATCGAAGTTAACAGGTGCTAAAACCAATTGTGGGAAGCCCCCTTTCAGGACGAGATCTGAAATCACTTCACGCACATAAGGGAATAGGATATTGGGGCAATGGCTACCAATAATCGGACCCATTTCTTCGTTACTATAACCCATCAAAGAAAAGACGCCAGCTTGTTTGACTTCAATCAAGAAAGCCGTCTTATCACCTAATTTTGCTGTGACTGTCGTAACCAATGTGATGTCATGATTATTGTCATCTAATTGTTTGTATTCGTTGGTTAGCTGTAAATCTAGTTCTGGTTTCCACTCTTCACGGAAAATTTCCGGTGAATTTGGTGTTTCAAATGACATATCTTTAGTATAAATCTTTTGAATCGCAAATTGCGGTTGAGCTTTTTGTTCTGCTGCGCCATTTTCTTCGGCCATGATGCTTCCTTAATAGTGTGAGGGTTAAGATGCAGCCAAAAGGCCGTCTAATTTTTTAGCACGATCGAGTCCTAACAGATCGGTATAACCGCCTACAGACTGATCGTTGATAAAGATTTGTGGGACCGTCCGTTGACGGCTTTTAGTCATCATTTCTTGGCGTTTTACTGGGTTTTTATCCACACGAATTTCGTTGTAGCTAACCCCTTTACGTTCCAACAGCTGCTTAGCCATGACACAATACGGACACTGTGCGGTAGAGTATATGTCGACTTTTGCCATAGCTTTTGCCTTTTTCTAAATGATGAATTAGCTAAATAGGGGCAACTTGGCATCTTTCCAAGTATTTAAGCCACCTTTTAAAACATAAATATCTGCCACACCATGAGTTTGTAACTGTTTAACAACGACACTGGTGTTTTGGCCTATTGCAGGCACAATGATCACTGGTTTTGCAGTTTCTTTCATTGATGCTGTCCCCGCTGTAAATTCAGATAAGGGCATATTAATTGAGTCAGCAATATGCTCTTTCTCAAACTCTACTTTGGCTCGGGTATCTATAAACACCCCTTTCTTCTGATTCACAACCTGAATGGCTTGTGCGGTGTTAACCGCTATTGCACCGCCCATATTACTACTGATGACACTACCAATTAGAAATGCTGACAGCCCAAAGAAGAGAGCCCACAGTATCCAGTGATTAACAACAAATTCCCCAAAATTTTCCATATTCAACCTTGTTATACAACTATGCCATGATAGATGGAGCCTATCATTCGTTCCAAAACGTCTTATAATACACGGCATCATCACGCATTTATACGTATTAAGATGATCTCACACCGTGCCATCAATATTGAGGAGTTTTCATGAATCAGTCTCATCGCCCACTAGCCCTGATTATTCTTGACGGATGGGGTTATAGTGAGACGCCTCAACACAATGCTATTCATGCTGCTAAGACACCTGTCTGGGACAGTCTTTGGAGCGAATATCCGCACACTTTAATCAGTGCATCTGGTGAAGGTGTAGGGCTGCCGGGCGATCAAGTGGGTAACTCTGAGGTAGGTCATTTAAACATTGGGGCAGGGCGGGTTGTCTGTCAAGAATATACTCGCGTCAGCTTGGCGGTACGGGATCAGTCGTTTTTTTATAATACGACTTTATTAGGCGCTGTTAATTACGCTAAGCAGGCTGGTAAAGCAGTACACATTATGGGGCTGCTTTCTCCCGGCGGTGTTCATAGTCATGAAGAACATATTCAGGCCATGGTTGAGATGGCTGTCAAACAAGGTGTTGAAAACGTCTATGTCCATGCCTTTTTAGATGGCCGTGATACACCACCGAGAAGTGCTCAAGCATCTATCGAGGCCATGGAGGCCAAATTCGCTGCATTAGGCCGTGGTCAATTTGCCTCGTTAATCGGCCGTTTTTATGCCATGGATCGCGATCAACGTTGGGAGCGTGTTGAAACAGCTTATAACTTACTCACCGATGGTGTTGCTGAATTTCAGGCCGACACTGCCACAGATGGCTTGGCCATGGCTTATGATCGGGATGAAAATGATGAGTTTGTCCAGGCAACACGGATTGGCACTGATGTCATCAAAATGGAAGAAGGCGATGCTGTCGTCTTTATGAATTTTCGTTCTGATCGTGCCCGTGAATTAACGCTGGCCTTGACCGATCCTGAATTCTCAGAGTTTGCTCAAGCTCGGCCTTTAAACCTAGCTTCTGTTGTGACACTAACAGAATATAAGAGTGATTTTACGAACCCTATCGCGTTTCCTTCCGAGTCCCTCGATAATGTCTTGGGTGCCTATTTGGCCGATCAAGGTAAGCGCCAATTACGTATTTCTGAAACAGAGAAATATGCGCATGTCACCTTTTTCTTCAATGGCGGACAAGAAAAGCCTTTTGAAGGAGAAGACCGGATTTTGATTCCTTCCCCACGAGTTAAAACTTACGATATGCAGCCTGCTATGGCGGCGCCTGAAGTGGCAGAGAAATTAGTTGAAGCCATTCATAGCGATCAATACGATGCCATTATGTGTAATTTTGCCAATGCCGATATGGTCGGTCACAGTGGTGAATTTGATGCTGCCGTTGAAGCGATTGAAGCTTTAGACACGGCATTAGGTCAAGTCTGGGATGCGCTAAAAGCGGTTGGCGGTGAAATGATAGTCACAGCCGATCATGGTAATGCTGAGTTAATGAGAAATGAAGCAACAGGCCAAGCCCACACAGCACACACAAGTAACCCAGTTCCCCTTATTTTTGCTGGACGGCCAGGGCAGTGTTCAGCACAAGGGACTTTATCTGATATTGCACCGACAATGTTATCTCTGATGGGACTACCTATCCCCGACGAAATGGGTAAACATCTCCTTGTTAACTTAAGCTAAAAGCATACGCTAGCGTTCTTTATGCCATTACACCGCCTCTTTTGTTATTTGTGTTTGTTGCTTTTCACAGCATCAGGATTGCAGGCTGAACCTAACTCAGCCCAACGCCTTGAGGAAGTGCAGACTGAAATTGAGTCACTTTCTAATGCCTTAGATAAGGATAAAAAAGCCCGCGCTAAACTCAACCGCCAGCTCAAGCAGCAAAGCAAAGCTGTTTCAACGCTAAACCGTGAATTACGCACATTAGGTATGCAGCTTAAACAAAAGCGTCGACAGCTTAGCCAGCTTGAAAGAGAGCAAGATGCTTTTCGTCAATCTCATGCTAAACAATTGAAGGCCTTAAACAGTCAGCTGAGAGCGGCTTATTTGAACACTCAGCCTCATTATTTGAAAGTTTTACTCAACCAACAATCTCCTAACAAACTGAGTCGTTCAAGTACCTATTTCCATTATTTTCACGAAGCACGTCAAACGCGGCTGACGGCTATTAGTGATAGCTTAAAAACCCTTGATAACAATAAAACAAACTTACTAGCAGCGCGCCAAGAGCAACGCTTGTTATACGAAAAAAGACAGGCTCGACAAAAACAATTAACAGCACAGAATGCACAACGTCTTGCCACGGCTAAACAGCTTGATCAACGCGTCAACTCTCAAGGTGCGCGAGTCGCTTCTTTAGTGGAAGAAGCTCAAGCTTTAAAAGCTTTGCTTGAGTCTTTGGCAGAGCAAGCACCAGCAGAAGCCATCTCAACGAGACCTTTCGGCCAATTGAAAGGGCGGCTGACTTGGCCCGTTAATGGCAAAGTCATTGCCCGTTACGGAGATTCACGAAAGCTCGGACAATTAACTTGGCAAGGCATTATGATTAAATCTGCCATTGGCAAGGAGATTCGCTCTGCTGCTGCTGGACGCGTGGTATTTTCAGACTGGCTTCGTGGTTTCGGCTTATTGCTTATTATTGACCATGGTGATAAATATATGACCCTATATGGCAATAATCAAAGCTTGCTTAAAGAGGTCGGTGACACCGTTACTGCCGGTGAATTGGTCGCATTAAGTGGTGAACAGGGTGTTAAACAATACGCCGGGCTTTACTTTGAGCTTCGCCATCAAGGCAACCCAACTGATCCAGTCAAATGGCTTGGTAAACGCAGTTAATAATGAATTTTAGGGAAAGGTTATGAGTTTTTTGAGACGAGATATTGGTTTGATTTCTGCGGGTGCGATTTTAGGCGCCTCGCTGATCTTTGGCCAAATGGTATTTGCCGATAATCAAAGTAATCGCCCTGATATTCCACTAGAAGATCTCCGCGCTTTCTCTGAAATTTTTGGTCGTATCAAAAATAATTATGTTGAACCTGTCGACGATAAAGAGTTATTGCAGAATGCTATTCGAGGCATGTTATCTGGCCTAGATCCCCATTCAACTTACCTTGATCTAGAAGATTTTAAACAACTTCGTGAGGGTACATCTGGCGAATTTGGCGGGCTTGGTATTGAAGTGACTATGGAAGATGGTTTTGTCCGTGTCGTATCGCCAATTGATGATACGCCTGCTGCAAAAGCAGGGTTACAAGCAGGTGACTTGATTATTCGACTAGGCGAAACACCGGTAAAAGGGCTGTTGCTACGTGATGCTGTCGATATTATGCGTGGTAAACCAGGAACAGATTTAGAGCTAACCATTATCCGTGAAGGTGCGGATAAACCTCTCAAAGTCTCCTTAACACGCGCTGTCATCAAAGTAAGAAGTGTCCGTTCTCGCACACTTGAACCAGGTTATGGCTATGTCCGTATTAGCACATTCCAACAACGTACCGGTGAAAGCCTCAATGAAGCGATTGAAACACTGAAAAAGGACAATGACGGTACTTTGAATGGTCTTGTCTTGGACTTACGTAATAACCCTGGTGGCTTACTTAATGCCGCTGTTGAAGTGTCTGATAGTTTCATCACGAAGGGTCTGATTGTTTATACCGACGGCCGTATTCCGGATTCAAAACAAAAATTCAGCGCTAAACCCCGCGATATTTTAAAAGGTGCGCCACTTATCGTGCTTGTGAATGGTGGTTCAGCTTCAGCATCAGAGATTGTTGCAGGTGCATTACAAGATCATCACCGTGCTGTTATTTTAGGCTCTAAAACCTTTGGTAAAGGCTCTGTTCAAACAGTGATGCCTTTAACAGACAGTACTGCTGTTAAGATGACAACAGCCCGCTATTTCACACCATCTGGTCGGTCGATTCAAGCGGAAGGCATTGTGCCGGACATTACGATTGATCGTGTTAAAGTGACTACAAGTGAAAATGCTGATTTTGAGCCTCTACGTGAACAAGATTTATCAAAACATATTTCAAATGGTAACGGCAAAACAGACGAAGAGATTCCCAAAGAAGCTGCAAAAGAAAAAGCAGATGATGCGCCTTTAGCTGTGACTGACTATACGCTATCTGAAGCGCTCAACTTATTGAAGGGGATTCATATCCTGAACCGTTCAAAATGATACATTATTAGTTGTTGCTGGGTATTAGTTGCCCAGCCTCTCTCAAAAAGGAAAGAGATTGTTATGTCGGCTTCTGAACTCGCTACTCTATCAATTTCGTTAGTTGAGCTCTCTACCACACAACATAAAACCATCGCTTCTCATTTAAATGGGGAGGGTATCGTCCAGATTAATAGTGTCGACAGTGGCGAAGAAGCTATTCATTTTATTCAGAAATATCCGCCCGACCTAGTCATCAGTGCAATGCATTTACCTGACACGTCCGCCATGGAATTGTTAGCTAAATTACAGCCTTCCGTGCATTACGATGCGCTTAACTTTATGTTGATTTCGAGCTAAACCCCGTTTAGTGCACTTAACCCTATTCGCCAGGCAGGCGTTGTTGGCATTCTTCCTAAGCCTTTTGCACACCAAGATTTGCTACGCGCTTTAAGAACCACTCTAGATTACATCCACCCAAAAGAACTGGCCTTAGCCAATTATCATGCTGATGAACTCAATGTCCTTGTTGTAGACGACAGTATGGCTGCGAGAAATCATATTGCTCGTGTACTAGGGGATATCGGTATAGAAAGCATAACAAAGGCTGAAAATGGCCTTGACTCCATTGCTAAGCTATCAGATGAAGACTTTGACCTAATTATCACCGAGCTCAATATGCACGGAATGGATGGCCAGCAGCTCATCGAACATGTATGACATGAAATGGGCAACACCTACATTCCCATTTTGATGGTTACCAGTGAGCATGATGCTGCCCGATTGAGTAGTGGCCAACAATCTGGTGTTTCCGCTATTTGTGATAAGCCTTTTGAGCCTCAGACCGTTCGTGAAATTCTATTTCGTGTTTTAGACGAAGCTTAAATAACAGGCAAAAAAATAGGCCGCCTGAGCGACCTATTTTTAAACTTCTTTTTGAAAATGGCTTAGAACTCACCACACTCAATATCAGCAATCGTTTTAGACTTAATATCTTCTAGAGAAGGCATAAAGTCATACGCTACAATATCTTGGCCTGAATAGCTCTTATGTGTTTTGATTTTTTCAAACCATCCTTTCACATTTGGACGAGAATTTAACATTTCCTCTTCACCAATTACAGATAATAAGTGTAAGTATGCAGTGAAATGAATGTCGACATAGCTAAATTCACCAACAATGTATTCTGATGCAATTTTTGCATCCAATGCATCTAACGGCGTAGCAAGCCCAGCACGTGCAGCATCAACAGCCGCATTATCAGCTGCATAACTTGCATCGCCCATCGGGCCGATGACAAGTTCTTGCATTAATGTTTCGACATGAGGTTGTACTTCAGTACGACCTACATCCATCCAGTAGTTTTGATCTGCTAATACTTCAGCGTTACGTGGCGCTAAGAAACGGCCTAAACCACGGCCTTCAACAAACACCGATGTGCCATTTTCTCCAGTCACAATATAATCAGCTTCTTTCAAAGCAGGCATAATGCCCAGTGGTGAAATTTTACGGTAATCCTCCGTGTCTTGCTGTTTGGCTGACATATCAACCACGGCAGACTCAACTTCAATCCCCTTTTCAGCCGCTGTTAACATGACTTTTAATGTATCAGGATGACCAGGGAAGCCCAATAGTTGCATAACGTACTGGGTCTTTTTCATCTCACCATCACTACCGTAACGGTCATCGGCATCTAATGCTTTTGCAGCAGAACCAAAATGAAATAAATCACTCATTCTTTTTTCCTCCAGATAAGCCGATTAAGCAGCTTTTAATTGTTTTTGTTTAATGTCTTCAAGTGATGGCAAACTAGCGTAGCTCGGACGCTGCTTAACTTTGTCATACCAAGCTTTAGTATTTGGACGTAAATCAATCATGTCTTGCTTACCAGCCAACACTAGAAAGTGGGCTACGGCTGTCCAATGAACATCTGCATGACTGTAATCGCCAACGATGAATTTTTTACCTGTTAATGCACTATCAAATGCATTCAAGTTGGTTTCAATAATCGCTTCAGCATCGGCAGCGACATCACTTCCAAAAGCAGCTGCTTTAACTAAAGACTCGACAGATGCGGCCACAATTTCAGACACTTGCCACCAGTAGTTTTGATGACCAAAGTGTTGTGCTTTCTTCGGGTTCATGAACCCTTTACCGCGCGTATCAAGGTAAGCTAAACCTGCTTCAGCACCAATGGCAACAGCATCGCCTTCTTGTAAATAAGGGTGCTTACCAAATGGTGATAGGGCACGATACTCTGCTTGGTCTTGTTCACCTGCTTGTGTATCAAGTAACTCTATTTCCAATTTGACTTGCTTTTCACCTGCCATGATTAAGCATTTAACTGTACTTAAGTCTCCTGGAAACCCTCGTAGTTTCATGCCTGTTTCTGCTTTATTTTTCTTTTTAAAAAGCCCAAACATTTTATTACCTCTTTTTCGTTAATATACTGAGCCAGTCACTTAGCTTTCATGCTTAAATTCAGTTTGATGACTGGTCCTACCCTAAAATTTAGTCGTACTTAAAAATGTGGACGCCATCCTGAAATGTATTTGAATGGCCAGATATCGCTGAACAATAGCAAAGATCTGCTCTCTCTGACTAGTATCACTTGTGTTTTGAAATGTTACGCTGCGGTTTTAAATACCGAGTTCAGCATAGGTAGGATAGGAGGTAATTGAAAATGAGACGATTCCGCTGAGGATTTATTATCCTTGTGTTTTGTCTTTTTTTTGGCTAGTTGTGTTTGATTTTTGCGCAGTGTGTTCGAACGTTTTCATAAGATCAGGCCGCTTAAGGTGCGACCTGATCCAATGAATCGTTTTTTATCTGTTGAATTTAGAATTCACCACATTCAACATCTTTCATGATTTTCGCTTTGATTTCATCCAAAGTTGGTAGGAAATCATAGCTAATGATATCTTGGCCTGAGAAGCTCTTATGCGCTTTGATGCGCTCGAACCAAGCTCTGAGATTACTGTGTTTAGCCAAAAGGACGCCTTCACCCAAAATAGTCAATAGGTGAATGTAAATCGTCCAATGGATATCTGCATATGAATATTGACCTACAACGAACTCATTAGATTGCAATTGATCATCAAAGGCATCTAATGAATCCGCTAGTGCTTCACGCGCTGCGTTGATTGCCGCATCATCAGAAGCAAAGCTAGGATCTGCCATTTGGCCACACACTTTTTGCGTCATTAATGCTTCAACATGGGGTTGTACTTCTTCTTTACCCACTTCCATCCAATACATTTCCGTTGCTAAAACCGCAGCATTACGTGGTGCAAGTCTGTTACCTAGACCACGTCCCTCTATAAAGACGGCGACGCCTGATTCTCCAGCGATGGTGTAGTAAGCTTCTTTCAATGCCGGTGTTAAACCAAATGGTGAGATCGCACGGTAATCCGCGCTGTCTTGCTCATCTTTTGTCATGTCTAAAATACCGCTTTCAACTTCGATACCTTTTTCTGCTGCTGTTAACAAACATTTCAATGTATCCACATCACCCGGGAATCCGAGTAATTGCATGATGTATTGGGTTTTTTTCATTTCACCGTCACTTCCGTAACGATCATCTGCATCTAGTGCTTTAGCAGCAGAGCCATAATGAAATAAATCAGCCATTTTGTTTCTCCTCTTTAGTGATGATCAGGCGACTGATCTAAGTTGTTTGTTTTTGACATCATCAAGTGATGGTAAGCCTACATAACTACTGCGGGCTTTCACTCTGTCAAACCAAGCATTGAGGTTGCTACGTGATGAGATCATGTCTTGCTCTCCCACTAATGTCAGCATATGCGCAACGGCTGTCCAATGGACGTCTGCAAATGAATATTCACCGACGATATATTCTTTGTTATCGATGAAAGTATTTAATTCATCTCGCCAAACCAATGAAAGCTGTAATAAAACAAAAATGGGGTACTGTGCATACATCATGGCGTTTAATAACCACGGTACGCCATTGAGTTCACCATCCTCATCGACACCCGCAGGGTCTAATTTTACTGGTAATAGACTGGTAGCCCAATCTAGCACTATCGCTGATGCGAACATGGCTACCCCTAGCCATGTATATATTCCACCGTATACGATGCCTAGCATCGCAATAACGATCAGTAACGGTGTTAAAAAATATCTTAGATTAATGATTACTTTATTCATTAATTTTCCCTCCAAAGTCAATTAAAAATGTCCACCTCGGCCTCTATGAACCGTTGTAACCGGTGACAAACGTACCTATGAAGTTTTCGCGACACATATATGTATTAGACACATTTTATATGTGGTTATTTATCCCTATAAATAGTAAATGTATTTAACCCTTTGAAAACAAGGTAATTTAGCCCTAGTAATTTATGGAATATTAGCTGTTTTTTTCGTTTATTTTTAATGTGAAATACTTTTCTCCCGTTACAAATTCTCGACTGTTCCGCTGGGTTATTCTCTCTGAGAAACAAATGGTAAACTGGGCCTATGGTTGACGTAGATTCCTTATTTCTATTTGTCTCGACATCTTTCTTTTTTGCGATTGCACCTGGCCCAGATAATGTCTATGTCTTGACTCAGTCGGCCCTGCATAACTGGCGTGCCGGTTTATTTATTACGCTTGGCTTATGCACTGGTTTAATCGTGCATTCATTAGCGGTTGTGTTTGGCCTATCAGCCCTTATTTTTGCCTCTCCCTTAGCTTTTAATGCGATTAAATTCCTTGGCGTTGCCTACTTAATTTATTTAGCTTGGCAGGTTTTTCATGCCAAAACGTTATCCCTAGAAACAAAAAATTCTTTTGTATTAAGCCATGGTCAGCTTTATCGCCGAGGCATCATCATGAACCTCGTTAACCCGAAGATCACACTATTTTTTATTGCTTTTTTACCGCAATTTGTTGATATGGCTGATTCGAATGTCACAGGACAACTTTTATTGTTAAGTGGCCTTTTTATTGTTATCGCATTTCTCGTTATGACTAGTATCGCGTTGATTTCAGACTCTCTAAGTCCCTGTCTGAGCGATTCCCCAGGCGTTCAGAAAGCCCTACACACCTTAACTGGTCTTGTCCTATTAGCCCTAGCATTTCACCTTGCATCGCTGACAATATGAATACATTCGCTTCCTTATTTGGTTACACAACATAGACAATGACTTCTTACCAACCTGTTCTTGATTTTTGGTTTACACAATGTCGGCCAGAGCAATGGTGGCAAAAGAGTGCTGTTTTTGAACAATTCATCCGAGACAAATTTGCCTCGCTGCAAGTGCAAGCCAAACAATGTGTGTTGTGTCATTGGAGAACGAAAGGGTGGGGGCGTTTAGCTGAAATACTCATCTTGGATCAATTTTCTAGAAATTTATACCGCGATTCGCCCCTGCTTTTACTTGTGATGCAATGGCACTGACGTTTGCATAAGAAGCGGTGGCATTGGGCATTGATAAACAACTTTCAGTACAAGTACGCACTTTTCTTTATATGCCTTGCATGCATAGCGAGTCTCTCGAAATACATGCCATAGCTATCCCACTATTTGAACAGAATAATAATCCCGATACACTCGAGTTCGAAATGAAACATCAACGAATCATCGAACACTTTAGTCGCTACCCAGACCTTAATGCTGTGTTAAAAAGGCTTTCTACTGAAGCAGAGTTAGCCTTTTTGCAACAGCCCAACGCGGGGTTCTAACGCCTCTGCGTTTAATATTGCTTGTTGGATCTGCATTGCTAATGAAAGTTCGATTTGCGTTGTTCGTTGATGATTTCGGCAAAGGGCACTCCGAAAGCCAAGGTAATCAGCACCTAAACATTGTAGTTCAGCAACATCTCCACAGCGTAGTGCACCTGCTAAACCGCATAACATATCCTGTCGTTTCACTTTATCAATAAACTCGCAAAGCCGGGTAATAGGCCAATGTTCTAATAAATGCTGGCCATCTTTGCTTGCCGTATCGACCATCACGCCTGTGAAACCATACCGTTTTAGTATTGGCACGACATTCTGAACCGGCATCTTGTCAGCAAATAAAACAGCAATCACAGGCACAGACAATTGTTGGATTGTCGTTGCCATTTCTGCAAGACAATCTGTCAAATGTTGATCGGGGAAAAGGCCAACTTTGACATAATCAATTCCCGTTGTTGCCATGGCCTGCATCGCAGGGTTAATAATCTCTGCTTGCATCGGCAAGTCGCCAATTGTGGCACTGGTTAAACAACGCTTGGCAATAAAGTCGATGATACTTGCCACTGACACCGCATTTAAAGCCCCTAAAGCACCTTCTGACGGATTTTTTATATCTAATATGTCTGGTAGTGACGGTAAGAGGATTTTTGCCTCGTCAAGCGATTGTATGCTTGCTAGCCATTTAGTCATTTGTTAACGCTATCCCATGTTTCTCTATTTTATCCATTAACCAGCCCCAAGCTTCAAGCTCATTGTCACCTGCTGTTTTATCAATGGCTATTTTAAGGTAATCAATTTCTTGCTGAATTTTTTCCGCCGGCAGCATTTGTAGGCGGCTGGTTAATACCGCCGCTTCTATTACTGCGTTCTGTGCCCGATTAAAGCCACGAAAGGAGGCATGTGTCACTTCAGTGATAATACTGCCCGTGAATTTAGCGCGCGGATCACTGTCTTCAAAATCAGTCAATTCAAGCTCAATATGAGAAAGGGCTTGCTCAAGATACTGACATTCTATTTGCAGGCAGGGCAGGGTTGGCCAGTTTCTACGCCCTGTTAATGCACCTGCAAAGACCCTGACATCATCAGTAAAGTTGACCGTACACTGACGATGCTGCTTCAAATTATTATAAGTTGCCGAAGGCTTAAAAGGCTGAATCACAATCTGCCCATCCACTTCAGTTATACCCATCGGCGCCGCGTGGGCCTCACCTTCTTCGGATAAGGTGATCACGATAACTTCATGAATCTTTTTATTCTGCTGTGCCACATTTCCTTCCTGATTTATTTCTGGTTGTCATGGTTGAGCCTTCAGCTTTTTGTTGGCTCAGATCTTGTTCTTCAACAGTCGTTGCACACCCCCAAGCCAATTCTTCATCTTGGGTATAGCGCTTACCTAATTGCCAAGCAATTTGTGCTCTAGCTAATTCTGCTCCTAGGTAAAATGCGTGCCCTGTGTCTTCTTTTAGATCTAATTTTGGGTAAAAATCGAAAGGGTCTGACGCTTGCATCAAGCCATCACGATTAAACATATAAATCCCTTGCTCTGCCACTTTAATTCGATAATTTGGATCTTTGATATTTGACGCTAATGCAGCAATATCTTGTGCATTATCAGGAAACGGGCGGCGCTCATGTGCCACCAGCAAATCATTGGTCAAATCCCTCGGCAAGCTACTATCTTGCTTGGCTGCATACATCATTCTACGAGACACATCGGCCTCTTTAATAGCCCGACGCGTATGAGGGCTTACTTCTGTTGCTAATACATTGTTAATCCCTAGTTCCGAAATAATGCCAAATAGCAGGGCATTAACGCCTGACGTGTCTGCATCCGTTAATTCTGTCAGATTCCCCACACCCATCATCATCTCAGCTTCAGGGTATTTTTCTCGTAATTGGTGATAGCGGACAATAGAGTTAGTCAAACCGAAATGAATGGGATCCAAAATCGGATCAGCAATCCAAGGGCGATTAATCTTATCCATCGCTTCCATTGCACGCTCTAATGACGCCAATGAACCCGGTTCAGCAGGTACTATAATAGGGACCGCATCCGTTTCTTCAGCTAAGTGGTAAGTCGTTTCCGTCAAACTCAATAAATAATCCGCACCCGCTTTACCAGCACGCTTTAAATCATCTAAGGCTAAGGAATCGACGCTGACTTTAAACCCTGCCTCATGAAGTGCGACTATAGCTTCTTCCATCTGAGGGAATGGTTCTTGTGGCAAACAGCCAATGTCTATGACGTCAGCACCTGCTTCACGATAGTATTCTGCACGCGCAACTATACCCTCAATATCTCGCTCTGGCGCATCAACTATTTCAGCAAAAATATTAACGTCGTATCGACTCAAATCAGGTTGTTTCCTTTCTCGGCCGAAATAAATTGGCAAATCTTTTACTTCTTCGGGACCGCGAACTATCGCTACCCCTAATTGCTCACTTAATACCGATAAATCACCTCGGCAACGGCCAGGCACAATCACTTCTTTACACCCGGCATAATGCTCAGGTTTTAAGCGACGGGCAATCATTTTATCCGTCATCAAAGCGGCAACTGACAGCCCCAGTTCATGTATTTGATAATTGAAAGGCAATGGTGCCATTTCATCTAATACTTTCTGTAAACTGGGTATGGCAAGTTTACCTGTCAAAAATAACAGCTTGTCAGCCATTTTCTTAGTTTATCTCATCCAACCGTAATGCCAATGCTGCCAATAATTTTTCTGGGTTTTCAACCACCGTTGTCGCTTCGAAAGCGCGTAATTTATGTGTGTGTGCCAAATCGACTTCTCTTGGCCAGACTCTCACAATACGATCAGGGGCGGGGGTATCAATTTCTGGCTCGGTGTCACAAGCTAGCACAATGCTAGGAATGCGGCACTTTCCCGCTTGTGCATAGACATTTGTCACTAAGGTGTCAGAAAAACCCAATACCATTTTAGCCACGGTATTCGACGTCGCAGGCGCGACGACCAACGTGTGGTAATCTCCGCGGTAAAATAAGCCAACGGGGGGTGAGCTCGCCGCGCGGTCTCGATAAACCCGGCCTTTTTCATTAATGCCTTTCGGATCATGACCATACATCCGCACTACTTCTTCGCCAGCACGGCTATAAAACAAATCGACATCCTCGAACTCACGCACTATCTCTATGCATTCATCGAGATAATGGCCTGAGCCCGTTATTGCCCAGGCTAAACGCGGTTTTTCTGGTCGTGCTTGCATTATTCCATCGTGCCTTTCTATTTGATCTTGCTACCAGTTTGACAGACTCTTATGCCCGAGTAAAAAATTATGATCATTGTTAAATACACCATATACGTAGTATTACGTGTTATATTAATATAACTATTTGTAATGGAGTTTCTGTTAATGTTATCGTCAGAGAGTAGTGTTCCTAAAGTCATCGTTGTTGGCGGTGGTGCAGGCGGTCTAGAATTAGTGACGAAATTAGGCCGCAAACTTGGTAAAAAGGGGAAGGCTGAAGTCACGTTAGTCGATAATACTCGGACCCATATTTGGAAGCCCTTACTCCATGAAGTCGCAGCAGGTACACTTGATTCTCATCAAGATGAAATTGAGTACTTAGGTCAAGCAAGTTATAGCGGTTTTGGCTTTCGACTCGGTAAAATGGATGGCCTAGATCGCGATAATAAGACCATTTCACTTGCGCCCACTATCAATGCTGAAGGGATAGAAATTATTCCACGTCGCACATTTCATTATGATTATCTCGTTATCGCAGTAGGTAGTATCAGCCATGACTTTGGCATCAAGGGCGTAGCCGAGCATTGTTTATTTCTTGATACCACAACACAAGCTGAAAACTTTCAAAGCCAATTGTTGGAATCTTACGTTCGAGCCCATACACAAGGGCGGCCACTTGATGAAGGACAGTTGGATATTGCCATCGTTGGGGCGGGTGCAACAGGTGTCGAGCTCAGTGCTCAATTGCATGAGGTCTCACACCTCTTAACCACTTATGGGTTGGATGAAGTCAAGCCGGCCGATGTCAAAATCAGTATCATTGAAGCTGCGGATCGTCTTTTGCCCGGCTTACCTGAGAAGTTATCTAAAGCCACTGAGCTTGAACTCGGCAAATTAGGAGTCAGTATACTCACCAATGAGCGTGTCGTGGAAGTGACAGCAGATGACATCAAGATGGAAAGTGGGAGAGTAATACCGGCAGCCATTAAAGTCTGGGCTGCAGGTATAAAGGCACCGACATTCCTAAATGATCTTGGCCTAGCGACTAATCACATTAATCAAATTGAAGTGAAACAGAGCCTACATAGCGTGACAGACGATGATATCTATGCCATTGGGGACTGTGCTGCTTGTGAATGGGTAGGACAAGAGGGTAATGTGCCGCCACGTGCCCAAGCAGCCCACCAGATGGCCTTATTAACCTATAAGTCTATTTCACGTCGTTTAGCGGGTAAGTCAATACCCGATTATCACTACCATGATCATGGTTCACTGGTTTCTTTGGGTAAATATAGTACCGTCGGTAATATGATGGGGAACCTGTCTAAAGGCAGTTTGATGATCGAAGGCTTTTTAGCACGCATGATGTACCTATCACTATATAAAATGCATCAAGTTGCCTTATTCGGTTTTTTCCGTGTGGGTATGCTGTCTTTATCTCACCTCTTTAGACGAAGCGTACACCCCAAAATTAAGTTACATTAGGACCTGATTTCTCTCCGCAATAAAAAGGCCCGATATACGGGCCTTTTTATTACTTTGTTGTGTCAAATTTAGATATCTAAATTTGTTGCCTGTAGGGCATGGGTTTCAATAAACTCACGACGTGGTTCAACATGATCACCCATTAAGGTATTGAAAGTCTCGTCTGCTGCAATGGCATCTTCGATTCTGACCTGTAGCAAACGACGTTTGCTCTTATCCATCGTTGTTTCCCATAGCTGCTCTGGGTTCATTTCGCCTAGCCCTTTATAGCGCTGTACGGTTTGCCCACGGCGTGCTTCGGTTAATAACCAATTCACCACTTGTGAGAAGTGTGCAATAGGTTCACTACGATCACCGCGTTGCACATAAGCATCATCGCTAAAGAGACCATTGATTTTATCTGCAAAACTCAAAATACGCTGATACTCACTACTCGCGAAGAACTCACCAGGAATATGATAATCAGTACTGATGCCATGGCGGTTAAAGCTGACATTGATGCGCTCAACACCCTCATCATCTCTCGGTACCGATAAGCTGTAGCTCGTTCCTGTCGGCAAACCTTCATTCAATCTTGCTTCAATCGTTGAAAGCCAAGTCGTCATCGCTTTGCCATCACTTAATTCTGGAATCTGCTCTTGATACATCAGCTGTTTTAAGAAAGCAGGGTAATAGTGACTTGATAAACGAGTCATAATCGCTGTGACCGTTTGGTATTCATCGATAAGTGCTTTTAATGCTGAATCCTTAATAGGATCAGCAGATTCACTTGGATAAAGCGCTGCATTATTCAAAGCCAATTCCGTTAAGTAATTTTCCATTTCGATATCATCTTTGACATAACGCTCTTGTTTACCTTTCTTGATCTTATATAGCGGTGGCTGAGCGATATAAACATGACCAGCCTCTACCAATTCAGGCATTTGACGATAGAAGAAGGTTAACAACAGGGTTCTGATGTGTGACCCATCGACATCGGCATCCGTCATGATAATGATATGGTGATAACGCAGTTTACTCGGATCGTATTCGTCTCTGCCTATGCCGCAACCTAGTGCTGTTATTAATGTCCCTACTTCAGCAGAACTGATCATTTTGTCAAAACGCGCCCGCTCGACATTTAAGATCTTTCCTTTTAACGGTAGGATTGCCTGTGTACGTCTGTCACGGCCTTGTTTAGCACTGCCTCCCGCTGAGTCACCCTCCACTAAGAAAAGCTCTGAGAGGGCAGGGTCACGTTCCTGACAGTCTGCTAACTTACCGGGTAGACCTGCAATATCCAATGCGCCTTTGCGTCTTGTTAACTCACGCGCCTTACGCGCGGCATCCCTTGCTCTGGCTGCTTCCACCATTTTGTTGGCAATTAGCTTGCTGTCCGATGGGTTCTCAACCAAATAATCATGAAAATGTTGATTCACTAAAGATTCAACAATCGTGCGGACTTCCGATGACACCAATTTGTCTTTGGTTTGTGATGAAAACTTAGGATCTGGCACTTTAACCGATAATACTGCCGTTAAGCCCTCACGTGCATCATCACCGCTGGTCGCAACTTTTGAGTTTTTCGCTAAGCCTTCAGACTCAATGTATTGGTTTAGAGTACGCGTTAACGCAGCTCTAAAACCGGCTAAATGTGTACCGCCGTCGCGTTGTGGAATATTATTGGTGAAACAATAAATATTTTCTTGGTATGAGTCATTCCATTGCATGGCTAACTCAACTGTCACTTCCTCTTTTTCACCACTGATACCAATGATGGTTTGATGAACAGCTTCTTTATTTTTATTTAAGTGTTCTACGAATGCGCTGATACCGCCTTCATAATAAAACACTTCGCTATTCTCATCTCGTTCATCCGTCAGGACAATACGGACCCCTGAGTTCAAGAATGCCAGCTCTCTGATTCGTTTTGCTAAAATTTTATAGTCGAACATGATGTGACTAAATGTTTCTTCACTCGGCCAAAACTGAATTTTTGACCCTGTGGTTTCACAGTCTTCACCTTCTGCAATGGGTGCATCTGGCACACTGTCTGTATAACTTTGACGATAAAGCTTATTATTTCGCTGAATTTCAAGCGTCAATTTCTTCGATAAAGCGTTCACTACAGATACGCCCACACCGTGTAAACCGCCGGAGACTTTGTATGAGTTATCATCGAATTTTCCGCCAGCATGAAGCACGGTCATAATCACCTCTGCTGCTGAAATGCCTTCCTCTTCATGAATATCAACAGGAATGCCGCGACCGTTATCAGACACCGAAACAGAGTCATCGGGGTGAATGCGTACATTAATTTCACTACAGTAACCCGCTAAGGATTCATCAATGGCGTTATCGAGCACTTCGAAAACCATGTGATGTAAACCTGTACCGTCATCGGTATCACCAATATACATACCAGGCCTCTTCCGGACAGCATCCAAGCCTTTTAAGACTTTAATATTCGACGAGTCGTATGCGTTATCTTCAGTTGTCATATTGCATCCATATTTAGCGGATTAAGATCAATTATTGCACTTGATCTTTCTATTTTACTCTTTATATTACTTTGTTGGTAGTGAGCACCCTATTCACATTAAACCAGCTGGCCATGTTTCACGTGAAATGCAGAAAAAACAGGGTTTGATTCGGCAATCCGAGCAAGTGAACTGTCAGTACTGGTAATGAATGTTTGCACGTGCAGGCTAACCAATTCATTCAAAATAATCTCTTGGTGTGATGCATCAAGTTCTGAACTAATATCGTCGATTAATAGAATACTCTTAAGCTTATTTTCTTCTTGTCGGTCCATTGTTTTGATCTGAGCCATACACAATGCAATGAAAAACAGTTTTTGCTGGCCTCTAGAAAAAACTTCACTGGGTTCATAGCCGTCGATTTTGAAAGTCCAGTCAGCTGCATGACAACCCGAACGTGTATAACCCAATTGTTTATCTCTCTCTATTGTGGTGGTAATCGCTTCGCTTAAGTTCTTGTCTTTTGGCCAACCGCTTCGATAGCTTAAAGAAAACGACTTACCACTATAATTTGGGCACAAACGTGAGAAAATGATTTCGAACTCTATCAGTAATCGCTCTAAGCGTTTTATCCTTTGCTTACTAATTTTTTCACCATGAAAAATTAAATGTGGGTCCCATAGCTGGATTTCATTATTTTTCTTATGTTGCCTGATAGCACTATTGCGCTGTTGTATTATTTTTTTATACGACAACCAATGAAAATTGAAGCTCGGTTCCACGTGAAACAACCCCCAATCTAGTAGCTGTCTACGATACCTTGGCCCTTGTTCAAAAAACTGATGACAATTGGCAGGGATAAACTGTAATGGCAATTGAAGTACTAAATCAGAACGTTTTTTTAGTGGTGCATTGTTCAACCTAATTTCTAAGCCCTTAGGTAGACTGTACTGCAGGCCGATTGGTGTCTGGTGACCTACAGTTTTGGCAATGACTTGTAATGCCTGCTGTTCAAACTGAATCAGTTGCTTTAACGATCGTGTTCGAAAAGAGCGTCCAAGTGCAAGTAAGTGTATTGCCTCTAGAATACTGGTTTTACCTGCAGCATTCTCACCCAGCAACAAATTAATGCCGGGTGAGGGCATAAAATAAAGCGCTGAGATATTACGCAATTGTTTAATGGTTAATTCAGCCAGCACTGTATTGTTTTATCCTAGAACGTGTTGCTCTGACATAATAAAGACTTCACTGTACTGTATAAACCTCTTTGTATAAAGGCAAGATTTACGAGTCATTGACATTGTTTCTTGAAGCTTTATTATAAAGATAAAAATGTTTGTTTAAAGGCTTTTAATAGGATTTAACGATTATGAATTTACCGACACTACGTCAGTTAAAATACCTAACCGCAGTGGTTTCACTCAAACATTTTGGTAAAGCTGCTGAGCAATGCTTTGTCACACAATCAACACTAAGTGCAGGTATTCAAGATTTAGAAGCCCTATTAGGCGCCCCGCTTCTAGAGCGCACGAACCGTAAGGTTTTGGTCACGGCTTTGGGTCAAGAAGTCGCTGAACGTGCTCAACATATTCTCTCACTCGCTACTGACTTAGTTGATGTTGCTGAGTTAGAGAAAAACCCGCTCTCTGGACGCTTGCGCGTGGGCGTTATACCGAGTATCAGCCCATTTTTATTACCTAAAGCATTGCCAAACCTTCGTAAGAAAATGCCTCAAATTGAGCTGGTATTGATAGAGGAGCAGTCTGAGCGATTAATCAAACAGCTTAATGAAGGTGAGATTGATCTTGCTATCTTGGCGTTCCCATTTGATATTGGAAAACTAGAACATACTATTTTCGCTGCTGAGACCTTTTGGGTCGCTTTACCTATTGATCATCCATTAGCTGACAGTGAAGGTATTGAGGCAACACGCTTGCCTGTTGATGACTTATTGTTATTGTCAGAAGGGCATTGCCTACGCGAACATGCGTTGAGTGCTTGTAGTCTTCCCTCTACGACGCAAAGAACCAGTATGCAGGGGACGAGCTTATATACGCTCATTGAAATGGTTGCTGGTGGCCTAGGTATTACATTAATTCCTGAAATGTCCATCACATCAGACATGGTGACCCACGCCGATATCAGTTTGAAGCCGTTACTTGCAAAACAAAAACCCGTCAGAGAGCTCGGCTTAGTTTGGCGTTCTAGTTATCGTTCTACAGCGGCAATTGATATTCTTTCAACGCATTTTGCCCAATCATTGGCACATTAAGCTTTAGGGCCTGTTACTCTTTCATTAAACATGGCATAGACTCGGTTTTTCGGATCAACAAGAAACGGGTGATGCTCTTAATCAATCTGGTAATAGCCACCGGCTAAATCTGTTCTTAAGTAAAGTGCAATAAATGTTTTGGACAATGCATCTATCGACGCTTCTTCAGCTTCGATAATAGGAAATTTGAAGTTTTTTTGTGCGACTAATTTTGCTAAATTCCCTCTCTGGTTTTGTTCGCTATCTGAGTCAATCACAGCGACAGCGATATCATTACTAGCAAAAGCAGATTGAAATTTTGCTAGTTTTTCAAAAGGTTCTACGCACTCGGGAAAGCAATTTGCATGACTAAAATAAACGAAAGTCCATCTATCTTTAAACAGCATGTTAGTAAGTACTTGCTTATCGCCTATATATACTGCGGCAACACTTGTTTCACGTGGCGGAGAAGTAATCGTATTTTGTAATTGAGCCGGTATAACGCGGTGGTCTTCGTGCATTAACCCCGTTCGGTTAAACTACAGCACCAATAAAAAACCAACAATAACGAGATAAGTGAATAAAAAACACTTAGAATTAAGCCTTTGACAGCGTTTGCGATCAGCCATGTTCGTTTTCGCCAACTATTTTAAACGCACAATCCTAACATTTTCAGGATTACTCAGGTTATGAGTGAGAAGCTTTTTAAATCCACTGCTGTTGTCAGCAGTATGACTTTTTTATCCAGAATTCTCGGCTTTATCCGGGATATCGTGATTGCGCGTCTCTTTGGTGCAGGAATGGGGACAGATGTGTTTTTTGTCGCCTTTAAAATTCCAAATTTCTTACGCCGTTTATTTGCTGAAGGCGCTTTTTCTCAAGCCTTTATCCCTGTGCTCGCCGAATATCGAGAAAAGGGTGATGGTGACCTAAAATCATTAATCGCAGCAACAAGTGGTACCTTGGCTAGCATTTTGTTCATCATAACCGCCATTGGCGTGATTGCCGCACCACTCATTATTATGGTTTTTGCACCCGGTTTTATTGATGAACCAGAAAAGCTCGACTTAGCTGGTGATTTACTCAAAATCACTTTTCCTTATTTATTTTTTATTTCATTGACCGCCCTTGCTGGCTCAATTTTAAACAGTTTTGGTCAATTTGCCGTCCCCGCTTTTACGCCAGTTTTTCTTAATATTGCTTTAATTGGCTCGGCTATTTGGTTATCGCCTTATTTTGACCAGCCGGTCACTGCGTTGGCGTGGGGAGTCTTTATTGGTGGGGTTATCCAATTATTATTCCAAATCCCCTTTTTAATTGGAATTAAGCAGTTACCACGGCCACGGTGGAACACACAAAACAGCGGTGTTAAGAAAATATTTAAACTGATGGTGCCTGCCATGTTCGGTGTTTCGGTATCGCAAATTAATTTATTACTCGATACCTTATTAGCCTCATTTTTAGTAACAGGGAGTATCTCTTGGCTGTATTACTCTGATCGGCTAGTTGAGTTTCCACTAGGGGTATTTGGTATCGCGCTAGCCACTGTTATTTTGCCCAGTTTATCCAAGAAGCATGCTTCAGCTTCTGCCAATGCCTTTTCTAATACCATTGATTGGGCTTTACGCTGGGTCTTCATCATTGCCACACCGGCCGCTTTGGGCCTCATCTTTTTGGCTGAGCCATTACTCCTCACTTTATTCCAATACGGCGCTTTTACAAGCGAACATGCTTACCAAGCCTCTCTGAGCTTAATGGCATATGGCTTAGGTTTGCTGCCCTTTATTTTTATTAAAGTGTTAGCTCCAGGCTATTATGCGAGACAGGATACGAAAACACCGGTCAAGATCGGCATCATTGCCATGGTGGTGAATATGGTTCTCAATATCATTCTGATGCTGCAATTTGCCCATGTTGGCCTAGCGCTCGCAACAGCATTATCAGCCGCTTTAAATGCCGGGATGTTATACAGAGGTTTAAGGAAAGAGGGCATTTACCAACCTCGTACTGGCTGGATGCGGTTTTCGCTCAAACTCTTACTGCCTAACCTTGGCTTACTGATGACCTTATACTGGTTAAATCCCAACCTGACACAATGGCTTGCAGCGTCAGGTTGGGATAGAAGTTTAATGCTATTAGGTGTTATTGCCGCTGCCGCCGCTGTCTATTTTGTCTTGCTACGCTTGGTCGGAATTCGGATTAGGCAATTGCTCAAACCCATGCCAACGGACATCAATTAATCCATTAAAAGCTATCTAGCTCTAGCTCTTGGAAAATACGGCCCGCATTCTTTTTAGCCAATTCTTCAAAGGTATCTAAATGTCGGTAAGCTGACTGATCAATTTGATACGCTTCATCGAGCCCTAAGTCGTCGTCTAGCAGCTTTCTAGCCTCATCTTGTAGGTAGATTAGGTAATCTTTAGTTTCTCGTGTCACGGTCGCCATATCCGTTGGTTCCCCATGGCCGGGAATGACATGTCTAGCGCCTGTCGCTACAAATAAGTCAAATGTCTCTACCCATTTCAATGTCTCGGTTTCTGGGAAGATGGGTAACATCCGTTGATGAAATGCCATGTCCCCTGCGATGATAACGTCTTGCTTTGGTAAATACAGTGAAATATCACCTGCTGAGTGAGCTGGGCCAAAATAAATCAGTTCAATAGGAATATCTCCTAAATGAATTGTTGATCGTTCTGAAAAGCTGATATCAGGCATAACCAATGTCGTATCAAGGCCACGGTCTTTGTTATACCCCATCATCCCTTCCAGCTCATCAACACCGTACTTTTCTATCTCAGCAATCGCATCGTCATGGGCAATAATCTTTACGCCCAATTGTCGCCAGTAAATACTACCTAGCATGGCATGGCCCTGACCATTTTCCAACACGACATAGCGAATGGGTTGATCTGTCACTTTCTTTATTTCATCATGTAGCGCTTTCGCTAATAAATAAGAGGCGCCAGCATTAACGACAAGAACACCATCATTACTAACAATAAAGCTCAGATTATTATTATGACCCGCATTCTCATACGTTGGTGGCTGGGTAGCACCTATCGATGTCCATACACCTGGCACCACTTCGACTGGCTTTGAATACAATTCAGATTCGGGATACCTATCGGCATCCGTATCAGCAAAACCATTGCTACTTAATGACAATAAGAGTGTGATGAGAGCAAGCATTCGCATAGGTTGATAATCCTTAAATTCATGAGTAAAAAGGGAGTCTGCTTTTTAAATAGCCTATTCCAAGTTATCAACAATTAAAATAGGGTTTTTTAGTATTATTTTAGTTGACTCTCTGATATTGAACAAGTTCATACGTAAAATTACGACTTCGATTTTTTCCTTTTTACGAATATTGTAGCGAAGATAGCTACGTGCCAAACAAAGAGCCTAATATACACTCTATCGTACTAAAGTTTATCTATAATAGAACTTTACCTGTAAGTGAGCACTAACTTACATACCGTAGCCTCGCTGCACCTGCCATGGAGGCATTGTGCGTAATATAACTTGTGAGGAAGCCTGGTCATGTATTCGGACGAATCTAAAATTCTTGAAACGGTTCAGGATATCAGCAGTACCATTATTGCCGAAAACACAGAGGCAGCAGATCGTCTTGCGCGCTGGCCTGAACGAAATATTCGCAGTTTTCAAAATGAAGGCCTCGGCGGCCTAACGATACCGGTCGAATATGGTGGCTTGGGCCATGGTACTAAGGTTCTAGCCAAAGTGTGTGAAAGCATTGGCCGATATTGTAGCAGTAGCGCGATTTGCTTTGGTATGCATGCTGTTGGTAGTGCAGTAATCGCGTCTAAAGCAACTGATTTTCAGCAAGAGAAATACCTCACGCCTATTTGCGAAGGCCAACATTTAACCAGTATTGCGCTGAGCGAAGCGGGCTCCGGCTCACAATTTTACTTGCCACAAACAAGTATGCAATATCACTCTGAATCGGAATACAAAATCAACGGCGCTAAAGCATTTGTGCTTAATGGCGGCGAAGCAGATTCTTACATTATTTCAGCTGTTGCTGAAGGTTCTGATACACCCGGTGAACAATTTAATTGCTTTATGGTCAATGCTGATGCTGTTGGACTTCAATGGGGCGAACGCTGGAAGGGCCTCGGCTTACGAGGCAATAGTAGTCGTGATTTATTCTTAAATAATGTCAAAATCCCAGATAAAAACGTCTTAGGCCAGTTTGGCGATCAAATTTGGTATGTTTTTAATGTGATTACCCCCTATTTTTTAACGGCAATGGCTGGCACCTATTTAGGTATCGCCAAAGCCGCTATTGATGAAGTCACGAATCATATTAAAAACCGTGAAATTTCATTTAATGGCCGAGCCTTAGCCTCATCCTCTGTTATTCAATATCAATTAGGGTGTTTATGGGCTAAGTACGCTCGTTCTCGTGCATTGGTCTATTACGCAACGGAATGTTACGATATGGACCAAGGTAACGCACTGATTGACTTATTTTCTGCTAAAGCAGAGGTTGCTGATGCGGCTATTGAGATCGTCAATGAATCAATGACACTCTGTGGCGGCTATGCTTACCGTGAGAAGTCAACTTTAGACCGATTATTGCGAGATGCGCGTGCAGCGCATGTCATGACGCCTACGACAGATATATTAAGGATTTGGACCGGTCGTTCGATACTTGAACAGCCACTATTAGCAGATACATGAGCAGCAGAATATCATTACTCTCTACCGGTGAAGACCTACTTACTTATCTTAATAATAATCTCAGCGCTGGCGTCTTTCTAGAACACAACGATTTACCTCAAAACCTCTATGCCGCTTTAGAGCAAAGTTCTGGTGAACCTGACATTATCGTTCTAGGATTGAATGTAGAAGAGCCTATCCGGACAGCAGAGCACATCTTGGTTTTACGGCGCGATATTAAAATCATTATCCTGTGTAAAGGTGGCCGCCAAAATATATTACAAAAAGCGATTCAGTTTTCACCTTTCTTAAACTCAGATGTCACTTCATTTGAGTATAAAAATCACGCTAGCTTACGAAAAAAACTGCAATCCTTAATCGATAGTGTCGAAAAGCAGCGGCTTTATCGTTCAGCTATTGAAGTCGTAGAAAAAGAAAGAACATCTATCGCCCCAACGCGGCCACTCGTCGCTAATTACCTAGATAAGTTATTAGATCGCATTCCCATTGGTATCCTTAACCTTGATTCACATGGACGCATTCTTAATCTGAATAGAAGCGCACAAAGTTTACTTGGGCGCAGTGAACGTGCTTTAGTCAATACTGAATTACACAGTTTATTTTCCAGTAATGATACCGACAGTATTCAAAACTTAACCCATCACGCAATAATAGGTGACGAAAAAAACCACTCTATCGTCGTCTCGCTAAATTCGCTTGAACTCAAATGCTATATAGAAATCAGTATCTCCTTATTAGCTGTTAATACTGCAGAGCCCATACTCACGGCTATTTTGACGGAAGTGACTGACAAGGTTTTAGAAGAAATCAAACGCAAAAAAGCTGAGAAAGCGTTGCAAGCGAGTGAACAACAATTACGCTTGGTTATCGATGCAATCCCAGAATTGATCGCCTATGTTGATGCAGATTTAGCCTATCAATTTAACAATAAAGCCTTTGAAAAGTGGTTTGGTTTTTCACGCCATGAAATCAAAGGTAAAAAAATTTGGCAGGTGATTGGTGAACGGCCTTATTCTGTTATCACACCTTACATTAAGGAAGTGATGTCCGGCAAAATTATCACTTTTGAAGAAAAACTAAACTACCCTTATCGTGGTGATGTTTATATTCGTAGCTCTTATGTCCCTAACTTTTCTGATTCTGGCAATGTCATTGGCTTTTTCTTGCTCACAGCTGACATCACACAATCTAAGAAAGAAGAAGAGGGTAAGTTGAAGCATATGTTAGAAGCTGCTCACGCCTCACGAATAATTACTATTGGTGAGATGAGCACCCAATTAGCTCATGAAATTTCGCAGCCGTTAGCCTCCATTGGCGCTTATAGTAGTGCCTGTATTCGACTCATCGAAAAAGATCGTGCTGATACCGAAGAGCTATATTCCGCGTTTAAGAGTATTTCAACACAAGCCATTCGTGCCCAAGAAATCATGCACGAATTGAGAAATTTTGTGAAAAAGGACAGTTCTCGAAAAACCGTTTCTGTAAATGAACTGGTGCAAAATGCGATTCGATTCTTACAAATTGAAATCAGGGAAAATAAACCTGATTTAAGCCTCGAATTAGCAGAGGACTTACCCTTAATCGAAGCTGACCAGATCTTGATTGAACAGGTCATCGTCAACTTAGTCAAAAATGCCATGGAAGCCATGCAAATACTCGATCAAGAAGATCGGCGTTTGACTATTGAAACCAATGTGTGTCAGGATTCAGGCGTCTTTGTTTCAGTGAAAGACAGTGGCCCAGGTATTACTGACTACGAAGCCAGTAAAATTTTCGAGCCTTTCTACACGACAAAGCCCGAAGGAATGGGAATGGGTTTAGCAATTATCAGATCCATTATTGATTCACATGGTGGTAAATTAGAGGTGTTGACAAATGACGATAATGGCACAACCTTTCACTTTACCTTGCCAGGCAACCCGGAAAGCTAGGATATACCATGGATAATATATACATCGTTGATGATGAAGCAGCATTAAGAGATTCGCTTAGCATGCTATTACGGGCTGAAGATTTTAATACTGAGCAATTCGCCACCCCAACGGCCTTTCTTGAACAGGTGGATGACTTACCAGAAGGTTTAATTATTCTGGATCTGTGGATGCCAGGCATGTCAGGTCTTGATGTCATCAATGAACTGAACAAACGCGGCGTGACGCTGCCCATCATCTGCATTACCGGCCATGGTGATGTCAGTACTGCTGTTGAAGCTATTAAACTAGGGGCCGCTGACTTTTTTGAGAAGCCCTTTGACTCAACTCAATTAATCGAACGAATCAAACATTGCCTACAAGAGCAGCATAATCAAAGACAACTCGATGTTTTCACTGCCCGTGCGAAAGAAATCGTTTCAAAACTTACGCCGCGTGAATATGAAGTGTTACAAGGTCTGGTCGAAGGCCTACGCAATAAACAAATTGCTTACAATATGGGCATCAGCATTCGTACCGTCGAGTTACATCGTGTTCATGTCATGGACAAGCTAGAAGCCAAATCGTTATCTGATGTCCTTAAGATTGCGATTGCTGCTGATTACGAAAACATCAAACTCTAGAATAACGTTTCAATCATTTCATGTAACAAGGTAACTGTTTCTGGATCATCCGTTAAAACATCGGCAATACCACAGCGACAAGCCATTTTTGGCTCAAAACCCCGGTTTATTAATTTCGCTGTATGAACAAGCAAACGTGTACTCGCGCCTTCATCTAGCCCATTTCCGACCAAGTTTCTTGTCATTTCAGCCAATTTCACTAGGCGCTCACAAGCAGCCATATCAAGACTTGCTTCTTGATTAACAATTTTTGCTTCGACGTCGGCTGCTGGGTAACTGAAATCAATAGAAATAAAACGCTGGCGTGTACTCGGTTTTAAATCCTTAACGGCACTTTGATACCCTGGGTTATATGACATCGTTAAACAAAAATCAGGCGGAGCTTGTATTAACTGACCCAGTTTTTCAATAGGCAAAATCCGGCGGTCATCACACAGAGGGTGAATAACAACGGTTGTATCTTTACGCGCTTCGACAATTTCATCCAAATAACATATGCACCCGTTTCTCACTGCCGTTGTTAATGGACCATCTTGCCAAACGGTAGTGTCATTTTGAATTAAATAGCGGCCAACTAAATCTGCTGTTGTTAGATCGTCATGGCATGAGACCGTAATTAAAGGCCGCTTAGTATACCAACTCATATACTCCATAAACCGTGTTTTACCACAACCTGTGGGCCCTTTTAATAAGACAGGGATATTTTCTGCTAAGGCGGTATTGAAAATTTCTACCTCATTCCCTGTCGGTAAATAATAAGGCTCATCTTTAATAAAATATTTTGAGTTGTCGATGGTATTTTCAGAAGTCATATTTATGTCGTCAGTTGTTTATAAATGGTAGAAATTTGTATTGGTAATTGGGAAATATCTGTTATCAATTGATAACGGCTTGAACCCAGCATATAAGGTAAGTAATCCATCCCTTCCTTATCAAAAGTTAATACAAATGGCTTAAGTGATAATGCTTTTGCTTCATTTAAAGCCAAACGTGTGTCTTCAACACCATATTGGCCCCGATAGCTGTCAACATCATCAGGACGGCCATCTGTTAATACAAATAAAATACGTGTTTTTGCTGTCGTTTTACCTAGCAGCATACTCAGATGCCTAATTGCTACACCCATGCGAGTATATTGATGTGGCTTCATTGAGAAGATACGTGACTTAACCGATTTTGTGTAACTCTCATTAAACGTTTTGACAGGATACACTTGGCAATTACTTCGACCCGAGCCTGAGAAACCATAAACTGCATACTGATCTCCCATACGCGCTAGCGTCTTGCACAATAGCCACGTTGATTGCTTTATCATGCTATTTTTCCAACCCGCTGTTGAGCCGCTTAAGTCAACAGCAAACATAATCGCCACATCTCGGTTGTTGGTATTATTCCTTATATATACATTCTGATAGTCATCAGTGTCTTTACTTTTACTCGATCTCGCAGACACCCAGGCATCAATATCAATTTCATCACCGTCACTTTGGCCTCGCATGAATTTTTGATCATTTACTAATTGATCAAACGTTTTCCTAATGCGATGCTCTGCATGGCGCAACGCCTCCATGTTCTCAACATCCATACTCTCAACCACATCTGTATCAATGGTCTCCCTCAAGCGACACCAATCTTTTCGGTATTTTTTCAAAGAGGTGTCCCACTCTCGATAATAAAAAACACCCTTCTCATGATGCTTAGTAGTGTGCTGTTCTTCTTCAGCTCCACCAGAAGAGTCAGGAATCCATCCGGGAGGTGGACTTTTTAATACGCTATCACCTTTACTGTCCTTCAATGAACGCAAGTAGCCTCGATCTGCTTTTCGTGGATCGCCTAGCGTATCGAGTATTTCATCATCTACATCTGTTGTCGGATTTAAAATTAAAGGTGCTTTTCGCTCACCCGTTAACTTCTGGACGTGAGCCATCAGGTCAAGTTGAAAACTCGATTGATAAACCAATTTTGGTAAATTGACTGTCGACTCAAGTAATGTAGCGGTTAAATGCAAACTTGTCTGAACAGAATCAAGATTGGCACTAGCAAAAAAATCACTCGGGTAATCAATCTTAGCACTCTCATGTAATAATTCGATATCACGCCATAAGCCTGGAAATGAATGCTTAATATATTGGTCAATTCGCAACGTTTCAATCCGCGAGAAAAAACTTAAGTATTTTTCACCATGATGGCGAATACCTTCGTTAAGCGTCCCTATTGCATCTGCACTTTCGCACTGAATCTGACCCAATAATTGGAACGTTAATGCTTTGTATAAACGATGGTTGTCTTCATAATTATCAAAATGAGAAATGCTTGTTGGCAAATATAAAACTTCGTTATTGGTATAACTCATCAGGGGTGATTTTGATGATAACTCTGCTTCAGCCAGAGGCAATTCAGCTTTATGAATACTGTAAACGAGCTTTTCTAAAGTATAAGTTAGATCACTTAAATATACAGTATTTGAATCACCTTCACTTGTGTAACTGCTATGGTTTTTAATATGCTCTGAAGCATCAGCATCATTACCAGTAATTAAAGCTTGTTTAATTTCTAATAGCCAACGTTCATATTGCCTTTGCTCCATTTCAGTTAGCGCTGTCGATGCAACCTGCAAGAACTCATTGGCATGTTCATATGATAATTCAGAAAGTTCTGTAGTTTCAGAAAATATAAATAACTGTAGCGGGTGACTCAGCTTTGCTATTTCATTCGAATAGTCCATCAGTGGCAGACCAGAACCCTGGCCCATGATTAACTCCAATCGAATCAGCAGCTCGTTAGTACTCATACCACCAGAGGAGCCTGTTTGCCTTGACTCTAATGATCCACTTTTACGGGAATATGACCAACTTCTTTTACTGAACTGATCAAATTTTTCCAGCAAGCCTGAAAAAAGCCCCATACGTTTTCTCATTAAATTTTTTAAAGAATGCTAAGTGTGTCACAGCAAAGACTTAATAAGATATAGGGTTTATACGTACTTGTATTGTTTGCCAAAGACGTTCAATGTACGGAGCAGTGCTTATTTGAGATAGTATGTTCCGATAAAAAAACACTTTATTTTACTATCACGAAAAAGACGCTAAGTTATTGTTAAAAATGTTTATTTTTCCGCTAGGGATTTATACGTATTTCCAAAAATACATCGGATCACATAAAGTGGCCCACTAGTTCGAAACTTATTCGGCTAACAGTCTGTTGCTAAACCTAGCTTACAGACGTGATTTGTAACAATAACTACAACAATGCTTTAAATTTTTAGGGGGTATTTTTACCATGAAAAAGCTTTTGATTAACGTCAGATATTGGCTTGCGCCGATATTGATCATTGTGACACTGCTTAGTGTCATTATGGGCGGTATGTTTGTTTGGGTTGGTGTCGTATTATTCGGTGTCGGCATCATCTTAGATACCATTACTATGCCTTTCCACCCACCAGGTGCAGGTTTTGATGAAAACGGCGATACAAACGGTATGCCAGCTCTTCAAAACACTGTAATGTACGTAATGCTACCTGTCTTCGCTTTATTGCAAGTCGCTCTAGCATGGCGTGTAATGCAATACGTCGATGGCGCTGTCATCGGTGAAGCAACTATGGTTGGTATTTTACCATTCCAACTATCAGGTATCACTGGTGTTGAATTA
>JAQWIT010000010.1 GCA_029248745.1 Gammaproteobacteria bacterium
GGTGCATGAAGGCAAACAGAAACATGACCGTCTGCCTTGGCAATGCGTTGGCCTTTTAATACGGTATCGCCTACCTCGACGATGGGTACGGCAGCGGCACCGATATGCTGTTGCAATGGTAAAACGAGCTTTTTACTTAGCGGTGCTTTGCGAATAGGGAGTTGTGTTGAACGGTTTTTTTGGCCATTTAAGACTAAGCCACCTGGAAATGAACCTAATTGCCTCATGTTGGTGTCACCTGTTTAGGTGTTGGTTCATTTGGGTCTGGCCAGCACCAGTTATTTGGGCTAATCGGGACTTCAACCATGTCAATACAATCAACTGGACAAGGCGGCAAGCAGAGATCACAGCCGGTGCATTCATCAGCAATGACGGTATGCATTTGTTTAGCAGCACCGAGTATAGCGTCGACAGGACAAGCTTGGATACAAAGTGTACATCCTATGCAACGTTGTTCATCAATTACAGCTAAGGTTTTTGTTTGTTCGACACCACATTTTTCATCAAGCGGTTTGACATCAACTTCTAATAAATTGGCAAGTGCTTGGATAGTGGCTTCACCGCCAGGAGGGCATCGATTGATATCGACTTCACCTTCAGCGATGGATTCAGCATAGGGACGACAGCCTGCGAAACTGCATTGGCCACACTGTGTTTGTGGCAATAGTTTGTCAATTTGTTCAACAATTGGATCGCCTTCGACTTTAAAGCGTAATGAGGCAAAGCCGAGTAATAGACCGAAGATAAGGGCGAGGACTGTGATTGCGAGGATGGCTGTTAACATATCTAAACTTTGACGAGCCCAGTAAAGCCCATAAATGCCATAGACATAAGCCCAGCAGTAATCAGGCTAATGGCGGTACCTTGGAAAGGGGCAGGCACATCGGAGACGGCAAGTCTTTCTCGCATAGCAGCAAAGATAATCAATACAGCTGAAAAACCAATGGCTGCCCCAAAGCCATATAGCGCAGATTCAATAAAACCATGTTGTTGTTGAACGTTAAGTAAAGCGACACCCAACACAGCGCAGTTAGTAGTGATTAGGGGTAGGAATATGCCTAAGACTTGATACAACAAAGGACTGGTTTTATGTACCACTAGTTCGGTAAATTGGACAACAACTGCAATGACGAAGATAAAGCTAATTGTTCGTAAGAATTCTATTTCAAGTGGTATGAGTAGATATTCGTTAACGAGGTAACTAGTGAGTGATGATAGTGTTAGTACGAAGGTTGTCGCGAGGCCCATTCCGAGAGCCGTCTCAAGTTTGCGTGAGACACCCATAAAAGGGCACAAGCCTAAGAATTTAACTAGGACTATGTTATTGACTAGAATGGTACTCACCAAGATGAGGGCATAATCTGCCATGCAATAACCTACTAAATTAATCGGAAATACGATGATGTAAGCGTTTGGAGCTTATGTACACTTATTTAACTTATTAATTATAGCCGATTTTTGGGTGTTTCTGAAACTCCCAATGTCTGTAGGTTTAGTGTTATTTTACTTGCTGTTGACGTCGGTCACGAACGGCTTGTGCTAATTCGTGGAGTAATGGCTCGGTGTTGTCCCATGCCATGCAAGCATCAGTGATACTTTGACCATAGACAAGTTTTTTCCCTGACTCTTGATTTTGACGGCCAGCTACCAAGTTACTTTCTAACATGAGTCCCATAATGCGATTTTCGCCTTCGGAAAGTTGCTGTGCAATATCATGGCAAACCGTTTCTTGTTGGATATGATTTTTACCACTATTTGCATGGCTGCAATCGATCATAAAACGTGCTGCTTGTCCTGATAGGCCTATTTGTTCTGCAGTGGTCTGAACACTTTCTGCATCGTAGTTTGGCTTTTTGCCACCGCGTAAAATGACATGACAATCTGAATTTCCAGTAGTGGAGAAAATAGCAGATTGTCCTTCACGTGTGAGTGACATAAAGTGATGCGGCTTTGAAGCTGATATGCAGGCGTCAATAGCAATTTGTAGGCCACCATCAGTTGCGTTTTTAAAGCCAACAGGACAGGATAGACCTGATGCCAGTTCACGGTGTGCTTGGCTTTCTGTCGTACGTGCACCTATAGCACCCCAAGAGATAAGGTCTGAAATATATTGTGGACTGATGAGGTCTAAGTATTCTGTTGCGGCAGGGATATGTGATTCTGCTAAGTCGAGTAATAGCTTGCGTGCGAAGTGAAGACCATCATTAATTTTGAAGCTGCCATCTAGGTAGGGATCGTTAATTAGACCTTTCCACCCCACTACCGAACGTGGTTTTTCAAAGTAGACTCGCATGATGATATGGAGTTCATCTTTGAGTTCTGTGATTAGAGGGGCAAGTTTTGCAGCGTATTCACGTGCTGCTTCTGGATCGTGGATAGAACAGGGTCCGACAATGACAACTAGTCGATCATCTTCACCCTGAAGGATAGCCTGTGTTTGCGTACGCGCATTAAATATCGTTTCAGAAGCGGCATCGGTGATCGGCAATTCTAGGTGCAATTTTGCCGGCGGCAAAACTTCTTGCGTGCCGACAATACGCAAATTATCAGTGCTGTATAGCATGGAGCGAGATACTCATGGGTAGTTTATTATCCCTATTCTACCTGTTGGTGCGGGTTTGATCTATGTTCTATGTCATTACTTTGCTTTGCATTAAGGCTTAATAATTATTGGTACGTTAAATACTGTGTTTTTAAATGTAATTTGAGTTAATTTATTTAGTGTTTGTCATGCCGTTTTGATGAACAGGAGTTCAAAAATGTCCTTGAAAGGGAATTTACCAAAATATGGTGCAAGTTCAGAAGAAGCTTCCAGCCTTATAGAGCTTTTAGAATCTAAAATCCGTCATTTACCGACTTCATTCAATGAGAAGGTTATTAATTCTTTTAATACACCTTCCTATCTGGCTAATTATTTACACTTTTTTGACTCTGAATCACGATAACAAGAGGTTTTTATTCGTGAATGTTTGCCTCTTCAACGAAGTTATTTGCAATTGCATAGCACACTGGGTGAAGAGACATTTATTGATGATTGGTTTGAAATTGATCAGGCGTGTATCGATAACTTTGCTGCTGTAACAGGTGATGAGCAGTTGATTCAGACTGATCCGGAACGTGCGAAACAGGAACCGCCCTTTAAAACGACTATTTCACAAGGTTTTTAACGTTGGCCTTAATTCCGATATTAATTAAAAGTATTGATCCGACTCATTCAGTTTATTCAGGGACGTGATTGGTGGTGAATTATGGCCTCAAAAAAGTCCACTTCCCTTTCCGGTGAAAGTAGGTAAACGAATCAGAGCGAGATCACGTGTAGTGTCTTTAACACCGATGAAAAGAGGTTTAGAGGTTGTGAGTGAAGTGTCGGTGGAAATTGAAAATAGTACTAGGCTAGCTTGTGTAGCTGAGCCTGTTGTGCGGTTGTATTTTTAAGGGATTATCGAATAGTTCTCTACTGAGCCAATGATATTCAGGAATGCTGCGGGGTAAATTAATGTCCACAATGTTTTGATTGAGCCTAACTTTGGTCCCAACAGTTTGTCGCTAACAGAGAATAGCTTTTAGAGGACTGCGTCTAGAAAACCGTCTGATGCAACTTCGACTAAGTCAAAAACATGATCGAAACCATTTTGTCCGCCATAGTATGGGTCGGGCACATTACGTTCATCTTGTTCAGGAGCAAAATCTAAAAATAGTTTGATTTTATGTTGGTGTTCAGCAGGGCAATCAGCTCTTAGGATATTCGCATTATCAGTATCCATAGCCAGAATATGATCAAAGTGTTCGAAGTCATCGACATTAACTTGACGGGCTCGAAGAGAGTGTAAGTCGACACCACGTTGTTTTGCTGTTTGACTCGCCCGACCATCTGGGCTGTTACCAACATGGTAGGCGTGTGTGCCTGCAGAATCGATTAAAAATCTATCACTTAGCTGCCTATCTTCGAGTAATTTATTGAATACACCTTCAGCAGTGGGTGATCGACAGATATTGCCCATGCAGACAAAGAGTACTTTTATTTGACTCATGTGAGTGTGATTCCTTAAGTTTTAGAGAGTAATTGGTCAAGCATATTATCGGCTTGATTGACATAGCTACCGCCAAATAGGTTTACGTGGTTTAGAATGTGATAGAGATTATAAAGGATTTTTCGAGCTGAATAGCCAGGGTCTAAAGGAAAATTTGCATCGTAACTTTCATAAAAGGCTGGGCTGAACCCGCCAAATAATTCTGTCATTGCGATATCGGTTTCTCTATCACCATAATAACAAGCCGGATCATAAATGATAGGTTTGCCGTTAGGGTCTGTAGCGGCATTGCCACCCCATAAGTCACCGTGGAGCAGTGATGGTTTAGCCTGATAGCCTTCAAAGAAAGCAGGTAGACTTTCGATGAGATGCTGGCCTTTATCTTGTAGCTGTTTTCCATAGCCGTTTTGTTGGAGAAAGGTCAACTGTTCTTGCAGGCGGTGTTGTTGCCAAAAATGTAGCCAGTCTTGTTCGCGTGGATTATATTGTGGTGTGCTGCCAATTGTATTATCGATATGCCAACCGAAAAACGGTTGTTCTACTTGATGGAGTTGAGCTAATTGTTCGCCAAATATACGACTTGATGTGATATCGAAGGATTGGCAGGGAATATATTCAAGGACGAGGTAACTATCTTGTTGTGTTTGACCAAAACAAATGACACTAGGAATGCGCAAACACTGCATAGTAGCTAGCTCATTAAGGCCTTGAGCTTCAGCTTCAAACATGGCTTCTCTATCAGGGGTGTTGAGCTTAACAAAATAGGCATGGTCATGATTACTTAAGTGATAAGCTGCATTAATGCCACCACCACTGATGGCTCTGTGATTGAATTCTTTGAAAACATGCCCAGTGATTTGTTGAATATGTTCTACAATTGCATCGAAGTTGGTCATACTGTATTCCTTGATGTTGAATTCAATTCAATTGGGTTCGATAATACTGAATTTCATCGTTTTAGTCTGTAAGGAGCGTGTCAGATGTTAACAGAGCTCAACGCAAAACAGCGTGTGGCACAGCATGCTGCTGATTTGATAGAAGACGATATGGTTGTTGGTCTCGGTACAGGGTCAACGGCTAATTATTTCATAGAGGCATTGGCTAAGCGACAAGAAATGGGTTTACGTTGCACGACAGTTGCCAGCTCAGTAGTTAGTACGATTAAGGCGAAAAGTTTAGGATTGCCACAAATGAGCATGGAACACCTAGATCACATCGATATATATGTGGATGGCGCCGATGAAGTTACTGAAGACAAAACCTTATTAAAAGGGCGAGGTTCGGATTTAGTTCGTGAAAAATTATTAGCACGTGCCTGTGATGAATTTTATGTGTTGGTTGATCAAAGTAAGCTAGTAACACGTATTGGCCAACTTTATCCTATTCCTATTGAAGTGATGCCTTTTGCTTGGCAGATGGTGTTGCGAGATTTGGAAGCACTCGGGGGAGAAGGGCAACTTAGGCCGAATGCATATGGTGATGGCTTGGCTATGACGTCACATGGTAGTCTGGTTCTAGATATGACATTCGAAAATAGCGATGCCTTAGTTTTGGACACGACATTAAATGCACTGCCGGGTGTGGTTGAACATGGCATTTTTGCACATTTAGCGACAGCCGTGTTTATTGCAGATGAGTCAGTCGATGTGATTGAGCAACGCCGCTAAGAAAATGCGCTTAGAGACGTTGCTTTATGCCTTATTTAAAGTTGCTCTAGAATGGTTTCTGCTTTTGAAACACCAAACTCACCAGAACCCTCGACGCCAATATATTTAACAAAGCCATCGTCGACAATCATGGCAAAACGGAAACAACGAACGCCCATGCCACCAGCAGTTAAATCACGGTCAAGACCTAGGGCTTTGGTGTAAATAGCACTACCATCGGCCATCATTCTCACTTTTCTACTGGCTTGGTTATCACGTCCCCATGCTGCCATTACAAAAGCATCGTTGACAGAGAGGCATAAAATATCATCAACCCCCTTGGCTTTAATTTCATCAGCCAATGCGACATAACCGGGTAAATGTTGTGCAGAGCAGAGCGGGGTAAAGGCACCTGGTACGCCGAAAATCACAATCTTTTTACCTTTACTCATGGCAATGACGTCTTGTGCTTGCGGGTTGGTTGGGCAGCCGTTAGCTGGATCGAATTCATTACATTCTGTTAATTCGCCCGCAGGTAGTGTTTGGCCTACTTCAATGGTCATAATTGATTCCCTATATTTGTTATTCTGAGTGGTCTTGCTGTAATCATAGGTGAAAAAAGCACTGAGATAAATAGATCTAGTTGATGTTTTTATCGGATTGAAATCAGTGCTCTAATGTCGGTATGATAGCAGCAACTATTTTTAGGATGTGATCATGACTGAACAGAAGGTATTACGTTGGGGTATTTTGGGTGCAGCGCGCGTTACCGAACGTTTGATGCCAGCCATTGTTGAGGCTGAAAATGCACGACTAGTCGCGATAGCTAGTAGGCGCCCGGGTGCTGCAGCGGAGACTTTGGCGAAATATGCTCCGGATGAACAAGGTGTAGTGGCATTCGATGACCTCGATTCAGTATTGAACCATGCTGAGATTGATGCGGTATATTTACCGATGGCAAATGAAGAACACACTGAATGGGCCATTAAAGCGATTGAACAAGGGAAACATGTCTTAATTGAGAAACCTATGGCGTTATCGGTTGAGGATATTGATACGATTATTGCCGCGGCAGACCAGCATCAAGTGACAGTGATGGAAGGATTTATGTATTGTTTCCATCCCCAACATGATTATGTAACAGATTTGATTGCGTCAGGTGCTATTGGTGATGTAAGAACGGTCAAAACATGTTTTTCATTTCGAATGAAGCCCGCTCGATTGTATCGAATAGAGCGAGATATTAATCAAGGTGGTGGTGCAATGTGGGACATTGGTCCTTATGCTATTCATACTGCACGTAAGTGGTTTGAAGGCTTGCCAAAATCAGCGATGGCTATGGCCAAATTAAATGATTTTGGTGCAGATACTTGTCTAAGTGGTGTGTTGGATTATGATGATGGCCGTTTCGCTCATTTTGATATAAGTTTTGAGCGAGCTCGCCGTAGCGAATACGAGATTATTGGTACCTTAGGTGGGATTAAATGCGATACCGTTTGGCAAAACCCTGATAATGCGCCTGTCATACATTGGTGGACAGATGCAGGGGAACAACATGAAGTCGCTTTACCAGTGGCTAATCATTTTGTGGAAGAAATTAAACACTTCAGTGATTGTGTCTTGAATGGAAAATCGCCCGCGTTATCGGTTCTAGATGCAAGAGAAAACTGTCAGGTGATTACAGCTGCCTTACGCTCGGTACAGAGCGGCCAAAAAGAAAGGATTTAAAGTTAGAGAAACAGGCTCTATGCTTTACTGCTAAAAGTTGTACGTCTGTGATCAAATGAGACGTGACGCTCGATTTGCTGTTTGCCATCTTGTGTTGCTGGCATACGGCTGGAGGGTGTGCGACGGCGTTCTTCAGCAAGAATAGGTGGTTGCTCTTCTTCTGCGATGACTTGAAACCGGACAGCCTTATTTGTCGAGTTACTCGTAGTGGGTACAGTCGATGTTACAAAATCCCTTGGCATGTTGATCATAAATATGAACCATTTTGTTTTACAGTTAAGTTATCGCCAAAAAAACAAAAAGATTTAATTCCATGGTGTTAAAGTTATTCCACTACAATTTTAATGGCTTTACAGACTGTATAAACGCGACTTTTGTCGCAAAAGTGTTTTTTAGACTTAGAAAAGCTGATTCAAAATGAAACTATTCAAACGGGGTGAGGTTGGAAAAGTTCACAATTGAGTTGGTTCGGTTTTTGGGTGAGTCGATTTTTTTGACGGGCTAATTTGAAACGTTGGCTGATCATATCTGCAATATGGCCATGTCCTGAGGCACGGTGTTCAAAGCTGGCAACATAATGCTTACGATGTCTCCTCTGTTGTATTTGCTGGATGACGTGGTTGGCTCTGTCAGGATAATGTTGCTGTAGCCATTCGGTAAAAAATGCAAGGAGTTCTCCCGGCAGCCGTAACAATATGTAGTTGGCGGTATCAGCACCAGCTTGCGCTACTGCTTGTAATATCATTTCCATTTCGCGATCAGTCAGGACAGGGATGACAGGTGCCAAAAGGATATTCAGAGGAACACCAGCTTGTTTGAGCGTTCTAATTGTTTTCAAACGATGTGACGGTGCTTGCTCGGGGTTCTAGATTGCGATTGAGTGTTGTATCCAACGTGGTGAAGGATAAATTGACGTGGATGAGCTGTTTCTTAGTCAAGTCAGAAATGATATCTAGATCGCGTTCGACAAGTGATGACTTGGTGGTGATTGTGCATGGGTGGTCAAGCTCTTGGAGTACTAATAATAGTTTACGTGTCATGGCGTAATGACGTTATATAGGTCGGTAAGGATCTGTGTTAACGCCCAAAGAGATGGGTTTACATTGATAGTTTGGTGACAGTAATTGTTTTTTAAGATATCAGCGGCAGGCGTTTTGCGGTTACTTTTGTTTCGAAGTCTAAGCCAAGTAAGAGGTCTAAATAGGCATGACTTGGTCTAGCGAAGCAATAGATACAACCATGTTCGCAAGCCACGATAGGGATTAATTGATTGTTCAAATCGTACGTCGGGTGATTGGTTTTGTGAAATGATGGTTTTTGGTGTTTCGATATAGACCTGTGTTTTGTGAGATCGCTGACTTTGCGCGTAGTCTTGATACCAGCGGTTGTCAAATTGTTCTCGTTACTGTTCGCTAAAACGACTATCGCGCTGACTGAGTGCACCACAGCCTCTGATGGCATTGCTATTCGCTGTTTTTTTGTAGCTCATCGAGTAGCTTATTGAGTGCGAGTAGACGATCGTCAGCTTCAGGCATAAGTTCGGTGAAACGTAATTTATCTTGGCCATCTAGTTTATATCGGTTGACTTGGGATTGAATCAATTGGATGATCGTCATTGGCTCTATATTGGGTTCTTGTTCGAAGATAATTCGACCACCTTGATCGTAGACATCAATTTTACGAATGCCTATTGCTTTGGCTTTGAAGCGTAGCTCGTGAATGGCAAATAAGGTTTGAACTTGTTCGGGTAAAAGGCCGAAACGGTCGATCATTTCGACTTGGAGCTCTTTTAAAGCATTATTATCTTGTGCTGCTGCGATGCGTTTGTAGAGGACCAGCCGGGTATGTACGTCGGGTAGGTAATCATTTGGAATCAAGGCGGGGACATGTAGATCAATTTCGATGAAATGGCGATCGGCCATAGTCATGCTAGGCTCTTGTCCTGACTTGAGGGCATTGACAGCACGTTCGAGTAATTCGTTATATAAGCCAAAGCCGATTTCTTGCATTTGACCGCTTTGGTCATCGCCGAGCAATTCACCCGCACCCCGTATTTCCATATCATGGGTGGCAAGGGTGAAACCCGCTCCGAGATCTTCGATCGATTCGATAGCTTCGAGCCGTTTGATGGCATCTTTGGTCATGGCTTTTTGAGGTGGTACGAGTAAATAAGCGTACGCTCGGTGATGTGAGCGACCCACACGGCCACGGATTTGATAAAGTTGTGCGAGGCCTAGTTTGTCTGCACGGTCGATGAAGATGGTGTTGGCTGAAGGAATATCGATTCCTGTTTCTATAATGGTGGTACAGACTAGGATATTAAAACGTTGGTGGTAGAAGTCCAACATTACTTGCTCGAGCTCTCGCTCACGCATTTGTCCATGTGCGACTGCCACTTTGGCTTCAGGCATGATTTGTTCAATGTCGCGGGCAATGCGATCAATATCTTCGACTTTGTTATGTAAGAAGTAAACTTGTCCACCTCGCTTTATCTCACGCAGCATACCTTCACGGATGGTTTCCATTTTCCATTGTTGGACAAATGTTTTGATGGCTAAACGTCTTGCTGGTGGTGTGGCGATAATTGATAGATCACGAATACCAGAGATAGACATATTCAATGTGCGAGGAATAGGCGTTGCAGTTAGAGTAAGGACATCTATCTCAGCACGATAATTCTTGATTTTTTCTTTTTGAGTGACGCCAAAACGATGTTCCTCATCAAGAATAAAGAGGCCTAAGCGTTTGGGATTGATATCTTGTTGTAATAGTTTATGCGTCCCAATAATGATATCGGCAGTGCCATCCGTCATGCCCTGTTTAACACTCTCGAGTTGTTTTTTGGAACGGAAGCGTGACATGACTTCAATATTGACGGGCCAATCTGCAAAGCGATCTTTGAAGTTTTCGTAATGTTGTTGGGCGAGTAAGGTCGTTGGCACAAGCACTAATACCTGTTTGCCAGATTGCGTTGCTAAAAAGGCGGCACGCATGGCCACTTCTGTTTTACCGAACCCGACATCACCGCAGACGAGTCGATCCATGGGTGAATCAGACGTCATGTCTTTGACAACGGCTTCTATGGCATCATGTTGATCAGGTGTGGCTTCGAATGGAAAGGCAGCTGTAAAAGCGGCATATTGTTCGTCAGGTGATTCAAGTGGTGCTTTCTTATAGGCAGCACGTTGGGCATAGATATCGAGTAGTTCAGCTGCGACATCACGTACTTTTTCAGCGGCGCGGCGTTTGGCTTTCTCCCATTGACCGGAACCCAATTTATGTAATGGGGCCAGCTCTGGTGCAGCACCGGAATAACGGCTGATTAAATTAAGGGCTGCGACGGGCACATAAAGTTTATCATCTTTGGCATATTCTAATGTAACGTATTCTGTCGTGACGTCACCAACATCGAGCGTTTGTAGCCCTAAGTAGCGACCGACACCATGATCTTCATGGACAACAGCATCGCCAATGTTGAGTTCGGCAAGATTACGAATAACAGCGTCGGAGTCACGTTTTTTTCGACTACGGCGACGGCGTTGCATGACTTGTTGGCCGAAGAGCTGTGGTTCTGCAATGATGGCTAACTGCTCATTAATAAGAATCAAGCCTTGTTCAAGCGGGGCAACGGTAATAGCTAAGGGAGTATCATCCTTTAAAAACTGATCCCAGTTTGCAACGGCTTTTGGTCCTATGCCGTTATCACGGAGTATCTCTAGTAGTGTTTCGCGTCGCCCTGCTGTTTCAGCAGCGAAAAGAATGCGACCATCGAAGTTGTCGATGAACCTGTTTAGTGCTTCGCAAGTATTGTCTTGTTGAGCGGTGAGAGTGAGTTGTGCTGGTAGTGTTGTGAGATAATTATCTTTGCCTTGTGCTTGCTCTAATTCGAAGCTTTGGCTGACTAGACGTGGATAATCTTTGAATTTACTGAATAAGGCTTCAACCTGAAAAAAAATTTGGTTTGGAGGTAACAAAGGTCTTTCTGGATCGACGGCATGTTGCTCATAACGCTGGTTAATTTCTTGCCAAAAATCTGTTGCAGCCTGATACGGATTATTGATATTGAAGATCAGGGTGTTATCAGGTAAATAATCAATCAGGCTGTTCGTTTTAGGAAGGAATAAGGGTAAGTAGTATTCAATGCCTCCTGGCATATTGCCTTCACTGACTTCACGGTAGATAAGACTTTTTGAGGGATCACCTTCAAACTGTTGCCTAAATTGTTGGCGGAAATGTTGGATACTGTCATCATTAACCGGAAACTCACGTGCGGGGAGTAGTTCGAGCGATGTTAGGGATTCTATGGAGCGTTGTGTTTCTGGATCGAAGGTTCTGAGGGTATCTATTTCATTGTCGAAAAGATCGATTCGGTAGGGTAATTTACTCCCCATGGGGTAAAGGTCAATAATTGCACCACGAACAGCGAATTCACCATGTTCCATTACTTGAGAAACATAGCGATAGCCTGCTTTATCAAGGCGGTTACGCCATTGTTCTATATCGAAAATATCGCCTGTTTTTAGAAATAAAGTATTACCTTCTAGAAACTCACGCGGTGCGATTCTATGCATGAGAGTAGAGATCGGGACAAGTAGAATGCCGCGTTTGAATGTAGGCAGTTGGTGTAATGTTTCTAAGCGTTCAGAAATAATGTCCTGATGTGGGGAGAATGTGTCGTATGGTAATGTCTCCCAATCGGGAAAATGTAAGATGGGAAGATCAGATTCTCCAAGATAAAACTGGGCCTCTGTCTCCAGTTTATGTGCATTGGCGGCATCGTTAGTAAGCACTAAAATTGGACCATCATGCTGTTGTGCAGCTTTGGCTAAGAGTAGGCCTTGTGCACTCCCATAGAGTTGTCCTGCTTCGAAGAGCGTATTGGCTTTTTGGGGCAGTTTAGGTTTAAGCGGACTGAGTGTGGTCGATGGTGGCATGATGACGTGGGAGTAATGTGTATTAAGAGAGTTATTTTCACATAGATTGCTGTGATAAAACCAGTTAAAAGCACTTTTATGATGACATTTATCGATTTAAATGAATATGTAATAATAAACGTCCCATTTTGCTGATGAGACTATATGACTGAAAAGTTGGAACAAAAACAAATGTCATTTGATTCGGCGGCTTTCTTGAAGACCTTGACTAGTCGACCTGGCGTTTATCGCATGATCGATATCACAGATACGGTTATCTATGTTGGGAAGGCAAAAAATCTCAAAAAGCGCGTATCAAGCTACTTTCGAAAAATGGGTCTGACATCTAAAAACCGGGTTATGGTTGCCCAAATAGCGCACATCGAAACGACCGTGACGCATACTGAAAATGAAGCATTAATTCTCGAGAATAATTTAATCAAAGAGTTGATGCCGCGTTATAACATCTTACTTCGAGATGATAAGACGTACCCTTATTTGTTTATTTCTTCTGACGCTTTTCCGCGTATTGGTTTGCATCGAGGTGCTAAACGTAAGAAAGGCCGTTATTTTGGCCCTTACCCTAGTGCGGGTGCTGTTAGGGAAAGTTTACATTTATTACAAAAACTATTTCCGATTAGGCAATGTGACGACAGCTATTATCAAAACCGTTCACGACCCTGTTTGCAGTATCAAATCAAACGATGCACAGCCCCGTGCGTTGGTTTGATTTCTGAGGCCGATTATCAAAAAGATTTGCAACATACTATTTTGTTTTTGGAAGGGAAAAACCAGCAAGTATTGGATGACTTGTCTGAACAAATGACACTTGATTCAGCGGCTTTAGATTTTGAAAAAGCAGCATTGATTCGCGATAAAATCATCAGTTTGCGAAAAGTACAAGAGCGTCAATATGTGAGTGCAGAGCAGGGCGATTTAGATGTGCTTGCTGCGATTGTCCGAGATGGTCTATCGGTTGTCGAAGTGAGCTTTATTCGAGGTGGCCGGAGCTTAGGGAGTAAAAGTTATTTTCCAAAAGGAACTGCTGCAGGATCGGCTGAAGAATTATTAGCTGCTTTTATTCCACAGCACTATTTGGGCAAGAATATGCCTGCAGAAGTTTTAGTCAGTCACAGATTTGAGGATCTCACGTTACTAGAAGAAGTATTAAGGTCAGATTCTGATCATCGTGTAATAATACGATGCCCACAGCGCGGTCCTAGCGTGCGATGGATGAAAATGGCGATGACGAATGCCGAGATTAGTTTGGTTCAGCGTTTAAGCAGTCGCTCTAATCTATTACAACGTTTTGAATTACTCCAAGAAGTACTTGAAATGGAAGAGATGCCAAAGCGTATTGAGTGTTTTGATATTAGCCATACCCGTGGTGAAAAAACAGTGGCCTCGTGTGTTGTTTTTGGCCTCGAAGGACCATTAAAAGCCGATTATCGGAAGTTTAATATTGAAGGTATCACACCAGGTGATGATTATGCAGCGATGAATCAGGCACTGACGAGACGTTATACGCGATTACAAAAAGGCGAAGGCAAGCGTCCAGATTTATTGTTGATAGATGGTGGTAAAGGGCAATTGACTGAAGCTAAAGCTGTGATGGCAGATTTACAGCTAGATATTGATATCTTGGGGATTGCAAAGGGGCCTGCACGTAAACCAGGAGAAGAGACTTTATTTTTAGTCGGGCGAGCAGGTGAAATTGATTTATCAGCTGATTCTCCAGCACTACATCTATTGCAACAGGTGCGTGATGAAGCGCATCGCTTTGCCATAACAGGACATCGACAGCGACGTGCTAAAGCAAGAAGAACATCACCTTTAGAATCAATTGAGGGTATGGGGCCAAAACGTAGGCAGAAGCTACTACAGCAATTTGGTGGATTGCAGGCGATACAACGTGCAGGGGTTGAGGACCTTTCAGGGGTTGAGGGTATTAGTCCAAATTTGGCCCAAAAAATTTATGATGCCTTTCATGACGAGAAATAACTGGCTTATGGTGCTACCATAAGTAGCGTCGTTATGTTGAAGAAGTGTCATGCCTAATATACCTAATATATTAAGTTTATTGAGAATTGGATTGATTCCTGTCTTAATTGTTGTTTTTTTATTGCCTTATGAATCTGCTCCGACATGGGCGACTGTCATTTTTATTGTTGCAGCTTTTACTGATTGGCTTGATGGCTATTTGGCAAGGAAGTGGGATCAAACCTCTCCATTCGGGGCATTTATTGATCCAGTTGCCGATAAATTAATTGTTGCAGTCGCGCTGTTATTGATTTTATATAAAACACCCTCTTGGTATATTTTGCTACCGGTTGTAGTGATTATTGGACGTGAAATAACGGTATCCGCTTTACGTGAATGGATGGCTGAATTGGGTCAGCGTAGTGCCGTTAAAGTGTCATATGTTGGTAAATTGAAAACGGCATTTCAGATGTTATCTATCGCCTGTTTGATCTATTATTCGCCAGTTTTAGATTTACCGACTTTTGAGATTGGTGTGACTTTGTTATATGTTGCTGCAGCACTGACAATCAGTTCAATGTTGAGTTATTTGAAAGCGGCTTGGCCAATGTTAACTTCTTAGTTTTCATAGCTTGACTTATATTCTTAAAGCCCTATAATGACCACCTTCAAAGCGGGAATAGCTCAGCTGGTAGAGCGCAACCTTGCCAAGGTTGAGGTCGCGAGTTCGAACCTCGTTTTCCGCTCCAAACAACAAAAAAGCCGTGGTTTTATCTACGGCTTTTTGGTTTTTGGGTACTGTTTATATTTAGGCTGAGTGGCAGAGTGGTCATGCAGCGGACTGCAACTCCGTGTACGCCGGTTCGATTCCGACCTCAGCCTCCATATATCTTTCTTGTGTTTTCTTTCCTCTTTCTAGCTCATGATTGTACCGCTGAATAAGACAGCCGAAAGTGCTATCCAGCTTACTAGGGTACAAAGTCCTGCCATAATAATGGATGTTGAAAACATAAAGCCTCTACCTTCAGGGATACTCATGAAGACAGGTATCCCTACATAGAGTAGATATAGGCTGTAAATGACGGCTGTGAGGATAACGAGTACGACTAGCCATACGATAGGGACGAGTGCTACAACTCCTGCTAGATACATTGGTAGAGCTGTGTAAGTGATAAAGTTGACACAATGTTCGAAATCAACTTTGGCGTCATAGGTTTTTTCTAGCCAAAAGATGAAGTAGGCCATGGATAAGGCACCGATTATCATTGAACAATAAAAGCCAAATGATAATAGAAAGGCTTTGTCGACACTAAAAAGGTGGAATTCCTTACCGGATAAGCTCCAACCCGTCAGGGTCAGCCCAAAAAATAATGAGATAGCAGGTATGGCAGCTAGAATGCTAAGTCGTTTACAGCAGAGTTGTGTGAGGCTGGTGTGTTCGTTTTTAATCGTTAGCCAACCTAAGCGGGGATGAGCTAGTAAGCCGCGGGCATGTTGTAAGTACATAAGCAATAATCCTTGTCGAGCATTAATGGCTTGATAAATATGCTTACTTATTAGCCAATAAGGGTGTAATTAAAAAACCAATTCGGGGGCCTTTTTAGTTTTTAGCATGCTTAGGGCTTGTCGAACATCTTATTAGCCTATGATCCTACTCGCGATGGTGTAATGATCAATGAGGATAAGTACGAATAACCAGAGGAGATACTGGATTGAGTACTTGAATAGTTCCATTGGCGCTTTTTCATTAGTTTCATCAAAGATGAGTTTAACCATCCAAAATTGGCGTGCATTAAGGAGTAGCATGCCGATAAGATATAACCAGCCACTCATTCCTGTAATAAAGGGCATGAGCGTGGAGGCAAACATAAGCAGGCTATAGAGCACAATGTGTATTCGGGTGAAATGATTACCATGTGTAACAGGTAACATTGGGATATTAGCTTCTGCATATTCGTCTTTTTTATGGATTGCTAAAGCCCAGAAGTGAGGAGGCGTCCAAGCGAAGATGATTAAGACGAGTAGTAAGGCATTTGGGTCTACTTGTCCTGTCATAGCTGTCCAGCCAAGCAGTGGCGGCATGGCGCCTGCTAAACCACCAATGGTGATGTTTTGTGGTGTGGCGCGTTTTAAGAACAGCGTATAAATCACAGCATAGCCCAGTAGTGATGCAAGGCTTAATAGTGCTGTTAAAGGATTAACGACAAACCATAGCAGAGCGAAGCCTCCGATGCCTATAAGCAGCGCAAAAATGAGACCTTGTTCAGGGCTTACACGTCCTTTAGCTATGGGACGATTTTTCGTTCTAGCCATTTTGGTGTCAAGACGGTGATCAATGATGTGATTAACAGCTGCACCACTTCCGGCACAGGCGCCAATACCGATTAAGGCGACGGTCAATATCATCATATCAGGCCATGAAGGCACTGCTAGTAGTGCACCGACTAAAACGGTGACTAACATTAGAACGACCACTTTGGGTTTACATAAGACAAGGTAGTCTTTCCAGGTAGAGCCTTGCTGTGCGGTTACTGTACTCATGGATTCCATCATATCACCTATGAATTTGCTGTGCTATTGGCGAGGTAGGCTGATTTTTTGCTTTAAAAACACTGTAATTGATATAAACAACAGCGAGCAATAATAATGCTGCACCTGTGTTATGTAACAGTGCAAGTGATAACGGCAGCATCATGACTGCTGTCGCAATACCAATACCAATCTGTAAGAAAGTTAATCCAAGTAAAATATTGGCTTTGGGTTTGAATTGTTCTGTTTTTCTCAGCTGTTTTACGAGTAGTAAAATGCTGATCAGAACGAATAATGCCATTACACGATGGGTATATTGAATCGTGATGCGTTCTTCAGGGGCGAGCAAACCACCTTCGTAATTACGATCACTGAATTCCGTGAGGTGGAAAGACTGTGCAATATCCATCGGTGGTAAATAGTGACCATCGCAGGTGGGGAAATCTGTGCAAGCGAGTCCGGAATAGGTACTACTCGTCCAACCACCCAACGCGATTTGGCCTGTTAATAAAACCAAAACAAATAACGATAAGAATTTGGGTTTATTGGGGGTGGCAATATCGGGCTCTTTGCGTAACATCAGTACCATCAGGAATATCGTGGCCAAAATAGACATGCCGCCAAGTAAATGGAGTGTGACAACTTGGGGAAGAAGCTTAAGCGTGACGGTCCACATCCCAAAAATGCCTTGGACGATGACAAGGGCAAGTAAAAAACGGCTTAGCCATTTTATCTTCGATGAAACATTAGGGGTACTGTGTACGGCTAGTGCAATGATGACGATGATGAACCCTAACGCGGTTGCAACATAGCGATGGATCATTTCCATCCAAGCTTTGCCTTCCTCGACAACATCATGTTCATCGGCACTGGGCGGGATAATTTGGCCATAACAACCAGGCCAGTCCGGACAGCCTAACCCAGCGTCAAGCAGGCGTGTTAAAGCGCCTAGTGTTACTACGATAAAGGCCATTACAAAAGTGAGTTTACATAATTTATAAGTCACGCTAATTTTTTCCTATGCTTATTGAGTTAACCGAGACGTGAGGCTTTTAGGAGCCATTTGATATCTGACATTATGTCGCGGCCTGGTAATTCGGGGTCGAAACGTAAGACGAGTATGCCATTGGGATCTATAAAAAAAATACTGTTATCTTGCCAAGGTATTTGGTTATCGTTAAACCATTGAAATGCTGCATTGTCGTTTATTTGCGCCATTTTTTTAAATTCTGTTTCCATAGTGATACGTCCAGTTGATTGACTAGCTTGTTCACCCGGTTTTTTAAACGCAACGTTAACCGTGAGCTCCGTTGTTTCTCGTCTTGTATCATTGGAGACCCAGACTGTTTGTAAGCGCTCAGCATGTTTGCCCATAGATAAATAGAGCTGCTGGGCTCGATAGACTTGCTGTTGGCAGAGATCATTACATTGGTCACTTACAACGACTATGCCCCAGTGACTCTGTTGTGCATCAATCAATTGTTGCGGCACTACCAAGCCTGATGGCATGAGTTCACCTTTATTTTTGGTCGACCCCGGTAACCCTATTCCAGTAAAAGCCATGTACCATGCGAGAGCCAACGGTACAATGGTAATTAACCAAATTGAATTAATTAACCAATTCTTTTTCTTTGCGCTCATTTTCTTTGTACTCTTTTCGAGAGAAAACTATAAAACTGATGATGCCGGCGAGGCCTATTAATAGCCACTGGATGGCATAACCAATGTGCATGTAGTATTTATTTTCTATTTTTATCGGTGCAGGGATGAGCTGACCGACTTGGTTTTCTGCATAGAGTACGAAAGGAGATAATTCATTCTCTATATGTCTGTTAAGCAGCGGTATATCTATTTGCTGCATGAGCTTAGGCCACTTTGGATCTAACTCTGCTTCTTGTAACATAAAGCCTGCTTGAGGCTTTTTAATTAGACCCTGGACTTCAATGAAGTTAGGTAAGGGCATTTGTAAGACTAATTTTTTTTGTTTTGGTTGCCAACCAAGGTTAACTAAAACTAAAAACTTTTTTGTTTGCACTTCTGCAAGTACATGCCAACCATTCTGCCCTTGAAAAGTCCTATTATCGAGAAAGTAGTGGTTTTTAACCTGCCCAGAAAAAGTCACTTTTTGATAGGCTTCAGGGGAGGCTGATAATACAGATTCAGGTCTTGATTCTTGCGTCTCATAGTCATGATAAAGTGCATCGGCAAGTTGGGCACGTTGCCATTGCCAGTAGGAAAGGCTAGAACAGACTATTAAAGCAAAACAAGCGAAGAGCAAAAAAGGGATTTGGACTGATATTTTCCAATTAAAGAATGACCAGATGAATCGATTTTTTGCCACTTCGCTTCTCCTCAAATATAGCTCCATATTCAAGCATTATTTAAGGAACAATATTTCTTTTAATATCGGTTGTTGACCTTTTAGAAAACGTAAACAACTAAGAATAGTAATAACCAAACAACATCAACGAAATGCCAGTACCAAGAACCTGCTTCAAAAGCGAAGTGGTTATCTGGTGTGAAATGACCTTTCATGACACGTATGAGCAACACAATTAGAATAATTGTTCCGAGTGTTACATGGAAGCCATGAAAGCCAGTTAGTAAGAAGAATGTTGCACCGTAGATACCTGAATTCAGTGTTAAGTCTAAGTTAGTATAGGCTTCTACATATTCGTAGCCCTGGACGTATAAGAAAATAACAGCTAATGCGATGGTTATAGCAAGCCAAATCTTAATCTTAGCGCGTTCACCATGACGTAAGGCGTGATGAGCAAAGGTTACTGTTACACTCGACGCTACAAGTAATACAGTATTGAGCAAAGGTAATGTCCATGGGTTCATTACTTCTTTGATAGGTTGGAACATTTCTGGATTTGGTGGCGTCAATAATGGCCATGTCGCTTCAAAATTAGGCCATAACATGTTTGCGAGACCTTTATCACCTTCGCCACCTAACCAAGGCACCGAGAAAGCGCGTGCGTAGTAAAGGGCGCCGAAGAAGGCTAAGAAGAACATGACTTCAGAAAAAATAAACCATGTCATGCCGTAGCGGAATGAAAGGTCAACTTGTGGTGAATAAGCACCACGACGTGATTCTGAGATTACATTACCAAACCAACCGAATAACATGACTATAAGAATGGCCATACCTGAGTACATGATGGTTGAACTGCTTTGCGATGCATGGTCAGCTGTTTGAAGATCGACCAAGGTTAACCCAGTACCGCCTAACATTAAGAACATGGCAATAGCACCAACAATTGGCCATATGCTTTGATCTGGGACGTAATATGAGTTTGAAGAATGTTCCATTAATTATCTACCTTTTTAACTTTATGTGGGTCACTTGCTGGTGCAGTTGAATTTGTAATATCAAATAATGTATATGACAGTGTGATTTTATCGATGCCTTCAGGCAATTCTGGGTCAACAACGAAAGTGAGAGGCATATCTACAGCTTGGCCTGCTTCTAAGGGTTGTTGCTCAAAACAAAAACATTCAATCTTATGCAAATATTCAGCAGCAGCAGATGGTGAAACACTCGGTACTGCTTGAGCCACAGCAGCTGTATTGTATGTGTTTCTTACACGATATGTTGTGTCTTTTCTTTCTCCAGTTGCAACTTTCATTTGAACATCATTTGGCTTGAACTCCCATGGCAAATTATCGTTTTTATTGACAATAAATTGCATGGTGACCTGTCTAGATTGGATGTTTTCACCACTGGCCAGCTCGCCTTCATATTGACCAGCAGTTTTACCATTTAAACCAGTTATTTCGCAAAAAACATCGTACAGAGGAACTAGCGCAAAGCCGAAACCGAACATTAATACGACTAATACGACTAGCCCTCTGGGGGTTGATAAATTCATTATTTATGCTCAATCACCGGTGGTGTAGTGAACGTATGGTACGGAAGTGGTGTTGGTAATGTCCACTCCAGACCTTCTGCTGATTCCCAAGGTACTTGTGCTGCTTCTTTACCACTACGTACTGTTTTAATAACAAGGTATACGAAGACTAATTGTGATGTACCGAATAGGAAAGCACCCATACTTGCCATCATGTTAAAGTCTGCGAATTGTAGTGCGTAATCAGGAATACGACGAGGCATGCCCGCTAGGCCAACAAAGTGCATTGGGAAAAAGGTTAGGTTTAAGCCAACAAAGGATAGCCAGAAGTGCATTTTACCTAATGACTCATCATACATTTTTCCTGTCCATTTCGGTAACCAGTAGTAAACACCGGCTACGATACCAAAGACGGCACCTGGGACTAATACATAGTGGAAATGGGCGACAACAAAGTAAGTATCTTGATATTGGAAGTCAACAGGAGCAATTGCAAGCATAATGCCTGAGAACCCGCCTACAGTAAATAGCACAACAAAAGCAACAGCAAACAACATGGGCGTTTCAAAGGTCAGTGACCCTTTAAACATCGTTGCTACCCAGTTGAAGACTTTTACGCCTGTTGGGACAGCAATTAACATGGTTGCATACATGAAGAATAGTTGACCACCAATCGGCATACCAACTGTAAACATGTGATGAGCCCATACGACGAATGACAACAAAGCAATTGCGATAAGGGCATAGACCATTGAGTGGTAACCGAACAGCTTTTTACGTGAGAATGTAGGGATGATTTCTGATACAACACCAAATGCTGGCAAGATCATGATATAGACTTCAGGGTGACCGAAGAACCAGAAAATATGTTGGAAAAGAACTGGGTCACCACCACCGGCAGCACTAAAGAAACTTGTCGCAAAATGGATGTCCATTAACATCATCGTTACTACGGCAGCAAGTACAGGCATAACAGCCACTAGCAAGAATGCTGTAATCAGCCACGACCATGCAAACATAGGCATTTGCATTAAGCCCATGCCAGGTGCACGCATATTAAATAGTGTGACGATAATGTTCATCGCACCCATGATTGATGAGATGCCCATCATATGAATTGCAAAGATGAAGAACGTTACGCTTGGTGGTGCGTATGTAGTAGAGAGTGGGGCATAGAATGTCCAACCGAAGCCTGGGGCACCGCCTTCCATAAATAATGTAGATAACAACATTGTGAATGCAAAAGGAAGGATCCAGAAGCTCCAGTTATTCATACGTGGGAGAGCCATATCAGGCGCACCCACCATGAGGGGGATCTGCCAGTTGGCCAAGCCAACGAACCCTGGCATAACTGCCCCGAACACCATGATGAGTCCATGCATGGTCGTCATTTGGTTAAAGAAGCCTGGGTCAACAAGCTGCATACCCGGTTGGAATAACTCTGCCCTGATGACAAAAGCCATCATGCCGCCAATTAAGAACATGACTAAGCTGAAGATAAGGTACATCGTACCAATATCTTTGTGATTCGTAGTAAAGACCCATCTTAGGAAACCCTTAGCAGGCCCGTGTTCGTGATGATCGTGGTCGTCTAGTGTTAATGTTTGTTCGCTCATGATGGCCTCTCTATTTGCTCATGTATGCTTTGACATCAGCAGGTGAAATCACTTCACCCGTTTTGTTATCCCATGTATTTCGCTTATATGTGATAACAGCTGCTAATTCGACTGCAGAAAGTTGTTTACCGTATGCTGCCATCGCTGAACCAGGCACACCGTTGACCATGATATCCATATGTTTTTCGATATCACCGAGCACAACGTCATTACCATTTAGTGCTGGGAAGGCAGGCGGTAGGCCTGAGCCATCAACCATATGACATCCTGCACAGTTCTTTTGATAGACCGTTTCACCTTTGGCAACAAGATCTTCAATCGACCATTCTTGGTTTGCTGCAGCAGCTACTGCTTGTGCAGTCGCTTTTTGCTCGGATATCCAGATATCGTAATCTGCTTGTGTGACTGCCTTGACAACGATAGGCATAAAGCCATGGTCTTTACCACATAATTCTGCACATTGGCCACGATAAGTGCCGACTTCGTTAATGCGAGTCCATGATTCGTTGATGAAGCCTGGGATAGCGTCTTTTTTGACAGCCAGTTCTGGCACCCACCAAGCGTGGATTACATCATTAGCTGTAAACAGAAAACGAACTTTCTTATTGATTGGAACGACAAGTTCGTTGTCAACTTCGAGTAAGTAATTTGGGTTTTTTTCCTGCTCGTTTGCGATTTCTACTTTTGGTGTAGTCATGGTGCTGAAGAAATCGATATCTTCATTTAAGTATTTGTACTGCCATTTACACTGGTAACCAGTGACTTGTATATCGATATCAGATTCACTTGAATCGTACATATCTATCAAAACAGATGTTGAAGGAACCGCCATACCAATTAGAATGAGAAAGGGGATAACGGTCCAGATGACTTCGACGGTTGTACTTTCATGGAACTGGGCAGCTTTAGCACCTTGAGATTTGCGGTGGTAAATGATTGACCAGAACATGACACCAAAAACAACGACCCCGATAGCTACACATATCCATAGGATAAGCATGTGTAAATCGTAGACGGTGTTACTCGTATCGGTTACCCCTCTCGGCATGTTTAGTTCCCATGCAGCGTACACGCTACTAGGAATTAGGAACGCAAGAGTTATACAAAACTGATGCAGGAATCGTTGCATGAATAGTTTTCCTTAGATTTCGTCATGCCCACTCTTTAGTCTAAAGGTAGGCAACTTCTTAAATATAGATTTTAATGAGTCCACTCTGAGATGCATTTACCTTAGATGGACCGGGCGTTTAACAGGGCGCATTATATAGGATCATTTGTTGTTGGTCATGTGTTTTTTGTTAATTTTTTTGGGTTGCATAATTATTTGTTTGTCGTTAACGGATCTTAAAAAAAATTGTTTTTCTGTTAAAAAATTTATAGATATCAATGTATTGAACCATTACCTTTATCTAGACATTTGATTATATCCTCGTGTTTTAATGCCATTTAAGTGGCTGATCTAACTTAACATTATAATACCATATTAATTTTGTGGTATTTGTTGTTTTTTTATGGGTTTGGTACATATTTCGTTGTCCAATCTGTGTTTATTGTCTGTATGACTCATTTCTGTTGCATAAGTTTCACTGTTTTGTGTCATGATTTGTAGTAATTTCGGCAAGGTATGAAACGTAAACATTAATGTCTTTGGGATGATAAATGAGTTTGACAATTAAAGTACTTTTAGGGGTTTTACTGGGTATTATGCTCGGACTGACAATTAATCTAATGGGCCTCAATACCAGTGGCTATTGGGTTAAGGAATACATCGTTGATGGATTGTTTTTAGTTGTCGGGAAGATGTTCATTAACGGACTTAAAATGTTAGTTGTTCCCTTGGTATTTTTTTCTTTAATTTGTGGTGTTTGTGGGATAGGGAATATCAATACACTAGGTCGTGTTGGTGGAAAAGCATTTTTACTATATTTAATGACAACAGCGATTGCCATTGTTGTCGCTATCACTATTTCAGTTAGCGCTGGGTTGGGTGATGGGATGGTTATTGAATCTGAGTCTGGTTTTTCTGCAAAGCCAACCCCGCCTTTGACAGATGTGCTGATTAATATTATTCCTTCAAACCCTATTCAGGCCATGGCAAATGGCGATATGTTGCCATTGATATTTTTTGCAATTTTATTGGGGATTAGCATTTTATTGGTGGGAGAAAAAGCAAAGCCTTTTATTCAGGCGGCAGAAATTGCTAATGAAATTATGATGAAAATGGTGATGGTTGTGATGGCCGTTGCCCCATATGCTGTTTTTGTTTTGATTAGTCGATCGATTGCAGAGTTGGGTTTAGATTTGTTAAGCCAATTAGCTGGCTATGTGTTGGTTCTGGTCGGAGCTTTGTTTTTTCATTTATTTGTGACGTTGATGGTTGTTTTGAAATTATTTTCAGGCCTAAATTTACGCACTTTCTTACGTAAGGTAAGAGGGGCCCAAGTTTTTGCTTTTAGTACAGCGAGTTCGAATGCCACTATTCCGGTGACTTTACACGCTGTGATTCAGCGATTAGGGGTTAACAATTCAGTTGCGTCATTCACGGTTCCTTTTGGGGCGACCATCAATATGGATGGTACGGCTATCATGCAGGGTGTTGCAACGGTCTTTATTGCAAATTTATATGGTGTTGAGCTTGGAATGGCCGGTTATTTGACGGTGATTATGATGTCTGTTTTAGCGTCAATTGGTACAGCAGGAGTGCCTGGTGTTGGATTGATTATGTTATCAATGGTGTTCACTCAAGTTGGCTTACCTGAGGAGGGGATTGGTTTGATATTGGGTGTTGATCGTTTGATGGACATGATTCGAACTTCAGTAAATGTAACAGGGGATGCTGTTGTGAGTACGATTGTTGCTAAAAGTGAAGATAGCTTGGATATGGCTTTGTATGATGATTTTTATACGGGCGCTGTTGATACAAGTGATTTACACATTGGATCAAAATAAAGGTCCTATTGAATAAACAATAGAGCTTTTTGTTTTGGCAGCTTGGCGTAATTAATCAGAGTAGTGGTTTTCGTAATAGTAATTGGTTGCTTCAACAAAGCCTTCTATGCTGCCACAATCAAACCTTTGTCCCTTGAACTTAACAGCGAGTACTTGTCGGTTTTGGGCTAATTGCTTCAAAGCGTCAGTAATTTGAACTTCGCCGTTGGCACCGGGAGCGGTTTGCTTGAGGTAGCCAAAGATCTCGGGCGTTAAAATATAACGACCAATTATGGCCATGTTGGTCGGAGCATCTTCAGGTTTTGGTTTTTCAACCATATCATTAACTTGGTAAATACCTGGGGCAATTTCATCGCCAGAGATAATACCGTAGCTAGCCGTATCTTCTTTGGGCACTTCTTCGATAGCGATAACGCTACACTGATAGCGTTCATAAAGTTCAGCTAGTTGTGCCAGTGCGCGCTTCTCGTCGCTGTCTGTAGGAGCAGCGCAGAGATCGTCAGCTAATATAACTGCGAAGGTTTCAGCCCCAATCATGGGCTCACCCGTTAAAATAGCGTGACCAAGCCCTAACATTTCTCTCTGTCGCATAAAAACAAAATCGCAGCTATCCATGACTTGTCTGATGTCATCGAGGTGACTTTCTTTTGAAGTGCCAAAAATTTGGTGTTCAAGTTCAAAGCTAGTATCAAAATGATCTGCTATGGCACGTTTACCTCGACCGGTAATAAAACCAATCTGTGTCATCCCTGCTTCCATTGCCTCTTCAACCCCATATTGGATAAGGGGTTTATTCACAATCGGGAGCATTTCTTTGGGCATGGCTTTAGTAGCTGGCAAGAATCTTGTACCGTAACCAGCAGCTGGAAATAAACATTTACGAATAGTCGGGGCTTTTGCCATGGTGAACCTGTTCCTTAGTTTGAAGAATTGAGATCAATACCGGTATTACCTTGTCAAGGTTAGTGGCTATAATAGCGGGACTTTAAAAGGCTGTAAAAGCAAAACAAACAATAGATGAAGGTTGGTTCATGATTCCGGTAATAATGTCTGGCGGTAGTGGTACAAGATTGTGGCCTTTGTCACGAAAAAACAAGCCAAAGCAGTTTTTACGTTTATTTGGGAATAAGTCATTATTTCAAAATACGTTGATTCGCTTATTTGATCTTTCGGATTTGGAAGCCCCTATTGTTGTTTGTAATGAAAGTCATCGTTTTATGGTGGCAGAACAATTACAAGAAATTACTATTCCTGAATCAGATATTTTGTTGGAGCCCTGTGCCAAAAATACAGCCCCTGCTATCGCATTGGCTGCGTTGCAGGCGTTAGAGAGAGGTGACGGAAGAACAAGCCGTGAAATTGAATCAAGACTGTATTACACGGATGAAGACATGGTGTTGAATTGGCTCTGTTTTTTCTTAATAGTATAAAAAAAGCCCTAACATTTCTGTTAGGGCTTTTTAAAACCTGGAGCCGGAGATAAGACTTGAACTTACGACCCTCTGATTACAAATCAGATGCTCTACCAACTGAGCTACACCGGCTAAGAAAGGCAAAATTATACGGGGTGAACTGTTTTATAGCAAGAAAAAAATAAGCTGACTAGGACTCTATTTCTTGATACAGATTGTTGTGATATCAACCAGCCATATCGGACTTCATCTGTTTGACTTCTTCATCCCATATTAATAATTCAGATACTGAACTTGGCCAATCTGCCCAACACTTTTTAGATGCTGGAGACGAAATGAGTGTTTCAGGAGTAATACTTTCCTTATTATTAATCAGGATGTCAAAGTACATGTTTTAGGTGTGGGTGGTAATCAGATTAGGATTGGCGTTGAAGCACCTAAAGAAGTGACCGTACACAGGGATGAAGTCTAGAAGCGGATAAAGAATGCTAGCGCCAGTGATAAAACAGGTGACTCTTAGTGAGTGAGATGTGAGTTATTGAGAAAGACAATAAAAAAAAGCCCAAAAGCATGATGCTTTTGGGGCTTTTTTGAATTCTTTGGCTCCCCGAGCTGGACTCGAACCAGCGACCCAATGATTAACAGTCATTTGCTCTACCAACTGAGCTATCGGGGAATAGAAAGTGGGGTATGATAGAGGCTTGGCCTTGCTGGGTCAAGCTTCATCTTACTTTTTTAGTTATTTATAAATCGGGCGATACGATCCAATGCGTTGTTCAGGTTTTCTTCATCGGTAGCAATGGATAGACGCATATGATTTTTAAGCCCGAAAGCTGTACCAGGGACGACAGCAACCCCTTTATCAGCAAGTAGTGCCTCTGCAAATTCTAAGTCGTCATTGACACCGTCCATATTGCCAATAGCGCCGCTGATGTCAGGAAAGACGTAGAAGGTACCATCGCTGTGTAGTGAATCGACACCAGGAATGGCATTGAGTTTTTCAACGACCATATCGTGACGTTTTTTGAACTCTGCAAGCATATCTTGTACACATTGCTGATCGCCGTTCAGCGCTTCGACAGCAGCAGCTTGTGAGATAGAAGCCGGGTTGGATGTGCTTTGAGATTGGATCTTTTTCATCGCACCGATTAACGGCGCTGGACCTGCGGCGTAACCAATACGCCAACCTGTCATTGAATAGGCTTTAGATACACCATTGAGGACGATAGTACGGTCGTGTAAGTCAGGGCAGGCAGTGACAATGTTGTGGAAGCCGATATCAGCCCAAAGGATATGTTCATACATATCGTCAGTAGCGATAAGGACATGTGGGTGTCGTCGTAATACGTCACCGAGGGCTTTCAGTTCAGGTTCACTGTACGCTTTACCTGACGGATTTGAAGGGCTGTTAATCACGAACAAACGTGTTTTTGGTGTAATGGCTGCTTCGAGTTGTTCCGGTGTGATTTTGAAGTGTTGGTCCTGCCGAGCCTCAATAATCACAGGTACCCCTTCAGCTAATAACACCATATCAGGGTAGGAGACCCAGTATGGTGCGGGAATAATCACTTCGTCGCCTTGGTCTAATAAGGCTTGGCTGAGGTTGAAGAAACTTTGCTTACCACCGACAGAAACTAGGATCTCATTGAGCTGATACTTAAGGTCATTATCACGGGCTAGTTTATCAATAACGGCTTGTTTTAAGGCGACGGTGCCATCAACCGCTGTGTACTTTGTTTCACCATTATTAATGGCGGTAATGGCAGCTTGTTTAATGTGTTCTGGGGTATCAAAGTCAGGTTCACCTGCGCCAAGTCCAATGACATCTTTACCTTCGGCTCTTAGGGCGGCGGCGCGTGCTGTGATGGCTAAAGTTGGAGAGGGTTTAATGCTTTGAACGCGTTGTGATAGCTTGATATCCAAAATCTTTCCTTCTTACAAAAACAAATTACACTTATGTCATGTAATATACGCCAAAGACAAATAATGCAGAAGATGTATGGCTAAACAATTTGAATTACAAAGCGAGTTTGGACCAGCAGGAGACCAACCTGCGGCGATTAAAGCGCTAGTGGATGGTATATACAGTGGCGAGATGTGGCAGACCTTGCTAGGCGTAACTGGCTCGGGCAAAACATTCACGATTGCCAACGTTGCTCAGCAGATCCAAAGACCCGTGATGGTACTTGCGCCAAATAAAACGCTGGCGGCTCAACTTTATAGTGAAATGAAAGAGTTCTTTCCGAATAATGCGGTGGAATACTTCGTGTCTTACTATGACTATTATCAGCCAGAAGCCTATGTTCCTTCATCTGATACCTTTATAGATAAAGATGCCTCGGTGAATGAGCAGATTGAGCAAATGCGTTTATCGGCAACGAAGGCGATGCTAGAGCGACGAGATTCTATTATTGTTTCCAGTGTGTCGTGTATCTATGGCTTGGGTGATAAAGACTCCTACCTTGAGATGGTCTTGCATATTAGTGTGGGCGAAACGATCAATCAGCGAGATATTCTGCGTCGGCTGACGGAACTGCAATATTCGCGAAATGATGTAGAGTTACATCGTGGTACTTATCGTGTTCGTGGTGAGGTAATTGATATCTTCCCTGCAGAATCTGAGCGTGATGCGATTCGCGTTGAATTGTTTGATGATGAAGTGGAACAGATCAGTTTTTTCGATCCGTTAACAGGTGAGGTCTTCCAGCGCGTTAGCCGAACAACGATTTATCCCAAAACGCATTATGTGACGCCACGTGAGCAATTGTTGGCAGCGGTAGAAGGCATTAAGGCAGAATTACGGCTGCGTTTGACTGAACTGACTGAGCAGAATAAGTTGGTTGAGGCACAAAGGTTAGAGCAACGAACGCGGTTCGATATCGAAATGATTATGGAGCTGGGCTATTGCAACGGGATTGAAAATTACTCTCGTTACCTATCGGGGAGAAAAGCAGGGGAATGTCCACCAACCTTATTTGATTACCTGCCAGATGATGCTTTATTGGTGTTGGATGAAAGTCATGTCATGGTGCCACAGATCGGTGCGATGTATAAAGGGGATAGATCGCGTAAAGAAACCTTGGTGAATTATGGTTTCCGTCTACCTTCGGCATTAGATAATAGACCGTTGATGTTTGAAGAATGGGAACGTCTTGCACCACAAACTATTTTTGTATCAGCAACACCTGCCGCGTATGAACAAGAACATGCTAGTTCTATTATCGAACAGGTGGTTCGGCCGACGGGTTTGATTGATCCCGAAATAGAAATTCGCCCTGTGGCAACACAAGTAGATGACATATTATCAGAGGTCAATAAACGAGCTGAAATCGGTGAGCGGGTGTTGGTCACAACCTTGACCAAGCGGATGTCAGAAGATCTAACCGAATACCTAAGTGAACATGGTGTGAAAGTGCGATATCTCCATTCAGATATTGATACGGTAGAGCGCGTTGAGATATTAAGAGATCTAAGGTTAGGAGTTTTTGACGTGCTAGTTGGTATTAACTTACTTCGGGAAGGGCTCGATATTCCTGAAGTTTCATTAGTCGCTATTTTAGATGCAGATAAAGAAGGTTTTCTTCGTTCTGAACGTTCTTTAATTCAAACTATAGGTCGAGCAGCGCGTAATTTAAATGGTCGTGCGATTCTCTATGCCGATGAAATTACCGGTTCAATGCGTCGTGCAATTGATGAAACAGATCGTCGTCGCACCAAACAACAAGACCATAATAAAGAACATGGTATTACACCAACGGGGGTTAAAAAAGCGATTCGAAATAGTATTGATGATAAGCAAACAGAAGATAGAGAGCAGCATCAATACATTGCAAAAGTCGCTGAAGAACAGGCGAAATATGCGGCGCTAACACCAAAGCAATTAGCCAAGCGAATTAATCAAATGGAACAGGAAATGTATCGTCATGCTCAGAATCTAGAGTTTGAGGAAGCGGCACAATTACGCAATGAAATTCAGCATATTCGTGCGATGACGATTGGGCCAGAAACGGCATAGGATTTGTTAAGAGGAAGGGAATCGATGAGTCAGATTATAGATAGCGAAATAGAAAAAATACTTTGGAGTGATTGTAAACCAGAATAAAATTTTCCTGATAAGAGGCCACTTCTTGCACATTACACCTCTTAAGTTACCTTATAGAAAATGATGTCTATTGATGAACCTTGACTTCCTAACTCATTGAATATGAATGATATTGAAGAATTAGTGTTTGGAGTTAATCAAGGCGCTACTGAATTTAGAAGTAATGAACTTTTAAAGAAGGCTTGTGGCAATGAAAATTATTTTTCTTTAATATTATTTTTTAATTTTTATTATGAAAATTATGGTGAAAAGCATGTATTTGATACTTATGTTACGTGTTTTTCCGAATATGAATCAGGCGATAACGTTGGTCTGCTATCTATGTGGCGAGGGTATGGCGAAGATGGGGAGGGGGCAGCGATTGTTTTTGATACGGCTAAACTTGCTGTTATATAAGGGCGAGCTCGATTTTTGCTAGCAAAAGTAGAATATGGAACTCGGGATAAGCGACTTCATTGGATTAACTAGAAAATATTAGAGATCACTAATTGGTTAGAATCTCAGCAACTTACGTAGACTATTTTACATAGTGTTGCTTGGTTTTTTTGAGAGAATAAAGCTCTTAGCGATATTCAGTAAACATGATCGCTTCAGTGAGGAAAGAGAATGGAGATATGTTTATCTAAAGGATGGAGACGAAGGTAATGTTCTTGAGAGCATGTTGTATGTTGTGTCGGGTTCGAGTGTTCAGCCGGAGCATAAACTAAATCTAGTAGTGTTAGATAATAACCACTTCTAAGTGAGTTAGTTAGTCATATTATTTTGGGTCCAACTACTTCGTTTAACTTGCAAAGAAGAACAACTGAAAGGTTGCTAGATCACAAAGATAAAGAAAGCCCCAAGGAAAAACTTTATTCTTCTACAATCCCATACGGCCATGAGTTGATGAAGGCTCTGTTCTGATTTTTTCTTGCCTTATTAACAGATCCCCGTATAATTTCAACGCTTAACGGCAGGCGCGTAGCTCAGTTGGTTAGAGCACTACCTTGACATGGTAGGGGTCGGTGGTTCGAATCCACTCGTGCCTACCAATATATCGAAAGCACCTTTTTCTAGTATTGGTGCTTTTTTGGTTTTTAAGGCCCTTTGTATCGGTCACAACCAGAGAGACTATTTATGATTTCTGTAACACTTCCTGATGGCAGCCAACGCCAGTTCGATCACCCCGTTTCTATTCATGATGTTGCTTTTAATATTGGCGCAGGATTGGCCCGTGCTGCTCTGGCAGGCAAGGTCAATGGCGACTTAGTCGACACCAATCACATCATCGAACAAGATGCTGATATTGCGATCATAACTGAGCGAGATGAAGAAGGCTTAGATATTATTCGTCATTCGACATCACATTTGATGGCGCAAGCGGTGAAGCAACTATACCCTGATGCACAAGTGACTATCGGTCCTGTGATCGAGGATGGCTTCTATTACGACTTTTCTTATAAGCCTGGTTTTACACCAGAAGATCTCACTAAAATTGAAAAGCGTATGCATGAATTGGTTAAGCTGGATATTCCTGTTGTGCGTGATGAGATTTCTCGTGAAGCAGGGATTGCAAAATTCCGTTCTATGGGTGAGGAATACAAAGCGGAAATTTTAGAAGATATTCCCAAAGGTGAAACTTTATCCCTATACGGTCAAGGTGATTTTGTTGATTTATGTCGTGGGCCTCATGTGCCGAGTACGGGTAAGTTAAAGGCATTTAAGCTAATGAAATTAGCCGGTGCGTATTGGCGTGGTAACTCTGATAATGAAATGTTACAGCGTGTTTATGGCACAGCTTGGCCTGATAAAAAAGCGTTAAAACAATATATACATCGTCTTGAAGAGGCAGAAAAACGCGATCATCGGAAGATTGGTAAAAATTTAGATTTATTCCATTTGCAAGAAGAAGCATCGGGTATGGTGTTTTGGCATGACAATGGCTGGCGTATCTACCGTGAGGTGGAAAATTACATGCGTGGTACTTTACTGAATCACGGTTATTCAGAGATAAGAACGCCGCAAGTAGTAGACCGGACATTATGGGAAAAATCGGGTCATTGGGATAAATTCGGGGACATGATGTTCACGACTGCATCGGAAAATCGCGATTATGCGATTAAACCTATGAACTGCCCTGGCCATGTGCAAGTTTATAACCAAGGTTTGAAAAGTTACCGTGACTTACCTTTACGTATGGGGGAATTTGGTATCTGTCATCGTAATGAGCCGTCTGGGACATTACATGGTTTAATGCGGTTACGCAGCTTTACTCAAGATGACGCTCATATTTTTTGTACTGAAGAGCAAATTCAATCTGAGGTCTCTGACTTAATTGATCTATTACAAAACGTGTATGCCGATTTTGGTTTTGATGACATTTTGGTTAAGTTATCAACACGTCCTGAAAACCGAGTAGGCAGTGACGAGGTGTGGGATAAATCAGAAGCAGCCCTAGAAACAGCGTTAAACGCCAAAGACCTTGATTGGGAGCTACAACCCGGAGAAGGCGCTTTTTATGGGCCTAAAATTGAGTTCTCATTAAAAGATTGTATTGGTCGTGTTTGGCAATGCGGTACGATTCAAGTTGATTTTTCAATGCCAGGCCGTTTAGATGCGAAATATATTGCTGATGATGGTTCGAAACAAGTCCCAGTCATGATCCACAGAGCAATATTTGGTTCACTTGAGCGTTTTATTGGTATTTTGATTGAAGAATACGCGGGTTCCTTCCCAACCTGGCTGGCACCACGACAAGTTGTGGTGATGGGAATCAGTGAACATCAAGCCGATTATGCTAAGAAAATCACAAAAGAATTGCAAAATAAAGGGTTTAGAGCCGATATAGACTTGAGAAATGAGAAGATAGGCTTTAAAATACGCGAGCACACATTGCGCCGGGTACCTTATTTAGTTGTTGTAGGGGACCGTGAAGCGCAGGATAACGCCGTGGCGGTGCGGACTCGTAAGGGTGAAGATTTAGGTGTCATGACACTTGATAAATTTGCGCAAACCTTACAGAAGGACGTTGCTAGCCGCGGTCGACTTATTTTAGAGGATTAAAAAGATCGCTACTGATGAAAAAAGGCTTAATGGTGAAATCACAGCCAGAGAAGTACGTCTAACCGGCGCTGATGGTGAACAAGTAGGTATTGTTCCGTTGGCAAAGGCCATGCAGCTTGCAGAAGAAGCAGATTTGGATTTGGTGGAGATATCTGCACAGGCATCGCCACCGGTTTGTCGTGTGATGGATTACGGCAAGTATGTGTTTGAAGCTAATAAGCAAAAGCAAATTGCTAAGAAAAAGCAAAAACAGATACAAGTCAAGGAAGTAAAATTTAGACCAGGGACAGAAGAAGGGGATTATCAGGTAAAACTACGCAACCTGACACGTTTCCTTGAAGATGGGAATAAAACCAAAGTCAGTCTTCGCTTTCGTGGACGTGAAATGGCACATCAGGACTTAGGATTGAAGTTACTCCAACGAGTAGCGGAAGATCTGAAAGAATTGTCTGTTATTGAGCAACACCCGAAAAAAGAAGGAAGACAAATGATTATGGTTTTAGCACCCGGTAAGAAGTAAATAACTATTAATTAAAATTACGAATGCGGAGTTCGAAATGTCAAAGTTAAAAACACATAGTGGTGCTGCAAAGCGCTTCAAAAAGACCGGAAGCGGTAGATTTAAGCGTTCACAAGCGTTTACTAGCCATATCCTTACCAAGAAAAGCACGAAGCGAAAACGCCAATTGCGTTCGACATTAATGGTCTGCAAAGCTGATCATATGTCTGTTCGCAAGATGTTGCCTAATCTTTAAATTTAAGGAATTAAAAAATGCCTAGAGTAAAACGCGGCGTCACAGCACATGCGCGCCACAAAAAAGTTATCAAACAAGCCAAAGGTTATAGCGGTCGTCGAAAGAATGTATACCGTGTAGCTGTCCAAGCCGTCACAAAAGCAGGTCAATATGCTTACCGTGATCGTCGCCAGAAAAAACGTGTATTCCGTCAATTATGGATTGCCCGTATTAATGCTGGTGCACGTGAATGTGGTTTGTCATACAGCCGTTTAATCAATGGCCTTAAGAAAGCAGAGATCGAGATCGATCGTAAAGTACTTGCTGATCTTGCTATGAACGATATGGCAGCCTTTACAGCGGTTGCTGAGAAAGCGAAGACGGCACTAGCAGACTAAAACTTATTACTCTAAACATTAAGAGTTGTAAATCAGTTTTGTTAAAAGAAAGGGGCCGTTATTAATGGCCCCTTTTTATTTCTGAAGAATATGGGTGAAAGTATGGCTGATCTAGATGATAAGTTACAGGCCTTGAATGGTATCGCTGCAAAAGCAAAAGTGGCGATTGATGCGTCTGAACAAAAATCAGAACTAGAAGCAGTTCGAATCGAGTACTTGGGTAAGAAAGGCTTGATTACGGCGTATTTAAAGCAATTAGGTGAGGTGAGTGCTGAACAGCGCCCCGTCATTGGCAAATCTGTGAATTTGGCTAAGCGAGAAGTCGCTAGTTTAATCGATGTACGATTTAAAGCCTTAGCCGTAGCAGCGATGAATGCCGCGTTAGAAGCTGAAAAAATCGATGTTACTTTACCGGGCCGTGGCGAAGAGACAGGTGGTTTGCATCCAGTGACACGGACTTTGCAGCGTATTGAGAAGTATTTCCAGCATATTGGTTTCCAAGTGGCTGAAGGCCCTGAAGTTGAAGATAGCACCCATAACTTCACAGCGTTGAATATTCCTGAACATCATCCAGCACGCGCGATGCATGACACGTTTTATTTTAATGCTGAGACATTATTAAGAACACATACATCACCAGTTCAAGTTCGTGTGATGAAAGAACAAGCCCCGCCATTACGTGTTATTGCGCCAGGACGGGTTTACCGTTGTGATTCTGACTTAACACATACACCGATGTTTCATCAGGTCGAAGGTTTGATGGTTGATGAACATGTTAGTTTCACTGATTTAAAAGGCATTTTGGCGGACTTCTTAAAAGCGTTTTTTGAAAAAGATTTAAATGTTCGTTTTAGACCTTCTTATTTTCCTTTCACGGAGCCCTCGGCTGAAGCTGATATTGAGTGTGTCATGTGTGGCGGGGAAGGTTGTCGTGTATGTAGTCATACCGGTTGGTTAGAAGTTTTAGGTTGCGGTATGGTCCATCCAGAAGTATTCAAGCATGTTGGTATTGATAGTGAGAAATATCTCGGTCTTGCCTTTGGTATGGGAGTAGAACGTTTGGCGATGTTACGCTATGGCGTCAATGATTTACGTCTTTTCTTTGAGAATGATCTGCGTTTTTTACGTCAGTTTAATTAGGCTTGGGATATCACGATGAAATTTAGTGAAAAATGGTTACGTGAATGGGTCAACCCAGCTTTATCGAGTGATGACTTGGTAGCACAGTTAACGCAAGCTGGTCTTGAGGTTGATGGTACTGAGCCGGTTGCCGGTGATTTTAGTGGTGTCGTCGTAGGCCAAGTAGTGTCTGTTGAAGCCCATCCTGATGCGGATAAATTACGTTGCTGCCAAGTTAATGTGAATGGCGATGAATTGCTGTCTATCGTCTGCGGCGCATCGAATGTACGCCAAGATTTGAAAATTCCTGTTGCCGTTGTGGGTGCGGTGTTACCGGGTAATTTCAAAATAAAGAAAGCCATACTCCGGGGCGTACCCTCTTTTGGCATGTTATGTTCAGCGAGAGAGCTAGGTATGGTCAACAACATTGATGGTCTGATGGAACTGTTTGATGATGCACCTGTTGGCATGGATATTAGAGATTATTTAGATCTAGATGATCTGTCTATTGATGTTGATTTAACACCTAATCGTAGCGATTGTCTTGGAATTGCCGGTATTGCTCGTGAAGTCGGTGTATTAACTGGATCTGATTTAACACAGTGGCCAGAAGACGAGATCGCTATTACAAGTCAGAAGCAGTTGCCGGTTGTTGTGAGTGATGTTGCTGCTTGTCCTCGTTACATAGGACGTGTGATTGAAAATGTGAATGTGACAGGAGAAACGCCGTTATGGATGCAAGAGAAATTACGCCGTAGTGGCTTGCGTGCTATTAGTCCTGTTGTCGATGTGACTAACTATGTCATGTTGGAATTGGGCCAACCGATGCATGCGTTTGATTTGGATAAAATCGATGGTGGCATTAACGTTAAAATGGCAACGCCAGGCGATCAAATTACCTTGCTTGATGGTCAAGAAATACGTATAACGGGTGAAACACTATCGATTACAGATGATTCATCAACTTTGGCCCTAGCGGGCATTATGGGTGGTGAAGCGTCTAGTGTTAGCGATGATACCCAACATCTTTTTTTAGAATCTGCATTTTTCACCCCGACGGCAATAGCGGGCCGTGCTCGTCGTCATGGACTACATACTGACTCTTCTCACCGTTTTGAACGGGGTGTGGATCCAGAGTTGGCTGGTAAAGCCATTGAACGTGCTACGTCTTTATTATTGTCTATTGTTGGTGGCGAAGCAGGTCCAGTCACAGAAGTTGTATCAGAAGTCGACTTACCTCAACAGGCGACGATTAATTTACGTGCAGCAAGAATTAAACGCGTACTTGGGATTGAAATTGATGCTAAGCAAGTGGTCGATCAATTAACAAGGCTAGGTTTAGGTGTGACACCTCAAGCAGAAGGTTGGGAAGTTACTGTACCAAGTTTCCGTTTTGATATTGCGATTGAGGTCGATCTGATTGAAGAGTTGGGTCGTTTGTATGGCTATGACAAATTGCCTGAAACACGGCCGCAAGGAACCGTGTTAACGGCAAATATTTCCGAACATCGTCTGGCAACATCACGTCTGCAAGCGTTATTAGTGGATCGCGGTTATCAAGAAGCGATTACCTATAGCTTCGTCGATCCAGAGTTTCAAAAACATTTAGCGGTTGAGGATGAGAAAGCCATTATCTTGGCCAACCCAATTTCAGCTGATTTATCGGTGATGAGAACGTCATTGTGGCCGGGACTTGTTCAGGCCTTGGCACATAATTTAAATCGTCAGCATGACCGTGTGCGTCTATTTGAACTCGGCCGTATTTTTAGCGGGACACATGACAATGTTGAGCAACATCGTCATATTGGTGGTGTGGTATGTGGTCCACGCTATGCTGAGCAGTGGGCCGAAAAACAGCGGTCTGTCGACTTTTTTGATGTTAAAGCAGATGTTGAAGCGTTATTAGCCTTAGGGGGTAGAACAGATATCCACTTTGTCGCTGAAGTGCATCCTGCATTGCATACTGGGCAATCAGCGCGGATTTATATGGGCAAAGAAGCGATCGGTTGGGTTGGTGCTGTTCATCCTCAATTACATAAGGCTTTGGGCCTGAACGTGACGGCATTTGTATTCGAATTGTCATTATCTTCAGTTTTAATATCAGATATTCCTGCCTTTTCTGCTTTGTCGAAATTTCCTGCCATACGTCGTGATTTGGCATTAGTTGTTTCTGGCACAATAACTGCTGGAGAAATCAAGCGTTGCTTGAATGACGTAAGATCTGATATTCTTAAAGAAATTCAAGTATTTGACGTATATAGCGGAGATGGAGTCGAGCAGGGGCAGAAGAGTGTCGCTGTCGCATTCCACATGCAACATACGGAAAGAACGTTAACGGATGATGAGGTCAATGATCTTATTTTGCGGATAACGACACAGTTAGAACAAGAAATTGGTGCTACGATACGTTCGTAAACCAAAGATTGAACATTGATTAGAGGTATACATGGCACTTACTAAAGCCAATATGACTGAGCAACTATACGATGAGCTTGGTTTTAATAAACGTGAAGCGAAAGAATTAGTTGAAATGTTTTTCGAAGAAGTCCGCAGCGCATTAGAGGCGGGCGAAAATGTAAAATTGTCAGGGTTTGGCAATTTTGAATTACGAGATAAAAGCGAAAGACCTGGTCGTAACCCAAAAACCGGAGAAGAGATTCCTATCACGGCACGCCGTGTAGTGACTTTTAGACCGGGTCAGAAGCTTAAAGCAAGGGTAGATAGCTATGCTAGAAGCGAGTAATAACAACGAACTTCCTGTTATTCCGGGTAAGCGTTATTTCACTATCGGTGAAGTGAGCGAATTATGTGGTGTTAAGCCACATGTATTAAGATACTGGGAACAAGAATTTTCACAGCTAAAACCGGTTAAACGCCGCGGTAATCGGCGTTACTATCAGCGTCATGATGTGGTTTTGATTCGTGAGATTCGCGGCTTATTATACGAGCAGGGTTTCACCATTGGTGGTGCTCGTCAGTGTTTAGAAAATGAAGCTAAGCCTGAAATGGCAGCCGTCGATAAAAAACAAGTAATTAAAGAAGTGTTGGAAGAGTTAGCTGAGATTCGCGCTCTGCTCGTTTAATCAATTTATTTGTTACATCCTTGAAACCCATCACGACATTGTATTGTTTAGCTGGGGTTTAGTCATTCTAAGGTTTCTAAATAGTTAATTTCATTTTCTATTTTCCCTATGCAAGTTACACAGTCGGGGTATAGCGCAGTCTGGTAGCGCACTTCTCTGGGGGAGAAGTGGTCGCAGGTTCAAATCCTGCTACTCCGACCAATTACTTCTTTAAACTATTTTCTATAGTCATTCCCTAACGTTTTCCACAACCAATGAGTAAAGTTGGCCTGGGTGATTGCACAGTTGTGGGGTGAACAAAATAAGTATCTTTTTCTTGACGAGCTAACATCAGCGTTAGATCTCAAACATCAGCATCAAGTGTTAAAACTCGTACGTGATTTGGCGATGAATAAAGGGATGCTGATTACACTGGTATTTCATGATCTTAATTTGGCATTGAGTTATGCCGATCAGGTGTTACTTATGAAAGAGGGTAGTATAGTTGCCTCGGGCAATACCCTTAAACTACTAAGTCCTGAGAATATAGAAATGGTCTTTGAGGTCCCAATGGCCGCGATTTTTTTATGATAAAGAGACATTATTAGCCAGTTAATTTATTTGTGATTTTATCTGTGGGTATGGCTTTGCTAATATGGGGCTGAAGTTATTATCAGCTTGTTATTAGGAGAGGGCCGTGAGCCAAAAAATCATATTAAATGATGACGATAAAGTCTCATGTCCCGCATGCGAGACGGCATTTCCTGTACAAGCGGGTTTATCTCATCATTTGATTGAGCAATATGAAGCTGAATATTCGGCTATGTTGGATAAAGAACGCGAATCGCTCGAGAAACGTGTTATCCAAGAACAGCAACGTAAAATAGCGAAAGTCCATGAGTCTGAACTACAGGTTTTAAAACAGCAGCTTAAAGACAGTCAATTAGCGGAAGCGCATTTTAAAAAACAAATAGAAGCAGCGAGTCAAAAAGCGGCTGAGCGCATTCGAACTGAAACGTCGCTTGAATTGAAATCTTTAAAAGACGAAATGGCCAGTAAAGATAAACGTTTGAGTGAGTTTCGTGACATGGAGTTATTGTTACGTAAGGAAAAGAAAGCGGTAGAGCAACAAAAAGAAGAATTGACGCTGGAAGTTGAACGAAAATTGGATAAAGAACGTTTACAGCTTGAGCAAAAGATTAATGCTAATTTTTCGTTAAAAGAAGCGGAACTGAAGAAAAAAATCAGGGACGCTCAAAAAGCCAATGATGAATTAACACGCAAGTTAGAGCAAGGTTCTCAACAGCTGCAAGGTGAGGTATTGGAGCTCGAACTAGAAGCTTTGTTGGGCCAAAGTTACCCTTTTGATGTTATCGAGCCAGTAAAGAAGGGTCTGCGAGGTGCCGATGTCATTCAACGGGTCAAATTACGCTCTGGTGTTTTGTGTGGCACGATTGTTTGGGAGACTAAGCGAGCTGAAAATTGGTCAAATAATTGGGTTCCAAAATTAAAAGAAGATATGCAGCGTGAAGCAGGTGATATTGCTGTTTTGGTGAGTACGGCTTTTCCGGCCAATCTGGATGAATCGATTACGCAACATGATGGTGTGTGGTTAGTTCGACCTGAGGTTGTCTCTGGCCTATCAGCAGCATTGAGAACGGTTTTGATTGAGTCTCAACGGCAGAAGTCAGTCAGTGTTGGTAAAAATGAGCAGATGGAGGCAATGTTTGATTATGTGACCAGTAATCAATTTGCTCAGCGAATTCGTGCTGTAGTAGAAAATTATGAATCCATGCGTAGCGACTTAGAAAAAGAGAAAGCGGCGATGCAGCGGTTATGGAAAAAACGTGAAATGCAGATTAACCGCATTTCGGATCAAATGTTGGCTGTCTGTGGTGAGTTACAAGGAGTTTCATCAAATTCGATGTCAGTGCTTGATTCGATGGCAAACTTGGATTTTTTCACTGAGAATTAAATAACCTGAAATCTGGAGAAGAATAGTCATCCAGCCCAGTTGATTTAGCCGCTCTCTGCGTTAGGTTTACTTGCAAAAGAATGACTATTGCTGCGCAAAGCCGCCTTGATAGCGGTTAAATCAAATGCACTGGCTAGATTTGTTCACTCTTTCTCATTGTCATTAGACCATGTTTTTAAACAATAACCAGAATATTAATGAATTGCTGACTATTCTTATCCAGATTTTAGGTTAAATAATCATTCAAAATCATGTGTTTATAAGTCCTACTGTTCTATCATAGCTTTCTTGACTAAATGCTAACGTTTTTTCTCATTGTTTAAAGCGGTGAGGGATGGGATGATTTTTTAAGCAGTATTTTTGAGTGCTTTATCACTATCGTTAATTAAACCGAGTTGGAGAAAGGAATGAGACAAGAATTAAGAACCGTATTTGCTTTAGCCATTTTCACATTGGGTACTTCTGTTATTTTCCCTGTTACCTTGCAAGCACACTGCCAAGTACCATGTGGCATTTATGATGATCATGCCCGTGTTAATGCGATGTTGGAAGATGTGGTAACGGTTGCTAAAGCAATGCGACAAATGGCTGAATTAGCTGGTAAAACAGATGCTCAATCGCAGAACCAGATGGTGCGATGGGTAATGAATAAAGAAAAGCATGCACAAAATATTATTTCGACGATCAGTGATTATTTTCTGACACAACGGGTTAAATCAAAGCAAGAAGATTATGCTGAGCGTTTGATGAAACATCATGCGGTGATCGTGTCAGCTGTGAAAGCAAAGCAGAACAGTGATTTAAAATATGCTGATACCTTGGAAGCGGATGTTGCAGCTTTATTGGCCTATTATCCTGAACATAAACACTAGGTCTAATAGCATGAATATGTGGTTGAACACATCAGCCACATAGCTTAGGAATCATTTGTTTTACTGAAGTCAACTCTAAAAAATAGTCTGTATAAAACAGGGACAAGAATAAGGGTAATGATGGTCGCAAAGGCCAGTCCAAAGATAATCGAGACCGCCATTGGTCTGAACATAGCTGTTGTTGCCCACCAGAGTGGCATCATGCCGAGTACCGTCGTTGCAGTGGTCAGTAATACGGTCTAAGCCCTGTTGGCAGGCTGCTACCACTGCTGTGTGAGCGGCTCTGCCTAGTTCTTCGATTTCGATTTTAATGTGATCGATGAGTACGATGGCATTATTGTTAATGATACCTGCTAGGGACAAGATCCCTAGGATGGTGAAAAAACCGAAAGAAGAATTAGCTAACAGTAATCCAACGACGAGACCTATAACGCCCAGTGGAACGGTGGTGAGAATGATGAGAGGACCTTTAATAAAGTTAAACTGACCGACGAGTAGTAACAGAACAATCATTCCTGCAATAGGCAGCTTTTCGACAACAGTGGCATTGCCAGAGTTTTCGGCTTCGCCGTCAAGTTCATATTGGTAATCTGTTGGCCAGTCTGTTGAAACTACTCTAACCAAGGGACCAATGTGTTGTTAACTTGTGTTGCTGTCGTTCCCGGCATTAATTGGGCTTTTAATGTGAGCCTGCGAGATCTACCTCTACGTTCGATAATACCTAGTTCAAAGGCCATACTGAGATCGGCTGCTTGCATAAGGGGTAGCGATTCTCCGGTGCTTTGTGAATAGATACTGGTGCCATCGAGTTTTTGAATATCCTGCCGATCAGCTGCAACAGAACGGAGGGTGATTGGGATGAGTTCTTCGTCTTCACGGTATTCGAACATTTCAATACCGCTGAGACTAGCTTTGAGTCAATAATCAACATCATCAATGGTGATGCCAGCTCGTGTAGCACGTTGCTGGTCTACAGTGACCAGAAGCTTTTTGGTTTTTTACCCCAAGTGTTTTTGACTGACAAAATAGCGCTATCGTCGTAAAGCTTGGCGGTCACTTCATCAGCAAGTCAATAAAGGGTATTAGAGTCTGGCCCGGATAGGAGGACTTGAATGGGGTATCCTACAGGCGGTCCATTTTCGATGAGTCCGGCTACAATCACGGACTCACTGGTTCCTTCAAATGTGATCACGTTTTTTTCAATTGAATAGTCGAGCCAGACACTGCCTGACAGCCATAAAACTGTTTTTTTCACGACATGGACATTGTTTGACATTAGTTTTTTACTCAGGTCAATCAAGCAAACATATTTGAGCTGCCAATCAGGCATTGCCTCTAAATTGTTTATGATGTTCAGTTTTTCGATATTTATATCCTTTAATTGTCTTTTTTGTACTGCCATATCTTGGATTTTTATTCGGTTTAATAGGATATGATGTAACGTATCATTATTGTGTGTTGTCGGCTAGTCTACATGATATGTGTTGATTGAATAGGGTGACTTTTGAAATAGCAGGTATAAATACTCGAAACAATCGAGCGTGTACAGAGGACATTTTAGAATAAGATTCGTTTGAGTTGTTTTTACGCATTGACATTAAATCAGACTTCGTTCTACTATCAGTTGGGTTAAGCAAGTAGTACGGCACTATACAGTTTCACAATGTTGGAATTGTTAATGATTTTGAGACAGACCTAATTAACATTTAACGGACGGTGTTTATGATCAGTAACGACTATTATGCCCAGGAAAATCAGGGGCCTTATGAGTTTTTTGATATTCAAAACTTTGAGTTGGAAAGCGGCGGTAGCATTGCGAATCTGCGAATAGCTTATTCGACACACGGTACTTTAAATGAGGCTAAAGACAATGTGATTTTATTTCCACATATGTTTTCAGGCACGAGCAAAAGTTTGGAAGCGTATGTAGGTGAAGGTAAAGCCTTAGATCCTACTAAATATTTTATTATTTTTCCGAATCAAATTGGTAATGGTGTTTCAACGTCGCCTCATAATACAGATGATGCCGCCATTTCAATGTGTGATTTCCCTCAAATTACGATTGGTGATGATGTGCGTGCACAACATGCACTATTAACAGAAGTCTTTGGTATTACTGAGCTTCAGTTAGTATTGGGTTGGTCTATGGGCGCACAGCAAACATATGAATGGGCGGTACGTTACCCTGATATGGTCAAACGTGCTGCACCAATAGGGGGTACGGCTAAAACATCGGATCATAATACAGTGATGGTCGAAGGCTTGATTGGTGCTTTGCGCACGGCAGTGAATTTTAATGATGGTAACTATGCAAGTTGTGAGGATTTAGATAAAGGTTTATGTCATTTAGCTATTATGTTTGCGGCAATTGGTGTGAGCCGAGAGTTTTATGCTGAGGAACATTGGCGTGATGCTGGCTTTGAGTCGGTTGAAGATTTCTTAGTTAATTTCTGGAAGGCGTGGTTCAGGCCGATGGATCCGAATGCATTGGTTTGTATGTTGGATAAATGGCAACATGCTGATGTTTCAAAACATGCTGGCGGTGATTTAGCCGCTGCACTAGGAAGTGTTAAAGCTATAGTACACAATATGCCATTCGAGCAAGATATGATGTTTACAGAACTGGAATGTCGCGATGATTCGGCAATGATACCGAATTGTGAGCATAAGCCTATTCCAAGTTCGTGGGGACATTTTGCGATGTTTGGTGTTTTCCCTCAAGACTTTGGCTTTCTAGATAACCAATTAAAGGATTTATTAGCAATACCTGCTTGAGTTTAAATTGATGTCAAAAGCCCGTATCAGTCTTTATATTGATGCGGGCTTTTTTTGGGCTGTATCACTAGTCCTTGTATAGAAAGCTTGCTTTTAATGTTTGTTGCTCTACTTTTTAATTGAGTTTAAGTGTGTCTCGTTTTAACTTACGAGTGCTTGTGGCGTAAATCGGGTAGGCAAATAATAAGAATAACGTCGAGATGAGAATGGAACTGCAAACCTGCTTGTTGATTATTTCCTGTATGTGTGGAACTGGAAGATCAGTACCTGTGATATGAAAGGTTCTATCTGGAGAATAACTTGGAATAAAAACACTGCGAAAAGTCCTCCCATTGGTCGGTATATTGTAAGAAAGAAGTCTTTTTAGTCTTAAAAACCTCGAAAACGCGGGGAGCGACTTCGTCATAGTGATCGTAATAAAAACTCAATTGTTCACCTGATTCTCTTTCTTCAGGTGTGGCACTGGATGAGGTGAAGAGAATTTTATCGTGACGTTTAATTGGGGAGTAGACATAGGTGATATCGCGTTGATCGGTAAAGTCAGACAGAGCGTGGATGTGAGCCATTTTTTGATCGTCATTAAGAGCATATTGGGTAATATTGTGGTGATGCAATGGACTTGGCAAAAGTGATTCAGTCACTCTAGCAGCATCTTTGAGTTGATTATCAAGTTGTTGGTAGAGTGCGGCTTTTTCGTTGAGTACGGTAAGGTATGTAAAACCAAGAACAAATAAGATACAAAGTAGGTTTGTGAGCACTACTTTTTGATTTGCAGATAAGGATGCTATTCGGTTTTTTATTACGTTAAATTCATTACCGTAGAATCGGTCTAGGCCTGTATATTGGATGTTAAAAATAGAATAGGCTTTGTCGTTGCTAAGCGCCAATAAGCCTTGGTTGAGAGATGAGAATTGGGTAGCATTTCTCGATAAAATAGTGCTTAAAACAGGTTAAATTAGAAGATTTCTAGAAATTAAGTCGTCATTTCGGTAGGGAACCATGAACCAAGGTAAAATTATTAAAAGTCAATTTAAGACAGCATGCTGGTTGCCAGATCAGCATAGTCAGACGCTGTTTCCGACCTTATTTAGACGGCAAATACCGCTAGCATTAACTGAGGAAATATTAGAGTTGCCTGACGGTGATTTTGTTGAATTGTCGTGGACACCTTCAACAGAGTCAGGTCCCATTATTGCTTTGTTTCATGGCTTAGAAGGGTCAGTTGAATCCGGCTATGCTCAAGGTGTATTAAATGTGGTGCGCGATTTGGGTTGGCAGGGTGTGCTAATGCATTTTCGCACTTGTGGTAAAAAAGGAAATCGATTACCTCGTTGGTATCATTCTGGTGATAGTCCAGATATTGATTATTTTATCGAGTTTTTAAAAGCGCGGTACCCAGAACGGCCTTTGGGTGCTTTTGGTGTGTCATTAGGTGGTAATGCCTTATTGAAGTATTTGGGCGAAAAAGGTGATAACAGTCCGCTTTCTGCTGCGATGGCCGTGTCGGTTCCTTTTGATTTGGCTAATACGGCGGAGCATCTGACTACAGGTTTTTCACGTATTTATCAGCGTCACCTGATCAGATTAGTACGTAAAAAAGTACTAGCCAAGCATAGAGAGATGCCTTTGCCGATGGATTTAGAGGCATTTAATCAAGCGAGGACGTTTTATCATGTGGATAATATGGCAGCGAAATTACATGGTTTTGACAGTGCAGATGATTATTATGAAAAGGCCAGTGCACGTCAGTTTTTAAAGACGATTAAAGTACCCACTTTGGTATTGCACAGTGAAAATGACCCTTTCATGACACAAGCTGCGATTCCAAACCAATCTGAATTATCAACGGATGTGACATTAGAATTAACGCAAAGTGGAGGACATGTCGGTTTTGTTTATGGTACTAACCCTTTAAAGCCGAAGTATTGGATCGATAAGCGTTTCCGTGAGTTTTTTAGTAAGGTGGTCATTTAAGGTTTGTTAGTTTTTGTAGCAAGGTATACTGGCAATGATCTCCTAATAAAAGAAGTGATTTAATGGTACACGTAGAAATTTCATTGTCTGAGCAAAGCTGTCGTGTGATAGCTGATGATGCAGCGGAAAACTATGTGTTCGAGGCCGCGGTTTCAACAGCAAAAAATGGGCCTGGCGAAGGAAAAAATAGTGAATGTACACCGAGAGGGCTACATCAAATAAGAGGTCTTATCGGTGAGGGTTTACCTGAAAACACGATCTTTGTTGGCCGCCGTCCGACAGGAGAGCGTTATACCGAGACGATGTCTATGCAGTTTCCGGAAAGAGATTGGATATTGACCCGTATTTTATGGCTGAGTGGATTAGAAGTTGGCCAGAACCGGTTGGGAAATGTTGATACAATGCAACGTTATATTTATATCCATGGCTGCCCTGATAGTTTTCCGATGGGTGTGCCGTTATCTCATGGGTGTATTCGAATGCATAACCGTGATTTGTTGCCTTTTTTTGATTTAGTGGAAGCAGGTACTCAGGTCATGATTCACGAATAAGGCGAGCGTGTATGACATTAGGCCCTTTAATGGTCGACTTAGTCGGTTTGACACTTGGTGAAGAAGAGGCTGAGATATTGCAGCACCCGCTGGTAGGTGGTGTTATCTTATTTAGCCGAAACTATGAATCGCCAGAACAAATTACTGAATTAACAGCATCTATTCGCGCCTTACGTGATCCACATCTTTTGATTTCAGTGGATCATGAAGGGGGACGTGTTCAGCGATTTCGTAATGGTTTTACACGCTTACCGCCTGTCGGTGCTTTGGGGCAAGGGTATGAGCGTCAACCAGACTTGACTTTATCTCGTGCCGAATTGACGGGCTGGTTAATGGCAGTTGAACTACGTGCGGTGGGTGTGGATTTCAGTTTCGCTCCGGTGCTTGATTTAGATTACGGTGTTAGTGAAGTGATTGGTGACCGCTCTTTTCATAGAGATCCAGCGACAGTGACCGCAGTGGCTAAAGCTTATATTCAAGGGATGAAACGTGCCTGGATGCCTGCAGTAGGTAAACATTTCCCTGGACATGGCGCTGTGGAAGTGGATTCCCATCTAGGGTTACCGACAGATACAAGGCATTTCGAAGATATGTTGCAATCAGATATGCTGCCCTTTAGACAGTTATGTAATAGTGAGTTGGCAGGCATTATGCCGGCCCATATTGTTTATGAAAAAAGCGATCCATTGCCAGCTGGTTTTTCGCAGTTTTGGATTCAAGAGGTATTACGAGAACGGTTGGGGTTTCAAGGTGTAGTATTAAGCGATGATCTCAGTATGGAAGGTGCTGCAGTGATGGGAGACAGTGTTGCCCGAGCTGAAGCAGCTTTATCAGCAGGGTGTGACATGGTGCTGGTGTGTAATAAGCCAGATAGCGTTGTACAAGTGATTGATGGCCTGAAAATTGAGCAAGATCCTATACGACATATGCGTTTGATACGATTACATGGTCGCCATGGAATGAATCGAAATACTTTAATGGCAACCGATGATTGGAAACAAGCGGTGCAGACAGTCTTAGCTTATGCACCTGATCCCGAGTTGGAGTTTAATTTGGCATGATGAGCCTGTTAATGCGTTTTATCTTTTTATTTGGGTTGCTGGCTTTTCAACCCGCACTTTATGCTGAGCAACTAACACAGGATCCCAGTGCTGACGTTGCTGCTGAGGTTGTACCCGAAACATTGCAAAATGCCAGGGCTACCATGCAGACGTTTTTGAATGCGATGACTGCAGTTGCTGCAGGTGATAAAAGTCAGATCGAAGCTGCAATTTCAACGTTTGATTTGAGTTATTTGCCGGCTGTTATTCAGCAAGAAAAAGGTAAAACACTTGCGACGATGTTGTTGTCTGTGATTGAGCGAAGTAAGGACGTTGTATTAAGTGATGTCCCGCGTCAGCCGAAAGGCGATAAGTATGTCTTCGGTCGTTATTCACAAGGTGAAGTCTCAATTATTAAACAGGCGGATGGGCGTTGGCTATTTAATCAAGCTTCTCTGAGTGCTTTGCCTAATATTTTAGAAGGTTTGTTGGCTGTGCCAGCCAAGAATGGCAGTAAAGACCCACAAGTAGCTTTACCGTTTTATATCCATTTGAGGGCGGCTTTGCCTGATGTCTTAAAAGAAAAGTTTATCATTGAATATTGGCAATGGCTAGGCATCTTCATTGTTGTCATTATTGGTTTTATTACTGATAAGTTAGTCGCTTGGTTCTTATCTAAGAATGTGAAGCATTGGAAATTATGCCATTCTGATTATAGAGATGTCGATGACACTATATTGAGGCCATTAGGTTTGATGGCCATGGCGCTGATTTGGTGGTTTTTATTGGGTTTATTGGGCTTACCTGATACAGCTTTGGCCATTTTGTCTGTGGCAGTGAAGTTGCTGGTCAGTTTATCTGCAGTATGGAGTGCTTTTAGACTGGTCGATGTTATTTATGCTTTATTGATGCGTAAAGCCTTAGCCACTAGTAATCGCTTTGATGATTTATTAGTGCCCATGGTGACGAAAAGCTTGAAGGTTTTTGTTGTCGTAATGGGGGTGATTTTCTCAGCCGATAATCTCAATATCGATGTGACCAGTTTATTAGCTGGCTTAGGTATTGGTGGTTTGGCCTTTGCTTTGGCAGCAAAAGATTTATTGGGTAATTTCTTTGGCTCTTTAACCGTTCTACTTGATCGACCTTTTCAGATTGGTGATTGGGTTGTTATCGGTGATGTTGAAGGTTCAGTAGAGGAAGTTGGCTTTAGGAGTACTAGAGTAAGAACATTCTATAACTCATTGATAACATTGCCTAATGCAATACTGACAAATACGAAAATAGACAATATGGGCGCACGACGTTTTCGTCGTATGAAGACAATGTTAGGTCTAACTTATGACACGCCACCAGAAAAAATTGATGCTTTTTGTGAAGGTGTCAGGGCGTTGATTCGACTACATCCCTATATGCGTAAGGATTATTATCAGGTGTATTTTAATCAGTATAGTGCAGCTTCTTTAGATATCTTGGTGTATGTGTTCTGGGAGACACCAGATTGGAATATGGAGCTAAGAGAACGTCACCGTTTTCTTTTGGATATTTTACGATTGGCAAAACAATTAGATGTTGAGTTCGCTTACCCAACTCAGACGCTTTACCTCAAGCAGGATGAAGGTGGCCCAGATGCTATATCAGGTCAGTTTAGTCCAATGATGTCTCAAGAGGATGCCATGGCGATGGGTCAGAAAGAGGCACAATCTATTGTTGAAGCGACAACTGGGCTTGATAGTAAGCCTGGCCCTGTTAAGTTTCCTTAAAAGAGTAGATTAGGTTTAAGTTCACGTAATGAGAGCGCAATTTGTTCATTTAAATATTCACAGCGATTACTCTTTAGTCGATGGTTTAGTTCGCGTTAAGCCGCTTATTTCTGCTGTCGCTGATGCTGGCATGCCAGCGGTCGCGTTAACGGATCAACATAATTTCTTTGCGGCAGTGAAGTTTTACAGTGCTGCTATTCGAGCAGGTGTGAAACCGATTTTAGGGGCTGATCTACGTTTGAGAGACGAGGCAGGTGCTAAAGGAAATCGTCGTTTTATTGTGCTTTGCCAGAATATGGTGGGCTATCATAATTTGTCGAGATTATTGTCTCGAGCCTATATTGAAGGACAGCATTTGGGTGTACCGATGCTGAATTTTGAGTGGTTGCAAGGACAAACAGAAGGCTTGATTTGTATTTCATCCAGTCATGAAGGTTTAGTTTCTAAAGCACTGTTAAATAATCAAAAAAAAGAAGCAGAAAGCCAAGCAAATATATGGTCTGATTTATTCCCTGACCGATTTTATTTGGAACTGGTTCGTACGGGTCGAGAAGATGATGAACGCTATTTAGAGGCTGCTTTGGCTTTGGCGGCCAAAGTCGACTTACCTGTGGTTGCAACGAATGCGGTTCGTTTTTTGGAACCAGAACAGTTTGAAGCGCACGAAGCTAAAGTGTGTATTAGTGATGGACGTCTATTAGATGATCCGCGTCGGCCGAGGCATTATTCACCTGAACAATACTTGCGTTCACCTCAAGAGATGGCTGACTTGTTTAATGATATTCCAGAGGCGATTGAGAATACGGTTGAAATTGCCAAGCGTTGTAATGTCGAATTAACCTTAGACCAACATTTCTTGCCTGATTTCCCTGTACCTGAAGGGATGAGCATTGCAGAATTTTTAACGCAAGAGTCATTCGAGGGGTTGGAAAAACGTTTACCTGTTTTATTTCCTGAACCTGAGACATTAGTGTCTCGTCGTGATGACTATGAAGTGCGATTACAAATCGAGCTTGATGTTATTAATCAGATGGGGTTCCCGGGCTATTTCTTGATTGTTGCCGACTTTATTCGGTGGGCTAAAAACAATGGGGTGCCGGTTGGACCTGGTCGCGGCTCTGGTGCGGGTTCGTTGGTAGCTTATGCCCTTGAAATTACCGATATTGATCCTTTGCAATATGACTTGTTATTTGAGCGTTTCTTAAATCCTGAACGGGTGTCATTGCCTGACTTTGATGTCGACTTTTGTATGGAAGGCCGTGATCGGGTAATCGAATATGTATCAGAACATTATGGTCGTGATCATGTGTCGCAGATCATTACCTACGGTACGATGGCGGCAAAAGCCGTACTGCGTGATGTTGGTCGTGTATTAGGGTTTCCATATGGTTTAGTGGATGGTTTGGCTAAATTGGTGCCTTTTGAGCTCAAGATGACATTAACCAAGGCATTAGAGCAAGAACCATTACTCAGAGAACGTTATGACAAAGAAGAAGATGTTAAAACGCTGATTGATTTAGCCTTACAGTTGGAAGGCTTAACGCGAAATGTCGGTAAACATGCCGGTGGTGTGGTGATCGCCCCTAAAGCGTTGACGGAATATACCCCCATTTATTGTGAGCAAAATGGCGCTGGCCTGGTGTCTCAATATGATAAAGATGATGTCGAAAGTGTCGGTTTGGTGAAGTTTGATTTCTTAGGTTTGCGGACATTGACCATCATCGATTGGGCAATTAAAAATCTTGAAACGATTTTGCCACAAGAAGAGATCAACAAGATTGATATTACCAATCTGCCTTTAGACGATAAACCCAGTTATGACTTGTTAAAACGCTGTGAAACGACAGCTGTATTCCAATTAGAATCTCGTGGTATGAAGGAATTGGTCAAACGCCTACAACCCGATACGTTTGAAGATATCGTGGCTTTGGTGGCCTTATTCCGGCCTGGTCCACTGCAATCAGGAATGGTGGATGACTTTGTAAACCGAAAACATGGTCGTGCCAAGGTGGATTACCCTCATCCGGATTTAGAGCCGATTCTGAAGCCGACCTATGGGGTTATTGTTTACCAAGAACAAGTAATGCAAATTGCTCAAGTATTAGCCGGCTACAGTTTAGGTAGTGCCGATATGCTACGTCGGGCGATGGGTAAGAAAAAAGCCGAAGAAATGGCCCAGCAGCGGCAGTTTTTCTTAGTGGGTGCTGCTAAACGCAATATTGATGAAAAGACGGCTGGACCGATCTTCGATTTGATGGAGAAGTTTGCTGAGTATGGGTTTAATAAATCTCACTCGGCAGCTTATGCCTTAGTCGCTTATCAAACAGCCTGGCTAAAAGCCCATTATCCAGCGGCCTTTATGGCAGCGGTGTTATCGGCGGATATGGATAATACCGATAAGATTGTGGGGGTAATCGATGAGTGTCGGGATATGAACTTAACGGTACTGCCACCGGGTGTTAATCACAGCAAAATCCGTTTTACGGTCGCAGATGAACAAACGATTCGTTATGGCATGGGTGCGATTAAAGGCGTTGGCGAAGCAGCGCTTGCTGGTATTGTTGAAGAGAGAGAATCAGGCGAGGCCTTTGGCAGTTTGTATGATTTTTGCCGCCGTGTTGATATGAAGAAAATCAACCGACGTGTTATGGATGCTTTGCTTAAATCTGGCGCATTGGACGAGCTAGGGGGGCATCGAGCGAGTTTAGAAGCCAGTTTAACGAAAGCAACACAGATTGCAGAACAACATCGCCGTGATATGGATAACGGTCAAAATGATATGTTTGGTTTGATGGTATCGGAACCGACAGAAACCGAAGATGAACCTTTAGTTGATGTGGCTGAATGGTCAAAAGAGCAGTTACTGATTGCTGAAAAAGAAACCTTGGGTTTGTATTTAAGTGGTCATCCGATTGATCGTTATACTGAAGAGCTAGCGCGGTTTATACCGAAACGGATTAATGAATTAGATGCGCCAGAGTCAAAAGGCTACCAGCGTAATGAAATTCCAGTGATTACGGCGGGCTTGATCGTTGCCATTAGAACGATGAAAAATAAGAATGGCGGCCGAATGGCATTTATTACTTTAGATGATCGAACCGCACGACTCGAAGTACGGGTATTTGCCGATGTTTATGAGCAATATCAAGCGTTAATACAGCCAGATAAGCTAGTGGTGATTCAAGGTAGGATCAGTCAGGATAATTTCACGGGTGGTTTAGCGGCGACGGCTGAGTTAGTTTATGATGTTGCTCGAGCACGTGAAATGTGTGGCAAGGCACTGGTTGTGAGGGTTGATAATACCTCGGATGACCAAAGTTGGATAAGCTTTTTGCAGACGGCGATGATGCCGTTTAAGAATGGTTTGATTCCTGTTGAGGTGGATTACCGAAACCAAGATGCTAGAACATTGATTTCTTTAGGAACAGATTGGAAGGTTCGGCCTGAGGATACGTTGTTGACTGATTTAGAAGCTTTCCCCATTATCACAGACGTGAAAATGAAGTATGGTTAGTCACATACAAGAATGGGTCGCTGGACAAGCCTGATTGTTTAGAACGAGGGTGGGGTATTACATTCAAAGCTGGGGATATTGTTATGGATCTGATACCGTATTTAGAGCTGATGACAGAAAAAGATGCATCAGATATGTTCTTTTGTACGGGAACAGAACCCCAGATTAAAATCGATGGCACGATTAAGCCGGTTAGTACTAAGAAGTTGGAGCTGGGCGATGTGACCGGAAAGGCTTCTTCATTGATGAGTAGTGAGTAGGCCAAGAAATTTGAACGGACTTTAGAGATGAACTCTGCTTTACCGTTATCCGGCTTTGGTCGTTTTCGAGTTAATATTTTTCGTCAACGTGGTGAAGCATCCATTTTAATACGCTATATTGATTCCATTATTCCGTATTTTGAAGATATGAGCTTACCGCCTGTTCTAGGCGACATTATTATGGGAAAACGGGGATTGGTGCTGGTAGTCGGTGCTATAGGCTCGGGTAATATGACAACATTAGCCGCTATGATAGGTCACCGAAATCGTCATTCTAATTCCCGTATCCAACCATCGAAGATCCACTCGAGTTTATCCATAAGCATGTTCGTTCAATTCTACAGGAACTTGAGGTAGGGATTAATATTTTAACATGTGACAATACGTTAAAAAATGCCTTACGCGAAGCGCCAGATGTGATTTTGATTGGTGAAATTCGTGATATGAAAACAATGAAATATACCAGTGCTTATTCGGAAACCGGTCATTTATGTTTGGCGACACTACATCCGAATAATGCCAATCAAACACTGGATAGAATTTTAAATTTTTCCCTTGATGTGGCATATCGTTAATTATTGATGGATTTGTCGCTGAATATACGCGCCATTGTGTCGCAAGGTTTATTGCCTAGTGTTGATGGTGAGAGAATTCCTGCTGTTGAAGTCATGCTGATTTCTCCTTGTATCCAAGAATTCATTATAAAAGGTCATGTTGGCGAGATTAAGGAAGCGATGAAAGAGAGCCCGAATGATTGCACAGTCACGTTTGACCAGGCCTTGTTAGAGTCATATCACGAGTGGAAAATCACCCAAGAAGAAGCATTGTTAAATGCTGACTCGAAGAATGATTTGAACTTGGCAATTAGGATGGACAAACACGAAGCGGCTGATGAGGACAATGAATTAATTATCGGGTAGCTCTTTTTCTGTGTGGCACGTGTATAATTCAAGACAATTTGATTTTTAGGGTAAGCACTGATGCAACAAAATTTCCTCGATTATGAGCAACCGATTGCTGAGTTAGAAGCGAAAATCGACGAGTTGCGTTATATGAGTAGTGATAGTGATGATCTCAACATCACTGAGGAAATTCAAAAGCTACAGGATAAAACGGTTGGGCTCACAGAGTCTATCTTTGCGAATTTGACGCCGTGGCAAGTCACTCAAATGGCACGTCATCCGCAACGTCCTTATACCTTAGATTATATTCACCGCATTATTACCGATTTTGAAGAATTGCATGGCGATCGCGTTTATGCCGATGATCAAGCCCTTATCACGGGAATAGGTCGTTTAAATGGCCGTTCTGTGGTGGTGATTGGCCATCAAAAAGGGCGTGATACAAAAGAAAAAGTATCTCGCAACTTTGGTATGCCTCGACCTGAAGGTTACCGTAAAGCGTTACGTGTGATGAAAATGGCAGAACGTTTTGGTTTGCCTGTTCTGACATTCATTGATACACCGGGAGCATATCCGGGTATCGATGCCGAGGAGCGTGGCCAGAGTGAAGCGATTGCACGTAATCTATTTGAAATGGCGCAATTGAAAACACCTATTATCAGCACTGTGATTGGTGAAGGTGGATCAGGTGGTGCATTGGCTGTTGGTGTAGCGGATCATTTAATGATGTTGGAATATAGTATTTATTCTGTTATTTCGCCTGAAGGTTGTGCGTCTATTTTGTGGAAAAGTGCCGACAAAGCACCTGAAGCAGCTGAAACCCTTGGCGTGACATCAGATCGTTTGAAAGAGTTTGGTTTGGTTGATGCTGTTATTCCTGAGCCATTGGGTGGCGCGCATCGTGATATGGATGAGATGGCTGAACGTGTTAAGCAAGCCATTGATGAAAAATTGACTGAATTAGAAACCATTTCTGGTGAAGGCTTGATTGAGCATCGTCAAAAACGCTTACTTAACTTCGGCGAATACGAGAACTAATCTCGTCACGTGAGAGATTGGCCCCAAAGCGTTGTTGAGCAAGTCGTTGAGGCCTGTGCTGGCGGCTCAGTCTGGATTGCCTACAGTGGGGGTGTTGATTCCCATGTTTTATTGCACTTATTAGCGACGAGTGGTCAGTTTCCTACTGAACAATTACACGCGATTCATGTTGATCATGGTTTGTCCGGGCAATCTGGCCAGTGGGCTGAACATTGTCAGCAGATAGCCGCTGATCTGACAGTCGATTATGACTGTATTAAAGTGACTGTTAAAGGCATCGCAGATCACGGCATAGAGTCTGCTGCCAGACAGGCACGGTATGGGGCTATTGCCGATCATGTTCTCCCTCAAGACACTGTATTAACGGCTCAACATCAGAATGATCAGGCTGAGACTTTATTACTGCAATTACTTCGTGGGGCCGGACCAAAAGGTTTGGCGGCGATGCCGATACAATCATCGTTGGCAGATGCACAATTGTTACGCCCTTTATTGGATGTGACACAGGCGCAGATTGTTGCTTATGCGAGGCAACATCAACTTCAATGGATTGAAGATCCTAGCAATCGTGATGTGCAATTCAACCGTAATTATCTACGACACCAGCTATGGCCTGTATTAACAGAACGTTGGCCACAGGCGTCTGAAGTTCTGTCGCGAAGTGCTCGACACTGTGCTGAATATGATGCTTTGGCTTATGACTTAGGCGTGTTAGATCTTCAGACGGTTATTGTCGAGGATGAAACACGGCAGTTAGCAATCAGCGCGTTAATGCTGTTATCTACACAACGGCAAAGGAATGCAATCCGGACTGCATTACAGCAATGGGATATGCCTTTGCCATCTCAGCGAGTTTTACAGGCCTTAATTGATGAGGTGTGCTTAGCAGAACAGGATCGGGTACCTATGTTGTCCTGGTTCGGGGTAGAAGTGAGGCGTTTCCAAGATAAACTGTTTTTTGATTTTCCAATCGGAGAATGGGATCACGAGGCCAGTTACGACTGTTCTGAACCAAACCCAATAGCGTTAGCTGATGGCCGGGTGTTGGATTGGGTTGAGACAGATATGGTTGGTATTAGGCCTGCGCAGTTTGAGCAAGGTCTAATATTATCTTTTCGCCAAGGTGGAGAGTCTATTCAGTTAGTAGGACATGCTCATCATAAGTCGCTTAAACATTTGTATCAGGAGTGGGCTATCCCTCCCTGGGAGCGGATGCATGTCCCGTTGTTATTCGTTGGTGATGAATTAATTGGCGTGGTCGGTTATGGCTATAGTCAACACTGTGTATTAAGCGAGGGTGAACAGGGCTATTTACCACTTATAAAGACAGTATAAAAGCAAAGGAATTGCTAGTTTTTCATTGAGATAAAGGCATAAATTGTATACACTGTATAGCCAATTTGAGCGTTGCCATTCTGGCGGTGCCGTGTAACTCGAACTCTCCAAATTATGTCTAAATTTATATTTGTCACTGGTGGTGTTGTGTCGTCCTTGGGTAAAGGAATTGCAGCCGCATCACTGGCCGCGATTTTGGAAGCACGTGGTCTGAAAGTCACCTTAGTTAAACTTGATCCATACATTAATGTCGATCCCGGCACGATGAGCCCGCTACAACATGGCGAAGTCTTTGTAACTGAAGATGGAGCGGAGACAGATTTGGATTTAGGTCATTATGAGCGCTTTATTGACGCTAATATGACCAGCCAAAATAATCATACAACCGGTCAAATTTATGAAAATGTGATTCGCAAAGAACGTCGTGGTGAGTATTTAGGTAATACGGTTCAAGTTATTCCCCATATTACAGATGAGATTAAACGGTGCATTTATCAAGGTGCTGGTGATGCCGATGTTGCCTTAATTGAAATTGGCGGCACAGTCGGCGATATTGAATCATTGCCTTTCTTAGAAACGATTCGCCAAATGGGCACAGAATTAGGTCGTGATCGGGCGTTGTTTTTACATTTAACGCTGGTACCTTATATTCCTTCGGCCGGTGAAATTAAAACCAAGCCTACGCAGCACTCGGTGAAAGAGTTACGTACGATTGGTATTCAACCTGATGTGTTGTTGTGTCGTATGGATCGACCTTTACCTGAATCTGAACGTCGTAAGATTTCTTTGTTTACGAATGTACCTGAAAAGTCTGTGATCTCTGCAGTGGATGTCGATAGTATTTATAAGATTCCTATGGATCTTCATAGGCAGGGCTTAGATGATATTGTCGTTAAACAATTACATCTTAATGCAAAACCTGCTGACTTAAGTCGTTGGCAGCAAGTGACAGATAATTTGAATAATCCACAAGGTGAAGTCAATATTGCCATGGTGGGTAAGTATATGGATTTAACAGAGGCGTATAAGTCTTTGTCTGAGTCATTAATCCACGCCAGTATTCATACTCGTACTAAAGTTAAAGTTCATTATGTTGATTCTGAGTCGATTGAACAAAACGGGTCAAAGCAATTGGCTGAGATGGATGCGATTTTAGTCCCGGGCGGTTTTGGTGAGCGCGGTGTTGAAGGCATGATTCAAACAGCACAGTTTGCACGTGAAAATCATATTCCATATTTGGGTATATGTTTAGGTATGCAAGTGGCTGTGATTGAATATGCCCGTAATAAGGCTGACTTAGAGGGGGCCTGTAGCACTGAGTTTGATACTACAACGCCGCACCCAATCATTGGTTTGATTACGGAATGGCAAAAAGAAGATGGTAGTGTTGAACAACGCGACCAAGACTCTGACTTAGGCGGTACGATGCGTTTGGGCGGTTATTCCTGTTTGGTTGATGAAGGAAGTTTAGCTCATGAGGTTTATGGTCAGATAGAAATCGTTGAACGCCATCGTCATCGTTATGAATTTAATAACAATTACAAATCGGCATTAGAAGAGGCGGGCTTGAGGTTCTCGGGTATGTCGATAGATAAAAACTTGGTTGAGATGATTGAGATTCCAGGACACCCTTGGTTTGTTGCATGTCAGTCTCATCCTGAATTTACATCAACGCCAAGACACGGCCATCCTTTGTTTAATGGTTTTATTAATGCGGCTAAAAATAATAAAGCCAAGCGAGGAGAACAGTAATGCAGTTATGTGGACATCAGGTTGGCGGTAAGCAGCCATTATTTTTAATCGCGGGTACGTGCGTTATTGAAAGTGAACAGATGACCATGGATGTGGCAGGTCGTTTGAAAGAATTGACTGATAGTCTAGGTATTCCGTTCATCTACAAATCATCTTTTGATAAAGCGAACCGGACATCGACCAAGAGTTATCGTGGTCCAGGTGTTGAGAAAGGCTTGGCGATTTTAGAAAAAGTGAAAAAAGAATATGGTCTGCCCCTGTTAACGGATGTGCATGAAGATACACCGCTGGCTGAAGTGGCGAGTGTAGTTGATGTACTACAAACACCGGCTTTTTTGTGCCGTCAGACTAATTTCATTTTAAAAGTAGCTGAGCAAGGTCTACCCGTTAATATCAAGAAGGGTCAGTTCTTAGCGCCTTGGGATATGACTCATGTAGCACACAAAGCCAAATCGACAGGTAACCAACAAGTTATGTTGTGTGATCGCGGTACATCATTTGGGTATAACACCTTAGTATCCGATATGCGTGGTTTGCCTCTGATGCGCAAGATGGATTGCCCTGTTGTTTTTGATGCGACACATTCAGTTCAGCAACCAGGTGGCCAAGGCGGTTCTTCTGGTGGTCAAAGAGAATTTGTACCTGTGTTGGCACGTGCTGCTGTGGCAGTGGGTGTAGCAGGTGTCTTTATGGAGACACATCCTGATCCAGAGCAGGCGTTAAGTGATGGGGCTAACTCATGGCCATTGGCTAAAATGGAAGCCCTATTAGAGACCTTGATGACATTGGATGCAGCTGTGAAGCAACAAGATTTTATTGAAGACTCTTTAATATGATAAAGTATTAAGTGAATATAAATTAGTTAGTTACAATGTAATATTGAAGCTAGTTATTGGGAGAGTGTTGTGAGTAAGATTATTGATATTGTCGGTCGTGAAGTGATTGATTCACGTGGTAACCCAACGGTCGAAGCAGATGTTATTTTAGAAAATGGTGTGATGGGTCGTGCGGCAGTGCCGTCGGGTGCATCGACCGGTGAACGTGAGGCAGTTGAGCTACGTGACGGTGATAAAAGCCGTTATTTAGGCAAAGGTGTTTTGAATGCCGTCGCTGCTGTTAGTGGTGAGTTATGTGATGCTGTTGTTGGTATGGACGCATCAGAGCAAACTGCCATCGATGAGAAAATGATCGCATTAGATGGGACTGATACCAAAAGTCGTTTAGGTGCTAATGCCTTATTAGCTGTTTCAATGGCCGCAGCAAGAGCGGCAGCAAATGATTCGGGGATGTCATTATTCAAATCCCTTGGTGGTAATAACGCCAATGTGATGCCTGTGCCGATGATGAACATTATCAACGGTGGTTCGCATGCAGATAATAGCATTGATTTACAAGAGTTTATGATTGTACCTGTCGGCGCAAATAGTATTTCAGAAGCAATTCGTTATGGTGCTGAAGTTTTCCATGCGCTGAAAAAAGTATTAAGTGACCAAGGTATGAATACTGCGGTCGGTGATGAAGGGGGCTTTGCACCGGATTTACCGTCGAACGAATCGGCGATTGAGGTGATTTTGACTGCGATTGATAATGCAGGTTATGTTGCTGGTAGAGACATCATGCTTGCGATTGATGCTGCTAGCTCTGAGTTTTACGAAGGTGGTCAATATGTATTGGCCTCTGAAAACCGTTCGTTAAGCTCTGCTGAGTTTGCTGACTTATTAGCGACATGGGTGGATCAATACCCAATCATCAGTATCGAAGATGGTATGGATGAAAATGACTGGGCAGGTTGGAAGTTATTGACCGATCGCGTTGGAGATCGTTGCCAGTTAGTGGGTGATGATTTATTTGTGACTAATACTAAAATCTTGTCCCAAGGTATTGATCAAGGCGTTGCTAACTCTATCCTGATTAAAGTTAACCAAATTGGTACGTTGACTGAAACTCTAGCTGCCATTGATATGGCTAAAGCCGCTGGCTACACTGCTGTTGTATCACACCGTAGTGGTGAAACTGAAGATACAACGATTTCAGATTTGGCTGTAGCGACGAATGCAGGTCAAATTAAAACAGGCTCTCTGTCTCGTTCTGACCGGATTGCGAAATACAATCAATTGATTCGTATCGAACAAGAGTTAGGTGATGCTGCTACTTATCCTGGAATGAAGGCTTTTAACCAAGCCAGCTAGAGACTCGTGACCACCCAAAGTACCAATTTGTATCACAGCGACTCGTCACCTTGGACTACGTTATCATTTCCAGCAATAGAACGACTATTACTTGAAAGTGATGCCTTGCCAATGAGACGATTAGCAATACTAAAAACCGGTACTTTGAATGGTAACGAATATATACCATGAAACCAGTGATGATCTTGTTAACGTTGATATTAGTGTTATTACAATATCGCCTGTGGTTTAGCCATGCGGGATTACCATCGGCAATGCATTTGCATCGCAGCGTTGAAATTCAGCAAGCTGAGAATGACAAGCTTGCAGAGCGTAATCAAGTCCTTGCCGCAGAAGTTCAAGATTTAAAAAGCGGCTTGGGTGCGATTGAAGAGCGTGCTCGTAGTGAACTGGGTATGATTAAGGAAGGTGAAACTTTCTTTCAGATCATTGAAGAGTCGGATGAGTAATCCTCAATTCTGGGCCGTTGTGCCTGCAGCCGGTGTTGGCGAGCGAATGCAAGCTGATAAGCCAAAGCAATACCTTTTATTAAATGGACAAACCGTCATTGAGCATACCTTGCAACGTTTGGCAGCTCACCCCGATATTGCGGGCATTATTGTGGCTATTTCCCCAAATGATGACTGGTGGCCAAGCATCTCTGTCTCTTTAGATTGCCCCTTACATGTTGTTGAGGGTGGTGCCCATCGTGCTGATTCTGTCTTAAATGGCCTAATGATTTTATCTGAATATCTCGATGATGATCCTTGGGTGTTGGTGCATGATGCGGCAAGGCCTTGTCTACGCGTGACCGATATAGACAAAATGCTGACATCTCTCTCTGAGCATGATGTGGGTGGTATCTTGGGTGTACTTGTTAATGACACCGTCAAACGCACTAATTTGAATAATGAGATCATGGAGTCAGTCGATCGTCGGAACTTGTGGCGTGCAGCAACGCCACAAATGTTTCGTTTAAGACAATTGAAACAGGGTTTAGAAACTGCCTTTTCACAACAAATGACGGTGACAGATGAAGCCAGTGCTATTGAATTAATGGGTTTAAGCCCGATGATGGTAGAGGGGCATAGTGATAATATTAAAATCACTGTGCCAGAAGATTTAGCTTTAGCCTCTTGGTTTTTACAACAGCAAGGAGAAGCCTAATGCGTATCGGACATGGTTATGATGTACATCGTTTTTGCGAAGGCGATAGCATTGTACTGGGTGGCGCTGAAATAGGGCATAGTCATGGCTTAGAGGCGCACTCTGATGGGGATGTACTGATTCATGCCATCTGTGATGCTTTATTGGGTGCGGCGGGCTTATGGGATATTGGTCATCATTTCCCTGATACCGATGATGATTTTAAAAATATCGATAGTCGCGTGTTGCTTCGGCGTGTCATTAAAGATCTCTACGCCCAAGGTTGGAAAGTAGCAAATATCGATAGCACAGTGATAGCACAAGCACCTAAGTTGGCGCCTTTTATTCCTGATATGCGTGAGAATCTAGCATCAGATTGTGCGGTCTCTGTGTCAGCAGTGAACGTTAAGGCAACAACGACAGAAACTTTAGGCTTTACAGGACGTAAAGAAGGTATTGCTGCCCATGCTGTTGCGTTATTGACTGCAGCAGACTAGGGCCTGTTCCTTGTGTGACTTTGACTTCTCGGCTTTAGCCCGACTCAATACTGTTGCGGTTGACTGTTCGGCTAATATTCGCGCCAATCCCAGCCATTTTCAAGTAGATGAGCAGCTGCCGTTCGAACCTTATGGTGAAGGCGGGCATGTATTACTGAAAATTCGTAAACGCGGTGCTAATACCGATTGGTTAGCATCACAGCTAGCAGAATTTGCACAAGTGCCTAAACTGGATGTGGGTTATGCGGGTTTAAAAGATCGCCATGCCATCACCACACAGTGGTTCAGTGTCAAAGTCGAAGGGGCGCAAGAACCAAATTGGACAGACTTTGATAATGATGACGTGCAAGTCATCGAAATAGGCCGTCATAAAAAGAAACTCAAGCGCGGTGTACTTTCAGGTAACCATTTTAAGCTGCGGTTAACCACGGTGACAGGTGATCGAACGCTTTGGGAACATCAACTCGAGCACATTTCACAATATGGCGTCCCCAATTATTTTGCTGAGCAACGTTTCGGTCGCCAGGGAAATAATCTGCATAAAGCACAGCAGTGGTTTTCTGAGGGCAAAAAGCCAAAAAAACGCCAACAGAAAAGCCTGATTTTATCAGCGGCACGGTCATGGTTATTCAACTTAGTGTTAGCGCAACGCGTGCAACTGGGCAATTGGGATCAACTTTTGCAGGGTGATGTCATGTTACTGAGTGGAACCAAAGCCAGCTTATTTAATACAGAACTTGATGACAGTGCGTTGAACCAACGTTTACAAGCGATGGATATACATCCTACCGGCCCATTATGGGGTAGAGGGGCATTGAGAAGTCAAGATGATTGCGCCATTTTGGAGCGGTCGGTGTTGTCTGAGTGGCTAGATTGGTGCGAAGGTCTAGAGAGACAGGGGTTGACACAAGCTCGACGTTCGCTTCGCCTTTATCCAGCGTCTTTTGAATGGCAGTGGGTAGAGCACGATCTAGAACTACAATTCTATTTACCGGCGGGGTGTTATGCCACGGCTGTGTTGCGTGAATTGGCGATGGTGACGGATATAAGTTGAGGGGTTGACCAGAGCCATCTCAACAGATGGCATTTGGATGGATAATTTACCGATATTTTTAGATTTAAAAGACAAATCTTGCCTTGTAGTTGGCGGAGGAGTAGTTGCAGCACGGAAAATGAGTTTACTCTGTCGTGTGAAGGCCAAAATTACGGTGGTTTCTCCTGCGTTATCAGTAACGATGAGAATACGTGTGGGCGCAGGAGAGGTCAATTGGTTGGCCACATCGTTTTCAACTGAACTTGTGATGAACTTTGTCTTAGCCATTGCCGCTACCGGTGATGATGACGTGAATTATCAGGTTTATCAGCATGCTAAAGCCAACAATATCTTGGTTAATGTTACGGATAACCCACCGTTATGTGATTTTATTTTGCCTTCTATTCTAGAACGTTCCCCAATCGTTGTAGCTGTATCGAGTGGTGGCGAGTCACCTATTCTCGCCAGACAACTTCGTGCATGCTTAGAAACCTTAATTCCGCCAAGCTATGGTCGCTTGGGTGCGCTGGTTGGACGATACCGTGATGCTGTCAAAACAAAATTTTCGACGCTTGGGATGCGACGTCGTTTTTGGGAATCGATTCTACAAGGACCTGTGGCTGATCATGTGTTGGCCGGGTGAGATGATTTAGGTGAACAGACATTGCAGGCTGCGATAGAGCAAAACGATCATGAGGCATTGACGTCAGGCGAAGCATATTTAGTGGGAGCGGGTCCAGGCGACCCTGAGCTACTGACATTTAAAGTGTTACGTTTGATGTAGCAAGCCGACATTGTGTTTTATGATCGCTCAGTGAGCAAGGAAGTATTGGACTTGGAAGGCGCGAGGTCGATATGGTTTATGTCGGCAAGCAGCGTACTTGGCATGCTGTTAGGCAAGATGAAATTAATCAGCTATTGTTCAAAGAGGCCAAACAAGGCAAATGGATGTTACGTTTGAAAGGGAGCGATCCGTTTATCTTTGGCCGAGGCGGTAAAGAGATTGCGACTTTGGCAGCTGAGCAGGTTCCATTTCAAGTTATGCCGTACGTGACTGAGGCATCAGGGTGTGCCAGCTATGCCGGTATCCCATTAATGTATCGTGATTATTCTCAGAGTTGTAAGTTTGTCACTGGGCAGTTGAAAGGTGGTGAGTTAGATTTGAATTGGGCGAGCTTTGTACAAACGAGACAAACGGTTGTGGTGTATATGGGCTTGGCAGGTTTACCTATGTTAAGTCAGCAATTACAAGCGCATGGCATGGCAGCAGATATGCCCGCGGCATTGATTCAACAAGGGACTACTGGGAGACAAAGAGTATGGGTGAGTACCATTGCTGATTTACCTGCTTTAGCCGAGCGAAAAAAAGCTTGTAGCGCCGACCTTAGTCATTATCGGTGATGTGGTGAAATTGCATGATTCTTTGGCGTGGTTTCATCCAGATTACGACAAACTAGCATAGAGAAACATAGGTAGTCTTATTTAAAGCGCATGGAGAGATCGATCGCTTTAATATCCTTGGTTAAGGCACCGATTGAAATACGATCCACGCCAGTTTCAGCAATGGCTCTGACCGTCGTCAGGTTCACATTACCGGAGGCTTCTAATAGTGCTTGGCCTTGATTGCGTTCAACGGCTTGATTAAGCATGGCAATATCAAAATTATCGAGCAGGATAATATCAGCCTGTCCAGCTAGCGCTTGATCCATTTCTCCAAAGTTTTCGGCTTCAACTTCAATGGTAACGCCTGGGTGTAAGGCCCTGGCTTGAGTAATAGCAGCTGCGATAGAGCCTGCGGCATTGATATGATTTTCTTTGATTAAAATACCGTCATAAAGTCCAATACGGTGGTTATGACAGTCGCCACAACGAACGGCATATTTTTGAGCAAGACGAAAACCGGGGATGGTTTTTCGCGTGTCTAGTACTTTGACCTCAATGCCTGCAACTTGAGCTGCATAAACGCTACTGAGTGTGGCAGTGGCAGATAACGTTTGTAGGTAATTCATTGCTGTACGTTCACCGGTTAATAACGAACGAGCTGGGCCGTTAAGGGTACAAATAAGATTATCAGCTTCTAGCTGATCACCATCGTTAAAGTGCCATGTAATGCTGATGATTGGGTCGACTTGCTTAAAGACTTCCATCACCCAGTCTTGCCCGCACAGGGTAGCAGGCTCACGGTTTAAAATCGTGGCGGTGGCAATGCTGTCAGCAGGAATAAGATCGGCGGTTAAATCTTGTTGACCGATGTCTTCTGCTAATGCTAATTTGACTTGTGAAGTAATATCGTCAGACGGAATGGTATTTCTCAAGGTCATGGCAACGTCGTTAGAATCAAAATAGAAAAGAGTACCGCTTGAACCGACAATTTTCTATCTTTTTTTATGACAAACCAGCATCAAGTTAGGGTGAGAGGACTCGTGCATGCACATTGAGCAACAAACAGGCTTACTACAAGACGTGGTGTATCGCTGTTCACCTAATCAGGACGCACGCCCGGATTTATCTGATATCACGGGTATCGTGATTCACAATATCAGCTTACCACCAGGTGAATTTGGGGGCGGTTGGATCGATGATTTGTTTATGAATCAGCTTGACCCAACAGCGCATCCTTATTTTCAAACCATAGCGGACTTGACTGTTTCTGCTCATGTGTTGATTCGACGTAATGGTGAGGTGATGCAATATGTGCCTTTTCATCAACGTGCTTGGCATGCCGGTGCCTCTAACTTGGATGGCAGAGAGCGCTGTAATGACTTCACGATTGGAATAGAGCTAGAAGGCTCTGATGACCAGTATTATGAGTTAGTGCAATATGAGAAATTGGCTGGGGTTGTGGCCAGTTTGTGTGAATGTTATCCCGAGTTAAATACCCAACAGATCAAAGGTCACTCTGATATTTCACCTGGTAGGAAAACAGATCCGGGTGCCTACTTTGATTGGGAAAAACTATATACTTTGCTTCGGGAATAAGCTTCTTTCTGGTGAAATTTTCATTAAAAATGAAGCTCTAGTTAAGGTTTTTGAATAAAGTACGATGTAACAAGTTCTTTAAAAGGATAATAAAAACAGCTGTTTTTGTTCCTTCGCCACTTATTCTAACAGACTGTTTTTAGCTTCTTCATGAGACGTTACCCGAACAACTGCTTCTGGCACAAAGCAGTAAATTAGCTATCTATAAGTTAGTTTTTTAATTTTTGTCTGCACCAACATATTTTCTAACTGCACCCCCTTGGTTTTTTAAATTTCTCAATGCTTGATTATATATTTCAATAATCATTTAATTTCAGTGGTTTATAAAGTAGGCATGATGCCTGTAATAGCTTGCCTTATACGTTTTTGCAATAAGGCATGCATGAGTAAGAAAAAAACATTGGTCGTGATTGGTAATGGGATGGTGGGCCAGTACTTTTTTGCGACTTTGATGGATAGTCCATTAAAAGACAATTTTGAGGTGGTGACCTTTTGTGAGGAACGCATCGCTGTTTATGACCGTATTCATTTAAGTGAATATTTTTCTGGTAAGACGGCTGATGATTTATCGTTAGTTGAGGAAGTTTTTTTTCGAGAATAAGGCTATCACTATCCACATGGGTGGTAAGGCTACCTCGATTGATAATGAACTCAAGACGGTGACCTCTGAGAAAGGGGTAGTGGTGAGTTACGATAAGTTAGTGATAGCGACGGGTTGCAATGCCTTTGTACAGCCTATTACTGGTCTTTCTAATTTTGAACGTACTTGGGATTTAGAGCAAGATGTTGTTAAATCAGACAAAAGTTTGATTTCACGTGCTGCAACTAGTTCCAAAGGGAACGAATATTCTTAGGTATGGTTTCTCTCATTCATGAAACAGGGTGTTTGGTCATCATTGAATATGCCTAGACTAAAGCTGAGGCCCAGATAGCCATTGATATCGTGGCAGATATGGTGCAAGGGTTTTATTTTTCAAATCCCGAATCAGACATTAATTTTAACCCTGAATTAGATACAATCTTAAGTAACCTTATATTGATACAGAGAGCAGAATCTAAAAAGCAGACAAGGCAATTAGATCATTACTTTTATCAGTTTAATGATGTGTATAAAGAGGCAATTGAAGCTTTCATCAATGGCGGAGATTTATCTCGATCGGCTGAGATAATCTTTTCAGAAGAGCGGGCGATAAGGTGTTTCTTATTGGATGAAGCAGGGTATCTAATAGGTAGTTCTATTCATGCTGCATCCTATAAATAAGAACTTGATATGCGAGTCTTACCCTTAATGTCTGGAAAAATGCTTCTTGGTCTCATAAATATTATCACTTGCGAGCTGTTAATCAGCCTGAGAAATCGCAAGTAACTAGACCTTATTTGTCCGTTGCGGGACTATATATGTACTACTGTGTCTATAGCGATTGAAGTAAACAATAAGTTTTTTTTGTTTTGTTGTGATTTATATCGGCTTGACGATTGAAAATCTGGTGCTAGTCAGTCGAATATCGGGAAAAGATGATTAGGAATTAAACAAAAAAGCCATGGGGCATAGTGCACCATGGCTTTTTGTCTGTATAGCGTTTTATTTAGAGATAGAGACTAATTCAATATCAAACATCAATGTTTCGTTTGGCCCAATGACATTACCGATACCACGATCGCCATAAGCTAAATTAGCAGGGATGACGAGTTGCCATTTAGCACCTTCTTTCATCATAGGTAGTGCTTCTTGCCAGCCTTTAATGACACCGGAAACAGGGAATGTGGCGGGTTCACCTCTATCATGAGAGCTATCGAAAACAGTACCGTCTAATAATTTACCCGTGTAATGGGCGACGACTTTATCTTCAGAGGTGGGTGATTTGCCTTCACCAGCTTCAATGATTTTGTATTGTAGGCCTGTTGCTGTGACAACGACACCGTCTTCTTTAGCATTCTTAGCTAAGAAGTCGTTGGCTTCTTGTTGTTTCTTAGCAGCAGTTTCGGCCATGGCAGATTGTTTTTCCTGCTGGTAATCTTGCACTAGCTTTTGGGCTGTTGCTTGATCAATTTTAGGTTTATTGCCTTCCATCATATCTTTGATACCCGCTGTAAAAGCATCCATTTCAATTTCGACACCTTCAGCCTTTAGACCTTGACCTACTTGTACACCAAAGATGTAACTCAGTTTTTGTTTGTCCGTATCCATATCTGCAGCACTGACAAGTACTGGGGCTGAAAAAAGTAATGGCAAAATCGCAAGCGTTTTAAGTTTCATATGAGAGGCTTCCCTAAATGTTGTGTAAGTTAAATGTTTAATAAAGAATGTGTTGCCTTAGTCAGGCCACACTGCGAATAGTTCACGGTGGTTATTCTCTCATAATCTGTGTGACAAATAACCCTGTGACAAGCTTGGTTATTTGCTTAATTGGTACTATAATGGTCTTAATTAGGAGGGCGTGACATGTTACGCATGGGAAAATTGACAGATTATGGCATCGTTTTGATGAGTTATCTTGCTGAGAATACTGATTCACAGCATAATGCGCAGATGTTGGCTGAAGCAGTTCGTGTGCCGCTACCAACGGTTAGAAAAGTGATGAAATTGTTATCACATGGTGGTTTGTTGAACTCTGAGCGTGGTGCACATGGCGGCTATACCCTAGCTAAAGCGGCCTGTGAAATTTCTATTGCTGAGGTGATTGCGGCAATTGAAGGGCCAATTGCATTAACTGAATGTGTAAGCAGTGAAAGTCATTGTGACCAAGAAGTACATTGTGTCGTACAGACTAATTGGGAACGTATTAATAGTGCTGTCTATCACGCATTAGATGAAGTGAAGTTGTCTGATATGTTAGTCCATAAGACCCATGTTAACGGTGTGAGCCCAATCCATTTTTATCGCTCTGTGCCTCAGAGTGACTTAGCAATAAAACAGGGTGGTGAGATCCATGGCTGAACAAAAACAGCAAATAGAAGAGTTTGTTCCGAATGAGTATTCGGCTGGTTTTGTTACGGATATTGAGTCGGAAAGTTTACCGGTAGGTTTAAGTGAAGATATTGTTCGTCAGATTTCAAAAATTAAGGGTGAACCTGAGTTTTTATTAGAGTGGCGTTTAGAAGCATATCGTCATTGGTTGACGTTAGAAACACCTGAATGGGCTCATGTCAATTATCCTGAAATTGATTATCAGGAAATTAGTTATTACTCTGCCCCGAAAGATAAAAAAGATGGACCGAAGAGTTTGGATGAAGTCGATCCAGAGTTATTACGGACCTATGAGAAGCTGGGTGTACCACTTGAAGAACGGGCACGTTTGGCCGGTGTGGCAGTCGATGCGGTGTTTGACAGTGTCTCTGTTGCTAATACATTCCAAGACAAGCTCGCGGAAGAAGGCATTTTGTTTATGCCTTTTTCGAAAGCGGTGAAAGAGCATCCTGAGCTGTTGAAAAAGTATCTTGGTAGCGTTGTGTCTTATCGTGATAATTACTATGCGGCACTCAATTCAGCGGTGTTCAGTGATGGTTCTTTTGTTTATATTCCAAAAGGTGTTCGCTGCCCGATGGAATTATCAACTTATTTCAGAATTAACGCTGCCAATACCGGTCAGTTTGAACGCACCTTAATCATTGCTGATGATGATGCTTATGTGAGTTACTTAGAAGGGTGTACCGCGCCGATGCGTGATGAAAATCAATTGCATGCTGCGGTGGTTGAGTTAGTTGCGATGGAACGTGCTGAAATTAAGTACTCAACCGTTCAAAACTGGTATCCCGGCGATGAAAATGGCGTTGGTGGTATTTATAATTTTGTGACGAAACGCGCAGCTTGTCGTGGTGAAAGTTCTAAAGTGTCGTGGACACAGGTTGAAACGGGTTCTGCTATTACTTGGAAGTATCCGAGCGTGATTTTGCAGGGTGATAATTCGATTGGTGAGTTTTATTCAGTCGCAGTAACTAACAATCTGCAACAGGCTGATACTGGCACAAAAATGATCCACTTAGGCAAAAATACCAGTTCTACGATTATTTCGAAGGGTATTTCAGCTGGTCGATCATCGAATGCTTATCGTGGTTTGGTTCGGGTTGGTCCGAATGCTGAGAATGCACGTAATTACACAGAATGTGATTCCTTGTTGATGGGCGATACGTGTGCTGCACATACTTTCCCGTATATCGAAGTGAAAAATCCGTCTGCCCAAGTTGAGCATGAAGCCTCAACGTCGAAAATCAGTGAAGATCAGCTGTTTTATTGTAAACAGCGTGGCATGGATACTGAAGATGCTGTATCGATGATTGTGAATGGCTTCTGTAAGGAAGTAATTCATCAGTTGCCGATGGAATTTGCTGTTGAAGCACAGAATTTATTGGGCTTGTCATTAGAAGGCTCTGTTGGTTGATTTGTTGCCGTTGGTTTACTAACGGATATAGCAATAACCGAACTTTATTTTAAAGAGATTGAAGATGTTAGAAATTAAAAACCTCCATGCCAGTGTAGACGGTAAAGATATTCTGAAAGGGATTAACTTGACGGTTAAACCGGGTCAAGTGCATGCGATTATGGGGCCAAATGGCGCGGGTAAAAGTACTTTATCTAATGTACTAGCAGGGCGAGATGGCTATGAAATCACGCAAGGTTCTGTTGTGTTTAAGGATGAAGACTTATTGGATTTAGAAGCAGAAGAACGTGCCCGTCGAGGCGTGTTCCTGGCTTTTCAATATCCGGTTGAGATCCATGGTGTCAGTAATATCTACTTATTGAAAGCGGCTGTGAATGCGGTGCGTGAGCATCAAGGTTTGGATGAGTTGGATGCGATGGACTTTTTGACCTTGGTGAGAGAAAAGCTGCAACTGGTTAAAATGAATGAAGAATTTTTATACCGTGGTGTTAATGAAGGTTTCTCCGGTGGTGAGAAGAAGCGTAATGAAATCTTACAAATGGCTCTGTTAGAACCTGCTTTAGCTATCTTGGATGAGACGGATTCAGGTTTAGATATCGATGCTTTAAAAACAGTTTCTGAAGGTGTGAACGCGCTACGCTCACAAGATCGTTCGATTGTGATGATTACCCATTATCAGCGTTTGCTAGATTATATCGTGCCTGATTTTGTTCATGTGTTGTCTGATGGACAAATCGTGAAATCAGGTGATAAAGAGTTGGCGAAAGAGTTGGAAAGTAAAGGATATAGTTGGGTGACTGATGCACCAAAGGCGGGCCAAACAGCATGAAACAGTTAAGAGAACTGGTGACACCTTTTGCCAGTGTCGCTGAGACGAGCGCGTTACCAGGTGGTGATCTGCCTTGGTTACAGACGTTACGTCAACAAGCTTTAACGCAGTTTTCATCTGCAGGCTTACCGTCTAAAAAAGAGGAAGATTGGAAATATACCAGTCTTTGGGAACTGTCTCAGCAAGCTTTCACTCATGATGCGGTGAACACGACGATTGCGGCTGAACAGTGTGAAAAACTTGCATTGTTAGATGATGCGTATCGTATTGTGATTATCGATGGCGAGTACGTGGCTGATTTGTCTCAACTAGATGGCTTGCCTTCAGGGGTAACCGTTCAACCTTTTTCAACATCACTTGCCTTTGTTGAACAACAGTTGGGTCAGCAAGTTGCTTTGGATAAAGTCGGTTTGACGGCGCTAAATACCTTATTAATGAAAGAAGGTGTGATGGTACATGTTGCGACGGAAATCGTGCTTGATAAGCCTATTGGATTGCTGGTTATTAACAGTGGGGCGACGACAAATCTAGCAACGCATTTACGTAATATGATTGTGCTTGATGCAAACGCGCAGGCAACGGTTGTTGAACATTATGCTGGCGTAGGCGATGGGGTGTATTTCAACAATGTTGTGAGTGAAGTGGTTTTGGCTGAACAAGCTGAATTATTCCACTATAAGTTGCAGCAAGAGTCTCATCACGCTTTTCATGTTGCTACCATAGCTGCTAGACAAGCAGCGGGTAGTCAATGGCATACTCAAAATATTACTTTGGGTGGCAAATTGAGCCGTAATGATGTGCATAGTCGCTTAGAAGGTGAACAATCTCATACCACAATGGATGGCTTGTATTTACTTAATGATGAACAGCATGCGGATACGCACACTCGAATTGATCATTTGGTTCCCAATACCACGAGTAATGAGTTGTATAAAGGAGTGTTGGATGATCGTTGTCATGGCATCTTCAATGGCAAAGTGATAGTACATAAAGATGCTCAGAACACAGACTCCAATCAATATAACCATAATTTATTGTTATCGCGTGGCTGTGCGATTGATACCAAGCCCGAGATGGAAATCTACGCGGATGATGTGAAATGTGGTCATGGTAGTACAGTGGGGCAGTTAGATATGGATCAATTATTTTTCCTCAGAGCACGTGGTCTAGATGAAGTTACTGCACGAAGTTTGTTAACCCATGCGTTTGCTGAAGATGTGTTAGAACGTATTCCTTCTGAGTCGATACGTCAGGCTTTATCAGCTGTGATTGAACAATGCTTACCACGTGGACACAAGTAATAATGACTAAATTAAATATTCAAGCAATTAGGAGAGATTTTCCTACTCTTCATCAAGAGATCTATGGTTTCCCATTAGCTTATTTAGATAATGCTGCGACTAGCCAAAAACCGGTGCAAGTGATTGATGCCGTAGCGGATTTTTATCGTGAAGATAATGCCAATGTGCATCGAGGTGTTCACCAACTAAGTCAACGTGCAACAGATTCCTATGAAGGCGCGCGGGCTAAAGTATGTCGTTTTTTGAACGCCGACTCTGACGAAGAAATTGTATTTGTCCGTGGTGCAACGGAAGCCATTAATTTAGTAGCACATAGTTTTGTTCGTCCTATGCTGAAAGCGGGTGATGAAGTCCTTATCAGTCATATTGAACATCATGCCAATATTGTGCCTTGGCAGATGTTATGTGATCAGGTTGGGGCTAAGCTGGTAGTTATCCCAATGACAGAAAGTGGTGAACTCGATCTGTCTGGATTTGATGACCTGCTGACAAGCAAGACTAAAATAATGGCAGTCGGGCAGGTATCGAATGCCTTAGGTACTGTCAATCCCGTTAAAATGATGACGGAAAAAGCCCATGCTAAGGGTATCCCTGTGTTGATTGATGGTGCTCAAGCTGTGCCCCATATGCCAGCAGATGTAAAAGATTTAGATTGTGATTTTTATGTATTTTCAGGCCACAAAATGTTTGCGCCGACCGGCATCGGTGCTTTGTATGGTAAGCAAGCTTTATTAGACGAGATGGCACCATGGCAAGGCGGCGGCGATATGATTCTATCTGTGAGCTTCGAGAAGACGCAATATAATGCGTTGCCGTATAAATTTGAAGCTGGAACGCCGAATATTTCAGGTGCGATAGGTTTGGGTGCTGCGATTGATTATATGCAATCAATTGGTATTGAGGCGATAGCTTCTTATGAACATGAATTATTGTCTTATGCGACTGAACGGGTGAATAAGTTGGATGGCATTCGTGTCATTGGGACTGCAGAACACAAGGCGAGTGTATTGTCTTTCGTTATCGAAGGGGTTCACCCACATGACGTTGGGACGATTTTTGATCAACAAGGTGTGGCGATTCGAGCAGGTCATCACTGTGCCCAACCTGTGATGCAGTTCTTTGGTATTCCTGCGACGGCACGTGCTTCTTTCGCTTTTTATAATACGATGGAAGAGGTTGATGCTTTAGTGGACTCAATTAGTAAAGTACAGGAGCTGTTTGCATAATGAGTAGTGCAGATTTAAGAGATCTATATCAACAAGTGATTATGGATCATAATAAAAAACCACGGAATTTCATTGATATGGCAGATGCTAATCATCTTGCACATGGTAATAACCCACTATGCGGTGATGCACTGGTTGTTTATGTGAAGCTCGATGGTGATGTGATTCAAGATCTAAGTTTCCAAGGAAGTGGTTGTGCGATTTCGATGGCTTCAGCTTCCTTAATGACTGAAGCCTTGAAAGGTAAAACTTTGGCGGAAGCCGAAGTGATTTACCAACAAGTGCATGATCAGTTGACTGGTGAGAGTGAGGTTGATGCGGCTGATTTAGGTAAGTTAGAAGTATTGGGTGGGGTTAAAGAATTTCCGGCCCGAGTGAAGTGTGCGACATTATCCTGGCATACAATGCATTCGGCATTGGAAAATGGTACTGACACTGAAGTGACAACTGAGTAGGCAACGATGAGTGAACAATTAATTAAGCCTAGTGTGGCCGAACTAAAAGAAGATGTTATCGACATGCTGAAGACGATTTATGACCCGGAAATTCCGGTGAATATTTATGAGTTGGGTTTGATCTATGAAATTGACATCAGTGACGCATTTGTCGTTGATATAAAAATGACACTCACGGCGCCTGGCTGCCCTGTTGCTCAGTCCTTCCCAGGTGAGATTGAAGGAAAAGTTAGTTCTGTATCCGGTGTCGCTGAAGCCCATGTTGAGCTGGTTTGGGAGCCAATGTGGACTAAAGATATGATGTCAGAAGCTGCCCAACTGCAATTGGGTTTCTTTTAAACAGTATGCTATCTTTTGATGTGTAGATAGGCGGTTTCTCAATTTGATTATTGACCGCATTTTTACCTGTATTTTATTGAATTTAGCCAACATTAGATGTTGGCTAATTTGTTTCTAGAAGTGTGGTCATGACTCAAAAAATAACCTCAAAAACCCCCGTTTTCTTGCCGTATTCTGGGCCAACCTTACTTAATATTCCCTTGCTTAATAAAGGCTGTGCTTTTTCACGAGAAGAACGGGAAACATTTGGCTTGTTAGGCTTGTTACCGCAGCGTTATGAGACGATAGAGCAACAAGTTGAGCGTGCTTATCAGCAATACTCTAGTTTCGATGAAGCGATCAATAAGCATATTTATTTGCGTGCGACGCAGGATAGTAATGAGACATTATTTTACAGATTGGTGAATGAGCATATAGAAGAAATGATGCCCATTATTTATACGCCGACAGTGGGCGATGCTTGTGAACGGTTTTCTGAAATTTACAGGCGGGCGCGTGGCTTGTTTATTTCTTATCCAGATCGATATGATTTAGATGCTATTTTGGCCAATGTGACTAAAAATAATGTGAAGGTGATTGTGGTCACTGATGGTAGTCGTATTCTTGGCCTAGGAGATCAAGGGATTGGCGGTATGGGAATCCCGATTGGTAAACTTTCATTGTATACAGCATGTGGCGGTATTAGTCCTGCTTACACCTTACCAATTATGCTAGATGTTGGCACGAATAATCAGTTATTACTCGATGACCCTTTGTATATGGGCTGGCATCACCCACGAATTGAACAAGCTGAGTATGATGAATTCTTAGATTTATTTATTCAAGCGGTGAAGAGTCGTTGGCCGGAAGTGTTATTACAATTTGAAGATTTTAATCAAACGAATGCTTTGCCGTTATTAAATCGTTATCGTGATGAACTTTGTTGTTTCAATGATGATATTCAAGGTACGGCTGTGGTGACAGTTGGAACACTATTAGCAGCATGTCGTCGGCGAAATGTTCCACTGAGCCGACAGACGATAGTGTTTGCTGGGGCGGGTTCAGCTGGCTGTGGTATTGCAGAACAGATTATCACTCAAATGTGTGCAGAAGGATTGTCAGAGTTACAGGCGCGAAGCCAGGTGTTTATGGTAGATCGAGCTGGTTTGTTAGTGTCGAATATGGCGTCAATATTAGATTTCCAATTTTCTCTGTCAAAAGATGAAGGTCAAATTGCTGATTGGTCTTATGAGGGACAATATCCTTCATTGCTTGAGACAGTACGCTATGCAAAACCAACAATTTTGATTGGCGTGTCAGGCCAATCTGGCTTGTTTACGCAGACGATTGTTGAAACAATTCTAGCGGCTTGTGATTCGCCGATTATTCTGCCATTGAGTAACCCCTCAAAGCGGATTGAGGCGACACCAGAGCAATTACTGGTGTGGACAAAAGGTCGGGCTATTATTGCGACGGGAAGCCCCTATCAGCCAATCGAATATGAAGGCCAAAATTATAGTATTCCGCAATGTAATAATAGTTATATTTTCCCTGGCTTTGGTTTGGCCGTAGTTGCAGCTAAGATCCGTCATATCAGCGATGAGATGTTGATGATTGCAAGTGAGGTGTTAGCTAAAGGCTCAACATCAGCCAGTGCGTCTTTGCTACCCAGACTGTCTGATATTGCCCAGTTAAGCAAGGAGATTGCCTTTGCTGTTAGTCAGGTGGCTTTTGAGCAAGGATTAGCTGAGCCGATGACGGACGAGGCGTTAAAGGCCTCGATCGACTCACAATTCTGGTTGCCTGAATATCGAGAATACGAGTTTATTTCAGAGTAGTTTGTCATCTGATTGCAATTTGCCTGTACAAAGTCAAAGTTACTAGGCAGGCAGCATCGCCTATATTAGAGTGATCTTACGTTTTGAACTTGAAGGGTTGCTTTTGGGTTGAATAAAAAATACGATAATTCAAAGAGAAAACGCTATGGCTTTTACAGAAAAATTCCAGCAATTAGCTGATGAAGCATGCGCACGTGTTGAAGGTGTTAAGCCTACTAGTGTTGATGGATTATTAGATGACGGTGCTGTGGCTTTGGATATCCGTGATAGTGAAGAACATAGTGCTGGCCATATCGCAGGCTCGCTGAATATAAGCAGGGGTAAACTCGAGATGCTAGTCGAGAGTGAAGTACTTGACTTGACGACGACAATATTGTGTTACTGCAATGCTGTGAATAGAGGTGCTTTATCTGCCGATACCCTACGTAGTATGGGCTATGTCAATGCCAAGTATATAGATGGTGGTCTGATCGCTTATAACGCGCTATCGGATTAGCATTTGTGAATACCTTCTATAGTCCCTTGTTCTTGAGCGACTATAAGTTTTTCTCAAAATTGTCTTATTTTTGTCATAATTGAAAAAAGATACCTACTTCTTTAGCTGTTTTTGTCTTTTTTATTAAAGTTATTCCACACTGTGTCAGTGCTTATTTTTCACCTCGAATTTGGGTGGGATTTAAGGTGTTGGCTTTGGTGATTTTTAAGTGAAACTTGATGATATGTGGAACAGCCTTGTTTAGGTGTTATCACTGACATTTATTGGAGAGAGACAAAGCAAAAATGGCTTACACATAAAAATTTCAGAATATGGCTAATGCAGCACGTGCACGTGTTGAGGAAGTCTCACCTGAGCATGTCGATGCGTTAATGGCCGAAGGCGCTGTTGCATTAGATATTCGTGATAAAGAGGAACATGATGTTGATCATATTTCAGGATCTTTGAGTATCAGTCGTGGCAAATTAGAAATGATGGTCGAAGGAGAAAATCCTGATTCTGATACGCTCATTTTGTGTACTGCAATGCGATTAACCGCGATGCACTCGGAGCAGATAGTCCAAGAGCGATGGGATATGGCAACGCAAAACTATATTGGTTGGTCTCATTGCGTATCGTTCTTTAGGGTATGGGTTGCGAAGGAATTGACGGTTTTCTTGTTATGAATTAATGGTTTAGTTAAACCATCTGGTCTATCTAAAAAGCGATGTATTTTTATACGTCGCTTTTTTGTTTATTTCTCATAGTGAGATGGCTTGATCTTAGTGCCACAATCCAATAGTCTAGGCTCTGTTAGGTAATACTGACTAAAACAAACAAATTGAAAATTTCTACTATAAATGACACCTAAATGGGGGAAAACCGAATGTACGATATGTCGAACATCGATAAATTAGGGACTTTGAAAACACTTAAGCCAGAAGCGCTAGCTGCGTTTCAAGCACTTGATGCGGCTGCATTGGGTGATGGCGCAATTCCTAAAAAATATAAAGAGTTAATGGCGCTGGCTGTGGCCCTGACAACACAATGTCCTTACTGCCTAGAAATACATAAAGGTGAAGCTAAGAAGGCTGGCGCTACCGAGGAAGAGTTAGCAGAAACTGTCTTTATTGCGACTGCTCTCCGTGCAGGTGCTGCATTAACACACGGTACACACTTGCTGTAAGTTTGTATTAAACCTATGGCCGCGGTGACTTTCGGCTATTGGTGTTGAAGACAAAAAAGCCTAACATTTGTTAGGCTTTTTTATTGATTCTAATTTAAGTTGAGAATAAGCCTTTAATCGAGCGACTGTCGCTGTTGTTGTAATTGAGTTGAGGCTTGTTCCAGTTCGGCTAATTTTTCACGTTCTTTTTGAACAACCTCGGCTGGTGCTTTGGCAACATAATTTTCATTATTTAATTTACCTGATGATTGTTTAATTACTTTTTCTAATTTGATGATTTCTTTATCTAATCGAGTCAATTCAGCTTCTTTATCAATTAGGCCTTCTAGGGGAATCAAGATTTCCATTTTACCAACGAGTGCTGTTGCAGCTGCCGGTGCTTCACCTTCTAATAAGGTAATGCTATCTATGTTGGCCAACCGGCTTAAAAAGTCTTGATTAACTGTTAAACGATGTTGGTCAAGTTCGACAGTATCTTTTAGTAAAACAGGTAATTGTTTTTTCGGCGGAATATTCATTTGAGAACGAATAGAGCGGATACCGGTGATGAAGGACATCAACCATTCCATTTCTGATACGGCGTTTGAATCAACTTTATTATCATCTGCGACAGGGTAAGGCTGATTCATAATGCTATCACCCGATTGCCCGGCTAATGGTGCAATGGTTTGCCAGATTTCTTCGGTGATAAATGGCATGATCGGGTGTGTTAAACGAAGCACAGCTTCAAGAACTCGAACTAACGTTCTACGTGTACCACGTTTTTCTGCTTCGGATGCTGCATCATTAGTCAGTACAGGTTTAGATAGTTCTAAATACCAATCACAATAATTATTCCAAATGAATTCGTAAATGGCTTGAGCTGCATGGTCAAAACGATAGCTGTCTAATGCGGCCGTGACTGTTTTTTCTGTCGTTTGTAACTGGGAAATAATCCAACGATCAGCGAGACTTAGAACAAGGTCATTATTGTCGATTCCGGTATCTTGACCTTTGGCATTCATCAGTACATAGCGTGCTGCATTCCATAATTTATTACAGAAATTTCGGTAACCGGTAATACGGTTCATATCAAAATTGATATCACGTCCAGTAGATGCTAAAGATGCAAAAGTGAATCGTAAGGCATCGGTGCCATGGGCATTGATGCCTTCAGGAAATTCTTTACGGGTGGCTTTCTCAATTTTAGCAGCGTTAGCAGGTTGCATCATGCCTGATGTGCGCTTTTTAACGAGTGTTTCTATGTCAATGCCATCAATAATATCAATCGGGTCTAGGACATTACCTTTTGACTTCGACATTTTATGACCATGTGAATCACGTACGAGGCCATGGATATAGACTTCTTTAAAGGGCACGTCGTCCATAAAATGAAGTCCCATCATCATCATTCTAGCAACCCAGAAGAAGATAATGTCAAAGCCAGTTACTAATACATTGCCCGGATACCAGGTGTTTAAGGCTTCTGTTTTTTCCGGCCAGCCTAGTGTAGAAAACGGCCATAACGCGGATGAAAACCAGGTATCTAGGACATCGTCATCTTGTTTCAGTGCAATATCATTGGCAAGATTGTTTTCAGTACGGACACTAATTTCATCTTGACCAACATAAACGTTACCTTCTTGATCATACCAAGCAGGAATACGGTGTCCCCACCAGATTTGGCGAGAGATACACCAGTCCTGAATGCCATCCATCCAGTTATAGAAAGTTTTGTCCCAATTACCTGGTACAAACTTGATTTTACCTTCTTGTACCGCTTTGACGGCGGGTTCTGCTAAGACATCGGCTTTAACATACCACTGGTCGGTTAAGAAGGGTTCAATTACAGCACCACTACGGTCGCCACGTGGCACCATCAGTTTATGTTCTTTGATACTGTCTAATAAGCCTAAATCATCAAAGTCTTGTACGATGTCTTTACGGGCTTCATAGCGATCGAGGCCTTGGTATTTTTCTGGTGCATTATTGTTGATGGCCGCATCTATCGTGAGAATATTGATTTTCTCTAGGTCATGGCGTTGTCCCATTTCGGCATCGTTAAAATCATGCGCGGGGGTGATTTTTACACAACCCGTTCCAAACTCACGGTCAACATAATCATCAGCAATAATAGGAATTTCACGACCCACTAGCGGTAGGGTAATAGTTTGACCAATGAGGTGCTGGTAGCGTTCATCTTCTGGGTGAACTGCAACGGCTGTATCACCTAACATGGTTTCAGGACGTGTTGTTGCGACTGTTAAATGTCCACTGCCATCTGTCAAGGGATAGTTGAAGTGCCAGAGATGGCCGGCTTCTTCTTCGGACAAAACTTCCAGGTCTGAAACGGCTGTGTGTAGGACAGGATCCCAATTAACGAGGCGTTTACCGCGATAGATTAGGCCTTCTTTATGAAGTTGAATGAAGACATGTTGAACGGCATCTGATAAGCCTTCGTCCATTGTGAAACGGTCACGAGACCAGTCAAGAGAGGATCCTAAACGACGTAGTTGGCGGGTGATGTTATTGCCAGATTCTTGTTTCCAATCCCAAACTTTATCGATAAAAGCATCACGGCCTAAGTCGTGGCGGGTTTTGTCTTGTGCATTCAATTGGCGTTCGACGACCATTTGCGTTGCGATACCAGCATGATCAGTACCGGGTTGCCATAAGGTATTATCATCCTTCATACGATGATAACGTGTGAGGGTATCCATGATGGTGTTATTAAAACCATGACCCATATGGAGGCTACCTGTTACGTTAGGTGGCGGTAGCATAATGGCATAAGGCGTGCCTTCACCGGAGGGTGAAAATGCACTGTTGTTTTCCCATTTTTGATACCAACTTTGTTCGATTTGGTCGGGGTCGTAGTTTTTTTCCATGTTTTGGTTGTCGTCAGATCAGTAAAAAGTTGCTTCTCATTATACCGTGTTGTGAAGGCGGTAGACATGGCGAGTTGAGTTTGATTTTATATTTTATGGCTTTCGAGTTCGTAACCGCGTTGTTGATAAAATCGGTAGCGTTCACGGCCTTGTGTTTTGGTGTCGTTATCATCATTGATAAATTCTGCAACGCGTTCGAATTGGCTAAAAAAGGGGGGATGCTCTGGACTTAAATTTATCAATAAATTCATCAAGCGAGGTGGCTTGCTGTCATGACCGATCAATACAGGACAGTCTTCTTGTCCTGGTTCATGGGACATTTGATGTGGGACAAAGCTATCAGCTCTATATGTCCATAGAAGCTCGTCGAGTTGTTCTGCTTCTCGGACATTGTTTGTGTGGACGTAGATATGGTGACCTTGGGTGTAGGCTTTTTCTATCAACCGGCAAGCGAAGACTTGCCGATCATATTCTTGTTCACCTTTTAGGATATAAAAACTAATTCGTGTCATTAGTGTGATTACAGTTAGTTTTTGTTAGCAATCCGGTTGAGGAGGTATTGAACTAGCATAGGGACAGGACGACCTGTCGCGCCTTTAGCTTTACCTCCACTTTTCCATGCTGTGCCAGCAATGTCGAGGTGTGCCCAAGTATATTTTTCGGTGAAACGTGATAAGAAACAGGCGGCTGTCACACTGCCTGCTTCCTTACCACCAATATTGGCGATATCAGCAAAGTTGCTGTCTAGTTGTTCTTGGTATTCATCCCATAATGGCAATTGCCAAGCTTTATCATCGCTATCACGGCCAGCTTGTAATAAATCATCTGCCAGATCTTGGTCATTTGACATTAAGCCTGTTGTTTTACTGCCTAGGGCGACGATAATGGCCCCGGTCAGTGTGGCAATATCGATGACGACTTCTGGATTAAAGCGTTCACTGTAGGTGAGCGCATCACAGAGTATTAAGCGCCCTTCAGCATCTGTGTTGAGAATTTCAATGGTTTTACCTGCCATGCTGATGACAATATCCCCCGGTTTGTTCGCATCACCATCAGGCATGTTTTCTGAACTGGGCACGACACCGACGACATTGATGGGTAAATTGAGTTCTGCGATAGCTGAGATAGTACCAAAAACACTGGCACTGCCACACATGTCATATTTCATTTCATCCATACCTGCGGCTGGCTTAAGGGAAATACCACCGGCATCGAAGGTGAGTCCTTTACCGACTAAAACAACAGGTTTTGCGTCTCCAGCACCTTGGTAGTTCATTGTGATGAGCTTGGCCGGTTGGCGACTGCCTCGCGAAACTGATAGTAAGGAACCCATACCAAGCTCAGCCATTTTATCTTCATCAAGAATTGTGGTGGTGACAGCATCATATTGTTGGCCTAGTTTGATGGCTTGTTCTGCAAGGTAAGTCGGTGTGCAGACATTGCCTGGTAAGTTACCTAGTTCCTTGGCGAGACTCATTCCATCGGCAATGGCTTTACCGTGGGCTATTGCTTGTGAAAGTTCATCTTTGCTCGCGGCATAGAAAGAGACTGATGCAATAGGATTACCTCTGGGTTTTGCTTCACTTTTTGTCGCGGTGTATTGATACAGACTTGCTTCAGCAGCCGTAACTGCCTGAGTGACAAGCCATTGTGCTGAACGGTTATTTACGTTGATGTCTGTTAAATAGGCTGAGGCTCTGGTAGCGGCTGAATCATCAAGTGTTTTGATGATAGTGTTTATTAGAGTATTGTAATCATTTTCTTTAATGCCTGTCTGATCACCTGCACCAACAAGTAAGACGCGAGGGCTTGCGATGTTATTTAAATCTTGTAGTAATAGCGTTTGACCGACTTTGCCTGTAATATCACCTCGGTCTATGTAGTGTTGTATTTGTCCGTTGCTGCTTTCATTGAGTTCATTGGCACTGGAGCTGAGTTGACCTTGATTGAAAACGGCAACGACGACACAGTCTGTTTGTTCTGATGAGGCTGTGTTGGTTGTGACAAAATACTGCATTGATTTCTCCTCTGTAGTAGATGGCGTAGATGATTTAGACTGCAAAGATACTTTGCACTATGACATCAACGTTTAACTAGATTTATGACTGTTAAAGCAATTCATTTGTTTTAATTTGGTATGACTATTGTAACGAAGACAATTAAATAATGCCTGTTAATCGTAAAATTATTCCAACTGTTTTTTCAGTTGTTGACCGCTATTTGCTACGTGAGTTTAGTTTGACCTTACTAGCTGTGATAGGAGTATTGTGGCTGATTTATATTACGACGCGGTTTGCACGTTACCTAGCCCAAGCGGCAGCCGGGAATTTACCCAGTGACGTTATTTTCACATTACTGGGCTATAGCTCTTTAGGTGCATTGTCTTTGCTGTTACCAATTGGTGCTTTTCTGGCTGTGATGCTGGCTTTGGGGCGTATGAATACGGATAACGAGCTGACTATCATGGCAGCTTGTGGTATTTCATGCCAACGACTGATGCGCAATATAGCTTTGTTTTCAGGCACGATTGCTGTGGTTGTGGCTTTACTGTCTTTGATTATCGTGCCTGATGTACTTTCAGGACGTTATGAGTTAGAACAAAAGGCGAAGATAGCAGCTGACACAACGGGTTTAGTGGCGGGTAGCTTTAAGGAAAGTCGTGATGGCAGCTGGACTTTTTATTCTCAAGGTTTAACGAATGATAAACAGAAAATGGAAAATGTGTTTATTGAGATCCATAAAGGTCAAAGGCCGCTGGTTTTTAGAGCAGAACAAGGCCGGTTTGACATTGACCCCGCAACGGGTAATAAATATTTGATTTTGGATAATGGCTATCGTTATGAAGGGCAGGCAGGAGATAGAGATTATGTTATCGCTGAGTTTGTTAGTCATAGTCTACTGGTTGAAAAAGGAGGAGAGAAGCAAACGCGTGAGCGTCATAAATCTTTGCCGACAGGTCAATTATGGGAACGCGGCCGTGACAAAGATTTAGCTGAGATCCAATGGCGTGTTGCGATGCCTATCATGGCTATAGTTTTATGCTTTTATGCCATGGTATTTGCAGATGCGGGTCCAAGAAAAGGACGTTATGCAGGCCTATTGCCAGCGGTTCTGACCTATATTGTTTATAGTAATTTGTTGGGTGTAACCCGGGCTTGGATTGCTAAGGGTGTTTTGCCTGTTTGGTTGGGTAGTATTTGGGTCCATATTCTAATGAGTGTTGTATTGCTTCTGCTGTTTAATAAACAAAAGATCCAGCATGCTTGGCGTCAACGGCAGGTGATAGGCGTGTCTGCATGACGATACTTCAGCGTTATATTGCTCAGGCTATTTTAACGAGTACGGGACTGGTCTTGCTAGTTCTGTTAGGTCTTTATACCTTCATGGATTTTATCGTCGAAATAGAAGATGTTGGTAAGGGACAATATCAATTGACTGACGTATTGGCTTATTTAGCTTTGTCGATGCCAAAACGGATTTATGAATTACTACCGATAGCGGCTTTATTAGGGAGTGTGCTCGGCTTAGGAAATATGGCCAGTCAAAGTGAATTGGTCGTAATGCGTGCTGCTGGTATATCTATTGAGGGTATCAATAAAGCGGTGATGTTTGTCGCTATTGGTTTGATGCTGTTGGCCTTGTTTGTAGGTGAAGTGATTCGGCCTCCGGCAGAACAGTCTGCACGTGAACTGCAATCTATGGCGCAGACAGGTACGGTGGGTTCGCGTTCAGATAATGGTTTTTGGACACGCGATGGCACACACTTTAATCACATAGACCGGATATTGCCTGATGGTCGTTTCGCAGGTGTGTCTATCTATGTATTTGATGATCAAAATCGCCTTCGTGTTGTAACGAAAGCGAAAGAAGCAAGTTATGATGGTGAGCAATGGATTTTGTCGGGTGTTACTCAGAGTAATCTCGACAAAGAAGGGGTCTCAGTGAAGGCTGTTGAATATGCAAAATGGCGTTCTCAGCTCAACCCTGGATTACTGAATGTGGTCGTTGTACCACCTGAGTTTTTACCTGTTTGGTCTTTGATTGAGTATATTCGTTACCTAAAAATCAATCATCAGTCAGTGGGGCAATATCAGATGGCTTTTTGGATGAAAGTCATGATGCCATTAAGTTCTGCTGTTATGGTGTTTTTAGCCGTTCCTTTTGTTTTTGGTCCATTACGGTCAACGCCCATTGGTGCTCGTATTTTAGTGGGGGCTTTGGTTGGAATCGGTTTTCATCTATTTAACCAGAGCTTTCAGCATATTGGATTGGTGTTTGGCGTATTGCCTTGGTTAGCTGCTTCACTACCCACATTCCTATTTGCTGTTGTAGGTTATTATTGGATGAATAAGATTGAATAGAAAATTACAAGCTTAAGAAATGAAAAAAGGGTCAGTGAGTTTAGTCACTGACCCTTTTTTATATGGCGTCCCCAGGGGGGTTCGAACCCCCGTTACCGCCGTGAAAGGGCGGTGTCCTAGGCCTCTAGACGATGGGGACCTAAAACAGTGCTTTGTATACTGGTGGAGCTAGGCGGGATCGAACCGCCGACCTCTTGCATGCCATGCAAGCGCTCTCCCAGCTGAGCTATAGCCCCGAAAGCAAGCGCATACTATAGGGATTTCAATTTGGGCTGTCAACAAATAGTTTTAAAACATTTCCGGTTTTCTAAGCTAAACAACGGGCAAGGGTAGTAGTTGGTATTAAGTACTGTTTATAAAGTTTCTGTAAGTGGTTGATATTACTATTTCATCGAGTATAAGGAGCTCATATAGTTTTGCTAAATTTGCTGTCAGCGTCTTTCTATGAGATAAATTGTAATGTATTTATCATTTAGTTCTGCCTAATTTAGGGCAAGGAGTTTACCTTGAGGGGTGGCATGCGCAAACTGATTGCTTTTTCGACGGTCACGTTATCTTGTTTTAGCGTGCCCGTTTTTGCTGAACTTAACGAGTGGCAGCATTGTGATCTAGCACGCGGTGTTACGTTTTTAACTTATGTTGCTCCAAGTGATAATGAGCTAGTCGATGTGCAAGCAGATAGTGCGCAATTGGTTGGTGAAGGAACCTCTATTTTTAGTGGTAATGTGGTTGTGACACGCGGTGGCCGTGAGTTAACAGCAGAAAGAGCAACATATAATCAAACATCTGGCACTGTTACAGCTCGAAATAAAATACGTTTGCGTGATAGTGAAATTGTGCTGGATGCGGAACAAGCTGAGTGGTCGATGTTAAGTGATGAAGGGGCATCGATCGGCGTAGAGTATCATTTGCGCCAGAACCATGCTCGTGGCAAAGCGAATTATGCTTCTAAACAAGCTGCTGCAGAGACTCACTTACAACACGCGAGTTACACCACCTGTGCGAAAGGAGATAACTTTTGGGATTTGCAGGCGACGACAGTTAGCTTAGACCACGAGGAAGCTGTTGGTACGGCAAAAGATGTCTTAGTTCGAATAAAAGATGTGCCCGTTTTTTATACACCGTACATTACCTTCCCACTGAACGATGAACGTAAATCAGGTTTTCTAGTTCCTTCTATGGGTAGCAGCACTGAGACAGGTTTTGATCTGCAAACCCCTTACTATTGGAATATTTCACCGGGTCGCGATGCGACGATTACACCTCGTTATATGGCTGAGCGTGGCATACAGCTTAATGGTGAATATCGATACCTTTATGAAAGTGGCCATGGTGAAGTTCAAGTCGGGTTTTTAAACAGTGATGATTTAAGGAATAATGGTGATGATATAAATCCATTTTATGGAGAAGATCGGAAGCATTTTACCTTTAAACATACCAGTACGTTTGAATCACGTTGGTCGAATGAGATCGATTACAATTATGTTTCTGATGATGCCTATTTAGAAGACTTTGGATCCAATTTAACTTTAGCGAGTACAACGCATCTCAATCGACGTTTCAATTTAAGATATGGCGGTGATAATTGGCGTTTCACAGGTCGTTTACAAGGCTACCAAACGATTACTGGTGCTCAAAAACACTACCAGCGGTTACCACAGTTGATTTTGGAAGGCAGTTATCCAGATCAGGCTTTGGGTTTGAGTTATGGTTTGCGAACAGAATATTCAGACTTCGACCATGATATAAGGGTTGATGGACAACGGTTTGATATAGAACCTTCAGTCAGCTTACCTTTACAAACTGCGTCGACATTTTTTACACCTCGGGTTGCAGTTAAGTACACGCAATACCGCTTGGATGAAAATGATGACACGATTACCAATGATTCACCCAGTAGGACGCTACCGTTTGTTAGCGTTGACAGTGGTGTGTTTTTTGAACGCGATATGACTCTTTCTGATACTAATTACATTCAGACATTAGAGCCACGGGCTTTTTATCTATATATTCCAGAGCGGAATCAGGGTGATATCCCCATTTTTGATAGTAGTTTACGGACATTTAATTTCGGGCAGCTATTTTCACATGACCGTTTTTCCGGAACTGACCGTGTAGGTGATGCTAATCAATTATCGTTGGCTGTGACATCCCGGGTACTTGATGCACAAACAGGTCGTGAAAAATTCAGGGTGAGTTTGGGGCAAATTCAGTATTTTCGTGATCGTGATGTAGTGTTACCCAGAGGTACAGAAGGCACGAGATCGGGTTCTGATTTTGTAGCGGAAGTGGCTGCTGAGGTGGCAAAGAATTGGACTGCACGAGGTGAAATACAGTGGAGTGAGAACTGGGATGCGTCTAACTATTCAGCAGCTCAAGTGCGCTACCGGAGTGATGATGGCAAAATATTAAACTTGTCTCATCGTTATCGCCGTGATGATGAGTCGACACCAGAAGGACCTGAGGATGATGAGTTGACACCAAAAGGACTCGAGCAAGTTGATGTCTCTGGTCGTTTGCCTCTGAATAAACAATGGAGTGTGGTAGGGCGTTATTACCGTTCTATTCGCGATGGGAAATTATTAGAAGGCTTGGCAGGTGTTGAATATCAGAGTTGTTGCTGGTCTACTCGCCTTGTTGTACGTGACTATATTAATGATGTGTCTGATGAAGATAGGAACTTAGCTATTTTGTTACAGATAGAACTAAAAGGTTTGGGTAACTTTGGTCAAAAAACGGATTCATTATTAGAGAAGAGCATTTTAGGTTTTGACGCTGATTAGTTAGCGAATAGAGCAGCACTTAGTGTGCGATGATAGTGTCATTTTAGCAGTTAAGTGGTATCTGATGACGGACTGTTAATAGTAAGAAACGATACCACACTTATATTTTATTAGGTTTTTCAATGATTAGATTTTTATGTTTATCCTTATTGATGATGACATCAGTTTGGGCACAACCTATGGATCGTATTGTAGCGGTCGTAAACGATGAAGTTGTGTTAGAGAGTGAACTGATAGAGATGGCGCAGACTATCAGTCTACAGCTCCGAAAAAGGCAGGTGGCTATACCGCCACGTGATGTATTTATCTCACAGGTTCTTGAACGCTTGATTGTGAAGAAGTTACAAATACAGACAGCGATACGTATCGGCATTCGTCTGGGAGATGACGATTTGAACACATCGATTCAACGAATTGCTAAAAATAATAGTATGACCTTGACTCAGTTTCGTGATGTTCTCGAACGAGATGGATACGACTACACTGCATTTCGAGAATCTATTCGTGAAGATATGATTGTTAGCCGGCTTAATAAGGTTCAAGTAGGCGATAAAATCATCGTATCAGATAGAGAAATTGATAATTTCCTGGCTACACAAGCCATGCAAGGTGGCAGTCAAGATGCTTATCGCTTATTACATATCTTAATCAGTGTTCCAGAGGCTGCGAGTCCTGAAGAAATACAGGTGGCAGAAGCGAAGCTAGCAAAAATACAATTATTACTTGAGAAAGGGGGCAATTTTTCTGATATTGCCTCGGGTTACTCAGATGCTCAAAATGCCTTAGAAGGAGGCGAGTTAGGTTGGCGTTTACAAGGCGAACTACCGAGTTTGTTTGCGACTGTAGTGCCGTCTTTAGCGGTCTCTGAGGTGAGTGATGTCATTCGTGGTGGTGGCGGTTTTCATTTGGTCAAACTAGCGGATAAGAAGAGTCAAGAAGAGCATATGGTTAAGCAAACCAGTGCGAGTCATATTTTAATCAAAACGAATGATATTGTCAGTGACGAAGATGCAGAAAGTAGACTAAACACATTGAGAGTGCGCGTTGAGAATGGTGAAGACTTTGCAGAGTTAGCACGAGCACACTCTGATGATATGGTATCCGCACTTCGTGGAGGTGGTTTGGGCTGGGCAACCCCGGGTATGATGGTGCCTGAGTTCGAAAAGCAAATGAATGCACTGACTGATAATGAAATGAGTGACGTATTTAAAAGCCGCTTTGGCTGGCATCTTATATTGCTGCATGAGCGTCGTGAGCAAAATATGGCTGAAGAATATAAACGCAGTAAGGCGCGTGAACAAATTCATAGTCGTCGCATGGCTGAAGAATTAGAAGCTTGGACAAGACAGCTTCGTGATGAAGCTTATGTTGAGTATCGTAATCTTTGAGTGCTATTCCACGACTCGTTTTAACAGCTGGTGAGCCAGCAGGTATAGGACCGGATTTAGCAATAGAACTTGCTGAGCAGTATCAAGATTACGAGTTAATCGTGATTGCTGATCCGGCATTACTTTGGCAACGTGCCGAGCAATTGGGCAAAGTGATTGATTTTGAGTTGGTGGATCTCGATTTACCTCCAATAACGACAGCTGCTGGTGTGTTGCGATACCTTCCTGTTCAACTCGCTGAGCCGGTTGAACCGGGTGTATTGGATAAGCGTAATGCAGATTATGTGCTTCAGACAATATTGACGGCACATCAGGGTTGTCAGTCTGGCCAATTTGATGCGATGGTGACCTGCCCCGTTCATAAAGGTGTCATAAATGACGCAGAAATTCCTTTTACTGGCCACACAGAGTTTTTAGCCGAACAATCGGGTGTTGAAAAAGTGGTGATGATGTTAGCTTGCGACTCATTGCGAGTAGCGTTGGCAACTACGCATTTACCTCTACGAGAGGTTAGCGATGCGATTACAACAACATCGCTGCATCAGATTCTTGATATTATCGAACAAGCGATGAAAACACAGTTTGGTATTGCAGAGCCAAATATTGCTGTATGTGGTTTGAATCCACATGCTGGAGAAGATGGACACTTAGGAAGTGAAGAAATAGATGTGATTGACCCCGTTATTGCATCTTTTCAAGAAAAAGGTTCAGCCGTCTCAGGTTCATGGCCTGCCGATACGATATTTTTGAAGGACCGACTTGAGAATATTGATGTCGTATTGGCAATGTATCATGATCAAGGTTTGCCGGTCTTAAAACATGCTGGCTTTTCAAGTGCAGTGAACATTACCTTGGGTCTGCCATATATTAGAACATCGGTTGACCATGGAACTGCACTTGATTTAGCCGCTTCTGGCTTAGCAAAATTGGGTAGTTTAGAGGCGGCACTCGCTATGGCACGGTCAATGATTGCTAGCCGAGGACGTGCGTAGTGGCTCAGAAAAAGCTCAAAGCGAGAAAACGCTTCGGTCAAAATTTTTTACAAGATGAGATGGTCATTGCCGATATTGTAGGGGCTATCGATCCCGCTGCCGATCAGCATTTGGTTGAAATTGGACCAGGCCATGGTGCGATTACACAATATTTATTGCCAGATTGTCAGCGCATCGATGTGATTGAGCTAGATCGTGACTTAGTGCCATTGTTACAACAAAAGTTTGGTCATTATGATCAGTTAACAATCCATGAAGCAGATGCATTGGCATTTGATTATAGGACAATAGTAACAGCTGGCGTCCCGCTTAGAGTGATCGGTAACTTACCTTATAATATCACGACCCCATTATTGTTCCATTTATTAGCTCAATCAGAATGTATTGCAGATATGTGTTTTATGTTGCAGCTGGAAGTTGTTGAGCGAATTTGTGCGCAACCAGGCTCTAAAACCTATGGTCGGTTGAGCATTATGATGCAATATCAGTGTGAAGCTGTGCAGCTATTTACCGTTCCACCTGAAGCATTTGTACCCAGACCGAAAGTGGATTCAGCGATTGTTTATTTAAAGCCACTGTCGACATGGCAGGGGGGTGATATGCCAATAGAGGCATTGAATAGAGTGGTCACGCAAGCATTTTCACAGCGTCGAAAAACCATTTCTAACACCTTGAAAAGTATCATGTCTCTGTCTGTGTTAGAAACATTAAATATTGATTTCAAACAACGTCCAGAAACAATTTCTGTCGAGCAGTATGTGGCCATTGCAGAAGCGTGGTTAGCTGAACAAAAACGATAAGAAACGTAAAGACAGTAAAGCAACTTATTCAATTGATTTAATATTGATTGATGATGAATACTTAAATGCCTCTAAAATGGCTTGACACTCTTATTTTGCTGTAGTTAGATACATAGTGCCTGCGTATTGCGTGGGCTAGAGCGACGCTGTTGGACAATAATATTACTAACTATGATGAGGAACTAAGTTGTGAATAAATCTGAACTGATTGATGCAATTGCAAGTGCTGCCGATATTTCTAAAGCAAAAGCGGCTTTGGCTGTTGATGGTATGACATCTGCTGTAACGACTGCTTTAAGTGAAGGTAATCAAGTCACTTTAGTTGGCTTTGGAACATTCTCTGTTCGCGACCGTGCAGCCCGGACAGGCCGTAACCCTCGCACAGGTGAAGAGATTAAAATTGCAGCTGCTAAGATACCTGCTTTTAAAGCTGGTAAAGCCTTAAAGGATGCTGTAAACTAGCGTTTTTTTTCTGCAGGGTGCTTAGCTCAGCTGGGAGAGCATCGCCCTTACAAGGCGAGGGTCGGGGGTTCGATCCCCTCAGCACCCACCAGAAAAATAGGAGCGGTAGTTCAGCTGGTTAGAATGCTGGCCTGTCACGCCGGAGGTCGCGGGTTCGAGTCCCGTCCGCTCCGCCATCATGAATAGAAAGGCGCATAGAAATGCGCCTTTTTTTTTGCTTTCAAGTAGCTAATGTAGGATTTTCTGTAGGTATACCTTATGTTACATTTCATTCGTGAACGAGCCCAAGGTTGGTTAGCATGGTTTATCGTTGGCTTGATTACTATTCCTTTTGCTTTATGGGGTGTTAATTCCTATATAACCGGGGCTTCTGATGTCGTTGTTGCGACGGTGAATGGTGAACGGATTAAACAGCGTGAGTTCCAACGTTCTTTGCAGCAATTCCGTGACAATATACGCCAACAAATGGGGGATAGTTATGACCCGAGCTCATTTGACAATGCAGAAACAAAGCAATCTGTCCTAGATGGTTTAATCCAACAACGATTACTTTACGCAGCAAATCAAGCAATGGGACAGCGAGTTACAGATACTGATATCAGTCTTGCTGTGCAGCAAACGGCGGCTTTTCAGGTTGATGGTCAATTCAATGTTGAACTTTATAAACAGTTACTGTCAAGAGCGGGCTATTCGCCAGCCAGTTACGAAGAACAATTACGGATGGATTTATTAGGTCGTGAACTAACGAATAATATTCAGCGTACAGCGGTTGTCACTGAGTTTGAAATCGATAATTTGTTACAAATAGAAAAACAAAAGCGTGAATTAGCTTATGGTATCGTCGAATCAGCACCGTTGGCTGCTGATATTGAAATTAGCGATGCTGATGCAATGATGTTCTATGAAGTGAACCGTGGACGCTATACGACACCAGAACACTTGACTGTAGATTATATTGAATTGTCTGTTGCTGACTTAGCCGATAAAGTGGTTGTTGATGATACTTCATTGGCATCCTTTTATACTGATAATCAAAATCAATTTATGAGTCCTGAGCAGCGTAGGGCGAGTCATATCTTAATTGAAGGTGATACAGAAACGGCTTTAAAAGTATTGGCGGCTGCTGAGCATAGACTCAGTCAAGGTGAGGGCTTTGAAGTGGTTGCAAAAGAATTATCACAAGATACGGGGTCTGCAAGTGATGGTGGTGATCTCGGGTTTATGCAAGCTGGTGTGATGGGTGATGCTGCTTTCGACGATGCATTATTTGGCTTAGCGAATGTAGGTGATGTGAGCCAGATTGTTAAGACAGAGTATGGACATCATTTAATTAAATTGACTGATATCCAAGCGCCCGAAGGTAAAGCATTTGAAGAAGTAAAAGCTGATGTTGAGGCCAGTTATCGTCGACAACAAGCGGAACAATCCTTCTTTGAGGAGGCAGAATTGTTAGCCGAACTCAGTTATGAAAACCCTGATAGCCTCGATTTGGCGGCTGAAGAATTAGGGTTAGAGATTAAAACGTCAGATAGTTTTACACGTGAAGGCGGTAAAGGCATAGCACAGAATATTAAGCTTGTTAATATTGCATTTAGTGATGATGTGTTAATTGAAGATTTAAATAGTACAGTGATCGAGTTATTTGCTACGCATTTGGTCGTTGTACACAAGAAAAACCATCAATTATCGAGTCAACTGCCTTTTGAAACTGTTGCGACAGAGATAAAGGAACAATTGAAACTGGTACGTGCACATGAAAAGGCCGGTGAAGTGGGCATAACTGTATTAAATCAGCTTGAAGAAGGCCAAGCCGCGGTCGATTTATTCAAAGCAGGACAATGGCATGAGGTGACTGTTGTTGGTCGTAGCCAAATGGCAATCGATCGTGAGGTGCTTGATGCGGCTTATGCGATGAAAAAGCCAGCTGAACAGCCTGTCTATCACGGTTTTAGTTTGAGTAATGGTGATTATGCCGTTGTGAAACTGAAGCGTGTTATTGAGGGTGATATTGATACTGCATCAGTTCAAGATCGTGCAGGTTTATCTGCTTACCTTGCCAGGAATGATGGCAACAGTGAATTAAAAGCATTTTTAGCGAGTTTAAAAGCAGAAGCGGATATTGAGATTTCCCCGGGCTTTTTAAAGTAATAACGCTATATGACAGATACAAAAAAGGCGCTTATACAGCGCCTTTTTTATTTGCGATTAGTTAACTATTTTTTTATTTGTCACCGATACCAATAATGTTATAGCCGGCATCGACATAAGTAATTTCACCCGTTACACCTGATGCTAAATCTGAACACAAGAAAGCAGCAACATTACCGACTTCTTCGATGGTGACGTTGCGGCGCAATGGTGAGTTTCGTTCGCCGTAAGCGAGCATTTTGCCAAAATCACCTATACCCGCAGCAGCGAGTGTTTTTATTGGGCCAGCCGAGATGGCATTAACACGAATACCTTCCTCACCGAGTGAGTAGGCCATGTAGCGAACATTCGCTTCGAGCGCTGCTTTGGCTACGCCCATGACATTGTAATTCTCGATAGCGCGAACGGCACCTAGGTAGCTCAATGTGAGTAATGAACCGTTACGGCCGGCCATCATGTTTTTACCTGCTTTAGCTAAAGCGGCAAAACTATACGCGCTGATATCATGTGCTAATGCAAAACCATCACGGGTAACGCTATCGACATAACTGCCTTGTAGTTGCTCGCGGGGTGCAAAACCGACAGAATGGATGATTGTGTCTAAACCATCCCATTTTTGTCCGAGTTGTTTAAAAACGGCATTGATTTGTTCATCGCTAGCGACATCACAAGGAAAGAGCAATGATGAATCAGTACCACATTGATCGGCTATTTTTTCAACACGAGACTTAAGTTTTTCCGTTTGATAAGTAAAGGCAATTTCTGCCCCTTCACGTGCCATCGCTAATGCGATACCAGCTGCGATTGAACGTGGGCTGGCAACACCAACAATTAATACCCGTTTGCCTTGTAAAAACCCCATGGGTTATCTCCTAAATTTGCGAATGAACGATTAAATTGGTCTATTTTACCTGCTTATGGGTAAGGCAGTCACTTTCTGAACTGTTTATAATGATGACACTCTTAGAATTGGGCAAAATAGGTTGATACAATGCGACGATTTTTATCGTGCTTTAATGTGGTTATTTTTTGTTGTCTGACGGGTTGTCAGTGGGGTGCGATTAATTCACCTTACCCCGAACAGCAACTCAAAGAGAATATCTTATATAGTTCTTTTACTCTAAGGCCTAAACATCTTGATCCTGCACGTTCTTATAGTTCAAATGAAGTACAATTCACAGGGCAGATTTATGAGCCGCCGCTGCAATATCATTATCTAAAGCGTCCTTATGAGTTGATGCCATTAACGGCAACAGCAATGCCAGTTGTCAGGTATTTGAATGAACTTGGTGAATTGGTTACGAATGATAGCGGTGATGTGGCATATAGTGTTTATACAGTGTCTATCAAGGAAGGTATCCAGTTTCAGCCCCATCCTGCATTTGCAAGAGATGATGCCGGTGAATTGCTTTATCATAATCTGACAGAAGAAGCAATAGAACCGATTCAAACATTATCAGACTTTGAGCACACCGGAAGCCGTGAATTAACGGCAGAAGATTATGTTTATCAAATAAAACGTTTAGCGAGCCCTAAGATACATTCACCTATCTTAGGTTTGATGAGTGAATATATAGTGGGATTGTCTGATTATGCGGCTAGTTTGAGAGAGCTCACCAAACAAGGACAAGCCATTGATTTGCGTGCGGGAGATATTTCAGGCGTCCGTGTGCTTGATCGTTATCGTTACGAAATCAAGGTATTTGGACAATACCCTCAATTGCGTTATTGGTTGGCGATGCCATTTTTTTCAGCTGTTCCGTGGGAAGCTGATGCTATGTATCGACAAGCTGGTTTGATCAAACGCAATATTACCATGGACTGGTTTCCTGTTGGGACAGGGCCTTTCCGTTTAACGGAAAATAACCCAAATAGCCGCATGATCTTAGAAAAGAACCCAAATTATCGATCAGACACTTATCCAGAAGAGGGCGAGCCTGGTGATGAAAAAATGGGTTTATTAACGAATGCTGGTGAGTTAGTGCCGTTCGTTGATAAAGTCGTGTTTTTATTAGAGAAAGAGCAAACCTCTTATTGGAATAAATTCCTACAAGGTTATTACGATGTCAGTGGCATCAGCTCGGATAGTTTTGAGCAAGCGATTCAAGTGGGTAATGGCGGTGAATTTGGTTTGAGTGATGAGATGATTGCGCAAGGCGTTTCATTAAGAACGGCTATTGGCACATCTACTTATTATATGGGATTCAATATGCTGGACACTGTTGTTGGTGGTTTGTCCGATTCTGCAAAAAAACTAAGGCAGGCGATTTCTATTGCAATTGATTACGAAGAATATATTTCTATCTTTTTAAATGGTCGTGGTATCGCTGCACAAGGCCCAATACCGCCCGGTATTTTTGGCTATGAAGAAGGTGAGGCTGGTGTTAATCCTTATGTTTATGAATGGCAGGATGAACGTGTGCAACGTCAGTCGCTTGAGCGAGCCAAAGCTTTGCTGGTTGATGCGGGTTATCCAGATGGTCGTGATGCTAAAACAGGTGTACCGTTGACGCTTAATTTGGATGTGCCGGCTAGTGGACCAGCAGCCAGAGCCACGTTCGATTGGTTACGAAAACAGTTCCAAAAACTGGGTATTCAATTAGTGGTAAGAAGCACGGACTATAATCGTTTTCAAGACAAGATGCGAAATGGTCAGGCACAGTTATTTCAATGGGGATGGAATGCGGATTACCCTGATCCGGAAAACTTCTTTTTTCTGCTTTATGGCCCGAATAGTAAAGCTGTTCATAGCGGTGAAAATGCAGCTAATTACGATAATCCGGAGTTTGATTATTTATTTGAACAAATGAAGGTGATGCCGAATACGGCTTCACGGCGAACATTAATCGATCGCATGTTGGTGATTATTAGGGAAGATTCACCTTGGGTATGGGGATATCACCCTAAACAGTTTTCACTTTATCACTCGTGGAATCACAATGTGAAACCCAATTTGATGGCAAATAATACGATGAAATATCGGCGAATTGACGCAGAAAAACGTTTTGCCCTTCAGCAAGTCTGGAATCGGCCGATACTATGGCCGTTGTTGGTATTATTTTTGGCTATCATTTTGTTAATTTTGCCGGCTGGTTGGGTTTATTTTAGAAAAAAACATAAAAAATTGGTTTTGAAGTGATCCTAGTTCAATTTTTTAAATAGCCTTGGGTAAAATTGCCTCAACAAATAGCAGCCCAGTTTGGGCAAAATAATAATAATTTAGCGTAGATGAGGGTGATTGAGTGGATTTAGCTACGCTGATCTGAGCTGTTGCGGCTTGGGCGTTAATTATTACAACGATTGCATTAGGTTCTTGTGCGTTGGTTTTTATCAATGCACCTTCGATAATGATAGTCCTTGGCGGTACTTTTGCTGTTGTGATGATGCGGTTCACTCTAAGCCAGTTCTTGGGTGCATTTAAAACCGCTGGTGAAGCGTTTTCACATAAAGGTGAATCAGCAGAAGAATTAATTGCTGCTGTTGTTGAATTAGCCACGGTTGCTCGTAATGAAGCTCTGTTAGCTCAAGAAGGTCGTGAGATTAATAATCCTGTTTTTGCGAACGGGTATCACCATGTTGGTCGATGATCATGAACCAAGCATTGTGCGTAAATCATTGACGGCTGAAATGAACGAGACAGTTGCACGTCATAGTATTGGACAGGCTATATTCAAACAAATCGGTGACGCGAGTCCTGCAATGGGCATGATTGGAACGCTGGTTGGTCTAGTTCAAATGCTATCAAATATGTCTGACCCAAAATCGATTGGCCACGCTATGGCAGTGGCATTATTGACAACATTATATGGTGCGATGTTAGCTAACATGTTTGCTTTGCCTTTTTTAGATAAATTAGCTCTGCGTAGTACTGAATAACAATTGAAAAAGAACGTTATTATTACCAGTGTATTAGGTGTCAGGAAGGCCAGAACCCCATAGTTTTAGAAGACATGCTTAAGAATTATCTACCTTCTTCTAAGCGTGATGCTGAGTTACCTGATGCGGGAGAAGCTGCGGAATAATGGAAGACGGCGGACCAGAACATAAATGTCCTCCTGAGGGGTTTCCAGCCTATATGGGCACATTTGCAGACTTGATGCCTTTGCTGATGTGTTTCTTTGTTTTATTATTCTCTTTTGCTGAAATGGATGCATTAAAATACAAGATGGTGGTCAAGTCATTAGATAATGCCTTTGGTGTACAATGTGAAGCCGCGGCGAATGAAATTCCGAAAGCAACGAGTATTATTGCTCAAGAGTTTAGCCGGGGTGAACCAAGGCCAACGCCATTGAAAGAAGTTCGACAATACACGATTGATGAGACAAGAGATGCGCTGAAAGTTAAAATTGATGCTGAAGCGTTTGCAAAACAAGAAGCAGAAGAATCAGCTGAAGAAGCAGAGAAATTCAAAGAAGCTTTAGAGGTTGAAATCGCTGAAGGCCTTATTGACGTTGAGACACAGCTCCAACGTATTGTTATTCGTATCCGTGAAAAAGGCTCTTTTCCATCAGGTTGTGCGCGGCTTAATCGGGACTTCGTTCCTTTCTTAGATAAAATTCATGATGTTTTATTGAATACTGATGGTAAAATTGGAGTCGCTGGTCAAACGGACAATATTCCTATTAGTACACCACGTTACCGTTCTAATTGGGAATTATCGACGTCACGGGCGACTTCGGTTGTGCATGAGTTCCTAAAAACAGGTGAAATTCCTGCTGATCGTTTTGTATTAGAAGTTTATGCGGAACACAATCTTTAATGCCAAACGATACGTCGAAGCACCGTGCCAAAAACAGACAGGTCGAGATTATCGTGTTGAAATCTTCTGTGAAAGCCGAATTGACACAATCGATTGAGCAGTTGAATGAGAATTATGAGTCAGTAGAGGGTAAAATCACTGACGCACAGAAAGAATAAATTAGCCTATGCATTACTGTTCATTAACGTGTTTGCAGAGATGTTAGGCGTTATTGAATGAGAGAATATAGAAATTCATGCAAGCATTTAATGTAGAACAAGGTGTTGTGATTCCATTAGATAGGCCTAATGTAGATACCGATGCGATCATCCCTAAGCAGTTTTTAAAATCCATTCGTCGTAGCGGCTTTGGTCACAATCTATTTGATGAGTGGCGTTATTTAGATCTGGGGCAGCCCGGTGAGTCTTGTGAAGGTCGTCCACTCAATATGGACTTTGTCCTCAACCAGCAGCGCTATCAAGGTGGTAATATTTTGTTAGCCCGTGAAAACTTTGGCTGTGGCTCTAGTCGAGAGCATGCAGTTTGGGCATTGGAAGATTTTGGTATCCGCGCTGTTATTGCCCCAAGCTTTGCAGATATATTTTTCAATAACACGAGTAAAAACGGAGTTTTAGCGATTGTCCTTGCCGAAGATATTATTGAGTGTTTATTTCAATCTGTGTTGGCAACAACGGGTTTTGAGTTAAAAATAGACTTGCCCCAGCAACAAGTTAATTTACCAGATGGTTCGACCATTTTCTTTGAAGTTGATGCTTTTAAGAAAGATTGTTTAGTGCGTGGATTAGATGATATTGGTCTGACCTTGCAGCATACAGATGAAATTAAAGCCTACGAACAACAACGTCAACAAACTGCACCGTGGTTATTCCCGTCAGCTTAGTTGATTTTATATCCCCATTATTTTAGATAACAGTAAGAAGAGAACATGACAAAAAAGATAGCCGTTTTACCTGGTGATGGTATTGGACCAGAGATAGTTGTAGAAGCCGTGAAAGTATTAGAAGCATTAAAGTTACAAGGTTTAGATGTGGCCTTGGAGTATGGCCTGATAGGGGGTGCTGCTTATGATGAAGCAGGGACACCATTACCAGCAGAGACAGTGACTATTTCAAAGGATGCTGATGCGATCTTATTAGGTGCCGTTGGTGGTTATAAGTGGGAATCTTTGGATATCAGGGTTCGTCCAGAAAAGGGTCTATTAGGTATTCGAAGCGAATTGAATTTGTTTGCGAACTTACGCCCCGCTATTTTGTATCCACAACTGGCCGATGCGTCGACATTGAAAGCAGAAGTAGTAGCTGGACTCGATTTGTTGATCGTTCGTGAATTAACGGGTGGCATTTATTTTGGCCAGCCTCGTGGCGTTAAAACGCTAGAGAATGGTGAACGAGAAGGGTTTAACACGCTGGTCTACCGCGAAAGCGAAGTGAATAGAATTGGTAAAGTGGCTTTTGATATTGCGCGTAAGCGTGATGGCCGCGTCTGTTCTGTTGATAAAGCGAACGTGCTGGAATGCACGGAAATGTGGCGTGAAACAATGACGGACTTGGCGACGAACTATGATGATGTCGAATTGAGTCATATGTATGTCGATAATGCAGCGATGCAACTGGTACGAGCACCTAAGCAGTTTGATGTGATGGTGACAACGAATATGTTTGGCGATATTTTGTCTGATTGTGCGTCAATGTTAACGGGCTCAATTGGTATGTTGCCGTCAGCCTCATTAGATGAAAACAGTAAGGGTATGTATGAGCCTATTCATGGCTCTGCGCCTGACATTGCCGGTCAGGATTTGGCTAACCCGTTGGCGACGATTTTATCAGTGGCGATGATGTTGCGTTACAGTTTAGATGAAGCAGGGATGGCAGATAAGGTTGAAGCAGCTGTGAGTACGGTACTTGATCAAGGCTTACGTACTGCAGATATTCATTCTGAGGGCATGTCGAAAGTCGGCACGGCTGAAATGGGTGACGCTGTTGTGGCAGCATTAAATTAAGATGAGTGAGCAAAACGTGAGTAAAAAAGTAGATGTAGCCGTTGTTGGTGCAACCGGTGCAGTGGGTGAGGCAATGCTGGAAATATTGCATCAGAGACAATTCCAAGTGGGTAAAGTGTATGCTTTAGCCAGTGCGCGATCGGCAGGTACAACCGTTGATTTCGGTAACCGTTCTCTAATGGTAGAAGATTTAGCCACGTTTGATTTTTCAAAAGTGCAAGTGGGTTTGTTTTCGCCAGGGGCGAGTGTATCGAAAGAATATGCCCCTATCGCTGCTGCAGCTGGGTGTGTGGTAATTGATAATACCTCGCAGTTCCGATATGACGATGATATTCCTTTGGTTGTCCCTGAAGTTAATCCAGATGCAATTGTTGAATATAAAAACAGGGGTATTATTGCCAATCCAAATTGTTCGACGATTCAAATGATGGTTGCGTTGAAACCTATCTATGATGCGGTTGGTATTGAGCGTATTAATGTTGCGACGTATCAAGCGGTATCCGGTACAGGTAAGCCCGCCATGGATGAGTTGGCGAGGCAAACAGCGGATTTATTGAACGGTCGTTCTATTCAGAAGGCTGTCTATCCAAAACAAATTGCCTTTAATGTGTTGCCGCATATCGACGTGTTTGAAGAAAATGGCTACACCAAAGAGGAGATGAAGATGGTCTGGGAAACGAAGAAGATTATGGGTGATGAGTCCATTGTTGTTAATCCAACGGCTGTTCGTGTACCTGTCTTTTATGGCCACTCTGAGGCGATTCATATTGAAACTCGGGATAAAATCACAGCTGAAGATGCGAAAAAGCTCTTTACTGATTTCGATGGTATTGAATTAATGGATAGCCATGAAGATGGTGGTTATCCAACAGCGGTAAGCGATGCATCTGGTCAAGATCCTGTTTTTGTAGGTCGTGTTCGGGAGGATATTTCTCACCCACGTGGACTTAATTTATGGGTAGTTGCTGATAATGTGCGCAAGGGTGCGGCATTAAATAGTGTTCAAATTGCTGAAGTATTGGTTGAAAAATATTTATAGTCCAGCATGATGGGTTATGAGACTTAGGCAGAGGGACTGAGATGAAAACGAGCATATACACGTGCATTGGTGTGATGGGTGCATTAGGGTTGTTAGCCGCTATACCAGCTTATGCCCTAGGACTAGGTAAGATTGAGCTATCATCAGCGTTAAATGAACCTTTTAAAGCGGAAATTTCAGTCAATGCTGTGAGTGGAGATGAAGCTGAAAGTTTGCAAGTTCGTCTGGCTCCGAATGATGAATTTGAGCGTGCTGGTTTAGTTAAAAATGCTGCGGTTACTCAGCTTAAGTTTCAAGTGACGGAAAAAGAAGGAAAAACCGTTATTGTTGTGAGCTCTAATAACCCCGTTAAAGAGCCTCTTTTAGACTTTTTATTATTGGCTAAAACTAGTAGTGGTCAGTTGATTCAGGAATATACCGTTTTGCTTGATCCACCAAAGCATGTTTTTAAAGATTCAAGGCGTGCAGCGAATGTTGTATCGTCTCCTAGTAATAGTCAGCCTCGGCAAGTTATCAGCCAATCTCGCCCAGCTCCGGTAAAAAACAATCAGCAGTCTAGTACGCCAAGCCTTGCGGGATCGGATCGTTATGGTAAAACAAGCAGAACCGATACCTTATGGGGTATTGCTTTAAAAACGCGTCCTAGCCGTGATATCTCTGTTCATCAGATGATGTTGGCTTTGGTTAAAGAGAATGAAAGAGCCTTTATTAAGCAAAATGTCAATGGTTTAAAGAGTGGCTATACTTTAACTATCCCATCAGAAAATGACATCACGCGATCAAATAAACAACAAGCGGTTGCCGCTGTTAAGCAACAAAATGTAGATTGGAAAAACCGCAATAACCCACAAAGAACTGCTTCAGTAGCTTCTGCTGACACGAAGGTAGACAATTTATCGTCAGATTTGAGTGAGGTGGATGTAGAAGAAACATCACATAACGTCGTCGTGCCAGAAGGTGAGGGTGAGCCTGTCGCACGCTTGCAGTTACTGGGTTCAAATGATGATAAGCCATTAAGTGAGAATGACTTGGCTGCCTTTGGTAATGAAAAAGTCAAAGAGTTGAGTGACCAGTTAACGATCGCACAAGAAGTGATTGAAAGTCAGCAACAAGAAAATATCGATATCAAATCACGTATGGCTGCGATGGAAGAGCAGATACAGACTTTGCGGAAGTTAATCGCATTACAAGATCCAGATTTAGCGAAAATACAAAGTAAATTAGACCGCGATGCAGCGGAAGCTGCACTGGAAATCATATCAGCTGAGGATTTAGCTGAGTCTACAAAATCTGAAATTAAAGATGATGTCGAGCAAGTTGATGATGAACTGGCAAATATTTTGGAAGCAGACTCAACAGTTGATGCGGTTGAAAAAGTTGAGGATAAGGCTACTGAAATAGCTGAAACAGACATCACCGAAGAGATTGTTGAAACAGCTGTTCAGGATGAACCTATAGTAATGAGTTGGTTTGAGAAGGTCCAAGCATTTTTAGTAAAATATAAATTACAGACGCTTGTTGGGGTTTTAGGTTTATTACTGGGCTTGTTCTCTATGAGCCGTAAACGTGAAGAAGAAGAGGAAAAAATACCGTGGAACGAAGCGGTTGATAATATTCGCGCTTCCCAACCAACGCCTGCTCCAGTTGCCGTGGCTGTGCCTGCCGCCATGGTCTTCGAAGAAATTGAGTCAGAACCTGGGCCGGCAGAAACACCTGAAAATATGGAAATAACGAGTGACGAGCTTGAAGATATCAATATCGATACCACGTCAGATGATGCTGGTTTAGTTTTATCTCCATCCTCTCATGATAGTGTAGAACTTGATGGTTTGGCGGCGATTACTGATGGTGATTTAGAGGCAGCGACTCAGGCTTTAACAGCTGATAATGAGTTGCCATTTGACCTCAGTGATTTTGATCATGTGGATGAAGCAGAGACAAAACTAGATTTGGCTTCAGCGTATATTGAGATGGGCGACCCTGATGGTGCGAAAAGTATTCTTGAAGAAATTATGGCTGAAGGTGATGAGGAGCAGCAGTCACGTGCAAAAACCCTCCTCAATGATTTGTCATAAGTAGGGTTTTGTATGGGGCGTATTGCTTTAGGTGTTGAATATGACGGCACCGACTTTGCTGGCTGGCAAATTCAACAAAACCAGAGAACGGTTCAGGGGTGTTTAACTGAGGCTATCAGTCTCGTTGCAAATCAATCAGTGAAAACGGTTGCAGCAGGGCGTACTGATTCTGGTGTCCATGCTTTACAACAGGTTATCCATTTTGATGCCGATGCCGTGCGGGATGAGCGTAACTGGATCTTAGGTTTGAATACCAACTTGCCAGCTGATATCAATGTAACTTGGGCTAAGGCAGTTGATGACACATTTAGTGCCCGTTTTTCTGCGACTAAGCGTGCTTATCGTTATATTATCTTGAACCGAGTCAGTCGTTCTGCTGTTCATGTAGACCGGGTGTGGTGGTATTTCCAGAAGCTTGATGTTGCGTTAATGCAAGCTGCGGCTGATTGTTTAGTTGGCGATCATGATTTTTCTGCATTTCGCGCTAAAGAGTGTCAGGCTAAAAGTCCATTTAAAACAATGGAATCTATCACCGTGTCACAACAAGGTGATTGTATTGCTATTGATGTGATAGGTCAGTCATTCTTGCATCATATGGTCCGTAATATCGTCGGTGTTTTGGTAGTGATTGGCGAAGGCAAGCGTTCTGTGTCCTGGGTACAAGAAGTTCTAGAAAGTCGCAATCGTGCACACGGTGGGATCACCTCACCGCCGGAAGGTTTATATTTTGTGAATGTCGATTACCCAGAGGTATATGCACTTCCTACAGTGTCGACTTTCCCGGTGGTCTGGTAGAGTAATCAGTCGAATGTAATTCTATAGACTAACTTAATGAGAACTCGTGTAAAAATTTGTGGCATAACACAACGCCAAGATGCTGAATTTGCTGCTGAAATGGCAGCTGATGCTATTGGACTTGTGTTGTATCCTACGAGTCCTCGTGCTGTGAGTATTGCGCAAGCAAAACAAATTGTTGCGGGTTTACCGCCTCTTGTCAGTGTCGTGGCACTTTTTGTTGATGCGGGTGCCGCAGAGGTCAAAAAGTGTTTGAATGCATTACCTATTGATGTGTTGCAGTTTCATGGTGATGAAAGTCCAGATTATTGCGAACAGTTTGATAAGCCTTATTTAAAAGCCATTCGGATGCGTGAAGGTGTTGAGTTAACAGCATTAGCTGAAGAATATGCCAGTGCAAGTGCTTTGTTATTAGACAGTTATCAAGCAGGGGTGCCGGGGGGGACGGGAGAGGTGTTTGATTGGTCTATGATAGAAGCTATCGACAAGCCCATTATTTTGGCAGGTGGTTTGAATGTCGATAATGTGGCAAGGGCTATACAACAAGTAGCACCTTACGCTGTGGATGTAAGTGGTGGTGTTGAGATGAACAAGGGCATTAAAGATCAAGCAAAAATACGTGCTTTTATGCAAGAGGTGAACAATGGCTAAGCAGATGGAAGATAATTACTACGATACTTATCCTGATGAAAAAGGGCATTTTGGGCCCTATGGGGGACGATTTGTTGGCGAAACATTGATGTCTGCCATCTATGCATTAGAAGAAGCGTATAACCTGTATAAGAATGATCCCGAATTTCAAGCTGAAATGGATCGGGATTTAGCGGAATTCGTTGGTCGACCATCGCCGATTTATCTTGCCGAAAATTGGAGTAACAGCATTGGCGGCGCGAAAATATATCTAAAGCGCGAAGATTTAAATCATACGGGTGCTCACAAAATTAATAATACTATTGGCCAGGCATTATTGGCGAAGCGTATGGGTAAAAAGCGGGTTATTGCTGAAACGGGTGCAGGCCAACATGGTGTCGCTAGTGCAACGGTTGCAGCACGTTTAGGAATGGAGTGTATTGTGTATATGGGCGCTGAGGATGTGAAGCGCCAGGCACAGAATGTCTACAGAATGAAGCTGCTCGGTGCAGAGGTTGTCCCTGTGGAATCTGGTTCTAGAACCTTGAAAGATGCTTTGAATGAAGCTTTGCGTGATTGGGTGACCAATGTTGATGAAACATTTTACATTATTGGTACTGTCGCAGGCCCTCATCCATATCCCGCAATGGTGCGGGACTTCCAAGCGGTTATCGGCCGAGAATCCCGCCAACAAATGTTGGACAGCACAGGAAAACTACCTGAAGCCTTAGTCGCTTGTATTGGTGGAGGCTCTAACGCCATTGGTTTATTTCATCCATTCATTAATGATGAATCCGTGGCAATGTATGGTGTTGAAGGTGCGGGCCTTGGTATTGAAACTGGACAGCACTCTGCTGCGTTATGTGCTGGCACAGCAGGTGTACTACACGGTAATCGGACGTACTTAATACAAGATACTGAAGGGCAAATTACTGAAACGCACTCCATTTCAGCTGGATTAGATTATCCGGGCGTAGGTCCTGAGCATGCTTGGTTAAAGGATATTGGACGTGCTAATTATGTCTCTGTTACCGATGATGAAGCGTTACAGGCATTCCATGATCTGACACGTTCAGAAGGGATTATTCCGGCGTTAGAAACTAGTCATGCGCTGGCTTATACGAGTAAATTAGCAGCGAAAATGTCGTCGGATCAAGCGATTTTGGTCAATTTGTCTGGGCGTGGCGATAAAGATATGCATACCGTTGCCTCATTTGCGGGTTTAAAAGTCTAAAGGTTGGGAATAGAAAAGATGAGTCGTATTAATCAATGCTTTGAGCAGCTAAAGGCCGATGGACAAACTGCTTTAATTCCATACATAGCAGCGGGCGACCCTGAACTGTGGGTGACTGTACCGATGTTGCATGCCATGGTTGAGGCAGGGGCAAACCTATTGGAGTTAGGTATTCCTTTTTCTGATCCGATGTCGGATGGGCCAGTTATTCAAAAAGCATGTGAAAGGGCATTGAAAAATGATATGTCATTGAGACATGTGATTGAGATGGTGGCGCAGTTCAGAGAGAAAGATAAGGAAACACCGATTATCTTAATGGGCTATGCCAACCCCTTAGAAGCAATGGGTTTTACTGAGTTTGCTCAAGCAGCCCAAAAAGCAGGTGTTGATGGTGTACTGACAGTTGATATGCCACCTGAGGAGTCAGATACCTTTATGCCGACGATGGAAGCTCATGGCATTGATACTATCTTCTTAGTTGCGCCTACAACGACACAAGAGAGAATGGCCAGAATTGCACAACATGCGAAAGGCTTTATTTATTATGTGTCATTAAAAGGCGTCACAGGAAGTGCAACCATTGATGTGTCACAGTTAGGTGATAAGTTAACGGAAATAAAGCAATTTACGGATTTACCATTGGGTGTTGGGTTTGGTATACGTGATGGACAATCTGCAGCTGCAGTGTCAGATGTAGCTGATGCAGTGGTGGTTGGCAGTACCTTGGTGAACTGTATTGCAGAGCATGAACAAAACCCAGAATCTCTGCCAGCAGCATTGGCAGGGTTGATTGCAGAAATGCGACATGCCATTAATGCCCGTGATATGGCAAAATAGTCAGATATAACATTTTATTAGGGCTACAGTATGAGCTGGTTTGAGAAAATTTTACCTTCAAAGATTAGGACAACGGTTCGTAATCGTTCGGTACCGGAAGGCGTGTGGTGTAAATGTCAATCATGTGACAGCGTGTTGTATCGTGCAGAGTTTGAGCGTAATTTACATGTTTGTCCTAAGTGTGATCACCATCAGAGGATCACAGCGCGTGTACGTCTAGAAAATTTCTTGGATGAAAACGATGATAGACAAGAAATCGCTACAGATGTGCAACCTGTCGACACATTAAAGTTCAAAGACAGTAAGAAATATAAAGATCGTATAACGCAAGCACAGAAAGCAACCGGAGAAAAAGATGCCTTATTGGCGATGGTGGGTACTGTTAATGGCTTACCGCTTGTAGCAGTCTCGTTTGATTTTAGTTTCATGGGTGGTTCCATGGGATCAGTTGTAGGAGAGAAGTTTGTCCGTGCAGCTAAGATTGCTTTGGAACGTAAAGTTCCCTTAGTTTGTTTCTCTGCCAGTGGTGGTGCGCGTATGCAGGAGGGTTTGTTTTCCTTAATGCAAATGGCAAAAACTAGTGCAGTCTTAGCGCAGTTAAGCAATGAAGGCCTCCCTTTTGTATCTGTGTTGACTGATCCTACTATGGGCGGTGTTTCGGCGAGCTTAGCGATGTTAGGTGACATTAATGTGGCTGAACCAAAAGCATTGATAGGCTTTGCTGGCCCACGGGTTATCGAACAAACAGTTCGTGAAACCTTGCCTGAGGGCTTTCAACGAAGTGAATTTCTACTCGAACACGGTGCAGTTGATATGATTATTGACCGTCGTGATATGCGTGATCGTTTATCTAAGATCCTGTCTGTGCTTCAAAAGCGCGACGCGGCCTGATACGTACGGCAAAAAATGCGATTTGATACCTTGCCAGAATGGCTGGCTTGGCAAGAAAATCTTCATTTCACAGAGGTTGATCCTGGACTGGATCGTATTGGTCTAGTTTGGCAACGTTTAGATTACGCCAAAACACTACCCTATAAAATTGTCACAGTAGCAGGCACTAATGGTAAAGGTTCATCAGTGGCTATGCTTGATGCCATTATCCGTGCGGCTGACTACAAAGTCGGAACTTATACTTCTCCTCATTTATTAAACTATAACGAGCGGATTGTCATTGGAGGCCAAGCCTGTGACGATATGGCGATTTGCCGTGCTTTCGAACAAATTGATCAAGCTAGGGCTGACGTTTCACTGACTTATTTTGAATTTGCGACCTTAGCGGCGATTATTTTATTTCTTGAACAAGACGTTGATATTGCGCTGTTAGAAGTTGGTATGGGCGGCCGTTTGGATGCGGTTAATTTATTTGATGCCGACATTGCGTTAATTACCCCTATCAGTCTCGATCACACGCAATGGTTGGGTGAGGATAGGGAAACGATTGCCTACGAAAAAGCGGGAGTTATCCGCGAAAATAAGCCTGTTGTTTGTTCGGAGTCGAAGGCTGCAACTTCATTGTTGGCTTATGCTGATAAGTTGAATGCGCCTGTCTTTCGTTCCGGTCATCAATTTCGTTACCAGCTAGAGGGTAATAATTGGTCCTGGTCTAATGCTGAGTATGATTGGGCTGGACTTGTTTTACCGGCTTTGGCGGGTGATTACCAAGTGCAAAATGCCGCCGCTGTACTGCAGGTAGTGAGTTTATTAATTGGACAAAATTTTAAAATTGAGCAAATTCACGTTCATCGTGGTTTGTCGACAGTTAGGTTAGCAGGCCGTTTTCAGGAAGTAACAGGCCCTTTGGTGAATCATTATCTTGATGTGACGCATAACGTACAGGGTGCTAAAAACCTCGAAAAATTACTATACTCCAAGGAATGTATGGGTAAGACGGTAGCTGTCTTAGGTATGTTGAAAGATAAAGATGCTGCAGCGGTTGCAGAGATACTCGGCCAACAGATTGATGTTTGGTATGTTGGTGGAATAATGGGTAACCGTGGATTGACAGGGGACAATTTAAGTTCAGAAATAGAACGGAGTGTTCTTACAAAACCTGTCTACGCACACGAAACAATTTCGATGGCCTACGAACAAGCCAACAAAGCCGTCAAGAAGGGCGATAGAATCATCGTTTTCGGCTCATTCTATACTGTAGAAGTGGTGATGAGGTTATTGGGCTAAATCCAAAGGTGTTGTCGTTTTTCAGTCGTAAATATTAGCGATATCACTTCGATGATGCGTAATGATTTTTGTCCGTTTTAACTTCATTGTTGGTGTCATCATATCGTTATCGATTGACCATGGTTCGAGATAGACAGCAACTTGCCTAATTTTGGCATAAGCAGGAAAGCTAGACAGGGCTCGCCTCAGTTGTTTTGTAATATGGTTGTGTAATAGCTTGTCTTTTAAACTTGCCTGATCATTTTCATCAAGACCGAGTGTTTGAGCGAGTTCAGGCCATGTCTCAGCATTGAGTATGATGAGTGCTGAAAGAAAAGATTTTCCCTCTCCTATAACCAGCACTTGCTCAAACAAGGGGTTCATCAAGATGGCCGACTCGATATCAGCGGGCGGTACTTTTTCACCATTGCTCATAATGAGAATATCTTTGATACGACCCGTGATATAAACATGTCCTGTTTCGCTAATACGTGCTTGATCGCCAGTATGAAGCCAGCCTTGACAATCAATGGTCTGTGCTGTTGCCACTTCATTGTTCCAATAGCCGAGCATGACACCACCGCCACTGGCAAGTAGCTCATCATTTTCACCAATTTTGACGTTAACACCGGGTATGACAGTACCAACGCTGTTTGGGAAATTATTTTCGGGTGTATTTACACTGATAACAGGACTGGTTTCGGTTAGGCCATAGCCTTGGATTAAACAGAAATCTAGGCTAATAAACAGTTTAGCAACGGTTTCAGGAAGCGCAGCGCCACCGCTAAGAATAATACGCATATTACCGCCTAATCGTTGCTTCATTTTGGATGCGACTAATTTATCGTATAACGGCCAAAGTAAGAGTTTTGGATGCCAAGCTTGTCGTTTTTGCTGGTACTCAAAACGATATAATCCTGTTGAAACAGCTTGATGAAAGAGCTTTTGTGCAATCGGAGATTTCTCTTCCAATTGAGCATGCACGCGAGTGTAGATGCGCTCAAAAATGCGTGGGACAGCAATCAGTATGGAAGGTTTAATTGTCTGAAGATCGTCAGCAAGTTGTGGGATACCGCGTGCATAGGCGACGGTCGAACCTGCCATCATAGGTAAATAATAACCACCTGTGCGTTCTAAAGTATGGGAAAGTGGTAAGAACGATAAAAATAAGTCACTCGGCAAGACGTCGATACATTTCAGTCCACCGTATGCGACAGAGAGCATATTTTGGTGGCTTAACATGACGCCTTTTGGACGGCCTGTTGTACCAGATGTATAAATGATTGAAGCAAGTTCCTGCGGTTGCGCTGGCTGATTGGCTACTTCTAAATTATCGTCATCTGGTAACCAATCCCTTAAATAGCAAGTTGACCCGCCCAAAGCAGTGTCGTCTGAATTTCTGATTAAAACGCGTTTTAACTCGTGTTCTGGTGTCATTGAAGGTTTAAGCCGTTGCCATTGTTGACCATTTTGTAATAGCAGTACTTTTACATTGGCATCTTGTAGGATATAAGCGACATTGTCTGGTCGGTCATCAGGGTATAGAGGGACTAAAATTAATCCCAAGCCTAATGCGGCTTGATCAAAGAAGACCCATTCAATGCAATTGCGTAGATTAATGGCGACTCTGTCACCGGGTTGTAACTCTTCCGTAGCTAATGCTGCTTGCCAACGGGCCACTTGCACCGCAACTTCATGCCAGGTGGTATCAAACCATTGTTTTGTTTCTGGATCATAGCTTCTATAAGCGCTATGGTTTGGACTACGTTGAAGTCGTTCTCTGAACAAGCCGTATAAGGTACCGGCTTGTTTGGCGGAAATCACATCTGTGGTGGTCATCCTTATCGCCAGTTAGAACAAGTAGCGTACTTGAACACTCAAGATATCAACGCTGCCCTCATATTCTCCTGCCAAACGATGATTGAGGGCTAAATCGACATCACCAGAAATACGACCATCAACGAAATCAGCTAAAGTGGCGAGAGTTTCTGAATCAGTTGGGACTCGAAATTTTCCTTTACCGGTTAAGTGGTGTGAAATTTTTGAGCGATAGGCAAGGCCTAAACGTGTTGCTTCAGTTGCTTGGTAAGTCAATCCTAAATTATAGCCCCATCCCCAATCATCTGCAGTTAATTTAGCTTGTCCATCATTACCAGTAGTTACTGCTACACAACCACCTAAGCCACCCGCACCAGCATAAGCAGAGCCAAAGTCGACAGCTTGAGTTAATTCTAAGTCGATATATTGCACAGTAAAGCCCATTCCAATTGATAATTTTTCATTGGGTTGAAATGCGAAGCTCGGATTAATATTGATTGTTTTAAATCGGAGCGAATAGCATGGTAACGGCCTTGCCATGTGTCTTTATATTCAGTGACTAAACCGAAGGGGGCTGTAATACCGATACCAGCGACGAGTTTTTCATTAATTCTTTTAGCGTAAAATAAATTAGGCACAATAGCATCCTGACCTGGGTCACTACCATCGTTACTAGGTTGAGGTGTTCCACCGAATGCTGTAGGTATCGAAGAGCCGCCATCGGTGAAGTCACTTTGTGGGAATATGTAGTGCAAGCCAAAGGCAAGCTTATCTTGAGAGAGATAACTTAAACGAGCAGGATTAAATAAGATTGTGCTGGTATCATCTGCAACGACAGCACTACCAGCAAATGCACGACCAAGACCTGCGACGCTTTGTTCTTGAATCGCAAAGCCAGAAGCATAGCTAGAAGCACTGGCAAGTGTTGCTGTTAGTAGAAATGTAATTTTTGTTGTTTTTATTAGACTCATTCATGGCTACTCGCATTGTGATCAGTCTACAAAGTAACGTACCTAATCAATTGGTGCAAGTACTGAGTCTAATCTATTGACGCTTATACAATAAATCCCAAATACCGTGCCCTAATCTATGACCTCGTTGTTCAAACTTTGTAAGGGGACGATAGTCGGGGCGAGGAATATAATCTTGCTCAGCACAATTTTGGAAGTCACTGTTCTGTGATACGTCGGCTAACATTTGTTCAGCATAATGTTCCCAGTCTGTTGCCATATGAAGGTGGCCGCCCGATTTAATTTTCTTTGAAAGTAAAGCCACGAAATCGGGTTGAACAATCCGTCGTTTGTGGTGACGTTTTTTATGCCAAGGATCAGGGAAATAGATATGTAATCGTTCGAGGCTATTATCAGCAATGCGATGTTCGAGTAATTCCAAGGCATCGGTGCATGCGACGCGTATATTGGTGAGTTGAAATTGCTCGATTAGATTAAGAAGTTGTCCGACACCAGGACGATGGACTTCGATGCCAAGGAAATCATGTTCAGGCTGGTTTCTGGCCATTTCTGCTAATGAGGCACCATTGCCGAAGCCAATTTCTATCACCTTGGGAGCTTTTCTGTTGAAAAGTGTGTCTAATTCGAGAAGCGAATCAGCATTATTGATGGCATATTTCGACCAGAGTTGATCGATCGCGCGCTGCTGGCCTGGTGTGAGTCGGCCGCCGCGTCGTATGAAACTACGCACAGTGCGATGCTTTTTTTGTTGTGTCATACTTTTTATGAACTCTTAAATCTGAAATCAATGTTAATGTGTGGTCAACCACGTACAATAGATCATACATTATTATATCGAGCTGTTTTTATGTCATCTTGTTGCCCACCGCCAGAACCAGCTGAACCTTCGGGTTGCTGTGGTACGGAAACCACTAAAAAGTCTCGACCAGATATTTTACTGTGGTCGACAATTGTTTTAGTGTCTATTGGTTACTTTGTCGACTTACTTTTATCTAGTCAGTTAACCAGTTTATCTGTCGTAGCAGGGCAACTGTTCGCCGCTATTCGCGACATTATGGACAGCATGTGGATAGGCTTAGGTCTAGGCATGTTATTTGTCGGTCTATTGGGTCGTGTTCCGAGGGAATTTGTCACATCACTGTTGGGTAAGGGCGATAGCTTTATTGGCATATTACGAGCGACATTTGCAGGTGTTTTACTCGATTTGTGTAGCCACGGTATTTTATTAGTCGCAATGCGTTTGTATCAACGCGGTGCAAGCCTTGGGCAAGTCATGGCTTTCTTAATTGCTAGCCCATGGAATTCATTGTCATTGACCGTTATTTTGATTGCTCTGATAGGCTGGCAGTTGACAATACTGTTTATTGCCGGTTCGATGGTGATAGGCATTGTCAGTGGCATGGTTTTTACTGTTTTGGTCAAGCAGGGAAAATTGCCCGAAAATCCAAATACGATTGAGCTTAATGAGTTTCATGCTTGGCCCGAGGCAAAAAAACAATTAAAAGCGGCTTCATTTGGTCTGGGGTGGTGGCAAACAATGTTATGGGAAGGCATTAAAGATTCAAGAATGATTGTACGCTGGTTGTTACTAGGTGTGCTGTTAGCCGCAGCAATCCGAACCTTTCTCCCTATAGAGGCTTTCCAAACTTATTTTGGCGCTACGATGATAGGGCTGGGTATGACAATTTTAGTCGCGACTGTTTTGGAAATCTGTTCTGAAGGTTCGACACCTATTGCTGCGGATTTAGTAACGCGTGCTAATGCACCAGGTAATGGTTTTGCTTTTTTAATGACGGGTGTAGCTACAGACTATACTGAAATCATGTCCTTAAAAGAAACAACAGGCTCATGGAAAGTGGCTTTATTCTTACCTTTGATTACGGTTCCTCAAGTGGTGTTATTTGCATCGGTGATGAACTTGGCAAGTGGCTAGAGATAAATTACACCAAAATGGGACATTTATTTCCATGAAATGGCAGCCAAGTCGGTTCCAATACACTGATTTCTTTATAAAAGCCATGTGCAGGGGCACAGCACCGTGCGAAAAAGGCTTAGTCGCGCTATACTAACCGGCCGATTTATCAGAACGATATTGCCTGTATCGTACTCAATTTCCTGAGTAAATGTTGGTGATAACGCCCTTAAAGTAAGAATAAGAGAGATACATAGATATGATTCATCCTGAATTGCAAGCAGTTACTAGCGATGTCATTGAACGCAGTAAAAAATCACGTGAAATCTATTTAACGCGTGTTAATGACGCTATGCTAGAAGGCAGACAACGTAGTGTGTTAGCTTGCGGTAACTTAGCTCATGGTTTTGCGGCTTGTACTGCAGACGATAAGGCTGATTTAACAGGCAATAAAAAAGATAATATTGCGATTGTATCGGCATACAACGATATGCTGTCTGCTCATGAACCGTATCAGCATTTTCCAGAATTGATTAAACAAGCAGCCCGTGAAGCGGGTGGTGTTGCACAGTTTGCCGGTGGTGTGCCTGCTATGTGTGATGGTGTCACGCAAGGTCAGCCGGGCATGGAGCTGTCTTTATTTAGCCGTGATGTTATCGCTATGTCGACTGCCATTGCGTTAAGCCACAATATGTTTGATGGTGCGCTCTACTTAGGTGTCTGTGACAAAATCGTACCGGGCTTATTGATTGGTGCTTTAAGCTTTGGTCATCTACCTGCTGTGTTCGTACCAGCTGGTCCAATGCCGAGTGGTTTACCGAATAAAGAAAAAGTCAGGATCCGCCAACTTTATGCTGAAGGTAAAGTCGGTCGTGATGAATTATTAAGAGCGGAATCTGAGTCTTATCATAGTTCGGGTACCTGTACTTTCTACGGTACTGCAAACAGTAACCAAATGATGGTTGAGATGATGGGGCTACATTTACCAGGTAGTTCATTCATTAATCCATACACACCATTACGTGATGAGTTAACCAAAGCTGCGACACGCCAAGTGCTTAAATTCACAGCACAAGGTGGTGACTTTAGACCAATAGGCCATATGATCGATGAAAAAGCGATTTTAAATGCCTTGGTTGGCTTGTTAGCCACTGGTGGTTCGACGAATCATACGATTCACTTAATTGCAATCGCACGTGCGGCAGGTGTTGTCATTAACTGGGATGACTTTGACCGTTTATCTAAGATCGTACCTTCTATCACACGCGTTTATCCAAATGGTGAAGCTGATATCAATCACTTCCAAGCAGCGGGTGGTATGAGTGTATTGATAAAAGAGTTGAGTGAAAACGGTTTGATGCATCAAGACGTTCTTGCCGTGGGTGACGAGCGTGGCATGGCATCTTATACAGAAGAGCCGAAGATGGTAGATGATAAGCTAGTTTGGGAAGTTGGCCCTGAAAAAACCTTAGATCCTGGAGTGATTAGTTCGGTTAAAGCGCCATTTGCAAGCGGTGGTGGCTTGCATGTCATGAAAGGTAATTTGGGTCGTGGTATGAGTAAAATCTCAGCCGTTGATCCTAAGCATCGTGTAGTACAAGCACCGGCCATGGTCTTTGATTATCAAGATGATGTCGTTGCTGCCTTCAAACGCGGTGATCTGAATAAAGATGTCATCGTTGTCTTATGTTTCCAAGGCCCTAAATCAAACGGTATGCCTGAGCTGCATAAATTGACGCCACCTTTGGGTGTGCTGCAAGACAAAGGCTATAAAGTCGCCCTAGTAACAGATGGCCGTATGTCGGGTGCATCGGGTAAAGTTCCATCTGCTATTCATATGTGTCCAGAATGTGCTGATGATGGTCCGCTTACAAAAGTACGTGACGGCGATATCATAAGCCTTAACACAGAAACCGGTGAGCTTAATGTGCTTGTTGATGATAAAGAGCTAGAAAAACGCGTTAGCTGTATGTTGGCGAATACTGAGCATCATTACGGTATGGGACGTGAATTATTTGATAGCTTCCGCCGTGGTGTTTCCTCAGCTGAAACTGGTGCGATTAACTTATTTAACGTTGAATAGAAAAGTGTTATCAAACACATTATTTTTAATATTTTGGAATTGAAAAACGAATGAGTAAAACAGCTAAAGAAATCATGGCTATTTCGCCACTCATGCCAGTAATGGTCATTAACAATGCTGATAACGCCGTGCCTCTAGCGAAAGCATTGGTAGCTGGTGGTTTAAAAGTTTTAGAAATCACATTACGTACAGATGCGGCATTAGAATCTATTCGTCGCATCGTTGCAGAGGTACCAGAAGCAACTGTCGGTGCAGGTACTATCATCAATGAAGAAACATTAAATGCTGCAATTGATGCAGGCGCAGAGTTTATTATCAGCCCAGGTACCACTTCTTCATTAGCTGATGCTGCTTTAAAAACAGGTGTGCCATTTATCCCAGGTGTTGCGTCGCCGAGCGAAGCATTGGCTTTGTTTGAGAAAGGTATTACTGAAATGAAGTTCTTTCCTGCAGAAGCAGCGGGTGGTATCCCGATGTTGAAATCAATTGGTGCACCGATTCCGCAAATTACATTCTGCCCAACAGGCGGTGTAAATCAGAAGAATGTTGCTGATTACTACAAACAGCCCAATGTGGGAGTTGTTGGTGGTTCTTGGATGTGTACAGCGAATCTGGTTGATGCTGAAAACTGGGATGAAATTACCCGTTTATCTAAGGAAGCAATTGAGTTGGCAACAGCTTAGAAAAAAAACACTGAAATTAAAAAAGGGCAGATGGTTTTCCATCAGCCCTTTTTTATGGGCGTTGGGTTTTATACAGAGATTAAGATACTACGCTGAATCCAATCATGAATTAGCACTTTAGCACCATCATAAACCACTTCTGGGTTCGGGTGCTGTAGTTCTTGTGCAATTTGCTCTGCTGCTTGTTGCCCTGTTTGACCTTCATTGAGTAGGTCAATCAATCTTGCACTAACGGGATTTAATTCTAAGAATAAAACATCATCATTAGGATCGCGATAGACAAGTAAGAAAACGGGATTTTCACTGGCTTGTTCAGGCTGAAAATCAGTGGAAATTTGGTGCACAGGAAAGGTGTAAGACAAGGGCCAGGCTAAAGTTGATGTGTTTAAACCTATAGCGAGATAATCTTGTTCAGGATCAAAGGAAATAGTTTTAGGCTCAGCTTCGGAAATACTCAGTGCTAACTCTACCCATTCATAATGACAAAGTGCCTGAATAAAAACAGGGTCATTTCTCAAATTCCGTTCATTATCGAGATAATATAAAAACTCGTGAGCAATCTCATTAAATAGAGGAGATTTCGATTTATGCTTGATCATGAAATCTCTGACCATCGCGTGCCAGCTTTCTTCGGGAACCAATGATTTCAGCACAGGGAAGCAGGAGGAAATAAAGCCTTCTATATTGTTGTAGAACAGATCTCGGTAGACGTTTAGACGACGTTGTTCAATGCCCGCTGGTTTGTCATTATTCTCAGGATCACGGAGATATCCCGTGAACTGGTATTGCACATCTTTGAATGTGTTTGCTTTAGGCTGAGTGTGCAAGACGATCTTGTCCTTGAGCTGTTTGGTAGTGACGAATTTTTTCGACTTCACTGTTTAGAATGGCTAATGATGGAATATTAAAATCACGCTCTAATAAAGTCGGTAGTACACCATGATGTTGGTAGGTCTTTTCTAGCAATGACCAGACAGGCTCAATAACATCACTACCATGGGTATCAACTTTTAAATCTTCAGCTTCATTGTAATGCCCTGCAATGTGGAGATATTCGATGCGTTCAGATGGCATCGCTTTCATATAGGCTTCAGGATCGTAGTTATGATTGATGCTGTTAACATATATATTGTTAACATCTAGTAATAAGCCACAATCTGCTTCATTCAAGACGGTATTTAAAAAATCGACTTCGGCCATTTCTTGGCCTGGTGCAGCATAGTAAGAGACATTTTCGATAATCAGCGGGCGTTCTATGATTTCCTGTACGCGTTTAATGCGTTTAGCGACGTGGCTAACCGCATCAGAGGTAAACGGGACAGGCATTAGGTCATAGAGATGGCCATCATCGCTACAATAGCTTAAGTGTTCACTGTAGGCTCTGATATTGTGTTTATCTAAGAATTTTTTAACGCGAACGAGGAAATGTTCATCGAGTGGAGCAGGGCTACCAATCGATAATGACAAACCATGGCACATCATGGGGTAGCGTTCAGTGAAGTGGGCGAATTTCTTACCTAGGTTGCCACCGATTTCCATCCAGTTTTCTGGCGCGACTTCGAGGAAGTCAAAAGGCTGGTCATCTCGTTGTGCCAACTCGTCCATAAAATCACGACGAAGGCCGAGCCCAGCACCAGATACAGGGTAAGATTTTGTATTCATCGCTTATTTCCCGTTATGTCTTGTTTTCATTATGACAAGTTGTCAGGAGGAATGTTACAAAGATTGGCAGAGTTGGTCTACCTTGGCAGTCAATGCCGGGTTTTTTTTAGCAAAGAAAACGTGTTATGGGGGACACAGCACGCTTTTTACCAGTTATGTACTTTAGCTTTCGCTCCAGAGATCATAACCTCCATCCATGGAAGAGACACTCATATAACCCATTTGTTCTAAGACACGTGTAGCGAGTGCTGAACGGCCTCCACTTCTACAGTAGATGACAATGGATTTGCTTTTATCAGTGAAGGCTTCATGGCCATCAATTTTAAACTCTAAGACGCCACGCGGAATGTGGATTGCATTCGGGATATGGCCAGCTTCAAATTCAGCAGGTTCACGGATATCAAGTGCAATGCTGCCTTCTGCAATCATTGCGTTGGCTTCATCGATATTCACTTCTTTAATTACTTTTTTTGCTGCTTGTACTAATTCTTTTGCTGACATCGCCATAAAAGAACCTCTCTATTAATTATATATTTATAAATATGAGTTATATTGTATATCATTTTAATGATTAAACAAAACACCCTGTGATCAGATTATAATGATTTCTTTTACTTTGGTACGTTAATTTCCCACTATTATGTTTGCCTATATTGTCAGAAGAGTTTTATATGCATTTCCAATCTTGATTGGGGTTAATGCACTGACGTTTGCGCTCTTTTTTATGGTTAATACACCGGATGATATTGCCCGTATGCATTTGGGCAATAAACACATCACACAGTCTTCATTGGATTCATGGAAGGAAGCACGCGGCTATGACAAACCTTTACTATGGGCAAGTGAGCAAGAAGTGGTGGTTGATAAGGCAACAGAAACCATCTTCTTTCAAAAATCTCTGAGTTTATTCGTCTTTGATTTTGGTCAGGCCGACGATGGCCGCGATATTGTGCAAGATATTAAGACCCGAATGTGGCCCAGTTTGGCTATTGCGGTGCCGACCTTGATTATAGGATTAATGGTCAATATAACCTTTGCGTTGCTAATGGTGTTTTTTAGGGCGAGTTATGTCGACCTGGGTGGGGTGATCCTGTGTGTCATTATCATGTCGATATCGAGTCTTTTCTATATTATTGGTGGCCAACTTTTAGTGGGGAAAATGATGCAGCTGGTGCCAATATCCGGTTATGGGGAAGGACTGAGTGCGATTAGATTTGTTATTCTACCGGTGTTGATTGGTGTTGTTGCTGGTATAGGTGGCGGGGCACGTTGGTACCGGACTTTGTTTTTAGAAGAAGCGTCGAAAGATTATGTTAGAACAGCCCGTGCAAAGGGCTTTTCAGAGTTACAAGTCTTATTCAAACATGTTTTAAAAAATGCCATGATCCCAATTTTAACGGGGGTGGTGGTGGTGTTACCTACGTTGTTTATGGGCAGTTTGATTATCGAATCCTTCTTCGGTATTCCTGGTTTAGGAAGTTACACAATTGATGCGATTCAAGCTCAGGACTTTGCTATTGTGCGGGCGATGGTATTTTTAGGCTCGGTACTTTATATCATTGGGTTGGTGTTAACTGATTTGTCTTATACCTTGGTTGACCCACGCGTCAGTATGGATAATTAATGACCGATAAGAATGATGTGAGGCAAGCTGCTTTAGCTTGCTTATTACTACGTGATCCCATTGAAAAAGTAGCTCAGACACAAGCGCTTTATCAACGTTGGCAATCTGGTGAACTCTCGATATCTCAACTTGATTTCAATGTACCAGAATTACCGGGCCAACCTGATAAACCAGAGCTTGTTGCCCCACGTGATTTGCCGCGTCGACGTAACAATGCTGAGACAGGTGTCGCGACATTAATTCATGCTGTTAACCATATTGAATTTAATGCCATCAACTTGGCATTGGATGCGGTGGCGCGTTTTGCAGGCTTGCCTGATGATTATTATGGTGATTGGGTGCGGGTGGCATTTGAAGAGTCTCAGCACTTTACTTTATTGCGTGAACACTTGATCTCACTCGGTTTCGAGTACGGCAGTTTTCCTGCTCATAATGGTATGTGGGAGATGGCACAAAAAACTCATCATGATCCCTTAATCAGAATGGCATTGGTACCACGAGTGCTAGAAGCACGTGGCTTAGATGTAACGCCAAAAATGATGGAGAAATTACGTGGGACCGGTGACTTGCGAGCAGTAGAAATATTAGAAGTGATTTTACGCGAAGAAATTGGTCATGTTGCCATTGGTACGCGTTGGTTTAATTATCTGTGTGCACAACGTGACGTCGATTCTTTAAACACGTTTAAAGATTTGCTCGATAATTATTTTGACGGTGAGTTACGGGGGCCATTTCACACTGAAGCCCGTAAACAAGCGGGTTTTACGGATGCTGAAATGGCTTTGCTAGAAGGTCAGTCTTAAACAGACTTAGCGTCTTTTTCTTTGGCACTGGCTGTATTGGCTTTTTGTACCTCTTGTGCCGCTTTTTTGCGTTCCATCTCGACTTTTTGACGGCGGGATTCTTTAGGATCAGCAATCAGCTTTCGGTAAATCTCAATACGATCTTTATTTCTCAAATTGGCGTTGAGTTTGCTGATCTTGCCAAAGATACCGACCTTATCGGTCTCTAAATCGATTTGAGGATAAGCTTCCAGTACGCCTGAGCGTTTAATCGCTTGTTCGACATCGCAATCTGCTGGGACTTCTAGCTCAAAAATACGTTGCTCTGTCGGTAGGGCATAAGCGACTTCAATATGCAGCATGTCACTTGCCATAAATATCATCCGCTTGTTTGCAAAAGGCATCGACTAAAGAGCCAGATATTTGAGTGAAGACCGGGCCCAATGCCAGGCTAATTAGCCGGTTAGAAAACTCAAAGTCCATATCTAACTGCACACGACAACCTTGGTTATCACCGATCATGGCAAATTGCCAATGACCTTCCAAATGTTGGAAGGGCCCATCAATGAGTTGTATATCAATAGCCTTTCCTGGCGATAGTTTATTTTGGGTAGAAAACACATGGTGAATACCTCCTTTAGCTAAGTCCAAGCTGGCAGAGATTTCTTTTTCGCTTTGGCTAATGATTTTACTGGCACGACACCAAGGTAAGAAGCTGGGATAAGCTTCAATATCATTGACGAGGTCATACATTTGCTCAGGCGTATACATCACGAGCGAATTTCGAGTAATGGTGGTCATTTACGGAGATTGCCTTAACTTGATGTGAGGTTGACCAAACCCACCATGTTAAGGAAGATAATGACTACTGCTAGAGGCGATACATATTTAATTAAACCATGCCAGATAAGGTAGAAGAAAGTTGATTGAATATTTAGTTCTTCTTCACTTGAGCTTCTCTTCATTACCCAACCCGCAAAGATGGCGATAAGTAAACCACCCAATGGTAACATAATATTAGCGGTCAAGAAGTCGAGCAGATCAAACGGTGTTTTACCGAATAAGGTCCAAGACTCACCAATGTTGAATGAAAATACCGTTAATAAACCGAGTAACCAGGTACCAAGGCCAATGATAACGGCTGCACGGCGGCGGCTGACATCACGGTTTTCAACTAGCCATGCGACAGCGGGTTCAATGAGTGAAATGGCTGAACTCCAAGCGGCAAACACCAAGAGCATAAAGAATAAGCCACCATAGAATGTACCGTTTGCCATGTGGCCAAAGGCAATCGGTAAAGTGTGGAAGATTAAGCCGGGTCCTGCAGCTGTGTCTAAGCCATTGGCAAAGACTAATGGGAAGATGGCCATACCCGCTAATAAAGCCACAGCAGTATCGGCAAAACCAATGGCAAAGGTCATTTTGACAATGGAGGCATCTTTAGGAAGGTAAGAACCATAAACCATAATAGCGCCCATGCCTAAGCTTAGCGTGAAGAAAGCATGGCCCATTGCAGTGAGTACCGCTTCATCAGATAACTTTGAAAAATTGGCTACGAATAAGAAATCGATACCTTGCTCGAAATAAGTACCCGTATTGGCAGCATAACCGACTAATAAAAATAGGATGAGTATTAGGGCCGGCATTAGGAATTTAACGGCTTTTTCTAAGCCACCTTGTACACCGCGGGCCACCACAATGGTGGTAATGATCATAAAGATAGTATGCCAAGCCAACAGCCGTTCTGGATCACTGACTAGCGAGTTATAGATACTGGTGGCACCTTCAGCTGTAACGCCCTCAAACACGCCGGAGAAGGATCGGAAGACATAGGCTAATGCCTGACCAGCAAACACGCTGTAGTAAGACATGATTAACACGCCAGCGACGATACCCATCCAACCGAGATATTGCCAACCGGTGTTTTTGCCTTCTTCTACAGCCAAACTGTAGAGACCATTTGCCGGGTTTTGACGGCCACGGCGGCCGACCATGATTTCGGCCATCATCACAGGGAGGCCAATGACAACGAGACAAGCAAGATAAACTAGAACAAACGCACCACCACCATATTCACCGGTAATATAAGGAAACTTCCAAATATTACCGAGGCCAACTGCTGAGCCAGTAGCAGCGAGGATAAAGGCCCAACGTGAAGACCACTGACCGTGGATAGATTGACTTGGTCTGCTCATATTAGCTCAACGTGTTCGTATAAGAAGTTTGATCTTGTGGTAATTGTATTAAATATTCAAGCCTCTGCGTGAATTTGTTCCGATTAAGTCAGGTTTCATGACATTCTGTTACCTAACAAGTTGATTGAAACCTTATTGCTCAGGTTTCAAAGCTCGTTAATACTGGGTTCAGTTTATGTTAGGTATATCAGTGCTATTTTTACCAAGGGGAGAACAATATGGACTACTCAAAACAAGTAGATGTGACCGAGTACATTCCAGCTGCGATTACCTGAGGTTCCAATATCTTATTGGCGATTGCAATTTTGATTGCTGGTTTTTGGATTTCAGGTCGGGTGAGAAAAGTTGCCGTTAGGAACGGTCAGAGCAATGGCAATTCAGACGATACGCTATTCAAGTTTTTAGGCAGCATGGCACGTTATCTCATTCTTGCCTTTGTGTTTATTGCTGTTTTAAACCGGTTTGGCAGTACAAACTGCATTGATTATCGCCATGCTGGGTGCAGCGAGAGCAGCCATCGATAAAATCTTGGCAGAACACGACCATGTCCTGAATGATCCTGCTCCGTTTGTAGAAGTGGAAACACTGAAAGATAGCTCAGTTGATTTCCTTGTACGTCCATTCTGCAGAGGCGAGCACTATTTTTGCGTTTTGTATTCAGTACCTGAACTTATGAAAAAGGCTTTGATGAAGCGAATATAGAAATTCCATTCCCACACCGTAAAGTGATTGTGGTGAATGAAAACAGCTAGACTCGGTTAGGTCAACATAAAGAAAATGCAGTCAGAAATAGCTGCATTTTTAGTTTGGGAAAGAATAAGCTTAGAAGTCCTCGTCAATAGCCTTTATAATAACCACCATGGCAGGAAAGAATAAGAGAAAAAAGACATCGAGTAATACCATTGCTCAAAACCGTCGCGCACGACATGATTATTTTCTAGAAGATAATTTTGAAGCTGGATTGGTTTTAGAAGGCTGGGAAGTTAAAAGCCTGCGTGATGGACGAGGTCAAATCAACGAAAGCTATGTGCAATTGCATCAAGGAGAAGCTTGGCTGCATGGTTGTCATATTTCACCGATGTTGTCGGCATCTACGCATATTCACCCAGATGATATTCGCCGTCGTAAATTATTGTTGAATCGACTAGAGCTCAATCGCTTGATTGGTGCTGTCGATCGCAAAGGCTATACCATCGTGCCAGTGTCAATGTATTGGAAGAAAGGCCGAGCCAAGTTGGAGATAGCACTTGCCAAAGGTAAACAACATCACGATAAGCGTGCCACATCTAAAGACCGCGATTGGTCGCGTGAAAAGGCACGGGTTATGTCGAGCAAGCATAACTAAGCCATTAAGCATGGCAGTCTAAATACACTCGATTGAAACTATTTCGTTCAAATAGCTGTATAATTAGTATAGACACTTTATGGGGACGACCTGGCTTCGACGTGGGGTACAAAACTTGAGGTGCATGCCGAGTATGTTAGTTCTCTCGTAAAAAAGACTGACAAATTTTAGTTGCAAACGATAACAACTACGCACTAGCAGCTTAATAACCTGTAAATGCCGTCCGACCAATGCCGTGCTTATGCGATTGGTACCGGGCGTCGACTCTCATAAGCAAAGCCTGAAACGTGCTTGGCGTTGATGGACTAAAATCTTATCAAGATCGTGATTTGTTTTCCCTGTTCATCGGGTAGCTTGTCGCTAAACTAATAGATGAAACAAGCATGTAGATCTGAAAGCGGAGGTCTTGCGGACGCGGGTTCGATTCCCGCCGTCTCCACCATATACAAATGCCACCTAATGGGTGGCTTTTTTATTTGTGGCTATGTGTGGATGAGAACCCGCAATACGAGTTCACAAAATTGTATGGAATAATTTTGGACATCCGGAGGATGGACCGTAGGCCGAAGCTAATAGATGAACTGAGCAATTCCCGCACAGATGCCTTCCAGGCTTTATGACTTGCATTACTGGTTTTTATGCCTAATCAAACACAGTTATTTCACCCATTCGGCATGCTAAATGCTCTTTTCTGAGACACCACTGTCCCTAACCAGCCTCGACAGTCTCCCCCTGGCTGCTTCTATCCCCAAGAGCTATGAACTTTAGCTTTTTTTATTAGTCTTGTTGAATATAAGCTACTGATATCAAATAATAAGTAGATATACTTATACAAGAAAGCATATTTGTATAAGTACGTATTTTCAAGGGTTTGACGATGACATAAAGTGAGGTCGGTTGGAAACATTTCTACTAACAATGAATGTAGGTATTTCTTTGTTTTGGCGATTTGTATCCATAACTTTTAATAACCCCTTAATTAAGGAATGTTTATTATGAAAAAGCTATTAATCAATATGCGATATTGGATGGCACCAATTTTAATTTTGGTGACCCTTGCCAGTATCTTAATGGGCGGCATGTTCGTCTGGGTAGGTGTCGCACTGTTTGGTGTCGGCATCATTTTAGATACATTAACTATTAACATGCATCCTACAGGTGCTGGTTTTGATGAACATGGTGATACCAATGGTATGCCAACTCTTCAAAACACAGTCATGTATGTGATGTTGCCTGTGTTTGCTCTATTGCAAGTGGCACTCGCATGGCGTGTCTACCAATACACAACAGGTGTCGCGATTGAGCCGGGTGTGTTGTTCGGTGTTCTACCCGTTACGATGGGTATCACAGGTGTAGAACTTGTTGGTGCTGCAATTTCAACAGGTATCTTCGCAGGTATCGGCATTATCTATGGCCATGAGTTATCTCATACTAAAGGTTTTGCCTTTGTCGTATCTCGTCTAATGATGGGCTTAAGTGGCTCTGCTCATTTTAGTTATGCACATGTGTACAACCATCATTTGGAGTTAGCACACGAAGATGACCCTGCTACTTCACCACGTGGTCGCAATATTTACCATCATTTTTGGTTGTCTCACATGGGTCAATCTAAATTCTTGTTTGGTATGGAAGCGACGCGTTTAGCCAAATTGAATAAACCGTTTGTTTCACTAGAAAACCGCTGGATACGTGGTTATCTAATGAGTTTACCGACCATGTTATTGTTCACGTGGGTCGGTGGTGCAGTCGGTATCGCAGCTATGTTCCTTGTTTGGACTATTTCAAACTTTGAATTAGAAGCATTGAATTATCTAGAGCATTATGGTCTGGTACGTGTTAAAGACCAGCCTATTGACTACCGTCATAACTGGGATAACAACACATTGTTCACAAGCTGGTTCTTCATCGAAATTGGTCGTCAAGCTGACCATCATGATCGTGGAGAAACACATTTTTGGGAACTTGAAAACGTAGGCGCACCTAA
>JAQWIT010000020.1 GCA_029248745.1 Gammaproteobacteria bacterium
CATCAGTTTCGATAACTGTATTGTTGCAGCAGGCTCTCGGGTCACTAAAATTCCTGTGTTCCCGCATGACGATCCAAGAATGATGGATTCAACCGATGCCTTAGACATAGAAGACATTCCTAAAAAGCTACTCGTGATTGGCGGCGGTATTATTGGTCTTGAAATGGCAACGGTCTACAATGCATTAGGCTCTGATATTACAGTCGTTGAACTACAAGATACTTTAATCCCCGGTGCTGACAAAGATATTGTTAAACCGCTGTTAAAACGCGTACAAGGACAATATGAAGCCATTTACCTTAATACCAAAGTCACGAGTATTGATGCTCAAAAACAAGGCTTAAAAGTCAGATTTGAAGGTAAAGATGCACCTGATACCGCTGTCTTCGATAAAATCTTAGTGGCTGTAGGTCGTACCCCTAATGGCAAACTTATCAATGCACAAGCTGCGGGTCTTAACGTCAATGACCATGGCTTTATCGACGTTGATACTCAAATGAAAACCAACGTACCGCATATCTATGCTATTGGCGATATTGTCGGGCAACCGATGCTAGCACATAAAGCCGTCCATGAAGCAAAAGTAGCAGCAGAAGTTATATCTGGTCATAAAGCGGCTTTTGATCCAATGACGATCCCATCTGTAGCTTATACCAATCCGGAAGTGGCTTGGATGGGTAAAAGTGAGAGTGAGGCTAAAGCTGAAGGGATTGATTATATTAAGGGTGCATTCCCTTGGGCAGCCAGTGGTCGTAGTTTGTGTATAGGCCGTGATGAAGGGTTGACTAAGGCGTTGTTTGAGAAAGAGACGGGGCGGTTGATTGGTGCGGGTATTGTGGGTCCTAATGCGGGTGAACTCATTGCTGAGGCAGTATTGGCACTGGAGATGGGCGCTGATGCTGAGGATATTGGGATGACGATCCATGCTCATCCGACTTTATCGGAGACCCTGGGCTTTGCTGCTGAGATGGCGGAAGGGAATATTACTGACCTTATGCCGCCTAGAAAAACACTTCATTCTAAATAACTAAAACTAGGTACTGTCGCTAGTCAACAGGGCAGTGCTATGACGGCCTTCAAGGGGACCCTAGTCGTTTGTTTAAATTAAGCGCTGGCCAATGAAGCAGAACCAGACACTTTTAAAACCTCCTCTTAAATGGGCTGGAGGCAAGCGTTGGTTAATTCCGAAACTCAGTAGAATTTGGGCCAAGCATCGTGATCGGCGTTTGGTTGAACCTTTCTGTGGTGGTTTATCTGTCGCTTTAGGACTTCAACCAGAAAAAGCCTTATTGAATGATGTTAATTTAGCATTGATAAACTTCTATCAACAATGTCAAAAGGGGTTGAAGCTTGATATAGAGCTTGCAAATGACGAAGCACTTTATTATCAGCATCGCGCATCATTTAACGAATTGAATTTGCTGAATACACATGGGACAGATGTCAATAAAACAGCGCAACTGTTTTATTATCTCAATAGAACAGGTTATAACGGTTTATGTCGTTTCAACCAATCGGGTGGTTATAATGTACCATTCGGTCGCTACAAGACGATCAATTATCAACAAGATTTCGCTCATTATCAGCAGCAATTAAACCAGTGGGAGTTTACCCAACAAGATTTTGCTGCACTAGCCATTGAAGATGATGATTTTATTTATGCCGATCCACCTTACGATGTGCCGTTTAGACAATACGCACAAAAAGGCTTCGATTGGGAAGAGCAGGAACGTTTAGCATTGTGGTTATCTCAGCATAAAGGACCGGTTCTCATTTCGAATCAAGCGACACCGAGAATTAAGGCGCTGTATAAAAGTTTAGGCTTTAAATTGAGCATATTGGATGCACCAAGGCGGATCAGTTGTAAGGGTACTGGACGACAAGCAGCGAAAGAAGTATTGGCATCACATGGACTCTGATACAATAGCCGAGTATCTAAAATCATGTTTTTACAGGAACACACAACGCATGTCACAGCAGCCATCTCAAATTAAAAAAGTCGTTCTTGCCTACTCTGGCGGCTTGGATACTTCTGTTATCTTGAAGTGGTTACAAGACGTATATGACTGCGAAGTTGTGACGTTCACTGCGGATATTGGTCAAGGTGAAGAAGTGGAACCCGCACGTGAAAAAGCAAAGTCATTAGGTATCAAAGAAATTTATGTCGAAGACTTACGAGAAGAATTCGCGAGAGATTATGTATTCCCTATGTTTCGTGCTAATGCCATTTATGAAGGTGAATATCTATTAGGTACCTCTATTGCTAGACCCCTGATTGCAAAGCGTTTAATAGAAATTTCCGATGAAACTGGTGCGCAAGCGATTTCTCATGGTGCGACAGGTAAGGGTAATGACCAAGTGCGATTTGAATTAGGGGCTTATGCCTTGAACCCTGATATTAAGGTTATCGCACCATGGCGTGAATGGGATTTAAATTCACGTCAGAAATTACTTGATTATGCAGAAAAACATAGCATTCCGGTCGAAATGAAACGGGGTGGTAAATCACCGTATTCAATGGATGCAAACCTACTACATATATCTTATGAAGGCGATATTTTAGAAGACCCATGGAATGAACCTGAAGTTAGTATGTGGCGCTGGAGTGTCTCTCCTGAAGAAGCACCAGATGCACCAACGTATCTTGAGTTAACTTATGAGAAGGGTGATCTTGTCGCAATTGACGGTGAGACTATGTCGCCAGCAGCTGTAATGACCTATCTTAATAGGGTTGGTGGTGAAAATGGTATCGGTCGTTTAGATATTGTTGAAAATCGATATGTCGGTATGAAATCGAGAGGGTGTTATGAAACACCGGCGGGGACGATTATGCTACCAGCACATCGTGCAATCGAGTCTCTGACATTAGATCGTGAAGTAGCACATTTAAAAGATGAGCTGATGCCGAAATATGCCAGTTTGGTTTATAACGGTTATTGGTGGTCCCCTGAACGCGAAATGCTGCAAGAAATGATTGATGCATCACAGAAAACAGTGAATGGTTTAGTTAGAATAAAGCTATATAAAGGAAACGTAACAGTAGTGGGCCGTTCCTCAGAAGAGAATGGCCTATTTGATCAATCAATAGCGACGTTCGAAGATGATGACGGTGCCTATAATCAGCAAGATGCAGAAGGCTTTATTAAGCTAAATGCGCTCAGACTAAGGATAGCTGCCAAAAACCGCTGATTCAGACTGTTAATGTTTCCATATTTGAATTGAGACTTTATGGAACCAGAGCTACAACAACAATCAGCTGAATATATGCGCCTAGCCGTACCGCTTATGACTCGGTACTTTTGACTCGGTATTTTGTTGCGATGACGCCGCAGAATTATGCCGTTTGGTATGAGTATGTATCGGGTGCCAATATGCAGTTGAGTGAGACAATCGATATTGATCTTGCGGAACATGGTATGCATACAAACCAGCGTACAACAGAGCTCTACGAACGTTTCTTAGATCCAGAAAAAGAAGAACTCAACCTACAAGTACAACGGACAAATTTACGTCAGTTACTTCTAGAAATTTAAAAAATTGCCCAAAAAGACTCCAGTGCTGATTCACAATCAACCGAGCAGTTGGCAGATGCCTTAGCCAAACTTCATCCAGATATGTCACGCGAACTAATCCATGATGTGCCTCATGATGTGATGAATGATACCAAACAAGCAATGTCATCAAGCCAACAGCTTACAAAGCGTTTGAATGCAGCAATGGTTAATATTGAAGAAATTAAAGCTGATATTGAGGACAGTAAAAAAAACAAGCAAAAATAGATCGCTTGACAGGCTTAGCCAATCGCAAATCATTTGATGAATACATACAAACGGCAGTCGCAGAAGGAGAACAGGATAAACAAAGCCTTTCTATTATCTTCTGTGATTTAGATTATTTCAGATACTGTAATGCTAAACATGGTCACTTACTCAGCGACCAAGTATTAAAAGTCGTTGCTAATATTACTAAGGCAACAGTGAAAGGTCGCGATTTTGATGCAAGTTATGGCGGCGAAGAATCTACCACTACAATGATAAACACATTACTTGAAGGTGCCAAAGCCATAGCAGAAGTTATTAGAGAAGAAATTTCTGCTAAACATAACCAATGTCGGGATAGCAAAGAGTCTCTTGGACAAATCACCATGTCATTTGGCGTTGCTAATTATTGCGTATCTGAAGGGGTTGATAGCTACTTACAACGAGCGGATAGGGCGTTATAGCAGTCAAAACAGAAAGGTGGTAACAGCGCATCAGAGACGAAACCGCCAATTATTTAAAATCCGTCGGTTAGGAATACTTCATCCAGGGGTAATTGTCCGGAGCGTGGCCGGGCATCTTCTTTCTTTTTACCAACCACAACCATCATCGTAATAATATGATCGTGCGGCAAATTGATAATCCTAGCGACATTATCAAAATCAAAGCCGTCCATTGGGCAACTGTCATAGCCCATTTCTTTGGCCATTAACATAATGCTCATTGCAGCAATACTGGCTGAGCGTAGGCACTCATCGCGTTGTGCTTGGTGATGATTAGTATAATAATCTGCAATCGCCGGTAATAAAAAATCCTGTACTTTTTGTGGGGCCTCACGCCAATAGCGTTCTGGTCGCTTTTCCCAAGCGTTCAAATCAGCACATAAAACCAATAGCAATGAAGCATCAGTAATCTGAGCTTGCTCCCAACTAGCTTTTTTTATTTGTTGCCGTTTTTCAGCATCGACAACACGAACAAAACGCCAGTGCTGAATATTAAAAGCAGTCGGTGACAAAATAACATGGGACATCAACTCCTCAATGTCGGCTTCGGACATCACATGCTCGGGGTCAAAATGCTTAACAGATCGACGATTTACGATCGCTTCTTTAATATTCATAAATGCTCTTGTAAGTGAAAATAGCTGAGGGTTATGGTTGTTCTACTTTAATATAGATGTGCTGTTGTTTTTATGTGGGTATTAGATTGCGTCGTACCGTACTTTCGTATGTCTCTTTTGTTATCGATTTGTCCTAATTCAAGCCATGTCTCAGCTGGGACAGATAAGTTCGTGACGATTTGACTGCTATTGACTACGCCGGTTTGGTTTGAAAAATCACTAAATCTTGGATGAATATCAAGTGTGACATGATGGTTTGGTATATTACGCGCGACGGCCCGAAAACCACTGTTGATATTAAGATACTGGGTCTCAGTCTGAACAGCTAGATCATCATCGTTTCTAAGTACAAGATACTGCTTTGACTGCGAGATATCCTGACTCATATCGATATAAATAGGTTTATTAGCTAAACCTTGAGCTTGGTAAAACTGCTCATCACTTTTCGTGTCTTGTGTCGACCAACGCTGTATTGATACAGAGCCAGATAAATCTCTATCACGTACATCAACATGAGCAGAAACCGCTTGTTGCTCATGATCTTGTAGCACATCATAGGTTTTTAAGACGGTGACAATTAACTGTTGTGGCGGTGTGTCGAGCTGTTTAATTAAGGTTTTTATCTGGCGTAAGTCATCAGGTTCAGCTTTAACAATAATAAAGTCATTGAGTGCACGCGCCGTTGCTTTTTCCGGCAAAAAGGCATGTATTTCAGGCAAAACTTCAACCGCTAAGCGATGGTTGAGTTGAATGGTTTCAATTTTGGCCGCCGTAGCAAGGGAGCCAAAAACAAAGAACGGAGCGAATAAAAAACGTTTCATAACGCTAACCGCCTTGTTAGTAAATCGGGATGACCGTGACTCCAGATCTGTTCAAATAATTGCTGCTGGTGTCGTGTTTCCGACACATCCTCAAATGATACGTGTCCAAGGTAGCGCATTACGTGTTGTCCGAATAAATAAGCGATATCATCGATGAGTAGAAAATACTGTGTCAGCTGACGATGCTGTGGGTCCGTCGCTTTAATGGCAATGGAGCTAGTGAGTTTTTGGCTTAATCCAATTAAACCATGTCCTTGCGATAGGGCATGTTGGGTATTGTGAACAATAAATTGGGCTTTTGCATGATATGTGCGACGAGCAAAAGCACTGATAGCCTCAAGACAATCTGCATGATTATTCAGAATAGAATCTAATGTTGTGCAAAAAAAACAAATCCGTTTTCTCGCCTGTTTTACATGTGATAGAGTCAGATCATGCGCCTGCTCACGGCCATCAAAATGAACAGGTGCGTCAGCCGGCATTAGCAGTTGCATGCTTGCTCAGCCGCACTCCCGATATAGTTATTTGGTGTGAGTTGGTGCAATTGTGCTTTGGCTTCATCCGGTAAGTCCAAGGCATCAATAAAGTCAGACATAATTTGTTCGTTGACCCTTCGACCACGGGTTAAGTCTTTTAGTTTTTCATAGGGGTTTTCAATGCCATAACGACGCATGACTGTTTGAATAGGTTCTGCTAATACTTCCCAGTTTGTATCAAGATCTTGCATCATGGCATCAGGATTAGCTTCTAATTTCCCTGTGCCTTTTAATACTGAGCTATAAGCTAATAAACTGTGAGCAAAACCAATACCTAAATTACGTAACACCGTTGAGTCAGTAAGATCACGTTGCCAACGAGAGACAGGCAATTTAATGGCTAAATGATCAAACATAGCATTCGCAATACCTAAATTACCCTCGGCGTTCTCGAAATCTATTGGGTTCACTTTATGTGGCATTGTTGATGAACCGATTTCGCCTTTGACGGTTTTTTGTTTGAAGTAACCGATTGAAATATAACTCCAAATATCACGACAAAAATCGAGTAATACCGTGTTAAAACGGATCATAGCTTGAAATAATTCAGCCATATAATCATGTGGCTCTATCTGCGTTGTGTACTGGTTCCAGCGTAAACCTAATCCGGTGACAAAAGCATGTGCCATCATTGGCCAGTCAACATTGGGGTAGGCAGAAAGGTGAGCATTGTAGTTGCCGACAGCGCCATTCATCTTCCCGAACAATAAAACAGCGGCAACATGGGTGCGCTGAAGTTCAAGTCGGTGCACAACATTCGCAATTTCTTTACCTAAAGTGGTTGGGGAAGCGGGCTGACCATGGGTACGAGACAGCATTGGTGTTTCAGCATGCTCGTGAGCTAACTTACGCAGGGTGCCGACGATGGTGTCCATTTGAGGTAGGATGACAGCTTCACGTGCTTGCTTGAGCATAAGGCCATAAGCGGTATTATTAATGTCTTCCGATGTACAAGCAAAATGGACAAATTCATTTACCTTATTTAATTCATCGTTGTCTTTGAATTTACGCTTGATAAAGTATTCAACCGCTTTAACATCATGATTCGTTTCGCGTTCAATTTGCTTAATTTCAGCTGCGTCTTCAACAGAAAAATTGAGGATAATATTATTGATAAATGCTTCAGCATCAGAACTAAGCTGTGGCACTTCAGCAATGTCCTCATTGGCACCAAGCAAATGTAGCCACCGTAACTCCACTTCAACCCGAGCACGTAACAAACCATATTCACTAAAGAAGGGACGTAATGATTTTGTTTTATCAGCATAACGGCCATCGATAGGTGATAGGGCAGTCAAAGGGGACAGGTCCATGAAAACTCCGGTAAATAATCCGCTAAAAATAATACTGAAATTATATCAGATTCAGGTTTTCACTAAGTGAGATTGTTGGATTTAAGGTAAAATAGATCTTTTACCCTCTCAATATTCGGAGACAACTGCGTGCTGAAAGCTTATCAAGATCACGTTGAACAACGCGCCCAAGAAGGTTTGCCGCCATTACCCTTAGATGCAGAACAAGTCACTGCTTTAGTGTCAGAGCTCAAACAAGCTAATAATACAGACAGTGAGAAATACCTTGATTTGCTGATTCATCGTGTGCCACCGGGTGTTGACCAAGCTGCCTATGTTAAAGCTGGGTTTTTAACAGATGTAGCCAAAGGCAATGTCAGCTGTAAAGTGATTGATGCTGTCAAAGCAACAGAACTACTTGGCACAATGATGGGTGGTTACAATATTGACGCTTTAATTGCACTATTAGATATTGCAGAAACCACCGATGCAGCAGAAAAAGCACTCTCAACAACATTACTGATTTACGATGCCTATCACGATGTGGTTGATAAAGCGCAAACCAATGATCACGCGAAAAGAGTAATAGAAGCTTGGGCCAGTGCCGACTGGTTCAAAGCACGCCAACCATTAGCAGATAAAATCACTGTGACCGTTTTTAAAGTTCCAGGCGAAACGAACACCGATGATTTATCACCGGCGACAGAAGCTTGGAGCCGACCGGATATTCCGTTACATGCCAAAGCCATGTTAGTCAGTAAAATGCCTGACGGTTTAACGCAAATTGAAACCTTAAAGCAAAAAGGTCATCCACTGGCATATGTCGGCGATGTTGTCGGTACAGGTTCATCACGTAAATCTGCCATCAATTCAGTGTTATGGCATATGGGTGATGACATACCTTATGTGCCGAATAAACGCCAAGGTGGCGTTATTTTGGGTGGAAATATTGCGCCTATCTTCTTTAATACCGCAGAAGATTCTGGCGCCTTACCGATTGAGTGTGATGTACAAGCACTCGAAATGGGCGATGTTATTACAATTCATACAAATGAAGGCAAAATCACCAATGAAGCGGGCGATGTCCTATCAACATTTAGACTACGTCCAACAACCATTGCCGATGAAGTGCGTGCAGGCGGTCGAATTCCACTTATCATTGGCCGTGGATTAACTGACCGTGCTCGTGAAACACTCAATTTGCCGGCATCAGACGAATTTGTGAGACCGGTTGCACCTGATGACACCGGTAAGGGTTTCACCTTGGCACAAAAAATGGTCGGTAAAGCTTGTGGTGTAGAAGGCGTACGTCCTGGCACTTATTGCGAACCAAAAGTCACAACAGTTGGGTCACAAGATACAACAGGTGCAATGACACGCAATGAACTAAAAGAGTTGGCCTGTTTAGGCTTCTCAGCAGACTTGGTCATGCAGTCTTTTTGTCACACTGCGGCTTACCCAAAACCGGTTGATATAAAATTACAGCACGAATTGCCAGATTTTATTAGTACCCGCGGTGGCGTGTCCTTACGACCAGGTGATGGCGTTATCCATTCGTGGTTAAACCGTATGATTTTGCCTGATACAGTTGGTACAGGCGGTGACTCACATACGCGCTTTCCTATGGGGATTAGCTTTCCAGCAGGATCGGGTTTAGTTGCCTTTGGCGCCGCACTAGGTGTGATACCTATTGATATGCCTGAATCAGTGCTAGTCAGATTTAAAGGTGAAATGCAGCCCGGCATTACATTACGGGATTTGGTTAATGCGATTCCTTATGCTGCGATTCAAAAAGGCTTATTGACGGTAGAAAAGAAAGGGAAGAAGAACATCTTTAATGGTCGTGTATTAGAAATTGAAGGGCTACCGGATCTAAAAGTAGAACAAGCCTTTGAATTATCGGATGCATCTGCAGAACGTTCAGCCAATGGCTGTACAGTACATTTGAATAAAGAACCGATTATCGAGTTTTTGAATTCTAATGTCGCCTTATTAGAATGGATGATTGCGGAAGGCTATGAAGATGCGCGTAGTTTGCAACGCCGTATCAATGCGATGAAAGTATGGTTGGCGAATCCAGATCTGATGGAACGCGATGCTGATGCAGAATATGCAGAAGTGATAGAAATTGATTTAGCGATGATTACCGAACCGCTCTTAGCCTGTCCAAATGATCCTGATGATATTAAGCCATTATCAGAATTGGCCGGTGCTGAGATTGATGAAGTGTTTATCGGTTCATGTATGACCAATATCGGTCATTACCGTGCGGCAGGTAAGGTGCTAGAAGGCTTAGGTAATTTACCAACTAAACTATGGGTTGCACCGCCAACCAGAATGGATCAGCGTCAATTAACAGAAGAAGGTATCTATAGCACCTTTGGCCGTGTCGGTGCACGAACTGAAACACCAGGTTGTTCACTCTGTATGGGCAACCAAGCACGTGTGGCAGATGGTGCAACAGTGGTTTCAACCTCAACCAGAAACTTCCCAAATCGTTTAGGTAACGGCGCAGATGTCTATCTGTCATCGGCAGAGTTAGCCGCAGTCGTGGCAAGCATAGGTCGCTTACCAACAACAGCTGAGTATTTAGAAAAAGTGGGCGGTATTAAGCCTATGGCCGATGATATCTATCGCTACCTCAATTTTCATGAAATTGCAGAATACGCCACAACGTCTGATTAAAGTATGAAGAGCAAAGTGATGTTTATAAAATAATCAAGCTGGCTGCCCCTTGATTACCTCGATTATCGCAAAATAGATAAACATTCTGTTGAAATAACTTCAGAACGTGACGGTTATAAATCGGGGCCATGAGTATGAGTATCAAATTGAAATTTTTAATTAGTTCCAGTCTCTTGATATTTCTTTCTAGCTGTTCCTCTGAGAATGGGAATAATATAGCTAGGGTTACATTTCCTTTGTTAGAGGAACGCAAAACAGAAGTCATAGATGTACTAAATGACTTTCAGTGTAGAGGGGTATCAGAATTTGAGTATATGATTGAAAATTTTTTCTATTCCAATACATTTTCAGCCAAACAATAAAAGTTTTGTCACCCTACAGTCGAAGAACATGCCTGATGAGGATTTAATGGTGATGGCAAACAATCCGATACTATTTTGTTATCTAACTGCGCCTTATCAAGAAGATCTAGCGGTTAAGGGCTTTGAAAACGAGTTTACTGAGCAACATGTGTATAAAGGAGTGTAGGTTACGGTTGAATATGCAATTAAAAAAGACGAAAATTACCAGTATATTTCAGTTCGGTGGATTAAAAAAGACAAGAAGGCTCAGAGGGTCAGCCAACTTGATCAGTTTGCCTTAATGATTTGAGCACGTTATATCTTCAAGCCTATATTAAAGGCTAGACAGCAAGTCGTTAGTGATAGCGGTAATTTTCTTAGATTGATATAGAAACTGCCAATAACGACCGCCTTTTTGATGCCATAAAATCGCAGAGCGAATACCGGTTAATAACAAGGCACGAATCAAATTGGCGTTGCTGGTGTTATCTAGAAAACGTTCCTCGCCATAGACTTTAATAAACGGGGTGAGATTGCTGATAGTACGTTTATAAACATCGGCTAAGCGTGCCACAACTTGTGGATGCTCAATACCATCAAAATATTCAATATGCTGAGGGAGCTGGTCAATCTCGCGCGTTAGTGTATCTCTCATCACGTTTGATTTGGCAAGCCTACGTTCTAACCGTAATAGGTTAACGGCATATTGGATTTGAGTGATTTGATGTTTGGTCTTATTCTTCACTAACTGGATATGGAGTTGTTCAAGGCCAATGGTTAAATGGGATAAGCCACCATAGACAGCTTCACTCGACTCGGCATTGGTCATCAGTAAACTATTCAATAAAGGCACAGTGACAGCCGGATCTGCACTGCCTTCATTGGCAATATTATGAACAAGATGGGCCACTTGCATAACGGCAGCAAGCGCAATGACACGGTCACGTTCATTGTTATCAAACTGTGTCATGGGTGAACTCCCGGTGCATCCGTTTTGACAATAATACCGCCACCTAAACAGTTATCATCTTGGTAAAACACCACGGATTGACCGGGTGTCACAGCACGTTGTGATTCATCAAACGTCACTTCTAATTGGCCTTGTTCATTTTGGTCGATGACACAGGCTTGATCGGGTTGGCGGTAACGGGTTTTTGCACTGGCACGACAGGGGAAAGTAGGTGGTTCACCTGACACCCATGATAATTGCTCAGCAATCAGGGATTGGCTGTGTAACCACGGGTGGTCACCTTGCACAACGAAGAGAATCTTCTTCTCCATATCTTTACCGGCAACAAACCAAGGCTCACCTGTGCTGTCTTTTCGGCCACCAATACCTAACCCTTGTCTTTGTCCCAGAGTGTAATACATTAAACCACTATGTTCGCCGATATGCTCGCCATCGGGGGTTCTCATTTCGCCAGGCTGGGCAGGAATATAGCGACTTAAAAACTCTCTAAAACGACGCTCACCAATAAAACAAATACCGGTACTGTCTTTTTTATCATGGGTAATAAAACCCGCTTGTTCGGCAATGCGGCGGACTTCTGGCTTAGGCAATTCACCTAGCGGAAATAAAGTACGGGAGAGTTGAGGTTGGCCCAAGGTATAAAGGAAGTAGCTTTGATCTTTATTACGGTCTAAGCCTTTTAACAGACAATAGGTTTCGCCTCGTTTTTCGACACGAGCATAGTGGCCAGTGGCGATAAGGTGACCACCCAGTTGCATGGCATGATCGATGAAGGCTCTAAATTTGATTTCTCTATTGCACAGGATATCGGGGTTGGGTGTACGACCAGCGCGATATTCATCAAGAAAATGTTTAAAGACGTGATCCCAGTATTCCATTGCAAAATTAGCGTCATTAAAGGAAATACCAACAGATTGAGCCACCAACATGGCATCTTTGCGATCTTCTTCGACCGTGCATTCACTTTCATCAGCAAAGTCGACCCAGTTTTTCATGAACAGCCCTTCGACTTCATGACCTTGTCGGGTAAGGAGCAAAGAAGCGACGGAAGAGTCGACTCCGCCTGATAAACCAACAATGACTTTGTTTTGTTGTGACATGTTAATTATGCAGTAATGAAAGAGGGTAACGTTGGCCGGCTAAGTAATCAGACAGACAGTCGGCCACCAAAGGGCTACGAATATCTGATTGCCTGTCTAAGAATGCTGAGTGGCTAAGCCAAAGGGCTTGGTGTATATCAGGATCTAGTGCCTTGTTCTTATTATGTTGACTCACTTCACCACAAAAACAATAACGAATATAAGTCTCTCCATGAGCCGCTTGCCAACGATAGATACCAACGAGATGTTCAGGTTCAAACTGCCAAGCTGTTTCCTCTTGGGTTTCTCTTCTCACAGCGTTAATGAGGCTTTCGTTATTTTCGAGGTGTCCTGCGGGCTGATTTAATGTCATTTTTCCTGCTATCATCTCTTCCACGAATAGAAAGCGTTGATTTCTTTCTATTACGGCCGCGACGGTGGTTCTTGGAGTCCAAATCATCAGCAGATTTTAACATGGATGGGACGGTGATGGCGCGCCATTTTCCAGAGGATAAATCATCTAATGTCCATTCACCAATGGCTGCACGAACCAGACGCAATGTGGGGTAACCGACTGCTGCCGTCATACGACGAACTTGTCTATTCCTACCTTCAGTAATTTTCAGTTCTAGCCACTGTGTTGGAATCGATTGTCGTTCACGAATAGGCGGGTGGCGTTCCCATAATACCGGTGGATCGATTAACCGTGCTTCAGCAGGCAGGGTAAGTCCATCTTTTAACTCAACGCCCTCACGTAGTGTTGATAAAGCGGCTTCAGTCGGGATATTTTCTACTAGTACCCAATAGGTTTTAGCGAGTTTAAATTTGGGGCTACTAATGTGGTGTTGCAGGGAGCCGGAATCAGTGAGCAATAATAAACCTTCACTGTCTCTATCAAGGCGGCCAGCAGGGTAGACGTCACGAATTGGAATAAAGCCTTTCAATGTTTGTCTATCAGACTCATCAGTAAACTGGCTTAGCACATCGAAGGGTTTGTTGAATAAAATGAGTTGTGGCATAGGTTTTAGGGTTCTGGTGTATCACCGGTTAGGGGTATGATAAAGTAAACACTTTCTATAAACTAATGTTGTTTTAATCAGCCAGAGTATCAGAAAAAACGCTATAGTCGCGTAAATACTCAAAAGGATGTCGTATTATAAGCTGCAGTAATACTGCTGCGGCCTTTACCTAATATCAATGTAAGGAATAAAAATGAAAGTCGCACAAAACGCAGTCGTCGTGATTGATTACACTTTAAAAGACAATGCTGGTGAAGTGATTGATAGCTCTGAAGGCGCGGGACCATTAGCTTATTTACATGGTGCAGGTAATATTGTCGAAGGTTTAGAAGAAGCATTAGAAGGTCAAGAAGCAGGCGCTGAAGTGCATGCCAGTATTGAGCCTGCTAAAGCCTATGGTGAGCGTCATGAAGATATGAAGCAAGACGTACCAAAAGAATTATTTGGTGGTGTTGAGAATATTGAGCAAGGCATGCAGTTCCAATCTGAAACAGAACAAGGTCCTGTGTTAGTCACTGTTGTTCAAGTAACAGATGAAATGGTCACTGTTGATGGCAATCATCCTTTAGCGGGTGTTCACTTGAACTTTGATGTCACAGTACGTGAAGTACGTGAAGCAACAGCAGAAGAATTAGAACATGGACATGTTCATGGTGAAGGCGGTCAGCCACAATAGTCGTTACTTTAAACAGTCCAGAAAAAGGCAGACTTCAGGTCTGCCTTTTTAGTTCATTAAGTCAAAAGAAAACTATGCAAACAGAACAAAAATTAAACGCTGATTTTGCAATTCAGGAACAATTGCATTTTGAATCACACGGTTCTGGTGTTGTGATGGCAGTGATTGATAATCAGTATGGTAAAGCCATGGTCTCGAACTACGGTGGCCATATTGTGTCCTATCAGCCGAAAGGTCAGGCAGAAAATGTCTTCTTTCTAAGTGAACAGTCTGAGTATGGTGCGGGTAAGGCGATCAGGGGAGGAACACCGATTTGCTGGCCATGGTTTGCTGATGATACCTCTGGGCTTGGCCGGCCAGCACATGGCTTTGCAAGGCGGTTATTATGGCAAGTGGCAACAACACTTACCCATGATGATGGCAGTACCACCATTCAGCTTAAGTTAACGAGTGATGAAATAACATTAGCAGTGTGGGCACATGCTTTTGAGTTAACGATGGAAATAACAGTTGGCGCGTCTTTAACCCTAGCATTGACGACGAAAAATATCGGTGAAAAACCAATGGAAATCAGCCAAGCGTTACATACCTATTTTAATATCAGTGATACAGCCGCAATCAGTATTCAAGATCTAGATAATGTGCCGTACTTGAATAAACTGAAGGACTTTTCACAAGAACAAGAAGATGGAAATGTCACTGTCCATGGCGAAATAGATAGAGTTTATTTTGATGTGCCCAAGACAGTTCGGTTATTTGATAAAGGTTATCAACGTGAGATTGTGATTAACGGTGAAGGAAGTAATACCACCGTAGTCTGGAACCCAGGTCCTGAAACCATCAAGTCTCTGTCAGATATTCCTGCAACCTCTCATCAATCCTTTATCTGTATAGAAACGGCTAATGCAGCAAAGGATTTAATTACCTTAGAGCAAGGACAGTCTCATTGTTTGAAAGCAGAGTATCTAGTTAAAAGCCGCTAGGATTTTTAAGCAGGACTTTGCCATTGTTGGCGTAATGAATCACGATTGATATAAAGCCATTGCAAGGCGATAATTGGGATGGCGGATAAAATTTTGCCCTCGAGCAATAACTGATATGCAGTATCAAATTTCATTGCAGTTACAGAAATATCTTCGTCTTCTGATGCTAAGCCATGTAAACCACCCACGTCAAGGGTATCGATTTTGCCACAGAATAATGTGAGCAATTCTGATGTGCCCCCAGGTGAAGTAAAAAACTCGTTAATTTTAATTAGTGTCTCAATGTTGCAGTTCGCTTCTTCTAGCGATTCTCTGTGAGCCACATTTTCAGCGGTTTCACCTTCTTCAATAGCACCGGAAACAATCTCTAACAGCCAAGCTTGTTCTTCAGATAGCTGAAGTGCACCCATACGAAATTGCTCGATCATCACAACTTCATCACGGTCAGGGTCGTAAAGTAAGACCGCAGCACAGTTGCCACGATGAAAAACTTCACGGTTAATCGTTTGGCTCCAACCACCTTTGTATAAGGTGTGTCTAAGCTCAAACCGTTTTACACTAAAAAAACCATGAAAAGGCGTGGTTTCACTCAATATTTCAATTTTTTTTTCAGCCATTAAGTAAACCCTGTGGAAGTGAGATAAATTGGGAAGGACTATTTGTCTGCAAGCGGGGAAAAAGCATTCTGACTAGCAATACCAGATAAACGTCGGATGCTTGCGGTAAAGACAGTACCATCTTTTTCGATATGTTCGAGCATGACAGGCAGGTAATTTAAACTGGGGGCACACCAAAGCGTTGTCTTACGATCTTTGGGGCGATTGCGTTCACGTGTGAGTTTTATCGTTTCAATATCACCTAGCGGTGTAGAGACGGTCTCTCGGCTAATTTCAGTGATTTTATATTGCTTTATTTTACCACCATCGGCAATCTGGTAATTAAACTCGTGGAGGTCTGCAGACAAATCTGTCATCAGTGCGAGTTGGTAAACAAGCTTATCTAATGTGCCTTCTGTTAGCGTTAACGACCAAGGACGTTTTTTGTCATCGATATGGAGTTGCTGCTGTCCCCAGTCAAAGTACAAAGCCATGTATTTGTCTTTTTTGGCGCCGGTACGAATATAACGATAACGCTGGGGAACAATGGTATTGTCTTGGTGTTGATACAAACTCGTTTCAACGATTTTTTCAGGTTTAAAAAAGGCGAAAACACCTTTGGCCTGGGTTTGGGATTTAAAGAGGCGATTGCCATCAGCTTGGGTAACGAGGCTACGTTTCAGTTCACCAGCTTGAATGCCATTAAGTCGAATTACGTAATTAGCAGAAAAATCAGGTAAAGCTTGTGCGAACAGCGTCGAAGAAAACACGAGGAATATGGAGGAAATAAGACATCTGTTCATGGGGAAATAGCGATTATAAAGCCCGCTCCTGAATAATTTTCTTGATGGCATTAGGATATAGCTGATGCTCTTGAATCAAAACCCGTTTCGCCAATGTTTGTGCATCATCGTCAGCTAAAACAGGCACCTTTGCCTGTAATACAATAGGGCCGTCATCAAGTTCAGCGGTGACAAAATGAACCGTCGCGCCATGTTCTGACGCTTTTGCATCGATAGCACGCTGATGGGTATTCAAGCCTTTGAATTGGGGTAACAGAGAAGGGTGAATATTGAGTAACTTATTGGCATAGTGGTTAACGAAATCAGCAGTCAGAATTCGCATAAATCCAGCAAGAATCACTAAGTGTGGATTAAAACGGTCAACGGTTTCGGCTAAAGCGCGATCAAAGCTGTCACGATCTTGATATTCAGTATGGTCAACAACAGCAGTGGGAATACCGCGGTCTGCGGCTGCAACTGAGCCCGTGGCATCTGGGCGGTTACTAATAACAGCGACAATATCAGCATCGAGTTGGTTTGCATCAATGGCTTCGATAATGGAAACCATATTACTACCACGACCAGAAATAAGGATAACGAGCCTAGCCCGTCCGTTACTTATCACTGTTATTACTCAATAATCACCTGAGGCGTTGCATTTTCAGCAGCGACAATATGACCAATTTGAACTGCTGTCTCACCTGAATCTGCTAATAGTGATAGCGTTTGTTCAACATCAGACTCATCAACGCAAACCACCATCCCAATACCATTATTAAAGGTCCGGTACATTTCCTCATCAACGATATTGCCTTGTTTTTGTAGCCAGTCAAAAATAACCGGGCGTTGCCAGCTATTTGCAGCAATAACAGCATTAACGTTGTCTGGTAAAACACGCGGTATATTTTCTAATAAACCACCACCGGTGATATGAGATAAAGCATGGATATCGACTTTTTCATGTAGTGCCAATAGCGACTTAACATAAATTCGGGTAGGGGCTAATAAGTGTTCGCCCAGCGATTTATCACCGAGCTGGGATGAGAGTGATTGGCCGCTTCGTTCGAGTACTTTACGGATAAGAGAATAACCATTCGAGTGTGGGCCAGATGATGCTAAACCGATGAGTACATCACTAGCCTTGACCTGGCTGCCATCAATAACTCGTTCTTTTTCGACAACGCCAACACAAAAACCGGCTAAGTCATAATCACCATCTTCATACATACTCGGCATTTCAGCGGTTTCACCACCAACCAATGCAGCACCAGAAAGTTGACAACCATCAGCAATACCAGAAACAACTGAGGTCGCAACATCAATATCAAGCTTGCTGGTAGCGTAATAATCCAAGAAGAAGAGCGGTTCTGCGCCTAAGACGATAATGTCATTGACACACATAGCGACTAAGTCTATGCCAATAGTGTCATGAATATCAGATTCAATAGCTAAACGGAGTTTTGTTCCTACGCCGTCTGTACCTGAGACAAGTATTGGGTGTTTGTATCGATCAACAGGAAGCTCAAATAAGCCACCAAAACCGCCAAGGCCGGCCATAACACCAGGCCGGCGTGTTTCGGCGGCAAGAGGCTTAATACGATCGACTAAGGCATTACCGGCCTGAATATCAACTCCGGCATCGCGGTAACTCAAAGATGAGGGTGATGAAGAGTCAGAGTCGGTGGCTTTGGTCATTTGCTAATCCTGAAGTAAAAAGTCGGCATTCACGCCCGTAAAAACAGCATGATAGAATACCATAATGTCTAGATTATTTTTTGTGCTAATTTCCCTGATGGGCACAACGAGCTTCGCTGCAGAGGTGGCTGATCTCTGTCAATCGCACACAGCAATATCAAGCCAAAATGAAGTGGAAAGGCAACGTACAACAGCCACGATTTTACAGCAGGTGCTAGTCAAAGTTGTTGGTAAGCAATCAGCCTTAGCAAAAAAAGATTTAAGTGGTCTACTGGAACAAGCGGATCAATTTGTCACACACTATGCTCATGAGCGTGATCCGGTATGTGCCAATCAACAATTACGGTTAACGTTCAATGAAAAAGCCTTGAATCAGGTGCTATCAGCGATGGGCTTACTTAGTTGGCATAAGTCGAGGCCAGAAAGTCTCATTTGGTTAGTGTTTAGTAATGGTAATAGCCAAAGAATACTGGGGGCAGAAGATCAAGGGTCTACAGCCTATCAGGTAGTAAAGCAGGCAGCGCGACAACGCGGCCTACCCATTTTTTTACCGCTAATGGATTTACAAGATCAGCATCAACTCCGTTTTACTCAGTCAGCGTTAACAATGGACGAAGACAGTCCCTTTGTTCAACCATCAAGACGATATGGTGCTGATATCATCATATTGGCAAGCGTAGTGACACATCAACAGGATGTCTCGATAACTTGGCAATGGTTAAAAGAAGGCGAGTTACAACGCTATCAAAGTGAGGGTGAATTAAGCTCGGCACTTTCGGAAGGTGTAAATATGCTTGCAGATGCCTTAGCGGGTGAATTTGCCGTTGTCGATACAAAATGATCATTCTTGATATTAAAGATTTTACAGATTATTCGAGAGTACAATCCTATGTGAATGGCTTACAAACAGTGTCACAAGTCGAGATTGTGAGTTTGAAAGATAAGCAGCTTGATTTAAAATTACGCCTAGCATCTGGCTTGACACTATTTAATCAAGTGATACAAAGTGATGGCCTGTTAATGGAAGAACGTGCTGAAAAACAACAACCCAATTCAGACATTATTTATTATCGGTTATGACATTGACTAGAAAAGATATTCCCAATTTAATTTCTATTCTCCGTATCTTACTCGTGATACCGGTGATTGCCGCGCTGAGGGAGCACCAGTTTGGTTTGGCGATGGTGTTATTTGCTATCGCTGGTATTTCAGATGCATTAGATGGGTTTCTGGCCAAACATTATCATTGGGAATCACGCTTAGGATCTATCCTAGACCCTTTAGCTGATAAATTATTATTGGTAGCGAGTTTTGCAACATTAACATGGTTAGGTTTTTTACCCAGTTGGTTACTGTGGCTAGTCCTGGGTAGGGATATTATGATTGTGTTTGGAGTCTTATCCTATCACTACCTATTTGGGAAAGTTAAAGTACATCCAGTTTGGAGTAGTAAAATAAACACGTTATTTCAAATAGTATTGGTATTTGCTGTCATAGTGCAGCATTATGCTGGCCTAGCCATTCAAGATTGGATTGTAATAGGGATATCATTGGTAGTCGTCAGTGTCGTTATCAGTGGCGCAGAATACATTTTAATTTGGGGAAGTCGGGCATGGCAGCAGCACAAGAGCAATTAGTTTCTGACGCACATAAGCTGTTTCTGATCGTCGCAACATTAGCATTTGGCTGGGTGTTTTATTTATTAGCACCGGTTTTAATGCCTTTTTTCATCGCTGCTTTATTTGCTTATCTCGGTGACCCTATCGTCGATAAACTCGAGAGCAAAAACTTATCTCGTTCCTTATCGGTTTCAATTGTTTTTGCCGTATTGTTAACAGTAGGGTTAGTGTTGTTTTTAGTGCTGCTACCGCTATTAACAGCACAAGTGGGGGCATTGTTCAAACGTCTGCCTGAATACTTAGCCATTTTTCAATCAACGACGATTCCTTGGCTAGGGTCAATGGGTTTTCCAGTAGAGATTTTTGATGTCAGCAGTATTAAACAAAGTTTTGTCGAATACTGGACTAATGTCAGTCAAGTGGCGGGCAGTTTATTCAGTTATATGACACGTTCGGGTTTGGCGATTTTACAGTGGTTAACCAATCTGATTTTAGTCCCAGTATTAACATTCTATTTACTCAGAGATTGGGATGAGATTGTGGCTCAGTTTCGTGCCTTATTACCACGTCGTTATGCTAAGCAACTTATTATTTTATCGTTAGAGTGCGATGAAATGTTAGCAGCATTTATTCGGGGCCAACTAATGGTGATGTTAGCACTGGCTATTATTTACACACTTGGATTGAGTTTCATCGGTCTTGAGTTAGCATTATTACTGGGCGTCATTGCAGGTATTGTGAGTTTCGTCCCATACCTAGGGCTGATTGTTGGAATAGGTTTATCTGGCGTTGCAGCATTTTTTCAGTTTCATGAATGGATGCCAGTGATTATGGTAGCGGCTGTCTTTGGTGTGGCCCAGGTAATAGAAGGGGTGGTGCTAACGCCCCGTTTTGTTGGTGAACGTATTGGGCTACATCCTGTTGCAGTCTTGTTTGCTGTGATGGCGGGTGCACAACTATTTGGGTTTATCGGTGTGCTACTAGCTTTGCCTGTTGCAGCTGTTGTAATGGTGCTATTACGTCACACCCACAAACGTTATTTGGATAGCGAACTCTATTCTGTTGATAACGAGCAGGTCTGATTTTGTCTGCTACTCAAATTCCATTGCGGCTGAATCCGCAAGAGCTCTATCGAATAACAAATTTTCACTTTAGCCAACAGGAATTAGCGGATGTGGTGGATTCTTTTTGTAAAGAAACCTTGCCTCGGTTCCTGTATTTATGGGGTGATGGTTCATCAGGCAAGACCCATTTATCATTAGCGATTATCGATAAAGCACAAGCCAATCAGAAAAAAGCACTGTATTTACCTTTAGCGGAATTAGTAAAGACAGCTTCACCGGAAGTTTTACAATCTCTAGAAAATTTAGATTTGGTTTGTTTAGATGAATTAGAAGCCATGGCGAATAATAAACAATGGCAAGAGGGTTTATTTCATTGTTTTAATAGACTGCAGGATTCAGGATGTCAGCTTTTAGTGACATCACGGCATAATCCTGCAACGTTGGAGATACAATTAGCAGATCTAAGATCACGCTTAGCGACCGGATTGGTCTATCAGTTAGAGAGCTTAGATGATAATGCCAAAGAACAAGTCATGATTATGCAGGCAAAGGCACGAGGATTAGATATGCCAAGCGATGTCGCGCAATATTTGTTACGGCATCATAGTCGTGACTTAATTGAGCTGGTCCATTTTTTACACGTTCTAGATAAAGCCTCACTAGCAGCAAAACGCCGTCTGACCATTCCATTCGTACGCCAGGTATTACATTATGGCCAGAACTGAGCTAACACTGATCATGCCAGGCATGGCAGGAGTGTTAAGTCAGGAAATAAATAAAGCCACGATCCCAACGTATCTGACTAAACTTATCAACAAAGCAACCCGGTACGAGAAGCCAGCAGGACTGAGTCGAACGTTATTTAATCATTTCAATGATAGCCCGTTAACCGGTAGTGATTTACCGATTGGCGCTTTATCATCAGATGGGCAAATGATTATAAAAGCAGATCCTTGCTATCTACATGCCGATAGAGATCGTTTACTGCTTTTTGCTGAAGGTTTAACCATAACCGAGCAAGAAAGTGCTGAGTTGGTTGACGAAATTCAACCTCTGATGGCCAAGTTAGGAGAGCTACGACAGGTGAGCCCAACAGATTGGCAATTTGCGCTGAAGCAAAAGCCAGAAATTCAGTTTAGCGCGATCGAAGAAGTAGAAGGAAAGGGTGTCGATAATTTTTTACCAGTGGGCCAAGACAGAAGACAGTGGGTTAGTTTATGGAATGAAATTCAAATGCAGCTCTATAAGGCCGATCTAAATCAACATCGCATTGCGAGTCAGCAACACCCGATCAATAGTGTTTGGTTTTGGGGAATGGGGACTTTTAATCCAGTTACAAAAAATTGGGTTAGTATTTCTGGAAAATCACCATTATTGAGCGAGTTAGCAGCCAAAACACAGTCACTTGTTCAAGCTGAATCACCATCTTCGTGGTCGTCAGGAGAGCATTTATGGTTATTAGAAAAATTAGATATCGATTCAGATTGGCAAGCAACATTACAAACCTTGGATAAAACCGTATTTGAACCACTTTGGCAATCGATTTCAAAAGCTAAAATAGATCAACTCATCATACAAGTTCCCAACTTTGCTGAGTATCGCATTGCACCTTCTAGTCGTTGGTGCTTTTGGCGATGACGCTGCCACAGATTATAGAAAGAGACTTTGAGGGCTGGGAAGGCTTACCAGAGACTTGGCCGCTGGCGGTGAGGAAAATCTTAGCGGCTAGAGGGATAAGGCACGAACAAGATTTATGCTATCCCTTGGCAGAACTGCCTAAACCACAGCAACTACTGGGCATGGATGACGCAGTGAGTTTGCTCATTCAAGCACTAGCAGAAAATTGGCGCATTATGATTGTGGCTGATTTTGACACCGATGGGGCAACCAGCTGTGCTGTTGCAATAAGAGGGTTGAAAAGAATGGGTGTCAACGATATTGATTATATCGTTCCTAATCGCTTTATCCATGGCTATGGCCTCACGCCGGCATTACTTGATGAAATTGCACCAGAGGAACAGCCAGACCTGTTAATAACGGTTGATAACGGTATTACAAGCTATGCGGGTATCACGGCTGCACAGCAAAGAGGTATGAAAGTGTTAGTTACCGATCATCACTTATCTGGTGAGGTGTTACCGACAGCAGATGCGATTATCAATCCGAACCAACAAGGAGATAGTTTTCCTAGTAAACATTTAGCTGGTGTCGGTGTCTGCTTTTATTTACTACTCGGTCTAAGGCAACGGCTAAGGCAGTTGGGTTGGTTTGAGCAACAAGGCATTACTGAACCTAATTTGATGACCTTAACTGATTTGCTGGCCTTAGGCACAATAGCTGATGTGGTCAAATTAGATCGTTTAAATCGTACCTGGGTGTCACTCGGTTTAGCGAGAATAAAAGCCGGCAAAGGCTGTGCAGGGATAACAGCATTAATGACGGTCGCTGGCAAAGACATCACACAATGTAGCAGCAGTGATATGGGTTTTGCTATTGGGCCAAGGCTTAATGCTGCTGGCCGTTTAGATAATATGGGTGTAGGCATAGAAACCCTGTTAACAGATGACCTCAATGTTGCAAGGGCGATGGCAGTTGAATTGGATGAAATAAATCAACAGCGCCGTGATGTTGAAAAAACAATGCAGGACGATGCGCTAGCACAGTTAGACCAGCTATCATTCAATAGTGATGAAGTGCCCTTAGGCTATTGCTTGTACGATGACTCATGGCATCAAGGTGTTGTAGGATTATTAGCATCACGCATTAAAGAAAAGCAGCATCGTCCTGTTATTACTTTTGCACCGAGTAACGAGAAAGAAATAAAAGGGTCAGCGAGATCCATTTCAGGCGTACATATACGGGATGTGTTGGCGCTGGTGGCGAGTAAAGCGCCAGAGGTTTTAAGCCATTTTGGTGGCCATGCCATGGCTGCAGGTGTCACGATTGCAAAAACAAACTTAGCTGAATTTCATCGCTTTTTTTTAATGGCTTTAGAGGAAGTAGTTGATCCGGAAAGCTTGAATAAACGAAGCTTATCGGATGGTGAATTAAAGTGTGATGAAATGACCCAATCGCTTGCCGAACAATTACCCCATATTGCACCTTGGGGCCAAGGTTTTCCTGAACCACAATTTCATGGAGTTTTTCATGTTGAGTCGTTTAAGTTGGTTGGGCAAGGTCAAGACCACCTTAAATTAACGGTATGTTTAGCAGATCAACGACGTGTTACAGCGATGGCTTTTGGACAGACACAACCCGATTGGTTAAAAGTAGGTCAGCAAGCATTATTACGCTATCGTTTAGATATCAATGAGTTTAGATCGCAGCGACAATTACAGTTATTAGTTGAAGAACTTTTGCCGGTATCTGATGATGTTGAATAAAGCAGCGGCACTGGGAATACATTCCTTGTCTTTTCAAAGCGTAAAGTCTATCTAAAATGCTCCAAGTGTTATTCGACAGTATTGAGCGTGCAATGGCAGACTTTAAAGCACGGCCACAACAACGTGAGATGAGTGAGTTTATCGTTGACCGCTTAAAACAACCGGTTTATCAACGCATGGCAGTTGTCGAAGCGCCAACAGGTGTGGGCAAAACCTTAGCCTATCTAGCCGGCGTTATTGATATAGCACTCGCACAGAAGAAAACATTAGTCATCAGCACTGCAACTGTTAATCTACAACAACAATTACTACAGAAAGATTTACCTGATTTCAGAGATGCCACCGACCTGCCATTGTGTTTCGTACAAGCAAAAGGGCGTCGGCGCTATATGTGCCCGAGTAAATTATCACGCGTTCGATTAGAGGAAAGTCAGCAAACCTTATCATTAGATGTTGATGCAAAATATCAACAAGCCAAGCAACAACATAAGGCAAAGCAACTTTATCAAGAATGGCAGCAAGCCGAATGGGATGGAGATCGCGATAGTTATCATGGCAGTATTGCATCTGATCTTTGGTATCAAATTTCAACTGATTCTGAAGGGTGCGCCGGTAAAAACTGTTCACAATATCTCAACTGCCCTTATTACAAAGTGCGAAAAGAAATGATAGCAGCCAATGTCATCGTGGCGAATCATGATTTGGTATTAAGCGATGCAGATTTGGGGGGTGGTTTAGTTTTGCCTAACCCTGAAGAAGTCTTATTTGTCTTCGATGAAGCGCATAACTTACCCCAGAAGGCCCTTGACCATGCTGCTAAGGCACTTAACTTTGCTCAGTTGTACCAAACCACAGAAACGGCAGATAGTGTTTTAAAACGAATTCCTAAAGTCTTGGCATTTAGACAACATGATTTCGGCTATATGCTGACAGAATTACGCCGTGATTTACCGAGCGTAGTGACAATACTACAACAAATGGAAGCGATCTTAGGAAGTGAGCAAGTGATACAGGAAGTCATTGCAGGTCGGTTGGATGATCCTCGAATTTATTGGCAAAGCCCACTTGTATCAGCGCTTATCATGCCATGTCAGAATCTGTTGCAACGCGCGAATTCTATTTATAAGCATTATGTTGTCTTTGGAAAGTGGCTAAAAGATGGCTTAGAAACCAAAGAAGTGCCGAATGCCATAGCAGAAGCCTTGCTACCGCAAGTCGGAACAGTCCAAAATATTTTTGGCTATATTATTGACTTTATTGGGTTATTTCTTGACGAAGATGGTGAAGATAGACCACCGAATGTGCGATGGGTGTCGTATGAACAGTTTGCGAAAGAAAAAACATTAGTAGTACATGCTGGCCCAATGACAGCCGCTTATTTTCTAGAAAAAAGCCTATGGAACAGGGCTTTCGGAACAGTATTAACCTCAGCCACACTAAGAGGAATGGGGTTATTTAGCCGGTTTAGAACCGATTGTGGCTTAAGGCGGTTTGGAGAGTCTCACTTTTTAGCGGTGCAATCTCCCTTTGATTATCAGCAACAGGCGACATTATCGTTACCTAAAATGACATCGTTACCGAATGAAGATAATGGTTTGTGGCAACAAGAAGTCATCACGCAACTATGTGAAAATATTGATCAATATGAAGCGACGTTAGTGTTATTTACCTCAAAACGGGTGATGGACTCTGTTTACCAGCAAGTAAGATCACATTTTGGTGATCTGATTTTACTGCAAGGTAATACTTTGTCACCAAAAAATATGGTGACTAGGCACATTAATCGTATTGAACAAGGCCAAGGTAGCATTATTTTTGGGATGGACCTTTTTGCCGAAGGGGTCGACTTACCTGGCAAGTTATGCAGTCACGTTATCATTACTAAATTGCCTTTTCCTGTCTTTACGCGACCGATAGAACAAGCAAAACAAGAGTGGATATTACGCAGTGGTGGCCAACCGTTCATTGCATTATCACTGCCAGCGGTGAGTATGAAATTGATTCAGGCTTGTGGCCGTTTATTACGCAAAGAAACTGATTCAGGACGAATCACGATTCTTGATCGCCGCCTAGTGACTAAAGGCTATGGCAAACAACTGTTATCCCATTTGCCTAAGTATCGTTTGATAGTAAAGTAAATTAGACACAAAAAAGCCCTGTCCAAAGACGGGGCTTTTTTTATAACGGCGAACTAAGGTGATTAGTCTTCGCGACTAGTCACTTCTAATAAGTGATAACCAAACTGTGTCTGGACTGGGCCTTGTATCTTATTAATAGGCGCTGAAAAAACGACCTTATCGAACTCAGGTACCATCATACCAGGACCAAAAGCTCCTAAATCACCACCTTGAGCGCTAGATGGGCAAGATGAGTTTCCTTTTGCAACATCGGCAAAGTCAGCACCTTGTTCAATTTCTTTTTTCAATTCTAAACAGATTTCTTCGCTATCGACTAGGATATGTCTTGCGGTTGCTTGTGCCATGATGTCGTTCCTAAATAAAGATTTAAATTACTATTATAACAAGTCTATTTATTTTCTGGGATGGTCGATTTTTTAGGTTAATTTTTAAGGCCATCTGCGCTTAAATTTTTGATAAAGTATTTGTTTTAGTAACTGGCCTAATTAGTCTACAGGTTTAACTATGCAAAACCTTAATCTCGATTTTTCAGAGCCTCTGGCGATCAATACAGAAAAAAGGTCATGGATAGGCAGTCCAGCGAGCGGGGTAAAGCGTAAACGCTTAGCTCGTACAGAACAGGAAAGCGGCCATGCGACCAGTATTGTGTGGTATTAAGCAGGGGCAAAATTTAAAAGACATCTTCACCCGCTTGGCGAAGAGATACTTGTATTATCTGGTGTGTTTTCTGATGAAAATGGCGATTATGGTCCAGGCAGTAATATTCGAAATCCATTAGTAACCTGTCATGCACCATTTAGTCAGCAAGTGTGAGATATTCGTATAATTGCGTCAATTAGCAGCAGAAGATAAAGCACACTTCGTTAAAGCAATATATAAACAACAATGGCAGAACGGCCCAGATGACCAGCTGTTCTTGCCACTACATCAATATGAAGACGAGCTGGTACTGTTAATCAAATGCAGTGTAGGCTCAGAAGTTGTCATCCCAGAACACAAAGGAGGGGATGAGATATTGCTTTTATCAGGAAAGTTTAAAGATGAGCAAAGTGTATATTCAGAGAAAACATGACTGAGAAGACAATACAATGGGGTTTTAACTGCAGAAACGGATAGTCTAATTTGGTTGAAGCTGGGACACTTTACAGGGTGATGACTGGTCTATGCACGTAATCTCAAAGTAAGGAAATAATAACGGCCTAGAATCACGCATAAAATACCACCTAAAATAAGAATACTCGCGATAACAAGTCGTGTTGACGGGACTTCAGATAAAAAGAGTATCCCACCCAAAGCAGTAATAACAGGGACCAATAACTGAACAACGGCAGCTTGCGTTGAACTTAAATTACGCAAGGCGCGATACCATAAAATATAGCCTAACGCCGATGTAATACCACCTGAAGCAACCGCTAATAAAATACCTTGATAAGAAAAGTGAGCCGTTTCAAAAGTAAGAAGTGTTAGTAAGAGGACAAAGGGTAAAGTGCGTAAGAAATTGTAGGCAGTATCCATTAATGCTTGTGAAGATTGTTGCCCTTTTAGACTATATATGGCCCAAGCAAAGCCAGATAAAACCATTAAAATGACACCCAAAAAAGGCGGTGCTGATAGTCCAGGTAAAACTAAATAGATAAAACCAATAGAAGCAAAAATAACGCCAAACCATTCGATAAGGTGAAGTCTGTTTCCAGAAAGGGATGAGAATCCAATCATTGAAATTTGAACAGCCCCAAATAAGATAAGAGCCCCCATTGCAGCTCCTAGCAAGTTATAAGCAAATGAAAAGCTACAGGCATAAGTGAACAGCATAAACCCAGCGAGCCAACTACCTTTAGAGCGTTCAGAACGGGCCTGTCGGTGTAAACTAATCATAAAAAAGAGGACCAGTGCCCCAGATGCTAATCTTAAACTAGTAAAGGTACTGGCATCGATAGCATTGTGTTCAAGTGCGTAACGACATAAGACGGAATTGGCTGCAAACGCGATCAAAGCTAATAATGTGTAGCTAATGGTCTTTAACAGTGGGGTCGAAGAGGATTGCGTTAAAGAAATCATGACGAATGACAGTAAATAGCCAGTATAGAATCTAAAAACTGAATTTCATCACCGGTGGTAATTTTCTTGCGTTTTCTGGTTTCAACTTCACCGTTAACCAAAACCAAACCATCGGCAATCACTTTTTTTGCCTCAGCACCGCTCGAAACAAGCCCCTCGAATTTCAAAATTTTATAGAGTTCTGTGGGTGACTGGGTGAGTTCAACCACGACTGCATTGTTTGACATGCTGATTCCCAAATTAAAAAAGTTGCTAACTGATTGACGATAAGAAAAGGTTACTTAATTATATAGTGCATTCTATAGAAACACACTGGTCAGATTCCAATGAGCTCAGAAAAGAATAAACGGTTAGATGATATTGTTGCTCAAGCCAAGCAATATCAGGCTGAAAGAGAACATACCTATCGCGAAAGAGCACTCAAGTTATATCCTTGGATCTGTGGGCGCTGTTCCCGGGAATTTACGCATACTAATTTAGCAGAGTTAACCGTTCATCATCGAGATCATAATCATGATAATAATCCGTCGGATGGCAGTAATTGGGAATTGCTATGCCTATATTGCCATGACAATGAACATTCACGTTATATAGAACAAGTCCGTTATGGCGGCAGCTTTAATGAGTCGCAAGTGAAAGCGACACACAACCCTTTCGCTGACTTAGCAGTTCTACTAAAGAAGTAGACTGTTATGAAAGGTGAGAAAGAAATGTGACTCGATTCACAGTGTTGATTAGCTATTCTTATACAACAAACGGGATTAAATAACCCGGAAAAAACCGATGAAATTATTGGTTAATATGATTCGACTGGCTTTTATTGCTGCGATTATCATACTGAGTGTTAACTATCTGGGAAATAGATAAGATCGATAAATCTTGCAAGCAAATAGAGCCAGGTATGTCACAGGATACTTATCTCGAACTTGTTGAAGAGTATAGTGTGAATCTGGCAGAAATTGTCGGGGAAGACATTCCTGGAGGCCAATGGCATGCGGTCGCTAAAACCCACATGCCGTGGTCTGACTATCAGTGCTTAACCTGAGGGGTAAGCAAACTGGTCGTAACGGCTGACATAATAGAGTCAGAAGACGTCAACAGCGTAGATGTTGAGTTGGCCCTTTATAAACAGGCTTTCTAACCACCGCCGCTGACATAATTAATCATAATCCCTGCTGCAACAGCAGAACCGATAACACCTGCTACATTCGGTCCCATAGCGTGCATCAACAAGAAGTTATGAGGGTCAGCTTCTAAACCGAGTTTGTTCGAGACACGTGCTGCCATTGGAACAGCAGAAACACCGGCAGAACCAATTAATGGGTTAATACCACCACCGCCAAACTTATTGAGTAACTTAGCCATTAATACACCCGATGCAGTACCAATTGAAAAAGCCACCATACCTAGCAATAAAATGCCAAGCGTTGTGAAATCTAAGAATGATTCAGCACTCAGCTTTGATCCAACAGCAAGACCTAAGAAAATAGTTACGGTATTAATCAAAGAGTTTTGTGTTGTATTACTCAAGCGGTCAACAACAGCACATTCTTTCATTAAGTTACCAAAACAGAACATACCCAATAGTGGCGCAGCATCAGGCAACAAAAAGGCCACTAATAATAACAATAAAAGTGGAAAAACAATCTTTTCACGTTGAGAAACATGACGTTGTTGTACCATTTTTATGGTGCGCTCAGACTGGGTAGTTAACGCACGCATGATAGGAGGTTGAATAAGCGGAACTAGTGCCATATATGAATAGGAAGCAACCGCAATGGCACCTAATAGATCCGGTGCTAATTTACTCGCAACATAGATAGATGTGGGTCCATCGGCACCCCCAATAATCCCGATAGCAGCGGCATCAGCTAAGCTAAAATCAAAAACGCCAAAAGTGGATAACAATACAGCGCCCATCAAAGTAGCAAAGATACCAAATTGGGCTGCAGCGCCTAAAAACAGGGTTTTTGGGTTAGCGAGTAGTGGACCAAAGTCGGTCATTGCACCAACGCCCATAAAGATGATAAGGGGGAAAGCACCACTTTCGATACCGATAGTATAGAACTGGTATAAGATACCACCAGGATCTGCTAAACCAGCACCAGGGATATTAGCTAAAACGCCACCGAAACCAATGGGTACGAGTAATAAAGGTTCAAAATTTTTATTAATAGCAAGGTAAAGCAATAACATGCCAATAATAATCATAACGACTTGGCCAATTGTTATTTGGAATAAGCCAGTGTTCTCCCAAAGGTGTATCAAATTTTCCATAGTTTAGCCCTTATGCGACGGCAACAAGCAGATCACCGACTTGAACGGCATCGCCAGGTTTGACTGAAACGGAAGCAACAACCCCATCTTTTTCAGCAACAATTTGTGTTTCCATTTTCATGGCCTCAAGAATGAGCAAAACATCACCTTCTTTTACCACTTGGCCGGCTGTGACTTCTACTTTCCAAATTGTACCGGCAAGGGGGGCGGTAACGGGATTACCGGCACCGACAGTAGTAGGTACCTCAGCTGTAGGAGTAGCAGATGCAGTTTTGAGCGATGCATTTTCATAATGGGTGATTTCACCACCTGCATCAACTTCAACAACATAACTTTGGCCATTGACATTAACGGTGTAGGTTTCAGGGCTTGAAGACGCTGTGACTGCAGGCGCAGTAGCCGCCTGTGCTGATGCCATTGTTGGAACTGGTTCGAAAGCGTCAGGATTATTTCGGTTAGCTAAAAATTTTAAGCCGACTTGTGGGAAGAGCGCGTATGTCAGCACATCATCTATTTCACGCTCACCTTGTTCTAATTGAACGTTTTCATCGACGACATGTTCTTGCAATTCTGCTGTTAATTTATCCATTTCAGATTCAATCAGATCGGCGGGCCGACAGGTGACCATATCAGCACCTTCTAAAACACGTGTTTGTAGCTCGATATTGAACGGCGCTGGTGCCTCACCATATTCACCTTTCAATACACCGGCTGTTTCGGCCGTGATGCTTTTATAGCGTTCGCCTGTCAAAACATTGAGTACAGATTGTGTACCAACGATTTGAGAGGTGGGTGTGACTAGAGGGATATACCCCAGGTCTTCGCGAACACGCGGAATTTCTTCAAGCACTTCATCTAGACGATCGCCAGCACCTTGCTCTTTTAACTGGCTTTCCATATTGGTCAACATGCCACCAGGAACTTGGGCTACTAAGATACGGGAGTCTACACCTTTAAGAGCGCCTTCCCATTGCGCATATTTTTTACGGACATCACGGAAGTAAGCTGCTATTTCTTCTAATAACTCTATATTCAAACCGGTATCACGTTCGGTTTCTTGCATGATGGCGACAACAGTTTCAGTTGGCGAATGGCCGTAAGTCATTGACATAGATGAAATCGAACTATCAACGTTATCAATACCGGCCTCAACACATTTTATTATGGTTGCTGTTGATAGACCAGTTGTCGCATGGGATTGCATATGAATCGGAATATCGATGGTTTGCTTAAGATTACTCACTAGTTCGTATGCGGTGTAAGGCTTAAGTAAACCTGCCATATCTTTAATACACAATGAATGGGCGCCCATATCTTCGATGCGCTTAGCTTGGTCCAACCAGAGGTTTAAGTCATGTACAGGACTAAGTGTATAAGCGATGGTGCCCTGTGCGTGGCGATCATTCTCCAACACAGCTTTAATGGCGGTTTCTAGATTACGCGTGTCATTCATGGCATCGAAAACACGGAAAACATCAACACCATTGATAGCAGAACGTTCTACAAACTTTCTAACGACATCGTCGGCGTAATGGCGATAGCCTAATAGATTCTGCCCACGTAATAACATTTGTTGTTGTGTATTTGGCATAGCCGCTTTAAGTGTACGGATACGGTGCCACGGATCTTCGCCCAAGTAACGGATACAAGCATCAAAAGTAGCGCCGCCCCATGTTTCTACAGACCAATAGCCGACTTGGTCGAGCTTACCTGCGATGGGTAGCATATCTTCCAAACGAAGACGTGTTGCAAATAGAGATTGGTGTGCGTCTCTTAGGACAACGTCTGTAATTCCCAGTGCGTTATGAGAGTCGGTCATAATGATGGCCTTTGAATAGCGATAGTGTATGTTAAAGCAGTGTGTTTATTATTTATGGCGCTGTCGGTATTCCTGCACAGCGGCAGAGAGGATGGACAACATATTGTCTGGTTCTTTTAGAGATGGTTTAACAGGGCCGTGCTTTGGGATAACTGCAGTGGGAGATGGTACACCGTCAGCAGGAAGGACACCGACACTTTTTTCATATTGGTTGACAAGCTTAGACATCAGCGTTGTCACAAAAACTAATAAAGTTAAAAAGATAAAGACAAAGCCCATACCATAGAGCATTAGTGTTAAGCCTTCATTTAATAAACTAGATGCTTCCATCTACCAGGTTCCCCAAGACATTGATTTAAGGTTGTAAATTGACCAGGAAGGTCATGATTTACAATTCTAACAATCGACTATTATAGCATTGTTAGACAATCTCGTATTATTTGACTGTTTCTCCTGTTTAGTGATTTTGTCTACAAGCATCCTTTTTTTACTGCATAATAAACCGTTTCTAGCGACTAAATTAATAATGACACCAGAACAACAAGATTTTTGGTTTCTGCCATTGGGCGGTACTGGAGAAATCGGCATGAATATGAACCTCTATGGCCATAACGGTCAGTGGCTAATGGTGGATTGCGGTATTATTTTTGATAAAAATAATGATATTGATGGTGAAGTTATCGTCAGCGATAGGCCTCATATTCAAATGGCTGATCCCCAATTCATTGTTGAGAGAAGACAAAAACTAGCGGGGTTAGTGATTACCCATGCTCACGAAGACCATATCGGCGCGGTACCTTATCTTTGGCGACGATTAAAGTGTCCGATTTATACGACTAAGTTTACGGCCGAAATATTACGCAGAAAGCTCGTTGAAGTAGGACTCGAAGGCAAAGTTCCGGTGACCGTAGTTGAAGGTGATGAACAAGTTGAGATTGGTGTTTTTAATGTGCAATGGATAGCACTGACTCACTCTATTCCTGAACCCTTTGGAATGGTGATTTCAACACCTGTCGGCAAGGTATTTCATACGGCAGATTGGAAGTTAGATAATAATCCTGTGATTGGCCAGTGTTATGATGAGAAGTTGTACCGAGATCTCGCTAAGCAAAATATTGATGCCATGGTCTGTGATTCGACCAATGCCAATATGCCAGGCTGGTCTGAATCTGAAGCTAAACTCTATAAAGGACTAAAACAGCATATTGAGAATGCGACGGGCAGGGTGATAGTCACCTGTTTCGGAAGTAATTTAGCGCGTTTACATACACTGGCTAGAATTGCTAAAGAAACAAATCGTCATCTGGGCTTATTGGGACGTTCGATGATTAATATGATGTCTGCTGCTAAATCAACAAGATTATGGACAACAGTCGAAACACACATTGATTCAGCCCATTTAGGTTATTTACCTGCATCAACGGTGTTATTGGTTGTTACAGGGAGTCAAGGTGAACCGAGAACGGCCCTGAACCGCTTGAGCACGAATAGTTTCCGCGATATGACACTTGAGCCAGGCGATACTGTGATATTTAGTTCAAAAGTGATTCCGGGCAATGAGTTGCCTATAGAACAGATGATTGAGCGACTTAAGGCGATGAAAGTTGATGTCATCACTGATGATAATAGTGAACTGAGTATCCATGCCTCTGGCCACCCCTCTGCAGACGAATTAAAAGCGATGTATCAATGGGTAAAACCGCGTTGTGCCATTCCTGTACATGGTGAACCTCATCATATAAATGCCAATGCTTCTGTCGCAAAAATAGCCGAAGTTGATCATCAATTACTCGGTAGTAATGGCGATTTGTATTTTATTTCTCCTGCTATTGGCATACGCCGACATGCAGTGAAAACAGGGCGTTTGGGTATTAAGAACAATGCATTAGTAAAGCTTGGGTAGCGGTATTCATTTGATGTACATTTCTGATTAAGCCAGCTAGTGTGACCAACACTTAAGATCAAAGGCACGTATATGTCTAGCCATAGTAAGCAGTATAACGATGACTGAAGCCACAATAGAAATTGCAGGTGCGGGCCCAGCAGGGTTAACTGCTGCTATTAGCTTAGCGAAAGCCGGTCGAGATGTGATCGTGCATGAAGCATACAAGGAAGTAGGCTATCGTTTTGGCAACACCTATCAAGATTTTCAGGGCTTAGAAAACTGGACAACCGAACAAGACATACTCGAGTTGTTCGAACAGCAGGGCATCACAACTGACTTTGCCACATTGGCATGCTATAGAGGAACGGCGTTTGATTATAAACAACGTCAATACGATATCAGCAGTAAAAAACCTTTATTTTATATGCTTGAACGTGGACCAGGTCCAAGAACGTTAGATACGGCATTATTGAAACAAGCCCAGTCTTTAGGCGTTGAAATCAGGTTTAACAGTCGACTTAAAACACTCTCAGGTCAAGGCATTATGGCCGGCGGTCCTAAGGCAGCAGATGCCATTTCAGCGGGCTATCATTTTGCCACTGAAATGGAAGACGGTTACTGGGTGATTTGCGATGATAATTTAGCGCCAAAAGGGTATGCCTATCTATTGATTATGGATGGTATGGGTACGGTCAAAAGTTGCATGTTTGACGACTTTAAACAAGAAAAAAAATATGTTGAACGGACGGTAGCTGCGTTCGAAGAATTAGTTGGTTTGAAGATGATAGAGCCAAAATCCCATGCTGGAATAGGCAATTTCTACATTCCTGACACAGCCTGTAACCAACAATATCGAATGGTAGGAGAACAAGCAGGGTTTCAAGATACACTTTGGGGCTTTGGTATGAGATTAGTCATGTCATCAGGCTTATTAGCCGCACAAAGCCTGCTAACGGGTGAGAGCTATGACCAATTGTGGCGTCAACAACTTAAGCCGCAAATGGATGCTTCGGTAGTCAATCGGTGTATTTTTAGTTTATTAGGCAATAAAGGCTATGGCTGGTTTTTACGTAAGCAAAGCCAAGGCGATGCAAGACATTCGCTACGTAAAGAATATCAACACTCATTGATGAAAAAGGTGTTGCATCCTTGGGCTAAGCGATATTACCTAAGTCGCCGAGCTCAGTGAGGCCATTCTGTCTGGCACTGCCAGCACAATTCAAAAGCAGGTTCATTGGGTTCTGAACATTCAGGACAAACCCATGGTAATTGAGTCTTCGGCTTAAATGCAGTATCAATGGCTGCTATTGCTAAGTCATAGTCACGATCTGCGACCACCCATAATTCAAGCCAAGTTTCATGCGGGACTAAATCACCAGCTGCAGAAGAAGCATATTCATTTTTCAATGTCGTTTGAATATGTGCATTTTCAACAATATTCTGAATGTTATAGACTAAGAAATGGTTTTCATGGGTATAGATTAACTTCATACAAGAAACTATTGTCGTGACTTGGGTTAGGGCAAGAATAGGAACGAAAATACCATAAACATTTAGGCAAAGGGCATAAACTTAGTTACACTGAGCATTACACATCCAAAACAGGGGTAAATAATGAGATCGTTAGGTTTTTCTTTTTTATTGGCATGGTTGATGTTATTCAATGTGGCACAAGCCGATGTGCTAGATATCAACGCACCTGCACCGAGGTTTGAATTACAGGATCAAAACGGTGATACACACACGTTAAATGATTACCAAGGAAAATGGTTAGTGCTCTATTTTTACCCCAAAGATGATACGCCGGGTTGTACGACTGAAGCTTGTGCCTTTAGGGATGAATATAAGGTGATAACAGAACTCAACACACAAGTGATCGGTGTGAGTGTAGATGATCAAGAAAGTCATGTTAAGTTTGCTGAAAAATACAGTTTACCTTTTCCGTTATTGGTCGATGATAAAGGAAAAGTCGCAAAAGAATATGGTGCTTTAGCTGCATTAGGCCCGATTAAATTTGCCAAAAGACATACGATTATTATTGGCCCTGAGGGCAAGGTGAAAAAAGTGTATCGCAGTGTTAATGCGAGTCGACATAGCCAAGAAGTGATTGCCGATCTAAAAGCACTTAGGCTAGAGAAAGCCCATTTTTAGGTAACAAGTTTATTTTTATAGATAATGAGCTGTTTATCAATATCATCACGATGCTCAATAGCACGTGGTATAGCACGGCAATAACTAGCTGAAAAACCGATGCGATCTGCCAAATCAGCTGCAAAAATAGGTTTAGGATTCTGTGCTAAATACCATTGAATTCGATCTGAAAGACGATAGGGGATTGGCTCATAAACCTCTTCGAGTAGCGAGAGTGAATCACCCATTTTTATCTGGCCCGCAGATAATACCTGGCTGTGATAGCCACGGTGATGTGAAAAACGTTTTACAGAACCAAGATGTTTGATTTTGGCACAGGGCTCGCAGTGGAAGGTTAAGCGTATTTTGACATCACCAATTTTAATAACACTGCCGGAAGGCAGGGTGTGTAAATCAAAATCAGACTTGATAACGGCATCAACCTTAAGATCCTGCCCCGTGATATCAAACCGATCTAACGTTGCTTGAGGAATGATAAGGAACTGTTTCCAGGGGTGACAATCACGTCCGTTTTTTACACCAGTTAACGATACGTCCAATTGATCTCTTTTATGCGGACCACCTTGCTGTGACTTTAAATATAGCCCGCTTATCTTAGCAAGTGACATTAAGGCCTGTTGACCATCTATGGACAAACCCTAATCTAAGGTAATAAAGAATGGAGCAGTTCTTGAGCAGGTAATTCACGTTGTTTAGAGAGTGGAACTAGGCCCAAACCGGTATCAACCATGCCATTGAATTGATATTCCGCCTTACCTTTCAATAACACGCCATGTGCGGTATTAACGAAGGCATCTGGGTTTAAAGGCAGCGGTAGAGTCACGTTTTGTGTATCGAAAGCCGCAAGGTTTTGTTGACTGCGTGCTGAGAGACTTCCGATAGCAAGATTGTTTAATTTAATATCGCCAGCCAATTGTGAAATCGGTAAGGGAAAAGTGTTGGGGTTGTGCACAGAAATATCAAAAAAAGCTTGCCTATCCTCGACAGAAAAATGCGATAGTTGAACTGACTTGATTTCGGGCATTAAGACTAAGTCTTCAACCAAATTACTGTCACAGCCAAAGAGGCCAAGTGTCATCAAAAAAATAAAAAACCGTCTTGTCATTGCTATAGGCCTCTCTTTATAAGCATCGAAATAAAATGCTTAATATAAGCACGTTGCTATGACACTATCGTACGGAGATTTTATGAAATGACAAGCGCTGATATAGCGAGATATTATTGCGGCGCTAAAACTAATAAATTATCAGGCTCGCCTGAAGTGAATCAGTAGTTTGTATGAAACTTGTTCAAATAGCGTTTGAGCTTTCAATAAAGACTGTTCATCAAGCCAACCTTCGACAATAAAATATTGACTTTTACAGGTTGGCTTTTAGCCAAAAACAAAGCGAGGTGCTTAAAGATATAACCAAAAGTTAGAATAAGAATAAGCAGGATGACAAACCAACCCCAGAGAGTAGGAAGAGTGATTACCCGTTGCTTAGAGAGGGCAGGTAAAAGAGGATGCTAAGGAGTGTGTCTAGGGCTTAACAACAGGGTATTTAGCGCGAGTCCAAGCTTTCATACCACCGAGCATATTATAAGCAGACTTGAAGCCCAATTTCTTCATGAGTCTAAGTGTTTTACCACTGCGGTTACCACTACGGCAATACAATAAGTATGTTTTATATTTATCGAGTTGTTTTAGGTTATGGATAAAATCTCGCGCGTAGAAGTCGATGACTTCTGCATTTTCGATATGGCCACCATGGAATTCTTTATAGGTTCTGACATCAATGATGCGTGTGTTTTCATCATCAGCATGCTGAGCAATCAAGTCAGAAAAAACGTGAATATCAACATTCTCAGAGATAACGTCATCAGCATGTACTGCAAAGCTGGCTAAAAATATGGTTAGAAAGGCCAAATAGGAAGAAAAAATGGATTGCTTGTACATAAAAAGTCCTTGACCGAGCATAAATTATTTTAGATTGTAGATTACCTACTTTGATTATAAACACTAATCGAATGAATAGACAAAAGGTCTATTGCTTAAGTTGCTTGATTAGCTAGCATCCGTTCCTAATATGGTATTTTTAAACGTTAAGATAATTTAAGGAATATCGTGTGTTGTATATGACGTTGATCCTCAATATTGTCGGTACTACGATTTCTTCTCCAATGCATGACCTCTTCATTCAAATCAGAATGTGATGACTCAAAGATACAATGGTTTTTGTGAGAACGGCTAGTCCCAAATCGTATTGATAGCTCGAAAGGTATAAGGGGAGGGTTTAGGGAAAAGATATAAAATCCACTAGCGCCAAAAACTGCTGGATTGGGCGCTAGTGGTGGTGAAGAGAGATTAATCTGCTTTTTTAACGATTTGTGCTTGAATATAATTTTCAATACCCATTTTATCAATCAAGCCTAACTGAGTTTCCAGCCAATCTATATGTTCTTCTTCAGATTCTAAAATACTATTGAAAAGATCACGAGATACAAAATCTTTGACTTCTTCACAATACTGAATGCCTTGACGTAAATCCGGCACAGCATCATGTTCGAGCGCTAAGTCGCATTCCAACATTTCCTTAGTGTCTTCACCAATTCGAAGGGCACCTAAATCTTGTAAATTCGGAAGGCCTTCTAGAAACAAGATACGATCAACCAGCATATCGGCATGTTTCATTTCATCGATAGATTCGTGATATTCATACTCAGCCAGGTTGGTCATACCCCAATCTTTGTACATTTTGGCATGGAGGAAGTACTGATTAATGGCAATGAGTTCATTACTTAGTGCTTTATTTAATAGTGCAATGACTTTGGGATCACCTTTCATGATTTTTCCTTTGCGTAACTAGAATAAGATGAAGTACATGGTACAAATGTGTATCACGCCTGTCAATATAAGTTATTGATTTTCATATAAAATAATAATGGTTCGCATTTGCTTTTAGTTTAGTTTATGCAGAAAGATGAACCAGAAATCAAGGTTATATATTGGAAATTATGAGCGATTATAAGAACTTAGAAGCTATTGATAGGGAAGATAAAGCCAAAAAGAAAATAGGCTTAAACGGTGTAGCGTGCTTTGAGATGAAAATTTAGCTTTGTGTCGCATGTTGAGGATGGTTTAATTCAGATAAGGTATCGTTAACTAGGGCATTTACTTTGAACTGGCACTTACCACAGCAAGAAGCGGCACCTGTTGTGTTTTTGACATCTTCAACTGAACAAGCGCCTTGTTTTACAGTAGCCTTGATAGTGGATGAATTAATATTATTGCAAATACAAACGATCATGAAAGTGACTCAAGCAAATAACGTTAATATGAATAGTAATGATTCTCATTTGTTATGTCAACAAAATAAAGAAATAAATTTGAAGTCAGTAGGCAGAGCTAATTGTGATGAAGACAGTCAATACTGTATTCGATACCACAGTACACCAAAAAAGTGATTGAAAAGGTTGTTTCACGGTTTTATGTCAAAATATTTTTTGGGCACAAAGGCACCGATCCAGCCTCCAGCCAAAGATGATATATGTAATGACGTTGCGCTAATACGTCAGTTATTTTTGCGAGCAGCCGTTTGTCATAGACATAACAAATCAAGGTTAAATGAGAAATAAAACCAAAATAGAGTGGTGCGTTATTAATCATTAAGTCTCTATATTTATTAAGAGATTACATTAAAAACGTGAAACAAATTGATCTAATGCTAAGCCCATGCAACAGTAAGCTTTCAAGCAGATTGATTGAAAATTAAACTACAACACAAGTTAGAATACGTGACCACACAATAGTAATGATAATTTCCTTTGACGAATACACTTTTTACTCCTCTGCTTGTACAACCTAAGCTGGAATCCTTACCAGCAGAATTCACTTATCCGTTCTATTACGAGCCACACCCTATTTGTAGAGAGGCTGTAGCTCAATTGCAGCAAGAATTAACAACAATGCCTGATTTTAACCAAGCAGAGGCTGAAGGCAAAATGTTGGGTGTATTAGTAGTAAGGGCAAAATCCGGTGAAATAGGCTATTTACAAGCCTTCTCGGGCCAAATGGCACTTAAGAATACGCGTTTTGTACCTGCACTATTTGACATCAATGCCAAAAACTCATTTTTTCATAGTGGTCAGGTTGAGCTTAATAGATTGAATCACACAATTGAAGCATTAAATGCCAACCCAAATATTAAGACACTAGAACGGCTTCAGGGAAAAAAACAACAAGAAGCTGACTCAGAAATCGAAGCCATCAGGCAGAAGAACATTCAAGGTCGTAAGGTACGCAAAGCCAAAAGAACATCATGCATAACGGCGTATTCAGCATCTGATTACCAGGGACTATTAACAGATCTTGCTAAACAAAGCGTTACAGAAAAAAACGAACTAAAATCATTACAAGCAAAATGGCAAGGTGAAATAACCAGCATTGGACAGAAATTGTCGGTATTGTTAGATGAGATAGGGGCTTTAAAACGAAAGCGTAAGCAGCTATCCCTCCAGCTACAGCATCGTTTATTCAAACAATATGCCTTTTTAAATGCTAAAGGGGAAAGTAAACCGTTATTGTCTCTATTCGAACAGGCTGGGCGTGAAATGCCTGCTGCAGGGACAGGTGATTGTGCAGGGCCTAAATTACTACAATACGCCTATCTCAATAAGATGGTCCCCCTTGCTATGGCGGAGTTCTGGTGTGGGAAATCGCCCAAATCTGAAATTCGGCAGCACGGTCAGTTTTATGGTGCTTGCCAAGGAAAATGCAAACCTATCCTAAGCCATATGATAGAAGGCTTGAATGTTGAACCCAATCCTTTATTAAATAACCGTGGCAAAGACAAACAACTTGAATATGTTTATCAAGATGATGTCATGTGTGTGATCAATAAACCAGCAGGCTTATTATCCGTACCAGGCAAAGAGATCGAAGACAGTGTCTATAGCCGACTTGCCCAACAATTCCCGGATGCTAGTGGTCCACTAATTGTTCATCGCTTGGATATGTCAACATCGGGTTTAATCGTGATTGCATTAAACAAACGGTCCCATAAAAAGTTACAAGAACAATTTATCCATCGTACAGTTAGTAAACGCTATGTCGCATTATTAGACGGAGAGTTGTCGTTAAATGAGGGCTTAATTGATTTACCGTTGAGAGTTGACTTAGAGGATAGACCACGCCAATTAGTATGCTACGAATATGGCAGAGCAGCACAAACTAAATGGCAAACAGTGGAACGTTTACAAAATCAAACTAGGGTTCATTTCTATCCAATTACCGGAAGAACGCACCAACTTCGCGTTCATTCTGCTCACATTTCAGGTTTAGGTATACCTATCATTGGTGATGATCTTTATGGTAACACTGCCGACCGTCTTTGCTTGCACGCAGAGACACTAACGCTAAATCATCCGACAACCAATGCCAAAATGATGTTTAAAAGCGATGCTGATTTTTAGTTAAGGCCTGCTGTTTTCATCTTGAGTATTTTATAGCGCTTTATTGATATTGCAGTGACTAGTCAGTTTAATATATAGTAATAACAATCATTATTATTAAGATTACTAACTGAGGGCTGAAAGATGGAAAAAGTGATTTATATTGAAGCATCACCACGAAAGACACGTTCACATTCTATTAAAGCAGCAAATGAGTATCTACAGGAACTGAAAACGAGTCATCCTGGAATTAGTATTAAGAAAATTGACTTATAGGACTATAAACTACCTGATTTTAATAGCGAAATGCTTAATGCTAAATATTCGGTGCTGCATGGTGGTGAACCGACAGGAAATGAAATTGCTGCATGGGCAGAAGTGAAAACATTGTTTGATGAATTTGCTGATGCTGATCATTATGTATTTGCAATTCCGATGTGGAATTTTAATATTCCATATAAAATGAAACATTATATTGATGTTATTTCTCAACCGGGTATGGCTTGGGGTTATACCCCTGAAGGCGGCTACTTTGGATTGATGTCCGGCAGAACAGCGAAGGTCTTTTTCGCAAGTGGTGATGGCTATGGTGAAGGCACTGGGTTTGAGGCATTTGATTTTCAAAAGCCTTACATCGATTTATGGCTTAATTTTGTCGGATTCGATCGGGTTGAGCGTGTTATTGCACAAAGAACACTTTTTGAGCCAGACGCACCGTTAGTAAAGTAACTGATATATCATCACCTCAGGTAGGAAAGGGGGGACCTGCTTGAGGCAATGAATATCAACAGTCACAGCTAGTGTAATTGCTTTTCAGTATGCTTAAACCACGCACGTTGATCTTCTAAATTCTGTCTACATATATTGCAGCATGGACGCTTGAGTCTATATTCATAAAGCGGATCGAACGTTATTTTTAACGCATTTAATGTAATGGTTATTTCATCTTCACTTAAGGTCCGATCATGTAACTTATTAACTATCCAATTATGGGGCGTAATTAAGTAATAAAACGTTTTTTTATGATCCGACTGTGCTTCATAAACTTTTGCCAAGTTATGCATACATTTAACCCATCTCGTCTGTAAGACAACATCATTTCTATCCTTCGTCCACAATGTTTCAGCATTGGCTAAATCATTTTTATACTGACTTTCTAAATCGCTTGAATATACATAAACATAGTGTTCGCTATCATTTGTTTTTACACTTTGGTTTGCATCCATTTTTCACACCGATAATAATCTAAATAAGAATCATTACTATTTATATAATATTGTGCTGTTATTGTAAAGTACTAAATGAATGAATGTGAAAGTGGTGGATGTCTTATGAACAGAGAGGGGAGATTAACGACGGTAAATAGTTTCAATTAAATGGTAGCCAAATTTTGTTTAGACTGGACGATGAACAGTTAATAAGGGCTTTTTAAAAAACACATTATCGAATGCTTTCAGCACACGGCTAGGCGGAAACTCTCCCAAGTATCCGCCTTTCTTAGCCGATGATTTGCATAAAGAATGCTTTTTTGCCAAACGGTCAAACGCAGCGACATTGTTTAGTTGCTGTTTTAGGTTATCAGCCTGTTTTTTTGTTTTGACCAAGATATGGCGAGTACTCGTAATGGCCATATCTTAATCTAAAGCTTGTGCTAAATCGGCGATAATATCATCAGCATCTTCAATACCTACAGAGAGTCGGATCAAGCCTTCTGTTACGCCAATAAATTCGCGACGTTTCTTCGGCACACCAGAATGTGTCATAGCAGCAGGGTGCTGAGCCAAACTTTCAGTCCCACCAAGGCTAACAGCCAATTTAACAAGTTTGAGTGCATTAAGTACTTTAAAAGCTTCGGCTTCACCACCTTTAACTTCGAATGAGAACGTCGACCCAGCTCCTGTGCATTGTTTTTGATAAATCGCATATTGTGGATTATCTGATTGTAATAAGCCTGGGTAATCGATGCGTGTCACTTTATCGTGCTTTAACAGGAAATCGACCACTTTCCGGGCACCATCGTTAGCGGCTGTCATCCGAATTTTTAACGTTTCAAGCGAACGTAAAATGAGCCATGCGGTATTAGAATCCATTGTTGTACCAATACTGTTTCGCACTTTACGGATGCGACTGACTAAGGCCTTACTGCCCGAGCAGCTACCGCCAATTAAATCAGAATGCCCACCAACATATTTAGTCAAGGAATAGAGACATAAATCAGCACCATGGTCTAACGGTTTTTGCCATAATGGCCCTAGCATAGTGTTATCAATAGCCAGAATAGGTGAGGCTTCTTGGTCTTGTGTCAGTTCATCCATTAATACTTTACAAGCTGCAATATCCAGAAGGTTATTAGTAGGGTTATCTGGCGTTTCTAACATTACAACCGAGATATTGCCTAATGTACTGGCTTCCTTAATAGCACGCTCAAGCCCAGATGTTCCTTCACTGGATAAATAGCCAACAGCTTGAATGCCCATCTGTTTTAAGATGACATTGATTAAAGTGTCGGTGCCACCGTAGATGGGTTCTGAATAGACCACGACATCCCCTGGGCGAGAAAAGGTCAATAGCGTTGTTGAAATAGCAGACATACCACTCCCGGTCAGTGCACAATCTTCAGCACGATCCCATACTGCAATACGATTTTCAGCAATTTCTATAGTGGGGTTATTAAATCGAGAATAAACCAGACCTGCTTGTTCACCTTCTTCTAAGGGGCGACGACCGGAAACGACATTAAAGAAATCTTTGCCTTGTTCAGCAGATTTAAATACAAAAGTCGATGTTTGAAAATTGGGGCATTTAATTGAACCCTCAGATAGCTGAGGATCATACCCATAACCCATCATTAAAGATTCAGGTTTAAGAGGGTGATCGCCGATATGGCTTTTCTTATAAGATTTTGACACAAGTGCTCCCAGTAAAGTTAAGGTACAAATCAGTTAATTATATGATCTAAAACAGTTGGATTTTGGCCGCTGTTTTGTTTGAAGGCTTTTTCATCAATTTGATCAGTGGCCAAAGGACGGTATACATGGTTATTAATTGACATTTCCAAATCAGCGAATAGCTTAAGAATTTTAGGATAAGCTGAAATGAGAACATCTGATGCGCGGCTTAATGATGGTTAATTTACAGATATTAAACTATCAGGTGGTGATTCTCATATTGGCGCGAAATCGGGCCAACAAGGAACTCGTTTGATAATTTTCAATCAAGTGTCCTAACGTACTATGACGCTTATTTAAAGCTTTGAGTTCCTTGCCAGAAATAGGGCCTTCTTCCTGTAAAATATAGAAATTCAGCATATTCAATGAGGGCATCATGTGCTTGATTGAAACGATCTGCAAACAGCGCGCGGTTAGATAGTTCAGTTAGTACATCATAAATAGCTAGAGAAGCTAACTCTGTCGTTCTGTTTTTGACAGTATGTTCAAGTTCTTATCGTTCACTCTTTAACTTAACGAGTAGGTATGCCAGAAATGTGAGTAAAGATCTAATTAGTATGCCGAAGACTTTTACTGAAAGCATATTAAATTCGGTCCAGTGATGAACGGGAGTGACACTGAAAGTCCATTGTGCATTCGGCACATCAATATAAAAAATATTGGATCATTAATCAGAGCCGCTTTAGAACGTGCGAAAATGTGGAGATCATTAGTATCTGGATGGATTCGAGATAGTTGGTAGGCATGATTTGCATCCTCTAAAGAAAGCAAGTTGGCTAAGTTGAGTACTTCTGGAATACTAATTAACTTAGGGATAAACTCCCCAAAATGTTTCACCGTGTTTTGTTTCTAAATAAACGGGGGGGGGGGGCAAGCTACTGCAACTAGCCCCCTTGAGCTAAGTTTAAAGGACCAGCAAGAATCAGTTTTCCAGTGTCTCGTGCGAGGATGGCCTCTTTATCACGAGCAGAATCAGTTAGAACATTAACGCCAATAGCACTTTCGTGACCTTTTAAGGGCACGATATCACAAATAACGCCCAGTGACTCTAGTTGGAGAGACAACACACCAGAGTATAATTATATCAATTCTTTTGCTAAGTTTTCAAACCCTTGGGTATCACCCTTTTGCATTCGGATTAGAGCTGCAAGTGGATATGTCGAGGATATTATTTGAGAAATGTAGTTTTCAATCAAATTGACACAGCTATTGGCTATGTTTTTGCTATCAAGCGATTTTGCTGTTGTTCAACACGTTCTGAAAAGTCAATGAAAGCAATTGAAGTCAATAAAGAAATGACGAAAGTCGAGACGATGAGTTTGGATTGGAAAAAGTCTCTCAGCACGATAGTGGTTTTCCCCAATACCTTAAGTTTAAAATAAAGCCAGCTAATTAATTATTACTGTTTTACGTATCAAACTGCAACACTAAGCAGAAATCCATTAACTATAACGTGACTCTAATGGGTATGCCTTAAGGCGTCCATCAAATAGATGAAATATAGCGCTGAGTACTAAAAGTATTTCTCAATAGCGATATGCCCAGGTTGTTGTCGAGAATGACGGCTTAAACCTTTTTGCTCTAATAATGTCGTCATTTCATCAATCATTGCCGAACTGCCACATAACATAAGGTGACTTGAATTCACGTTTAACGGTGCGTTGGCGAATGTCTCTAGTTCACCTGAGGCGAGTGCCGTCGTGAAACGTGAATGTATAGCACCCTCCGAGACTTCACGGGTAATAAAAGGGATGAATTGAAATTGCGTAGGGTATTTGAGTTGTAATGCGTTTAGCTCGTCACGATAAGCCATTTCAGCTGCCGTTTTAGTCGCATAGCAAACGATGATTTTGTCGAAACGTTGCCAAATAGCAGTGGTATGTAACAACGAGAGGAAAGGGCCTATACCTGTTCCAGTGGCACAAAACCAGAGTTCTGTTCTGCTTTCAGGTACTTGATCGAGCGTTAGCATACCGCCGGCACGTGTAGCGACAGAAATAGGTGATCCAATGTCCTGTGTAGTTAATAGCGGGCTAAATCGACCCTCTTTCACTGTATTGAAATGGACTTCTAATAAAGGTTCATCAGGTGTGTTGACTAGAGAGTAGGGGCGATTAATAATGCCATCGTCTATTTCAATACCAATATTGGCAAATTGACCTGCTTTAAAAGGCAATGTTTCAGTCTCAATTTTAATGGAATATAAATCTTCGCACCATTCTTTCTTTTCAACGATTTTTCCTGCTTGCCATGTAATCATTTGATTGCCTTAAAACTAAAGAAATACCCAATGTCGTTATTCTAGTCTAAATTTGCCGAGAAACAAAAAGTGTCGAATAAGAGAAAAATTATTTATCACCAAATTCATTGAAATAATGAGCAAGATTAATCTTGTTTCTTGTTCTGTAAAACCTTTAACCACATGATATAAATGAATTAATCTCTGAGAATAGACGTCAATAGGTTTATTGCAGTGTTCAATTGAAGGTGTAACATGAAAACTCTAAACCGAATCGATTCCTGAGATGAATGTCGGCGTGCACTAGAACGCCGTAACCATAGTCATCAGCCAATTAAATATTGCAAAGTGCGTAGAAAGCTTCCAGACTGCCTATATGATTTGGCCAAGAGAAGATCGTCGTGAGCAAGACAGAAGAAGTGTCATTCGCCGTAGAAATGAGTGAAGAAATGTATAACATGCCGCCTACCGGAGTCGTTCTCGGCATCAAAGAGTCATCGATAGAACGATTCGAAGCCGAGCACTGACAAGTGAAGAAAGAAATATGCTTAACGATTTAAATAGACTCTTTTAACCGCTATTACTCTCAAACTAGGTTATTAATCTTTATATTGATTGATATGCCATAAAAACAGACTACCTGCACTGCGATAAGGCTTCCAATGTTCAATGCTCTTTCGGGCCACTTCCGGCGTTGGTCGCTCTGATAAACCTTTTAGGCGCTGCAGAGAAGTCAATAAAATTAAGTCATCAGCAGGTAAAACATCCTCACGCTGCAAGGAAAAGATTAAATAAATCTCAGCACTCCAGCGTCCGAAGCCGCGTAGTCGAATAATCTCCTCAATAGCCTGTTCATCATCAAGTTTTGCTAAAGCATCAGGGGAAAATTGGCCACTTACAATGGCTTTAGCCAACCCTTGAGCATATTCCATCTTTCGTTGTGATAAACCTGCTTCTCTAAGTTGTTTGCCATCGAGGGCGAGTAAAGCATTTGGCGTAATATCTGTCATTAAGTCACAAACGCGTTGCCAGATCGTTGCAGCAGCTTTAGTCGATATTTGTTGTGAAACAATGGTGTTTAGAAATGTTTCAAAACCAGCAGGGCGTATGCGAGGTGCCGGGTAACCTGTTGTGATTAAAATGGAAGCAACATCACTATCTACACGAGCAAGCGCATCTAATGCGGTTTTGATATTGGTTTCATTCATAAGTGCTAGGTCTTAGATAATTAAACACAGTCTAAAGCCAGTGATAGCAAATTAATCCTTATCTTTACGTAAGCGATCGCGGTATTGTTTCTTCGCGAGCTTTTGTAAATCTTCTACTGTATCAGTTTCGTCAACAATCTCACGGCCTAACATGGTCTCAATAGCATCTTCTAAAGTCACAATACCGGCGACTTGGCCGTAATGATCCTCGACCAGGAATAGATGCTCTCGTTTCTTGATAAACATATCTAACAGTTGTTGAACGGGTAACTGCTCCGAGACACGGGTAATTGGCTTAGCAAAGTGCTGAATAGTTTTTTCTGTATGGCCTTCGCGATCGGCAAATAGTAGTTCACGGTTGGTCACAAGTCCCGTGATATTATCTTGTTCTTCATGGTAGATAGGAATACGGGTGAATTGTTGGGTCTCTTCATGCTCAAGTGCTTCAGAAACGGTCATATCTTCGCTCAAGCTATGTAAGACACTACGCGGTGTCAAAATTTGTTCTGTTTTGATTTCTCGTAACTTTAATACATTAACCAAGTAATCATTTTCTTGGCTAATCAGAGAGCCCATTTTATGGCTAAGTGACGCGAGAGCAATAATTTCCTCGCGTGTAATTTCATCTTGCCCATGTTTTTTAAAAGGCTTGGTAATAAGGGTGGAAACCCATATTAAGGGATAGACCAGCTTGATAAGCCAATAAATCGTATTGGCGGCAGGTAGCGCCAATTGTCGCCAAAATAGTGCCCCAATTGTTTTTGGAATGATCTCTGAGAAATATAAAATTGCAAGAGTTAACAAAACCGCAATTAGGCTTTCCCATTGGGCACCGAATATGCTTGCGGCTTGGGCACCTACACCTGCAGCACCCATGGTGTGAGCAAAGGTATTTAGGATCAAAATACTAGAAATAGATTGATCAAGGCGTGATTTAACTGTTACTAAAACTTTCCCTTTGTGTGGAGACTGATTGACGACAGTTTCGACATAACTAGGTGTAATAGAGAGCAATACCGCTTCAAGTACCGAACAAATAAAAGAGACACCAATAGCAATGGCAAGGTATAGCAGCAATAAGCTCATAAGATCGAAACGTGCCCTGAAAAACGATTGTTAATAATAGAGTCTGTCAGTCATAGTCTAATACTACAACAATCGCGAAATAAGAACAGCTTAAGCTTAACGCAGTGTCCGGCTAAATAAGTTCAGTGCCAGTTGATAACCGAGTTGAGCTGTTTGGCCATCGTAGCGGCCGTCATCTTCTTCATCACGCATAAAGGCATGAGCAGCATTAAATTCATGCCAAGTGAAGGTGATATCTGTCGCGCTTAATTCTGCATAAACTTTAGCTAAGCCATCTTTGGGCACATGATTATCTTGCTTGCCCCAAATCATTAACAATTCTCCCTGAATATCATCCAAACGTTCCATACTGTGTTGTCCCGGTACATTTGGAATAACTTGAATATGTAAGTCGGTAGCATAAAAGCAAGCCGTCCCTTTTACTTCAGGATGTAAAGCAGCACGAAACGCCAAATGACCACCAATGCAGAAGCCCATGGCACCGATATGACCATTACACCAGTCCTGTTGTTTAGCAAATTCGACCAATGCTACATTATCAGAATCATAACCTTGTACATCTTTTGTGTGTTTATCAGCATTGCCTTTTTCACGGCCAGCATCGTCATAGCTCAATACAGTGCCTATAGGGTTAAGTTCGTGAAACACTTCTCCTACAAGCACAACATAGCCATGGCTTGCCATCAGTTTAGCAGCACGTTCAATAGGTCCTGTTTGTTGGAATATCTCAGAGTAAAACAAAATACAAGGATACTGACCCCCAAGAATAGGGCGGTGAATATAAGTACGCATGACACCAGTAGGTGTATCTAGGTCAGCAATATGGCTTTGAATTTTCATATGAACTCGTATTGGGAAAGTACAATTAAAAAGGATTGTACAATTAGATAAAAACGGGATTTAGTTAATCACTGCCTTTTTCTATGATAAAAATGAGTTTGTCACCAGACTCACTTGACTCAATTAAAGTGTGACTCGATATCTCGCAATAAACAGGGATGTCAATATAGGTACCGCGATCAGTTGCAATCACACGCAAGCGTTCGCCAGAGGCCATAGAAGCGAGTGCTTTCTTTGTTTTCAGTAGAGGAAGCGGGCAATTGAGGCCTGATGTATCAATTTCAGTATCAAAGTTAGACATAATTAAGTTAGAGGGTGTTAATCAATAAAATGACCATCTTAAACGATCTTTGGCCTGATACTGCAAGAGAATATCGAAGACGAAGACATATACAAGGGTTAACAAAAAAAGCCCCATCATAAGATGGGGCTTTTTATGTGAAATATAGGGTTAAATTAAAACTTAAGCAGCGTAAGTAAATGGCGCTGATAAACCTACTTTTTCTGATTGATGCCAATCATAGCCGTTATCTTTATAGATTGCAGCAACAGATTTGCTAATTGTAACGGGCTCACTAGGCGATACAGCAAGAGGGTGATTAGAAACGACAACTTTGCCGCCATCTTCGCCTTCAAGTTCTTGCATTGTGTTAGAGCCGAAATCACCCACTTTTAGGTAATGCGTACGGCCTTCTTGAGTGAACTCAATAGGCACTTGTTTAACACTCATGATTTCGCCTACTAAACCAGCAATAACAGCTAAGTGCCCACCGTGGTTACCACTCCAGAGTTCAACAATCGCATTCTTCTGTTCTTCAGTAGCGCGCTCATCAATATAAAGTGCTAATTTCCAGTTACCATCAGTTAATGAGCCAGGCGAATGTAACCAAGCTGATACTTTAATATCATTGAGTTGAACACCATCTAGATGGCCTTCTTCAATATGCCAACCGACGAAAGCTTCACAAAAGCCTTCCGTTGGTGGTGCTAGAAAAATACATGGGCAGACCAAGTCACAATTACAGGATTCAAAATATTGACCGGTAATTTTCCAATTGTCAGACATGTTAACCTCCGTTAGTTAGCGTAAAATAATGCAAACATTATTTTTTGGATACTTGATTGTATACCCATTGGACTCATTTAGGCTAGACGAATATTCATGTTAAACCAAAATAACTCAAGTACAGCTACAGCGATTCAGACTGGGCCTTTGTCATTAAGAGACAAAGTCATTATTTATGGCGGTGTTTTTCTAGTCAGTCTGGTGGGCTGGGTTTATATGTTCTACATGGGTTGGGCAATGGAAAACATGGACTTAGTCGATATGTGGATGCCGCCAATGGGTAGAACACGGGCCTGGGATGTTTATGATTTCTGGATGCTATTTGTCATGTGGGCAGTCATGATGGTGGCCATGATGACACCTTCCGTAGTACCAATGGTAATGATGTTCGCAACCATTAATAAAGGTAAGCAGAAAAAAGGTTTGTCTTATGCTCCCACCTTTATTTTCTTAAGTGGTTATTTGGTGGCATGGGCATTATTTAGCATCGTTGCATCCGCGATCCAGTATCCCTTACATGTCAGTGGCCTGCTAAACCCCATGATGAATAGCCGTAGTTATTTATTGAGTGGTGGAATATTAGTTTTAGCAGGCTTATACCAATGGACACCGCTCAAAGATGCCTGCCTAACAGAATGCCGAAGCCCACTGAGTTTCTTAATGACGTCATGGAAGGAAGGGCATTGGGGAGCACTCAGGCTGGGGGTTCATCACGGTCTATATTGTATTGGCTGCTGCTGGGCATTGATGGCGGTTTTATTTGCCGTTGGCGTTATGAACATGCTCTGGGTATTATTGATTACTATTTTCGTTGTACTAGAAAAAATTGGCCCAGTTTCATCGAGGTATTTACGGGCCGTGACAGGCCTCATTATGGTCGTTTGGGGTGGCTTTTGGTTGTCTTTGTACCCATGGAAACAATACGACACATGGATATTCCTAGTTTGAGACTAGGATAAGATTTTTAGAGAACCGCTTTTAAGAAACTTTTTCGGCCAATGGTCTTGGTAATAATATCTTTATTGATGTCTAAACCCCGTGCAGGGGAATATTCACGCCCGTAAAAAATAATTTGCAGGTGCAGTTTATTCCAATATTTTTTAGCAAATAACCGTTTGGCATCCTTTTCAGTCTGCTCAACATTTTTACCATTAGTGAGCCCCCAACGCCACATCAAGCGATGAATATGGGTATCAATAGGAAATGTTGGAATGTTAAAGGCTTGTGACATAACCACCGAGGCCGTTTTATGGCCAACACCAGGCAAAGCTTCCAATTCTTCGAATGTTCTTGGTACGACACCTTGGTGATTTTCAACGAGTAATCGAGCAGCAGCTCTGAGGTTTTTGGCTTTCGTTGTTGAGAGGCCAATTTCTCGAATCAGATATTTGATGTCGGATTCTTCAAGTTTTGCCATTTCAATAGGTGTGGGAGCTTTAGCAAATAACTCAGGTGTAACTTCATTGACCTTTTTATCTGTAGTTTGTGCTGATAGGGCAACAGCGACTAAAAGGGTATAAGGGTCGCTATGGTCAAGCGGAACAGGTGTTTCTGGGTATAGGTCTTCTAAGGTGTTAATAACAAATTGTACTTTCTCAGACTTAGTCATACCTACACGGCCAGCTATTTATAAAAATAAAGCCTAGATCATAGCACGCTTAAAAAGGCCACCAACTTGATTCGTCTTTGATGCCTTTTTGTTCGAGCATTTCTAATTGTTTCTGATGGGCGAGAGAGTCATCATGTGCATGGTCTAAGTCTTTTGCATCATCATGATCGTGGTCATGGTCGCGAGGGTCATGTCCATCAGGAAAGATATATTCAGCTTCTTCACTTGAGGGTTTTACAATCTGATGTTTATCAGCCTCGATTTGTGTGGCCTGTTGTTTTTGTACTCGTTCGAGTTCTTCAGCAGAGCGTTTAAACTCAGGTGGTTTTTCAAGCTCAATGGCGGCCGTTGGTAGAGTAATAAAAAGTGCGAGTGCAGCGGGTAGTATAGTTTTTTTCATAATAATGTCAGATTAAGGAAATGATAAAAGGATATTATAAATTGCTTACAGAAAAATGACAGAAGGGATTTAGACTTATAAATTAACGCGATAAATATCAGTTTAGCGTGTTATGTCGGTTAGATTGAATCCACAGGCTAGGGTACAGGCAACGTTAAAACAAGGCTTTAACCCCTGCTTGCATCTGACACAATATTTAAGTCAGCAGAAAGCACTTCAGCACGCCATTTCATATTATCAAGGCCATGGCCATTCTTCGCTTCAGGCGTCTCAGCACTATGACCATTATCATTCATAGTCAAGGTGACGATGCCATCATTGCATTACGTATGAAGGGGGAGCTCGCTGGCATTTGAATGTTTCATAACATTCGTAAAAGCCTCTTGTAATATCCTGAGTATATGAAGGCTTTGTTCCGGATCAATAATGACGTCGTCGGGCAGTGATAAAACATCCCAAGTTAAATCATTACCCATCTTTTCAAGCTTAGTGTTGGTCAAGGATTTAGTATCAGCTAATAACGCATCCAAGGTGTTTGCATGAACATTTAAAGAATTAATAATCAATCTAAAGTCAACTAAACAGGCTTTCAAGATAGTGGAAATATTATTTTTTGTTCCATTATCCGGTTCGTGCTCCAGCAAGGCCAAAGTAGCAACCAATTGACCTCCAATGTCATCATGCATATCGCGCATGTTCGGATCCGTTCATCAGCGATGGCTTTCGATATTCTGTGCCGTGATTGATAAATAAAAAAGCTAAGCTCTCAAAAACTAAAAAAGTGATGCCTTGCCAACCAGCTAACGCTTGAGTCAGTTTTCTAGACTTAAGGAAGGCAGAGTGCCGGGATCCGCTATCTGACTTGAAATTACACTCAGTGGACTCATAACAACCGTAACAAAAAAAGCAGTAAACAAGTTTGAACTGAACTTCAACAAAAATTCGGCATGCTTTTCTTTTGCCTTATCCGACATATCCTCAACTTTCATATTCTTCCTTGATAAAGTATTGATTAGTGTTAGGTTACTTCACCAGAAAAATGGTGGAGTTGGTCATCCCAGAGTTCAATTTCACAGCCATTCACAAAGCCCCATATATGGTTTTGGGTTTTAGGCGCAAGGTCGAGTTTATTACCTTGTAGCTCACCGACAATTACATCGTTGCTATCTGCTCGGAGTTCAACCTTATTATCGTCGGTCAGTTGGCCCCAGATCTGGTTTTGATTGTCGTCATCCCAAAGTTCTATGTTTTTTGTCATCATGTTTTCTCCTAATCCTGATCGTGAAATAAAAAGATTGTGAAATCTACTTTTTGACTCAAACTTGCATTGCGTGAAACGCATTTTTAATGGTGATTAAGTGTCTTTGTTCTGTTTTCCTTGTTTGTTATAAGAATTAATTACTCTGACCCTATTTGATTCAATTATTAGCTATGACCGGTTAGACCTCTTTCTTTTTCTCATCGAGTATTTCACTTAATTTTTCTGTATATTTATATCCATAAACTTTTTCGTACCCATTTAGGAATTCTTGACTTTCCCTGAAATCTTTAAAGAGGGGGCGGTCGTGGTAAGAAATTTCTTCAATTAGTTCTCCAGTTTTCCAACCTTAATCATCTGTTCTTCTGAAGAGCTATAGTTATCGGTTAAAACGTCGTAAGCCAATTTAAAGTCAAGTATGGTAGCAGACCATTTTTTTGTTGAGAAGGCGTACTGAAGACTCTTTTTTACCTACAGCTCTTAAGGCAATTGCATAGTTCACGATATTAATTTGCTCTATTTTCTCTGTCGACAATTCGGGTAATGAAAACGTAAACTTGCTCAATGAAATAGCATTCCTCCAGTGTTCCATTTCTGTTTCCGTTCCCATATTTAGACCCATATACTAACTTCCACGTCGTTATAACAAAAAAGCCAGCAAAAGCTGGCTTGTTAATCTAATTAACGCTAATCCCACTTCAACGCGCCACCGGTTTGATACTCGGTGACTTTGGTTTCGAAGAAGTTTTTCTCCTTACGCATATTGGCTTGTTCATCTAGCCATGGCAGCGTTGCTTCGGCACCAGGGAAGGGCGTTTCATGCCCGAGTTGTTTAGCGCGGCGATTGGCAATAAAGCGGAATTGGCCGACATGGTTTTCTTTCGAATAGCCTAAGATTGGGTCACGCAAGATATAGCTAGCGTAAGTTTCTTCTGCTGCTTCGGCTTCTTCCCACATTTGTTGTACTTTGCGTGGGTCGAGTTTGACGTTTTCTTCTTTAATGATTTGTTTCACAACGCGAATACCGAACGAAGCATGCAGTACTTCATCACGCATAATATATTGCAGTTGTTCAGCTGTACCTTTCATTAAGCCGCGACGTTGTAGAGCAAAAATCGGGCTAAAGCCATTGTAGAACCAGCAGCCTTCGAAAATGCCACCAAAGAAGGTATAGGCCATCACGAAGTTTTCAAGCTCGTCTTTATCATGCAAATCAATATCACTGCGTAATACCGAATCTAAACGGCTATTGGCCAGTTGAATCTTTTGATTTATTTCTGGCACAACACGGTAGCGGTTGTAGATTTCGCTTTGGTCGAGGCCGATGGTTTCAATACAGTGCTGGTATGTCCATGTGTGGAGCGCTTCTTCATACACTTGGCGTGCTTGATAGATCTGCAATTCAGGCGCTGACATTTTTTCCATCACGGCAAGGCCAATATTACGCATCGCGAGAATATCGGAGGTGGTGAGGTAAGACAGCACGTTTTCATAAACATGACGTTCTTCCATCGTCAGATTATGACGGTAGTCGTGAACATCTTGCGCCATGTTGATATCTAATGGCGTCCAATGGTTTTTATTGGCATTAATAAAGTATTCCCACGCCCATGGGTATTTGAATGGTGCCAATTGGTTGATATCAGTCATACCATTGATAACACGCTTATCTTCAGGGTTCACCGGGGCAACATTGGCTGTCGGTAAAGAAGATACGCTGGCAGAGTCAGGCTTAGGTGACTCTGGCACAGAGGCGGGCATCACAATGGCACTGGGTTCATTGGCAGCATGTTCTTCCTGAACATCAGTTTCAACGTTAACGTCAGGCGCGGTTGCCGTTACGACGGGTGTGGGCTTTTCTTCAACAGCCGGTGTTGATTCGACATCAGCTGAGTTCCCCGGTTTTGCAAATGGATAATCCCAATTCATCATTATTGACATGCCTCGCAATCTGGTTCGAGAATCGAACAGGCTTTCGGTGCATCCAACCCTTCACCTAAGACCAGTTCATCTGCTGCAGCGGCTGTTGAAACCGGCGCAATCGTTGCCATGGGTTTTGAACTACTGGTTTTTTCAGCAGCGGTGGCACCCATTGAGCGTAAGTAGTAGGTTGTTTTTAAACCGCGTACCCAGGCCAGTTTATATAGGTTATCCATCGTCTTACCTGATGGTTCTGCCATATAAAGGTTCAAGCTTTGAGCCTGATCTAGCCATTTTTGACGACGTGATGCGGCTTCAATTAACCAACGCGCATCCATTTCAAAAGCAGTGGTGTACAGCGCTTTTAACTCATCTGGGATACGGTCGATTTGTTGCAAGCTACCATCGTAGTATTTGAGGTCATTGATCATAACTTCATCCCACAAATTCAGGGCTTTTAAGTCATCTACCATGTATGGGTTAATCACGGTAAACTCACCGGATAAATTCGATTTCACGAACAAGTTTTGGTAAGTTGGTTCAATCGACTGACTTACACCACAAATATTAGAAATCGTCGCCGTTGGTGCAATGGCCATGGTATTGGAGTTACGCATGCCTTGTTCTTTGATTTTATTGCGTAAGCTATCCCAATCTAAGGTTTGGCTCTCGTCTTGTTGCAGGTATTGACCACGGGCTTCTTTCAGGAGTTTAATAGAGTCAACGGGCATAATGCCTTTGCTCCATAGACTACCTTGGTAAGAGCTATAAGTGCCACGCTCAATAGCTAAGTCAGATGAGGCTTCGATAGTGTAGTAACTAACGGCTTCCATTGACGTGTCAGCGAAGTTCACTGCTTCTTCACTGCTGTAGGGTAGACGCATTTTATACAAGGCATCTTGGAAGCCCATAATGCCCAACCCAACAGGACGGTGTTTCAAGTTAGAGTTACGCGCTTGGGGCACACTATAATAGTTATATTCAATAACATTATCCAACATCCGCATAGCGGTGGTGACAGTACGTTTTACTTTCTCTAAATCGAGTTTGCCGTCGACAATATGCTGTGGCAAGTTGACGCTGCCTAAGTTACAAACGGCAATCTCATCGTTTGAGGTGTTGAGTGTAATCTCAGTACACAGGTTTGAACTGTGTACGACACCAACATGTCGCTGTGGGCTACGTAGGTTGCATGGATCTTTGAAGGTGACCCAAGGGTGACCTGTTTCAAACAACATACCTAACATTTTGCGCCAAAGATCGTTGGCAGGCATGGTTTTGAAGTTACGAATTTCGCCACGTTCAGCTTTGGCTTCATAGGCCGTATAAGCCGCTTCAAAATCAAGGCCAATTAAGTCGTGTAGGTCTGAGACTTCTTCTGGTGAGAATAATGTCCAATCACCATCTTCAGCCACACGCTTCATGAATAAATCAGGGATCCAGTTGGCCGTATTCATATCGTGAGTACGACGACGGTCATCACCTGTATTTTTACGCATATCGAGGAATTCTTCGATATCGATATGCCACGTTTCTAGGTAGGCACACACCGCACCTTTGCGTTTACCACCCTGATTAACGGCAACAGCAGTGTCATTTGCGACTTTTAAGAAGGGCACCACACCTTGTGATTTACCATTGGTGCCTTTAATATGAGAACCCAAACCACGAACACGCGTCCAGTCATTACCCAAGCCACCGGCATATTTAGACAGGAGAGCATTATCGCGCATAGCGTTATAAATACCGCTTAAATCATCAGGCACCGTGGTGAGGTAACAAGAAGAAAGCTGAGGACGTAATGTGCCTGAGTTAAACAGGGTAGGCGTACTACTCATAAAGTCGAAAGACGACAACAAATTGTAGAATTCAATGGCGCGAGTTTCACGGTCAATTTCATTAATCGCCAAGCCCATTGCGACACGCATATAAAAGGCTTGTGGCAATTCAAAACGGGTGCCATCTTGGTGAATGAAGTAACGGTCATACAATGTCTGTAAACCAAGATAAGTGAAGTTAAAGTCATTTTCTGGTTTAAGAGCATGGCCGAGTTTATCGAGATCGTATTGTGCTAAATCAGACGTGAGCAATTCATGGTCGATGGCACGGTGAATGTAGGTTACGAAGTAATCAGTATATTGATCCGCCATCTCGCCTTGAGAGGCGTGACGTGAACCATTGTAAACATAACTTAGTGCTTCACGGCGGATACTATCCATTAATAAGCGGGCTGCGACGGTACTGTAGGCCGGATCTTTTTCGATAAAAGTACGGGCGGCCATGACTAAGGCTTTTTCAACATCGGCTTCTGCGACACCATCGAATAAATTTTGTTGGGTATCACGCAAGATAGCTTGACCATCAACGGCAGTAACACCTTCACAGGCTTCATCGATTAGATGTTGCAGGCGAGCAATATTAAGTGGCTCGCTGTGACCTTCTGCAGTGGTGACATGAAGGTTATTATCACTAACAAGACTGGGATGCTTTTCTTCTTCCTCTGCACGCTTTTGAGCTTGTGATTCACGATAGAGTACATAAGCACGGGCTACTTTATATTCACCTTCACGCATCAAGGCCAATTCAACTTGGTCTTGAATGACTTCAATATGAACAGTGCCGGTTTCTTCTAGGCGACGATTTAAACTGCCAGCGATTTGTGCTGTGATCTTAGCGACGATTTCATGAATTCGACCGCTGTCCTGAGCGCCATCGCCCTCAACGGCTAAAAAAGCTTTAGTCACCGCGACAGAAATTTTAGTGCCATCAAACGGGGTCAATTGGCCATTACGACGTATGACTCGATATTGAGAATCAGGAGAGGTGCTTGCTGTTGCTTCATTAGCCATATTGAGAGAACCTTGCGTGAATATGAATAGTGTTATCAAAACAAGACAACCACAACTTGTAGTGGTTTGTCAGAATATAAACCACAAGATAGTGTGTTTTTTTAGAAATGGCAAGCGGTTTTCTGTGAACTTTTTGTGGGCAAATTGTGGATAACTTCTAGCGAGATTCCTGCAAGCAAGGCTGGCTGGGCTTTGGTGACAAATGGTAGAAAAAAATCCTCCCCGAATTTTTTTTCGGAGAGGAAAAAAGCTTATAAGGCGTTAACGGCGTCCAAGACTTCTTCTAAATGGGTCTTAACTTTGACGTTACGCCATTCTTGACGCAATACGCCTTTTTTATCGATTAAAAAAGTACTGCGCACAATACCCATATATTCACGGCCATAATTCTTTTTTAGCTTAATAACATCGAAAAGTTTACAAGCGGTTTCTTCTTTGTCTGAAAGTAATTCAAAAGGAAAGTTTTGTTTGGCTTTAAATCCTTCATGAACGCGCACACTGTCGCGGGAGACGCCGACAATAATGGCATCTTTAGCGGTAAAAGCATCTGTATGATCGCGAAAGTTTTGGCCTTCTAATGTACAGCCGGGCGTATTATCTTTAGGATAGAAATAGATAACAACATGCTTACCTGCTTGTTCAGATAGCCGAAAAATGGTGTCACCGGTACTTGGAAGCTCAAAATCAGGGACAGCTTGGTCAAGTGCAACTTGTTGCATAAGACAATCCTTATTAGTAACAAAATCAAAAGAGCACACCATACACAACGACAAGGGATCTTGTCATCTTGCCCTGGCCAACGTACCATTGCGGTTTATTTTTCGGAGACGTGCGGTCATGTTTAGTGGCAGTATGGTAGCACTTGTCACGCCAATGACAGCAGATGGCTCAATTGATAGTGACAGCCTGCATAATTTAATTGAATTTCATATTGAGAGTGGTACTGACGCAATTGTAGCTGTCGGTACAACAGGTGAGTCTGCGACATTAACAGTGGCAGAGCATTGCGATGTGGTCGGTCAAGTGGTTAAACAAGTGAATGGCCGTATCCCTGTGATTGCTGGCACGGGTGCCAATTCTACGACAGAAGCCATTGAATTAACCCAGTATGCCAGAGATTTAGGTGTCGATGCAGCCTTGTTGGTAACACCCTATTATAATAGGCCAACACAAGAAGGTTTGTATCAACATTATAAAGCCATCGCAGAAGCAGTTGATGTACCCCAAATTCTTTACAATGTCCCAAGCCGTACGGCATGTGACCTATTACCTGAAACGGTTGCACGTTTAGCGGATATTCCCAGTATTATTGGTATCAAAGAAGCAACCGGCGATTTGAGCCGAGTTGAACAAATTAATACTTTATGCCAAACAAAGATGGAACTCTACACTGGCGAAGATGCTAATACAGTAGACTTTATTCTGGCCGGAGGCCAAGGTGTGATTTCAGTCACGGCAAATGTGGCGCCTGCAGCGATGCATGACATGTGTGCAGCGGCATTGGATAATGATGAAATTGAGGCACGACAAATCAACAAAGATTTGGCTTTGTTACATCAAGGTCTATTTGTCGAAGCGAACCCGATCCCAGTAAAATGGGCCTTAGCAGAAATGGGTAAGATACCTACTGGGATTCGCTTGCCAATGACAGAGTTATCAGAACAATATCATCAGCCCGTGCGTGATGCACTTGTGGCTGCTAATGTATTAAATTAATGATGAGTGATATTAAAAATATGAATGTTAATCGTATTAAACAGGCAGTGATCTTGGTATTGCTTGCAGGTTTTATTTCAGGCTGTAGCTCCATCGCAGCTTTGGATGAAATCGTTAAAGATAATAGCCAAAAATACCAAAAAGCAACGGTGTTACCACCATTAGATGTACCGCCTGATTTAAGTACCTCTCGCATTAATGATGAGTTTGCAGAAGATGATGATGGCAGTACTTATACCGAATATTCTAAGTCTGCGGAAAATCCATTGGCAGCGAAATATAATGTCACACCGAGCACTAAGCCAGCACTTATCGGTGATGGTACGACACGCCATTTAGCTGTTTATGGGCAGTCAGATTCAGTGTGGCAAACGATTATGGCATTTTGGGAAAGTAAAGGTATCGATGTTGATCGCCAAGACCAAAGCATCGGTTTGATGGATACGGCCTCTGATGAAGATGGCTATGCTTATCGAACTCGTGTCGAAGCGGGTGATATTCCCAATGCACATAAGCTTTATATTAGTGCTGCTAATTTCGATGCTAACGAACAAAAGAACGAAGGCAAGTTAAGAGAATTAGCTGATTATATGGGCCAGTTACAGCGTAAAAAAAGGCAACAAGCTGCAGCTGTACAAAAGAGCAGCGGGCCATTAGCACCGATAGTATCAATTAGTGCGGTGATCGTAGATGAGGCCAGTGATCATAAAGCACTGAAAGTCGACCGTGATTTTGAACAAGTCTGGCGTGGTGTAGGACGCGTTATTGATAGTAAATATTTTGTTGTACAAGATCGCGAACGTGACAAAGGCGTGTACTTTGTACAATACCTCGACCCATTTGTATTAGCTAAAAAAGTAGATGACAGTATTCTGGGTAAATTGGCATTCTGGGAAGATGAAATGGATAAAACACCAGAGCTGTTCTATTACATTAAGTTAGTTAATGACGATGCCGATACGAAGATTATTATCAAAGATATTGATCAAGTGAGAACGTCTTCACCATCTGCACGCCGTTTGCTACGTCTTATTCAGGAAGAACTGGTCCGGTAATGCGTTTTGCCTCGCTTGGCAGTGGTAGTCGAGGTAATGGCACACTTGTATCGCATGGTAATACAACGTTATTAGTGGATTGTGGCTTCTCTGCAAAAGAGGCAGAAAAACGGCTAGAGCAAGTTGCCTTATCAGCAAAAGACTTAACGGCGATAGTCGTAACGCATGAGCATGCTGATCATATCAATGGTGTTCGAGTCCTTGCACGTAAATACCAATTACCTATATATGCAACCGCTGGAACGGCAGGGTGTTTAACAGCTGATCTAAAAGACTACATTCATGAGTTTAGCTGTCACGAACAGTTTGAAATTGATGATATAGAAATAAACCCATTTCCCGTGCCACATGATGCTCGTGAGCCCAGCCAGTTTGTGTTTAGTGATGGTGGTGCCAAAGTCGGTTTATTAACCGATGTAGGTATGATTACACCGATTATTGAGCAGGCTTTGTCTGGATGTCAGGCGTTATTATTAGAAGCGAATCATGATTTAACGATGCTTGATAATGGTGAATACCCAGATCATTTAAAATACAGGGTGGGGAGTAAGATGGGGCACTTGAATAATCTGCAAGCCGGGTCTTTATTAAAGAAAATAGATACCACTGAATTACAACATATAATGGCGATGCATTTAAGTGAGAAAAATAATCATCCTGATATTGTTAAAACCGTCTTTTCAGAAGCATTAGAATGTGAACAAGATTGGATCGGTATTGCAGATCAAAACTTAGGTTTCACTTGGCGAGATATAGCATAAAGCTAAAAACAGGTAAAAGAGAGAACAATGGAAAAAAGACAAGAGTTATATGCAGGTAAGGCAAAAAGCGTTTACAAAACTGATGATGATGATTTCGTCATCCTAAGTTTTAGAGATGATACATCTGCATTTGACGGTGAAAAAGTGGAACAACTCAGCCGTAAAGGCGAAGTCAATAATAAGTTCAACGCTTTTGTAATGGAGTATTTGCAAAAGTCAGGTATTCCAACGCATTTTGAACGCTTGCTTAATGCCAATGAATCATTGGTCAAAAGCATGGAAATGATGGCTGTCGAATGTGTTGTTCGAAATGTTGCGTCGGGGAGTTTATGTCGACGTCTTGGCGTAGAAGACGGCCTTGAATTATTGCCACCTGTTTTTGAGTTTTTTCTAAAAAATGATGCTTTACATGATCCAATGATCAATGAGTATCATATTGAAACGTTTGGTTGGGCGAAAGCAGAAGATGTAACGATAATGAAAGCATTAACATTCAAAGTAAACGATGCCTTGCAAAAGCTTTTTTCAGATGCCGGGATGATACTTGTTGATTACAAGCTCGAATTTGGCTTATTTAAAGGTGAGGTTATTTTGGGTGATGAGTTCAGCCCAGATGGCTGCCGTTTATGGGATGCAGAAACACGTAAGAAGTTAGATAAAGATCGCTTCCGTCAAGGACTGGGGGGCGTGATTGAAGCCTATGAAGAAGTTGCACTTCGAATTGGTGTACCACTATAAGCATTCACAATGCTAGATATGTTAGATACAAAAAAGCCGCGATGACTCGCGGCTTTTCTTTATGCTGGTTTTGCTAAATATTATATTATTTACCAGCAAGTCTTCTTCTTGTTGCAACAAGGCCAGCTAAGACAGGCGCAAATAAGAATACTGCAGCCGGAATTTGAACAACAGTAGTTTGTTCAGGTTTTTCAAATGCAGTGTCATATCATGCTTGCTGACCAAAGCCGAAACTTTGTCCAGGTACAAAATTAGTGCCAGATGAAAAGTGGAACCATACACCGGTTAAATCAGCATATTGAATGCCTTCCCACGGTGTGGCAGAGGCATTATCAAGAAAAGAAACATCAATATCAAAACTGAAAGTATTACCAGAGACAGTTAAGTCACTTGAAATGTCTGCTAATTCAGAACCTGCTAAGCTGCTGGTATTGTTTTGAGCATTAGTATGAGTATGAGTAAGCCTTCATAACGGGATTAACAACAGAAAAAACAGCGCATAAAACTGCGAGTGTATTAGGGGTTATAGCTTTTGGATTAGCGCCTGAACTATTGATAACTAACCAAAACCCATCAGCAGCATTACCGTTAGCGGTTTTAGTATCAGAAACTGACCAAGTCAGGTGTTCTGTATCAGTGTTATAAGTTGAGGATAAGGCCGATCCGTACCACCAATACCGACTCTATTAGGAGCGCCTGTGTAAGCATGTGTTGCAGCTGATGCTGTTGTGACTGAGGCCGCAAAAGTGCAATACCACTAAGGAAATTTTTTATTTAATTGTTCGATTCCGAGTTGATGATTAGTGGTAGATATACTGCTCCGTTACAAGCTGAACATGATGATTTGTTGATGTTATTAACACTATAAATGACAAAACAATCAAAAAGATATCGTACTTTAGTACGAAAAGTTAATTAAGACGGGCAGTCCAGCCGATAGAGGTTCCTGCTCGCATAGGTACTAAAGATTTACCGGAAAAGGGATAGTGTTCTGGTACTGTCCATGTTTGTTTTGTCAAAGTGACAGTACGAGAATTTCGTGGCAAACGGTAAAAGTCAGGCCCAAAATGGCTAGAAAAATTTTCCAATTTGTCGAGTGCGTCAGCTTGCTCAAATGCTTCAGCATAGAGTTCAAGCGCGGCATGAGCACTATAAACACCTGCACAACCGCAGGCACTTTCTTTGGCATGTTGGGCGTGAGGAGCACTATCGGTACCTAAGAAAAACTGTGGATTACCACTGGTCGCTGCTTCAATAAGCGCCTGTTGATGTGTGTTTCTCTTCAAAACAGGTAAACAAAAATGATGGGGGCGAATACCACCTATCAATAAATCATTACGATTTAATAGCAAATGGTGAGGCGTGATGGTAGCCGCTATATTGTCTGGAGATTGCATAACAAAGTCGACAGCATCTGCCGTAGTGATATGTTCGAAAACTATACGTAGACTAGGATGCCGAAGCATTAGAGGTCCCAAAATGCGATCAATAAATATTTTTTCACGATCAAAAATATCGATATCGGCATCAGTGACTTCACCGTGAATCAATAAGGGCGTGCCTGAGCTTACCATTTCAGCCAAAGCGCTATCGCAGTGTTTTAAATCAGTTACACCCGCATCAGAGTTCGTTGTGGCTCCAGCCGGATAGAGTTTAACTCCGTGGACAAAACCACTCTCATGGGCTTTTTGAATTTCATCAGCTGTAGTGTTGTCTGTTAAATACAGCGTCATGAGTGGTTGAAACTCATGGTCTTCAGGAATGGCATTGAGAATTCTGTCTCTATAGGCTGAGGCTAGTTCTGTATTGACAACAGGTTGCACAAGGTTAGGCATCACGATAGCACGAGCAAAATAACGACTAGTATCTGTCACGGTTCGTTGTAATGCAGAGTCGTCGCGCAAATGTAAATGCCAGTCGTCGGGTTGGGTCAATGTTAATTGCATTTTAGTAGGCCTTGAGGAGATGGCACTATTATGCCATAGGCCAGATTAGCTATGATACTTGATTAGCTTTATTAGTCGAATAGCGATGGCGCTGTAAGCGCTATTTTTCTTGACGTTAGGGCTTATAACTAGTACATTTACGAGCTTAAGTTTACGATTGTTTTACGTAATGAGAACCTAGAAGGGGAACAGGTGGAATTAAGCGGCGGTGAGATTCTAGTTCGTTGTTTAGAAGACGAAGGTGTTGAATTTCTATTTGGCTATCCTGGTGGTGCTGTGCTTCATATTTACGATGCACTGTATCAGCAAGATGCAGTCAAACATATCTTAGTACGTCATGAGCAAGCTGCAACACATGCAGCCGATGGCTATGCGCGTGCAACAGGAAAACCAGGTGTCGTACTCGTTACATCAGGTCCTGGTGCGACTAATGCGGTGACAGGTATTGCAACAGCACATATGGACTCAATTCCCATGGTTGTCATCACGGGCCAAGTGCCTTCCGCAGTCATCGGTAGTGATGCTTTTCAAGAAGTCGATGCCGTTGGTATCACACGCCCGTGCGTGAAACACAATTTCTTGGTTAAAGACATTAATGACCTAGCTGAAACGATGAAAAAAGCCTTCTATGTGGCAAGTTCAGGTCGTCCTGGACCGGTTGTTGTCGATGTCCCGAAAGATATTACCGACCCATCAATAAAAGTGGATTACCATTATCCAGAAGAAATTGAAATGCGGTCATACCACCCCATAACTAAAGGCCACTCTGGTCAAATCAGGCGTGCGATTGATTTATTGTTATCTGCTGAAAAACCGATGATTTATACAGGTGGTGGTGTTATTCTTGGCGAAGCCGCTAAGGAGTTGCGTACGTTTGTGAGTACACTCAACTTCCCAGTTACAACCACATTGATGGGTTTAGGCTCAATTCCGTATGATGATAAACAGTTCCTCGGTATGTTAGGTATGCATGGTAGTTATGAAGCCAATATGGCGATGCATGGCTGTGATGTACTGATTGCTGTAGGTGCACGTTTCGATGATCGGGTTACAGGTAAGATTGCTGAGTTTTGCCCAGATGCTCAAATCATCCATATTGATATTGATCCCTCGTCGATTTCAAAAACGATTACAGTCGATATTCCAATCGTTGGTGATGTAGCAGACGTATTGCAAGAAATGAATCAAGCTTTGCAAACGACTAAAAAGCAGACAGACAAAAAGGCCATTGCTGAATGGTGGGCCACCATCAATGACTGGCGTGCTAAGCAGTGCATGACCTATAGCCAAGCAGGGAGTGAGATTAAGCCACAGCATGCAATTGAGCTAGTACATAAAATAACTCACGGTAATGCCTATGTCACATCAGATGTGGGACAACATCAAATGTGGGCTGCACAATACTATGGTTTTAGTGAACCGAACCGTTGGATAAATTCGGGTGGACTTGGCACGATGGGCTTTGGTTTACCCGCGGCTATGGGTGTTCAATTAGCTTATCCAGATGAGACTGTTGTTTGTGTAACTGGTGAAGGTAGTATTCAAATGTGTATTCAGGAGTTATCAACCTGCTTACAGTATGGCCTGCCTATTAAAATTATTGCTTTGAACAACCGCTACTTAGGAATGGTACGTCAGTGGCAAGAATTCTTTTATGAAAATCGTTACTCACATTCTTATATGGAATCATTACCTGACTTTGTGAAATTGGCGGAGAGTTATGGTCATGTTGGTATCAGAATTGAAGATCCAAATGAGTTAGAGTCAAAACTAGAAGAAGCCTTCGCGATGAAGGATCGTTTAGTTTTTGTTGATATCGTGACGGATCAGACGGAAAACGTGTACCCAATGATAGCCAATGGTAAAGCACATAATGAAATGCATATGTCACCACATTGCGAACTCCCACAAAGTCCAGAAAGGGAGCTGTCATAATGCGTCATATCATTTCTATCTTAATTGAAAATGAAGCTGGTGCATTGTCACGTGTTGCCGGTTTGTTTTCAGCACGTGCATATAATATTGAATCATTGACTGTTGCACCAACAGAAGATCCTTCGCTATCAAGAATGACAATTGTAACGTCAGGTACAGCACGCGTGATTGAGCAAATTACTAAGCAATTGAATAAATTGATTGATGTTGTGAAATTACAAGAACTGACCGATGGACCCTATATCGAACGTGAAATGATGTTGCTGAAAGTAGAAGCAACAACAGAGGATGCGCAGCAACAGTTGAAACGCCTATTGGATGTATTTGAAGGCCATCTAATCGACCACACATCTACAACGATGACGATTCAACTGACTGAAACAGGTGAGCAGTTAGATTCATTTATTGCCGCCTTAACCGATTATGAGATTTTAGAAACAGTACGTTCTGGCCTATCTGGCATAGCACGTGGTGAGAAACACCTGAAAATCTAAACTAAAATCCAGACAAATTTGAAATACTTTCTAAGGAACTAAAACAATGAGTTTGAACGTGTATTACGATAAAGATTGTGACTTATCCATCATCAAAGGGATGAAAGTAACAATCGTAGGCTACGGCTCACAAGGCCATGCACATGCCTGTAACCTAAAAGATTCTGGTGTTGATGTCACAGTTGCTTTACGTGCAGGTTCATCATCAATTGTTAAAGCTGAAGCTGAAGGTTTAAAAGTCAGCGATACGGCCAGTGCAGTAGCTAGCGCTGATTTAGTCATGATCTTAACGCCAGACGAATTTCAATCTCAGCTTTACAAAGAAGAAATTGAACCAAATCTAAAACAAGGTGCTGTACTTGCTTTTGCACATGGCTTCTCAATCATCTACAACCAAGTTGTACCTCGTTCTGATTTAGATGTCATTATGATTGCGCCAAAAGCACCTGGTCATACAGTCCGTAGCGAATTTTCTAAAGGTGGTGGTATTCCAGATTTGATAGCAATCGAGCAAGATGCATCAGGTAAAGCGAAAGAGATCGCCTTATCATATGCTTCAGGTGTTGGTGGTGGACGCACTGGTATTATTGAAACGACATTCCGCGATGAGACTGAAACAGACTTATTTGGTGAGCAAGCGGTATTATGTGGTGGTGCCGTTGAATTGGTTAAAGCCGGTTTTGAAACATTAACAGAAGCAGGTTATGCACCTGAAATGGCTTATTTCGAGTGTTTGCATGAACTCAAGCTCATTGTTGACCTTATGTATGAAGGTGGTATCGCCAATATGAATTACTCCATTTCAAACAATGCTGAGTATGGTGAATATGTCACAGGCCCGAAAGTGATCAATGAAGAAAGTCGTTGGGCGATGCGTGAAGCATTGAAAGATATTCAAGAAGGTAAATACGCTAAGAAATTTATTTTGGAAGGCCAATCTGGTTATCCGGAAATGACATCAATGCGCTACATTAATGCAGAGCACCCAATCGAAAAGACAGGTGAGAAATTACGTGAAATGATGCCTTGGATTCAAAAAATCGTCGATAAATCCAAAAACTAAGCGTTTTTAGCATACAAAGACGGGGACAGTTATCTTGTAGTAGCTGTCCCCGTTTTGTTTGAGCTATCAGACCGTGGCATACTAGCCACTGAATCAAAATAAACAAGGAATTAGCCTAAATGGCAGCGAGTAAAAAACCACAACGTCGCGGTATTTATCTGCTACCCAATTTGTTTACGACTGCTGGGTTGTTTGCTGGTTTTTATGCCGTTATTGCAGCGATACGTGGGGATTTTGAATCAGCAGCCATCGCTATATTCATTGCGATGATCATGGATGGATTTGATGGCAGAATCGCACGGATGACCAATACACAAAGTGACTTCGGTGCTGAATATGACAGTCTAGCTGATATGGTGTCATTTTGTTTAGCGCCTGCTTTAGTGATATACCAATGGGCTTTATTGGACATGGGCAAAGTAGGCTGGATGGCTGCTTTTATTTATGCAGCCTGTGGTGCCTTACGTCTAGCTCGGTTTAATACACAAATAGGGATTGCCGATAAACGTTACTTCCAAGGCCTTGCAAGCCCAGCTGCCGCAGCATGTATAGCAGGTTGGGTATGGGTTGGTAGTAGCGGCCATGTTGATATCGATATCGCAAGTAACTTTGCACTACCATTAACGTTTGTGTGCGGAATTCTCATGGTGAGCACATTGCGTTACCACAGTTTCAAAGAGCTCGACTTGAGAGGCAAAGTCCCTTTTGTCGTGATTTTAATATTAGTCCTGAGCTTTGCTTTAGTAGCGATCGATCCGCCATTAGTTTTATTTATCGGTTTCCTCGCTTATGCTTTATCAGGCCCCGTTTTTACCCTAACAAAACTAAGACAACATAAATCAGACCGCCAGCAAGATAAATAAGGCCTTGGCAATAGGCTTATTTAAGCCTAAACTAGTCAATGGTGGACATTCAAACGACATATTACATTTCAAAAGCAGTACAATCTGCACCGCAATGTATTCGCACGTCTTTGTGTTGCCCAAACTCCCTGCTACGACTGCCCTAGTGGCATACAGACTTAGCACAAACCTCGCCAGCGATACTGCTGGCATCGCCCAAGTATTATATTTTAGAAGTCTGCAATAAGTGGAGCAGGATATGAGTGAACAATTAATTATTTTTGATACAACTTTGAGAGATGGCGAACAGAGCCCGGGCGCCTCAATGACCAAAGATGAGAAAGTACGCATCGCGAAATCATTAGAGCGGATGCGAGTCGATATTATCGAAGCAGGGTTTCCTATCGCAAGTGTAGGTGATTTTGAGTCAGTGCAAGCAGTTGCTAGAGCAGTGACAGAAAGCCGTGTTTGTGGTTTGGCGCGTGCGCTAGGTAATGATATAGAGCGAGCAGGTGAGGCATTGAAAGATGCAAATGCGTCACGTATTCACACCTTTATTGCGACGTCACCAATCCATATGAAAATGAAGTTGCGTATGGAGCCAGATCAAGTCATAGAGAACGCGGTTAAAGCTGTACAAAGAGCACGGCAGTACACAGATGATGTTGAATTTTCACCAGAAGACGCGGGCAGAAGTGAACCAGACTTTTTATGCCGCATTTTAGAGGCAGTAATCGATGCAGGAGCCCGAACGTTAAATATTCCCGATACAGTGGGTTATAACGTACCACAGCAGTTCGGCCATTTAATTCACACCTTACGAGAACGTATTCCTAACTCAGATAAAGCAGTATTTTCTGTGCATTGCCACAATGATTTAGGTTTAGCAGTGGCGAATTCATTGTCTGCTGTCGCCAATGGTGCACGCCAAGTTGAATGTACCATTAATGGCCTGGGTGAGCGTGCAGGGAATGCTGCCTTAGAAGAAATCGTGATGGCCGTGCGTACACGCCAAGATTTGTTCAATTGCGATACCAATATCGATACGACACAAATTGTCGCAGCATCTCGCTTAGTGTCGGGTATTACTGGGTTTGCAGTGCAACCGAATAAAGCAATCGTCGGTGCCAATGCTTTTGCGCACGAGTCAGGAATTCATCAAGATGGTGTATTGAAAAACCGTGAAACATACGAAATCATGCGAGCTGAGGATGTCGGTTGGCATACCAATAGAATAGTTTTGGGTAAACATTCGGGTCGCAATGCATTTAGAACACGCCTAGAAGAATTAGGCGTTATTTACGAGTCAGAGACAGAGTTGAATGCCGTTTTTCAACGGTTCAAAGAATTAGCAGATAAAAAGCATGAAGTCTTCGATGAAGATATACAAGCCTTGGTCAGTGACACTGTAGCCCCGAACAATGAGCGTGTGAGATTGATTTCTTTAAAAGTCACCAGTGAAACAGGTGAAACGCCAGTCGCAATGATGACACTTTGTGTCGATGAAGAAGAAAAGCAAGTTGAAATGAGTGGTAGTGGGCCCGTTGATGCAGCATTTCGTGCCATTGAAGAAATAGTGCAAAGCCAAACAGAATTACAACTTTATTCTGTGAATAACATAACGAGCGGCACTGACTCGCAAGGCGAGGTTAATGTTAGACTTGAGAAAGGTGGCAGAATTGTCAGTGGACAAGGGGCTGATACCGATATCGTCATTGCATCGGCAAAAGCCTATATTCAGGCATTGAATAAAATCATCATGCCTGTAGATAGGGCACACCCTCAGGTGTAGATATGTTTGAGGCCAACCAGCTATCAGTATTATCTGAAATGGGCATTCCAGTCTGGCAGTTGCGCCAGGCCGGGATTGTCAAAGAGGAAGTACGAACGCCGGACACTGATAATCACGTTGAGATTGATACAGCCGGTTTATTAGCACGAGTCAATGCCTCAAATTGGTTATTTTGTCATGACGGGAAAGAGAGTCAGGAGTGTCAACGATTGTTACAGTCAATCTGTTCAGCGATGGGTATAAGCCAAGGTATTTGTCTGTTATCGTTATATGATCTTAAGGCAATAACATCTGAAACCATAGCGAGTTCAGAAAAGAAGCGGTTGATCCTGTTTGGTGAGTCAATTGTGAAACAGGTATTTGGACCTGCCTCTACTGTTGAAAGTCTTCGTAATGAGCCACAACAAGCTTTGCAATCAAATTTAACAACCTTTGTCAGCTCAAGCCTGCAATCGTTACTAGAAAACACCGCGAATAAGAAACAAGTCTGGCAGGATATACGACAAATAAAGCAGCTTGATAGCTAAAATGGCACTGTCAGAACTGCCAAGTGAAAGTCATATAACACTCCGCAAGATGACTGTAGCAGACTTAACAGCTGTGAGTACCATAGAAAAACAGTCGACATTATTCCCGTGGACAGTTAAACATTTCGAGGATTGTTTGAAAGCAGGCCATGAAGCGTGGGTCATTTGTGACAATGAAGACCATATTATTAGTTTTACAATTGTTCAGAAAGTCGTAGATGAATTACATTTATTGAATATATGTGTACAACTCCAGCATCAAGGCCAAGGCTACGGTAAGGCGATGCTAAACCATGTTGTTCAGTTTGCTAAAGAATTAGGTTCTGTTTTAATCGTTTTAGAAGTGAGGCGCTCAAATACTAAAGCGCAATCTTTATATACTCAGGCAGGGTTTAATGAGATGTCTGTGCGCCGAGATTATTACCCTGCTGAAGAAGGTAGGGAGGATGCTATTTTAATGGGACTCGACCTCAGGTTGTTGTCCTTATTTGGTGCAAGCTCATAAAGACTTGCTTTGGCATGGATGCTCACATAAACTAAATAACTGAACTATAAACACATCAAAATTTTAGGAGATTTACGATGGCTTTTGAATTGCCAGCCCTACCATACGCAAATGACGCCCTTGAACCAACGATTTCAGCTGAAACAATTGGTTTTCACTACGGTAAACATCATCAAACTTATGTCACAAACTTAAATAACCTAGTGCCAGGAACAGAGTTTGAAGGCCGTTCATTAGAAGAAATTATCATGAAAGCAGAAGGCGGCATATTTAATAATGCTGCGCAAATTTGGAACCACACTTTCTACTGGAACGGATTAACACCAAACGGAAACGATGCAGTAATGGGTGACTTAGCTGCAGCGATTGATGCGGCATTTGGTTCGTTCGATGATTTCAAAGCGAAGTTTTCTACCTCTGCTGCAACTAATTTCGGTGCAGGTTGGACATGGCTAGTGAAAAACGCAGATTCCAGTTTAGAAATTGTGAATACCAGTAATGCTGGTTGCCCACTGACATCAGGCCAAACACCATTGCTAACATGTGATGTATGGGAGCATGCCTATTACATCGATTTCCGTAATGCACGACCAAAATATGTTGAAGCTTTCTGGGCTCTTGTAAACTGGGATTTCGTAGCAGCAAACTATGCAGCATAAAGACTGTAACTATTTTATGGTGTAGCAATATTTTGCTAACAACCTGATAACACGATAAAATAAACATATTTTTGACAATGGCAGTTTCATAAGAAACTGCCATTTTTCGTTTTATAGTTTAGATATCACGGCCGATATCAAATGAGTTAATATCATGACAGAATCATTGATGCCAACATATGGACGCCTTGACATCGCCTTTACGAGAGGCGAAGGAGTCTGGTTATACGATGATAACGACGAAGCGTATCTTGATGCTTTGAGTGGTATCGCTGTCTGTAATTTAGGTCATTGCCATCCAGCGGTTTCACGTGCGATTTCTGAGCAAGCAAACACGCTCATACATACCTCAAATATATATCAGGTACCGTTGCAGTCAGAGCTGGCAACAAAGTTGACGCAATTATCTGGTATGTCTCAAGCCTTTTTTTGTAATTCAGGTGCAGAAGCTAATGAAGCTGCTATAAAAATAGCGCGTAAATATGGCCATAGCAAAGGCATTGATAAGCCGGTCATTATCGTCATGGATAACAGCTTTCATGGTCGGACAATGGCAACGCTAACGGCAACAGGTAACGCGAAAGTGCATGCGGGTTTTGAACCCTTGCTTCCCGGTTTCGTACGTGTGCCTTATAACGATGTCGATGCTTTGAAAATGGCTATCAGCCATTGGCCTGAAGCAGTAGCAGTTATGCTTGAGCCTGTCCAAGGTGAGGGTGGCATTAAAGTGCCTGATAGCGATTACTTAGATGAAGTTCGCTCATTATGTACTAAAGCAAAACTGTTGATGATGTTAGATGAAGTACAAACAGGCATCGGCAGAACAGGGAATTGGTTCGCGTACCAACAGACTGAAAATGCATTACCTGATGTGTTGATGCTCGCTAAGGGGCTAGGTAATGGCATCCCAATTGGTGCCTGTTTAGTGTCTGGTCCAGCAGTAGGTATTCTAGAACCGGGTAATCATGGCTCAACTTTTGGTGGTAACCCATTAGTTTGCCGTGCAGCATTAACAGTCCTGAATACTATAGAGTCCAGTAGCTTACTGTCACATGTAACATTGATGAATGAGCAGATTATGGCGGCTTTTAAACATGCTTTGGGTCATATTGAACAAGTACAAATACGGTCAAAAGGATTTATGTTTGGTATTGAGCTCCCTATTGGGTGTACAGAGCTTGTCCAACAAGCGCTCGATAAAAGAGTACTTATTAATGTCACTGCTGACAAAGTGATTAGACTGTTACCACCTTTAATTCTGACTGCAGATGAGGCCAATAAGATGGTCAGCACCGTCAGTGAATTGATATTGACATTTATGGCTGAAAACACGGTGGAGAGCGTGGCATAAGATGAGACACTTTTTAACATTAAAAGATTTGAGTTCAGCAGAATTGGAACAACTCATCCAACGTGCGATTACTTTAAAAAAAATGCACAAAAAGGGTGAAATATATGAACCCCTCAATAACAAAGTGCTTGGAATGATTTTTGAAAAATCATCGACACGGACACGTGTTTCTTTTGAATCGGCGATGATTCAATTCGGTGGTGGCTCCATTTTTTTATCACCAAATGATACCCAATTAGGACGGGGCGAACCGATTGAAGACTCTGCTAGAGTCATTTCTAGTATGGTCGATGTCGTGATGATAAGAACCTTTGAACATGACAAGGTAGAACAATTTGCACGTTATTCTTCTGTACCCGTCATTAATGCCTTAACGGATGATTATCACCCTTGTCAGTTATTGGCCGACATGCAAACGTACCTTGAGCAACGTGGTAGTATTAAAGGTAAGACGGTGACCTGGGTAGGGGATGGCAATAATATGTGTCATTCGTATATTAATGCAGCTGAACGCTTTGGTTTCGACCTGAACATTGCGACGCCAGAAGGTTATAGTCCAAACCAAGAGATTATTGATAATACACAAGCAAAAATCGATTTATTTAATAATGTTAGTGATGCAGTAACACAGTCAGACCTTATTGTGACCGATGTCTGGGCTAGCATGGGCCAAGAAGAAGAACAGAAAAAACGCGAAGTTGCCTTTGCAGACTTTCAAGTCAATGATGATGTAATGGCCTTAGCGAATGACGATGCTTTATTTATGCATTGCCTACCGGCGCATCGTGGTGAGGAAGTCTCTGCATCGGTCATTGATGGGAAACAATGTGTCGTCTGGGATGAGGCTGAAAATAGGCTACACGCCCAAAAAGCATTATTAGAGTTTTTGAACGCTAACAGTTAAGTTGTTCGCTTAAGGTATTTAAACGTTCAACGGTGCCAATATCAGACCATTGGCCTGTAAACACTTCCCCCGATGCTTGCTGAGCATGAATGGCTTTCATTAAGATGGGTTTTAAAGGCATGGTTTGAGCCGACAATCCATTAAACAAAGAGGGGTCATAGATGCCAATACCACTGTAGGTATACTTCGGATCACCTCCTTCAGATAGCAAACCCGATGTGATTGCAAAATCACCATTAGGATGATGCTCAGGGTTTTTGACTAACACCAAATGACATTGTGTATGCTGTTCCAGTGTTTTATTAGCCAACTGTTCAAAGGGATAATCTGTCCAAATATCACCATTAACGACCAAGAAAGGTGAGTCCCCCAGTAGCGGTAAAGCATTGACAATACCACCAGCGGTTTCTAAGCGACCTTCATGTTCATTTGAGTACTGAATCGTGGCACCATAGCGTTTACCATCTCCTAAGAGTGCCGGAAATTGTTCGCCTAGATGAGCATGATTAATCACTAAATCACGTAAACCTACCTGTACGAGTGCATCAATCGTGTATTCAATTAAGCGTTTATCACCTGCTTTTAGCAAAGGCTTAGGTGTTGTATCGGTCAATGGCTGCATTCGTTCACCACGGCCTGCAGCTAAAATTATGGTTTTCATTTTGAAAGGGCGTTTATTTGGTTATTTGAAGACAAAAAGTCAGCGAGTGGTTGTAAATTATCATAACGCCGACAAACTTGTAAGATATAGCGCAAAGTTTGCGGTAAGTCATCGATATAATTAGGTTTATTATCACGATAGTTAAGGCGACAAAAGATACCGAGCACTTTCAAATGCCTTTGTAAACCCATTAAATCGAACCAACGCGTGAAGGTTGTAATATCACAGTTGGGTAAAAGCTCGTGCTGTTGAGCAGCACTAAAATAATAGTGTATCCATGCTTCGAGCTTATCTTCCGGCCAGGAGATATAACAATCCCGTAACAGTGATACTAAATCGTAAGTAATGGGGCCAATAACTGCATCTTGAAAATCAATGATCCCTGGGTTATGTTTTGCATCAACCATTAAATTACGAGAATGGTAATCACGATGAACAACCGATTGTGGCTGGGATAGCGCATTATCGATTAGGGTATCGAATAGAGGTTGTAAAAAAGCAGGCGGAGATAATTCAAAGTGTCGTTCTAAAAACCATTCTGGGAATAAATTTAATTCGGTTTGTAACAACTTGGAATCATAACGTGGCAAGTCAATGCCAGTCGGGTCACTGCACTGTATCTTAATTAAACTATCAATGGCGTCCCGATATAAATTATCAGCCGAATGATTATTTAGCATATCGAGATAGGGCTGAGTTCCTAAATCCGATAAAAGTAAAAGCCCCATTTCTGAATTCTGGGCGATAATATTCGGCACATGAAGAGATTGCGAATTCAAAAACTGACTGACTTTTATGAAAGGGGCTATATCCTCTTGCGAAGGTGGCGCATCCATCACAATCCAGGTCAACTCAGCTTGGCTAACACGAAAGTAACGCCGAAAGCTGGCATCGCTTGAAGCGGGTGTGATTGTGAAGTCTTCGCTATTAAGTACGTCACTTAGCCAAGATTTGATTGTGCTGAGTCTCTGGTCCATTACTTTACCTATCGATGAGTTGATTGTTCGGATAGGACATTAACACCGGCATTGTTTAGTAAACGCGTTAATTGAATCAAGGGTAAGCCTACTAAACTATTAGGATCATCACCGCTTAGTTTATCGAATAAACAAATACCGAGCCCTTCAGATTTAAAGCTGCCTGCACATTGATAAGGCTGCTCTGCCAATAAATAGGCTTCTATTTCATTATCAGTTAAGGTGCGAAACGTAACATCGAAAGGCTCGACTAGAGATTGCATCTTGTCTCGACGGGCATCATACAGCGCCAAGCCTGTTACAAAACGAACTGTTTTACCGGAGGCTAACTTAAGTTGTTCAAGTGCTTTGTCATGAGTGCCTGGTTTTCCGAGAATGTTTCCATTGATGACAGCAACTTGGTCTGAGCCAATGATCAGTGCATGCGAATGGTCAGCAGCAATGGCCATCGCTTTTTGCTGTGCTAATCGTTCAACTAAGGCTGTTGGTGTTTCTTTTTGTTGCGGACTTTCATCTATATCGGGTGATACGGTAATAAAGGGAAGATTTAACTTACCTAATAATGTTGCACGAAAAGGCGAACTTGAGCCAAGAACGAGGGTTTGCATAAGTATTCGCTCCACTAATAGAGAAGGTTAAGTAATAACGGTAGGTGCCGTTCTACCTGTGAGTGCTGTAATACCAGCGAGATCATCAGCAACAACGATTAAATCGGCAAGTGCTTCCTGAGTATCAATATTGAGTTGTGTTTTATCTTCCTGATAAAGTTCAATGTAGATCCGTAATGTTGCACCTTCTGTTCCTGTACCGGATAAGCGATAGATCAGTCTTGCACCATCGTTAAAACCAATACGTAAACCTTGTTTGTTTGAGACACTTTGATCCACAGGATCAAGGTAGCTAAAATTGTCAGCGTAACTCACTGTACGGTTAGCTAATGTTTGGCCTACTAATGATGGAAATTGTTGTTCGATATCAGTCATCATTTGTTGTGCAATATCGCTCGGAATCGCTTCATAATCATGACGGGTATAGTAGTTACGGCCATACTGTTCCCAGTGGTCATTAACAATCTTACATACGGATTGTTGACGTTCAGCTAGAATGTTCAGCCAACACAAAACAGCCCAGAGCCCATCTTTTTCTCGAATATGGTTTGAACCCGTACCAAAGCTTTCCTCACCACAGAGTGTCGCCTGTTCTGCATCTAATAAATTACCAAAGAATTTCCAGCCAGTAGGTGTTTCATGACAGGGAATACCTAGAGCAGCGGCAACACGATCGGGGGCTTGGCTAGTCGGCATAGAGCGGGCAATTCCGGATAGGCCTGACTGATAACCAGGGATTAAATGGGCATTAGCTGCAATAATCGCTAAACTGTCAGAAGGGGTCACAAAAAATTGCTGACCGAGAATCATATTTCGGTCACCGTCACCATCAGAGGCAGCACCAAATTGTGGTCCATTATCATCGAATAGGATATCGACTAAGGCTCTGGCATAGGTCAGGTTGGGATCAGGGTGACCGCCACCAAAGTCAGTCAAGGGATCACCATTAATCACTGTACCAGCCTTTGCACCTAGGACCTGTTCAAACAGGCGTGTTGCATATGGGCCAGTAATCGCATGCATAGCATCAAAACAAAAACTAAAATCAGGACGGGAGATTAACCGTTTAATCGCATCAAAATTAAATAACTCAGCCATCAAATCGACATAATCAGCAACAGGGTCGACGATACTTACGTTCATTTCGCCTAGTGTGGTATCACCAAGATGATCAAGAGGAATATCTGCTGACTCCATGGTGCGGTATTGTGAAATGGTTTTAGTATTAGCAAAAATAGCATTGGTAATACCTTCGGGTGCAGGGCCACCATTACTCACATTATATTTTATGCCAAAGTCGCCAGTCGGCCCCGCTGGGTTGTGGCTTGCAGAGAGGATCAAACCACCATAAGTGTTATATTTTCTGATCAGATTAGAAGCGGCAGGGGTGGATAGCAAACCAAACTGGCCAACAAAAGCCTGTCGAAAACCATTAGCAGCAGCCATTTTGAGAATAGTTTGAATGGCCACAGCATTATAAAAACGACCATCACCGCCCACGACTAATGTTTTGCCATTAACGTCGTCAAGTGCATTGAACGTTGATTGTACAAAATTTTCTAAATAGTGGGCTTGTTGGAAAACAGTGACTTTTTTCCTCAAGCCTGACGTACCGGGTTTTTGATCATCAAAGGGCGTGGTACTTACCGTGATGGTCGACATAGTTTTACCTGTATGAATAATTAGGTACTAAAAAAGAACCTTGTTAATATGAAGAGACTTTAATTACTATACCGTTGTGATGATACGACCTCAACAACCTGACAATGCCAAGTTGATGCGATGGGCAACTTATGCCTCAGTAACGACAGCGATCGTTCTAATTATTGCCAAAATAATAGCTTGGTTTATGACAGACTCCGTCAGTATTATGGCTACGTTATTAGACTCGAGTTTAGATGTATTAGCGTCAGTGATTAACTTAGTTGCTGTTAGACATGCACTGCAACCTGCAGATAATGAACACCGGTTTGGACATGGTAAAGCAGAAGCTTTATCGGGGATTGGCCAGGCTCTGTTTATTGCGGGGTCTGCTGGTTTCTTATTGTTACAAGCTATTGGCCGTATTATTAACCCACAGGCGATTATTACTGAAATAGAAGTTGGTGTCGGCGTCATGATTTTTTCAATTGCTGCAACCTTGCTACTCTTATCCTTCCAGAAATATGTCGTTAGTAAAACGGGTTCAACAGCGATTAAAGCGGACGCACTCCACTACAAGACGGATTTACTCGTCAACGGTAGTGTGATTATTGCGCTGTTTTTAACTGTCTATGGTTGGTCTTATTTCGATGCTATTTTTGGAATATGTATTGCGATATTTATCCTATATAGCGCATGGCAAATCGTTAAAGAAGCAATTGATTTATTAATGGATCACGAAATTGATGATCAAGAGAGAGATAAAATTCGTGACATTGTATTACAGCATGACCAAGTTCTGGGTTATCACGATTTAAGAACACGCCGTTCGGGCACGCGAGTTTTTGTGCAGCTCCACTTAGAATTAGATGCCGAGCAAACACTCGCTTCAGCACATGAAATTGCGGATACGATTGAAAAAAGAATTGCAGTGTTATTTGATGATGCAGAAGTTTTGATTCATGAGGACCCCGTATTACGGAGTTCAGAAGGGCAAGGGTCGGTATAATCATGCAAGATTTCATCAGCATGGCATCGCCGGCCTTTAGTATTAACATCGTTTACATTATTGCGATAGCAACAGTAATTGTGCTGTTCATTCTATTGTTTTTATTACTGCGAAATCGTCATCGAAATAATACTTATAAAATCAGTAAAATATTATCTCCTCTCACCCGTTCACGCGTCAATAATATTATTATCCCAGATGGAATTGGCGGCTTGTTAGAGATTGAGCAACTTAGATTAACGGACCAAGGAATTTTAATTGTCGAAACTTATCAAATCAGTGGCCATCTTTTTGGGGCAGAAGAAATAGACCAATGGACGCAATTACTCAATGGTCGCAGTTACAAGTTTGCCAACCCGCTCAGACATATTAGAACATCACGCCAAGCCATCATGAGTCTGATAGCCGATACGCCGATTTTCTATTGCGTGATTTTCAGTGGTGAGGCGAGTTTCCCAAAAGGTAGGCCAGAAGGGATTTCCGTTGTTGAGTCATTAGTGGATGATTTGAAAGCAATCAGTTTTCAAGCAAAACAAACACAAACAACACAACAAGCTTGGGATAAACTACTACGTATCGCGCGTAAAAATGGACGAGCAGCCAAGCTAGGAGAGGAAATTTAAATGTCTGATAAACCATTAGTTGTGGCAATTTCATCCCGGGCATTATTCAACCTAGATGAAAGTCACCACATCTATGAAGAGCAGGGCACACAGGCCTATTGTGAATATCAGATAGAGCATGAAGATACCCCACTAGCACCCGGTGGTGCATTTACATTAGTCAGTAAGTTACTGGCTCTGAATGAAGGAAGTCCAGCCAAAAAACCCAATGTTGAAATTATTTTATTATCACGTAACAGCTCAGATACAGGACTAAGGGTATTTAATTCCATCCAACATCATGGCTTAGCAATCAGTCGGGCTGTTTTCACTTCAGGCAGTAGTCCATACCGTTATGTGGCTCCTTTTGGCGCTAATCTGTTTTTATCAACGAGTCCAGAAGATGTTAGAAAAGCATTAAACGAAGGCGTTGCAGCAGCGACTATCCTGCCCGCCAAAGCCAGTCAAAATAAGAAAGATGACAAGCCCCAATTACGAATTGCTTTTGATGGTGATGCGGTGTTGTTTTCGGACGAGTCAGAGCGTATCTATAAAGAAAAAGGCTTACAAGCATTTACGGAAAATGAACAGCAAACAGCAAAAAACCCATTAAGTGGTGGCCCTTTTAAAGCATTCTTAAAAACATTAAATCACTTGCAAACACAATTTCCTGAAGAAGATTCCCCATTAAGAACGGCCTTAGTAACAGCCCGATCAGCACCGGCCCATGAACGTGTCATTAGAACACTACGTGCATGGGGAATACGCATCGATGAGGCAATATTTTTAGGCGGTATGGAGAAGGGACCATTTTTAAAATCTTTTGGTGCAGATATCTTCTTCGATGATCAACAAGGACATTGTGATTCAGCACGAGAGCATGTTGCGACAGGCCATGTGCCACATGGTATTGCCAATGAAGATATGGAATAAACAAGGATGGTAGCTAAATAAAACCTGAGGTTTAAAACTGGATTAAAGGCCTTAGTGATGAAGATATGTCTGGCTTTGCGATTACTGTGACTGATCTGACGGCAAAAATTGATAGTTATGATACGTCAGCAGTTGATGTCGCCCGGTTGATTCCAAAAGATCCTGCTTTAACGAGCAGGCCATTAAAAATGGCTAATACCTTTCGGTATCACCTCAGTTCGCAAAAAATAAGCACTGTTTCCCGTGCGATTATGGTGCTTGGTTTTGAGAAAGTACGATCTTTAAGGATTTCATTGGTCTTAGTCGATTCTTTACAAGCAGGACAACAACGTGACAAATTGACCTCTGAAATTACACAACCTTTTCATGCCGCAATTCAGGCACAAGAATTAGCAGCTAACTTCACAGAGGGGTGGCAGAGTGAGCAGTTAATGACGTACTACTAAAAATGGACGCTATGTACAGCATACCTGTTAAAGAGCTCAGGACTTTTGTATAAGCCAATGCCAAGCTTGCGAGTGAAAAAACACAACTTTATGGTGTTAGTAAGGTGAGTAAGGTTATTCCTCAAGCGGGTGATGATGAAGCAGAACAAGTCATCGTATTAGAAGAAACGCTAAATGGAGCGGAAGAAGCGTATTCCACTTATCTAGACCAGCCCCAGTTACAATCAGCCATTCAGCAAGATATGGCTGCTGCATTTGATGAAAAGACAAACATTATTATTATATTGGAGACGGCCTTAGAAGGATTACATCGTGGTGTAGGCACAGATAGGCCCTCATTTGCTATTTTGTCGAAAGTTCGAGAACAGATTATATGTAAATATGCGCCTGGTGAAAGCAATGAGAAGTTATCTCAACAATTCCAAATAGATATCTCACGGGACAATAGAATATTTGAGCAGATAGTTGATGACAAGAAAGCAAGTCATGTATTAGAAGAATCGACTTCGACTAAAGGGAACTTGTCTAACAAGAACTTGGCTATTAAGTTATCCACCCTATTTGGCTATGCCCACAGTAGTGCGAGGTAAAGTCATTGGTTTATTTATTGCCGATCAGAATGCCAGTGGCCGGGAAATAACAGATAATGATTTCATTTCATTTCAACAGTTTTGTCAGCAGGCGAATATGGGGCTGACCTTTTTAACGATGCAAGGCTAGTTTTCTAACACAGACCTGTTTATAATATCGGACTTTCTTCGGGCCCGAACCGAAACGATTATGCGAGAGTGGCGGAATTGGTAGACGCGCTAGATTTAGGTTCTAGTGGGGTAACCTGTGAGAGTTCGAGTCTCTCCTCTCGTACCATTTCGAAATACAGGCGATGATTGCATCGCCTTTATTTCAACTCCCAAATTGAGGTTAAGAATGCAAGTTACTGTGGAAAATGTCAGCGAGCTTGGTCGCCGGATGACGGTGACAGTTGAAGATGCGAATATTGAGCAAACTGTAAATGATCGCTTAAATGCGCTTCGTCCAAATGTGAAAGCGGCAGGTTTTCGTCCAGGCAAAGTGCCGATGAAAATGGTTGCACAAATGCATGGTGCTTCAGCACGCAATGAAACGATTGACGGCGTCATTCAAAACAGCATGCAAGAAGCCTTTACACAAGAAAAAATTCAACCTGCTAGCCGACCTTCTATCGAAGAGATAAAGGAAGAGGGCGAATCATTTATCTTTGTGCTGAGCTATGAAGTGTTCCCAGATATTAAAGACGTCAACATGAAAGGCGCTAAAGTTGAAAAAGTCACTGCAGAAGTTGAAGATGCAGATGTGGATAACATGTTAGAAACATTGCGTGAGCAGCGTGCAACCTGGGAGACATTGAAGCGTGGTGTAAAAGACGGCGAGCAAATCACAGTTGATTTCGTGGGTACTATTGGTGGAGAAGCTTTCCAAGGTGGTACAGGTACAGATGTTGCTATTGAGATTGGCTCTGGCAATATGATTCCGGGTTTTGAAGACCAGTTGTTGGGTAAAAAAGCAGGCCAAGAAACAACAGTTAAAGTCACCTTCCCTGAAGATTATCAAGCACAAGAATTAGCAGGTAAAGAAGCTGAGTTTGCTGTCACTGTTAAATCAGTGGCTAAGAAAAAATTGCCTAAGTTAGATAAAGAATTCGCAGCACTCTGTGGTGTCGAAGCAGGTCTAGCAGCATTGAAAAAAGAAGTACGCGCCAATATGGGCCGTGAACTTGAGAATGCGTTAAAGCAAAAAAACAAAAAAACTATAATGGATATGTTGACTGAAAAGAATGAAGTTAACCTTCCAGAAGCGCCTGTTCAACGAGAAGCAGAACATTTAATGGAGCAAGCAAAAAACAACTTGAAACAGCAAGGTGTCAATATTGAAGGTATTCCATTTACAACAGACGGTTTCATGGATTCTGCAAAACAACGTGTTGCATTGAGCTTATTAATTGGTAAGATTATCAGCGATAATGAAATTCAAGCGGATGAGGAAAGCGTAAAAGCGGTCATTGATCTAATGGCAAGCAGTTACGAAGATCCAGAAGACGTTGTGAATCATTACATGAATGATCCACAGAAGCTATCTGAAGTTCAAATGATGGTGGTTGAAGATATGGTAGTTGAGCACGTCCTTGGACAAGTTAAAGTTGAACAAACAGCATCAACATTTAGCGAGGTCATGAACGCGAGCAACGCTGCTTAATAATCTCGTACCAACTGACAGAAGATAGCCCGCGCTCATTCGCTGAGTGCGGGCTATTTTGTTTATACAACTGACTAGAATGGAAAATTATGACTAACACGATCTTGAATCAGACAATGCCGAATATTGATAATGCACTTGTACCAATGGTAGTGGAACAAACCTCAAGAGGTGAGCGTTCATACGATATTTATTCTCGTCTTTTAAAAGAACGTGTGATTTTTTTAGTCGGTCAGGTTGAAGACCATATGGCTAATCTTGTTGTGGCCCAACTGTTATTCTTAGAATCAGAAAACCCGGACAAAGATATCCATCTCTATATCAACTCACCAGGCGGTGCCGTGACAGCAGGTCTGGCAATTTACGACACCATGCAGTTTATTAAACCGAATGTGAGTACCCTTTGTATTGGCCAAGCCGCTAGTATGGGCGCTGTATTATTAGCTGGGGGTGAGTCAGGTAAACGTCATTGCTTGCCGAACTCACGCATCATGGTCCATCAACCATTAGGTGGTTTCCAAGGCCAGGCATCAGATATAGAAATTCACGCACAAGAGATTTTATCTATACGTGAGCGCTTAAATGGTATCTTAGCGAATCATACTGGCCAAGATATCGAACAAATTCAAAAAGATACTGATCGCGATAACTTTATGAATGGTGAACAAGCACTAGAATATGGTTTAATTGATTCAGTACTCAGTAATCGCCCTGAAGAAAAGTCATAATCTGTCGATAAGAAGTTTGGAAACGAAGGATGTTTGAAGATGAGTGAAGATAACAACGACGATAAACTACTGTATTGCTCTTTTTGTGGCAAAAGTCAGCATGAAGTCAAAAAACTGATTGCAGGCCCGTCTGTTTTCGTCTGTGATGAATGTGTCGATTTGTGTAATGATATTATTCGCGAAGAAATGTTAGAAACCACACCAGAAGAAGAACAAGAACATCTACCAACACCGCGCGATATCAATGAAGCGCTTGATAACTATGTGATTGGCCAAGAAAAAGCCAAACGTGTGTTATCAGTAGCGGTTTATAACCATTACAAACGTCTACGTTTCGGCGCCAAGAAAACGGATGATGTTGAGCTATCTAAAAGTAATATTTTAGTTATTGGACCAACAGGTAGTGGTAAGACCTTATTAGCAGAAACCCTAGCTCGCCAACTTAACGTGCCATTTACCATGGCAGACGCAACAACGTTAACTGAAGCTGGTTATGTTGGTGAGGATGTTGAAAACATTATTCAAAAGTTACTGCAAAAATGCGACTATGATGTTGAAAAAGCAGAAACGGGCATTGTGTATATTGATGAGATCGATAAAATTTCACGTAAATCAGATAACCCATCGATTACCCGTGATGTCTCAGGTGAAGGCGTACAACAAGCCCTATTGAAACTAATTGAAGGTACAACAGCATCAATTCCGCCTCAAGGTGGTAGAAAACATCCACAACAAGAATTCCTACAAGTTGATACCAGCAAGATTTTATTTATCTGTGGTGGCGCGTTCGCAGGTTTAGATAAAGTTATTCGAAATCGGTCTCATAAGGGTGGTATTGGTTTTTCAGCAGAACTACAAAGTATTGATACTGAGCGTGATGCATCTGAGATGTTAAAAACAATAGAACCAGAGGACTTGATTCGATATGGCTTGATCCCTGAGTTTGTTGGACGTTTACCTGTCGTGGCGACCTTATCGGAACTCGATGAGGATGCGTTAGTCCAAATTTTAACGGAACCAAAAAATTCATTAACCAAACAATATCAAAAAATGTTTGAAATGGAAGAGGCGACCATTGAATTCAGAGACGATGCACTGCGTGCGATAGCACACAAAGCGATGGAGCGTAAAACCGGTGCACGTGGTTTAAGATCTATTATTGAAAATGTATTACTCGATACTATGTTTGATTTACCATCAACAGAGAACGTATCTAAAGTGGTCATCGATGAAAATGTGGTTAATGGTGAGAACGCCCCAATATTAATTTATCAAGACCAAGCGAAAGACTTAGCGGCAAGTGATAACAGCTAATACAAGTTATTAGTAATTATTATTTAAATGACATTTTTTAATATCGTTTTGCTTGAATATTTCCATTACGTCTCCATATAGTGAGATATGAAAAATAGATGTGTTGATTTTCAGGCATCATCAAGTCGCAGAGGTCTAAAAGATGGATAAAAAAACAACAGAACCCACTCCTTTAATCGAAATGCCGGTTTTACCCTTGCGGGATGTTGTCGTCTATCCATATATGGTCATCCCATTGTTTGTTGGTCGTGAACGATCAATTAGATCATTAGAAGTTGCCACAGATGAAAATAAACAAGTTTTATTAATAGCTCAAAAAAACTCATCCGAAGAACAACCTGATGCAAATGATTTGTATGACATTGGTACTTTAGCCAACATTCTGCAACTATTAAAACTCCCTGATGGCACAGTCAAAGTACTAGTAGAAGGAATTGCACGTGCCAAAGTCGCCCGTTTCGATAATGAAGGTGATTACTTAAAGGCCGATGCAGTTGAGCTCATAATTGAAGAGCCAGAAGAGCGTGAAGCTGATGTATTGATGCGTTCACTCATGAGCCAGTTTGAACAATACGTTAAATTAAATAAGAAAATTCCACCTGAGGTTATTTCATCATTATCGGGTATTAATGAAGCAGGCCGCATGGCAGATACAGTTGCGGCTCATATGACATTAAAACTAGAGAACAAACAGCACCTGTTAGAAATTGATGATCTCAACGAGCGGATTGAAAAATTAATGGTTTTTCTCGAGTCTGAGATTGATATTCAACATATTGAAAAACGTATTCGCAGTCGTGTTAAAAAGCAAATGGAAAAAAGCCAGCGCGAATATTATCTTAATGAGCAAATGAAAGCCGTTCAGAAAGAATTAGGTGAGTATGATGAAAGTACCAATGAAATTGAAGAATTAACGGCACGTATCGACAAAGCATCCATGCCGGCAGAAGCCAAAACCAAAGCAGAATCAGAGCTTAAAAAGCTCAAAATGATGTCTGCGATGTCTGCTGAAGCAACAGTGGTTCGCAGTTATATAGAGTGGCTGACTGATTTACCGTGGAAAAAACGTTCACGTGTCCATCAAAACTTGGATAAAGCCGAACAAGTACTTGACGAAGACCATTATGGCCTAGAAAAAGTAAAAGAACGTATCCTCGAATACTTAGCTGTGCAACAACGTGTAAAGAAAGCCAAAGGCCCTATTTTATGTCTTGTTGGTCCTCCAGGTGTAGGAAAAACGTCTGTAGCACAATCTATCGCACGCGCTACAAACAGAAAATATACCAGAATGGCTTTAGGTGGCGTACGAGATGAAGCAGAAATTCGTGGTCACCGCCGAACCTATATTGGCTCGATGCCAGGTAAAGTGATCCAAAATATCACTAAAACAGGCGTTAAAAACCCATTATTTTTATTAGATGAAATCGATAAGATGGCTCAGGATTTTCGTGGTGACCCTGCATCAGCATTATTAGAAGTCTTAGATCCTGAACAAAATGCTCATTTTGTCGATCACTATATGGAAGTCGACTACGATTTAAGTGATGTAATGTTCGTTTGTACGGCGAACTCGCTGAATATTCCTGATGCTCTACGAGATAGAATGGAAATCATCCATCTGTCTGGCTATACCGAAGATGAAAAGTTTAATATCGCCATAAAATACCTAGTACCAAAGGCATTAAAGGACAATGGCCTTAAAGCTGAAGAAGTGACACTAAAGGATGATGCTTTAGTAGAAGTCATTCGTCGTTATACTCGCGAAGCAGGTGTGCGACATTTACAGAGAGAGATCTCAAAAATATTCAGAAAAGTTGTTAAAGAGATTCTACAAAGTAAAGCAGTCAAAACAGTTGTGATTACCAAAGATAATTTAGAAGATTATTTGGGTGTTTATCGTTTTCAATACGGGCTTGCTGAAGAAACAGATCAAGTCGGTCAAGTGACTGGCCTAGCATGGACAGAAGTCGGTGGGGAATTACTCACCATCGAGACGGCTATCATGCCAGGTAAAGGAAAAGCGACCTATACTGGTAAATTGGGCGATGTGATGCAAGAATCAATTCAAGCAGCAACCACGGTTGTACGTTCAAGATCAAAAGACTGGGCAATTGATCCTGATGTGATGCAGAAGCATGATGTGCATTTCCATGTACCTGAAGGTGCAACGCCAAAAGATGGCCCAAGCGCAGGTATCGGTATGTGTACAGCATTAGTCTCAGCGGTAACGGGTATTCCTGTTAAGGCCAATGTTGCGATGACGGGTGAAATCACTTTGAGAGGGGAAGTATTACCGATTGGTGGTCTAAAAGAAAAATTGTTGGCAGCATTACGTGGTGGTATTGATACGGTATTAGTACCAAAAGATAATGTAAAAGATTTGAAGGATATTCCGGATAACATTAAAGAAGGTTTAACCATTATTCCTGTTCATTGGATTTCAGAAGTATTGGAACATGCGCTCCGAACGTTGCCTAAACCAATAGATGGGGAAACAGAGAACGATGCTTTGTTAGCAAAAGAGCACGCGAGCTATCATGGTGTAGGTTCCGAAAATAGGCATTAATGACTTGAGAGGCAGTGGGTAAATAATGGCAGACATTACCAAACAACGATTAGTCGGGGCATTGCTTGTATTATTTGTCATTCTGATTGCTGCAACAATCTTAGTTAAAAACGCTAATGATAATGTGGCTGAAACGACAGAGGTCGATTTGCCTGTCTTTGAATCATCAATTGAAACTTATGAAAATGAAGTTATTGAAACGGAACAAGAAGCCATACTTGACCCGCATAGCTTGGGTGAAGATGTTGCAGCAGCGATAAAAGATACCGCGATCAAGAAAGCGTTGAATGCTAAAGCTGAGCCTTTAAAGCAATTTGTTGAACAGGCTAAACAAGCTGTAGAACCTGTAACGGCCGTTAAGACAACACCAGAATCAACAATAGAGAACGTTGCCGTTAAAGCGCCAGAACCAAAACCAACTCCGAAAGTAGTTTCCACACCGAAACCAAGAGCAGTAATGAAAAAAGAAGATACTGGAACAAGATGGCTTATCCAATTGGCCAGCTTTGGGGTAAAAGATAATGCAGTAGCCTTACAGAAAAAAGTGAGGAAGTTGGGCTATCAGTCTGATATTCAATCAGCAAAAAATAGCCAAGGAAAATTGATTCACCGTGTCCGAATCGGACCTGAAACGAATAATAAACAAGTGGATGTCATTGTCAGTAAAGTAAAACAACACCTTAAGCTCATGCCACAGCTCATCAAACTGCAATAATTTTATTTGATATCCTAAAAAGGTCTGCTTTATCAGGTGCTATTCTGGTAAAATCTCAGTTTTACAGCAACGAGCAAGCTACTTAAACCATGTTATGGATTGATTATGTCATTATTGGCATCATTGCATTGTCGGCAATCATCAGCATCGTTAGGGGATTCGTCAAAGAGGTTCTCTCATTAGTAGCATGGATATTGGCCTTCTGGGTTGCGTTGACATTTTCTCCCCAATTCTCTGTTTTACTATCAGACTATATTTCCACACCATCTATTAGTTTATTTACCGCTTTTTCCGGCTTGTTCATAGTGACGCTGATTTTAAGTGCTTTGGTGAATAATTTGATTGCGGCCATTGTCGTAAAAACGGGGTTAAGTGGTACAGACCGAATGTTAGGCGTACTGTTTGGACTATTGCGAGGCGTAGCAATAGTAACTTTATTAGTACTACTGGCTGCTGCGACACCTATGCCGAATGATGCATGGTGGCAAAATGCAGTATTGATTGAACATTTTGAAAAGCTCGCCATTTGGGTTAGGCAATTTTTGCCCGACGGTTTAGCGCAATACGTTAATTTATAGTTAGGTAAGAGATATGTGCGGAATCATTGGCATTGTAGGACATTCTGAGGTTAATCAAGCACTGTATGATGGCTTGACCGTGCTACAACACCGAGGTCAAGATGCGGCAGGTATTGTAACTTGCAACGAAGAGGGCAAGTTTTACCTCCGTAAGGCCAATGGTCTTGTAAAAGATGTCTTTCATACCCGCCATATGCGTAACCTAAATGGCAATATGGGGATTGGGCATATTCGTTACCCAACTGCAGGCTGTTCAACGTTAGCAGAAGCACAGCCTTTTTATGTTAATTCGCCTTTTGGTATCGCATTAGCACATAACGGAAACTTAACTAATACTAAAACCTTAAAAGAAGAGCTGTTTCAAGCTGATCGTCGACACTTAAACACTGACTCAGATTCAGAAGTATTACTGAATGTATTGGCGCATGAATTACAAAAAGAATGTGATTTAACGCCAACAGCTGAAAATATTTTTAATGCTGTTAAAAAAGTACACCATCGGTGTAAAGGGGCTTATGCCGTTGTAGCTATGATTGCAGGAGTCGGTATAGTGGCTTTCCGTGACCCTTATGGCATCCGTCCTGTTGTGATAGGTAAGGGTGAGAATAATGGTAAATTCGATTATATCGTGGCCTCTGAAAGTGTCGCAATTGATACATTAGGCTATGACTTAATCAGAGATATTGAGCCGGGTGAATGTGTCTTTATAGACAAAGAGAGTAATTTTTATTCAGAGCAATGTGCTGAACCTGAAGTTATGTCACCGTGTATCTTTGAATATGTTTACTTTGCACGGCCAGACTCAATTATAGATGGTATTTCAGTACACCGTAGTCGTAGCAGAATGGGTTCGAAACTCGCTGAGAAAATCTTACGTGAGAACCCAAATCATGGTATTGATGTCATCATTCCTATTCCAGATACCAGCCGGAGTGCCGCATTACAATTATCTTATGATTTGGGTGTGCAATATCAAGAAGGTTTTATTAAGAACCGCTATATTGGCCGAACCTTCATTATGCCTGGGCAAACGCAACGTAAAAAATCAGTCAGACAAAAATTAAATGCTATTGATATCGAGTTTAAAGATAAAACAGTATTGTTAGTCGATGATTCAATTGTGAGAGGGACGACGTCGCAACAAATCGTCGAAATGGCACGTGAAGCAGGCGCACGTATGGTATATTTTGCCTCCGCTGCACCACCTGTTCGCTATCCAAATGTTTATGGTATAGATATGCCATCTCCGGAAGAATTTATCGCGCACGATCGCAATGTTACACAAATAGCTGAAGAATTAGGCGTCGATTGGCTTGTTTACCAAGATTTGGAAGACTTGATTGATGCGGTTAATGATGAGAAAAACATCGCATCTTTTGACACTTCATGTTTTGATGGCCAATACATTACCGGTGATATCGATGAATCCTATCTTTATTACATCGACGCGTTACGCAACGATAATTCAAAACAATTAGCTGAAAAAATTAACGCAGTTATTGAACTACACAACAATGCCTAAGGCGATCTGGGTTGGCTGATTGACTAAAACAGATATTTACACTTAATAAACCATTTAGTTTGTCTTTGCGGTTTAAGGCATTTTCTTATATAATTTCGTCGATTATGCGCCCTAAATTACCAAAAGAGATCGAACCTTTACGTTTAGCGCAAAATGGGCTGAAATTGAGTGGCGAACTTTTTGTGAAAGATATGCCGCGGTTATGCGAGAGCTTAACCGATAACGAAGGCCAAATCCGTGTTGATTTAGCCTTTGATATGGATGAAATTGGTACGCCTTACATGGCGGGTCGATTAACTGCAGACGTATCGATGATGTGCGAGAGATGTCTGTCCCCAATGACGGTTAACTTATCTGTTGACTGTTTATTAGCGATGGTAATAAGCGAACGAAAAGTAGCAGCATTGGCTGAGCAATATGATCCTTGGCTGCTTGAAAGTAATGCTTCTGTGCCATTAAATGCAGTGATCGAAGATGAATTGATGTTGGCTTTGCCATTAGTGCCTCGCCATAGAGAAGCCTGTTTACCAAGCGATGCTTGGTTTTCTGGCGATGAGCGTGATGTTGATGAAGAGGAGCCTCAAAAAGTGTCACCTTTCGCAATATTATCGCAATTAAAAGACAAGTAATAAGCCTGTAGATACGGGTTAAAGTAATTATATTTTTAGTGTTAGGAGTACAACATGGCTGTTCAAAAAAGTAAAAAAAGTGCATCACGTCGCGGTATGCGTCGTTCACACGATGCATTAACAGGTGCAACTTTATCTGTTGATTCAACGACAGGTGAATTACATCGTAGACATAACGTATCTGCCGATGGTTATTACCGTGGCCGTAAAGTTGTTGCAGATAAAAGCGATGAAGGCTAAATTCGGTTGAACCATACCATTTCAATTGATGCAATGGGCGGGGACCATGGGCCAGATATTATTATTCCTGCCGCGGTCAGTGCATTAAAACGTCATCCAAATGTAAAATTGATTTTGGTGGGTGACGAAGAGGTACTAAAAGCAAAACTGCAGACACATCAACTTGAAAATGAAACACGGCTAGAAATTCATCACGCCTCTCAGCAAGTCGCAATGGACGAGTCGCCTGCGTTGGCATTAAGAGGAAAAAAAGATTCGTCGATGCGCGTTGCCATTAACCTTGTTAAAGAGGGGGCAGCAGCAGCGTGTGTGAGTGCCGGTAATACGGGCGCATTAATGGCAACAGCCAAGTTTGTCTTGAAGACATTGCGTGGCATTGATAGACCGGCCATTATTTCAGCTTTACCTACTACAAGAGGGCATACTTATATGCTCGATTTAGGCGGGAACGTTGATTCAAGTGCCGAACAATTAGTCCAGTTTGCGATTATGGGGTCTGTGTTAGCAAAGTCGATTGAAGGGCGAAAAAACCCAAGCATTGGTTTACTGAATATTGGTTCTGAAGACATAAAAGGCAACGAGCAAGTCAAAAAAGCAGCTAGCCTGTTGAATGAAACTGATTTGAACTACGCTGGCTTTGTCGAGGGCGATGGCTTGTACCGAGGCGAAGTGGATGTTGTTGTTTGTGATGGTTTTGTAGGTAACATTGCGTTGAAGTCGAGCGAGGGTGTCGTTCATATGATGAAACATTATCTTCGCGAATCCTTTACACGCAATATTTTCACCAAATTAATTGGTCTGATTGCTTCACCCGTTTTAAAGCATTTTAGTAATCAATTAGATCCACGAGCCTATAACGGTGCTAACTTTATTGGTCTAAATGGCATTGTGATTAAAAGCCATGGTGGTGCAGATGAGGTGGCTTTTGCAAATGCAATCCATATTGCGATTTTAGAAGCAGAGCTCGATGTGCCTAAAAATATTAGCGCACATTTAGATGTCATCATACAAGGCCAAGCCGCGTGATTTATTCTCGAATTGCCGGTACGGGCAGTTATTTACCTGAAAAAATTCTTTCCAATCATGATTTGGAACAAATGGTTGAGACAAGCGATCAATGGATCCAAGAACGGACAGGTATCAAAAAGCGTCATATTGTTGCTGATAAAGAAACAACGACAGATTTAGCATTTAATGCTGCTGAAAGAGCCATTGAGGCGGCAGGTATTGCTAATGCTGAAATCGACTTAATCATTATTGCTACGACAACACCAACGCGTGTTTTTCCTAGCACGGCTTCCTTAGTCCAACAACGATTAGGTATTAGAGGCTGTCCTGCTTTTGACGTTCAAGCTGTCTGTACAGGATTTGTATACGCCTTGACTGTTGCCGATAAGTTTATAAAATCAGGTTCAGTTAAAAATGCTTTGGTCATTGGTGCAGAATCGCTATCACGTATTGTAGATTGGAAGGACAGAAACACCTGCGTTTTATTTGGTGACGGAGCAGGTGCCGTTGTACTACAAGCATCTGAAGAAACCGGTATTTTATCAACGCATATTCATTCTGACGGTCATTATAATGAGTTGCTTTCTGTCCCAACAGGCCCTGGCACAACACAAGGTAATGAGGCAGAGCCCTTTATTGAAATGCAAGGGAATGAAGTCTTTAAAGTCGCTGTTAAAACATTGAGTAGTATTGCTGACGAAACACTTACAGCTAATAATTTGGCTAAAAGTGATATTGACTGGTTGATCCCGCATCAAGCGAATATCCGTATTATCGCTGCGACGGCTAAGAAATTAAGCTTATCAATGGACCACGTTGTTGTGACTGTCGATGAACATGGCAACACATCAGCGGCATCGATACCTCTTGCATTAGATACAGCAGTGAGAGATGGGCGAATTCAACGCGGCGAAACATTATTACTAGAAGCTTTTGGTGGCGGATTCACCTGGGGCTCGGCACTATTAAATTATTAAATATATGAGGTTAAGGCCATGAGTTTGGCTTTTGTATTTCCAGGACAAGGTTCACAATCAATCGGTATGCTAGACCAACTAGCAACAGAATACCCACTCGTTCAAGAGACATTTATCGAAGCATCTGATGCATTGGGTTACGATATATGGGAACTGGTAACATCTGGCCCTGACGTAGCTCTGAATCAAACTGAAAGAACCCAGCCAGCGATGTTAGCAGCAGGAATAGCTGTTTGGCGAGTTTGGCAATCTTTAACCAATATCCATCCGGATTATTTAGCTGGACACAGTCTGGGTGAGTACACAGCTTTAGTTGCAGCGGGCGCATTATCATTTACAGATGCCATTAAATTGGTCGAAATGCGAGGCCAATTCATGCAGCAGGCCGTGCCAGAGGGTCAAGGTGCGATGGCGGCTATTCTAGGCTTAGATGACAACGCAGTAAAAATGATCTGTATAGACGCTGCAGATGAACAAGTTGTCGAAGCGGTCAATTTCAATTCACCTGGGCAAGTGGTTATTGCCGGTAACGTTGAAGCTGTGACCAAAGCGACAGAGTTAGCCAAAGAACAAGGTGCAAAACGGGCATTATTGCTGTCTGTCAGTGTCCCATCCCATTGTGCATTAATGAAACCAGCTGCTGAAAAACTAGCTGAGGCCATAACGGACATACCGGTTCATAAAACACGCATTCCTGTTTTACATAATGTGAATGTATCGGCAGCTGCTGATGAAAATGAGATTAAAGCGTTGTTAATACAACAATTACATAATCCTGTTCGCTGGGTAGAAACCATTCAAGCCCTATCTGATACAGGCGTAGATAAAATTGTAGAATGTGGACCGGGTAAAGTGTTGGCAGGGTTAACGAAAAGAATAGACAAGACGATCACAGGATTGCCTGTCTTTGATCAACGTTCATTGGAAAAAGCAGTACAAGCCTTGGGAGAGGAAGTATGAGTTTAGAGGGAAAAGTTGCATTGGTAACAGGTGCAACACGAGGAATTGGTCGCGCCATTGCATTACGTCTAGGTAAGCAAGGAGCAACAGTTGTTGGTACGGCAACCTCTGAAGGCGGAGCAGAAACGATCTCTGAGTTTTTGAAAACAGAAGGTATCCAAGGCACTGGCATGGTACTTAATGTAACCGATGCGGATTCAATTGAAGCTGTTGTTTCAGAAACAGAATCTTCATTCGGAGCACCTGCAATTTTGGTCAATAATGCAGGTATCACTCGTGATAATTTATTAATGCGAATGAAAGATGACGAGTGGAACGATATTATTAACACCAATTTGACGCCGATCTTTAAATTATCGAAACGTTGTCTACGTGCAATGACCAAAGCAAGAACAGGCCGTATCATCACAATCACATCTGTTGTTGGTGTGATGGGTAATGCGGGTCAAACCAATTATGCTGCAACAAAAGCAGGGGTGATTGGCTTTAGTAAATCATTAGCGCGAGAAGTCGGACCAAGAGGTATTACTGTGAATACAGTAGCCCCAGGTTTTATTGATACGGATATGACGAGTGGTTTGGCGGAAGCACATAAAACGGCTTTACTAGAACAAGTACCGGTTAAACGCTTAGGTTTACCGGAAGAAATAGCTGGCGCTGTTAGTTACCTTGCCAGTGAAGACGCTGCTTATGTGACGGGAGAAACAATCCACGTCAATGGCGGCATGTATATGAATTAATTGGTTAATTTAAGAAAATAACGACCAATGACAATTTTAAATAGGCCTTGAAAAACAAATTGGCTTGTTTATACAGAGCGTGCAATATAAAATGCGTGCACGTTTAAGTATTTAACCACCAAAGGAAACATACGTTATGAGTGATATCGAAGCCCGAGTAAAAGACATTGTTGTTGAACAATTGGGTGTCAACGCAGATGAAGTGACAACTGATGCTTCATTTATCGATGATCTGGGTGCTGATTCATTAGATACAGTCGAATTGGTTATGGCACTTGAAGAAGAATTCGAATGTGAAATTCCAGACGAAGAAGCCGAGAAAATCACAACAGTAAAAGAAGCGGTAGCCTACGTTAATTCTGTTCAGTCTTAATTTCGCTTCAAGCAAAACTTATAGCCGCCTAGTATGGTCACATACTAGGCGGCTATCTTGTTTATAATATTTTAGATTTTTACAAAAGGAAATCCTGATGTCAAAACGACGTGTTGTGATAACAGGTCTAGGCGTGGTGACGCCTGTTGGCTTAAATGTAAATGAAACTTGGGATAATATTCTAGCTGGTAAGAGTGGTGTTGCACCTCTGACCTCGTTTAATGTTTCTGACTTTTCAGTCCGCTTTGGTGCCAGCGTCAAAGACTTTGACATTACCAGTATCATCCCGCGTAAAGATGCTAAAAAGATGGATACTTTTATTCATTATGGTATCGCGGCAAGTAAAGAAGCGATTGAAGATGCAGGTCTTGAAATTACTGATGAAAACGCTGAACGCATAGGTGTTGCCATTGGCTCAGGTATTGGCGGTTTACCAGGAATAGAAGCAGGTTATGATGGCTACTTAAGCGGTGGCACTCGAAAAATTTCTCCTTTTTTTGTTCCGAGCAATATCATTAACATGATCTCAGGTAACCTTTCTATCATGTATGGAATGAAAGGCCCAAATACAGCGATTGTCACAGCCTGTTCAAGTGGTACCCATAATATCTCATCGGCAGGTCGTATAATTCAGTATGGTGATGCCGACGTCATGATTGCCGGTGGTGCTGAAATGTCGACTTCCAAAACAGGATTAGGTGGTTTCGCAGCTGCGCGCGCTTTATCAACACGCAACGATAATCCAGAAGCGGCAAGTCGACCATGGGATAAAGACAGAGATGGTTTTGTTCTTGGTGATGGTGCTGGGGTTGTTGTATTAGAAGAATATGATCATGCAGTAAAACGGGGTGCTAAAATTTATGCTGAGCTCGCAGGTTCAGGCATGAGTTCGGATGCTTTCCATATGACGATGCCTTCAAAAGGCGGTGAGGGTGCAGCACGATGCATGGTCAATGCAATGAAAGATGCAGGACTAAACCCAGAACAAATCGATTACATTAATGCACATGGTACTTCAACACCCGCCGGTGATGTCGCTGAAAGCAAAGCAGTAAAAACTGCACTGGGTGACCATGCATACAAAACTGCTGTTAGTTCAACGAAATCGATGATTGGCCATCTTTTAGGGGCGGCAGGTGGCGTAGAAGCTGTCTTTAGTGCTTTAGCGATACGTGACCAAGTAGCGCCTCCGACAATTAATCTAGAGAATCAAGATTCTGCTTGTGATCTTGATTACGTACCACATACCGCAAGACAAATGGATATTACGGTTTCTATGTCAAATTCATTTGGTTTTGGTGGCACTAACGGTACTCTGATTCTTAAAAAAGTGTAACCGACGACAATGGTTTTAATCAATGGTAAAACCGGCGATAAAATCAGTATCCAAGATCGTGGTCTACAATACGGTGATGGCGTTTTTGAAACGATAGCTCATCGTAATAATAAAGCCGAGTTTCTCGAACAGCATTTATCAAGATTGATTGAAGGCTGCAAAGTCCTATCTATTGCTTTTGAGCAGATTGAGACTTTGAGAGAGGAGTTAGAACGTGTTTTTCAGTCACTGGAAGATCAGACTGCAGTAATAAAGATTATTATCACACGTGGTACAGGACGTCGTGGTTACTTTTCAGACAATACTGAAATTCCTACAAGAATTATATCTTCACATCCCTTCCCAAGTCATCCTGAACAATATCAAACAGAAGGTGTATTACTTCGTTTCTGTGAACAAACGTTATCGACTAATAGTCGGCTTGCAAGCATTAAACACCTTAATCGATTAGAACAAGTATTAGCTAGAAATGAATGGGATGATCCTGATATACCAGAAGGTATCATGTCCGACGATGAGGACAATATTATCGAAGGCACCATGAGCAATATTTTCATCGTAGAAGAAGGTAAATTGTTCACGCCCGTTGTAACACGTGCAGGCATTGCTGGTGTGATGAGAGCGCAAGTCATTCAGTTGGCAACACGAAGTGGCTTATCCGTACAAGAGCGCACTATAACGCGCCGCCAACTTGCTGAAGCAGAAGAAGTATTTGTTTGCAATAGCATCATTGGTATTTGGCCGGTTTATGCGATCTCAAACAAAATGTATCCAGTGGGTTTTATTACCCAGTTTTTACAAAAAGCCTTAGCAGAATGCGATAAATAGTGATGTTTCGCTGGCTAAGTTTATTATTTTTATTAGCTTGTCTTGTTGCGGTGGGACTAGGCTACCAAGAATATCAACGATTTGTGTCGACTCCCATTAAACTTGAGTCAACACAAATATTCACCATAAAATCAGGTCAAAACCTCCAACAGGTGGGTTCTACACTATATAAACAGGGATTATCAGAATTTCCAGGTGAATACCTCTATTGGTATGGACGTTATCAAAAATCGGCACATTCAATTAAAGCTGGTGAATATACTCTCTCATCAGGGCAAACATTGCCAGATCTATTAAACTTATTTATTGAAGGTAAGGTAGTCCAATATGCCTTTACCATCATAGAAGGCATGACTAGCCAGCAGCTATTAGATGCAATTGCTAAAGATTCAAGATTAGAACAAACATTAAGTGCCATCACCTTAGTTGAATTAATGGAAAAACTAGATGGCAACCGACGTCATGGGGAAGGGGAGTTCGCACCTGAAACCTATTATTTTCCAGCCGGAACAACGGACATGGAATTGTTGAATAGGGCTTATCGCAGGATGCAGGCTGATTTAACTCACGCTTGGCACAATAAAGCAGATCAGCTTCCTTATAAAACGCCCTATGAAGCTTTAATTATGGCTTCGATCATTGAAAAAGAGACAGGTATTGCAGAAGAAAGGCCTGAAATAGCGGGCGTTTTTGTGAGACGATTGAATATAGGGATGAGGTTACAAACAGATCCTACAGTTATCTATGGCATGGGTGATAAATACAAAGGTAATCTTCGCCGTAAAGATCTAACAACTGATACCGTATATAATACTTATATTCGATTTGGCCTACCTCCAAGTCCAATAGCATTGCCAAGTAAAGCAGCTATTCATGCTGCATTGAATCCTAAAAAAGGCACAAGCCTTTATTTTGTAGCAAGAGGTAAAGATGGAAGACATGTGTTTTCGAATACCCTGGTAGAACACAATAAAGCAGTTAGACGATATCAGTTGACGAAATGATGAACGGGAAATTTATTAGTATCGAAGGTGTAGAAGGCGCGGGTAAGTCGACACAAATCAGTTTTATCCATGACTACCTTGTCGAAAAAGGTAAAACCGTCGTCATGACGCGTGAACCTGGTGGCACAGAACTGAGTGAAAAAATCCGTGAACTCTTATTAACGCCATCAGAGCTTGCTATGGGTGTCGATACAGAATTACTACTCATGTTTGCTGCCCGTGCTGAACACATTAAACAGCTAATAGCCCCAGCATTAGCACGTGGAGATTGGGTGCTTTGTGATCGTTTTGTTGATGCGACTTTTGCTTATCAAGGTGGTGGCCGAGGTGTTGATCAACAACGAATCCAACAATTAGCGGATTGGACACTGAAGGATCTCCTACCAACATTGACTTTACTTTTTGATTTACCCGTTGAGCTAGGCTTGAAACGAGTCGTGGAACGCAATGAAGCTATCGATCGTTTTGAACAAGAAAAGGTCACTTTTTTTGAACAAATTAGGGCGAGCTATCTAGAGAGTGCTCTTCAGAACCCTGAACGGATTAAGGTGGTAGATGCCAGTGTTTCTATTCCCGAGATTCAACAACAACTGACCAAACTACTGTCACCATTACTATAAGATGTTGTACCTCTGGCAAAATCAAGTTTGGCAACGCTTTCGACAGCAGTATGAACAGCAATGTATTCCTCATGCCATAATATTAACTGGCCCGTCTGGTCTAGGACAGACTGCGCTTGCCGAGCAAATGGCAATGCATGTGTTATGTGAAAAGCAGAATGCTGAACTACCTTGTGGACAATGTCATAGTTGTGAATTATCCATTGCCGGTAATCATCCTGATCATACTGTTATCGAGCCTGAAGAAACCGGCAAAGCCATAAAAATCGAACAAATACGAGATTTAAAACAAAAACAGACATTGACTACCAATGTGTCGGAATGGAAAACAGCCATCGTAATGCCGGCTGAAGCGATGAATGTAAATGCCAGTAACAGCCTTTTAAAATTATTAGAAGAGCCACAGCCCAACACATTACTTATCCTAATTAGTGCAGAACCAGCAATGCTTCCGATCACAATATTAAGTCGCTGCCAAAAAGTGCCAATAGATACACCAAATAAGGAAGAAGTGATAGCTTGGATTCGGAGCCAAGGTGATTTCGATGAGGCTAATATCGAGAAAGCGTTAACATTGGCCGATTCTGCACCATTATCAGCTTTATCTTTGCTGACAGATGATAGCCTAACAATACTTGAACAAGTCTCTATGGATTTCACGAAATTATTGCAACATAAAGCCAACCCAGTGCAATTAGCACAGCAATGGCAACAATATGACTTAGCGTTGGTACTTCGTTATTTACAGTTAAGATTGAAAGATCGCATTGTTAAGCAAAATGTAAGAAGCAATTCCCAAAATTGGCAGATCTATGATTGCATTATCAAAGCAATAAAGTTACTATCTTCCTCAAATAACATTAACAAGATATTGTTAATAGAGCAGTTTATGGTTTCGGTAATGGACGTTCCAACATCACAAAATGGAGTAGTAAACCACTAGCGTTAAAGGCCAACAAAACATTATGGCGATGAATCCCAGAAAAGGTTTTTTGTCACTAAAAATTTCAGACGATAATCTCTTATATCATGCATATATGCCATTTTTAAAATATGGTGGATTATTTATACCGACCAATAAAATTTATCAGTTAGTCGGAGAAGTATTTATCTTGCTAACCTTGATGAGTGAAGCCGATAAAGTCCCTGTTGCCTGTAATATTGCTTGGATTACGCCAAAAGGTGCCCAAAATAATTATGCTGCACCCATAGGGGTTCATTTGATTGACGTGGATGGTGCTGCCACTGCTGTAAAACATAAAATAGAAAATTATTTAGCTGAAAAGCCCAACTCTGATAAACCCACCCATACAATGTAAATACATTGTCTAAGTCTCTGCCACTCTTTAGGATTTAAAATATGTTGATCGACTCTCATTGCCACCTGGATATGTTGGTTCAAGAAAAGGGTGGAATTGAGGCTGCGATTCAAAATGCTAAAGCCAATCAAGTCGACCACATTTTATGTATCTCAATCGACAAAGCGAGCTGCCAAAATGTTTTATCACTCGTCAAAACAAATAATTATCTATCTGCCAGTGTAGGTATTCATCCGAATGTTGATCAAACAGAAAATTTCACGACAGATGAATTAGTGGAACTAGCCAAGCACGAAAAAGTAATTGCTATTGGTGAAACAGGACTAGATTACTTTCGAAATGAAGGTGATTTGGCATGGCAAAGAGATCGTTTTAGCACCCACATTGACGCCGCTAAACAGCTAAAAAAACCATTGATTATCCACACACGAGAAGCACGGGATGACACAATGGCAATGTTAGAAAATGAACAAGCACGTGAGGCTGGCGGTATCATTCATTGCTTTACTGAAGATTGGGACACGGCTAGACGTGCTTTAGATATTGGTTTTTATATTTCTTTATCCGGCATTGTGACATTTAAAAATGCTAAAACATTGCAAGAAGTTGCTAAGATGTTGCCGTTAGACCGCATTTTAATTGAAACAGACTCACCTTACTTAGCACCGATGCCACATCGAGGCAAAACTAATCAGCCTGCTTTCGTTAAGCATGTTGCCGAATTTTTAGCCGAGCTACGTGGTGATACAGTTGATAATATTGCGTCAACAACGTCTGCGAACTTCTATCGTTTATTTCCAACAGTTAATTCAATATAACGTGGCAAGATAAGGTTAGCCTTAAACGGTTTTTAATTAGCTGCTTATTAGCATTTTTAACGGCATGTTCAAGTTCCCAGCCCGCTTTATCACCGTTAGCGGATGACGCTGTTATTCTGGCTTACGGTGATAGTTTAACATTTGGTACTGGTGCAAATTCAGACACTGAAAGTTACTCAGCTGTGTTTATCACAACCGACGCAACGCAAGGTGTTTATGCTGGAGTACCGTGGGAAATAAGCATTGAAGGGTTAGATCGCCTTACAACTATGCTCGAACAATATTAGCCAGATTTGGTTATTCTATGCCATGGGGGCAATGATTTAATTCGACGTTTAGATAAACATCAATTAAAAAGCAACCTGACTCAAATGATTGAGCTGATTCAGCAACATAATGCTCAGGTTATGGTGATCGCTGTCCCAACCTTAGGGTTGGGGCTGACTGTGCCAGATTTATATACTCAAGTGGCGACACAACATCAACTTCCAATAGAAATTGATGTGCTAGTCGATGTAAAGTCTCAACATGCGTTAAAATCTGATCCTATTCATCTTAATGCGGAAGGTTACCGTATTATGGCGAATCAAATTTATCAGTTATTACAACAAACGGGCGCAGTGAATTAGTTTTCCTTGCTCGGGCCATATTCCTGAAAGATCAGTTCTAAATCATATTCGCAACCACCACAGCCAGATTGAGCGCCTGTTTTACGCGAAACCATATCAACCGTATCGTAGCCTTCTTCAATAAGTTGTAGTACTTTACGTTTAGTCGTACCGCTACAATCGCAGATAATCATATCAAGATCGTTTTTAGTATCCAGTTTAATGTCACTCATAAGTTGAAGATTAAAAAAGAACAGATAGGTATCATACCTGCTTAACTCATTAATGAAAGTGACTTATAACATTAAATTATAATGAAACAAGATGAAATATTTTCTTGTTTGTAAGAACATGCACTAGGCTGAAAAAAATTAATGTTTTCAGTATTAACAGCCGATAAATAGAAACATAATCACGTGAAGCAAAATCAGGCATGGTACACGTAGAAACACAATCAATACAGCGCAGTCGATATTGGTTTTAATATTCAAAGATAAAATATACTCACGGAAATCAGAATAACAAGTTATCAAAATTCATATTAAGAAGCTTACAACTTAAGTTGAGCCATGATATGGTTCGAGACGCGACACATAATGTGAGACTGTAATATCATATTAATCATTATGTTACAAAAGTTAGCGACACAAAAGATGAGTAAGTTCGACACATATTTTGTTCTGAGAGTGCATTTTGCGACACATAATTTGAGCACTTGATGGCGAGTTAAAGTTTAAAGTGATGAAGCATTAGATTAAATTTAAGGGCTGCTTTCGACCCACAGCGCACGGTGAGGCTCTTAATATCAGTAAAAAAGAACCTCAACAATTGGATACATTGGTTGCGCCCTATTATTAAAAACAAAAGTAAAAAATTGAGGATTAAGCGGCTAACATTATTTTTTGTTTTAGTGTCTTACCACGGTTCGTCATAATTTGTCGCTTGTGATTATACGATCATAACTACCACGTAGAACAATCTTTAACCTCTAACAGCTAAGCCTTTCAGCGCGGTTGCACCTCTCGATATAATAAAATTAAATTGCTGTACAAAGAGTGGTTCATTATCTGGATGGAGATATTGATTAAGACATTATTTGAATGTCTCAGTTTATGCTTGATTATTTTAGTACACAGAATTAAACTCCGCCGAAGTATCAGAATGAAAGCGAATTTTAATACCCATTTAAAACAAGTGATACTGCTCACCATTACATTTTTAAAGGCAATAATGTGGAAAAAATAAAATCAAGTTGTATTGTCTCTAGTGGCGCATTTTCTGTTAAAAAATCGGCAATAAAACAATACGATCCTTTTAATAAGAAGTCTCCAGTTGTCGGCGACCTCGTATTCGGTGAAGTTAGTGCGCTTGGGCATCATCGCGTTATAGAGAGTAAGTCGGGTAGGCAACATACTCTCAATATAGGTACGCGGGCAATTTTTGTCTTTGGTAATCGTTATGCTCCTGATCAATTTGAAGGAATAGTTCCTGACTCATCACAGGAATTTGTTGAGCTTTTTAGTCAAGGTGGTGTAATCGGTGAGGTGAAAACACAAAATCAATTGGTTGGAGTTACAACGAAAATAAAAGTTTTGGGGTACGTTTGTGATAATGAAAGCAAAGTAATAAACACAACCGATCATGTGCTTATAACTGCAAAGAATGAGACTCGGAACAAAAAAGGATCGAAAATTATTCTCTGTGTTGGTACGACAATGAACAGTGGAAAAACTCATGCTGCGGCTGCATGTTGTTATGCACTTTCATCAATGGGGAAAGGTGTCAGAGCCGCGAAAATTACAGGTACGGCGAGCTTAAAAGACATTTTGTTAATGAATGATTGTGGTGCAGAGCATGTCGCAGATTTCACTTATTTTGGCTACCCATCCACCTATCAGATGAGGGAAGCCCAATTATTGAGCATGTTTCGCACCTTTGATATGAAGTATGGTAATGATCCAGCAAATTATATTGTTATTGAGTTTGCAGATGGCATATTTCAAAGAGAAACAGCTATGTTATTAAAAATGCCAGAGATACGGCAACGTATAAGTAAACTTGTATTTTGCGCCCCAGACTCAACTGCTGTATTTGGTGGTATTCAGGCTTTACGAGATAAATTCGGCTTAGTTCCAGATGCTATCTCTGGTTTATGTTCTAGTTCTCCTTTAGCTATACGCGAAATACAAGAGTTTACTGATATTCCTATACTTCAGAGCATGGAAAAAGATTATAAAAAAATATTCAGCATTGTAGGAAGCTAATGCGAGGCTCTATGCCTCCTAGAGGAGATATGGATGAAACTATTTTTTCGATGTCTAAGGGTGGAATGGAACTTTTAGCTTCATAATTCACATTTATAAGTTCACTGACCGATTTTGGCAAAAAAAGCTATCGGGCCTGTATCGGCTTAGGTCTCAGCGACTACCACTTAGTCGTCATCAAAACCATCAGCTTCCTATTCAATTAGTAAATCATCAATAGGCTTAACTTTTTCTACTTCTACAAGTTTAGAAGCTGGTTTTCCATTAACTTTGCAAAGCTGTTTTTTTGCTGCTTCCCAGCCAGACTTAAACTGTTTCTCAACTTTCTTTTGTTGTTCAGCATCAAGTTCGAGATGCTGGAGCAGAGTTTGAGGCAGCTCTGGCATTGCAGACGCGCTACCGTTATTCACGAGACTTAGAGCCTGCGCTTGAATTTTATGGAGGGCAGAATACCCGTAGCTTGGGTCCAGTATTAATGGGAGATATAAAGTTTGGTCTAGGCAAAAAGTTACATTGGGAAGCCGGTGTTGTGTTCGGTCTTGATAATAAATCCCCTGACAATACTTGGCGTTTTTTAACAGAGTATGAATTTTGATGATATTAAGGGTTTCTTAAGTAAGTCTCCCTATGATTAGAGCTCCTTTAATTTAGGAGTGAAATCGATGTCAATCGAAGAAAAGAAAATACTGCCTTTCTCTCAAAAATATAATTCTGAACATGCCCAACAGTATTTTGTAAAACATAATAATGGTTTGTGGCGACGTCTCTCTAATTGGCGTGATCATCAAGTGGCTAGGAAAGCACTTAATATAGCAGGTGAGCCTCAGACTGTCCTAGATATGCCATGTGGCACTGGACGTTTTTGCGCTTTGCTTGCGTAAGACCCAAAAAGAGAAATTCGTATAATGGATTACAGCCAAGATATGATCGATACTGGTATAAAGTTGCGTACCAACCCGGTTGTAGAGCGAATTACTAGTCTGGGACAAGGTTCAGCATTTAACATCAAATTGGCGGACAAATCTGTTGAAAATGTTTTTTGTATCAGGTTACTTCATCACATTGGCGGACGAGATGATAGACTGAAAGTCTTGTCTGAATTATATCGGGTAAGTACATCAACAGCGATTATTTCTCTGTGGGTAGATGGTAATTTTAAATCCTGGAAACGCCAGAGGATGGAAAGTAAAAGGTTAACTCGCCAATATCAAAATAGGTTTGTCATACCAAGGAGAGTTATAGAGCAGGAAATGGAAGCAGTTGGTTTTAAAATAAAAAATAAAATTGATTTTTTGCCCTTATTTTCAATGTGGAGAACTTATATCCTTGAGAAATAATAAGGTAATTAGATATTAAGCTCTGTCGTGAATCTCACATTATGTGTCGCGTCTCGTGGTTGACTAGAGCCCTTTTTCTTTATAAAAATATATTCGCATAATATATATTATGTTAAATTAGGTATTTTACAGCACCCTCTTGTTCAGAAACCGCATTTAATAAACAAAGTCATTAAAACGGTTAAACCAAAATTCGTTTCTTAGGGATAGATAACTACCCTGGAGTACTCAGATTTTAAATTCTGAATGGCAATACTTGACACACCTACAAGACAGTCATAATCTGCAAGAAACACTTTATTAAGGAAATACATTAAAGATGGCATGGCGAGAAGATAAAGACGAACGTACCTATAGTGAGCAAGAAGTTAAGTTATTCTTAGAAGCTGAGCTCCCCCACTGGTATTTAGAAAATGGATGGATAAGACGCAAATACAAAACCAGTGGTTGGAAATCTACGTTGATGGTCGTAAATACAGTGGGTCACTTAGCCGAAGCAGGTTTCCATCACCCTGATATGACTATGTCTTATGCCTTTGTCATTGTTAAATTAATGAACCACGCCGCTAAAGGTATTACTGATAAAGATTTTGAACTGGCAAAACAAATAGAAGAAGTTGTCACGTGGCAACCAGGTTTAGACAAAGGTGCTTTAGTCGGAACACCCGATGACCCACTATTTAAATATATAAAGTACGATAAATAAGACTAAACTGCTAATCACAAGGAGACTGTAATGAATGAAGATAATTTAAATATGCAGATTAGACAGTACCTTAAAAAGGTCGGTATTACATCTCAACGGACTATCGAACAGGCAATACAAATGCAAATAGGTTCTGGTCAGTTAACCGGTTCAGAACAATTTAATATCAAAATGGTGTTATCCATTCCTGAATTAGATATTAATCAAGAGATAAATGGCGAGATAAAACTTTCTAAATAAGTTTATAGGCTAAGTTATGGCAATTGAGTTAGACGAATCATTAAATGTGTTTGGTGAATCATTGCTACCCTGTAGTGAAGATCCAATTACTGGCTTTTTTAGAGATGGCTGTTGTAATACTAACGATGATGATATTGGCTCGCATACTGTTTGTATAGAAATCACAACTGCATTTCTCGAATACTCACGCTTTAAAGGTAATGACCTAAGTACGCCGGTACCGGAATTTGGTTTCCCAGGGCTAAAGCAAGGCGATCGTTGGTGCTTGTGTGCACAACGTTGGTTAGAGGCTCATCATCAAAATATGGCACCTAGGGTTCATTTGATGCGAACACATCAAAAAGCACTTGAGATCATCCCGATTGAATTATTAAAAGAATTTGCCATCGACTTAAACTAAACGCGTATCATAGCGACCTTCTTCAAGACTAGGAAAAGTAATGAAAACATGTGGTATAGAACTTAAAGGCAGTGAAGCAATCATATGCCTAATGAGCTTGGATAATGGTTTATACACACTCAACGATTGTCGGGTAAAAAAACTGGCTATTGCTGACGCGACGAGTCAAGAACAAATACAGAAATTTCAATTTGATTTTGCTAAATTAATGGCAGACTACCAAATCAGTAATGTCGTCGTTAAAGAACGATTAACACGCGGAAAATTTGCCGGTGGTGCCGTTAGTTTTAAATTAGAAGCAACGATTCAACTCATAGATGCTATAGATGTGACGTTATTATCATCTTCTAAAACAAAAGAAATTCTTAAGCATAGTCATACAACGCTCAACTTTAAAGAAACAGGCTTAAAGCAATTTCAAGAACAAGCCTTTATGACAGCGTTCGCTTACCTTGTAAGCCAATAAAACGTACTTAAGCTGCTGTTTCACGAACTTCAAAAAACACTTTAACATCCGCTTTATCTTGAGTGATAGGCATGGGTGGTAAACTGCGTAAAAAGTACTTGCCGTAGGGTTTAGTTAAAAAACGAGGGTCACATAAAACTAAAACACCATAATCTGAATGATCGCGAATAAGTCGGCCTATCCCCTGCTTTAGCTGAATCACAGCACTCGGAATTTGAATAGCCGAAAAAGGGTTACCACCCCGCTCTCTTAAATAATCAATTTTGGCCTGTAAAATAGGGTCATCAGGTGCTGAAAAAGGAATTTTATCTATTAATACACAAGATAACGCCTCACCTCGTACATCAACGCCTTCCCAAAAGCTACTTGTACCCAGTAATACTGCATTACCATGCTCACGAAACTCACTGAGTAAATTACTTTTAGAACTTCGACCTTGTACCATTAAGGGATAATCGATATTAGCCAGGGCATCAGCGACACTGTTTAGAGCCCGGTAACTGGTAAAGAGCAAGAAAGTCCGCCCTTGGCTATAAGTAATCATATCCTTACTAATTTGAATAATATGACTAAGATAATCATCGTGACTTGGATCAACAGGAATATTGGGCATATACAATAAACTTTGTTTTTCGAAATCAAATGGGCTTGGCCAGACAACACTGTCAGCTTCTGAAATGCCTAGTTGGTCGCTAAAATTATTAAACTTACCTGCAACCGTTAACGTCGCAGATGTGAAAATCCAGGATTGAGGCTTTTGATCGATCCATTGCTGGAAATGTTCACTAATATTTTGTGGCGTGGCATGTAATGTCATGCCATTTTGACGGACATCACCCCACAGTACCAGTTGACTATCTTCTTGTTTTGAATCGAAAAAATGTAATGTCTGTAGTAATACTTCGCTTCGGTTATGACATTGCTCTAACCCTTTACCCCGTTCTGCAGCGAGGCTTAACTGTTGAGACAAGCCTTCCATCGTGTCAATGAGATCAGTTAGTTTATTCTCAACACCCATTTTCTCAAGTAAGCTCATCCAGGGTACACGTTGTTCCTTATCACCTAAGCTTGAATGAAAAGTACGGAGTGCTGATTCCGTCTTATCAGCATGGTCCTGAAGTAGCTGCATATCGGGGGCATCTTGCGCCATTTCACGTACGGTATCACGACATAGTTCTTGAATCTGATGGCTACTGATCCGATTACCCAAGAACTGCGTGGCAATATTGGGCAGTTGATGTGCTTCATCAATAATATAGGCATCAGCATTAGGTAAGACTTCACCTTGGCCATTAGACTTTAGAGCCATATCAGACATTAATAAGTGATGGTTCACGACTACAATATTCGCTTCCTGAGCACGCTTACGGGCTTCACTGATGAAGCACTCGGCAGAGTTAGGACAGTCAGAGCCCAGACAATTATCAATCGTTGAGGTCACTCTGGGCCATAATGCAGATCCCTCCTCTAGTACATCATCTTCACTTAAATCACCTGATCGAGTTTCGCCGGACCAGATCATCAAGTCATACAAAAGATCTGAATGTGATGTAAGCAAAGGATCGTGTTGTGCTTGATGCAACCGGTAATGGCATAAATAATTACTTCGCCCTTTTAATAGTGCAGCTTGAAAAGGCATTGCCAGCGCCTTACGCAAAGTAGGAATATCTTTATGAAATAATTGGTCTTGTAAGTTTTTCGTTCCAGTTGAGATAATAACCTTTTGCCCTGACAGAATAGCAGGGACCAAATAAGCAAAGGTTTTACCTGTGCCGGTACCCGCTTCAGCAATCAGGACAGTACTCTTTGATAAGGCCTCAGAAATCGTATTGGCCATTTCTTGTTGTTGGGGGCGTGGTGCGTAGCCTTTAATATGCTGTGACAACAGGCCACCCTCGCCAAAAGCCCGACTAATTTCTTCTTCCATCGTTATAAACCAAACCGAATGTTAAACGTCCAAACAACGATGGACCCCAAAATAAAAAACAAGCCCAAAGATTTTAATGCACGCCAACGATATTGCTTAATGAGCTAGGTTTAAAAATAACGACCTCATCAGGTTTTAGCAAGTATTCAAATAAAAAACGGCCCATATAGCAAACCATATAGGCCGTTGTTTATAGAATGTATCGCTGGCTTATTTAGCTAACGCTTTTTCATAATACTTATGAACAAGTTTGTCTTGATTCTCTAATAAGTAATCAATGCTTGGTTCAAAGTTCATTGCTTTTTCAATCGCTTTACGTGTTGCTTCACGATGGATATTGAATAATGCTTCATGATCCAAGTCTTCAACCGACGTAATTTGTGGGTTTAACCAAACAGAAACGATGATACCTAAATCGTTAGCTTTCTCTCGTGGAATAGTACCGTTACGTACAGCATCTAAAACACCATTTGCAATCGCACCTTGAACTGTACCCATTAGGATAGTCGTGTATGCATTACTCTTAACAGTCACTTTACTGACCATTAATGTCGCTGGTCGAACCATCACATCTGTATTCATCAATGCTAAAACACGTGAATGACCTTTTACTTGGTCACCCATTAAATTAGCAAAAGCAGAACCGAAAGGACCATCCAACTCACCAATCATGACTTCAGGTTCAGCCGCCGTAAATGGAGGACCGCCGGCTAATAGACATTCACCTGTACGCATTACAATTTTTTCACTCATGGATTGATTCCCCTTTTCGATTAATAAAAGTCCACCAAATGCGCCTGAATCTAATAGGACAGGGCATTTGATAAAGTGCGACAATTATCCTTGTCTCAGTGAATTGTCGCAAGCAACATTGCTTTATAGTTAGTACAAACAAGGTTAATATGGGTGATATTTTTTTGTCTTGAGCTACGTCATGTCTGAATTAGAGTCCCATTACATCCGCATTGGCGGTGAACCAGCAGTTCGCCATCTAGCCAAAACTTTTTATCAAATCATGTCTGATACGCCCCAAACAAGGCGGGTTCGCGACATGCACCCTGTTGATATCGCGATGAGTGAAGAAAAACTTTATCTTTTTTTAACAGGTTGGTTAGGTGGCCCAGATCTCTATATTGAAAAATATGGTCACCCTCGATTACGACAAAGGCATATGCCCTTTTCGATTGGTATAGAAGAACGTGACCAATGGTTATATTGCATGGCGCATGCGCTTGCAAGCTTAGATCTTGATGAGCTATTTGCACAACAGTTGATGGGATCATTTGCGCAAACAGCGAATTTCATGCGAAACCGTGAAGAGACTGAATCCACATCAAACACAGGCGTAAAAATATGAATATTGGCGCACTCATTATTGGCGATGAATTGCTATCAGGTAAGAGGCAAGATCAGCATTTCAATCGTTTGCAATCAGTATTAGCACAACGTGGCCTCGAACTGAGTTGGACCATCATTGTTGGAGATGAACCTGAGCAATTAGAGCGTTTTTTAAACTTTAGCCTTTCGACGAAAGATCTCGTTTTCAGTTTTGGCGGCATTGGCGCTACGCCCGATGATAGGACGCGGCAAACGGTAGCGAGAGTGGCCAATGTCGATCTAGAACCTCACCCGCAGGCGACAGCTGAAATCGAAGCCCAATACGGTGAGCAGGCTTACCCTAATCGTATCTTAATGGGACACTTACCTGTGGGTAGCCGTATTATTCCTAATACGATTAACCGTGTGCCAGGTTTTTCATTTGCTGACCATCATTTTATGCCTGGCTTCCCTGAGATGGCTTGGCCAATGATTGAATGGGTACTTGACAATTTATATCCTGATTTACGTAATTTATCACCACAAGATGAGCAAATCATTTTCGTCCCACATGGCCGTGAATCAGATTTGTTACCTGTGATGATGAAAATCGTTGAAAACTATCCGACCATACGTTTCTCTAGTTTGCCACACATGGGCGAAACACCACATATCGAATTGAGCTTACGCGGTCACACCGAACAGATTGATGAAGCGATGGCCTTATTAAAAAGTGCCATAGAAAACGCCAACTTGAGATGGATAAATCAACTTGACAAGGCATAAAACCAAATTGGCAAAGTGAGTAAACTGAATAATGTCGTGCTAGTCACAGCCGCTGCATAAAGTTCTGTATCGAGCTGATAACGTTCACTTATAACAATGCCAAAAACCATCGTAGGCATCGCAGCAACAATCACCACCTGTTCTATCAACTCATTTGAAAGCCCAATAAAGTGACTTAATGACAAAACGACGATCGGCACTAAGACTAAACTGGTCACAATCACAGGTAATAATAAAGGTGCAAAGCGCCAATTCAAACTCTGCCAGCGAATACTCATACCTAAAACAATTAGCATCAAAGGCACAACACCACCGGCTAACGTCGCTAAAAAACCATGCAGAAAATCAGGCTGCCTTAAGCCACTCATATTAAGCAAGACACCAACAGCGACAGCCCATAATGGCACTACTTTTGATAGCGATCTAGTAGGTCTTAACTCACCTTTGTTATCCCCAAAATGATTAGCAATCAACATCCCGAAAGATAACAAAATAGGTGTACAAGCAAATAGGTCGTATTGTAAAACCGTAGAGCGAGTTGCAGGACCAATGACTTGGTCTAGAACAGGTAACCCCAAATAAGTAGCATTAGGAAAGGCAGCAGCTAATAACAAGGCACCTTTTTGGCGAGGTAGACAATTTAAACGTTTTAAAAAAAGCCAAATAATGAACAAACCACTACCAACACCGCAAGCAGCCAGAAAAGAGATATATAAAGACGATAAGTTTAACGGTGCATGCCAAATAACATCGATCACCATTGCGGGTAACAATAGATAAAAGACTAAATCTGTTAAGGCTCGCCGATGCCCTGTTGGTGAAAGATGGTCAGGCGCCATCCTTTGCCAAGCATTACCGCAAGCAATCAGTAAAAACATTTGGAGTAAGGCAATTAGCATAAAAAAGTCATCAAAAAGAATTAAGGGGGTAATCCTACCAATATCATCTATATCGTCAAAGCAAAATTAATTCATGGTATCAGTCGCTAACTGATAGCCAAACCATGTTACTGTCAAAAAGTCTAAGCGCTTGAGCTGCCTCTTGCTCATAGGATTTGTATTGTCCTGGCCTACCTATTCTGAGCGTGATTTGACGGAATAACAGCTCAATACAATCGAGCAAAAATATAACAAATTTGCTAGACAGCGCCTTGTGGATTGGCAGCAATTAATAACAGAAAATCAAGACTTAACAGAGCAAGAAAAACTAAATCGAGTAAATGAATTTTTTAATGCAAATATACAGTTTATAGATGATCAAGTACTTTGGGATTCAAAAGATTACTGGACAACGCCTATAGAGACGTTATCTAAAGGTGGTGACGATTGTAAAGATTATGCCATTGCCAAGTACTTTACGGTAAAAGACTCGGCATCGATTAAAGTAAACTTCGCTTAACTCATGATAAAGCGGTTGAACTGAATGAGGCCCATATTGTGTTGACGTATTTTGAAAATAGCCACGCTGAGCCTTTGGTACTAGACAGCCTGACAATAGACTTTAAGTATGCATCACAAAAAACTGATTTAATTCTAGTTTATAGTCTTAGTGGTAATGGTTTATGGTTAACAAAGCCCAAAGAAAATAAACGTATTTCAGATGCTGCTAGATTGAGTTCATGGCAAAACTTATTACTTAAAATCGAAAATGGTGATTAACTTTCTTTGACTTGTAAGGGTTTATCGACGAGCCTATCAGAAATACTTTCATGTACAGACAGCAATGCAGGGATAACCAATAAAACCAGCACTGTCGCAAACATCAGTCCAAAAGATATGGATACCGCCATAGGGATTAAGAACTGGGCCTGTCGAGATGTTTCAAATAATAAAGGTGTTAAGCCACCTATCGTTGTCAGCGACGTTAATAAAACAGCCCGCAAACGATGACTAGCAGCCTCAATAATCGCTTCTGTGGTTGCCATGCCCTTTTCACGAAGTTGCTTATAGAAGGTGACCAGAATAATCGAGTCGTTAACAACAATACCTGATAAGCCAAAGATCCCAAACAATGACAAAATCGTGAGATCAATCCCCATCACTGCATGACCGAATAAAGCGCCAATCAACCCAAAAGGAATGGCTGCCATTACAACAAGGGGCCAACCATAGGAAGAAAATACCCAAGCGAGGATGAGATAAATCAAAATAAGTGCTAGCATCAAGCCTTGCTTCATTTCTTTGATAGTCTCTGCTTGATCTTCTGCTCTACCTTCAAAGCCCGCTTTAACACCATAGCGCTGCGTCAAATCTGGTAAAAAATCTTGTTTCAGATCATCAATGATATTGTTCGCGTTATTGAGTTTAGTATCGACATTAGCAGTGATATGGATCGCCAATTGGCTATCTGTATGTCTTAACACGTCAAAACCACGACGTGCTTCAAACTCGACCACAGACGACAGAGGTACACTGCCTCCTTGTGATAGTTGCAGCATAAAATTCTCAAGCGTGGCGAGTGTATTACGCTCACTATCCGGCAACATGACACGCACTTCGACTTCATCATCACCATCTTGGAAAATTTGAACTAAACGCCCATCAAAAGCCGTCCGTAACTGTCGCCCTACATTATTGACCGTTAATCCTAAGACTTCGCCTTGGCCTTTAATTTTGTATATTAATTGTTCCTGACCATAAGGCATATCGTCTTCGATAGCATTGACGCCAGGCAACAGTTTTAGGGCCTCAGAAACTTCTTGCCCGGCTTGTTTCAACACCTCAGCAGAAGCACCTGTTAAGCGGACATCAATATCATTGCCAGGTGGCCCAGCACGTGATTCTGATAAGGTAAATGTTTCAATGCCTGCAGGTAAAGTGATCCGTTGTCGCCATTCAGCCATAAAGGTTTTATTTCGAACATCACGTGCATCAGGTGATGTCATTTCTACTTGAATAGACCCAAAGCGTTCTGCTGTTTGTGCCGACCCACGTCCCGCAGTGCTAGCACTGCCTAATCGTGTCACATCAAGTACAACTAAATCACCTCCTAAAGCGGTTTCTGTCTCATCAAGGCTTCGGTTAAGCTCGTCTAAGAAGTCCGCGACAACATGCGATGGCGTCCCAGCTGTAAAGCGTGCATTAGCATAGATTTTTACGCCTTCTGGTGATGGGAAAAACGTAAATAAAATGCGTCCACCGGCCAATAAGCCAATAACGATGATTAACAAAGCAACAGTACTGACAATCGTCACACCACGGTATTCAATTGCCTTAGTGACTAACGGTTTAAAACAATCATCTCTCAGCGTATTAAATTTGGCATCAAGCCATTGTCGTCGTGGCTGTGGCTTTTGATGATGAATTTTATGAAAAGCATGGCGTAAATGCCCTGGTAAGATTAAAAAGCTTTCAAATAACGAAGCGATAATCACACAGACGACAACGAAAGGAATATCAAACAAAATGTTACCAATCGTCCCACCAATCAACATCAAAGGCAGGAATGATGAAATCGTCGTCAATGATGAGGCGACGACAGGTGCCAACATACGTCTCGCACCACCCTCTGCTGCCATTAAGGAACCTTCCCCCATCTGGTAATGTGCGAGCCCATCCTCCCCGACAACAATGGCATCATCTACGATGATGCCAAGCGCCATGATCAAGCCAAATAGGCTTATCATATTGATCGTACCACCAAACAGGTACATGACAAACAATGTCGCCATAAAAGAAACAGGAATCCCAACCGCGACCCAAATGGCAACACGGCCATGTAAAAACAGAAATAAAACACCAATCACTAGCACCAGACCGCCAAGGCCATTGGTCAATAATAAATTCATGCGTTCCGCAATAAGTTCCCAACTTGCGTCATAGACTTTTAAATTCACTCCCCTGGGCAAATAAGGCCTAGTTTCAGCGACCCATTCCTGCAGAATTTCAGCAGATTTTAAGGAATCAGCGCTTTCTGTTCGCTGTAAACGAATTTCAACGGCGGGCCGTTCTTCATAGAATAAGCTCACCTGATTCCGCATCGGTCGACGTTCAATCATTGCAACATCGTCTAATAGGACTAAGCGGCCGGAATAATCTATTTTTAAGGGTAATTGAGCAAAAGCTTCAGCATCTCGTCTCTGATCTAAACTGCGTAGTAAACGTGCTGTATCAGCATTACCCACCTCTCCTGCGGGTAAATCACGGCTCAACTCAGCAATACGCTCAGCAACATCATTTAAATCTAGTCCTAATGATGCTAATTTCTGAGTCGACAACTGTATCGCCATTTCTTCTTCTGGTAACCCAGTAATTGTGACCCTAGAAATACCACGATCTAAAAGTTCGTGCTCTGCCTCACGAACAAAATGGCGTAACTCATCGAGTTCACCTTCAGTTGTAATTAAGAGACGTGCAATGGGTTCATATGCGGTGACTAAACTGATTTTGGGTATTTCAGAGTCACCGGGTAAATTACGCAGCTGAGCCACTTCTTCCTTAACCTGATCTAAGGCAGCGCCCATTTCAGTGCCTTCTTCAAACTCTAAAGCAACAACCGCACTACCATATGAGGATGTAGAGGTCATTTTTTCCACGAAGTCGATGGTACGGAGCTCTTGCTCTAGCCTTGAGGAAATAGCATCTTCAACATCTTCAGCACTGGCGCCACGCCATTCAACACGAACGGTAATGGTGTCGAGGACAAAGTTCGGGAAAAACTGCGTATTCAAACGCGTTAAGGAGGCCAACCCTGCAAGAACGACAACCAGCATTAACAGGTTTGCAGCAACCTTATGTTGTGCAAAAAGTCCGATAAAGTCCGACTTATGAGCCGTCATTGACCGCCTCTACACGCAACCCGGTAATCGCATTAGGTAATTGCGTACTAACAACGCGGTCACCTTCCTGCAAAGTATCACTGCGGATTAATAATTGTGTTTGGCCTTGGCTATTTTCATATTCACCAACGCGAGTGATTTTAACGGCTTCTAGGTAACCATCATTGATACGATAAACACGATTTAAGCCATATAAAGCATTAAAAGGCATGACAATGACATTGTCTTGTGATCCTAGTGAAAGGGATAATTCGATAAACGTACCTAAAGCCAAAATATGGTCATCTTCAATTAAGCTGAATAAACCATCGACACCACCACTGTCTTGGCGTGTTTCACCAGATAAACGATTTAATTCAAATGCTAAAGTATGTCCATCCAAATTGGCAATGGCTTTTGGTGTCTTACCTTGTGCTAGATCATCTCTAATTTGTTTAAGATAACGCCCAGGAATTTGGGCTCGGACTTCTAAATGGCCTAAGTCATAAATTGATAATAAATTATCGCCAATGCGAACACGGTCACCCAGCGAGACATTTAAATTAGCAATACGACCACTAAAAGGCGCTTTAATGAAAGCACGGTCGACATCCAACTGAGCTTGAGCGAGTATGGCGTTGGCTCTAGTTTGTTGTGCTTTCAAACCAGCTAATCTTGCTGGGTGTTCAGAAATATCATATTCCAGCCTTTTCAGTGTGACCACTTGTCGCTGTTGATTAGCAACCGCATCATCAAGAGAAGAACGTGTCACTAGGCGTGAAGCATCTAATTTTTTTGCTCGGGTAACGGCCTTTTCTGCTAAGTCTAGTAACGCTTTTTCATTAGCTAATAAACTTTTATCGCGTTTTTGGCGCGCTCTTTCACTGGAAATAGCAGCATTAATCTCTGCCAAATCAGCTCTGCGCTGCTCAAGAAGTAAGTCCGCATCACTATTATCAAGTGTGATTAACACATCACCTTCGGAAACAACTGCACCTTCTAAGATATTCACTTGGGAGACATCGGCTGAGATAGCGGCATTTAACGAAGCACGTCGCGGCGTTTCTACACGGCCGTAAAGCGTAATTTCAGGTGAAATCTGTTCTAGTTTGACCGGCACTGTTTTGACACGCCAGACCTTTTCCGGCCGTTGTAATTGTTTCTTTTCAGGCTTCGACGCACTTAACGCCATAAAAATTGCGATAGCAATAATCAAAATGACAACGAGCAATAAAACACGTTTTAACAAATGTTTCTCCTAAAAGCACAAGACGAATAGATTCAAACAGTTTGAATTCTACTGCAAATCACACTTAGTGGCCTGCTTATTACATAAATTTACAATTAATTTTTAACCGTGTTATTAGTTGAAAGAAACTGATGGTTAAGATTGTAATGTTTTTGCCACTGTAATACATTCTATAATATCACTTGGCAACGACGGCATCCCCTCTATTTCCTTCAAACGTGTCAATAAACCACATTGGTTCGCTGTTTGGATACTTAACCCTGGACGAGCATCCATTTCTAACATTAGTGGCCCTTGACGCCGATCCAGAACAATATCAACACCAATATAGCCTGAGCTAACTAAGTCATAGCATTGGGCTGTTAATTCTAAAATCAGTTCCCAACTCGGTATTTCAACACCCGCAATAGAAAAACTAGTATCAGGATGTTCAGAGATGAATTGCTCATGCATTACCACTCCCAAAGTTTTCCTCATATTCACGCGCTTGGTCCGTTTTAATATTGCTTGATAAACCCTGGATAGTTTCATCCGGTTCATCTGCAGTAAAACGCAGTAATAATTCACGCGTAAAAGTTTTAATATCAGCAAATTTTTGTCGAACTCCAACTAATAAAGCCTCAACGATTGTCGCTGTTGCTTCAGAATAACCGGGTATTTCAGGATAATAAACAGGATCTTGCTGACCATGTATCACAGGGTTATGTGTTTTGAACTGATTATCATCACGTGCTAAGTCCACTTGATAATAAAGTACTTTATCACCATTAGCTCGCCGATTGGCCTATTCAGAAGTACGGTTCTCATACTGACTTTCATAGGCTAAGCCATATTTTCCTGACACGAAGTTTTCGTCAGCAATGACAAAGCCTTCAGGTGCATTCGGCAAGGCAAAGCGAATCTTGACAGGTCCTTCTTCGGGTTTAAAGACAACGCGTGTTTCTATGCTCCAGACCTCAACCTCCTCACTTGGAAACGAAGGCAAACCCAGGGTATTGGCTTTATTACATACTAAACTGAAAGCAAAGAATAGCAATGCTAAAGCTAAGAACTTAACATGCAAATCTTTCAATTTTTAGCCTCTTTTTCAGATTGCGCATCGTTAAAAAGTTGTTCACAGTGTTTTAGAACAATAGCTAAAGTAAAAGTTGAAGACGCATCGACTAGAATGCCATTTTGCAGGATTCGCCGACCGATAAGGACTGGATAATTAAAGCGTGCTCGGTCAACCAAACTAAATTCGCCATGATAAAGATGACTGTTTGGATAAAAACTGAGTAGTACAATCGGTCTCGAAGTCTCATCCCGGTGGTGAGATTTGATTTTGGCTTCCCGCTTAACCGGTAATTCAATTGTTTTTGTCACAACGTCATTCTTTTTATCCTCGGTACTAAACCTTACCCAAGACTGGCCGTCACGTATAAATCGTTGGATATTGTGCGCTTGGAGCGAGGATATTTTTGAGCCAGTATGAAGCTTAGCCCTTAATTAGGTTTGCCAAGGTTCAAGAACAACATATTCAAACCAGCCAGCATTGACAGGAGCTGGCTTGCCAGGAATAGCCGCCGAAGCATAGGCATTAACGCAAAAAAAAGACAAACAAGCGATGATAAGAAGGTGCCAAACTGAATTGATTTGCATCACTTAACTCGACTCCTTTTATAAAACTTACTTAATCATCAGTCACGATTGCAACACGCACAGCGTCCAATACCAATTGACCTGATAATAATGCCTCAGCCAAAACAAGCTCTGACTCTTTTAAGTGAACCAATTCTTCAGGGCGAATGGCAGTATTAACCTTAGTTAATCTTTGCAAGCGTTCTTGCTCTGGTAACATCGTAGCATGCATCGCTGATACGGCTGTATCGATAATCGTTGCGTGCTGTTGCTCAGCTAAGCTTTTTGCCTTATCGACCAAAAGATTAATCATGGGTCTAGCCTGTTTTACCAATTCTTGTTTGGTAACTTTTGGAATCCGACCCACATAAGTGTTAAATGTTTCCTCATCTAATACAGTATTAAAATCACGGCCTTTATCATCCGTCACGACACGTAAATAGGAGTGAGATAGAAATCGCCCTGCCTGAAGTGATTTCGGTGCAGGGACACTGATCTTAAAAATAGCTTCTAATAATAAAGTACCGGCAGCTAGGTCTTCATAGGCTAAGGTACAAAACGCTGTATTACCAAAATCACTACTTGTAATCATATCTAAACTGCCCAGCACCATCGGATGTTCCCAACTTAAAAAAGCCATATCTTCACGATGCAGTGCACGATGACGTTTATAAGTAGCAGTCATTCCATCTTCTGGCAAGCTGGGGAAGTGACTTTCTAGCATTTCAGCACCTTGATTCAGGATGATGCTATCTGCACTATGTGTTTGCTGTTCAACACCATATTCATCAAACACTTTATCCATAAACTTGGCAAGTTCTAGACTTTGGCTGCCATCTTCTAAATCTGCGGTAAGTTCATTCGCAATAGGTAATTTACAGGAGTTTAGCTCTAATAAACGGTTACGACCTTCAGTTAACGCCGTTTCAGCAGTCGATACTAAGTCTTGAGTGTGACTAATTAAATCCGCTAAACGATTTTCGTCGTGGGCCTCTTTTAAACAACGTGATAATTCAGCTGCCACAGTTTGGTAAACACTACCTCCCGCTGGAAAGACCCGTTCAAACGCATTTAAGCCTTCGTGATACCAACTTAGTAATACCTCTTGAGCTGAGTTCTTATAATAAGGCACATGCAATTGAATCTCATGTTGTTGTCCAATACGATCCAAGCGACCAATACGTTGTTCAAGAAGATCAGGATTCAGTGGTAGATCGAATAACACTAAGTGATGAGAAAATTGGAAGTTACGTCCTTCACTGCCAATTTCAGAACAAATAAGGACCTGCGCGCCCTCTTCATCATCCGCGAAATAAGCCGCAGCACGATCTCGGTTGATCAAGGATAAACCTTCATGAAAGACGCTACTGCGTTTACCGTGTTGCAGGCGTAAACACTGCTCTAAATCGTGTGCCGTTTCTGCTTCGGCACAAATCACCAACACTTTTTCTCGGCGATGCCCAGCCAACCATTCAGCTAGCCAAGTGACACGGGGATCATGACTTAACCAATCATCGCCCAACAAGCGTTCTGCCTGCAATAGCGCTAAGGGTTCACCATTCAGAGCTTGGTCGTTATAATCCTCAGGTGCTGTTAAAACATGACGGTGTAAATGACGCTGAGGAAAACCGGTCACCACATCACGGGTGTTTCTAAATAATAAACGCCCGGTACCATGTAAATCTAATAAAGCATCGATGGCTTTTTGTTTTTCAGCTTCAAAATCTTCTGCCGCGTGCAAAGCAGTGACAGCATCCTTACCTAAATAATCTCTGATATCGGAATTAAGGTCTTTTATAACATCAACCGTATCGCAAGCTAACAAAGCCGACACTAAATCACTAACCGGTTTATAAGTCGCTTCCTGTTTTTTAAATTCAGCCAAATCATAATAGCGTTCTGGATCTAGTAAGCGTAGGCGGGCAAAATGACTATCGACGCCTAACTGTTCGGGTGTTGCAGTCAATAACAATAAGCCAGCTACTTCTCGCGCTAGGCCTTCAATACATTGGTACTCGATACTAACTTCTTGTTCAGACCATTGTATATGATGCGCTTCATCTACAATCATTAAATCCCAATCGGCAGCACATGCTTGATGATAAATATCTGGGTTTTCTTGATCAGTCAGCATCGAGAGCTGACATAACACTAGCTGAGCACTCTCGAAAGGGTTACCTTCATCAGCCTCAGTGATAGCATCAAAACGCCCACAATCCATGATGGTGAAATGCAAATTGAATCTACGTAATAATTCAACCAACCATTGATGAACGAGACTATCCGGCACAACGACTAATATGCGTTGCGCTCTACCCGTTAACAACTGCTGGTGGGAAATAAGACCTGCTTCAATCGTTTTCCCCAAGCCTACTTCATCTGCCAATAAAACACGTGGCGCAAAACGCTGACTGACCTGATGAGCGATATACAATTGATGTGGTAACAATTGAACACGCGGTCCCATCAGACCAAAAACCGAAGATTGTTCTAGACGATGCTGATGGGCTAACGCTTCGGTCCGTAATTCAAATTGACGGTTTTTATCTATCTGGCCAGCAAACAAGCGATCTTGAGGTTGGCTAAATTGAGCATGACTACTTAAATCTAATTCATGAAGACTAACTTCTTGGCCATTTTCGTCAGTGCCGTGGTAAATAATACAACCATTTAAATCATGTTGAGCCGTAATGGTAAAAGCCACCCCTTCTTCTGTTATAACCGTATCGTTAACAGGATAAATAACCCGGCTTAACGGGGCATTATCAGCAGCATAAGTTCGCTCTTCATTAGCAGCCGGAAAGCTGAGAACAACCCGACGGCCGCTACTATCCTTAATAATACCTAACCCTAACTCTGCTTCACTATTACTGATCCAGCGTTGCCCAATGACGAATGTTGACTCTGACAAATGCTCACCCTCAAAACTAACGAATTTTGCGAGCGCGTATAGAACGCCCTTTTACTTTACCTTGTGCCAAATAATTCATGGCTTGTCGTAATGCTGTGCGCTCAACCGCCACATAACTCGACATATCAAAAATATCGATTTTACCAATTTGGGACCCCATCAAACCTGCATCACCGGTTAGCGCACCGAGAATATCACCAGGCCTAACTTTATTTTTGCGACCTACATCAAGCTGAATCGTCACCATTTGTGGTTGTAGACTAAAACCAGGATCACGATCTAATGAAGTGGGTACATCAATAATGCTTGGCTTTTTCTGATAATCACCAATTGCTTTGACACGTACATGTTCAAATTCGGTGAATAAACTTAAGGCGATGCCCTTCTCACCTGCACGGCCTGTACGCCCTATTCGGTGTACATAAATCTCAGGATCACGCGGTAGCTCATAATTGATCACGGCTTGTAGGGCCTTAATATCTAAACCACGTGCCGCTACATCAGTTGCAACTAAAACAGAACAACTATTATTAGCAAATCTGACCAGTACTTGATCACGTTCACGCTGATCTAAATCACCATGAATGGCTAACGCTTCGATCTGATGTTCACGTAACCAAACTGCCACCTCATCACATTGTTTTTTGGTATGACAAAAAACAACGGTAGATTCAGGCTGATAATGCTCAAACAACGCCAGTAAGCTATTGTTCCGCTGATGTTTTTTGACTTCGTAAAACAACTGCTCAATCACATTCGGTTGATGATCGGATTCTACTGTCACCATCAACGGTTTTTTCTGAAAACGTTTGCTGATGTGCTGAATCGTATCAGGGTAGGTAGCAGAGAATAGTAGAGTCTGACGCGACGAGGGGGTTTGCTCAAAAATCTCTTGCATCACATCGATAAAGCCCATATCTAGCATGCGGTCTGCTTCATCAAGCACCAATGTCGTCAAACCATCGAGCTTTAAGGTGGATTTTCGCAAATGATCTTGAATCCTACCTGGTGTCCCCACCACGATATGGGCACCGTGTTCTAAAGAGCCCACTTGTGGCCCAAAAGGTTTACCACCACATAGTAAAATCAACTTAATATTCGATGTCGCACGCGCTAAACGGCGAATTTCTTTACCAACTTGATCTGCCAATTCACGTGTTGGGCATAATACCAGGGCCTGAACACCAAAAAAGCGTGGATTGATCTTATTCAATAACCCCAAACCAAAAGCGGCTGTTTTACCGCTGCCTGTTTTAGCCTTGGCGATCACATCTTTCCCTTGCAGGATGGCAGGCAAACTTTGCGCCTGAGTAGGCGTCATTTTATGATAGCCCAAAGAGCTTAAATTAGTGAGCTGCGCCTTAGAGAGCGAAAGAGAAGAAAAAGCGGCTTGAGCCATGAAGAAAGATCACGATTGGAAAAAGCCACGATCATACCAGAGCGATGACTTCATAAATGAAAAGATTTAAATTTAACAATCCAATTTTAAAATACGAACTATAATGGCAATCCCGCTTCCTTCCATGCTTCAAGACCACCTTTAAAGATGTACGTTTTCGGCACGCCAACACTGTCCATATACTGCACCACAGGCATGGGAATTAAACCTTTCATCGGGACTAGAATAACGGGCTTCGACGTAACAGATAATTCAGCTGTCCCATTAATAAAAGAAATACCCGGCATATTGACGGCACAAGAGATATGACCCTTATCAAAAGTGGTCTTTTCAGCTAAATCAATCAACAGCGCTTGTTCTTGTTCAATAAGCTCAGCTGCTCGCTTAGCATCAATCTCTTCAGTTTCACCACCGAAAGCTTTACTGGTCTTTTTAGACAGTAAAACGATAACCACAATCGCAATCAGTCCTATCCACCAATACTGCGGCACTAATTCCATACTAAACCTTTATCTGAAAGTATTATATTCTGCATTATGGGCCACGACGGTATCTATTAGCAATGGCTTCTTTTAAATCAGAAATCAATTATTCTGCCCCCATTGATTGTATGGAATAAACTAAATAACAATATTGAAAACATTATCCTAACACGTATTAAAGTAACGCTTAAAACGTTAAAATTGCTGTTATGTCCAAATCAATTCAAACGATTCATCATCCTTCAAATACCGAATTCGAGATCAAGAAATCCCGTTTTATTGGGGCAACCTATCCTTGTGCAACACAACAACAAGCTGTTCAACATCTGAATAAACTCGCCAGTGAACACCCTAATGCTAATCACCTCGCCTTTGCATGGCGTATTCGACAGGAAGATGGGTTTATCCATGAATGTTGTCATGATGCAGGTGAACCTTCAGGCACGGCAGGTAGACCCATTTTGGCACCATTAGAAGGTGAAAACCTCATTAATGTGGTTGTGGGTCTGATTCGGTATTTTGGTGGGGTGAAACTTGGAACAGGTGGCTTAACACGGGCTTATGGTAATGCCGCTAAAATGGCCATTGAACAGGCAGCTTTTCAACCTTGGGTGGAAATAACAGCGTTTGAGATGGAGATTGAATATAGCGAATTACAAAAATTGGAATATCAGCTCAAAAAACTTCATGGCCAGTTGCTTGACCAACAGTTCAGCGACAAAGTGAAAGTCACTGTGCAATTACCGCTGGCTAAAAAGCAATCATTGCTAGGATTGTTTAAAACTTATTGAATAAACTCAACGGCAAAGACAATATTTTCTTCTGAACGCACAACTTCAGCGTCAAGGACTGGCACACCATCGAATTCAAGCATCTGAACTCTAACTTGTTCTTGTATATCGAAAATACAGGTGTTTTCGCAAAACAGGTAAAGACCTGAATCAGAAAAATCACGCATTTCTAAATTATAACTTTCAGCATTAGCGACAACTTGAATATTCGCTTGATGCTTAACACGATTATGAGGACGTTGATTAGCTACAGTCATATAGTACACCCTCCACTTCCCTTTTAATTACATAGTGGATTATAGGCGCAACAGAATATAAAACGCCAAGGCTTGAGGCCAAATATGTACATTACACTGCAAAACCGCGGTTTTAAAGGGGAATTTGAGTCGTTAACAGGCCGATAAGACCACCAAATACACCACCCCAAACGACTAACCAACCCAAATGTTGGCGAATCATCGTTTGTACAATGTCTTTAACCATCTGAGGTGTTAACTCATCTAAGCGTGCGTCAACAACTTGTTCTACTTGCTCAAAAAGCTCATTACTAACAGGAGAACTGCTTAGCTTTGCTTTGACACTTTGTTGAAATGAAGGGCTATGAGCAATCTCATTGAGTGCCGTTTTCATCTTAATAATAAAAGGCTCTTTCAGTGGCTTAATGGCTTCTTCTCCGCCGACCATCGCTAACATGCCGCCAAAGGAAGAATTAATAATTGTTTCGACCAAGCCATTGAATGCAGGGTTTAAATCAGTTTCATCTATGACTTGAGTGAAATCCAGCGTATGGTGTTCATCTTCTGTCACCATATCAGCAAAAAAACGGTCTAAATTATTTTGGCTAAAGAATTGTTGCATCACTAAGTCATGGATCCCGTCCTTAAATTCTTCGAATCTAGCGACGACAACACCCGAACCATATAATCCGGGGACGCGTTCAAATAACATGTGAATCGCCAGCCAGTTCGTGACACCACCTGCCAGAGAAAATAAACCAACAGCGAGTAAAACTTCTTTAATGGGACCTGTTGATACTACTCCAGCACCGACAATACTGGCAGCAATAACATTGGAAAGAACACTTTTATTCATTCGTCCATTTCGTTAGTGCATCAATCACAGACTTCGCTTGATCTTTACTTGAAATATTAAACTTAGAACGTTGACTATATTCACCATTGCGTTTTTGGTAACGACGAATCGTGTATTTATCGGGGCCAAACTCACCTGTTTTATGGTCTAAATCCTGATACCGAAACATAAGTGTTGCCCATGCGCCTTTTGTTAAGATCACTTTATCTAATTCTTTAACGGTCATTTCTTCACCTTCCAGGTATTCAACCGTTAATTCATCTACTGTTTCAGCCATGTTAAATCCTTACTGTTTAAATTGAATCATTATAAAATTGTGTTATGACGCGACACAGCATACCAGCATCGCGACTGCCGGCATGTTCTCTAATAGAATGCATGGCATAACTCGGCAATCCGACATCTAATGTCTTCACACCGACACCCCCCGCCGTAATCGGTCCGATAGTGCTACCACAGCCCATATCACTACGGACAACAAAGTCTTGGACTGGCACGTCGACTTGAGCACATAAGTGACGAAAATAAGCACTGGTTTCGCTATTCGTCGCATAACGTTGATTAGCATTGGTTTTAATCACAGGACCTGCGTTGAGTTTTGGTCCATGTTCGGCATCGTGCTTATCTGCATAATTTGGGTGTATGGCATGGGCATTATCGACTGAGATTAATAAAGAATGCTGAACCATTCGTTGATAGGCTTCATTATCCTGACAGAGTCGTAACAAGATTGACTCTAAGAACGGTCCTTGTGCACCCGACGTAGATAGACTACCGACTTCTTCATGATCACTGCAAACCAATAAGGCCGGTTGCTGTGCATCACAGGCAAGAATCGCTTCTAAACCTACAAAGCAGCTCAATAAATTATCCAAACGCGCACTACTAATAAAGTCCTCATTCAGCCCCGTGACAGCGGCATTTTGAACATCGTAAAGACAGATTTCATAATCCAACACATTCACAATGTCGAGGGTAGGAGTTTGCTTTAAGACTTGTTGTTTTAACAGCTCACGAAAATCAAATTCTGAAGTTTCGTCACCCTGCATCAAAATAGGCGGTAAATGTTGTTGTGTGTTGACAGTGCGATTTTTATTGGCTTCTCTATCGAGGTGAATAGCAAGACTTGGAATAATCGCCACGGCTTGTTCGAAGTTCACCAGAGCGTCTTGCAGTACATTATTTGAATCAACATAATTAACACGGCCTGCCATTGATAAATCACGATCAAACCAAGGGTTCAATAATGCACCGCCATAAACTTCAACACCCAATTGGCATAAGCCCTGAACAGTTTTTTCTGGTTTTGGTTTCACATGTAAACACGGACTATCCGTATGTGCCCCCATCATTTTAAAACCAACATCAGCTAATTGGGTATCAGGTAGGGTGAAAGCGATTAAAGAAGAATCATTACGGGTTACATAATATTGGCCAGCCTCGATATTAGCCCAGCTTTGCCGCTCATCAAGTTGTATAAAGCCTGCCGAATCGAGGCTATTAGTCATAGTCTTGACAGCATGGAATGGTGTTGGAGAAGCATCTATGAAATCACACAAACGCTGATTAAAAGCCACTAAATTTGTATCAGTCATACCTTTCTCCCAGCACAGCCATTATATAAACAAGCGCCAATCATACAGAAAGCCTCATTAAATAGAGATATTTATTGATCAGCATCATCTGGTTTCTTTCGTCTAATAGTCCGTGCCAAACCACCATGAACACGACAACGATCAGCCAAACAACCACGGTCCCACCCTTCTGGTGGTCTAATCGCGACAGAGTTTTTACAGCGCTTACCATTATTTAATGGCGCACCACATTCGGGTCGGTAACGCTTTATTTTCTCCCACCCTTCTAATACCCGAGTTGCCCGGCGAATGGCTTTCGCTTGCTTAGGCGAAGGAGATATTGAATCGATCGGAGTAGTCTTTTGATCAGTATTACGCCACCAATGACGAGGCACGGGTAAAGGCAAACCAAATCGTCGGGCTAAGTCATCTGGTTTACGAAAGGCTTCGTAGCGTAATAATTCGATTGCTGCTTTTTCTAAACTGGCCGTGAAAATTTTACTTTCTTCAGGCTTCATAGGTTAATTGGCAGCCACTTTAATTGCATCACGCAACAATACGATCTCATCACTTAAATCACCTAACTCAGCTTCTGGTTTGGCAATGTCTCGAACAGAGACACCCGCATCAATAACACTTTGAGATGTACCCGAAATCAGTGGGTGCCACTCAGGCAATGTTTCCCCTTCGGCTAAAAGCCTATATGCACACGTAGGTGGCAACCACTCAAAATAGCGGGCTTGTTCAACACTTAGCTGAACACAATTTGGCATACGTTGTTCACGATTAGCATAATCAGTACAGCGGCACTGCGCAATATCCAGTAAGTCGCAAGCAGCACGGGTATAAAAAACTGCACCATCATCAGCATCTTCAAGTTTATGCAAACAGCAGCGACCACAGCCATCACACAGGCTTTCCCATTCATCATGGCTCATTTGACTCAGTCGTTTTTGTTCCCAAAAAGCAGGAGATGTTTTACTCTTTTCTGTCATGGCAGCTTTATCTGATTTATCAAAAATTATCTTACCTTTTATTCAACAATATCGTGGTCAGAGCATACTTATTGCTGGTGACTTGGTTAAAAACACGCTTAATACCGTGCAAGATACCAGATCCTATACTTTGACAACACCATTTACGCTCGCTCAACTAGAGACACTGCCAACAATTGATATCGCCATTGTCAGTGATGTGATTGAAAATTTAAATAAAGTTGATGCTGTGCAATGGCTTTCTACCTTAAGAAATCAATATGCCCAACACCTTTTATTGATAGTCGATCAAAAACAGTTCCGTTCCGACTGGGTTTTGACAGATTATTTTGCCTTGGGTTTTAAAAAACAAGGGCAAATTAATCATTATCAAATATTTAGTTACGCTATCGAAGATTATCAATTTAAAAAGGAATGGTTAAACAGTAGATACTGGGCTAATCCAGATAACTTCGATAAATATCGTTGGTAGTAGGCCCTAGAACTAAACCTAAACCACAGTTTCAAAGCCTAGATTAAGCTATACTTATATTTAACGAATATTCATACATTGCTCTGGCAATGTCATATCAATGTCGTACGATTGACTATAATAGCGCTCATGGACACAGATAATACAACCCTCGACCTAGCTAACCCAGGCCTATACTTAAACCGAGATTTAAGCTTGCTCGAGTTTAACTGGCGAGTACTACAACAAGCATTGGATGAATCAGTTCCAATGCTGGAACGACTCAATTATCTATGTATTTCTAGCACCAATTTAGATGAATTTTTTGAAATTCGTGTGGCAGGTTTAATTCAGCAAATCGAAATCAGTGATTTGTATATTGAAGCCGATCAAGTAACACCTCAAGAAGCACTTAAATTAATCAAGGCACGTGCTCATGAAATTATTGAAGAGCAATACGAGGTTTTAAACGATGTGTTATTACCGGCATTAGAACAAGAAGGCATCGAAGTCTTATCACGAGCAAATTGGACGCCAGAACAAACAAAATGGCTGCGGACTTACTTCACTGAAGAAATTGCGCCTATATTAAGTCCAATGGGCTTAGATTCAGCTCATCCTTTCCCACGCTTACTAAATAAAAGTTTGAACTTTATTGTTTCTCTTGTAGGTAAAGACGCCTTTGGCCGTAACCGTGGATTTGCCATTCTACAAGCACCTCGCGCTTTGCCGCGCGTCATTGAGTTACCTCATGAAGATGAAAAAAAAGGTACACATCGTTTTGTCTTTTTGTCTTCCATTATTCATGCTTTCGCTGAAGACTTATTCTATGGCATGAAAGTCAAAGGGTGTTATCAATTCCGTGTCACACGCAACAGTGATTTGGCAATTGATACCGAAGAAACCAGTGATTTATTATCTGCTATCGCCAATGAATTAACCCATCGACATTATGGTGACGAAGTCAGGCTGGAGATCGCTCATAATTGCCCCCAAACTTTAGTCGATTTCCTTCGCGTACAGTGTGGTATGGAAGAAGACAAAGTCTACTTAGTCAATGGGCCAGTTAACTTAAGTCGTATTCAAGAGATTTATAACCTTGTCGAAAGAACAGATTTGAAATTTAAGCCATTCAAACAAGGTTATCCTGCATCGTTACCTGCAAATTCCGATTTGTTTTCTGTACTACGCAAACAAGATGTCTTGCTTCATCACCCGTACCATTCATTTAGTCCGGTCATTGACTTTATAAAACAAGCAGCAACAGACCCCACTGTTTTGGCCATTAAACAAACGCTCTATAGAACAGGCTCAAAGTCACCTATCGTTGATGCCTTAGTCGTGGCATCTAAAGCGGGTAAAGAAGTCACTGTCGTTATTGAACTCCGTGCTCGATTTGATGAAGCCGAAAATGTCGCTCTAGCCTCTCGACTTCAACAAGCAGCTGTTCATGTTGTGTATGGTATCGTTGGCTATAAAACCCATGCCAAAATGTTGCTTGTCCTACGCCGTGAAAATAATAAATTAAGACGGTATGCCCATTTGGGGACAGGAAATTACCATCGTAGTACATCGCGTATCTACACCGATTACGGCTTCTTAACATCAGATAAACAGATTACCGAAGATGTTAGCCACTTATTCGTGCAATTAACCAGTTTAGGGAAAGTCCCCAAAACAAATAAATTATTGCATGCTCCATTCACCCTCATGGATGGTTTATTGAGCAGAATCGAACGTGAAATTGCCAATGTAGAGGCTGGTAAATCAGGTCATATCATTGCTAAAGTCAACGCCCTTGTTGAACCAACAATGATCAGTGCTTTTTATCGCGCTTCAATGGCTGGTGTAAAAATCGATCTTATCGTTCGTGGTATATGTTGTCTTAAACCTGGCATCGAAGGGCTATCAGAAAATATTCAGGTGCGTAGTATCATCGGCCGTTTCTTGGAACATACACGCATCTATTATTTTAAAAATGATGAAGAACCCGAGGTTTGGGCTGCCAGTGCCGACTTGATGAAACGGAACCTATTACGCCGTGTTGAAGCCTGTTTTCCAATCCAACCAAAACAGCTTCGCCAACAGGTTATCGATGATTTACATGTCTATTTGGTTGACAATGTGCAAGCGTGGCAACTTGCTGCTGATGGGCGCTATCAACGTATAGAAAAAGAGTCCGAAACTGAAACAATGTGCGCGCAATCGACACTGCTAGAACAAATGGCAAAAACATATTAACCCCAATTTCGGGTTAACTAACGATAAATAACGCTAAGTCTTGTTGATCAACCAACAAGCATGAATTTTCGCATTACGCTTAAAATCGAGTGGCAGTGTTTCGTGACTGATATCTTTAATCGCTAGAGCAGATAACGATGCGGCATCTAATTTAAAGTCTCGACGATTCGTTGAAAAAACCAATTGGCCATCAGCAGTTAATAATGCGGCTGCCATTTGAATTAATGAGACGTGATCACGCTGTATATCAAAAACCCCTTCCATTCTGCTCGAGTTCGAAAAAGTGGGTGGATCTAAAAATATCAGGCCATATCTTTGCGCTTCTTGCTGCGCTGCTTGAAGCCATTCCAAACAATTTGCACGGATAGTACGATGCGTATCACCTTTAAATCCATTGAGCGCCATATTGTCCTCAGCCCATGCTAAATAGGTGTTGGACATATCAACTGTCGTTGTTGTTTGTGCATGACCCGCCGCCGCATAAACAGAAGCTGACCCCGTATAGGCAAACAAATTCAAAAAATCACGGCCGGCAGCTAAGTTCGCAATTTTTTGCCGAGTAACACGATGGTCTATGAAGAGCCCTGTATCCAAATAATCCGTTAAATTAACCCAAAACTGCAAACCATATTCTGTCACCTTAAAGCGATGCTTTTGCGCACCTTGTGCTTCATACTGCTGAGCGCCACGTTGCTTCTGGCGCAATTTCAAGACAATATTCGAAGTAGGGATATCAAGTATTAACGGTAATAAATGCATGACATCTTTTAAGCGTCGTACTACTTTCTCAGGATCAATCTGTTTTGGCGGTGCGTATTCTTGCACATGAACAGCGTCACCATAAAAATCGATAGCAACCGCATAATCAGGCAGATCAGCGTCATAGACACGATAACAGCTAATATCATTTTTCTTCGCCCATTTCGCCATATGTTTCGAATTCTTTCTAAAACGATTAACAAACATCTCTGCATGTTCTGATAGCTGATAGTCATCTACACCCGTCACAGAGGGAGTTATAGGGTCTGGCGAAGTGACCATTCTTTGTGCCTGCTCTGAAAAAGTTCTAATAGCGCGGTATTGAATCACCTGGCAAGCAATTGGGCCATTGTCAAAAGGCGTACAGTCATACTCTGTCAAGCCCGTTGATTTAGCTAAATCTGGATTATCCGTAATTAATGTTGTCCGCCAACCGGTTAAACTATCAGCGATAACATTACCTAAGCTTTTATAAAGAAAATGTAAATCATCCGTTTGGCCAATTCGCGTGCCATAAGGTGGGTTACACACCAGTAAACCGCTATTCGGTAATGATTTTGACTGTGCAGGCCAATCGAGTAAATCACGTTGTTCAACCTGAATTCGGTCTGTTAGCCCCACTTCAGCAATATTATCTCTAGCAGCTTTAACAGCTGAAGCATCGGTATCCCCACCTAAAATTAGAGGTAAACGTGATAAACCACTTTGACGACGTCGTTCAGCCTCAGCCTTCAATTGTTTCCAAACCTGTTTATCATGTTGTTTCCAGTATAAAAAACCGAAATAATCACGCTGTAAGCCAGGGGCAATATCCGCTGCTATCATTGCAGCTTCAATTAAAAATGTACCTGAGCCACACATCGGATCAAGCAATGCCCAACCCTGTTTTGACAGACGAGGCCAATCTGCTGTCATCAAAATAGCAGCGGCTAAATGTTCTTTTAGAGGCGCAGCAGTGGATGTCACACGATAACCACGTTTATGCAGGCTCTCACCTGAAAGATCGATACTAACAGCGGCTTGGTTATGTTTGACGTAAACATTAATACGAAGATCGGGCTGAACCAAATCAACCGAAGGTCGCTCGCCTATTTGTTCTCGAAAACGATCGACAATGCCATCTTTGACACGCTGAGCACCATATTGTGTGTGATGAATTTTTGACCGAAAGCTATTAAAATCAACGGCTAATGTTGTATTTTTTCCATCGATATGCTCTTCCCATGCTAGAGTTTTAATCCCATCATAGAGCTCATCGGTCGTATTCGCCGAGAAACGCGCAATCGGCATCAAAACACGAATAGCAACACGTGACCATAAACAAACCCGGTAAGCGTGTTCTAAACTGCCAGTAAAACGGATATTACCTTGCTCTTGCTTCGTGTCAGTAATACCCATTGCCGTCAGCTCTTTTGCCAATAACGGCAACATGCCTCGAGCGGCAGTAATCGTAAACTTATGTGGGGTCATGTTCGCATCCTGTATAATCGGACCTATTTTAATACAGGTGAGCTCATCCATGGCATTAAACGATAAGCAAAAGCGCTATTTACGCGGTCTAGCCCACCCACTAAAACCGGTTGTGATGCTAGGTAACAAGGGGCTAACAGATAATGTCCAAGCTGAGATAGACAACGCCCTAAGTCGTCATGAATTAATCAAAGTGAAAGTCAGTGGCGCAGAAAAAGCAGAACGTTTAGCCATATTAAACTCAATTGCTGACACTAATTCTGCTGACTTAGTCATGTCGATTGGCCATGTGGCCGCTTTTTACCGTGCGGCAAAAGAGCCAACGATCCAATTGCCACGCTAAACCAAATAAGTTGTGTCCTAGATAAATTATCTTTTAGAATGGGAAATTGCCCAAATGGTGGAACTTTAGCCGGTGTGACATCGTCAATAGTAATAAATTGTTTGATAACCCAGCACCATGCAGGAGAAAAAAATGAAGTTAGCAGTACTTTTGCTTGGAACACTCATCTCAAGCGATACATTAGCCTACGAACAAGCTGATCTAGACAAATTAATGACTACCCACCAATGCAACCGTTGTGACCTAAGTAATGCAGACTTTAGTAAACAAAACTTCAACCATGCAGACTTTAGTAGCGCAAATCTAAAAAAGGCCAATTTCACGCATGCTAAATTGAGGGGTGCCTGGTTAGCTCATACCAAATTACAGAACGCCAATCTTGAAAGCAGCGTTCTTAGGCGTTCTATTTTAGATTATGCCCAACTGCAAAATGCCAACCTCCGTCATGCTGACCTACGAAAAGCACAACTTATATTTACGAACTTCACCAATGCAGATTTAACAGATGCAGATTTATCTGGCAGTCGTCAGAATGGTACCGTTTTTTGTAACACCATCATGCCTGATGGTAGTGTCAACAATAAAAACTGTTAGTGTAGTAAGGTAAATCAACCCTCTGACATAAATAACAAAAATGCTTTAAAGTAGAATATCTCTAACGTTTCTCTTATTTGCCTTTCCTTAAAACATCACGTGAAAAATACGCTCAATCAACTTCAGCAGTCGATCAGCAATGCCATGTTGATTGATCAACATCCTCTAAGACGTCGTTTAGCGAATTTAAGAAAGAAACAACAAGTAAGTTCGGAACAAATTACCGCATTCGAAAATAAATTACTCGCATCTATAGCGCGTCGTGAGCAACGCCTAAAGGCGTTGCCTAAACCTTCCTTTAACCAATCCCTTCCTGTTACCGAACGCAAAGCAGAAATTGCACAAGCGATTAAAGACAACCAAGTCATCATCCTAAGTGGTGAGACCGGATCGGGTAAAACAACCCAGATTCCAAAAATCTGTTTAGAACTTGGCCGTGGTGTCCAGGGTTTAATTGGCCATACACAACCACGTCGCATTGCTGCACGGACAGTTGCAACACGAATCGCGGAAGAATTTAAAAGCCAAATAGGCGATGTCGTCGGCTACAAAGTCCGTTTTCATGATCAAGTTAAAGCTGATAAAAGCTATATCAAATTGATGACAGACGGCATTTTATTAGCCGAAACACAGAACGACAAATTTCTAAATCAATATGACACTATCATAATTGATGAAGCACATGAACGTAGTCTCAATATTGATTTTTTATTAGGTTACCTTAAGCAACTCCTGCCTAAGCGTCCTGATCTCAGAATCATTATTACCTCAGCCACCATTGATACAGAACGCTTTTCAAAACATTTTGATGATGCACCAGTTATCGAGGTAAGCGGACGCACGTACCCTGTTGAAGTCCGTTACCAGCCTCCAATGGATGACGATGAAGAACAACGCGATTACGATATGATCCGAGGGATCATCGATGCCACAGATGAACTATGTCGAGAAGGACAAGGGGATATACTCATTTTCTTATCAGGTGAACGTGATATCAGAGAAGTGTCGGAAGCCCTTAGAAAACACCGCCCCGATCAAACGGATATTCTTCCGCTATTTGCACGACAATCATCAGCAGAACAAAATAGAGTCTTTAAAACGGGTGGTAAAAGACGAATCATCCTGTCGACTAATGTAGCAGAAACCTCTTTAACTGTACCGGGAATTCGTTATGTTATTGATCCCGGTTACGCACGTATCAGCCGATATAGTGTCCGCAATAAAGTACAACGCCTACCGATAGAAAAAATATCGAAATCCAGTGCTAATCAACGCTCTGGTCGCTGTGGACGTGTCGCAGCAGGTATCGCAATCAGACTCTATGATGAAGATGACTTTAACAACCGTCCCGATTTCACCGATCCTGAGATATTGCGTACCAATTTAGCCTCAGTCATCTTGCAAATGGCGGCGCTAAAACTGGGCGACCCAGCACAATTTCCTTTTATTAACCCGCCGCCACAAAAAGTCATTAACGATGGTTTTAGGTTATTAGAAGAATTAGGTGCCGTGACAAAAGAACATCGTCTAACACCACTCGGACAACAATTGGCCAAATTACCGATTGAACCTCGGATTGCACGGATGATTTTAGCCGCTGATAAGTTAGGCTGTTTAACAGAAGTCCTGGTCATCGCTAGTGCCTTAAGTATTCAAGACCCACGTGAACGACCAATGGACAAACAACAAACAGCCGATCAGGCACACAGTCAATTTAAAGATGAGCGTTCCGACTTTTTAGCCTATTTAAAACTATGGGCGCTTTACCATTATAAAAAGAAACATCTCAGCCAAAATAAACTTCGAAAATATTGCAAAGAAAACTTTTTATCCTTTTTGCGGTTAAGAGAGTGGCATGACATTCACCAGCAATTACATGTTCAAATCACTCAAATGGGCTTTAAGCCAAATTCACAAAACGCTGACTACCCTGCCATTCACCAAGCATTACTATCAGGATTGCTCAGCAATATCGCAACCAAAACAGATAAGACTGAATATACCGGGGGACGTAATTTAAAATGCCATATCTTCCCTGGTTCAGTGCTCCATAAAAAAGGGTCCAAATGGATCATGGCTGCCGAACTAGTTGAAACAGGTAGGCTCTATGCCCGTGTCGTCGCAAAAATAGAACCAGAATGGATTGAAGAAATTGCTGGTGATTTAGTCAGAAAACAATATGCCGACCCGCATTGGGAAAAGAAACCAGCGCAAGTTATTGCATTTGAACAAGTCTCACTTTATGGTTTACCCATTGTGGCACGCCGTCGCCGTCATTATGGCTCAATTGACCCTTCGCAATCCCACGAAATATTTATCCGTAATGCCCTAGTACAAGGTGATTGGCATTGTCGCGCCGCCTTTTTTAAATACAATCTTGAATTAATACAAAGTATCGAAATACTTGAAAAAAAATCACGACGACGTGATGTATTAGTGGATGATGAAGTATTGTTTGAATTTTACCAACAGAAGATTCCTGACAATATCGTTAATGGTGCCGGTTTTGAAAAATGGCGAAAACAAATCGAAAAAAGTGAGCCAAAACACCTATTTTTAGATCGCGATAGTTTGATGCAACACCAAGCAGAACACATCACAGCTGAAAACTTCCCAGATCAAATATTAGTTAATCGCGTTCCACTTAATCTGGAATACCATTTTGAACCTGGACAACAACAAGATGGTATTACCCAAACCATTCCTATCTCGCTGTTAAACCAAACAAATCTAGATCGCTACCAATGGCTTGTTCCTGGTCTACTTCGAGAAAAAATCATTTTCTTGATCAAAAGCCTGCCCAAATCCCAACGTCGTCATTTCATACCGGTACCAAACTATGCTGATAACTGTCTAAAAGTGATGACACCGGATGATGGGGATTTGCTAGCAGCGCTATCGAAACAATTATTAAAATTATCAGGCATCGACATTCCCATTTCGGATTGGCAAGTTTCTGCATTACCACCTCATCTACAAATGAATTTCAAACTGATCGATGAATCAGGAAAAGCACTTGAGGAAAGCCGTGACTTGGCAGCGCTCAAACTGCAATGGGCACAACAAGCAGCAGCTAGTTTCCAGGCTATCCCTGACAGCGAACATGAACAACGTGGACTCACCTCATGGAGTTTCGGAGAACTAGCGCCGCAAATAACACTTGAGCAGAACAATTTGGAGATGACAGCATACCCGGCCTTGATTGATCAGGGAGAACATGTCGATCTGACATTGTTAGATACGGCCAAACAAGCTCAACACCAAACACATTTGGGGCTGAGGCGACTCTTCATGTTAGCCCAAGCCGATAGTATCAAATACTTAAACAAACAGTTACCGAATATGCAGCAAATGTGCCTGCATTATCTCAATGTTCCTGAGAGTCCGTTCAAACAGGCTAAAGCTAACATAGCTACAAGTACACCTTGCGAACAGTTAAAAATGGACCTCATCACACTCGCATTTGATCTTTGTTTTATTTCAGATCAAGAACCGATTCAGAATAAGACCCAGTTCGAACATCGTCTGGAACAAAAACGCGGTGACTTAATTGAAACGGCCAATAAATTTGCCGATAATTTGTCCAGACCATTGGCAGAATATCATGCCGTTGCTAAACGTTTATCATTAAAACTGCCATTAACAGCCCTAAATGCAGTCAAAGACATTCAATCACAATTGAGTTACTTGGTTTATCAGGGTTTTATACATAACACGCCCGAACAAGCACTCAAGCGCATGCCTCTATACTTTCAAGCCATTGGGCAGCGTTTAGACAAAATGACCAGCGACCCGATGCGTGATAAAGAATGGATGGTAGAAGTACAGCCACATTGGCAACGTTATTTAAATAATACAGGTAAGGATACCTCTGAATCACTTAATGAATACCGCTGGATGATCGAGGAATTTCGTATTTCTTTATTCGCACAAGGCATCAAGACAGCCTACCCCATTTCAGCTAAGCGCCTTGAGAAGCAATGGGCGAAATGCCGGTCATAACGTGTTCAGCCAGCGCCCAAGGAACAGGTGGACCATTCCAATAACCTTGAGCATAATCGACACCAATTTCACCTGGTTTTGTAAAAATAGCGTCATTCTCAACAAACTCATCAATCGTTTGATGCCCATGAAGTGGCCAACCACCCACAAATCAATAGCTGAAGCCAAATTATAATGTTCAGCTGCAGCTAAAAACATCCCAGGCGGCAGGAAAGATTCAGCTTTATCTCAGTAGACTATCTAACATCATCAAATATAAGGGATCATCTGATGCTTTATCACTGATTGAAGTTTTTTTGATCAAGGGCTTATCATTACTATCTATCTGGATAATAGCCCAACATTGGTATGACGAACCTAAACCTCAAACAGAATTACAAATCATAAAAATAGTGCCTCTCTCAAATGGAATAAAAATATACAGTTGTGTCAGCATTGTTCCCGTCAAACATAGAGTAGAACGGCAAGCACTCGCATGGATAGCGTTAACGAATACTACTCCGCGACACAGGCAGCTGAATAACAGCAGTCAAAAAAACAAAAGCTGTCATGGCGGGGAAATAATGAATTAATATCTAGTTTGGTATCAATATCAAGGCCAGCAATACCAAACAGTTTTAAATTCCCAACCTAACAAAGACCTCGCTAATACCCTTCAGAGGAATGTAGATAAAGGGTATTTTTAAACTATGCACTTGCCGAAACAAAGTGAATAGTTTCTAATGGGAACACAATGATATGTGTAAGGAGTCAAACGATGCAAAGCCGAAGTAATATGTTACGTCTTGTAGCATTCACCTTAACAGCTTTTTTAGCTGTTTCTGTGCCTAGTTATGCTGACACACCCTATACCGTAGCCGATGGTAAAGCATTAGATTCAAATAGCTACAAAGGCTATAAAACATATCGTCAATGGTGCGCGCGCTGTCATGGCACTTTTGGACAAGGTGGCCCAAAGGCACCGAACCTAGCCAAAAGTTTAACCACTCTATCTCTGGAAGAATTTACTGAAACCGTCAAAACAGGAAATGTACCAAAAGCAAGACAAACGACTAAACAAGGTCGTATGCCAGCGCAAGGTCGTAGACAAGTCGTTATGAGAAACATTGATGGCATATACAGTTATTTAAGAGCCAGAGCTGATGGTGCAATTGGCACAGTCAGGCCTAATCTAGCTAAATAATCATGACTTTACACGCCCTATTCTTTTTACTATCGTATTAATTGCCGCCATAGGAAGCGTAATGGCAGATACAACATTGCCCTTGACGAAAGAATCAGGTGCCGAACATATCCAACAACAGTCAGGCGGTAAAGTCCTATCTGCCGATTCCAAATAGGATGGCGATAAGCAACTGTTCAGAGTAAAAGTGCTTCATGATGACGGTAAAATTAAAGTTTACCAACTTGATGCAGCAACGGAAGGTAGCTCAACACTCCAAGCCCCTGTGGTTATAACAGCATTAATTAAGAAACTCACCACATCACTCGATAAAGAGTATCAAGGAAAACACATTACCTATCAAAGCCGACTCGATCCAACCCTGACCTTAAGTGCTGATGAAGGTAATATGCGGTAAAAGAATGGGTACCCAAACAGAAGGACAAGGTTTAGGCCTTGCTATTGCATGCGATATCGTTGATGCCTATCAAGGCACGCTTAAAATACGTTCGAGTAAATTAGGGGGTGCTTGCTTTATTATTTCGCTTCCAAGACGTTAAACCATCATGTCTCAACTTGGCATGTCTGCAAATATTTAAATAATAAACGAGCAGACTTTGGGCTTTTATTAAGCTTTGCTTCCTTAGCCGCATTTCTGACTAACTGACGCACATATTGACCATCAAAGGATTCAAGTTGCTGATGTAACATCGTCATTACATCGTTATTACCCGACAATAAGTGATCTCGCCACTGCTCTAACTCATGAAACTGCTTCACTTCACCTGGGTGAGCTTGCTTTAGTTTCGCTACATTAGCTGCGATCGTTTCATGATCTTCATCAGCTATAAGGCGGCCGATAAATCCCGTTTCACGTTTTAATGCACCGTGACTCATGGATTGCGCTTTCACAACTGACTCGTATAAACGTTCGGGTAATACTAATTTGTCCAAGTCTTTTACTGGCAGTGAGATGAGTGTTCTGCCCAATGCTTTTAACTCAAGTAATTCACGTTTAATTTGGGACTTACTCTTCTCATCCTCAAATTCATCTTCACTTTCACCATAAAACTCAGTTGTCATTTCATTAACGTCTCAATTAAAAGCAGGGTTATTTTACGTTATTTCATCTGACAAAAACGTTGCCAATCAGAAAAAGTATCTACGTCCCATTGCAATTCTGTCAGCTTATAACGCAAATCTAATGTTTCTACCCTATCTAAAGTAGCTGACAAAACCTGATTCGATCCCCAAGTTATGTCATTAAACAACATTGGTTGGGGGTAATCGCAACCAATCATCACATAACCACCATCTTCCGCCGGCGATAAAACAACATCATAGTGTTTTAAGTCTGCTAAAGCTTGTTGTATATCGGCTTCAGACAAGGAAGGACAGTCACATCCTATCAGCAAAGCACGATCAAAATGTTTCAGACTACTTTGAAGTGCATGATCCATCTTGACACCTAAATCACCATCACATTGTTGATACAATGTCACACCATAGTCCTCAACACATTGCTGAAAAAACGCATGTTCTGTATTAGGTGAACACCATAGCTGAGTCGGGCAAAGCGCTGCTTGTAATAACCAGTCTAATAAGCGCTGAGTTAGTTTTCTATGAGCTACAGCTGCCTGCTCAGAAGACAATTCAGGGCTTAATCTAGTTTTAACCTGGCCTGGAACGGGTGCCTTGCAAAACACAATGAGACAGGCATTAGGATATTGGTAAACCATCTCTATGGTTTAAATGGCATCAACAATAGTTTTTTTAATGTCACTGCTGAGCTATATCGAAACTGGGATAAACCAATTTTCATACCCTTTTGTCCTAGCGCCGGTTCACCTATATAAGTACCAAAAAGCCGATCCCATATACTAATCGAAAAACCAAAGTTGCTGTCTGTTTCTGTCTGAGTTGAAGAGTGATGAATACGGTGCATATCCGGAGTAACCAACAGCCATCTCAAACGTTTATCCCAGCGAACAGGAATCATAATATTGCCGTGATTAAATAATGCACTCGTGCTCAAAATTAATTCGAAAATAAGCACGGCCAATGCTGGTGCGCCTAATAGGCTGATAATAATGACTTTATAAACCAATGACAAAATGATTTCGACCGGATGGAAACGAACAGCCGTCGTCACATCAAAATCTAGATCAGTATGATGCACTTTATGTAAGCGCCACAGTAATGGCCAGCGATGCATCGCCAAGTGTTGTCCAAACAGGGCCAAGTCCAACGATATTAACGCAACTACAAGCGATAACCATTGAGGTAAGATAAGCATATTTAACAGACCGAACTCCATTTCACTCGCTAATATGGCCGCAAAATAAGCAATGCCTCCAATGCTAAGCCGTAATAACATTGCAGTAATCGCTGACAAACCGATATTGATGGGCCAACGTTGCCAGCGAGAGTAACGAAGTTGTCGACGAGGTGCTCTGGCTTCCCACAACATCATCATAATTAACGTTCCAACAAAAACACCTAAACGAATTAACGTATCCAAAACTGTCCTCGTCGATAAAGTTGAGAAAGATAATCAGGATCAGCGCCGAAAAAATATTGTAAACGGCACCATAACATCAATACGACCGTTTTAATAACGCCAAGTTCCACCCAACGTCGAGCAGAGGTTTCAACACAATGACGAAGTCGATAGGGTTTAGCGAAAGACTTTAATTGCTTAGATAAAGCAATATCTTCCATCAAAGCAATATCGGGAAACTGCCCTACTCTATTAAATAGATCTCGTGTGACAAAAAGCGCTTGATCACCGGTCACAATATGCGTGAGTGCCGATCGGGCATTCATTAACAAGGCGATAATCGGTAATAAAAAATGCTGCCCCATTAATCGTACATCAAACCTGCCCCACTGATAGCCTGTCTCAATAGCTGATTGAATTTGTACTGTCGCACTTTCAGGCAAAAACGTATCTGCATGCAAAAATAATAAGATCTCTGATTGGGCCACTTCAGCACCTGCATTCATCTGCTTAGCCCGCCCTGGCTCGGAAATCACACATCGGTCGACATAAGCTTTAGCCAAAGCCACCGTCTCGTCATTACTCTGCCCGTCTACTAATATTAACTCGCAATGCCACCGTAACTTTTGCAATCGGGATAAGAAAAAGACAATGCCTTTTTCTTCATTTAAACAAGGAATAATAATGCTTAACTCCGCCATAAAATTTCTTTCAGAAAGTTCGTCCAGTCGTTAACTATTTTCGTATTATATCAGTACTATTAAAGCTGGAATTTCCCTCGTTATATGGAATATAATCGAGGCTTTCTATTAATGATTTTCCTTCAAAGTTCGGTATCAAACGATAAGTCCTTGAAATAACGGAAAACACACTTTTATTGTTTGGTTTTACAAAATCAGCTTTAAGTGACTTGCCTTCATTAATCCAAAATTCTATAAGTAATTCCTCAAGGTCGGTCCCTTCACAAGCAGATATTGCATCTCCTTCTGTCAAGAAAACATCTAAGCTTTTGTCATCAGGGTCAAGTGCTAAAATCATGGAAAATTAACAACAATTCTCTACCGATTCCATACCAGTATGAGAAGCACCTTTCGTTTCACCTGCTGGCCGGATAGTACCAGCCGGTTTACACCAATTAACCGCAGGTTTTAATTCCGCCGGTGTAATACCAATAAAATCATCTTTATATACGCCACTAGTCATTAAATCAAAACTACGAGCACACGTCGCAATACGTTGACCACGCGGATAAACATGTCCCTCGTCATCATAAACTTCCGAATACGGGCCGCGATAGATTACCGCATGTCCAACATCTAAACAGGATTCATCTTGTGGCTTAATAGCAGTGATAGTCACAGAACGAAACTCGATAGCTTCGACAACCTGCCATGGCTCTGCTTCCCATTTATCATAAGCGACGGCGACAAAACCCGCTTTAACAAAAGCATCTAACATTTTTTGCTCTTGTAATGCACCTGAGATACAACCACTCCACAAGGTAGGATCTGCCTTTAAATGATCAGGTACCAACTCGTCGCTAATAATATCTGAAATGGCAACACGACCGCCCGGCTTAATGACCCGGAATATTTCATCTATCATCTTGGTTTTATCACTATCCTGAACTAAATTAAGCACACAATTAGAAACGACTAAGTCAATAGAATTATTCTTGATCAAAGGTGAGGTAATTGCCTGTGTTTGTTGCCATGTTTGTAGACGCAATAGAGCATCAGCATCAGACACGGGCGTTTTGGACAGTTGTTCATCAACAGCAGCCAAATCAACTGCCAAATCTTGAATTAAACCTTTAACAAACTCAACACGATTACTACCTAATTTTTCAGCCATTTCAACCTGATATTTTTTAGCCAAATCCAACATATCGTCATTCATATCAATGCCGATAACGTAACCTTGCTCTCCCACCAATTGTGCCGCCATATAACAAATTTTGCCTGACCCCGAACCGAGATCAAGTACCGTATCGCCTTCACGAACATAACGCGAAGGATCGCCACAGCCATAATCTTTTTCGATGATTTCTTGAGGCAATAAAGCCAGTAACGAAGCATCATAATCAACAGGACAGCATAAATCTGGCTGACGGGATTCAGCCCCTTCCGAATATCTATCTAATACACTATGCTCAAGTGCCATTTATTTTCTTCCTAAGTAACAATATTTATATTAAAGCGCCGCCACAACTACTGCCTTGTCCAGCCGTACAGCCAAAGCAATGTTGGCGTGTTGCTATCGGTTTACCTTCAAGCAGTTCATTTTTCAAACTACTAATATGTCGTGCGTCTTGATCAGCCAGTGGTAAATGCAACATTTGATTAAAATCACAATCGTAAACATACCCTTGCCAATCGACACTGATTAGTTGACGACACATCACATCGGTTAATGTCGACTCATTGTAATTAGACACCAACAAACTCATATAATCGTCAAACTGCCCTTTGCTCATCAACATACTGCCAAAACGCTGTATTGGCATATTAGCCAAGGTATATAAATGGTTGAACACCACATCATAATGGGCAGATAAATTCTGTTTGTAACTGACCTCAAGCGCTTGTTGTTCTGGCGGTAAATTCATACCTTGCGGGTTAAAAACCAAATCTAATGTTAATCCACTATTTTCACGGCCATAGCCCAATGCATTCAACTGTTTCAAACCCATTAAACTTTGTTGGAACACCCCATTTCCACGTTGTTTATCAACATTATCTTCAATATAACAAGGCAACGAAGCGACTATTTCAACTTTGTTTTCCGCCAAAAAAAAGGCCAAATCTTCATACCCTGTTTCTTGTAAAATAACCAAATTACATCTGTCAATCACCTTCAAACCTGATTGACGTGCCTGTTGTACGCAATAACGAAAGTGCGGATTCATTTCAGGTGCACCGCCAGTTAAATCGAGCGTAGTGGCACCAGCAGCGACTGCATAATCTAACACCGTATCAATCGATTCTTTTGTCATTAATTCAGTCCGTTTAGGACCGGCATTCACATGGCAATGCGTACAACTTAAATTACACAAATAACCCAAATTAACTTGAATGGTTTGTAACCTATCCCTGTTAATATCTGGAAAGTGATTAACTTCTAACAAAGGGGCCGAATCTAACATCTTTAATTATCTATTCTCATAATCATCTCGGCTTTTGGAAGCGAAAACTGGCACCAGCATTAACAGTCCTAACAAAGCAAAAGCAAATAGCAGCTCACCAGAAAAAACCTGATCTAAACGTTCAATACTCGCCAACGACTGTCCTAGATTAGCAAATACAAAACTACCAGGTAGAATGCCAAAAAATGTCCCTAGCAGATACTGCTTTGTCTTAATTGTCGTCATCGCCATGGTTAAATTCACTACCCAAAATGGAAATAACGGCACTAATCGTAAGAACAACAGGTACTGAAGTGAATGACGTTCAAATATCTGCATTATCTTCTGCGCGGCTGAAATGCCTTGTATTTTCGACTTGGCCCAATCATAAAACAAATAACGGGCAAGTAAAAAGACCAAAACAGCCCCTATTGTCGCTGCAACCACGAGTAAAACCCAACCTAACCAACGGCCAAAAACAAAGCCCATTAGTAAAGATAAAAAAGCCGCGCCCGGTAAACTCAAGGTCACCACAGTAATATAAATTGAGACCGCTAACAATACAGAAAAGACAAAATGGTTCTCCACATAACTCAATAGCGCCACTTTATAATCTTGAAATGCCGAAAGCGTTAAATAACTTGGCCCTTCAAAAATAAAAAAGAGTGCAAACAGTACCAGAATGAGCAACAAAATTAGCCACTTACCTGACACTGTCACTTACCCCCACGCAAGCCAAAAACTTTTTTCAAAAGACGTTGTTTAAAAGGCGTTAGTTTCGATTTCAACCGAACATCTGCAACACGCCGATTGATTTGTGCCAAGCTTGGGTAAAGATGAATTGTTTTACTCAAAGCTGATAACGATAAACCAGCTGACATCGCCAAACTGAATTCTGCGATCAATTCCCCTGCATGAGGGCCAACAATACTCGCACCCAATATTTTGCCACGAGGTGTTGTAATAATCTTGACAATCCCCTGTGCTTGATCGTCAACAATTGCACGATCTATTTCAGCAAAAGGAAAACAATAGACCTCATGTTGTTTATTTTGCTCACGTGCTTCCTGTTCTGACAAACCGACACGTGCCAACTCTGGTGATGTGAAAGTACACCAAGGAGTCCCCCTCTCCTGTGACTTAGCCGGTAAACGAAATAAAGTATTCCTCAATACAACGCCCGCCTGATGTTCTGCCATATGCGTAAATAAATAAGGGCCAGCAACATCACCGCAAGCAAAAATACGTCTGTTTGTTGTCCTCAAACGACTATCTAACTTTAAACGCCCAGAAATAATGTCAACCCCAGCTTTATCGAGCCCGAACCCATCAACATTGGCTAAACGCCCTGTAGCGACCAACAAGTGACTTCCCTCGATGATTTTGTGTTTACCATTATCAATTTGTATGGCTAAACCGGTGTCTGTTTTCAACACCAGTTCGACATCGACATCTAAATACAAATCAATTTGTTCTGATTCAAACTGGCTTTTTACGACTGCCGATAAATCATTATCCTCCCGAGGCAATAAACCTGACTGGCTAATCATAGAGACTTTAGCGCCTAAACGCGCATAGCTTTGCGCCAGTTCACATGCAATAGGACCACTGCCAACAACAATAAGATGCTTAATTGTTTCGTCTGTACGAAAAATCGTTTCATTCGTAAAGTAATCAACAATATCAAGACCCGTGATGTCAGGAATCAAAGGTCGAGATCCTGTCGCAACAACAAAATGTCGTGCCGTTATGGTCCGCTCATCTGCAATGACGGTGGCATCATCAATAAATTGAGCTTTTGAAAACAGTACTTCAACACCCAGTTCTCGAAAACGTTCAGGGCTATCATTAGGCTCAATTTGTGCAATAACATCCTTAACCCGCCCTAATACTTTTTGCTGATCCACCGAGTCAAGTATGGCTGACAATCCAGCACGAGAAGATTGAGAAACGGTATGAGCAACATGAGCAGAATGAATTAAGGCTTTGCTGGGAACACAGCCAGTATAAAGACAATCTCCACCTAATTTATTCTGTTCAATCAAAATGACCTTGGCACCTAAAGCTGCAGCGCCAGCTGCCGTGACTAAGCCAGCCGCACCACCGCCAATAATACAAAGGTCATAATCTGTTACATCTGCCATAAAGCATCTCGTTCAGGGTCGTTATCTCTGTGACAACAAATAAGCTTAAAAAGTAAAACTCATTAAAACAAAAAAACCCCTAATAAGAAAATCTCATTAGAGGCTCCTCCACAACACAATGGTTGAATCAACGCACCAATATGAACTGAGTATTACTTTCAATTAACATTTGCGTTGTAAAACTACCAAAGAAAAAACCATGTAACTTACCATGGCTGAATGCGCCCATCACAGTAATATCGATACCATGCGTTGTTTGATAATGTGTTATGACCTCAACTGCTTCACCCGTCATAGCCTGACCTATCATATCGATACCGGCATCATTTAAAACACTTTGAGCATCTTCTATCAGGTTCTGCGCATCACTGAGATTTTTCTGAACACTCACGACGTGAATTTCTAAGTCCTGCTTAAACAGCGCCATGCTAGCCAATAAATTCAATGCTTTATGTGAGGTTGGACTACCATTGTAGGCAAACATCACTTTTTCAGGTGTTTTAAACCCTGATTTGACAATAAAAATAGGTTTCTTAATGACCCGAATGGCATCTTCTAATTGTGCACCTAAGCCATGTAATTGTCCTTCATGGTCATGTCCTTTCGACCCTAAGACAACCATCGATAACTGTGACTGCAAATCCAATAAAGCTTCAGGCAAACTGCCGTGTCTTTGCTTAGCAATAAGATCAGTGACGCCAGCAGCCTCAGCTTTGTCCTTAGCACCCTTTATGATCTGCTTGCCATCGGCAATTAGCTTTTTGCTTTCTAAACGCTCTTCATCTGACAATTCATCAAGTAAATGTTCCTTTATATTCGGCGTTAAATTACCTTCATGCCCAACTTGCTCACTATGATGAGAATGTTCGATCGTATGTAATAGTTTTAAGGGCGCTGAAGACTTTTTTGATAACCAAATAGCGTAATCCAGTACTGAATCACTCAGCTCAGAACCATCTACACCGGTTAATATCAATCCATTTTTAGTCATCGTCATTGTTAAAGACCTCCCATCATTTTTTCAACTTCTTCAGGCTTATCATGTACAGCAAATTTATCTAATAATGTTTCACTCGCTTCATTCAAGCCAACAATACTGACATCGGTTCCTTCGCGCCTTAGTTTTATCACGACCTTATCTAAAGCAGCCACACCCGTGATATCCCAAAAATGGGCACGATGCACATCGATCACAATTTTATCTACAGCTTCTTTAAAATCGAAGAAACCAATAAATTTATCCGACGAATTAAAAAAGACCTGACCGATAATTTGATACGTTCGTGTATCACTGGCTTCATCATAGTCACTTTCAACCAGTAAGAATTGACTTAAACGTTGAGCCATAAACAAAGAACCAATCAAGATACCGGCAAAAACACCAAAGGCTAAGTTGTGCGTCCAGACCACTACAATAACGGTGGCAACCATCACACTAGAAGCGCTAATAGGATTGGTCTTTAATTCCTTAATTGACGTCCAATTAAATGTCCCTACCGACACCATTATCATCACTGCAACCAAGGCAGCCATCGGCACAATGGATAAAATATCATTCAAAAATACGACGAGAATTAATAACAAAATACCCGCAACCATCGTCGACAATCGGCCTCGCCCACCTGATTTCACATTGATAATAGACTGGCCAATCATCGCGCAGCCTGCCATACCGCCAATTAAACCCGAACCAATATTAGCGACCCCTTGGCCTTTACACTCACGCTTTTTATCACTTTCGGTATCCGTCAATTCATCGATAACATTCGCTGTCATCAAAGACTCTAAAAGACCCACAATTGCAATAGAAATCGAATATGGCAACACAATACTCAAAGTTTCAAATGTCAAAGGCACATCGGGCCACAAGAAGATAGGCAAAGTGTCAGGGAGTTCACCCATATCACCAATCGTTCTCACCTCGATGCCAAAGAAATAAACGACTAAAGTTAAAACCACAATATTAACAAGAGGTGATGGTAATAAGGTGCCGATTTTTGGCACATAAGGGAATAAATAGATAATAGCTAAACCCGCTGCTGTTAAAGCATACACATACCACGTTACGTTCGTAAGCTCCGGCAGCTGCGCTATAAAAATCAAAATCGCTAACGCATTTAAAAAGCCCGTCATAACCGACTTTGAGATAAAACTCATAAACTTATGGAGATTGAGATAACCAGCTACTATCTGCAAAACACCGGCTAAAATAGTCGCGACCAAAAGGTATTGCAGACCATGATCTTTGACTAAAGTAACCATCAATAATGCTGTTGCTGCCGTTGCTGCTGAAATCATGCCCGCACGTCCACCGACTATGGCGATAATGACGGCTATGGCAAATGAAGCATAGAGACCGACTTTTGGATCGACACCGGCAATAATAGAAAAGGCAATGGCTTCTGGCACGAGTGCCAGAGCGACGACAATACCAGCCAAAATGTCATTTCGAATATTGCCTAGCCAATCTTGTTTAGCTGATAACAGCATACAATTAAATTCCTTGTGATAACTAAACCTTACTAAACCAAGTCAGTAACGTTTTATCAATAATTACAAATATGAAAGAAAACCGAGCAGTACATGTGATTGCTACTTAAATTAAGGCGAAGCAGTATACAGTAAAAGGCTATGCGCCATATTTACTAACCACTTGGGCAAGATGAGATATTCGAATATCACAGCCTTGTTTCGCCTCATCCAAAATTCGTGATTTCTCATTATTACCGCTGGTAGACCAGCTCGTGATTTCATCTAAAGTTCGGCCACAGCCCAGACAAACGTCTAATTCATCAAGACAACAATTTCGAACACAAGGTGAAGCTATAGTCACTAAATACGACTCTCGTGCGCCTTAATCATACTCGTCGTCCAAATATGACGGTGAATAAGCCACTGCCCTTCTTGTTGATGCCAAACCACTAAATATTTTCCGTAATCAATCATGTTATCTTCAGCGGTGTGGATCGTATAACGTCCGACTTCTGAAGCGCGGCCCTCACTTGCCTCAACTTCCAATGTTTCTAACTTGATTGTCGTGACTCCTAGCTGCATTAACCCTTGCCAAAATAATTTAATCTCATGGCGCCCAGACACAAAATCACGGTTAGCGGGTAATAATTGAGCATCTACAGAGTATAACTTTGCGAGTTCTGTACTATCAGCATGCTTAAAAGCCGCCATAAACGCCTGCTCGACAATAATTACATCATCATAAACTTGTTGTTGATCAGACGTGGGTGAGCAGGCCACCAAGAATAAAAAGCTGACTGAATAAATGCCGAATCTCAAAACCTAATCCCGTGTTAACACAACACGATAATGTGCTTGCCCAGAACGAACACGTTCTATAGCAGCATTAACATCTTCGAAAGCAAACGTTTCAATCACAGGATTAATTTCATGGCGTGATGCAAACCCCAACATTTCTGACATCACAGCTGGGCTCCCAACGGTTGATCCAGAAACAGAGCGTTGTCCCATCAACAAGCCGAAAACCTGAATATCCAAGGGTTCCAAAACAGCACCTACAAAATGTAAGCGGCCACGGGCAGCCAGAGTACTGATATAAGCGTTCCAATCCAATTTCACATTAACGGTTGAAATGATCAAGTCAAAATGTCCTGCAGCACAAGCTAAATCGTCTTGGTCACGTGTATTTAAAGTATGGTGTGCACCCAAAGACACCGCTTCTCGTGCTTTACTTTCACTTGATGTAAATGCCGTGACTTCGCAACCCCATGCGTTTAAAAACTGTAGTGCTAAATGTCCTAAACCGCCAATGCCTATCACAGCCACTTTATCCGTAGGTTTAATATCAAATTGGACTAAAGGATTAAAAACCGTAATGCCGGCACAAAATAAAGGGCCAGCCGAAGCAAGATTGATACCTTCAGGAATGACAACAAGACTATTAGTATCGGCCCGTACTTTTTCAGCAAAGCCGCCATGGTGCCCAACAAGGGTGCCTTGAGCTGAAGCACACAAATTCTGGTCATTATTATGACAATGGTCACATTCATTACAATAAGCAGCGTGCCAACCAAGACCGACAATTTGACCCACACGCAAAGCCGTCACATGTTCCCCGACTTCAGCAACACGTCCAACAACCTCATGACCAGGCACTAGAGGGTACTGACTCATGCCCCATTCATTATCAATCATATTGATATCACTGTGGCAGATTCCCGTATAAAGGACATCGACTTCAACTTCTTGTCCTTTTAACGGCCCTGGATCATATTCAAAAGGTCGTAGCTCGTCTCCCGCTTCAAATGCAGCATAGGATTTTATCATCGTAGACTCCTCCATACAGAACCGTTACCGGCACCGGATTAGATAATTCTCTTGACACACAAGAGACAAAATAAGTGCCAGTCATAAGCATACTACCGGTACTTATTTTAGACAATTACTTCAGTTACACCATACCTAAAGCTATTAAAGCAAGAACAACTTGGCTCGCAAAACCAGCAGCAAAAGCAAATGTTCTTAATAGCGGAATACCGAAAGTATAAACAACAAAACGGGCAACGCGTGCCCAGAAGTAAACCATACAAGCTAATACTGTTATTTCATTGCTCGTCCCTGAGGCGTGAACAACCAAAACCAAAGCAGCAAAAACCACCAAGTTTTCAACCGCATTGCTATGAGCACGTTTCACACGATCAGCTCAACCTGAAAGCGTAATCGGTGCAGCAGGATAACCAACAGCATCCATCAAACCACCTACTAAAATCCGATTTAAAGCGTATGGCATCAACATGATAGCCGTAAATAAAGCAACCCATGATGTGAACTAAAAACAAAATCCCAACGGTACTTTTATTTTAAGTCATTTAGTATAGATAAGTTATCAACTTAAAAAGAGCCTGCTAGACAAGTTGTCAAATAGGCGTGTTATTCAGCTGTACTAGCAATATTCAGTGAACGATAAAACACATGTCCACTGTTTATTCTCGCACGGCAACCATCAAATTGCGATTTTTCTTCATCAGAAACAACAGGATAATTCAAATAAAGTCCCTGCATTGTTTTAAGAATAATTTCTGCCACTTTTAAAGTGCATAAAAAATTTATTATCAGGAGGAATCGCATACCAAGGTGCCCACGGTTTTGAAGTTTCTCTCAAAGCAATATCATAAGCATGCATACACTGATCCCAGTGCTGTCGTTGTTCAATATCGGATTCAGAAAACTTCCAATGCTTTTCTGGCACGTCTAAACGAGCCAGAAAACGATTCTTTTGACACGCTTAGCCAAAACTTAATAACAACCGTACCATTCTTAGCTAGATGTTGTTCCATATCATTAATAGATTCATAACGGCCCTGCCTAACCGTGTCTAAATTAACCCCGGGTAGTCGTTGAGAAGCGAGGATATTAGGGTAAACGTCTGCAATTAAAACTTCTTCATAATGGCCACTGTTAAATAGACCTATACGCCCACGCTAACGTAATGCTTTAGTTGTACGCCAAATAAAGTCATGATCTAGCTCATTAGCACTCGGTTTTTTAAAAGAACTAACTTGGCAACCGGCTGGGTTAAGCCCTTTCTTAACAGCACGAATCGTACTATCTCTACCAGCTGCATCCATTGCCTGAAATACCAATAGAACGGCATGATGGTCATGTGCACACATCATTTGTTGTATAGCATCTATCACAGCCACTACTTTTTTAACTTTTACTTACAAGCTTTTTAGTTAAAGGACCATCATCTTCATTAGGCGAAGTAGGCGTTTGGTAATATTAAAAGAACCATCAAACGTTACAAGGTATGGGCTTTCTGCAAACGACTGCATATCAGACGTGCTTCTAATTAAATCAACATAATCTTTTAAAAAAAATATTCATACCGCTTAAGCAATGGCTTTTTTACCCATTCTTAGCAAGAAATAACCCAAAATACCTGATGCGAAAGAACCAACCAAAATAGCCAGTTTATCTGTGTCATGGAATAAAGGAACATTACCAAATGCTAACGAAGCAATAAACAAACTCATCGTAAAACCAATACCTGTTAATACCGACACGCCATATAATTGTAACCAATTACTTTCGCTCGGTAATGAGGCCAATTTCAATTTTATTGCAATAAAACTAAATCCAAAAACACCAATCTGTTTACCAATAAATAAACCGGCCATAATGCCCAATGGCACGGGGCCTGCCATCTGTTCCATTGAAATATTACTGACATCAACTCCAGCGTTAACGAAAGCAAATAACGGTAAGACAATGAAAGCAACAAAAAAGTGTAATTCATGCTCTAAATCTTTAAGCAAAGACACATGCTTACCTTCACGCTGTGCATTTAACGGAATCGTAAAAGCCAATGCAACTCCGGCCAATGTCGCATGAACACCCGACTTAAGGACACTCACCCATAACACTAAGCCCATAAAGAAATAAAGAGACTTCTTCGTTATACCCATCAAATTAAACGCGATTAATATCAATAGTGAAACGAAAGCAACACTAATCGCAACCAGTGATAGATCAGATGTATAAAACAACGCGATAATAATGATCGCACCTAAATCATCTATGATGGCCAATGCCATCAAAAATAACTTTAAAGAAACAGGGACGCGACTACCCAGCATCGATAAAATACCCAAAGCAAAAGCAATATCAGTTGCCGTCGGAATCGCCCAGCCCATCAATGCAACTGGATCAGGATTATCCATGTTAAAGGCTATATAAACTAATGCTGGAACAGCCATACCACCTACTGCAGCAATACCTGGTAGCATCGCCTGCCTAATGGAAGACAAATGGCCTTCAAGTAATTCACGCTTAACTTCTAAACCGATCAATAAGAAGAAAATAGCCATAAGACCATCATTGACCCAATGCGAAAAAGTCTTATCTAAGTGCAATGGGCCAATGCGAACTTCGATCGGAATATGTATCAAACTCTGATAAAGCGGTGCAATGGCTGTGTTACTTAAAATCAATGCCAATATCGTAACAAAGATTAATAACACCCCACTGGATGATTCTTTTTGTATAAATTCGTCAATAATATTATTCATGAAACACTCTAGTTAATTACTTACTGTTAAAACAAAAAAATAAGTCTAATTTTGTTCTAACAGCCATACACATTCTGTCGCTGGGCAGCGACCTTTCAACCCATCTTCGACATCACCGGTATACAATAATGTCATTTTATAATCAGTCCCATAATGTTCAGCTAATTCGGCATTAGGCACCGAAAACGGGGGACCAGACATCACCGCTTGGTCATAGACATAACTAATAATAAGTTGTCTTGGCGTTCGTGCTACACGCACAATCTGTTGAGCATATTGACCACGTATCTCATGCGGCAAAGCCACAATCGCAGCGCGATCATACACTACATCGACTTGGCCTAATATCTTCCCGGTTAAATCGAATACATCGCCAACATAAACAATCAGCGTTTCAGTATAGTACTGCTTTAAGGCACCTAAAGAAATAATCTCGGGCTCAAGACCTAAGCTTTCAAACAAGGCAATAACAGCCGGTTCGTGAAACTCGACACCCTTTACCGTGAACCCTTGAGAGAGCAGCCATGCAACATCTAATGTTTTGCCACATAACGGCAAAAAGAATATCTGGCCGCTTTGCAAACTTAAGCTATCGATATGAGCAACCAATAATGGATTAACCTCATCACGGTGAAACCCTATTTGTTTACTTTCCCACTTCTGATGCCAAAATGCTGCATCCATTCTCACTGCACCTTATTTACAAACACATTTTTTTGGCTTATTCACCTTGCAAACTTCGCGCAATAATCGCTATCCATGCCTCAGCAGGAATGAGGCCGTTTGCCCACTCCTCCCAGTCTAGCGATAATCCCTCTTCTTGCATTTCAGCTACCGTCATTCCTTGAGCTGCCATCGCTTTTACTTCATCTATCGTACCCAATAACATCTCATGAAAATTTGCCAACTCAGATTTGTCAGCTAATTGTCCATGTCCAGGAACAACGATCGTATCATCATCAATCCTTGTTAAAACAGCTGCAATATTGTCGGCCATTTGAAGTACATCACCGCCATTATCAAGATCGACAAATGGAAACATACCAGAAAAAAAGTGATCCCCCATGTGAACTAGATTAGCTTCTTTCAAAAACACCACAGAATCACCATCGGTATGGCCATTCGGAAAATGAACAATTTCAAACGTTTCACCGTTAATGAATAAAGATAAATCTTTGCTATAAGTTAGAGAAGGTAAAGCATGCTCAGGGTATGGTTCTGAAACCATATTAAACAACTTAATTTCTTGCCGAGTTAACAAACGTGTTCGAACATTATCATGTGCTACTATCTGAGCATGACGGCCTATCAATTCATTCCCTTGTGTATGATCCCCATGCCAATGGGTATTGATCAGATAAGTCACTGTTTGAACACCACCATGTTCGGCTAACACAAAGACTAATGCCTCGGACATCTCCTTATAATCAGCATCGACCATGACTAAGCCCTGCTCGCCTTTGACTAAGAGGATATTGCCACCCTTACCTCTCAGCAGATAAACAGACTCTGTTAATGCCGTCGATTTAAAGCTTTTAGTAGGAGCATGATGGTCACCACCGCTATAGGCTGGATAACTTAAAGCAAGAAAAAAGAAACAAAAATAGAACTTAACTAAAACTTTCATCTTATTCCTCCCTAAACAAATAATTCATATTCTACGCTGAAAAAGGTCTGTATTTCATAAAAAAAAACACATTATTCAGCATTTATCTAGTTTATCAAGATTACAGTATGATGAAACTGCATGAGCAGTAGAAACAATTTGCCACGGAAAAACAACGATAAGGCAAAACCATGTTCAATAGAACACTACTCATCACTAGCAGTATTGCATTAAGCACAAATATATCTGCTGCAAAAATACAAAAAAATCAGTATTAGCTGTCACTAACACAAGCAGCTTCGCCTTCTCATAATGGTGTTGATACTGCAACTACACCTTTTTTTGGCATTGAATAAAATCAGCAGAGTAGAAAATAAAACCGGTAAACAAAACGCTAAACTCTCACAAGTACCACTTCCAGTGACATTGTGGCTGTTAGCGCCAGTCTTAGTTGGACTAACTCAACTACGTCGTCAGAAAAAATACCCTCTAAGGTTGTTCCATTGAAAGGAAGTCACAATGATAATCCACAGTGGCTTCTTTTTTTTTCATCAAGTGCTATGATGCCTGCACTATTACAAACACTGAAAATAGCATGGATCCTCTAAGCCAAGGCTTGGTAGGTGCAACCGCATCCCAAAGCCTATCTAATCGCAAAGACATTGTGACAGCAACCGTTCTAGGCTTCCTCTCTGGCATGGCTGCAGATCTAGATATCTTCATCCGTTCATCTGAAGATCCCCTATTGTTTTTAGAATTCCACCGCCAATTTACTCACTCTCTCATTTTCATGCCTATCGGTGGTTTAATCTGCGCCTGTGTTTTTTGGTTGCTACTCCATTTTGTTTTCAATAAAACCAATTTAAGTTTTATCAAAATATACCTTTTCAGCACAGTCGGATATGTCACTCACGGTCTTCTCGATTCCTGTACTAGCTATGGCACGCAACTATTTTGGCCATTCAGCAATGAACGTGTGGCATGGAATAACGTCTCCATCATTGATCCCATTTTCACACTTACCTTACTAACCTTAGTTGTTTTTGCCGCCACTAAACGGTCAGTACGGATAAGTTATATTGCAGCTTTTTTCGCCGTCAGTTATTTAAGCCTAGGCGTCATACAGGAACAACGGGCCAGTAATATTGCTCAGCAATTAGCTGAAAGTCGTGGTCACACTGCACTTAATTTGAGTGTCAAACCCATTTTTGGCAATTTGATTGTCTGGAAAAGTATTTATGAACATCGTGCACGCTACTATGTTGATGCTATCCGGGTCATTGATACAAGCAGCATTTTTGAAGGAGACTCTATTGCTAAGCTGGAGATAAACAGAGACCTACCTTGGTTAAATAAAATGAGTCAACAGGCTGATGATATAGAACGTTTTCGTTGGTTCTCTGCCGATCACCTTGCTCTGGATCCGAACGATCCCTACCGCATCATCGATATCCGCTACTCAATGTTACCGAACAAACTTGATGGTCTCTGGGGCATCAAACTTTCCCCTTATGCCCATTCAGCACAGCATATAACATGGACTGCCAATAGAAGCGTTAGTGAAAGAGCTGAAAACCTAAAAAAACTTTGGTTAATGATTAAGGGGAGTGGCGCAAGACCAGCACCCTAAATTTAATCAAAAACGACTGGGCAAGCACTATAATCATTAAACCCCATAATCCCAACGCCAAACATCATTAACACGACGCCAGCGAAAATGATAAAACAACATCAAACAAGTCCCTGATGGCAATTCCACTAAAAATATATCGAATTCTTTCACCAAGTGATAATCTAGGTAAACACTACTTTCCCCAAAGTTAAGCCACGGCGTAAATCAGCCTCGACTAGCCAAAATGCCTCTGGTGATATCCATTTCAGTTGAGTGCTTCCCCACACTAATAACAGATTATAGCCTCTCATCTCACCATGTCTTAGGTGATCAGATGCAATATCTTGAGCACTACAGCCTAGTATAAAAAGCGTTAAAAGTACCATTGTTAAAGTTCTAAACTGAGTCATCATCTTATTTCCTATATCTAGAAAAACTATATCATTCATCAAATAGACGATTAACTTGCCCAATCATTACACCGAAACGGCCATCGGATAGACTATTTTTTTCAGGTAAGTACATTCGAGAAACCGAACCATCTAAATACAAAGCGTTTTGAGAGCCTTGTTGCTGGAAATAATGTGCAAAATCATAAAAGGTAACAAAACGTTTTGACAGCACAAACATAACCTGACCATCTGGTAATACACCCACACCGTTTCGTACACGTAAACTACTTGAGCCCGGTGTCAATTTTTGGTTGATTTTGCCATCAACAATCAACATAGGTCCTGATTGCGTTGCATAGTCGAGATCTGACGTTACCTCAAAACCATGCGTTGGTACAAAGAAAGCTTGCCGCGACTTGGTTAAGTAAGAAAACACCATTCGGCTGGATATAAAAATTACCATACCCCTACTGACGACGACTTAGACGATACAATAGCTCACCATTTTCAATATATAAGCCCAGAAGCGTCAAGTCTTCTTGAAAAGTGCCACCATTCATCGCAATACGTAATATTTTATTCTCGCTTGCTAACGCTTGTTTTATCCGACGAAAATATTGATAAGGTTCGCCTGTTTTATCACGCCAGAAAAAAGTCAGTTCGCTTTCCGTAGGATCAACAATATGCGTAATAAATTGACTAGGTGGCACAATCTACTCAGCCCAAATAATGGACTGCCAACACAATAAACAACAACCCAAAAGAACATGAGTAAGTTGTTCATATAATGTTCTCATCAGATATTTTTTACACTCGCTGGTGGTGCAAAATAATGGCTCATCCTTTCATATAATGTGCCTGAACTCGAATCACCAAATGCGAGTTGTTGAAAATCAGCATCAGGATCCTGTTCCTTATATAAAAATTGATAATTGATTAAATCAGGCTGGTCATCATTCAAAATCAAGATAATCCGTTCCCTGTTTTTACAACAATCAATAGTCATCAGATCCGCAGGAAGCCCAGCATCACGCATCTTGTGATGAACGCCAACAATAGGCTCAATGTCAGCATGGTTCAATTGAACCCGTTCATGCGCTTCCGTTGCTAAATGACACAATATTTTTAGTTGTTCTGTCATCTTCCAAACCTTACAGTCCAACCGCAATATGTTGAATTAAACCATTATAGGTCAAAATATGCTCTCTTCCCTGTCGTGTTTGTTGTTCACCATTTTGTAATACACCTTCAAAGCTAAACTCAATTTCAATGACATTTGATTTGAGTTCCTTCAATGACAAAATTTCCCATGACAACAATTGGTATTGTGCATGAAACACCGTTTGCATCTCAATCACTTTGCTCTGACCAACAAAAAAACCTAATTGCCGAGAATAATAAGTACAGTTATGAGTCAATAAAGTACCAATCTGAGCCATATCTGATTGATTAGAATACTCAAAATAAGTTCGCGCAATTTTCCTAACTAATGACATTAACTTTGCTCTAAAATTAAACGAGATAAATCACTGGCAATACCTTCCGGCGTGTTATTTGGCCTCACCAATAAACGAGCTGCACCGTGCCGGTCAAATACATAAGTCACAATACTGTGAGAGACATCATAATGACCCTCCTCATTAGCATCACCAAAGCCAACACTCACTTTATATTGCTTAGCTAAAGCGGCTAAAACCGCTTCATCCCCAGTCAAACCAATTGTGTCACCGAAACTTTCAGCATACGCCTTCATTTCTGCCACACCATCACGTTTTGGATCCACTGTAGCGAATAGAACTTGAACCTGGCCTAACTCAGACTCAGTAAGCTTGGATAACGCACTTTGCATTTGGTGCAAAGCCATTGGGCAAACATCAGGGCAGTGCGTAAACCCAAAATTTAGTGCTACAATCTGACCTTGGAAATCCTCAGCAGATACTGTTTTATTGTGATTTGCATCCGTTAATGTAAAAGACAAATTCGGCATATACCCCGTCATATCATTTGCATGCCAAGGAACTGGTGTTTGGCCACAGGCCGTTAACAATAATAAGCTAAAGGTAAAAAGGCGATAAAGTCGCAAGTCTCGCATGTGGGACATAATTTAACAGACTCCTAATAATTTTTTTCAACAACTAACTATAGTAAATTTTTTGAATAATGCCCTATATAATTATTCGCCTATGACCGTCAGAATCACTTTCCTGTTATGTCTCTGTGTACGGTGTTCCCACAAATAAAGTCCTTGCCAAATGCCTAAATCACACTGCCCACCGCTCACCGGCATAGTGAGATCAGGGTTAGTTAATACAGTACGAATATGAGCGCTCATATCATCAGGCCCTTCGTCTTGATGCAAAAACATCGGATCGCCATCAGGCACAATATGTTGCATATACGTTTCTAAATCCCGGCGTACATTCGGGTCAGCATTTTCACATAACATCAATGAAGCGCTGGTATGCTGAACAAAAACATGGCATGTACCTATTTTAATACCTGACTCGCCGACAATATTTTGCACTTCTTGCGTTATATTCTGCGTGCTACGTGCTTGGGTATGGAAAGTAAGTTGTTGTTGAAAGACCATATTTGTTCCTAACTAAAGTGTACGTTCAAAAAAAGCTTTTGCACGACCCGATTGATAAAACTGGCGTACATGATCGGCCGCACCTTGTTGGCTATTCTGCAACCCACAATGCCAAAGCCCTATGGCAGCACCATAAACCAAGCTATCAAATGCAGGGCCAAATTGACCAGATAAAGCTTGCAAGCCAATGTCTACTGTTTCAGCGGGTGTCACTTCTTCAATTTGAATTGGTAAAACACCACGTGCTGTCTGTGACAAGCCAAAATTAGCCGGATTCAAAACACAAGAACTCGCCTCACCAGACTTTGCCTGAAAAAAATTTGCGGGCTCATGTAATGTCGGTAACACACCGCCCTCGTTCCCACGAATAATCAATGCCGATGTAAAACCGACTGCATACGCCATTTCAGCTAACACAGAAGGATAAGCCTTCTGTAAAAAACCGATCTGTATATATGTTTTCGATGAAGGCTTGATCGGCATGACCATTTTCTTCAAAGTCGCTAGACTAGGCCGTTTGATCATCCGAGTGCACAAATCTTGCAAAGCAAATAATGCGGGTGTCGCTTGGGCTTGATCGAGATAGGCCCAGCCAAGCTCAGCATCATTAATTTGATCTCGTGCTTGTACAGTAGATAATTCAACATCTACCCCTGGCGAGCTTAAAACTTGTAAATGAGTTACACCAAATTTTGGCCCCATTTCACCAACGCCTTGTGACAAGGTCGGTAAAGCTGATGCTGCTAGTACTGCTGGCAAAAAAGCATGAACAGGACAATGTCGATTAAAGCCATTGAACGGATCGGATATCAATAATAGCTGCTCCACATTGGCGCTATATTGTACAAGACCATCTTGTAATGCCTGATTATTACCTAAATTTTCATCTTGGGTTTCACGCTTAATTCTGAGCGAAATAAAGAAAATAGCTGCTTGGACAGGGTCAACATCACCTGCTGAAACTTCTGACATTGCGGCCTTGGCTTCTTCCGAGCTTAAATCTTTACTCAAGTGCGGTCCTGTCGCGACCTTTTTAATGGCTTCAGTCAACGCTGACATGGTGCTGCCTTAATTGTCTCTGCATGCTAACGAATCCATTCAATCAATGTTGCTTCATCAACAACCGTGATACCCAAGCCTTCTGCCTTAGTCAATTTCGAACCCGCATCAAGCCCTGCTACGACATAATCTGTTTTTTTCGACACACTGCCTGCTACTTTAGCACCCGAGGCCAATAGCTTTTCCTTCGCCTCACTACGTGACAACTGCTCTAGAGTACCGGTCAGGACAACCGTTTTGCCACTTAACTCAGAATTAGCACTCAGTTTTTCTTCTTGAGGCCATGTCACGCCGGCATCTAACAACCTTTCTATCACTACTTGGTTATGTACTTGTCCAAAAAAAGTCACAATATTACGGGCAACCACCGGACCAACATCCTCAATCTCAATTAATGCAGCCTCATCAGCTATTTTCAAAGTATCTAAAGCCAGAAAATGAAGTGCCAAAGATCGCGCAGTGGCCTCACCCACTTCTCTAATGCCCAGTGAATATAAAAAACGGGCAAATTTAGTCTGCTTGGCATCATTCAAAGCGTTAACCAAATTCTCAGCGGACTTATCACCCATACGTTCTAAAGCCGCTAACTGTTCATTCGTTAAAGCAAACAAATCCGCGGGATCGCCGATCAAGCTTTCATCAACCAGTTGCTCTACAATTTTATCGCCCAAGCCATCAATATCCATCGCTTTACGAGAAGCAAAATGTTTTATCGCTTCTTTACGCTGTGCGGCACAATAAAGCCCACCGGTACAACGTAATACGGCCTCTCCTTCAACTCGTTCTGCTAATGAATCACATATAGGGCACTGTGCTGGTATTTTATAAGCAGCCACATCAGCAGCACGTTTTGACATCACCACCTGAACAACTTCAGGAATAACATCACCAGCTCGGCGTACAATGACCGTATCACCGACTCGGACATCTTTACGATCAATCTCATCTTGATTGTGTAATGTTGCATTACTGACAGTGACGCCGCCAACGAAGACAGGCTTCAAGCGTGCAACAGGTGTCAAAGCACCAGTACGGCCTACTTGAATTTCAATATCTTCTACGACAGTCATTTCTTGTTGGGCCGGAAACTTATGCGCAATCGCCCAACGAGGCGCACGTGAAACAAATCCTAAACGATGTTGTAATTGAAGGTCATCAACCTTAAAAACCACACCATCGATATCATAAGGCAGGCTTTCACGACGCTCACCAATCTGCTTAATATACTCAAGACAAGACACTACGCCAGACACTTGCTGTAACTCTTTTGAGATACGGCACCCCATATCTGCTACTAAGGCCATCGCTTCAGAATGCGTTACTGGCATGGTTTTTAAGCCGTTGAGTTCTCCAAGACCATAGCAAATCATTTCTAAAGGGCGACTAGCAGCAACTCTGGAGTCTAACTGTCTTAAAGAACCAGCTGCTGCGTTTCTTGGGTTAACAAAGGCTTTTTTACCATCAATAATTTGCTGTTTATTGAGTGCATCAAATCCGCCTTTTGGCATAAAAATTTCACCACGGATTTCAATCACACCGGGTACATTTCTACCATGTAATTTAAGGGGAATATCAGAAATAGTTCGAACATTAGCGGTCACATCTTCACCAACAGCACCATCTCCACGTGTTGCTGCTTGTACCAATACACCATCCTCATAACGCAAACTAATCGCTAAACCATCTAACTTCGGTTCAGCAATATAAACCTGAATCTGTTCTGTATTCAACCAATCTTTAACACGTTGATCAAAGGCGAAGAATTCTTCATCATCGAACACATTATCAAGAGATAACATAGGAATTGTATGTGTGACTTGATCAAACTTTTCCAGAACCTGACCACCAACTCGCCGTGTCGGAGAATCCATGGTTAACAAGCTAGGGTAATCGCTTTCTATCTGCTTTAGCTCATGGAACAAGCGGTCATATTCTGAATCAGTAACTTCAGGATTATCAGTAGTATAGTATAGATAATTATACTTATTTATTAACTTATGAAGCGCATCTTTTCGAGCTAATACTTTAGTGGGAATAGTCATGTTTAAACTGATAATTATCTAATTGTTGCATTAAGTTAAAGTTCAATATTCGGCTACGCATTTTTTCCAATGTCGTTTCAGTCAGTGTTGGGCGGCGTTTATCCATCACTTGGCAATTCGAACGTTTTGCCATTTTATTTACAACATCTAGCATAGCATCAAATGCCAATAAGCCATTAACTGGACTAGGTAAACGCATAAAAATAGTTAAACCTTGTGTTTGTAACGATGACAATTCTTCGTATTTCAATGTCCCCGGAGCTAATAAATTAGCCACACTAAGTAAGGGTTGTCCTGGCTGACCCGTTAATTATCTATGAAAGATGTCCATTTCTCCCACTTCTAAATCAACATAATCTAATGCGGCAGCAATATCAGATCCAATAAAGAAACTGCCTTCAGCTGCGATAATCGTCCACGCCAGGACAACATCCCACTCTTTACTTTTTACTACAGATTGAGAGGTTGGCTGCGAATTACCATTCTCGTCATTCATTGCAGTCTCTACCGAGCGTGCGGAAAGATAAGGTTAGAAGCGTCGGATAGATTGAGTTCTATTTGAGAAGGTATTTCGGCTTCTGACTTTAACTGTGGCGTTCCCTCATTCTGACGATCAGCAGCCTGAACCACTTCAGAAGATAAAACAACTGATGGTTCGTCTGAAAAGCGACTAACCAAGGCCGCCTCATCCAGATTTCCCATAAGATGCTGTTGTTGCAAAGCCAATTACTCATTAAGGTGCTGACAAAACTCATTATCAACAGGAGGTTCGGCTAAACGCGTCTTTTCAAGCGCATTTGAACGACGTTGAGAGCGACTTCGTGCATACTATGCAGCAGCCAAAAAACTCAATAACAATAAAACACTAGAAATGATCACTTCTAACACTTAAATAAATCTTCCAACTCAGGGATAATAGTAGTCTTTTTATTATACTTTGAGAACGATATGTCCACCCTACCAAATAAGCAATTAGACACTTTCGACAACGCACGACCAGACCGTGATTATACCATCCACATCGAGACATCTGAGTTCACATGCCTATGTCCAATGACCGGCCAGCCTGATTTTGCCACCATTAAAATTGATTACATCCCTCAATTAAAATGTGTGGAATTAAAGTCTTTCAAACTTTACATTTGGACCTATCGTGACCAAGGTGCTTTTCATGAAGTCGTCACAAATCAAATATTGGATGACCTCGTATCGGCTATCGACCCTAAGTTTATGCGCGTGACCGGCATTTTTAATGTCCGTGGTGGCGTTTATACCAATGTTGTTGCTGAACATCGTAAGGCAGGCTGGGTTGCACCAGAGCTCGTTCAACTACCCTAAAGCGGTGTTCACGTAACAACTGTACGAATTTTACGGTTGTTAAAGAGTCTGATCTCGAAAATAAAACATGGAGCTGATAGGTATGGATAATCTCTTTAAGGGCGCAGGCTATTTGCTAAAAGGCTTTAGCCTAATGAATCAGCAAGGTATTCGCAGCTTCGCTTACCTACCCATGGCCATCAATATTGCCTTATTCAGCATCGCAATTTGGCTCGGTTATAGTCAATTCGACAGTTGGTCAAATAGTCTAATGCCAACATGGCTACCCGAATGGCTTCTCAATGGCATCATGTGGATCATCATGCCCATTTTCACGGCCTTAGTCAGTATCATTGTCTTTTTTAGCTTTTCAATTATCGCTAACTTCCTAGCGTCACCTTTCAATGGCCCTTTAGCGGAAGCCGTAGAGAAAAAACTAACCGGTCAAGCACCACCGGCGTTAGCCTGGCAGCAAATCATAAAAGATACGCCATCAGTGCTTTGGAATGAGCTAAAAAAAATAAAGTATTTCTTACTTTGGATTATTCCTTTATTTATTCTCTCTTTGGTACCTGTCGTTAATATTGCTGCACCCGTACTTTGGTTTTTATTCTCTGGCTGGATGCTAAGCCTCGAATATCATGATTACCCAATGGGTAACCATCACCTTAAATTCCCAGCACAACGTGACAAACTCAAAACACAACGCGGCATAACACTGGGATTTGGTCTAGCCACTTTGGCCATGATGATGATTCCAGTCGTAAACTTTATCGTTATTCCAGCTGCTGTCGCAGGTGCAACCGCACTTTATCTAGAAAAAATTAAGCCTTAAAGTCAGCCATAATGCCATTCAAAATCGTGCTCGGTTGCATGATGTTTGACACCACTTCAACATTATCAAAATAGTAACCGGATAAATCAACCGGATCACCTTGTGCATCGTTGAGCTGCTTCACGATAGCCATTTCATTAGCTGATAAATCATACGCTAATCTTTGAAACTGTGCCTTAAGATCGGCATTTTGTTCTTGTTCAACCAAAGCCAGTGCCCAATATAAAGCCAAATAAAAATGGCTGCCTCGGTTATCTAACTCGCCGACATGTTCTAACGGAGACTTATTTTGCTCTAAGACACGGCCTGTAGCGGCATCTAAAGTTTCTGATAACACAAGCGCTTTTTGATTACCCGTTGTTCGACCTAAATGTTCTAACGATGCGGCTAAGGCCAAAAACTCACCTAAGGAATCCCAACGTAGATGATTTTCTAGAACTAACTGTTCTAAAAGTTTAGGAGCCGTACCGCCGGCACCCGTTTCAAACAAGCCACCCCCGTTCATCAACGGTACAATCGATAACATTTTTGCGCTTGTCCCTAATTCTAGAATTGGAAATAAATCCGTTAAATAGTCTCTTAATACATTTCCAGTCACTGAAATCGTATCTAACCCTGCCTTGATGCGTTCAAGAGAAAAGTCCACCGCATCCTCCGGCGATAAAATACGAATATCTAATCCGTCAGTATCGTGGTCAGCTAAATAACGATTCACTTTCGCAATCAGTTCCACATCATGAGCCCTTTGCTCATCGAGCCAAAACACAGCCGGCGTGTCACTTAACTTTGCCCGACTAACAGCTAATTTAACCCAATCTTGAATAGGCAAATCTTTAACCTGGCACATCCGCCAAATATCGCCTTTCTCAACAGTATGTTCAATTAAAGTTTGGTCATGACTATCGATAACTCGAACAAGTCCTGATGTCGATACTTCAAACGTTTTATCATGTGAACCATATTCTTCAGCTTTTTGAGCCATCAAGCCAACATTAGGCACTGTACCCATTGTGACGGGTTCAAAAGCACCATGGGTTTTACAAAAGTCGATGGTTTTTTGATAAATACCGGCATAACAGCGATCAGGAATAATCGCTTTGGTGTCTTGCTGATGTCCATTTGCATCCCACATTTGTCCAGATGAACGAATCATAGCAGGCATCGAAGCATCGACAATGACATCAGAAGGCACATGAAGGTTAGTAATACCTTCATCTGAATTGACCATAGCCAGTGCCGGGCGATCAGCATAAACAGCAGCAATATCGGCTATAATTTCTGCCTGTTTTTCATCATCTAGCGTTTTAATTTTATTATAGATATCACCTAAACCATTATTAAGATCAATACCAAGTTCTTCAAATATAGCTTGGTGTTTATCAAGGACAGCTTGATAAAAAACAGCTGTCACATGCCCAAAAATAATCGGATCAGAGACTTTCATCATGGTGGCTTTCAAATGCAGAGAAAACAACACACCTTGTTGTTGGGCATCCGCAATTTCATCAGCAATAAATTGTCTTAACTGACGTGTGCTCATCACCGAGGCATCAATAATCTCACCCACTAGTAAAGGAACAGAGGGTTTCAGTACTGTTACATGACCACTGCTATCAACCAGCTCAATACGCACCTCAGTCGCTTTATCTAGTGTCAGAGATTGTTCGCTACCAAAAAAGTCACCAGAGGACATACTCGCAACATGCGTTTTGGAATCAGTAGACCAATTTCCCATTGAATGAGGATGATGCCTGACGTAATTTTTAACTGCCCGTGGCGCTCTGCGGTCTGAGTTACCTTCTCGCAAAACAGGGTTAACCGCACTGCCCTTTACTTTGTCATAACGTGCTTGAATGTCTCGCTGTTCATCCGTTTCTGCCGTTTCTGGATAATCTGGTAATGCATAACCTTTGTCTTGGAGTTCCTTGATAGCCGCTTTCAACTGAGGAAGTGAAGCACTAATATTGGGTAACTTAATGATATTCGCTTCAGGTTTTAACGCTAAATTCCCAAGCATAGCCAAACTATCTTCAACACGCTGCTCTGCTGCCAAGTAATCAGGAAACTGAGATAAAATACGCGCCGCTAATGAAATATCACACAATGCAACATCAATATCTGCCGACGCTGTAAAAGCACTAAGTAAAGGTAATAAAGACCACGTAGCCAAAGCAGGTGATTCATCTGTTTTGGTATACATAATCGTCGAGTGTGTCATAAAGGGTCCTTAAATATTCAAAATCAAAACTGGCGGGAAAACTAACGATATAACGCAGCAATTCGTTCAACAGCCTCTAACAACCGTGATGAATCTCGCGTGTAAGCAAAACGAATATGCGTATCAGCACCTGTCTCACCAAAGTCATAACCCGGTGTCACAGCTACACCAGCTTCTTCTAGCCAGTATCGGGACAGCGACATACTATCAGGCTGTGCCTCATTCAAAAAATGCTGACAATCGGCATAAATATAAAAGGCACCTGCAGGAGAAGCTTTCACATCTAGACCCAATGCGGTTAAAGCTCGTAATAAGGTCTCTCTTCGTTGCTCGAAAATAACACGCCGCTCCTCTAAAATAGCCAGCGTGTCGGGGTCGAATGCGGCTAAAGCAGCATACTGAGATACAGTCGGTGGGGCTATAAATAAGTTTTGAGCCAACCTATCCATCACAGGGATAAAAGCCTCAGGCACAACTAACCAGCCAAGACGCCAACCTGTCATACCGAAAAATTTAGAAAAACTATTGATGACAAAAGCCTCGTCATCAATAGCTAAGGCCGTCGTCGTATTGCTATGCCCATAAACAAGGCCATGATAAATCTCATCAACAACAAAGTAACCACGCTTCGCTTTCACTGCAGCGGATAAAGCCTTTAAATCGTCACAACTTAATACACTACCTGTTGGATTGGCTGGAGAAGCCAAAAGTGCCATCGCGGTGTCATCATCCCAATATTTATCAATATCCTTGGCTGTCAATTGATAATCAGAGTCAGCGGTCACTGGGACCATCGTAGCCTGCCCTTCCACAAATCGTGCAAAATGACGATTACAAGGATAACCAGGGTCAGTCAATAAAACAGTTTTATCACGGTCTAACACTGCACCCATCAACAATAATAATGCACCTGAAGCACCTGGCGTCACAACGATACGTTCAGGTGATAGTGTTACGCCGTAATGCATTTGATACCAACCAGCAATGGCCTGCCTCAACACAGGTAAGCCCATTGCCCGCGTGTAATGAGTCTTTCCGTCTTTTAAAGCAGCAATACCGGCTTGTATAATTGGCTCAGGTGTTGAAAAATCTGGCTCGCCTACCTCAAGATGAATAATATCGCGGCCTTGTGCTTCTAATGCTTTTGCTTGCGCCAAGATGTCCATTACATGAAACGGCAAAATATGCTTTGCGCGCTGACTAATCTTTACGTCATCTTCTTGCATGAATAATCCTTAAGTCATCAACGGTGACATAACCATTTAAAAGTGGCACCCCTTTAATTTGATCACATGGATGTTCTGGTTCACCTAGATGCTCAAAAACGGACAAAGCGCCCGTAAAGTCATCTTCTTTCGTGTAATCATTATATGTAACGATCGTTGAAATATCTGCTGCAATGGCCGCCTTAACACCATTTTCAGAATCCTCAACCACCAAGCCATTTTCAGCCAACAAATTCATTGAATCTAAACAATAGTAGAAAATATCTGGAGCCGGTTTCTTTTTTAACGCTAGGTCACCTGTCGCGATAACATCAAACCAAGACAAAGCATCTGAGCCCAACATTTCCGTAATCAGAGTATTCACATTCTCTGTCGTACTGGCAGTCGCAATTGCCATGCGCAAACCCGCCGCACGAATTTCATCCATTAATCGCGATACCCCCAATCGCAACTTAAGCTTTTTTGAATTCAGTAAAGCCACATAATGACGTGTTTTCACCTTATATATGTCATAGGCTAATTGTTCGATAGAACCCGCATAAGAAAAACCACTATTAAAAGCGATTAAATAGTAAACAATACGCTCCCTACCACCCGATATCGCTAACAGTTTTCCATACAAAACTTCATCCCATACCCAGTTAAAGCCCATTTCTGAAAATGCAAGATTAAAAGCAACACGATGACCATCTCGTTCTGTTTCAGCTAAAGTACCATCAACATCAAAGATGACTGCCTTAAATTGATCAGCCACACAGTTTTCCCCATAAAAAATACGCTAAAATAATAGCAAGTTTTTGCACTATAGGCTGTCATCTGGTATAGATGCGGCCTTGAATTTGAAAAAATATGAGGTTTCTTTAAATGGATACAGCAGAGTTAGATGCCAAATTTACCCCGTACAATGAAACATTGGGTGAAGATTATATGAACGACGGACAGGTTTCTCATTTCAGAGTTATCCTCGAAAACTGGCGTAAACAGTTGATGGAAGAAGTTGATCGTACTGTACATCACATGCAAGATGATGCTGCCAACTTCCCTGATCCAAACGATCGTGCGACACAGGAAGAAGAATTCACCTTAGAGTTACGCACGCGAGATCGTGAGCGCAAACTGATTAAAAAGATTGAAGAATCATTAGAAGATTTAGATAAAGGTGACTACGGTTATTGTGAATCCTGTGGCACTGATATCGGTGTCCGTCGATTAGAAGCCCGTCCAACAGCCACGCTCTGCATTGATTGTAAAACACTCGCCGAAATTCGTGAGAAAAACCGCGTCTAAAACCGCAATATAATGATACTCGACCAAATGGTCACAAAATGTCTCGATTTATCGGGGCATTTTTGTTTTTACTCCTCCAGCTACAGTCCAAAATTAGATACAACAACATTTTTTGATTTTGGAGAAATCAATTTCAAGTTATACTCAGAAAAAATAGTAATACAGGCCGGGGAAAATGACACAAGACAATATTCAATCAACACTTCACGAAGAAAGAACCTTTGCACCCAGTCACGAATTCACAAACAGTTCAGCCCTTTCCACTGACAAACTCGATGAACTGTATACATTGGCAGAAGAGGACCACAACCTATTCTGGTCACAACAGGCAAACCAAGAAATCGACTGGCATCAGCCTTTCAATACCATTGTTGATGAATCAAACGCTCCTTTTTATCGTTGGTTTCCTGATGGCCAACTTAATATTTCTCATAATTGCCTAGATCGTCACTTAGCAGAACGTGGAGATAAAACTGCCATCATTTTTGAAGGTGAGCCCGGCGACACCCAACATATTAGTTACCGGACACTTCATCAACGTGTTTCCATTTTTGCCAATGCTTTAAAGTCACAAGGCATCCAAAAAGGTGATCGTGTCATTATTTATATGCCAATGCTTGCAGAATCCGTTATCGCTATGCAAGCCTGCGCACGCATAGGCGCCATACATTCAGTTGTGTTTGGTGGGTTTTCAGCAGAATCACTTAAAGACCGAATTGAAGATACGGGTGCAAAGCTGGTCATCACTGCGGATGGTGGACACCGTGGTGGAAAAATTGTCGAATTGAAAGCTACAACGGACGATGCCTTAAACAAAGGTTGCAGCAGTGTTGAAACAGTCATCGTCTTTAAGCGTACAGGTCATATCATTAATATGACATCTGGCCGCGATATTTGGTGGTCTGATGCCGAAGCCAATCAACAAACACATTGCGAACCAGAATGGGTAAATGCAGATCATCCTTTATTTTTACTCTATACCTCAGGCTCAACAGGTAAACCTAAAGGTATTCAGCATGGCACAGGCGGATACCTTTTAAATGCCATTACAACAATGCGCTGGGTCTTTGATATTCAGGATAATGACGTCTTCTGGTGCACAGCCGATGTTGGCTGGATTACTGGCCATACCTACGTCGCTTATGGCCCACTTGCCACGGGTGCCACCATACTTATCTATGAAGGTGTTCCAACTGTCCCTGACGCAGGCCGCTTCTGGGATATTTGCCAACGTCATCAAGCTACTATTTTTTATACTGCGCCAACCGCTATTCGTGCCCTAATGAAAATGGGAGACGAGATACCCTCCAACTATGATCTCAGTCAATTACGTTTACTAGGAACAGTCGGAGAACCGATTAACCCCGAAGCTTGGATGTGGTATCACAACATCATAGGACAGCAACTTTGCCCAATTGTTGACACATGGTGGCAAACTGAAACTGGCGCTCATATGATTGCCCCAGTACCTGCCGCCACCATCACAAAACCAGGCTCATGTACACGCCCCTTACCTGGTATCGATGCCGCTGTCGTCAATGAACAAGGACAAGAAATCACACAAGCCGACGAAGGCGGCTATCTAGTCATTCGCCAACCCTGGCCATCCATGATTCAAACCGTTTGGGGTGATGACCAACGCTATAGAGACACCTACTGGCCTTATTTTGATGGCAAGTATTATTTAGCAGGTGACAGTGCCAGGCGTGATCAAGACGGCTATTTCTGGATTATGGGCCGCATTGATGATGTATTGAATGTTTCAGGTCACCGCTTAGGAACAATGGAAATAGAATCAGCCTTAGTCGCACACGAACATGTCGCTGAAGCAGCTGTTGTTGGTCAGCCACATGAAATAAAAGGTGAAGCAATCTTTGCTTATGTCGTTTTAAAAGGTGAAAGGCCAACAAATGGTATTGATGAGAGGTTAACAGACGAATTGCGACAATGGGTTGGTGAGCAAATTGGTGCCATCGCCAAACCTGATAACATTCGCTATGCCGATAATCTACCTAAGACACGCTCAGGCAAAATCATGCGCAGATTGTTACGCACCATCGCAAAGGGTGATGAAATAACACAAGACACCTCAACATTAGAGAATGAAGGTATCTTGCCCCAGTTACAAGGCAAAGCCTAATCGAAATGGCAAGAAAGAAACCACAAGCTGATGCAGATACAGCTGTCAGGCTAGATAAATGGCTTTGGGGGGCAAGATTTTACAAAACAAGAACGCTTGCGGTTGAAGCCATTAATGGGGGTAAGGTACATCTTAATCACCAACGGGTAAAACCCAGCCGTACCGTAAAAATAGATGACACCTTAACGATTTCCAAACCGCCATATGAATACACAATAAACATTCTTGATTTAGCCATGCAACGCCGCCAAGCATCGGAGACTCAGCTGCGCTATACCGAAAGCGAAGAAAGTATTGCGAAACGAGAACAACTACGACTCGAGATCAAGAACCAGCCACTAGGACTCAGGCATGACCAAGGTAAGCCAAATAAAAAAGATCGTAGGCATATTATCAAGTTCAATAGGCAATGATTAATACCCTGCAATACCTTGCCGCCTGCGCGCTCACGTAATGCTTGAATGAAACCAACACCATTCATATCAGGCATTTTGTAATCAGTCACAATGAGATCAGGTTGACTGTGATCCAACCAAGTCAGCGCTTCCATCGGTGTTTCAAAATCGACAACCGTAATATCATCAGCAACTTTCTGAATGATTTTACCAAGAATTAAACGCCCCGTTGACTCATCATCAATAATTGATAACAGCAGTGTATTATTTACCAACACCATTTATAAAATCATTAATATAATGTTAAAGTTAAATCAAAATATTAATAGCAGAAACTTAAGTAACCCGTGAGTCACATCACAAATTAAGCAGATGGACTATTGTTGAAAGTTTTTGAGCCCATTAAAGACAAGGAAATGTTTTCCTTTTGCCCTAGCGACCAAACCAATCCCAATTTGTTGAGCAATTTGCAAGCCCATTTCCGTCACACCTGAGCGTGACACCAGTAAAGGGATTTCCATCTGAGCTACTTTTATAACCATCTCTGAAGTTAAGCGTCCTGTCGTATAAAACACTTTATTTTCACCTGATAGCTTTTCTAACCACATCCAGCCCGAAATGGCATCGACTGCATTATGTCGGCCAACATCCTCAACGAAAAAATCAACCTCGCCAGACATAGAACAAAGCCCACAGCCATGGACTGCACCGGCTGTTTTATACATCTGATTATAGTGTTGTAGACCAGACAAAATTTGGTATATGTCATCACGTGAAAACCGGGGACACTTTACCGATAACTGACTTAACGAAGTCATAACATCACCAAACATCGTTCCCTGACCACAGCCACTCGTGACAGTCTTTTTAGACATTTTTTTTTCGATATCTTTATTTGTATCAGAATCTAATTGATGTGTTGTCACAGCGACGGCTTCAACATCCCAATCGACTTGAACCGCGATGACAGCTTCTATCGAAGCGATTAAACCTTGATTACGCAAATAACCCAACGTTAATAACTCAGGGTCTGTACCCATCGTCATTAATGTCACTATTTCTCTCTTATTCAAATAAATAGTCAAGGGACGCTCGCCTGTTACAGCGATCTCTCGAGATTCACCTTCTTCATCTAGCACTGTTGCAGAATGTAATGCTGTCACACCTGCATCCGTCATTTCAATGACGTGTTTAGCCACCCGTCACACTCATATGACGAAAAATAATTGGCTGGGCTTCTACATTAAAGTCGTGGCCTTTCGGCTTAATATCCATCGAGTCAATGATAGCTTGTTTAAGTTTCACCTTATCACCAGGGTGTTCACGCATGACAGCACGCAAATCGACAGAATGTTCTTGGCCAAGGCACAACAATAATCTCCCTTCTGTCGTCACTCTAACCCGATTACAAGATTCGCAAAAATTATGGCTATGTGGAGAAATGAAGCCTACTTTACTACTGGAACCTGCAATTTGATAATACCGTGACGGCCCACCCGTATTTGCACTTGATGCTATCAAGTCAAACTCGCTATCCAGTGCCGCTTTAACCTCATCACTCGAACAATAACTCTCACCACGAGAATGTGTCACATGACCTAATGGCATTTCTTCTATATAAGAAATATCTAAATCATTTTGGATGGCAAATTGAGCTAAATCGACGATTTCATCCTCATTACGCCTCTTCATGATCACAGCATTAAGTTTAATACGTTTGAATCCAGCGGCTTTAGCTGCTTTAATTCCAGCTAAAACACGGTTTAAATCCCCGGTGCGTGTTAGTGCCTTAAAACGAGCTGCTTGTAAAGAATCTAGGCTAATGTTAATCCGATCAACGCCTGACGAAACCAAGCTACCTGCATATTTTGGTAGTTGAGAACCATTGCTTGTAATCGTTAGCTCTTTTAGTCCCGTTGTTTTTTTCAATTCGCCTAGCTCTTGAAAAAGCCAATCAACACCATGTCTAACTAACGGTTCCCCGCCCGTGATACGGATTTTTTCAACACCTAATTCAGCAAAAGCAGACAACAATAAAACGATCTCTTCAAGGCTCAACAACTGTTCCCTTGGCATGAAGGTCATTTCTTCATCCATGCAATACACACATCGAAAATCACAACGGTCTGTAATCGACATGCGCACATAGTTCACACGTCGGCCGAAACGGTCTATTAATGCTGACTCTGTTAATTGCTCTGACATACTTTAAGTAATCACGTTATCAAGCTTTTGCTTTTATAACTTAATCGGCTCCGTATTTACAATCGTGTTAAATAAACAAGCCCCGCATAAGCGAGGCTTGCCAAATCATTATAGGGTCTTATGCTGTTATTCGTCGCCAGCAAAAGCACCTAATAGATGTAGTAGGCTGGTAAACAAGTTATAGATAGAAACATATAACGTTACTGTCGCCATAATGTAGTTTGTTTCACCACCGTGAATAACTTGGCTAGTCTCATACAAAATCAAACCTGACATAAGCAATACGAACATTGCTGACACCGCTAACGATAAACCTGGCATTTCAAAGAAATAAGCAGCCAAACCTGCCAAGAAAGCCACAAGAATACCAACAAATAAGAATCCGCCCATGAAACTAAAATCTTTTTCACTTTTTACGGCGTAAGCGGACAAAGCAAAGAAAATAATACCTGTCCCACCAAGAGCCTGCATCACCATTTGGCTGCCATTTGGCATGCTTAAGTAATAATTAAGCATCGGTCCAAGCGTCAAGCCCATAAAACCAGTCAAGGCAAACACAGCGGCCAAGCCCCAAGCACTGTTACGCAATTTCATAGTCAGAAATAACAAACCAAAATAACCCACTAGTGTTAACAAACCCATGTGTGGGAAGTTCATTGCCATTGACACACCAGCTGTCAAAGCACTAAATACCAATGTCATCGCCAATAGGCTGTAGGTATTGCGTAATAGTTTATTCGTCGCTAAAACAGATTGTTGCGATCGAACAACTGTAGATTCAGCATCGTAATTCATCAATTCATCTCCATTAAATAAGAAACCGAACTCAAAGTTCACCCTGTATGACACGATCGTACCGAATAAGTTCGAAAGTGCAAGTGCTAATTCAATAAAAAGCAAATTTAACTTTTCAGTTGTTTTGTCATGCCAATCCTAGTATTATTTCGCGTCTTGGAGAGTTGACAGAGCGGCCGAATGTACTGGTCTTGAAAACCAGCGTAGGTTTATCCCTACCCAGGGTTCGAATCCCTGACTCTCCGCCATATACAAAGCTAGACAAAATAAGGGTTTTCAGCTTGCTGTAAGCCCTTTTTTGTGTGTAAATTTGTGTGTTGACTATAGGGTAAATTTTTCTAGTGGAGATCCGCTCTCATGAAGTACTTATCACAACGCAATGGTTATCACTGGTTAAGGATTAAATCAGGTAGCATGCTTCTCCCCTACCTGCCTATTGACACTAGATTGTGTTTACATAGTCTTGGTAAAGTAAATTTAGCAGAAGCAGAGCGTAAAGCGCACCCGCTACCAGGCAAAGTGGTCGAAAGAAATAACTCTAGCCAAAAAGTTGGCTTCAAATACACACATCAGCAGAAGATTCCATTCATGGTGTCCTGACGCATATTGTTATGAGTGAAGAGCTTGAATTATAGGCTATAAATAGCGTGACCAAGCTTATGGCGATCTATACAACAAAGAGCGGTAAAAACGTTTCATACATAAAAACACAACGCAACTAACACAGTCTACTCAGAGAACAACTTTTAATTATTGTTTTACTGACATATAACAAAGCAATAGGAAATATGTCGAGCTCGGTAGTGCTGATATGTAAGTTTGCATGTTGAGTTGAAAAAAACAAGGTGAGAAAATCCCGATGGCTTGGGTATATAGAAGATAAATTAAGCACAAGGCTTTTGTATGGCCAAACCTTGTGGCCTAATCTGACTAATGATGATTTCAACTTATTCCAAAGGTTCTCTTTCGCAGGCTCTGCGGCGGCAATCGTTAAAGCTAGAGAAAAATATCTGAGTCTGACAGACGACGCTAACATGGAGTATCCTGAAGTTGTGCTACCCCAACATCATTTTGATGTTCCTAACTACTTTTGAGCAATAAATCCGATTATCCAGATGTTGTACTGGAGGCTGTCACAAATTTCACGACATGATTTAGCAGGGCTATACAAGCCGTTTCATTTTTTTGTTATTCTAGTTCCATCTACTTAGATAACGGAATCGCATGAACAATATTATCGTCGCACTATTATTCTTTCTTCTAAGTGCGAATGCTTTCGCTTGTTATGACAAAAGCCTAAACATTATGGATAATTATGATAATTGCCTGGTTGATGCTGAAGAAGGAGTGGCAGAGGCTCAATTCGTCCTTGGGCTTATGTACTACACCGGCAGAGGCGTGGCCCACGATTACAGAGAGGCTGTCAGGTGGTACACAAAAGCCGCTAAACAAGGAATTGCATCAGCTCAATACAACCTTGGTGTCGTGTATGGCAATGGTCATGGCGTAGCGCAGGACTATAAGTGCGCATACATGTGGTGGGATATATTAGCTTCTAGCGGAGAGGCAGAAGCTGTCAAAAACAGAGACATCTTAGCGAAAGAAATGACACCTTCCCAAATAGGAAAAGCACAAGATATGGCTCGTGAGTGGATGGCTAAACATCAATAAATTATTTGTACCTTTACTTTTAATATTTACCCTATCAGCCCAAGCAGAAACACTTGAAGGTAAGGTAGTTAAGATAGCTGATGGCGATACGCTTACTATACTCGCCTCATCAAGCCAGCAAATAAAAGTTAGATTAGCAGGTATTGATACACCTGAGAGAAAACAGCCCTTTGGTAATAGAGCTAAACAAACTCTAGCTAATTTAGCTTTTCAAAAACAAGCCTTCGTGGAAGTAGAAACCAAAGACAGGTATGGAAGAACTGTTGGTGTCGTCTTTGTTGATGGTCAGAATGTTAATGCTGAGCTGGTTAGGCTTGGGATTGCTTGGGTTTACAGGAAAAATATAACAAAGATATGGCTTTGTATGAGCTTGAATGTAGGGCTAAGAAAGAGAGGTTAGGGTTATGGTTAGAAGAGGATCCCATACCACCTTGGGAATGGCGTAGAGGAAGGCGCTATAGTCATAGATAATCAAGGTGCTGTCGCAACGAAGGTTGCTCGTAAAGGACTCGGGTAACCTTCTATTGTTTTTGACCTGTCTTTTGGATCTAAAAAATCTGCTAAGGATTCAAAATGCATCCAGTCCGTAACACGTTGCTCATCGAGACTAGTCATCGTTTTATCAACACATTTAACCGTTCTAAAACCGCAACGCTCCAGCCATAAAGACATCATATCAACAGAAGGGATAAACCAAACATTACGCATTTTGGCATAACGTGCTTCTGGCATTAAAACATCTTGAACATCCCCTTCAATCACCAATGTTTCTAACACTAGCTCACCACCGGAACGCAGACAAGAGCGTAGTTCATACAAATGGTCCAAAGGGGAACGGCGATGGTATAGCACCCCCATCGAAAAAACCGTATCAAAACAGTGTAAATTTTCTGGCATCTCTTCAATGCCAATAGGTAAAACATAGTGCTGTGTCGAACGGATATACCGTTGCATAACTAAATATTGCATTGTAAAAACCCGAGTAGGATCAATACCAATAACTAATTTAGCCCCTGCTCCTTGCATACGCCAACCGTGATAACCATTACCAGCACCTACATCTAAAACAGTGCGCCCTTTTAGCGATTGTATATGTGGCAAAACTCGATCCCATTTCCAATCAGAACGCCATTCTGTATCTAACTCAATACCTAAGAACTGATATGGCCCCTTTCGCCAAGGATGAAAATGTTGTAACTGCTCAATCACCTCTACACGTGCTGATTCAGCAACCGTCTGTTTATCGCCAATGCTAACACCAGTAACCAAGTCCACATCATCAGCACTCAAATCAGGTAAAGCAGATAAAGCTGCTTGCCAAATTGGCATTTTGCCATGTGCATCAGAGGCTAAACGACTTTCAACTAGAGGTTTTAAAACACTGACCCAATCTGACAGTTCGCGGGCTTCAAGCTGAGGATAGAGTGCATCATAATCGTTCATTTGGTGGCTATCATCGATGCAAAGTTAAAGCATTGAAACCAGACACTATTAAAGCCAAAGCCAGCTTCCGATAACCGCAGTTCGTGTTGCTGCAACGTTTCCGGTATTAATACCTTTTCCAAAGCTGTCCGTTTCTGACTAATTTCTAAATCACTGTAGCCATTGGCACGCTTAAAATCATGATGTGCATCAACTAAAAATGAAGACTGCCTTGCAGCTGAAAATGCCAACTTTTCAGACAAAATTAATACGCCACCCGGTTGTAGACCAGTGTAAATACGTTTAATCAACGCCAAACGTTTTTCCAAAGCAATGAACTGTAAGGTAAAGTTCATGACCACAACAGACGCATTCTCTATCTCAACATCATCAATATCGCAGCAACGTAAATCGACTCCTGCTAATGTCGACTCAGTTTGTTCTTTTGCCAGTAAAGACTCAGCCTGGCCGATCATATCAGCAGAATTATCGACTGCAACGATTTTACAGCCCGCTTTCTGAATTTGCTGACGCATTGACAAACTCACAGCACCTAAAGAACAGCCCAAGTCATAACAAATACTGCCTGGCTGTGCGTACCGATTGGCCAAAACACCAATATTAGAAATTAACGTCGCATATCCCGGCACTGAACGTTGAATCATATCGGGGAAAACTGACACAACACGTTCATCAAACTTAAAATCAATAATTTCATCTAAAGCTGACGCATAAATTTTATCTTGTTTAGCCAATTTGCTGCGCCTTCTTCTTCGCGACATTATCACGTAAATACACAGGTAGAGCCTGATCGGCACTTAATAACTTACCCGACTGAATCTCCATTTCTGCCAGAGCAATAATATGTCTCGCTTCCGGATAACAATCAGCATCAACGTGACCAACAACACCCGCAAAATTAGCCATTAATGGCGTTTCATAAACACGCCATGCCGTGCCAACCCCAACACATTTTCCTTGATGAAAAGGCTTAAAAGCTGTGGGTTCACAAACACGTTCATCCGTTAGTAAGTGAACTGTCTTCCCATCGAAATGATATTGAGCACAATAGATTTCTCCCATTCTGGCATCCATTGCTACTGCAATATATTCAGCATCAAGCGTTTTTGCTGCTTTGTGTGCCACTGCAGCTAACGAAGAGACAGGTACCACAGGAATATCTCGTGCGAAAGCGATTCCTTGCGCCACACTAACCCCCACTCTCACCCCGGTAAAAGAACCTGGCCCACGCCCGAAAGCCACTACGTCCACATCGGTTAGAACTGAACCTGATTGTTCAAATAAATTATCCATCATGCCTAACACTAAGTCGGAATGTCCACGCCGTGTTAACTCATGCTGCTCATAATACTGTCCGTCACACAGTAAAGCCGATGAACACATTTCTGAACAACTGTCTAAAGCTAAAATATTCATTATGATGTTTACTCATAAACCAATTAGGCGATTATTATAGGCTAATCGAGAAGTAACACCTTTTTCTATTAAACCATTCCTTCTCCCAGCACTGTTTAGATTATAAATATCATATATTTACAATACACTTTTAAACTATCCTCTGATACCTTCTACAGATAACACCAGATAAATAACATTAGACTCTTCAGTTAAAATATTGATATTAATACCATAGTCTGCCAAATTAAACTGCCTTTTGCCAACAAAACTACGACGATATCCAAACCACGGTTCATGTCCGTGACCAACAGGGCTAGCGTCAATAGTGAGCGATTTCGTTATCCCCCTAAAAGTAAAATCGCCGACCAGAATAGCAATACCATCACTGCTTTCCTTAAAAGAACGTGATACAACTTTAGCTTCTAGAAACTGCTTAACATCGAAAATACGCCTCACCTCTTGAATGTTTATCACGTTCAGCATGATTAGTATCTATACTCGAAGCGGCGATCAATAATGACACGCTAGATTTATCAGGTTGCTGTTCATCATAGCTAAATGTTCCATCAAAACGATTAAAACGGCCGCTCTACCAGTCAACCCCACTTCCCAGATGATGAACCCGAAAATGAATAAAAGCATGCATTCCTTTGATATCAAGATCATATTCTTAAGCCAGCACTGAAAATGGCATGAACCAAAATAAACTTAAAACTAGAAATAATCCACTTCATATCGCTTCCCCCTCCACAATCCATTAAAAGAGAGAGTCTCATCACGTTTTTCGAAACAACAAACTATCATTATCACATTCAATTAAATCAATTGACACACATGTGTATTAAGGATGAAAGACGGTGGCAGATGATATAGTAATCCTGTTCGGTCAACATACGAATCAACATACCGCATTGTTTTCAACAGCACAGCAAGCGATAAAAGCCTGTCGAGAGACCATATCGGCCGGAATAGCTAAAAGTTTTGCTTTTTCGATGCTCTTGAGGATGTACTCTACAGATCTTGCAGACAAAGCTGAAAGTAATCAAAAGCAAGAAGAATACTTCACTGCAATGCGCCAAATCCTTCTTATTCAATGTGATATCAAGAAAAAATTTACCCAAAAAATCGGCACTGATTTTGAGCCCATTGAAAAAGAAGGTTTAGTTAATACCTTAGTTCAACAATTAAGCTTCGCTAATCCAACCGTACACTAAATACTGAAATTAACGCTGCCTGCGGCGTGTTATCTTCTTGGAACGAACATGCTGCGTTCGCATTTTTTGTGCGCGTGCCTGTTGAGCTTTAACGCTCACCCGGCGACCTTCACCTTGTTCTCCTGTTCCCTCAGGCTGCCAGGTCGGAATCAAGTGTTTTTTACCATTACCAATTAAATCTGCCCGACCCATTTTAGCCAAGGCTTCACGTAGCATCGGCCAATTTTCTGGATCGTGGTAACGTAAAAAAGCTTTATGCAAACGGCGGACTTTAATACCTTTAGGGACCGTAATATCCCCCCCCTTCCTATTCACCTTCTTCAGCGTATTTTTACCAGAATGATACATTGCAGCGGCAGCAGACATCGGCGACGGTAAATAGGCTTGTACTTGATCTGCTCTAAATCCATTATGCTTTAACCAAATGGCTAAATTCATCATATCCTTATCCGTCGTGCCAGGGTGCGCAGCAATAAAATACGGTATCAAGTACTGCTCTTTACCTGCATCTTTAGAATACTTATCAAACATCGTTTTGAATTTGTCATACGTCCCAATGCCAGGCTTCATCATCTGGTCTAGCGGCCCTTCTTCCGTATGCTCAGGCGCGATTTTTAAATAACCACCAACATGATGCGTTACTAATTCTTTAACATATTCCGGCGATAATACTGCCAGGTCATAGCGCAAACCAGAAGCAATCAATATCTTTTTAATGCCAGGCAATGCCCGTGCTCGACGATATAGTTTAATTAACGGCGTATGGTCTGTATTCAAGTTCTTACACACACCTGGATGGACACAAGATAACCGCCGACAACTGGCCTCTATCTCCTCACTTTTACAAGCAAGCCGATACATATTCGCAGTAGGACCACCCAAATCAGAAATAACCCCAGTAAATCCAGGTGTCGTATCACGAATTGCTTCCACTTCTTTAATAATCGAGTCTTCACTACGGTTTTGAATAATGCGCCCTTCATGCTCAGTAATTGAACAAAAAGTACAACCGCCAAAACAGCCACGCATGATGTTGACCGAAAAACGAATCATTTCATAAGCCGGTATGTTCTTATCACCATATGATTCATGGGGCACACGGCTATAGGGCAAATCAAAGACACCATCCATTTCAGGCGTAGTAAGAGGAATAGGAGGAGGATTTAACCATACATCGCGTTCACCATGCTGCTGCACAAGTGCTAATGCATTACCTGGGTTCGTTTCTAAGTGCAAAATACGTGACGTATGTGCATACAATACAGAATCCTCTTTCACCTCACTGTAAGCAGGTAATCTAACAACCGTATGTGATTTGTCCCTCATCTCCTCCCGTTTAAAGTGAATTTGAATCACTTGGGCGCCATCTTCTTGCTTATCGGGTGTTGCCTGTTTTGATTCTTCACAGTTTGTTGTTGTTTTCATTTCGTAGGGATCAATTGGTGGATTCAATTGTCCAGGTGTATCAACACTAGTTGAATCTTTTTCCCACCATCCGTCACGTTGGCCATATTTAGTTACAAAAGCCGTACCGCGAATATCGGTCAAATCCTTAACAGATTCTTTATTAGCCAGGCGGTGCGCAATCTCGACAACTTGACGCTCACCATTACCGTAAACCAGCAAATCAGCTTTAGAATCCATAATGACACTACGGCGTACTTTTTCAGACCAATAATCGTAATGGGCAATGCGACGTAAACTGGCTTCAATGCCACCGATGATAATCGGTACACCTTTATAAGCCTCTCGACAGCGCTGGCTATAAGGCACAACACAGCGATCTGGGCGTTTACCGCCTTCACCATCAGCGGTGTAAGCATCGTTACTACGAATGCGACGATCAGAGGTATAGCGATTGACCATCGAATCCATATTGCCACCGGTCACGCCGAAGAACAGATTAGGCTGCCCTAATCGCTTAAATTCAGAAGCATCCGTCCAATCAGGCTGGGAAATAATACCAACACGAAACCCTTGTGATTCCAATAAACGACCTATCAAGGCCATACCAAAACTAGGGTGGTCAACGTAGGCATCACCCGTGACCAAAATAATGTCACAACTATCCCAACCAAGATCATCCATCTCATCACGAGACATCGGTAATTGTGGTGCGATACCAAACCGGTGTGCCCAATATTTGCGGTAATTAAAAAGGTCAGGCGCAGCTTGCATATAAACTCATTTGTCTTATCCTATTGGAGCGCTATTCTATAACAAAGCTAAATAAGCCTAATTAAAGAATTGTTTGTTCAATCGACAATATGAATTTCAGTGCCAACAGTAACGTATTGACTGAGCTCTTCCACTTCGGCATTACGTAAGGCAATACAGCCTTCAGTCCAATCAATATTTCGATGAATTTTTATTTTTTCTTGACTCTCTAAACCAATGCCATGAATACCGATAGCACCTCCGAGAACAAGATTTTGCGGCGGTTGTACGCCAAATATGTGCGCATCAAGTACAGCGTTATACTCTGCTTTAGTGATTGCTTTTTTTACCAAAGCACGCTTGGCATCTTGTATATTTGGATAATTTAACTGCATAAACAAATGAAAACGGTCACTATCACGAATTTGCGTGATCTTGTACTTACCTGTAGGTGTCCTGTCGTCCCCTTCACGCATTTTAGCTTGACGACCACCACTCCCTAAAGCCACTCTGTAACGCTTTAAGACCTGAGAACCTCGCTTAACGAATAAAGTATGTGTCGACCTTGACACCACTAAAGAAATATCCACCACATTTGCCAAAGGAATAGTTGGCAACGACACCATTGTGAAGAACAGAAAAAAATGCAAAATACGTTTTATCATCTGTTCTGACTTACCCACTATATAAATAATTTTTTTAAAATGGGCCGATTACGTCTTATCAGGACATGCAATGATTTCGACAAATTAACCTGAAACTGTACATCCATTGCATCGACCGTCTTCTTTAACCGTTTCAAATCTGATTGTGTCACTAGCTGGGATGTCGCAAGACAAATCACATTGCCTTTATCCTCAACAGGTAAAACCAGGCTCCTACCCTCAAAACTGTCATTAATCCGTGCCATGGACTGCTTAAACAAAGGTCTGTTCGTACCCCAAAGGTTAATGCTCAACACACCCTGATGCGTCAACAAGCCGGCACACGCATCGAAAAAAACCTGCACGCCCACACTCTCCGCCATACCCATATGATCATAAGCATCGACGAGCATCATATCGTAACCGACTTCATCCTTATAGAATTGCTCCTGCACGAACAAATAACCATCACCAATATGCACCTTTAAACGGTCATCATGTTCAGGTACTTGAAAGTAACCGTAAGCCACTTTCACGACATCCTGTCGGTATTCCACCACATCAATCTGACAAGTTGGGAAATGATGCAATAAATATTTTACCAAAGACCCACCGCCCAAACCAATAACGAGTACACGCTTCGGTTCTGAGTTCAATAACAGTGACGCCATCATCGCTTCGGTATAGGTCAACTCTAAGCTGTAAGGTACTTGTAATGACATACAACTCTGGCGTGGAGAAGTCCCAAAATGTAGAGAACGAATATTTCCATCATCAACGACTTCAATCACACCATCATCCGATTGCGACTGATGAATTAGTTGACCTTCATACAACTGCACTTGGCTACAACCTTGGTTTCACAAAGCTGGCATTCAACCAAGATTTTACAGTCATTAGTAACATGGGTTCTAAACCATAAAAAACATGATTAGCCCCTAAAGTCCGTCGCACTGGATAATTTGTTTTCGCGCCGCGCTTCATCGCTGCTTTACCTTGTTTAACAGCCTTATCCACTCCAAGTAGACCCTGACTAGCAAAAATTTCCAAAACGGGTATTTCTAAGGCTTTAAAATCATCACTGATATTAATTCGGGGCATATCGATCAATATTAGCCCCTCGACAGGTAGCGTCTGAGATTTCATCATATTAATCGCCATCTCATCGCCCTTGCCATATCCCAAGAAAATAACCCGCTCAAACCCTTCTGCTTGTAACATTGCAAGTGCCGCTTCAACACGTTCTAAGTTAGGTACCGGTGGCAAATCATTTTGTGCAGCACCATCTCCTCGTCGTTTACTGACTCACTCTCTTCAGAACCTACTTCTAGTTTCTGTTCCAATGATGCCGATAACATCACATTGGTATTGAAAGGCATATCAAACGAAAGCATTAATGTTGACCAACCATATTCAATCCATCGGCGCCGCAGAGGCGTAACAACACCATTACTCTCAAAAACTTCTCCCTAGATCGTGGAAAAACACCACCACACCATGACGCTCACCTAATGTTTCTTCACGATAAGCAGAATCTATATCCTGACCCGCTACAGACAGGGCTTGATAGCCTAATACCGGACTCGTTTGACGCACCATGACGTTTTTAGAACTTGGATCGTCGACCTTCTCGGCCCCCGCTTCCATTGCCGCTTCTTCAGCAGCAATAGCTGACCAAGTGACTAAACTCATTAGAAAAATGAAATAAAACCGTCTCAAAATAAACTTCTCTCAAGCTAAACAAATTTGAATACAATAACCAGTATAATCAGCTATGACATTTTACAAAAGCTGAAAAAAGCCACTAACTACGATAAGATGAATAGTCTTGACACAAGACCTATTAATATAATTCTATTAAGAGTATCACTATGGCTGATTTTTACATTGCTCCATCTATTCTCTCTGCCGATTTTGCACGCCTAGGCGAAGAAGTCGATAACGTCCTAGCATCAGGTGCTGATATCGTACATTTCGATGTCATGGACAATCACTATGTACCCAACCTAACCATTGGTCCCCTTGTCTGTGATGCATTGCGTAAACACGGTGTGACTGCTGAAATCGACGTTCACCTTATGGTCAAACCTGTCGATCGCATTATCCCAGATTTTGCTAAAGCAGGGGCTAGCTTCATTACTTTCCATCCAGAAGCATCTGACCATATTGATCGTAGTTTACAACTGGTTAAAAACGAAGGCTGTAAAACAGGCCTCGTTTTCAATCCAGCGACACCTCTTTCATTAGCAGAACATGTAATGGACAAAGTTGACCGCATCTTATTAATGTCTGTTAACCCTGGCTTCGGTGGCCAATCTTTCATTCCACATACCCTCGATAAATTACGCGAAGCGCGCAAAATGATCGACGAGAGTGGCTATGATATCGATTTAGAAATTGACGGCGGTGTAAACGTTAAAAACATTCGTGAAATCGCAGAAGCAGGTGCACGTACTTTCGTTGCGGGTTCTGCCGTCTTCGGAGCTGCCAATACTGATGATCCAAATCAATACGAAACAATTATTACAGCGTTACGCGCTGAATTAGCACAAGCTAATATTTAATCCCGAGCCTCTGCTTAAATTAAGTCTTGCGATAAAATTAATGCTACTCACCAAACCAAAAATGATCTTAATTGACCTCGATGGCACGCTAGTGGATAGCGTGCCAGATTTGGCTTGGTGCGTTGATAAAACGATGTCTGCACTCAATATGCAGGCACGCGGTGAAAAGAAAGTGCGTAAATGGGTTGGCAACGGCGTGCCAAGATTAATAGAACGGGCGCTTACTGATGATTTCAATGGCAAGCCCTCAAATGAACTTTATGAAAAAGCGCAACCTATTTTCATGGACCTTTACGCGAAAAACCCATGTAATTTAAGTCAACTTTATCCTGATGTGAGAGAAGGGTTAACGTGGTTAAAAAGCCAAGATATCAATCTAGGCTGTGTCACCAATAAGGATGAACAGTTCACGCTACCCATCCTAGAAAAACTCGGCATCCTCAATGATTTCGAGATAGTCATAAGTGGTGATACTTTGCCCGTAAAAAAGCCTGACCCTGCGCCACTAATACACGGCGCTGACTTTTTCAATATTAATGTCGAAGAAGCCATGATGCTCGGTGACTCAATCAATGACGTCAAAGCAGCGCGAGCTGCAGGCTTCTCTATCGTCTGTATGACCTACGGATACAATCACGGCATTGATATACGAACAGCGAACCCAGATCGTGTTATCGATAGTTTTTCAGAGTTAACAAACTTATTCTAGAGCCATGATGACCCGCGACCAATTCAACCAATACGCCAAAGAGGGCTATAACCGCATTCCTGTTGCAAGAGAAATTCTTGCAGACTTAGATACCCCGCTGAGTACCTATTTAAAATTAGCAGATGAGCCATATTCTTACTTATTCGAATCAGTCGAAGGCGGTGAAAAATGGGGCCGTTACTCCATCATAGGCCTTCCCTGTGACACGGTAATTAACGTCATTGGCCAAGACATAAAAGTCGTACACAAAGGTGAAATTACTGAACAAACGGCAAGTCCTGATCCACTAGCATGGATAGAAAACTATAAAGCACAATACAAAGTACCAGACTTAGCAAATCTCCCCCGCTTCAATGGTGGATTAGTCGGTTATTTTGCTTATGACACCGTTCGTTATATCGAACCAAGATTAGGAGACTGCCCTAATCCTGACCCACTCAATTGTCCTGATATTTTATTAATGATCTCGAACGACTTAATCGTGTTTGATAACCTATCTGGACGACTGTTTTTGATTGTCCACGCTGATCCAAGCCATAACGATGCCTTTGATGCAGCACACCAAGAATTAGACGATCTAACCCATCGGTTACGTACTGCGACACCTAAGCTCGATTCAAAACACAGCAGTAAAACTATCAATGAATATGACTTTGTCTCTGGTTTTACCCATGACGGCTTTATCGATGCCGTTAAAAAGGCGAAACAATACATCACTTATGGCGACATCATGCAGGTCGTCTTATCACAGCGACTTTCTGTACCTTTTACTGCACAGGCCATAGATCTATATCGCTCATTAAGAACATTAAATCCATCGCCTTATATGTATTACCTCAATTTGGATGATTTCCATATTGTTGGCTCATCACCTGAAATTTTAGTCCGTATGGAAGAAGATGAAGTCACTGTTCGTCCTATTGCAGGTACGCGACCACGTGGTAAAACTGTCGAAGAAGATAAAGCCTTAGAGCAAGATTTACTAGCTGATCCGAAAGAATTAGCAGAGCATTTGATGTTGATTGATTTAGGCCGAAATGATGCCGGTCGTGTCAGCCAAATTGGTACTGTTAAACTAACCGCCAAAATGGTCATTGAACGTTATTCCCACGTCATGCATATTGTGTCGAATGTCGTTGGAAAAGTCGTGCCTAATATGAGTTGCATTGATGCCTTAAAGGCAACGTTCCCAGCTGGCACAGTCAGCGGTGCTGCCAAAGTCAGAGCGATGGAAATCATTGATGAGTTAGAGCCCATAAAACGTGGCGTTTATGCCGGTGCCGTCGGTTATCTATCATGGTCTGGTAATATGGATACCGCCATCGCGATCCGTACCGCAGTCATCAAAGACAATACACTTCATATTCAAGCAGGCGCTGGCATAGTTTATGATTCTGTACCAGAGATGGAGTGGCAAGAAACAATGAATAAAGCACGCGCCGTATTCCGTGCGGTTTCGATGGCAGAAGCAGGCCTCGATTTAAATCAACACGAATAGTTGGACATTTCTCGATGCTATTGATGATAGATAATTACGATTCCTTCACTTATAACCTAGTTCAATACTTTGGTGAGCTAGGTGCTGATGTGCAAGTACATCGTAACGACAAAATAACCATTGCCGAAATCAAATCATTAAATCCTGATAGGATTGTTATTTCACCAGGTCCTTGCACACCTAACGAGGCGGGTATCTCGCTCGAAGTTATTCGCCATTTTGCTGGCAAAAAGCCAATCTTAGGTGTATGCCTAGGCCATCAGTCTATCGGCCAAGCATTTGGTGGTGACATCGTTTATGCTAATGAAATCATGCATGGTAAAACATCGCCTGTTTACCATACCAATACTAGTGTCTTTAAAGCGCTTCCAAGCCCATTTGAGGCTACACGCTATCACTCTTTAGTCATTGATAAAGACACATTACCGGATTGTTTTGAACTAACAGCTTGGACGCAAAAAGAAGATGGTGAAATTGATGAAATCATGGGAATTAAGCACAAAACACTGCCAATTGAAGGCGTGCAATTTCACCCAGAATCCATCCTAACTGAGCAGGGTCATGCCCTGCTCAAGAACTTCCTAGAATATTAACTGAGAATGTAATGGATATTCAACAAGCCCTTAAAGTTGTCGTCGAGAAACAAGACCTCACACAACAACAAATGTCCGATGTAATGCAATACATCATGACCGGTGGAGCCACCCCCGCACAAGTTGCTGGCTTCCTTGTCGCTCTTCAAATGAAGGGAGAAACCGTCACAGAAATTGCAGCAGCAGCCGATGTCATGCGTTCATTAGCAACACCCGTTAATATCACAGCTTCAACGCTAGTGGATACTTGTGGTACCGGTGGTGATGGTGCAAGTACGTTTAATGTATCAACGGCTTCTGCCTTTGTCGTTGCTGCAGCCGGCGGTCAAGTGGCAAAACATGGTAATCGTTCAATCAGTAGTAGTTCAGGCAGCGCAGATGTCCTTGAAGCAGCGGGCGTGAATCTGGATATCACACCAGAGGAAGTAAAACACTGCATTGAAAGCATTGGTGTTGGGTTTATGTTTGCCCAAAAACACCATGGTGCAATGAGGCATGCCATTACACCTCGAAAAGAGATGGGCATCAAAACTATTTTTAATTTGTTAGGACCGCTTACCAATCCCGCAAAAGCCAAGCATCAAGTACTCGGCGTTTTCGATAAAAAATGGGTCGAACCCATGGCAAACGTTTTAAAAGCATTGGGCAGCAAACATGTTCTCGTCGTCCATGCCAGTGATGGTTTAGATGAAATCAGTATAGGCGCAAGTACTTTTGTCGCTGAACTCAAAGAGGGTGACATTCGATGCTACGACATTGAACCTGAACAATTTGACCTTAAACGTGAAGCAGTTGAATCATTAGCGATCAATAACGCAGAAGAAAGTCTAGCCGTTATTAATTCGGTATTTGATGGTCAAACTGGGCCTGCACGAGATATTGTTGTCTTGAATGCGGGTGCTGCAATCTACGCAGCAGATATAGCAGACAGCTTAGATGAAGGTATCAAACAAGCACAAAGCGTGATTGATAATGGAATGGCTAAACAAAAATTACAAGACCTCATCCATTGCACTAACCGTTAATACACAAACTTAAAAGTAATCATAAACAATGACTGACACGCCCGATATTCTCAAGAAAATTTTAACACGCAAACAACAAGAAATAACACAACGTAGTCAAACAACATCATTACAACAAATAATGGAACTTGCTGAAAATGCTGATTCACCTCGCGGTTTTGTCACTGCCATCGAAAGAAAAATCAATGCTGGCGAGGCTGCTGTCATTGCTGAGATTAAAAAGCATTCACCGAGCAAAGGGCTATTAAGAGAACATTTCATTCCTGCAGATATCGCTATATCATATGAACAACATGGTGCAGCTTGCCTCTCTGTTCTAACAGATAAGGATTTTTTTCACGGTGATGAGCTCTATTTAGAGCAAGCAAGATCGGCCACACAACTTCCCATTATTCGTAAAGATTTTATCATCGACCCATACCAAGTATACGAAGCCAGAGCAATTAATGCTGACTGTATTCTATTGATTGTTTCAGCATTAAATGATCAACAGCTAAGTGAACTCAGTGATCTAGCGATGTATTTAGATATGGACGTATTGGTCGAAGTTCATGACCTTGAAGAATTAGAACGCGCCCTATTCTTAAATTTACCATTAATTGGTATTAACAACCGTAATCTCAGCACGTTTGAGACCAGCTTAGAAACAACGTTGGATTTATTAAATCGGATACCAGATGGGCATACCGTCATCACAGAAAGTGGGATTCATACGCCAGCAGATGTGGCATTAATGCGTGACAATGATGTTAACGGTTTTTTAGTTGGAGAAGCATTTATGCGAGCTGATGACCCCGGCCATCAGCTCAGCACATTATTCAGTTAATCGACGACAACAGCAGGTTTTTTTTGCTCGTGATCATAAATGATCATCGCTTTACCACGAGCCCAAACAAGACCTTGATCTTGTAAGCTACGCAATACACGCCCGGCCATTTCACGAGAGCAACCGACCATACAACTAATTTCTTGTCGTGTTGCCTTAATTTGCATACCTTCTTCGTGTTTCATCGCGTCAGGCTGTGCAGTTAATTCTTTTAATGCTGCAGTGACACGACGGGTTACATCTAAGAATGCCAATTCACTCGTCTTACGTGTTGTTGATAATAAACGATTAGCCATATTCTCAGCTAGTAACGTTAATAAACTTGGGTAGCACTCTTTTTTAAGGTCGTATTCAACATGGGTTTACCTTGCTGATAAGTAATTTCTTCGGCACGACAATCAGTCTTGGCACTCACCGTCACAGTTCTATCAATGATTTCAGGAAAAACACACCAATCTCACCTATAAAGTCATCTTGATTCAAATGAGCAACAATCATCTCTTCACCTTCTTCATTTTCCATCACAATAGTGACAGAACCTTCACGAAGATAATAGAGCGTATCAGCAGAATCACCTGAGCGAATTAATGTTGATTTGACCGTGTAATGTTTACTGTGGCAAATACGGAAAAAGTCGGCTAAATCTTCTTCTATTTGTTTGTATTTATATAATCCATTTATTACCCATCCTCTCCAAATAATCCATAGTCGGAAGCTAAGAATGTCATTATTGCAAAGCAATTTATAACTATATTCAGACTAAATATGGCAAAATCAAGTTAATTTATCAACTATTGGTTATGAACGAATGAAAGCAAGAGTGAAATGGATAGAAGACGTACAATTCATTGGCGAGTCAGGTACGGGCCACAGTCTGATCATGGATGGGCCAGAAGAACGAGGTGGCCACGGCACGGGAATACGCCCTATGGAGTTGCTATTGCTAGGACTTGGGGGCTGCACCAGTTTTGATGTTGTCGAAATGTTAAAAAAATCACGGCAAGATATCGAGGATTGTGTTGTTGAAATTTCTGCCAAACGCAGCGAAAAAATACCAAAAATCTTTACACACATCCATGTTCATTTCATAATTACTGGCGACAATATCAAGGAAAGCCAAGTAAAACGTGCGGTCTCTTTATCCGCAGGAAAGTACTGCTCAGCCTCCCTGATGCTAGGAAAAGCCGCTGAAGTGACCCATGACTATGTCATCATTGACACCGCTACAGAAAATAAACAAACATCATGAACGTCACGATAAAAAGACCGGCACCAACACAAGGTTTAAAACATATCGCCCTATTCGTAAAAGAATTTGAAGCATGCGAACATTTTTATACTCATTTAATGGGCATGGCCATCGAATGGCGACCAGATAGAGATAATCTCTATATAACATCTGGAAATGACAACCTTGCCCTTCATCGAACCGATAAAACACAGATTCAAGTAGAACAAAAACTTGACCATATTGGGTTCATTATCCAAACAGCAGAACAGGTTGACGAATGGTTTACATTTTTAAACCAGCACAAAGTGAAAATGAAACAACCTCCCAGAACACACCGCGACGGAGCTCGAAGCTTTTATTGCTATGACCCTGATGGTACTACTGTTCAGATTATTTATCATCCACCCATCTCAAACTAGGACCAATAAGCGCTAACTTATGAACACATATATATACAAAAGTAGCCGTAAAGACGAACTCTATCTCTACATCCCCAACAAAGATGACTTTTCAGAAATACCTCAGGCACTTTACGACTCGATGGGAAAAGAACCCATTTTCGTTATGGAAGTGTGCTTGTCAGAAGATAAACCACTAGCACGTGAAGATATCACAACGGTCATCAAAAATTTACAAACCCAAGGTTATCATGTGCAAATGCCGCCACCGGCATTGAACCTTACCAGCTTTAAAACACCACCTAATTACGTAAATTGAGTACTTGAACACATTAACTATCAGTAGTTTATAACACAATAATAGGCACCATTCGTCTAACCCAACTTGCCTGATAGGAGTGCAAGAAGCGACATGCTCACACGACTGACTGTATTACCTTATTCTGCCTCATTGTCCTACTCATGTTTGGTAGCAACAGCTACGCCGAACAAATAGCAACAGCGGAACCCTAAGCAAATTTTATTTTATAAAGGCTAATCGAACGCGCTGATTCCCATATACAGCATGCACTAGAATTACATAACAAAGCTTACGACAACAAAAACACTCCAGAAAATCAAGCCATCCACAATGATGTTCTCAACTCAATGACTAATGTCTACTACAATACAGGCCAACTAGAGCAGGCCCATCGCTATTTCACCGAACTGATAAAGCTGGATAAAGCAAGTAATGACAAAGGCGCGCTGTCTGTTAGCCTCTTCAATTTAGGACACGTTAACGCCTCTCGTAAACAATTCTCTAAAGCCAACAAAAATTTTAAAGCCTCTCTCAAACTTAGCCGAGAACTCGCTGACGACGCCGGTATCGCCTCCGCATTAAAAGCAATGGATGTCAACGTGCAAGCACAATCAAAGAATAATACGACCAAAAAATATTTAAGAGAACCACTGCAATTATTTGTTGCTATCCATGATAAGACAGAAGCACCAAGAGTACAGCGTCATCTGTGTGACATCGCCGATGAACAAGGACACTTTGAACAAACTATCGAAGATTATTTAGTGGCCCTTTCAGTGCTTCAAAAACAACCTTTCAGCAAAGCCCTTATGCTTACGCATCGTGGCTTAAGCGCAACATATGAAAATGGCCGACCTTGAACAAGCACTTGAACATCATCAGCGTTATGCCTCTTTGCAAAAACAACTGCTCGAACAACAAAACAAAGAAGTGACACAACGTCTGCAATCACAGTTTGAAACTCAACGTTTTGCATCAGAAACGAACAACTCGCCCTAATAAACGAGCAACAATAACAAGAACTCAAATACCATCAAACCACCTTAAAATTACAATACCTTCTAATCGCCCTAGCTTTAGTCGTCATTTCTCTTATTACCGCCCTTTTGACACGTTCTAAAAAACACGCCAAAGCCATGCAACTACTAGCAACTCGGGATGAGCTCACTGGTATCCACAACCGTCGCTCTATCATGCTATTCGCAATGAAAGAGTGGCATAGTGCTATCCGCTTTTACAGATCATTCTGCAGCTTAGCCATCGATATTGATAACTTCAAACAAATCAATGACAACTTTGGTCATGTTACTGGTGATGCGGTACTAAAACTCTTTGCTGAAAGCATCAATTCTGGCCTACGTGTCACGGACAGCCTTAGGCGTATTGGTGGTGAAGAGTTTTTACTAATTTCAACAGAAACCAATTTATTAAAAGCCCATGCACTAGCTGAAAGACTTCGCAGTAAAATAGAAATGTTGCAACACCCTTATCAGCTAGATAAGTCAGTCACTATCAGTATCGGTATATCGGTATCACTGAACTCAATAAGAAAATTTCTCTTGAAGAACTGATTGCACAGTGAGACGAAACACTCTACCAATCAAAAAATAAAGGTAGAAACCGCGTCTCTGTCTATCCAGATCTAGAATCTTAATTTAAGATAGTAAGCATGGACTACTTACCCTGTGAAATGGTGGAAACATCAGACAATATCAGTGCAGCTGTTATTTGGCTTCATGGTTTAGGCGCTAGCGGCCACGATTTTGTACCGATCATCCCTAGGCTCACTATTCCGGAAGCATTAGGCATTCGCTTTATTTTTCCCCATGCCCCTCCATTGCCTGTCACTATCAATAATGGTGTAGTGATGCCTGCTTGGTATGACATCTATTCGATGGATATGGAAAGAAAAATCGACACACCACAAATTATGGCGTCAGCACAAGCCATCAAAAATTTAATTGAACGTGAAATGGAAAACGGTATTGCCAGTGATAACATTGTTTTAGCCGGTTTTTCTCAAGGTGGCGCAGTTGCTTTTGAAGCAGGCTTAAGCTTTGACAAACCCTTAGCGGGGCTGATGTCGCTCTCCAGCTACTTCGCTACCTACAAGACCATTCAACTTCACCCTGCTAATAAAACTATCCCTATTCATATTTTTCAAGGTACTCATGATGAAATTGTCACTGAACCATTGGCCAAACTTGCTGAAGCTGAATTAATAAAGCAAAATTACGCACCTGAATACAAGAGCTACCCGATGGGACACGAGGTCCATTACCAAGAAATAGAAGATATTTCCCATTGGCTGCAACAGGTACTCACATGATACAAGCGATATTTCTTGCCCCCGAATCTGAAGCCGAACAACAATCTGTTACAAAAATAGAGGTCATCGCTCAAAAAGGCATTATCGGCGATAGAAATTTTGACCAACATCGATGGCCAGGCCAAAACATATCCTTGATTGAAGGTGAGAACATCGCGCTATTTAATCAATGCCAACAACAAAATATTAATATTCAAGATACTAGGCGTAACCTTATCACCCAAGGCATTGAATTAAAACCCTTAGTCGGCCAAACTTTTTATATCGGCCAAGTCAAACTACTCGGTATCGAACAATGTCAGCCCTGTCGCTCACTCGGCGAAAAACTCACTAACGACAACCTTTCCCAGCAACAAGTCATCAAGGTCTTTACAGACAAGGCAGGCATCCGTGCTACGATTATAAGCAATGGACATATCGAGATTGGTATGCCCATCACGATTGACAGTGCAGACTTGTGAGAGAACAAGATAAGCTTTTCATTCTCGCTACCCAGCGTTGGGTAGAAAGTATCGTCATTGCACTTAACCTCTGCCCCTTTGCCAAACGCGAAGTCATTAAAAACCGCGTGCACTATATTGTCTGCCACAGTAACGATACGCAATCCTTGCTAACCCAACTCGAACAAGCAGCAACAGAATTCGTCAATAACACTGACATTGAAACAACCTTGCTTATTCATCCACATGTTTTGCAAAACTTTGAGGATTACAATGCTTTTTTAGATCCAGCAGAACAGCGGCTCCAAGCACTCGGCTACAAAGGTATCCTTCAACTTGCTAGCTTTCATCCACACTATCAATTTGCAGGTACCGGCCCCATGGACCCTGAAAACTACACCAACCGCTCCCCTTTCCCTTTACTGCATCTATTAAAAGAAAGTAGTCTAGAAAAAGCAATTTCAGCCTATCCAGATACAGGTCAAATTCCTGAAGATAATATCGCCCTGATGAATCAATTGGGCCAACGAAGGCTAGAACAACTCGTACAAAACTGTATTCAATACTAGTCTTTTAACAACATTTGTAATTGATATAAAGCGTCCAATGCCTGTTTTGGCGTTACATCATTTAAATCTAATGCACCCAGTTTGACTTCCAATTCAGATGGTTCCGACACGGCACTAAACAAGTCTGTCTGCTTCACTAGCGTTAACTTGGGCAATTGTTGACGTGTGGTTTCTAGCTCCGCCAACTTTATTTTCGCTGTCTGAATCACATCTTGCGGCACGCCAGCTAATTGCGCGACCTGTAAACCATAGCTTTGATTTGCCGGCCCCGGCTTTAACTGATGCAAAAATACCACTTTGTCTCCATGCTCAATGGCATCTAAATGAACATTTTCTGCTTTATCGTAAGCAACGGGAATTTGTGTCAATTCAAAATAATGCGTCGAAAACAAGGTATAAGCGCCAATATCACGTACCAATTTTTCTGCACACGCCCAAGCTAACGACAAACCATCAAATGTACTCGTACCCCGTCCTATTTCATCCATTAGAACCAAACTATGTTCAGTCGCATTATTTAAAATGGTCGCGGCCTCGCTCATTTCAACCATAAACGTTGAACGCCCAGAGGCTATATCATCTGACGCACCAATACGAGTAAAAACTTGATCAATAGGCCCAATCACTGCTTTTTTAGCCGGTACAAAACTGCCCATATAGGCCAATAAAACAACTAAAGCCGTTTGCCGCATATACGTCGATTTACCGCCCATATTGGGACCCGTAATCAATAATAGTCGTCTCTGCTGAGACAGCAGCAAATCATTAGGGCAAAAATGTTGTTCCGTAGACAGTTCGACAACTGGGTGTCGGCCCTGCTCTATAAAGACACCGGCCTCATCAGTGAAATGGGGTGCAACATAATCTAACGTTTCAGCACGTTCTGCTAAATTAACTAACACATCCAATTCGGCCAAGGCATGTGCAGACACCTGTAACACGGGCAAATCTGGCATCACTTTATCAAACAGCTCCTCATACAATGCTTTTTCTAAAGCTAATGCTTTTTCATTTGCTGTTAATACCTGATCTTCAAATGACTTGAGTTCTGGCGTGATATATCGCTCAGCATTTTTCAAGGTTTGACGACGCACATAATCGCTTGGTACCGACGTCTGGGTTTTCCCTAGCTCGATGTAATAACCATGAACACGGTTATAACCGACCTTCAACGTTGCAACCCCAGTCCGTTCTCGCTCACGCGTTTCCAAATCAGTCAGGTACTGATTAGCTTCATCACGAATATTTCGTAATTTATCTAAATCAGCATCATAACCAGGTGCAATCACACCACCATCACGGATCAAAACAGGAGGAGATACAATCAATGCCTGTTTTAATAATGTGAGTAACTCGGGAAACGACCCTAATTCGCAATCAATTTGAACCAAACGGGCTGTTTCAAACACACTTAACACCATGTGAAAATCAGGTAACAAGCTTAAAGCCAATCGCAATTGCATAAAGTCGCGAGGCCGTGCTGTTCTCAGTGCAATACGGGCTAACACACGTTCAATATCACCCAATTGCTTCAATAATTGTTGGCAGGGTTCGACACCCTGCAACGATAGTAATTGCTGTATGGATTGTTGACGCGCTTTCAATACTGTCTGATCACGTAAGGGCCGTAATAACCAGCGCCTGAATAGCCGAGCACCCATCGATGTGACCGTTTTATCCAATACAGACAATAACGTGTTTTCTTTAGCACCACTCAAATTAAGCTCTAATTCGAGATTACGGCGAGACTGCGGATCAATTTGAATACTATCAGTTGCGTATTCCACTTTCAGCCCACGCAGATGGGGCAATGCCGCTCGATGCGTTTCTTGAGCATAATTGAGTAAACAACCTGCTGCGATTAATCCAAGTTCCATTTCATCACAGGCAAAGCTTTTTAAATCTTGCGTTTTAAATTGCTCACAAAGGCGGCGACGTGCCAAGTCCAAATCAAAATGCCATGGAGGTAAAATACGTAATGTTTTTGCAAAATCAGGCAGATTATCTACTTCAGATTCGTCTACTAACACCTCTGCCGCATTAAGACGAGCCAACTCAGCTTGTAATTCAGTTAAAGAAGCCACTTGACTCACCGTAAAACGGCCACTACTCAATTCTGCCGTCGACAACCCATAGCCGCCTTTATGCTGATATAACGCGACTAATAAATTCTCATTACGACTTTCTAATAAAGCTTCTTCCGTTAATGTTCCCGGTGTAATGATCCTCACGACTTCTCGTTCAACAGGACCTTTGCTCGCTGCAGGGTCACCAATTTGTTCACAAATCGCAACTGACACCCCTAATTTCACTAACTTCGCAAGATAACCATCTGCGGCATGATATGGCACACCCGCCATCGGGATCGGCGAACCGCCACTACTGCCTCGTGCTGTTAAAGTGATATCCAATAATTCTGCCACTTGATGCGCATCATCAAAGAACAACTCATAAAAGTCGCCCATGCGATAAAACAATAAATAACCTGGGTTTTCTGCCTTGATACGGAGATATTGCTGCATCATTGGTGTGTGCTGACTCATTTTCTTCGCCATATATCTAGTTATAAACCCATATATAGTAACGCTTTACACCATTCACCATTATCATATTCTCTGTCAATTAATACCATCAAATGTCACTTACTTACACGGAATACCGACAATAAGTTCATATGGTCGTGTAAGTGAGTTATGATTTATACCGCACTTAAGTAAGAAGCCCCAGTCACTTCGCAGGTGACCGAGGCTAAACCAAAACGATATTTAGAGGTATCACAATGGCCAATGACAATAATAAACCACTTTCAGACCTATGTGTAAAAGCACTGAAGCCTGACCAGACAATTAAAGACGCTGGAGAAAATGCAGGACTTAATGTGTCATGCAACAAGTCAGGCGTTAAAACATTCTTCTATCGTTACCGCTCGCCACTAGGCAATAAAGTAAAACGTGTAACCATTGGCATTTATGGTGAAATGACATTGGCCCAAGCGCGTGTAGAACTTACAGTACTAAAAGCAAAACGTAAGTCTGGTATCTGTCCCAGAACTGAATTAGATAAAGCAGCTAATGCAGAAGCTGAGCGTCTATCCATGCTTGCTGACGAAGAAGTCAAAAATCAATTCACTGTGAAAGAAATGGCTGAATTGTATTTATCCCGTATCGTTGAAGACCACCCAGCTATCAATGACAAAGGTCAGGTCATCCGCATAGGCACTGAAGCCAAGATAATTACTGGCACACGAAAGCGCTTAAGAAACCAGCGTGAAGCAAGACGAACATTAGAAGCAATTACCAAAGATACTACTCTTGGCAAGTTACCCGCTAGTGACGTTAACCACGAGGACGTTATAAGGATCATCGAGGCGTTAATCATCAAAGGCACTAATGTTCAAGCTGGCCGAGCATTAAGTGAGCTAGGATTAGCTTATACGCACACCATAGGCACGGCCTTCCCTATCATTGGTAAACCTAGCAAAGATTGGATTGTTCACCTATCTGGTCGAACTGTTAATCCATGCTTGCAAGCCAAAGCTCACTTTGTTGGTAAGAATGTAAAATTCACAGCGCAAAGACGTAAACGTGTATTTGATGATCATGAATTAAGATTATTTCTTGATTGGTTGCCAACATCAAAGTTTAGCCAGATATCAAAACACGCACTTATGATTACTTTGATTTGTGGCGTTCGTAGTGGTGAAGCTGTTGGAGCAATTAAGAAAGACTTTGACTTAGATGCTGCGACATGGGCATTAACAGATACCAAAACTGGCGCAGACCAAACAGTCCAGTTATCAACTCAAGCTATAAATTACCTTCGACCGTTACTTGAAAACAGAGAAAATGAAACGCCCTACTTGTTGCCGTCGCAACGAACTAAGAAACCACAGTGGCAGAAGCAGTTATCCGAGCAGTCATGGAAGATGAGGAAGGAAGGCAACATGCTGAATATCCCAGAATGGACGGCTCATGATCTGCGTCGAACCATGCGTACAGGGCTTGCCAAACTGCGCATTCCTAGTGAAGTAGCAGAGATGTGTATCGGACATGGCAAAGGTGGCATAGAAGCCGTTTATAATCTCCACGAATACACCTATGAGATCAAAGATGCCATGCAGAAATGGGGTGACCATATAGACATTATTGCTGGTCGTGTTGATAACTTTTCATCTATCAAGAAGAAAGCATAATGGATATTACGTTAGGTGATGATGCAGAAATTAATATACGTGCATGGATGATGTTTCCAGACAAGGATGATGCATATCGTAAGTCATGGGTAAAGGTTGTTAAAGCGGGTATAGAAGCTGACGTTGTACTTCAATCAGATATGGCCAGAAAGCTTACTGTTGAAGCCATATCTAATGAGCGCCTAATACAGGGCTTTACAACTGGAGCAGAGCTTGCCCTACTCTTCTTTGATTTAAGTGATGGTGCGAGCGCAAATAAAATACGTAAAACGATTCGGGATAATGGTGGAGCATTGCCAATGCAGAATAGAACCTTTGAGAAGCATGCTAAAACATATAGGTCCGTTAGGCATCTTTGGGCTGCCTTTGCAGTAATTACTAAGAAAGGTTCGAATGGTACTGACTTTGTTCTTGGCGATGATTTAGAAAAATTCTTATATATTGCTCATGACATGAAATTATTCTGGGCAGATTATAAGACGAAAATGAATCAAAGCCCGCCAGAAATGATTAACTTTCAATTATCATAAAAATAATTTAAAAAACTTTTCCCACTAAACCCCATTAATACCAACACTTAAGGCCACCGCACACCCATACCATGCGGTGATTTTTTTATGCCTGTCATTCCTGGAAACTGTAGCCACTCCCTGTAATTACTGGGGAACATATGACATACAGGATTACACGTTATGACTATCGAAGCCCAACAAAGCTACACACCCAAGCAAGCGGCCGCATTGCTATCCATTTCCCTCAATACTATCTACCGCATGATTAATGATAATCAAATTGACTCATTCTTGTTCAGAAAGAGTCGTCGAATCGTTGCCAGCGAGATTGTCCGAATTCAGACGGGAC
>JAQWIT010000003.1 GCA_029248745.1 Gammaproteobacteria bacterium
ACCCGGCTTATCGGCCATCTCATTATTAGCTTAGTGTTTTACGGGGCTATCATAAATATGCCGTTTAGTACTTAATACCTCGAATCAAGCCACCTTTTTAGGTGGCTTTTTTGAATCTAAAAACAATAAAAATAAATTCCCGCAGAGATGACTAAATTTAGTCTAAATGTGTGAACAGCTTCACATAAACACGCTTCCTATTTAAGCTTGATTATCTTATCTTAATGCTAAGAAGTTACTTTAACTTCGAATCGCAGCACAATGATAAGAAAGTAGTCATGGGCCCTCACTAGAAATAACACTTCACAGCTATAACTTCAGTTGGCTAAGTCATTGTCCACAAAAGAGGATTTTGTGCATTTTGATGCTTGACACACCTTACCCTCACTCCTATAGTGTCAAAAAGTGGGTAAAAGTGGAACAAAGTGGATCAGCTTAATTTTTCTGACTAAGGCAAGCACTGAATGTTTCGAGGCGTAGCAAAATTTAATTTAGATGCAAAGGGACGGATGGCTGTACCAGCCAAGTTCCGTAAGCTTCTGGACGTCTGTTGCGACGGTCGAATCGTTATCACAATCGATCATGCTGAGCATTGTTTACAGATGTATCCCCTAGGCGAGTGGGAAATTGTCGAAGATAAATTAGTCAGTCTACCAAGTTTAGATCCGAAAGTCCGCCAACTAAAAAGAATGTTATTGGGTAATGCTACGGAGTGTGAACTTGACAGTCATGGCCGAGTATTACTCCCACCAAAGTTACGTGAGTTTGCAGATTTAGAAAAAGAATCTGTGATGTCGGGTCAAGGCAACAAATTTGAAATCTGGAATGAGGGTGCGTGGAATAGCTTAATGGATGAATCAGTAGAACTGGGTTTTGAGGGTGACTTGCCTTCCACCTTAGAAAATTTATCTATTTAGCGTCGCGATGACTGAAAAGGGTTTAGAACATATCCCTGTCTTACTCAATGAGACAGTGGAAGGATTGGCGATCAAATCAAACGGCTGTTATATCGACGGCACGTTTGGTCGCGGCGGCCATGCAAAAGCAATATTGGCTAGCTTATCGCAAAAGGGAAAGTTATTGGGGTTGGATAAAGATCCCGAGGCGATAAAAGCAGGGCAATCGTTAGCGAGACAAGATGGACGGTTTGATATCGAAGAATGCTCATTTGCAACATTGAGTCAGGTAGTTAATGCAAGATTGTGGCAGGGGAAGGTCGATGGGATTTTATTGGATATTGGTGTGTCATCACCACAACTCGATATGGCCGAGCGCGGCTTTAGCTTTCAAAAAGATGGCCCACTAGATATGCGTATGAACCCCAATGTCGGCATCAGTGCAGCGGAATGGATTGCAACAGCTGAGATGACTGAGATTGAGCGGATATTAAAAACATTGGGTGAAGAACGGTTTGGTAAACGTATTGCGCGCGCTATTGTCGAAACACGTGATGAATCGCCATTGATGACCACAAAACAATTGGCGGCTTTAGTTGATAAAGCTAGTCCAGTTCGTGAAAAAAACAAGCACCCAGCGACCAGGACGTTTCAAGCCATTCGTATTCATATTAATAATGAGTTGGATGACTTAACTGAAGTATTACAACAAGCAGTAGATGCATTAGCATCAGGTGGGCGCTTAGCCGTCATCAGTTTTCATTCACTAGAAGATCGTATTGTAAAACGGTTTTTTCGTGATCAAGCTAAGGGAGATGATTTACCTTCATATTTTCCTGTGACTGCCGATCAGTTAAACCCAACAATTAAATTAGTAAGTAAAGCGATTAAGGCAGGCGAACAAGAATTATCTGTTAACCCAAGAGCACGCAGTGCAGTACTTCGTATTGTGGAGAAAGTCACATGAGCTTTGGACGGTTGATTGCCCTCATAAGTGAAAACTTAGCCTTGGTGTTAATGGTACTAGCAGTCGTCACATCAGCAATTTCTGTCGTGTACAGCAAACATCAAAGTCGTGTCGAATTTGTTGCGCTACAAAAACTAGAACAACATCGCGACCATCTGAACGAAGAGTGGGGAAGGTTACTACTCGAACAAAGCACTTATGCTGGGCCAGGACGAATCGAAAGCCAAGCTAAATTAAAACTCAAAATGACGGTACCAGTGGCACAACAAACATTGGTGATAAAGCCATGAGCGGTCGGAATACGATTCATCACGTTGCAGCTTGGCGGATCAACTTATTGAGGTTGGTCTTTGTCACATTGGTGATTGGTCTAGGATGGCGGTTAGCCGATATTCAAGTATTGAACCCGGATTTCTTGCGAAATCAAGGCGATGCAAGACATGTCCGACAAGTTCCTGTTGCAGCGCATCGAGGCATGATTCTCGATCGTCATGGTGAACCTTTAGCGATCAGCACACCTGTCCATTCTATATGGATAAACCCACAAGAATTTGATGCCGACAAAAAACAACTAGCATCATTAGCGAAAATAGTGGGGTTAAAAGCCACTAAAGTGAAGAAAAAGGTCAAACAAAATAGTCATCGAGAGTTTGTTTACCTTAAGCGCCGTGTCACACCAGAAATTGCGGGCAAAGTGACCGACCTAAAATTGGCCGGTGTGGCATTACAACGGGAATACAAACGTTATTATCCAACTGCAGAAGTGACATCCCATCTCGTTGGTTTTACCAATGTAGATGATAATGGCCAAGAAGGCCTTGAGTTAATGCACGATGATGTTCTGACAGGCGTACCAGGTTTGAAGCGCATGGTACGAGATAGTCGTGGTAATTATGTTGAAGGTGGCGAACAACTGAAAGCCACTAAAGATGGTCAAAATATTCAGTTAAGTATTGATTTGCGCTTACAATATTTAACCTATCAGGCATTAAAAGAAACAGTGTCTCAACATAGGGCGCGATCGGGATCAGCTGTTGTATTAGACATTCATACTGGCGAAGTCTTAGCGATGGTTAACCAACCTTCATTTAATCCGAATAACCGCCGTGGTTTAAAAAGCAGTGACTACCGTAATCGTGCTGTGACAGATGTATTCGAACCAGGCTCAACTGTTAAACCCTTTACCATGGCAAGCGGTTTAAAATCAGGAATAATCAAACCGACATCGGTCATTGATACGAGACCAGGTACATTGAGAGTATCAGGTCATACCATTAAAGATTTTCGTGATTATGGCCAAATTAATTTGGCGAAATTGATCCAGAAATCGAGCAATGTCGGTGTAAGTAAAATAGCCCTAGCAATGAAACCAACCCAATTGTGGCAGGACTTTTCTGCGTTCGGGCTGTCTGAAGCAACAGGGGCTTATTTCCCTGGCGAAGCGATGGGAAGCATGCCAGACCCACAAAAATGGCGTGAACTTGATAGGGCGACTTTGTCATACGGCTATGGTTTAGCATCGACTGCATTACAACTTGCACGTGGTTACATGGTACTAGCCAACGGTGGCATTTTACAGCCAGTGAGTTTTATCAAGACAATAGAAAAGCCGCGTGGACGTCGGGTTTATTCAACAGATGTGATGAAGCAAGTAGTGAGCATGATGGAAGGGGTCGTTACAGCACAAGGAACAGCAAAGCTGGCGGCTGTAGATAACTACCGCGTTGCAGGCAAAACAGGGACAGTAAAAAAAGCTAACAGAGGCGGCTATACCGAAGACCGCTATTTATCGTTATTTGCTGGCATTGTACCTGCCAGCAAACCCCGTCTCGCCATGGTGGTGATGGTCGATGACCCAAAAGGTGAAGATTATTATGGTGGTTTGATTGCGGCACCAGTTTTTTCTGAAGTGATGACTGGTGCAATGCGTTTACTCAATATTGCTCCAGATGATTTGCCAAGTCCGCAACTTATTGTAGCTGGTAAGCAGTCATGACCAGTCACCAAGATAAAATGTTATCAAGCTTATTAGTGGGCATGGTTGGAGATCCCAGTTTAATAGCAGACATGGCGATTAGTAGTGTCTCAATGGATAGTCGTGAAATAGAATCAGGTGCGTTATTTATTGCTACAGCAAAAGAGGCAGAGCAGCGTCAAAGTCATATACGACAGGCGATAGAGTCTGGAGCAAAGGCAGTATTAATTGATGACATCAGTAGTACAGCGCTAACACAGCAAGCAGTACAAGTAATTACTGTGAATGCATTAGAGTCCAAAATCAGTGACATCGCCGCTCGTTTTTATGGTCACCCATCGCTGGCTCAAACAGTGATTGCTGTCACAGGCACTAATGGTAAAACATCGGTTACGCAATTTATTGCCCAATGTCTTGAAGCTTCAGGCCAAGCTTGTGGTGTTATAGGGACTCTAGGTTGTGGTCGTATTGAGACTTTGATTGAGACAGGGATGACAACACCTAATCCAGTAGCGATGCAAGCCATGCTAGCTGATTTCTTTGAACAGTCCATTAACATAGTGGTAATAGAAGCCTCATCCCACGCTTTAGAGCAAGGTCGTTTGAATAGTGTGGCAATCGATGTGGCTGTTTTGACGAATTTAAGCAGAGATCATCTCGATTATCATCATGATATGGCGAGTTATGCCAATGCAAAAAAACGCCTGTTCCAATTTGATAGCGTGAAAACAGCTGTAATCAACGCACAAGATAATTTTGGCCAGAGTTTAATTGAAGAATTTGAATTCGAAGACACTATCCATGTGATGACTTATGGCCAAGACAGTAAGACAGATATTGCAGCTAATGATGCCAACATGACAAAGCAAGGTGTCAGCTTTAATTTAGTTAAAGAGGCGCTATCCGCCCAAATTAATAGCAGCCTATTAGGGTTATTTAATATTGATAATTTATTAGCGGCAGCCTGTAGTTTAGTTGCGATTGGCCTTTCATTTGAGCAGGTGGCAAAAAGCTTAGCACAATGCCAAGCAGCAAAAGGTCGAATGGAAATTGTTGGTGGTGATAAGCAAGCGACGGTTGTTGTCGATTTTGCACATACCCCTGATGCCTTATCAAAAGCATTACTCACCTTACAAGATCATAAATCAGCACAAGCTCAATTGTGGTGTGTATTTGGTTGTGGTGGCGATCGTGATACGGGCAAGCGAGCAGAAATGGGCGCTACTGCAGAGAAATATGCCAATAAGATGATTATCACAGCCGATAATCCGCGAAGTGAAAGTAATGAAGCCATAGTGGAAGCCATTTTAAGTGGTCTAGAAAACCCACAAACTGTTTATATAGAGCATGACCGTCAACAGGCTATTTATCACGCAATCGAGCATGCAAAAAAAGACGACTTGATACTGGTAGCAGGTAAAGGCCATGAGCAATATCAAGAAATTGCCGGTGTTAAAAAGCCCTATAGTGATATTGAAACTGTGACTACTGCATTGAAAGCAGCGAATGATGCCAAGACTGCCATAGAGAGAGTACGTTAATGACATTTACATTAGCGACAGCTGCTGAATGTCTCAATTGCAGGGAACCAGATGGTTCGGCATTGATTACAGGTGCCGCGATCGATAGTCGTCAAATCAAACCCGGTGATGTTTTTGTTGCTATTGCTGGGGAACAGGTCGATGGCCATGATTATATTGCAGCGGCACGAGAAGCGGGTGCGGTTGCTGCACTGGTGTCACGACAACAAGATGATGTTTTACCTCAATTAGTCGTTGAGGATGTGATCTCAGCATTTGGCACATTAGCCGCTCATTGGCGTGACCAAAGTACATGTAAAGTGGTTGCAGTGACAGGGAGTAACGGTAAAACAACCGTGAAAGAAATGCTCGCAGCAATTTTGTCACAAAGCCATCGAGTGATCGCAACAGCAGGTAACTTAAACAATAACCTAGGTGTGCCGCTGACCTTATTCCGCTTACAAGTCGATACAGAATATGCCGTGATAGAAATGGGGGCTAATCATCTTGGTGAAATTGCCGAATTAGTGACGTTAGCTAAACCAATTGTCTCTTTGGTCAATAATGTCAGTGCGGCACATATTGAAGGGTTTGGCAGTTTAGAAGGTGTTGCTATTGCCAAAGGAGAAATCTTCTCATATTTACCTGAAAAGGGTATTGGCATCGTGAATGCTGATATGCCCTATGTGGCTCAATGGCAGCAGTCTCTCAGCGATCACAAAATGATGACTTTTGCGTTAGAAGCAGAAGCAGATATAAAAGCGACAGATTGCCAATCATATGTGATTGGCAGCCATTTTATGGTCAAATGCGAAGAGACTTTCCACTATGTCGATTTACCATTACCGGGCAAACACAATATTGCGAATGCTCTAGCCGCGTTCACAGCTTGTAAAGCCTTATCAATTTCAATTGAAGACATGATTAATGGTTTAGCACAAATGAAAGGTGTGCCACACCGTTTACAATTACGCCAAGGGTTTGGAAATGCGACTTTAATTGACGATACCTACAATGCGAATCCAGGTTCATACCAACAAGCAATTGCAACATTGCGAACATTCCCAGGACAGCATTGGTTAGTCCTAGGAGACTTTGGCGAATTAGGCGAAGCCAGCGCAAAAATTCATAACGATTTAGGTCAACAGGCTAAAGCAGCCGGAGTGACGCGTTTGTTGACTGTAGGCCAGCACAGCGAATTAGCCAGCCAAGCTTTTGGTGAAGGTGCACAGCATTTTAGCGATATTGTTGATTTGCAAAAACAGTTAGAAACGACACTAGCAGAAGATGTGACCTGTTTAATCAAAGGCTCACGTTTTATGCAACTCGATAAATTAGCAGATGGACTTGCTGTGGAAGGGAAGAACTAATGCTGCTTTATCTAGCAGAGTATTTAAGCCAATTCGATACTGGTTTTTCGGTATTCCAGTACCTAACATTACGTTCAATACTTGGAGTAATAACGGCTTTAGGCATTGCCTTAATTGTCGGGCCAAGCATGATTCGCAAATTGAGCTTTAAACAAATTGGTCAAGTGGTTAGAGATGATGGTCCACAATCGCATTTAAGTAAATCAGGCACACCGACAATGGGTGGAGCACTGATTTTAGTAGCGATCGCTATCAGCACTTTTTTATGGGCCGATTTATCAAGCCGTTATGTGTGGGTGGTTTTAGTGGTGACGTTGGCTTTTGGCATCATTGGCTTTGTTGATGATTACATCAAACTAGTACGCCAAGATCCAAAAGGCCTGCTGAGCCGTTACAAATATTTTTGGCAATCGATTGTCGGTGCTGGTGCGGCTATTTTCCTTTATTACACAGCAGTGGTACCCGCAGAAACAGAATTGATTATTCCTTTCTTTAAGGATGTCATCATCCCATTAGGTGCTTGGTATATGTTACTGGCTTACTTAGTCATCGTGGGCAGTAGCAACGCCGTTAATTTGACTGATGGTTTAGATGGTCTAGCCATTTTACCTACCGTCATGGTCGCTGGTGCATTGGGTTTATTTAGTTATTTAACAGGACATTCAGAGTTTGCACGTTATTTAGCGATACCTTATATCCCGGGTGTTGGCGAACTCACGGTTTTTTGTGCTGCAATGGTCGGAGCAGGCTTAGGGTTTCTCTGGTTCAACACCTATCCAGCACAAGTCTTCATGGGTGATATCGGTGCATTGGCATTGGGTGCAGCGTTGGGCTGTGTCGCGGTATTAGTCAGGCAAGAATTGGTACTACTCATTATGGGTGGCGTATTTGTTATCGAAACCTTATCTGTAGTTGTACAAGTTGCTTCATATAAATTACGTGGAAAACGTGTGTTTCTAATGGCACCTATTCACCATCACTATGAGCTTAAAGGCTGGCCTGAACCGCGTATCATCGTGCGGTTTTGGATAATAACTGTGTTCCTAGTGTTAGTTGGCATAGCGACGTTAAAAATCAGATGACGATGATGGCAAATAAACAAGCGCAAGCAAATACATTCTTGATCATTGGTTTAGGCCAAACAGGATTGTCTTGTGCTCGTTTTCTTGTTGAGCATGGCCATATTGTTGCGGTAATGGATACCCGTGACAACCCACCTGCTTTAGCAACATTACAAACAGAATTACCAGAAGTATTGGTCCAAACGGGTGGTTTAGCGAATGATTGGATGCTACGAAGCGATACCATTGTGTTGAGTCCAGGCATTGATCCACGTTTGCCTGAAATCAAAAAAGCACGAGAACAGGGTATTGAAATCATCGGTGATATCGAATTATTCATCCGTTATGTCAATGAGCCAGTCATTGCGATCACTGGGTCAAATGGTAAAAGTACAGTCACAACAATGGTTGCAGAAATGGCCGTTGTTGCAGGTAAAAAAGTACAAGTAGGTGGCAACTTAGGTGTGCCAGCACTTGAGTTAATTACAGAACCAGCACCTGACTTTTATATTTTAGAATTATCGAGCTTTCAATTAGAAACAGTGTCGTCATTAGATGCACAGGCAGCTGTTGTATTGAATATTAGTCCAGATCATCTCGATCGCTACGACAGCGAACAGGAATATCAAAAAACCAAGGCCAAAATTTATGTAGGCTCTGGCACGATGGTGATTAACCGTGATGATCCATTGGTCAACAGCTGGTCAAAAGAAAACCGTCGCCAAATTGGTTTCACGTTAAATACCCCTGCTGATAATGAATTCGGATTAGTAATAGGAGACGACAAAACCTATTTAGCACAAGGTCAGCAAAAACTGATTGATATCGAACAGTTACAAATTACTGGTCAACACAATATGGCTAATGCACTAGCTGCTTTAGCTTTGGGGCAAGCAATGGCTTTACCCATCACAGCGATGTTGGAATCAATGAGTGAATATCGTGGCTTACCTCACCGTTGCCAATTAGTGGCAAAACAACAAGGCGTACGTTGGGTTAATGATTCAAAAGCGACGAATGTGGGTGCATGTATTGCGGCAATTGAAGGGTTAGCAAAAAATAAAAACATTATCCTTATCGCGGGTGGTGTTGCCAAAGAGCAGGCATTTTCAGATTTAACACCGGTACTCGAACAATACGTCAAAGCGATTGCCTTACTAGGACAAGATGCAGCCGTAATCGCTGAGAACGTACCAAAAACTACTCAGAAAAATCATGTAACGGATATGGCTGATGCAATACGCTATGCCAAATCGAAAGCCGATGACGGAGATATTGTCTTACTATCTCCAGCTTGTGCAAGTTTTGATATGTATAGTAGTTATGTTGAGCGTGGTGAATCCTTTATCCAAGCAGTTGAGGATGCGCTGACATGAGTAAGAAAAATGTCCAGTACGATTTTGATAATGCTTTGATCTTTGTGACAGGTGCACTGCTGATTATTGGTTTAGTGATGGTGGGTTCGGCCTCAATCTCTATTGCTGATGGCAAGCTTGGTCAACCGTTATTTTATTTCAACCGTCAGCTTATCTTTGCAGTTACTGGCCTTGTGTTAGGGACATTAGTAGTCTCAGTTCGATTAGAAGTGTGGCGACAGCTAGCGCCATTACTATTAATTATCGGCGTTGGCTTATTAGTGTTAGTGCTGATACCTGGCATTGGCCGAGAGGTGAACGGAAGTCGACGCTGGTTACCGCTGGGCCCAGTCAATATTCAAGTGGCTGAAATCATCAAGTTATTCTCTATTATTTATGTGGCCGATTATTTACATCGTCATCATGGTCAATTACACGGTTCGTTCTTCAAAGTGTTTGGTCCATTAGTGTTACTCGGGGTTGCTGCTTTATTACTGCTTGTGCAACCCGATATGGGTTCAGTAGTGGTTATTTTATCGACCGTACTAGCGATGATGTTCCTCGGCGGTGCGAGGCTTGATGTGTTTGCTGCACTGATGACTATTTTTGCTGGTTTGTTTGCGGTACTGATTTGGTTAGCACCATATCGTTTGCAACGTTTACAAACATTTATGGACCCTTGGCAAGACCCTTTTGGTAGTGGTTTCCAATTGACCCAAGCTTTAATTGCATTCGGACGAGGTGACTGGTTAGGCGTTGGCTTAGGTAGCAGCATGCAGAAACTATTTTATTTGCCTGAAGCACATACTGATTTCCTCTATTCAATTTTGGCAGAAGAATTAGGCTTGATAGGAGCATTGAGCATACTTGTCTTGTTTTCTGTTTTTATTTGGCGTGCATTAGCTATTGGCAGAGCGGCAGAATTGGCTGGCCAAGTTTTTGGGGCTCAAATCGCATACGGTATCGGTATTTGGATAGGGCTTCAAGCCTGTGTGAACATGGGCGTGAATATGGGCGTTCTGCCAACCAAAGGACTGACTCTGCCATTGATGAGTTATGGCGGCAGTAGCTTGTTATTAACGTGTTTGGCGATTGCCTTACTCTTCCGCGTTGATTTGGAAACGCGTTTCCCAGAGCAAGCCTCTGCAAGGGTGAAACGCTAATGACTAATATCATGATTATGGCAGGCGGAACGGGTGGACACGTATTCCCTGCATTGGCTGTCGCTGAAGTATTAAAACAACGTGGCGCCAATGTTGAATGGATGGGCACGGCGAAAGGCATCGAAGCTCGCTTAGTTCCCGAAGCGGGCTATCCTCTGAACTTCATCAGCGTTCAAGGGTTAAGAGGCAATGGTTTGATAGGCTGGTTAATGGCACCTTTTAAATTAATCAAAGCCGTATCAGAAGCGATGGTGGCATTGAAACGTCACCAAGCCGATATGGTTTTAGGTTTAGGAGGCTTTGCTTCAGGCCCGGGTGGTGTTGCTGCATGGTTGTTAAGAAAGCCGGTCATTATTCATGAACAAAATGCGGTTCCAGGGTTAACCAATAAATTGTTAGCGAAATTGGCCAAGCACGTCTTGCAAGGATTCCCGAATAGTTTTGCTCAGGCGGATTGGGTGGGTAATCCAGTCAGGGAAAGCATTGCTGCGCTACCAGAACCAACAGAAAAAGCAAATACCCAACAGATTAATTTATTAGTGCTTGGGGGCAGCTTGGGGGCAAAAGCACTCAATACACATTTACCTCAAGCATTGAAGATATGGTCAACAGAGCAATCTATTACAGTGAAACATCAATGCGGACAAAAACATTTAGCAGATTGCCAACAACAATATCAGCAGGCCGGTGCCGATGCTGAGATAGTCACCTTCATTGATGATATGGCGGCAGCGTATCAATGGGCGGATATCGTAGTATGTCGCGCAGGCGCGCTAACAGTGGCTGAGTTGTCAGCAGCAGGTGCGGCCTCGATTCTTGTGCCCTATCCTTATGCGGTTGACGATCATCAAACGCAGAATGCAGAAAGTTTATCAAAAGTGGGGGCAGCAGTTTTGTTACCTGAAGCTAAGTTAACAGCACAAGCTTTGGCTGAAGAATTAATGTCACTAACGAAAGAGTCAGCAACCTTGTACAAAATGGCGACGGCTGCAAGAATACAAGCCAAACCAGAAGCAGCACAGGCTATTGCAAACAAATGTATGGCGGTGTGTCATGGATAAGTTGATTTCAGCCATGCAAAGTCGAATTAAACACATTCATCTTATTGGTGTCGGTGGTGTCGGCATGAGTGGTATTGCGGAAGTGCTACTCAATTTAGGCTATCAAGTATCTGGTACGGATTTACGTGAAAACGCATTAATTCGCCATTTACGCCGCCTAGGGGCAACCATACAAATCGGACACGATGCTAGTCATTTAGAGGGCGCCGATGTCATTGTTGTATCTACGGCAATTGATCAAGAAAATCCTGAATTAATCGCAGCAAGAGAACAACGTATTCCAATAGTACCACGGGCTGAAATGCTGGCTGAATTAATGCGATTTAGTTACGGTATTGCTGTTGCAGGAACGCACGGTAAAACAACTACGACTAGCTTGATTGCAGCGTTACTAAGCGAAGGCGAACTTGATCCAACATTTGTGATTGGCGGGCGTTTGAACAGTTCAGGCACCAATGCCAAATTAGGCTCAGGTCGTTACTTGGTGGCTGAAGCTGATGAAAGCGACGCGTCATTCCTATATTTACAACCAGTTATGGCTGTGGTCACCAATATTGATGAAGATCATATGGCGACCTACGATGGTGACTTTAATAAGCTTAAATCGACTTTTTTAGAGTTTCTACATCATTTACCTTTCTATGGCTTGGCCGTAATGTGTATTGATGATCCGGTTGTTAGAGACATTTTGCAGGAAGTCACGCGTCCAGTTGTGACATATGGTTTATCCGATGAAGCTGATTTCCAAATTACAGATTTAGAGCAAACTGGAGGTCAAAGCCATTTCACGATCACCAATATGGCAACAGGGCAAGGGTCATCATTAACGCTCAATATGCCTGGTTTACATAATGCGCTCAATGCAACGGCAGCTTATGTGATAGCAAGACAGTTAGATGTTTCGGTTGCAGCCTGTCAAAAAGGCTTAAATAATTTTGCAGGAATAGCACGACGCTCCGATTTATTAGGTGATATAAGGACGGAAGATGGTCAAGCATTATTAATTGATGATTATGGCCATCATCCAACAGAATTAGCAGCAGCCATAGCGGCAACCAGAGCGAGTTGGCCCGACCGCCGTATAGTCTTGTTATTCCAGCCACACCGTTATAGTCGTACCCGTGATTTGTTTGATGACTTTGCACAAGTACTCTCAAACGTAGATGTATTGTTAATGCAAGAAGTCTATCCAGCTGGCGAGAAATTGATTACGGGTGCAGATAGCAAGAGTTTATGTCGAGCTGTTAGGGCAAGAGGGCAAGTTGATCCAATTTTTGTCGAAGATAATGGAGCTGTATTCGATTTGCTGCCAGGGTTGTTACTAGGCGGCGATATTTTAATGACGATGGGTGCAGGTGATATTGGCGCGACGGCACAAGAGATTGTCCAAAAGTTTGGAGTTCAGAAAGTATGACCGACTTCCTAAATTGCCACGGCGAATTATTTTTGAATGAATCACTAGCTAAGCACACCTCATGGCGTGTTGGAGGGAATGCTCGCCAATTATACAAACCAACGGATAAAGCTGACTTAGGCCAGTTTTTGAGTCAATTACCAGTAGAAGAGCCTGTTTTATGGCTAGGGTTAGGGAGTAATTTACTTGTCAGAGATGGTGGGTTTCTAGGCACGGTGATTTCAACTGCCGGTATTCTGCAAGACTTTACCGTTAACGATGATTCAATCGAAGCAGAAGTGGGAGTCTATTGTAGTAAGTTGGCCAAACAAGCAGCGAAAGCCAGTTTAAGCGGTGGGGCCTTTTTTGCAGGCATTCCAGGTACATTTGGCGGTGCATTGGCGATGAATGCAGGTGCACATGGAACTGAAACATGGTCATTGGTCTCGCAAGTCACCACTGTGGATCGTAGAGGTCAATTTCACATTAGAACACCAGATGAGTTTGACGTGAGTTATCGACAAGTGATTGGACCAAAAGAAGAATGGTTTATTGCGGGTAAAGTCGATTTTGAACAAGGCGATCAAGCCCATGAAACCGCTGAGATTAAATCGTTACTAAAAAGACGTAATGAAACGCAACCGACTAATCAACCTTGTGCAGGGTCGGTATTTAGAAATCCTGAGAATGATTTTGCGGGTCGTTTAATCGAAACATTAGGGCTGAAAGGCTTGACTGTTGGTGGTGCAGCTGTATCAGAAAAACATGCCAATTTCATTGTAAATACAGGCGATGCAAAGGCAGCAGATATTGAATCATTGATTTCGCTAGTACAACAAAAAGTCGCACAAGCGCATGGCGTGAACTTGCAAACAGAAGTTCATATTGTCGGGGAGGTGGCCTAAATGTCGACAATTAACTTTGGCAAAGTGGCAGTGTTGATGGGAGGCCAATCAGCTGAGCGCGTGATATCACTCCGCAGTGGTGAAGCAGTGCTAACGGCATTATTAACCCAAGGCATTGATGCGCATAAAGTGGATGTTGCCAACGATGCAGCAGCACAATTAGCAACAGGTCAATTTGATCGTGCCATCATTATGTTACACGGCCGAGGTGGTGAAGATGGCCAAATACAAGGCGTATTAGAAAGTCTTGCAATCTCTTATACAGGATCTGATATCACAGGCGCGGTATTGTCGATGAATAAAGCCTTGAGCAAAGACATTTGGCAGCAAACTGGCTTACCAACGGCGAGCTTCGCCCATGTTGATAGCGAAACCGATCCAGAAAGTGTCATCGATGAATTAGGTCTACCGCTATTCGTGAAGCCTGTTAATGAAGGTTCAAGTATCGGTTTGACGAAAGTGACACGATCGTTGGAACTACCAAAAGCCATTAACGACGCATTGGCTTATGACCGAGAAGTCATTGCAGAACGGTGGGTTGATGGCGATGAGTATACCGTTGGCATATTGGCTGGCCAGGCTCTACCCGTTATTAAACTTAAAACACCAAATGATTTCTACGACTTTGATGCCAAGTATGAAGCGAATACAACCGAATATATCTGTCCTGCGGGTTTGAGTGAAGACGTTGAAAAGGAATGTCAAAACATTGCGATGGCAGCATTCAAAGCCTTAAGGATGCATGGTTGGGGCAGAATTGATTTGATGCGGGATACTCATGGACAATTTTATTTACTCGAAGCAAATAGCATTCCCGGCATGACGGATCATAGTTTGGTGCCCATGGCGGCCAAACACGCAGGACTAGATTTTGAACAATTAGCAATAGAGATTCTCAAAACGAGCATCGATAAGGAGGCGAAATAATGGCAAGACAAGTCAAACGTGGCGCCACCCGCAAACCAGTTCGCAAAGAAAAGCAAGTGATCGCATGGCATTACATTGCACGCCAGGGGATTGTAATACTTGCTTTTGTGGCTGTTGCATCAAGCATTTTATATGCAAGACAAAGTCATATTTTGCCGATCTTACATGTCACTGTTGAAGGTGAATTCAATCATGTAGAAAAGGCCGTTTTGGTGGATGCAGTTAAGCCGTTTACAAGAGGCAGTTTCTTGGGTATTGATGTCGATAAAATCAGCGAAGCAGGCGAAGCTTTAGCATGGATTAAACAAGTGCGTGTGCAACGTGTCTGGCCCGAGAGTTTACATTTGATTGTTGAAGAACAAGTCCCCGTAGCGCGCTGGAAGAAAACGGCTTATGTCAATAATGACGGTGAGTTATTCCCTGAATCTAAAAAGCCATTTTCTGACGTCTTAGCAGTGTTAACTGGGCCAGAGGACAGCCAGTTATTAATGACAAAACGTTATTTGAGTATGAATGAGCAACTACAGCGCCATGACCTTGAGGTAAAAGAACTCATTATGGACAAGCGGCGGGCTTGGAATGTGATATTAAACAATGGCGTCAAAGTCGTATTAGGTAGAGCAGAAAGCCAACAACGCTTCGAACGGTTTTTACGCGTTTATCAGGGTGGGTTACAGCGTTATCAACCACAGATTAATGAAATGGATATGAGATATCCAAATGGTTTATCTGTGATTTGGAAACCAGGGCAAAAGCCTGATTTTAACGGAACAATATGATGACAAAGAAAAGTGATAAAGATTTGATTGTAGGGCTAGATATTGGTACTTCTAAGGTTGTGGCAATTGTGGCTGCTCCAGTAATAGATGCCGGACCAAGTGATAACGCACTTGAGATCATAGGCATCGGCACACATCCTGCCCGCGGCATGAAAAAAGGGGTTGTCGTTAATATTGAGTCGACCGTGCAATCCATTCAACGTGCTGTCGAAGAAGCAGAGTTAATGGCGGGTTGCCAAATTCATTCTGTCTACGCAGGTATCGCGGGAAGTCATATTCGAAGTCTAAATTCACATGGCACTGTTGCTATCAGAGATAAAGAAGTCACCCAAGGTGATGTTGAACGGGTTTTAGATGCAGCTAAAGCGGTTCATTTTCCTGGTGATCAACAGCTCTTACACGTGATGCCACAAGAGTACATCATTGATAATCAAGAAGGTATTCGTGAGCCTATTGGCATGTCAGGTGTACGTTTAGAGGCCAAAGTTCACTTAATCACAGGGGCAGTCAGTGCGGCGCAAAACATAAGCAAATGTATCGAGCGTTGTGGTTTATCTGTTGATGGCATCATTCTCGAGCAAATGGCCTCTAGTTACTCTGTCTTAGAGCAAGATGAAAAAGAATTAGGGGTTTGTCTTGTCGATATTGGTGGTGGGACGACAGATATAGCGGTTTATGTTGATGGCGCTATTCGTCACACAGCCGTGATTCCAATTGCAGGGGATCAAGTCACAAATGATATTGCTGTTGCACTCAGAACACCGACGCAATATGCAGAAGAAATCAAAATGAAATATGCCTGTGCTTTGACTCAATTGGCACGCGAAGATGAAACAATTGAAGTACCAAGCGTGGGTGATCGTCCACCACGCCAATTAGCACGTCAAACATTGGCAGAAGTGGTCGAACCACGTTATGAAGAATTACTAGTCTTGGTACAAGCCGAATTACGTCGCAGTGGGTTTGAAGAACTCTTAGCGGCCGGTGTTGTGCTGACAGGTGGAAGCTCGAAAATGGAAGGGGTGATTGAATTGGCTGAAGAAGTCTTTCATTTACCGGTTCGTTTGGGTTTACCGCAGCATGTTGGTGGTTTGGTAGAAGCAGTAAGGAACCCAATACATGCAACGGGCGTGGGACTTTTATTGTTTGGTAATCAGAGCGAAACAACAGGAAAAACAGAAGCTAAATCAGGAAGTGGTTTTAGAGACATGTTGGAACGAATGAAAAGCTGGTTTCAGGGCAATTTTTAAACAAATTATACGAAAATATTTATTACATATTTAACTCTGGGGAGAGAAAAATGACATTTGAACTGATTGATACATATGCACAAAATGCGGTCATCAAAGTGATCGGCGTTGGTGGCGGTGGCGGTAATGCCCTAGAACATATGGTGTCAAACCAAATCGAAGGCGTCGACTTCATTTGCGCGAATACTGATGCGCAAGCATTACGTAATAGCTCGGCAACGACGCAATTACAATTGGGAACAGATATCACAAAAGGGCTGGGAGCTGGTGCAAACCCAGATATTGGTCGTCAAGCCGCACTAGAGGATAGAGAGCGTATCACCGAAGTAATTTCTGACGCCGATATGATTTTCATCACGGCCGGCATGGGAGGTGGTACGGGAACAGGTGCAGCACCTATCGTTGCCCAAGTGGCGAAAGAAATGGGCATTTTGACAGTCGCGGTCGTTACCAAACCCTTCCCATTTGAAGGTGGAAAACGTCTTAATGTGGCAAACGCAGGTCTAGACGAACTAAGTCAACATGTTGATTCATTAATCACAATTCCAAATGAGAAGTTACTTGCCGTATTGGGTAAAGAAATGAGTTTGCTTAATGCATTCAAAGCAGCCAATGATGTCTTATTAGGCGCTGTGCAGGGTATTGCTGAATTGATCACACGTGAAGGTATGATTAATGTGGATTTCGCGGACGTCAGAACAGTGATGTCTGAAATGGGTATGGCAATGATGGGTACTGGTCAAGCTGCAGGCTCTAATCGTGCTATCGAAGCGGCTGAGCATGCTGTTTCAAGTCCATTGTTAGAAGATGTCGACTTAGCAGGTGCACGTGGTGTGCTAGTGAACATTACTGCGGGTCTTGATATGACGATTGGTGAGTTCGAAGATGTGGGTAATACGGTTAAGGAATTTGCCTCTGATAATGCAACAGTCGTCGTTGGAACGGTTATAGATCCTGATATGACTGAAGAACTTCGAGTCACCGTTGTTGCAACAGGCTTAGGTGCAGAACAAGCAGCACACGTTGATTTGCCGACAGAAATTGAAGCACCACAAATGGAAATCGTGAAAAAGCCAGTGGATATTGATTACGATAAACCTACTGTCTTACGTAAAGAAGAGGCAGAGCATCAAAAGCAAGTAGCTAATGGTGATATCAATATGGACTATCTGGATATTCCTGCATTTCTACGTCGTCAGGCAGATTAGTGATAGCGTAAGTATCAGTAGGTGGTAAACATGACAGTTATGTTACAATCTGGGTCAATTTGGGTTTTGGGAGGTTTGCAGCGTGATAAAGCAACGGACATTGAAAAATGTGATTCGTGCGACCGGTGTCGGTTTACACAGTGGTGACACTGTTTATTTGACCCTGCGCCCTGCTGCACCTAATACGGGTATTATCTTCAGACGTGTCGACTTAGACCCGGTTGTTGAGATCAGTGCTAAAGCCTGTAATGTCGGGGAAACAGCACTATCAACGACATTGGTTGAAAATGGCCAAAAAGTTTCAACGGTCGAACATTTGCTATCTGCTTTTGCTGGGCTTGGTATTGATAATGCCTACATTGATTTGAATGCTGCCGAAGTACCGATCATGGATGGTAGTGCAGGTCCTTTTGTCTTCCTAGTACAATCTGCAGGCATTGAAGAACAAGCTGCAGCGAAGCAATTTATTCGCATTAAAAAGCCTGTTATCCTAGAAGATGGCGATAAGTGGGCGAAATTTGAACCCTTTGAAGGGTTCAAAGTTAGTTTTACGATAGATTTCCAACACCCAGTATTTACCGGCCGACCACAAGAAGTAGAAGTCGATTTCTCCTCAACGTCTTTTGTTCGTGAGATTAGCCGTGCCCGTACTTTTGGGTTTATGAAAGACATCGAAAAATTACGCGAAAACAATTTAGCACTCGGTGGCAGTATGGATAATGCCATCGTCGTAGATGATTACCGTGTCGTAAATGAAGATGGCTTACGTTATGAAGATGAGTTTGTACGCCACAAAGTGCTAGATGCAATTGGTGACTTATACCTACTAGGACACAGTCTGATTGGTGCTTTCAGTGGCCATAAATCAGGCCATGAAGTTAATAATATGCTGCTACGCAAATTATTGGTTCAAGAAGACGCTTGGGAATTAGTGACATTTGAAGATGATGAAACTGCGCCGATAGTCTTTAGTCGACCAGCAGCATCGATCGTAAGCTAAGATTCTTTACGTAGAGCCAAACGCTCAAGTGCGGCCTTTAAAGGCCCATCTTCCATTGTATCTGCAGTCTGTTTTAAAGCAGTTGAAGCTGATGCAGGTAGAGCGATAGAATTTGAGGACTGGTTCTCAAAAAGGGGTTGGTTAGGTCTAACCTTGACCTCAATAGTGTTAATATCTAATGACAAATCTTGTGACAGTTTTTTACATAGCACAGGAGCTTGAAAGCGTATTAAACTGCTGTAGGCAGCATTGTCTGTGTGAAGAATCAGGGTTGTGCCACTGATGTTAGCCAGTTTACAGTGAGCTGAAAATTGCGCAGGTAGACTTTGTTGGAAAGCATGGTTCAAACGCTCAAGTAACTGCGCATGCTGCGTTATTTTTTTTAACGTCGGGTGCTTATGACAAACGTCGTTAATATGTGTGGGTTCTTTGGCCATAACGTTTAATTGAAAAGGGTAAATGTAAGTATGCAGGTTATCATTATTTCGCCGAACAATACGACACACCGACACTGGCACTTATCACCTACGATGCTACGCATTGCGATAGCTTCAGCATTAGTTATCCTACTCTCTCTTTCTTATACAGCATACCAACTATTTTTCGACACCCCTAAAAAGCCAGCATTCTCAGTGTTTGAGGAAACACATGAGACGCAACAAGAACAAACAGTTGTTAGTCAGGAAAAACAAGAGCAAGTACATGATTACTACGCTAAGCGGCTAGGATCGTTGCAAGCTGAAGCATTTCGGTTGAAAGCATTAACTGATAAATTAGCAGAATTAAGCGGATTAGATATTGAGGCAGAAGGTTTAAATAAACCTATGGGACAAGGTGGTCTATCACGGACAGCGAAACTACTAACACAGAAGGAATTTGACTCTTTCTCCTCGCAGATTGAAGATAGTTTTGATAGGCAAGCTGCGGGGCTAGATCAGTTGCAAGACTATCTGATTACTGAAGATAATATTAAGTCAGCTATTCCAACGGGCAGACCGATCAAAAAAGGTTGGGTCTCATCGTACTATGGCTACCGAGCTGACCCTTTCACAGGTCGTAAAGTGTTTCATCATGGTTTAGACTTTGCTGGAAAAGCGGGTAGCGAAGTTGTCGCTGTGGCAGATGGCATTGTCAGCTGGCAGGGCTCTCGTGGCGGTTATGGTGAAATGATTGAAATAGATCATGGCAATGGTTATCAAACACGTTATGCTCATAATAAAGAATTGGTTGTTAAGTTGGGCGAGAGAATCGAAAAAGGCCAAGCCATTGCATTGATGGGATCAACAGGTCGTTCGACTGGCCCGCATGTTCATTTCGAAATTTTGCGAGATGGTAAAACAGTTAATCCTTCTAACTTTATCAAACGTTAGACCTTGTATTCTTAGATCACCGTCGCCATATTAAAGTCACCTTAGACCTCACAAGGACTACGCGCTATAATTGCGCGCTTAAACATCAACTCTATCCCCGATAGTGATTTCGGCTTAGCACAAGGTAGTAAAACGGTATGGTAAGTAAGTTTTTCGGTAAAGTCTTCGGCAGTCGAAATGATCGTGTTCTTAAAAAACTCCGAAAAGTGGTTAAAAAAATTAACGACTTTGAACCGACTATCGAAAAAATTAGCGATGCTGAATTACAGGCTAAAACTACGGAATTTCGCCAACAATTAGCTGATGGGCAAACCCTCGACGATATTTTACCGGAAGCATTTTCAGTCGTAAGAGAAGCAGGTAAGCGCGTTTTGAATATGCGCCATTTCGATGTTCAAATGATCGGTGGTTATGTCTTGAATGAGGGCAAAATTGCTGAGATGCGGACGGGTGAGGGTAAAACCCTTGTCGCGACATTAGCTGTGTACCTGAATGCACTTGAAGGCGAAGGTGTGCACGTTGTTACGGTTAATGATTATTTAGCACGGCGTGACTCGGCTTGGATGAGCCAGCTCTATAGTTTCTTAGGCTTGACTACAGGTGTTATCGTCGCTGGTTTATCACCGGATGAACGCCGTAAAGCATACAACTCAGATATTACTTACGGCACCAACAACGAATTTGGTTTCGATTATCTACGCGATAATATGGTGTTTAGTATTGACGAAAAAGTACAGCGAAACCTGCATTTTGCGGTCGTCGATGAGGTTGACTCAATTTTAATTGATGAAGCCCGTACACCGCTGATTATTTCCGGCCCAGCCGAAGACAGTTCTGAACTATATCAAAGTATCAATAAACTGATCCCCAGCCTTGAGCAACAAACAGGTGAAGGTGAAGAAGTTGAAACACCGGGTGATTACACTGTCGATGAAAAAGCAAAGCAAATTCATTTTACGGAAGATGGCCATGAAAAAATTGAAGGTTTGTTAACAGACGCTGGTATTTTGGATGCTGATGCTAGTCTTTATGATGCAGCTAACATTGGCCTAATGCACCATGTCTCTGCTGCTTTACGTGCACATGTTTTATTCCAACGTGATGTCGATTACATCGTACAAGATAATGAGATTGTTATTGTCGATGAGTTCACGGGTCGCACAATGCCTGGGCGTCGTTGGTCTGAAGGTCTACACCAAGCTGTAGAAGCCAAAGAAAACGTCAAAATCCAGAATGAAAATCAGACACTGGCCTCGATTACATTCCAAAACTTTTTCCGTTTGTACGATAAGTTATCCGGTATGACGGGTACAGCGGATACTGAAGCCTTTGAGTTACAGTCGATCTACGGGCTTGAAGTGATTGTTATTCCGACTCATCGTGAGATGAAACGGATTGATTCGGCAGATCAGATTTATTTAACGACACAAGAAAAATACCAAGCGATTGCCGAAGCGGTTAAAGAATGTGCCGAAAAACAACAACCTGTCTTGGTCGGTACCTCATCGATTGAAAGCTCTGAATATTTGCATGGCTTATTGAAGAAAGCCGGTATTGCACATGAAGTGCTCAATGCTAAATTCCATGAAAAAGAAGCGTTTATCATTGCTCAAGCAGGTCGCCCAAGTGCCGTAACAATCGCTACTAATATGGCCGGCCGTGGTACTGATATCGTATTAGGTGGTAGCTTGGAAGCAGAACTAGTGGAGCTAGGTGAAGAAGCCAGCGAAGCTGACAAAGTCGCTATCGAGCAGGCATGGCAACAGCGTCATGATCAAGTTCTAGCTGCCGGTGGCTTACATATTATTGGTTCTGAACGTCATGAATCTCGTCGTGTTGATAATCAATTACGTGGTCGTTCTGGACGTCAAGGTGATGCCGGTTCGAGCCGTTTTTATCTATCGCTGGAAGATAACTTGATGCGTATATTTGCATCAGAAAAAATGTCAGGTTTGATGCAGAAGCTTGGTATGGAAGAAGGCGAAGCCATCGAACATCCTTGGGTGTCGCGTGCGATCGAAAATGCCCAGAAAAAAGTAGAAGGTCACAACTTTGATATTCGTAAGCAAGTTTTAGAATATGATGATGTGGCGAATGACCAGCGAAGAGTGGTTTACGAGCAACGCAATGAATTAATGGCAACAGAAGATGTGTCAGCCACAATTACATCAATGCGAGAAACCGTTGTAAACGGTGTTATCGATCAATACATTGCGCCGAACAGCATAGATGAACAATGGGAGTTAGAAGGCCTCAATCTAGCGTTTCGTGATGAGTTTGGCCTAGAAATCGATGTTGCCCAATGGCTACAAGACGATGATGAATTACACGAAGAAACCTTGCGTGAAAAGATCATCATAGAAGTTCAAAATCAATCTGATAGTAAAGAAGCATTAACAGGCTCAGAAGTGATGCGTCATTTTGAAAAAGCGATCACGTTACAAACATTGGATTCACAGTGGAAAGAACATTTGGCGCAAATGGACTACCTCCGCCAAGGTATTAATTTACGTAGTTATGCCCAAAAAGATCCAAAACAAGAATACAAGCGTGAAGCCTTTGAAATGTTCACTACTATGCTCGATCGTATTAAGCATGATGTCGTTTCGCTTATTTCAAGAGTTGAATTGCATGCCCAAGAAGACGTTGAAGCCATTGAAGAACAACGTCGCCAATCAGGTGGCGATATGGAAATGCAGCATGACCAGGTTGATGGCATGACGGGCGAGACCGAACAAGCCAATCCGGATATTGAGCAACAAGCGAAACCGATCACACGTGAAGGCAAGAAAGTGGGACGAAATGAACCTTGTCCTTGTGGTTCAGGTAAGAAATATAAACAATGTTGTGGGGCCTTGTCTTAATGGCAGTAAATTTGCCTGCGATCCAAGCAGAACAATTATTGGCCGTTGACGGTATACGGTTAGCGACAGCCAGTGCTGGGATTAAAGTTAATGGCCAAACCGATTTAGTTTTGATCGAAATGGCACAAGGTAGTCGTGTGGCCGCCGTCTACACCCAGAATGCCTTTTGTGCTTCACCAGTCACCATAGCAAAACAACATCAACAAACGACAGCCCCGCGTTATTGCTTAATTAATTCAGGCAATGCGAATGCTGGCACTGGACAACAAGGTGATGAAGCAGCAATACGCTGTTGTGAATTATTGGCACAACAGGTTAACGGTAAAACGGAAAGCGTCCTGCCTTTTTCTACCGGTGTGATTGGTCAGCCATTACCCGTCGAGAAAATTCAAGCGGCACTGCCTGATCTGGCTTCTGGACTAAGTGCCGATAATTGGTTTGATGCTGCCCATGGCATTATGACAACAGATACGCTAGCTAAGGCTGTATCAAAACAAGTCACAATTGAGGGCAAACAAGTCACGATTACCGGCATGTCAAAAGGCTCAGGGATGATTAGACCGGATATGGCGACTATGCTGGGTTATATCGCAACCGATGCCAAGGTTTCTCAACCAGTTTTAGATAAAATGCTCAAGCAAGCGGTTGAACAATCATTCAACCGTATTACCGTAGATGGTGATACGTCGACCAATGATGCTTGTATTTTGATCGCAACTGCTAAAGCAGATAATGCTGAGATAACGGCATTTGATAAGGCATCAGCCCAAACTTTATATCAAGCAATTGCTGAAATCAGCCGACAATTGGCTCACGCTATTATTCGTGATGGTGAAGGCGCAACCAAGTTTGTTGAAATCACGGTTGAACAAGGACAAAACATGGTTGAATGTCGGCAGGTGGCTTACACCGTTGCTCATTCTCCGTTAATCAAAACGGCCCTGTTTGCATCTGATCCGAACTGGGGACGTATTCTTGCCGCCGTCGGGCGCAGTGGCCTGCAAGATTTTGATTTGAGTAAGGTGACGATTTATCTAGATAATGTTTGTATCATCAAAGGTGGACAGCCTGCGTCAGGCTATACAGAAGCACAAGGGCAATCGGTGATGGATAACAGTGAAATCACGATTAAAGTCGTATTAGAACGTGGCCAAGCAAATGATACTGTCTGGACTTGTGATTTTTCCTACGATTACGTCAAAATCAACGCCGAATACCGTAGCTAGATCATTATGGCAAAGCCTCAGATCACGACATTAAGTGAGTTTTTGCAGCATAGTGGTGCACGCTATCGTGTTTTTGATATGGCACGACGAGTTGCTAAAATCAGCAATGAAGATTTTGCAAGTATTGAACAAACGACTCAGCCTTATCCTTACCCATTGCAAAAAACAGCCCATTTCGCAGTATTATTTTGGAATCAACATCTAGCTGAAAAGCACTATATTTGGTTTCTTAAGTTCCCATTGGATGAACAAGGTCTATTGATTCAGGCCGCTCGGGATGAGTTTTTAGTCATGCTACTCGATCGCGTTGGCGAATGTATGTTGGCTGCCAATGAGGGCGATCGAATTGAAGGCGCATTAAAAGACAGTCCATACACTTTCAAGCCGCGCGAAGATAAAATGGCCGCTTTTAATGCTAAGGCCAGTGATAGTTTGGCGATCAAAGCGTCTCAATATTATGAGCCAGCATTAGCTTATTTTATGGGGCAAACGCCAGTAGAAGACTGGCAAGGCCTTGCCATGCAGGGTGTAGCAGATGTTGCAACCCGTTTATCGGAGAAGCAGACTATTGCCACCGTTGCGAATCATTTAGGCGATATCCCCCCCGAACCTTTTGTTAGTTTCTGCACATTTTTAGAACATTCAGAACCAACGGTCACACTGGTCGAGCAATTTGCCAATAAGTTGAATGGTCTATTAGCAGCGGAAAAAGTTGAAACAGGCCATGTTGCAGCTTGCTTACGAGCAGTCTCAAATAGTCCAGCAACAGGCTTAGTCGATGATATGGTTGAGCTCGTATTAAAACACCCTGTTAGTCAAGACATTGAGCTACTCGCCACAATTTCAGGACGTGTATGGCGAATTATTGAACAACCTAAATTATGCCAATGTTTTGTAGAACGTTTAGCTGAAAACGGTGCGGGTTACCCCGGTTTTAGCCAAGTGCTAGCAGATGCCATGTATTTACCGGGCTGCCGTGAGCCCATTATGTCAGCCTTGCGTTCACCAGAACGTTCACAAACTCTGTCTTTGAGAGTGGGTGAAATGTTTAGTCAATCCTCGACTTGAGTGTGTGAATCAGCGCTTAGCATTCGCTGCCATTCCTGCTCTGCCATCAGGTCTATATTGTTTTCCACCCGGTCGGTAAATAATGTGCCCCGTAAGTGATCAAGTTCATGCTGGAAAATGCGGGCAATGAAACCGTCGTAATCTCTTTCTATGGTGTCTCCCTCGCAGGTTAAATAACGCACTTTAATATGCGTTGCCCGTGGTACTAATCCGCGGATACCCGGCACACTTAAACAGCCTTCCCAGCCTATATCCTGCTCAGTTGTACTGGCAATGATTTCTGGGTTAATCACGACAGTTTGTGGCATAACGGGTGCTTGAGGGTAACGAGCGTTAGGTTTGGAAGCCATAATAAAAAGCTGCAACGACACATCTATTTGCGGTGCAGCGATACCCATTCCTCCGACCTCTTCAACAAACTGTAATAGGTCACCTATCAACTCTTGAATGTCAGGGTCATGGACATTAACAATAGGCTTTGCTTGAAGTCGTAAATGTGGGTGGCCTAGCTGCAATAATTCAAATGACATAATTGAATCCTACACGACTTTATCAGTTCGGAACCAACCGGCGATACTATAGCGATCTCGCTTTGCCGGCAGCACTTCATGTGGAAACTGTTCGCTTAAAAATAACACCGTGTTACCAAAGCGAGGTTGCACGATTTGTAATGGCTTATCGCTAGTAAAATCATATAAGACCAATTGTCCCTCATCTTGTTCAGACCAGTCTGGATTTAAATAAAACAAACTTGAAACAACACGGTTAGATTGACCACGAAAAGCATCGACGTGGCGCCGATAAAAATGGCCAGGCGGATAATGAGCAAAATGAGCTTCAAAATCATGTAGGCCAAGGAAAAGGTGCCGATTTAACTGTATTTTAAGTGCATCCAAGGCATCTAGATAGGTTTGCTCGATGGGATGAGTTTCAGACAGCCAAACCGTCCTATCATTACGCACCGTTTCAAGTTGTTGTACAGATTGTTGCCGTCCGACTTTAGCTGTATTAAAAACAGTTTCGGGTAATGCCGTAACGTGTTTATATAGTTGCTGTGTCAAATCAGCATCAATAAAGTCAGTTAAAACGATATACCCGTGCTTAGATAAAGCATCACAGATTAACGAATAGTCCGTTGTCATAGTTTAAGCAAAGAACCAATAGGCGACAGCAATGGCAGCCGTAATACCGGCAAAATCAGCTGCCAAACCACAGGCAGCCGCATGGCGAATTTTCTTAATGCCAACTGAGCCGAAATACACCGCTAAGACATAAAATGTCGTTTCGGTGCTGCCCTGAACAATAGAAGACAAACGGCCAGCAAAAGAATCAGCACCATGGACTTGCATGGTATCGATCATCATGGCACGGGCGCCGCTGCCACTAAAGGGTTTCATTAATGCGGTTGGCAGGCTATCAATAAAGCGATCATCGAAGCCGAACGCTAAAATAACACCGCGTAAGGAATCGGCTATTAAATCCAATGCCCCACTGGCTCTAAATACCCCAATAGCAACCAGCATGGCTACCAGATAGGGAATAATCGTAATGGCCGTTTCAAAGCCTTCTTTAGCACCTTCAATAAATGCTTCATAGGCATTCACTTTTTGAATAACAGCACCAGAAATGAATAGCATCACTAATGAGAATAATACTACATTACTGATTAAAGCTGATTGCTCTAGCATCACCGCCTGTGAAAGACTGGCGAAATAACTTAACAGCCCAAACACTAGGGCTGAAAACCCACCTAAATAGGCCAAAATGACTTTATCAAAAAGATTGATCTTCTGAACGGTAGCCACCGTTAATAAGCCAATTAATGTTGAAGCATACGTTGCAATCAAAATAGGAATAAACACATCGGTCGGATTCGCTGCACCCATTTGAGAACGGTAAGTAAAAATGGTGACTGGGAATAAGGTGACAGCAGAAGTGTTAATGACCAAAAATAAAATCTGAGCGTTACTGGCAGTATCTTTAAACGGGTTGAGTTTTTGCAACTCTTTCATCGCCTTAATACCCAGCGGTGTTGCGGCATTATCTAACCCTAAGACATTGGCGGACATATTCATCACCATTGCTCCTAGAGCAGGATGGTTTTTGGGGACCTCCGGCATTAAACGAACAAATAAAGGGCTAAGCCAAGTGGTTAGTACACGGATAAAACCACTGCGTTCGCCAATTTTCATAATACCGAGCCATAGAGCCAGTATGCCGGTTAAGCCAAGGGCAATTTCAAACGCCGTTTTTGACAAGCTGAACATCGCGGTCATTAACTGCCCGAATATCTGGGTATCACCAAAAGCAAATAGCTTAATCAGTGCGACTATAAAAGCAGCGACAAAAAAGAAAATCCAGATGATGTTGAGCATAGAGCCATTTTACATTGTCACGTTTGAATATAAACAGATTTAGAGAAATGGGGGAGTGTATTTAAATTCGGAAAGGCAAAAAATAAGGGCCAGACGCTTCTATCTGACCCATATACAAGTGTAAATCACAAATGAGGCAAATCAAATAAGTGACCTACAATGGACTTGCGGGCGTATTTTTTATGTCCTCCCAGATATCATTTGCGGCTTTGATTCTCCCAGGAACATCTTAAAACCACTCATCTTGGATATTGGCATCTAAGTTTATATAGAGCGTGCCGTCAGTGACGCGCCACACCTCTGGATCACCAATAAACTTTTTGCCAACAGAAACCCCATAGGCACAAAAGCCGCTATGTGCAGGGGCATATTTTTCAGGATCGCTATTAAAGCTTTGTAAATTAGCCTGATTTGCAAAAATATAAACAGCGCCCTCATGGTGGGCTGTGAAGTGGCCATTACCTTTAATCGGGCGTTTGCCTGTTTGGTAAGATACGACATCATAACCTTGGGCTGCAGGTACACTGTTAGCATGTGTATTTGCATAGACTTGTGTCGTGAATGCGAATAAGGCTAAAAGGCCAATAAAATTGTATTATATTCATTGTCATACTCCAACTTTAACTTTATTAATGATGCGTTTAATGAAGAAAGCGTGAGCTTTCTTAGGTACTATAATTACAAATAAAATTGATATGACAAATAATCAAAAAGCCATATTTAATACTAAATCGTATCAATATTTTGATATATAGAATTATTGCGATAGGAAGAGTCCGATGGATGCACTGACAAGAATTCTCAACACACTCAAATTATCAAGTACCTTTTATTACCGTACTGAACTGACAGCGCCATGGGGGATGACAGTGCCAGCAGAGGATAATGTCGCCCGGTTTCATATCGTGACACGTGGTCAGTGCTACCTTCAGCTTGAAGGAGAAGAAGATGGAACATTTCTATCCAATGGTGATTTAGTCGTTATTCCTTATGGTGCTTCACATAGCCTAACTGATTCAGCCAGCACACCTGCCAAAGCTGTCAGTAAGGTTTTGGATGAAGTCAACTATTCTGGTGAAGGGCCTTTAGTGTATGGTGGCGATGGTGCTACATGTTGTTTAGTGTGTGAGGAGTTTGGTTTCGATGAGTTGGGAACACACCTGCTGTTAGATAACCTACCTGAACTACTATATGTTTCAGTAGACAATAGTCATAACACATAGTGGCTTGAGAGTACGTTGAGCTTTATTAATCATGAAGCGTTGAGCAATGCATCAGGCAGCCATGCCATCATTAATCGTTTGTCAGAAGTCATGTTGATTCAGGTTATTCGGGCAACGATTGTATCATCAAGTGACAAGCTACCTTTTTTATCCGCCTTTGCAGATCCTAGAATCGATACAGTGATGTCTGCCATTCATACCAATCCGACCGAGGATTGGACAGTAGAAAAGCTAGGTTGATTGGCAACCATGTCTAGATCATCGTTTTCTAATCTGTATACACAGTTAGTCGAAATGACACCGATGAAGTACATTATTTTTGTCAGGCTTCAAATGGCGAGTCGATTACTAATAGAAGCAACAATGTCTATTTCACGCATTGCGCAACAGGTTAGTTATCAGTCTGAAGCAGCATTTAGCCAAGCTTTTAAGAAACAGTTTGATCATAGGACTAGTGAATTTCATCGGGTATACAATCAGCAAAAAAGCTCTAACGCTATTACCTGAACTAGTCGGTGCTTTTTAGGCAGGGTGGATATAAAAAAACCCGAATCTCCAAGAGAATATTCGGGCTTTCCTTTTTGATTAGAAATGAAGGTTAGACGTGTGCAATTTCACCTTTCATTGAATATAAAATGACAAGTACTTCGTCTCTTTCTTGTTTACCGACATTGTTTTTATCTAGTGCTTTTAGAACATCATCAGTAACAGCATTGAATTCTTGATCACTGATATTCATACCGGAATGAGCCGTTAACATATCATCACCTGAATATGCTTGAGGTCCACCGGTACCAGCACAGAAAAATTCCCAGACCACTTGCTGTACATGCTCTCCGTCACTTTTTGCATAACGGTTCTGAATCAGTGGATTACTAATGTGGTTAGCCCAGATATCAGCTACGATTTCCCGAATCTTGTCGCCGCCACCAAGACGATCATATAAACTTGCTTCGCTCATTAAAAATCTCCCTAAAGTTATAGCCAATTATGTTTTGAAGCCGATAAGATACTGTCGGACAACAAGTAATCAATATAGTCAATATAGACCAGCTGGTCAATAACGATATGATTACACTGTACTTGCTAAATAGTTGCCAAGCGGTAACATGATAAGAATAGTGACTTATGTATCAACAAATAGAACAATTATGGCCAGTAAAATTCTTGTCGGTTTCTCAGCAGTAGTCGTAATCATTGTATTGTTTATGGCTGGCTTTGGCGGAAATTACATCGCCAACCCAAAATTTACGATTGTGAATGAATCTACTTCACCGGTTGTGTTGACTGTGGGCTGGGATGGGAAAGGCCAACCGTTTGGCAATATTCCGCCGGGGAAAAGGATAAAATTCAGTGTCAATGCCAAAGCAGAAATGACACTATTAGCAAAGTTTCCTAACGGTAATACCGTGGTCAGCCCATCGATGTATTTGTCGTCTGGTACGATTACGAAGGCTAAGATATTTGAGACCCATATTGAATTTGAGTAAACATTTTTTGTGTAGTACAAGACAGGTATTATTAATATCCTGACAGGTCATCGAATGATTCCGATATTAATAAGATGACACTGTGTAGAGGAGTTTGTCGTGAAACGGTTCAAAAATATACTCTGCGTAGTGGAGCATGGAAATGACAGTACTGCTGTAGTGGAACAGGCTACTCGCCTCTCGGAAAATAATCAGGCTAGGTTAACAATAATGTCAGTGCTTCCAGCACTAGCTAGCCATAATGGTCTGCTAGAAGATTATGCTATGGTGAATGAGCAAGAAGCCCTGTCTCTGAAAGCACAACAGCAAACACTAGAAAAGTTAATGGAGAGCTACCGTCAACTGGTTAAAATTGATGTTGAAGTGTCGACAGGAAGGACTTCTATAGAAGTTATTCGGTGATGATCATGATCTTGTTATCAAATGCCCAGATGTAACAAATGGCTCCAGCCACGCTTTTTCTGGAGAAGATAAACAGCTATTGCGTATGTTTCCATGTCCTGTCTGGATGACTAGATTACAAAAAGGAGAAACTTACCACCGTATTTTAGCAGCAGTCGATGTGGATGATAACCATGCACCAGCGGTATTAAAAGTACGCCAAGCGTTGAATGAATCGGTCATGATATTAGCTGGTTCGTTGGTAGTTTCTGAATTTTCTGAACTGAGTATAGTGAATGCTTAGGAAACAACGGCCGAAAGTGTGATTCGTTTTGCACCTTTTATTCAACTTCCTCAAAGTGAAGTGGATACATATGTGGAGAAAGCGCGCCAACATCATGCTGATCTGTTAAATGCACAGCTTGAGCAACTCAATACTGAGTTGGGACAAGAAGCCATGAATTACATTAAGCCAGAGCTACACGGTCCAAAATGGCCTGCTAGGGAGAATGTTTCGGAATTAGCTAAGGAACTGCAAGCGGATTGTATTGTGATGGGTACAATAGGTAGAGTGGGTGTTCCAGGGTTGATTATTGGTAATACAACGGAGAGTTTTCTGGATCAACTGACTTGTTCGATACTGGCGATTAATCCCAAAGGGTTCGCCACGCCAGTGACATTATAATAATAGACAACTATTTATCCCATGCTTCGCGGGGTTTTGTTCTGTCTATTTCTATCTGAAGTGATTGTCCAGACTTGAGGATTTCAACCATAGAAATCAGCAGCGAAAAGACAATCGCACCAAGACTCAAAATAAAGCAAATTTCCCCTAATTTTTGCTGTTGCCAAAACAGTGAGAGCATGGCGAAAACACAAAACAAAAAGGAAAGTACCCCAAAGGCCTGCATGTATTTGATCAGATTGACACGTAAGTGCAAGTTTTCAATTTGCTCGATTTTATTCTTCTGGTCTTGTTTTTTGAGATCCTTATTTAATGTTCGAATGACATTGGCTAATGCTAAATAACGATTGGTATAAGCAAGGAACAGTAGAGAGATACCAGGAAACATGATGGCCGGATCAGTAATATTTAAAGTCATTTGGTTTACCGAAAGAAATATTGAATGTGGACAGTTTAACGAATATCAAAGCCAAAGCGACTGTCTGCTATTAAATAAAAATATCAAATAAAGTGATGGCATTACTTCTTATAAAGTTTAACGTATATTGACGAATGTTTATTGACCAAATTCCAGCCAAAGTATGACACGTGTTTTTGAAGTTTTCTATCAATTTTTAATTCTCGGCTGTATCAGCTTTGGCGGCCCTGCAGCACACATAGGCTATTTTCAGACCACATTCGTTCAAAAACTGAGTTGGTTAGATCAACAAGCTTACGTGAAGTTAGTTGCACTGAGCCAGTTTTTACCTGGTCCAGGATCCAGCCAAGTCGGGTTTGCTATAGGCTTAAGACGAGCAGGTTTGGCAGGTGGACTTGCGGCTTTTATAGGATTCACACTGCCGTCATTTTTTTTACTCTATTTACTTGCGATATTCGCGTTGGATAGCCGTGATAGCATCATGATAAATGGTGTGATACAGGGTTTGAAACAGCTTGCGGTCATTGTGGTTGCTGATGCAAGTCTGAGCATGTTTAAGTCCTTTTGTAAGGACAAACTGTCTATTACTTTGATGGTAATATCAACACTTTGTTTCCTTGTTTTTCCTAGTTTATGGATCCAAATGGCCGTGTTAGCCTTGGCTGCACTCGCAGGGATATTATTGTCTAGATCATCAGATAAATCGCAGTCGACATTGACGATGTTAGGAATAAAACGATTTCCATTAATTGCTTTCAGTGTTTTATTTGTGGGACTGCCTTTTATCAATGCAGAACTGTTCGCTAGTTTTTATCAAGCGGGTAGCTTGGTGTTTGGCGGCGGTCATGTGGTGTTGCCGTTATTACAACAGACTGTAGGTGAACAGATTAGTAATGACCAGTTTCTGACGGGCTATGCGGCAGCACAAGCTGTGCCGGGACCGATGTTCACATTGGCGACATACTTAGGGGCAACATTATTGCCAGCAGAGCCTTTAACAGGGGCATTGCTTGCGACCTTTGGTATTTTTCTACCAGGGTTCTTATTAATCTATGGTTTGCAAAATACTTGGGAGACACTCACACAAAATCCGAAAGTAGCTGGTGGTGCAGCAGCCATTAATGCAGCGGTGGTGGGGCTGTTGGTTTCAGCTTTATATAACCCCGTGTTTGTTAGTGCTGTGACTCAACCCTTGGATTTGATAATAGTTGTGTTCGGTTTTTTAGCGTTGAGAATAAAGAAATTACCGATGACTGCCTTGGTAGTCGTCATGTCTGCTATCGGGGTTCTTTTATACTAGAATTATTTAGCGTTAGATTCACGAATACTTTTAGCCCCCATACCCAAGATAAAAAAGCTGATAAAAGCAGAAACAACGGAAATAAGTAGGGCGAGATGCGGTTTTTGGCAACGGATGTGATCATGAAACAACGAAAACTCGCCTTGACAAAATTCCTGTGCGATATGAGCCGCAGAGAAATACCAAGCAAGTCCCCATAAAGCAGCTGGGAAGAGGATCATCGACAGGATGACCAATGTGAAACCTTTTTTCATATTTAATCCTAAAATTTTTGACTAGTTTAGATCGTCTTATTATTTAATCAAGGTTTAGAAGAAAAATGAGGTGGATAGTTCATAGCAATGTAAAAAAAATATGAGGAATTGGAGTTTTTTATGGCGGGTAATGCCATACGATGGACAGTTACTATTTCATCTCCTCGGTGTTACATAGGTGCTGTCATTAGAAGTAAAGCGTAAATTTTTTTCTATGACTTGAAAAGTCTCGTTAACTGGGGCTTTTTTATATGCGAAAATGAATATCCATTACCCTCAATAGTCTTTCAAGTTAGTATCGTACTTACTGAACCAATTCAAATAATTAATATCGTTCGTATTAATGAAATGGCAGTTCAAACAGCTGAAGGGGTGAATCAAACGCCCGAGGCTAGTAATGACTTAACACGGTTATCGACAGATTTGAGAACGCTAGTACAGCGGTTTCAAGTTTTAAAAATAAAGTGAAAACTGTTTGGAAACAGGCACGGCCAATCATTTTGGTCGTGCTTTTTGGATCAAATCAGCGACAGTATATTGACCAATATGTTCCATATATTGTTTTTGCCCGGTAAACAAAATACTTTTCAGTGTACAACCAGGGTTCAGTCGACACGGTTGGCTGGTACAGTCGACAGGCTTTAATGTTGCTTCCATTAATTCAACAATATCACGTAGATTAATGTCTTTAGTGGGCTTGCCCAGTTTAATACCACCTTGTTTACCTCTGATAGAAAGCACAAAACTGGCATTAGCTAATTTTTGTACAATTTTCATCATATGGCTGCGTGAAATATCAAAGAATTCGGATATTTCCTTAATAGTAGCCAGTTCTTCATCATCTTTCATCGCTAAGAAGATCAGGACTCGAAAGGCATAATCTGTGTGTTTGGTTAATTGCATGGCAACCTACGTTATTCATGTATTTAAGATCCCATTTTATCAGCTTTTATAGCAGATCAAGTCATCCCTATAGATATTAGTAGTCTATTTTTTTATTGAGTTTGTTTGTGCAACTAGTGTCATTGAGGTGCTCTCTGATATGAGAGTAAAAGTCAGCTTAATTGAATTTGAAGTATTCATTTATTTAATTAACTAGTGGTGCTTTTTTTGAGCCAAGTGTTTTTATGGCCCACTTTTGAAAGCTCGTAATAAAGTAAAATAGAAATAGAATTTGTTGTCGATATTAGGCTTTTCCGGTAGTCTAAATGCACTATTTTAGTGAGTGAAAAAGAGAAAATGACTGAACAAAAAGAAGTAAAAGAACAAAAAGATCCAACGATGTCGCAGATTGTATGGAGCGTACTTTGCTCCTTTTTTGGCGTGTCAAATAAAACAAATTATGACCGTGATCGAGTCTATCTTGAGAAAGCCGGGTTTAAGCCTTATCTCTATGCCGCAATTATTTTGACTATTTTGTTTATGCTTTCTGTTTGGACTGTTGTCAATATCGTTTTAAACAACTCTGGGCTTTAGAACAAAAGATATTGTAAAAAAAGCCCCTTTTCAGGGGCTTTTTTATGGTTAACCCTTTTTAGCTTCACGGCGCTGACTTGGGCGTCTTGCCTTATCACGAGGGCGTGTACGAGGCTTACCAGAACGTTTCGCTTTACGAGGACGTTCGCTGTTATCACCTTCACGTGCTTGCGGAACATTAGAGCTCATCAAACTGATTTCTAATTGTTTATTGCATACCCAAACTTTACGAAGTTGTTGGAATAAATCTTTTGGCATCCCTTGCGGTAAGTCAATCGTACTGTAATTATCTTGTAAGCTAATACGACCAATATCCTTACTATCAATACCGGCTTCATTGGCAATCGCACCCACTAAGTTTTTAACTTCAGCACCATGTTCACGACCCACTTCAACACGGTAAGTTTGCATGCCCGCTTCTGCTTCACGGATGGCTGAACCGAGCGTACGACGAGGAGATTTACCATCACGTCTTGCACTGCGAACACTACTACCTCGTTCCTCTCGGTCACGACGAGCTGGGCGTGCTTCAACATGTTTGACAGGTTTGAGTGGTCTACTTTTTTGAACTAAATAAGCTAAAGCAGCGGCGACTTCTATCGGGTCAGCTTCATGTTCTTGCTGATAATCATTAATCACATTTTGGAAGAAGGCCAGATCCTGAGATTCAATCGTTTCACTAAGTTGCTGGTTAAATTGCATTACACGACGGTCAGCAATATCTTCCGAGCTCGGTAATTGCATTTTAGTAATGGTTTGTTTCGTTGCCTTTTCAATCGCAAACAACATGCGTTTCTCACGTGGAGAAATAAATAAGATGGCTTCGCCTTTGCGACCGGCACGGCCAGTACGACCAATACGGTGTACATAGGATTCAGTGTCATAAGGGACATCGTAGTTCACAACATGGCTCATGCGGTCAATATCCAAACCTCGGGCTGCCACATCAGTGGCAATCAAAATATCGAGCTTGCTCTTTTTCATACGGTCGACAGTTTTCTCACGCAAAGCTTGGTTCATATCACCATTTAAGGGTGAGCTTGAGTAACCACGCGCTTCAAGTTTTTCTGCTAGTTCAACGGTGGCATTTTTAGTACGTACGAAGATGATCATGCCATCAAAATCTTCGACTTCTAAAATACGGGTCAAGGCATCTAATTTATGGGTACCCGTCACCTGCCAATAACGCTGATTGATAGTATCAACAGTCGATGTTTTAGATTTAATACGGATCTCGACCGGATCTTTAAGATAACGTGTAGCAACACGATGAATAGGTCCTGGCATCGTGGCAGAAAATAAGGCCACCTGACGTTTTTCAGGCGTTTCTTTTAGAATAGTTTCTACATCATCGATAAAACCCATACGTAACATTTCATCAGCTTCATCTAACACTAAGGATTGCAATTCACCTAATTTTAATGTGCCGCGACGAATATGATCTAAAACACGACCCGGCGTACCAACAATCACTTGAGGGTGTCGTTGTAATTGACGTAGTTGAATGCCCATGCTTTGACCACCATAAATAGGCAACACATGTAAACCTTTAAGGTAACGAGCATAAGTTTGAATGGCTTCAGAAACTTGAATCGCTAATTCACGCGTTGGCGCTAGCACCAACATTTGAGGTGACTTGGCTTTGACATTAATCAGGCTAAGGAGAGGTAAAGAAAAGGCGGCTGTTTTACCTGTACCCGTTTGTGCCTGACCTAATAAATCACGGCCTGTTAATAAGGGCGCAATACTTTGTGCCTGGATAGGGGAAGGGGTTTCATAACCGGCTTCGTGTACAGCTTTGAGGATCGGTGCTGCTAGCCCTAATTCTGAAAATAGGGGCATCGATGGTGCTTGTTCTGTTGACATGGTTAAACCTGTGAAAGTCAGTTTTAAAAGAATAAAACTGTTAGAGGGGGAAATTAATCGGCAGAGTATACGCGATTATCACTATAAAATACAGTTAAATCAGACTGTTAAATATTCATAACACATGTTGATGTCCAAAACGACTTAATTCGGGCAGAATAAAGAGAATTGAACTGCAGAGAGGAATGACCATGGATAATTTCTCAGTTGATGCATAGACACCTAAAGAAATTGCGGCGAGGATTGAAAAGGTCGGAATCAGCAAAAGTACCAATGATCCTATTCGGATACTTGCACTGGCTATTTTGGCCGGTGCCTTCATTGCATCAGGCGCAGTATTTTAGACAATGGCCACTTTTAATAGTGCGGGAATTCCTGCCGGCTTAATGCGTTTGCAAGGGGGACTCGTTTTTACCCTTGGCCATATTTTAGTGGTAGTTGCTGGTGCAGAGCTGTTCACCGGTAACAACTTAATCGTCATAGCTTATGTCGATGGTTAAGTGAGTTTTTATCAGTTGATAAAAAATTGGTTACTTGTCTACATTGGCAATTTTATCGGTGCTTTAGGCGTTTTATTACTTATTTACTTAAGTAATCATTGGTCGACAGAAGTTGGGGCGCTTGGGGCTAAAGCTATTCTTATTGCCAATTCGAAAGTGAATTTAACGTGGATGGAAGATTTCAGCAGATGGGTACAATGTAATATCTTAGTCTGCATGCTGTTTGGCTTTGTTTTGCGGGACGGAGTGTTACCAATAAAGTTATGGCAATTATCTTTCCATTACAGCATTTGTAGCAATGGAGTTCGAACATTCTGTAGCCAATATGTATTTTATCCCTGCTGGAATAATGGCGATGCAACAAGCGGATTTAGTCACTTTGATAGGTGAGAGTCTTGATTTAACGAATATGACTTTATCTAGTTTTTTCGTCACAAATTTATTACCCGTGACATTAGGTAATATTTTAGGGGGGAGTGTTTTTGTCGCACTGTTTTATTGGTTTATTTATTTACAACATTAAAAGGGAAAAACGATGGAACATACTTATAAACATATTGAATTAACGGGGAGTTCAACTGAGGGCTTTGATCAGTCTTTAGAACATGCTATTGCAAAAGCATAACAAACAGTCAAAAACCTACATTGGTTTCAAGTGATTGAAACGCGGGGTTACATTGAAGAGGGTAGTGTTAAATATTGGCAAGTGCCGATTAAAGTTGATTTAGGATAGAGGATTAGCATTTAAGCTTCACATCTAGTCAAAAAAAAGGGTTTTCGAGCCATTCTCTATATTTGAGTGAGAAGAGCAAGCGTTTTCAGGTCTTCTATTCTGACACGGCTATTTCGTGATACGAGTAAACTTTGAGCCTTCGAGTGTTAAATTAACCATCAAGCCCTTGTTACTAAAAACAAAGCCAACGATAGGGTCATGAATATTAATCGTATTTATATCTTCAGCAGCACCCCACTCAACAAAGGCGACAGAACCGTCAACACCGACTTTCCAGCCTTCAAATTGCTGGAATTTAGTTAAGGCTTCCTCACTAAGAAAAACTAATATAATAGACTTTGATTGCGCGCCTGCCTGTAGACCAATTGAAGCAGAGGCAGTATTGTAATAAGCCCGTGTTTGGTCATTGATGACAAGTGCTCCTTCACCATATTCACCACCAATAAAGAAACCGGCTTTTAAGACTTTTGGAAAGACCAAAACGCCTTTAGCACGTTTTAAAAACTCGTCACCGCCGGGGACATCCTGACGATACTGCTTCAGTGTTTCATTGACACCAATATTGATTTCAGTTGATGAGGCAGCGAAGCTAGTGGAGGGTAAAGAAGCAAGAACAAAGGCGAGCAGGCCAAAAAAGATGATGAAATAGGGACGCCGGCGTTGATTAGGCATGTTTCAAACTACCTGCTTCAGTAAAGGTAGGTCTTAAAGTAGCATGTAATTAAGGTGGAATAAAGCCCCTACGCCTACAAAAAAATAGTCATTGGGGTGTTTTAATTGAGGTAATTTAGCCGATGCCCTGACTAGAAAGATATTCTTCATAGCTACCTCTAAAGTCAACAATGCCTGATTCAGTCATATCAAAAACACGCGTAGCAAGAGAAGATACAAACTCACGATCATGACTTACGAAGAATAAAGTACCATCATATTGGCTTAACGCCATATTAAGTGATTCAATCGATTCCATATCCATATGGTTAGTTGGTTCATCCATAATGAGAATATTCGGTTTTTGCAGCAATAATTTACCGAACATCATGCGGCCTTTTTCACCTCCAGATAACACGCTGGCTTTTTTATCTATCATTGAGCCTGAGAATAACAGTCGACCGAGTGTGCCACGAATCACTTGTTCATCATCGGAAGGTTTACCCCATTGTTGCATCCATTCAAATAGCGTTAAATCATCTTCAAAAAAGCGTTCATGATCTTGAGCATAATAACCAATATTAGCATTTTCAGACCACTTCACTTCACCAGATTTAGGTGGCATTTCATTGGCTAAGGTTTTAGTTAATGTTGATTTACCAATCCCATTTGGACCAATAATAGCAATACGCTCACCGACTTCAACCATGAATTTAAAGCCTTCGAATAATGCTGGTTCATCATCATAGCCTTGGCCTACGTTGTTCACTTCAAGGGCATTTCTGAATAATTTCTTGTCCTGTTCAAAACGAATGAAAGGATTCACCCGGCTCGAAGGTTTAATATCATCTAATTGGATCTTATCAATCTGTTTCGCACGAGAGGTCGCTTGTTTAGCCTTGGAAGCATTAGCAGAGAAACGGCGAACAAAATCTTGTAGCTCTGTAATTTGTGCTTTCTTTTTCGCATTATCAGCGATTTGTCGTGCTCTTGCTTGGGTCGAAGCCAACATATATTCATCGTAGTTACCCGGATAAATACGGAGTTCACCAAAGTCCATGTCTGCCATATGCGTACAAACACTGTTCAAGAAGTGACGGTCATGCGAGATGATGAGCATCGTGCCATTACGTTGATTAATAATGTCTTCTAGCCAACGAATCGTATTAATGTCCAAGTGGTTAGTAGGTTCATCAAGTAGGAAAATGTCAGGCTCTGCAAATAACACTTGAGTCAATAAAATACGCAGTTTCCAACCGGGTGCTATTTCACTCATAGGGCCGTAATGTTGTTCTGTTGGAATACCTACACCGAGTAATAATTCACCAGCACGTGATTCAGCAGTATAGCCATCCATTTCAGCATATAGTCCTTCAAGCTCAGCGACTTTTAGACCATCTTCTTCTGACATCTCAGGCAAATTATAGATGCGATCACGTTCCTGGTGGACTTCCCATAGCTCGGGATTTCCCATAATAACGACATCGATAACACGCTGATCTTCATAAGCGAACTGATCTTGTTTTAGCACAGAAAAAGTTTCGTTAACATCGAGACTAACATTACCGGAGGTGGGTTCTAATTGACCTGATAGAATTTTCATAAAGGTCGATTTACCACAGCCGTTGGCACCAATAAGGCCATAGCGGTTGCCCTCACCAAACTTAACTGAAACGTTTTCAAACAAGGGCTTAGCACCAAATTGCATGGTGATATTTGCAGTAGTTAACAAGGCGGTGTTCCTGTGGTTGTGATGCTTAACGCAATCTAGAAAAACGCGCCATTATACATGGTCTTACTGTTGTTCGATAAGGCTTATTTTGGCTTTTCGGGGTAGTTTCTTTATGGTAGCTTCACGTTTTGAAGCACTGCTACGATCCAAGTGCGGTTCAGTAAATACTATTTGTTTTGCTGGGCTGGTATTAAAGAAACGTGCACCGGCCCGTTTGGATTGATGCTCAGAAAAACGGCGTACTAAATCAGTTGTAATACCCGTATAAAAGTGGCCATTCTCGGCCTCAACAATATAAACAAACCATGTGCTTTTTGAATTGGTCATTAAGCCTCTTTGTCAAAGTCAATCGACACAGAATTAATACAATAACGTAAGCCTGTTGGGCCAGGCCCATCATTAAAGACATGGCCTAAATGAGCATCACATTCGGGGCAACGGACTTCGACACGACGCATGCCATGACTATCGTCAAAGACTTCGGTGATGCTATTGGCAATCAGCTGATCTGAAAAGCTTGGCCAGCCGCAGCCAGAATCAAATTTTGAATCGGAAGAAAACAAAGTATGCTGGCAACAAATACAACGATAAGTGCCTGTTTCATGATGGTCGACATAAATGCCAGAGAAGGGAGGTTCAGTGCCTGCTTGACGGGTGACGCGGTATTGTTCGTCAGAGAGTTGTTCGCGCCATTGCGCATCGGTTTTTTTGATGGAAGCCATAATGCAAAACCAAAATAAAATCAGGAATGCTTATGGTAACTGATTTTCTTCTGGAGTGGCGTTAATGCCACTCCAAAAGAAGTTCAGTTGTTGGTGGAGAGCTTAAGCCGTTCCGGGTTTAAACTGCGCCAATAATGAGCGTGAGCTATCAATCGCATTATTGATTTCATCAGCAACACTAAGGGCCTGATTAACCGTTTCGGTTGTACTGTCTGCAAAGGTTGTGACATTAGTAATTTTCTTACCAATTTCATCAGTCACTACTGACTGTTGTTCAGTAGCAGAAGCAGAGTTTAAGGTGCGGTTTAATGCATCACCCGCTTGAGCAGCATGTTGAACACTTTCTTCAGTCTGCTGATTACTTTCGTTGATCGCAGTGACAGCTTCTTGTGTTTGGCCTTGTAAACGTTCAACAATGCTACGAATTTGTTCCGTTGATTGTTGAGTACGTTGTGCCAAAGTACGCACTTCATCAGCTGCAACAGCAAACCCAAAACCTTGTTCACCAGCACGTGCTGCTTCAATCGCTACATTGAGTGCTAATAAGTTAGTTTGCTCAGCGATGCCTGTGATAACTTCAAGGACTTGCCCAACTTCTTGGCTATCTGCATCAAGCCTCTTAATGACGTTTGATGCATTATTAATACGGCTAGACATCGATTCATTACTCTCAATAGCTTGTGTCACAATCTCGCTACCATTTTCGGCTTCTTTGTTGGCCTTATCAGCTGCTTCAGCGGCTTGAAGGGTATTTTGAGCAACCATTTTTAATGTTGCTGTCATTTCATGCATCGCTGTGGCAACCATGCCAACAGCAGTATGTTGTTCGTAAACACTAGCAGTTGTATATTTTAATGAGTCTAATACTTTAGATGCTTTGGCGCTAATGGTTTCACTTGCCGCTTGAATACCCACAACTAAATCATTAACAAGGCGGAAGAACACATCGATGTTTTCTGCATCTTGCTTATCTTCAGCACGACAATAGTCGCGGTATCAAGTTGGACATCGAAATTTTTAGTTTCAACAGCAGCAGCAACATTCGTCTTAAAGCGTGCACTCGTTGAGAATTGTTCTTGCATAGTGGCACCAAAGAATATCAAAGCGGCAACTTCGATACCGGCAAAAGAAAAGTGAATAATGAATGTCACTCAGTTACAGTTTTCAGCGAATAACTGTAGAGGGACACCCATAAATTCAACGCCAGTCAATTGGAAATACATGAAAATGAAATGACGAACACCAATTAAACCGGTTGCGGTAACTAGGGGACGCCAATCACGGTAAATCAACATTAACGTAAAGACGACAAATACATGGAAATGCATTTCTATTCGGCCAAGCTGTTGCGTAACGAAAATAGTGGCAAACACCATCAAACACATTGATAAAATAATACGTGAGGCCAAAGTCCTTTTGATAGTCGTATAAGTGAAAAAAGCAGCAGCAGCAACGAGTAAGGCAGGAATATCACCTTATAGGTGTATATATCATAACCCTTGGGCACGATAAGCCATGCAAATGGCAAGTGGGCTAATAGAATATAGGATATAAAGAGACGAGTGCTCGTAATCGAGCCTTAACTTCTCGGCTACGGTTTGGTCAATCTCATTCACTTAGTGTATCTCCAAGTGTTTGTCATCCATGACTTATAATAATTAAAGTGTTTGTGTCATTTCTTGCAAATCTAAATAGTCTTTTAGTACAGCTTTTTCATTTAAATTTAAATAAGGATAGGTTTTCACCCACCGTCCGTTTTTATCAATTAATTGGATCGATGAATCGTGTTCAAGTTCATCACGTGCCTTGACTCTGACGTATGTATTGAACTGCTCGGCAAATTGTTGCAAAGCTGCTTGGTCAATATTAGCGAGATAACTTTTTAAATGTTCAATGTTGTCACGTTCGTTATCAACAGAAACAAAAATTAAGCGCGTATTTTCAGGCAGGACAGATTTGAGCTTGATAAATTGAGAAAGGGTAAAAGGGTAATTATCCGCGCAATGACTAAAGCCGGAGGTGAGCTAAGTGGTATAGCCTTTTAGAACTTCGATGGAAAAAACACCCTCAACTGTACTAGCAATGATGGGTGTCGTAATTACTCTATCTCTTCTGAGCCCATAGCCATTGTCTAACAAGTTACTGCCAAAAACAGTCCAAGCGAGAGCTAGTAAGAGCAGTAATGATGGAATTAGAATGTTTATTGTTTTTTTACGCATAGCGTGTTTAATGTTTGTCTCAATATTAAAAGTTAGACCGACACATTTATCTAAAGATAATTAGGTATCGGCACAATGCTAGAAGAATTTAAGAAAGTGATTTAACGCTGTGATTATCATCATAAAATAGACAAATGGTAATCTGTCTTTATTAAACACATGTCAAAAACGACTCAACATCACGTTGGACGACATAGTAGAACAGTGAACAAAGTCGTTTTTTAGACTAAATCACATTTACAAAAAGAATTTATATGAAAAAGACGAGAAAGTTAATTAATTGTGACCTAGGCGAATGTTTAGTCCTTAACCCTGATGGTCAAATCATGCCATGGATTGATCAAGCAAGCATCGCATGTGGGGGGCACGCTGGTAATGATGACAGTATGGCTAAGACAATTAAGCTCGCGAAGCAATATCAGGTTAGTATTGGAGCACACCCCAGTTATCCTGATAAGAAGCACTTTGGCAGGCGCAGTATAGCGATGTCATTAAATCAGTTATTTGACAGTCTTGTAATGCAAGTCACTACGTTAAATAAACACTGTCGAGATCAAAAGGTGACGATGGATTACCTTAAACCGCATGGTGCTTTATATCATGACATAATGCATCAAGCACCGATTGCAGAAGTGATATGTGATGTGATTAAAGCGACTAAGCAGGAGCTCAAATTAGTTGTACAGGCTGGTGTGAATACAGAACAGATTATGGCCTCAGCAGCAAAAAAAAATGTGCAACTTCAATTCGAAGCATTTGCTGATAGAGTGTATCAAGGGGTTCAATTAAGGCTCAGGACTGAGGAAGGGGCCGTATTAGCAACGCCAGAAGAAATTGAAAACCAGTATTATCAATTATCAGCCTCAAATGCTTTTCAAATAGATACTATTTGTTTTCATTCAGATCATCCACCCTCTGTTAAAGCATTACAGCATCTTCAGGTGACGACTACGTGCTAGATATTAAAGTGGCTGGCGAAAATGCCATCATTATTTATTTAGGAAACCAGATAGCAGAAAAGGTGGTCGAGGACATCACGTTTTTCACCGCCTTATTAAAACAAGAGTTAGGCAATGTCATCATAGATATTGTGCCTTCTTACACCAGTATAATGTTGTCCTATCGCCTAGATAAAATCGACCATAAAAGCTTGTGCGAACAAATAACAATGCTGATTGAAAACAACACTTTGATGATTAAAATGAATCAGGATGTGTTGTTAGAAATTCCTGTTTTATATGATGCTGATGTGGGATTAGACCTCGCTGATTATCTACATGAAAAAAGCCTGAATTTAGACACCTTAATCAAGTTACACACTGAGCGTGACTATCTGGTCTATGGGGTTGGTTTTAGTCCCGCCTTCGCTTACCTAGGAACAGTAGAACTCAGGTTAGAAACGGCGAGGCTAGAAACACCAAGGGTTAAAATACCAGCAGGTAGCGTGGGTATTGCCGATAATCAAACGGCCGTTTATCCCATTAGCTCGTCAGGCGGTTGGAAAATTATAGGTCGAACGCCTTTAGATTTATCATTGGCCAATCCAGATAACATTAACTTATTCAAGGTCGGTGGTAAGGTACGTTTCCGTCCAATTCAATTGGCTGAGTTCTTAGCACTGGGCGGCGAAATATGAGCTTTCGTATTATCAAACCCGGGTTTCTAGCGACTATACAAGATACCGGAAGGGCGGGTTATGCTGAACAAGGCCTCAGTCAGTCGGGGGTTGCCGACGAACAAGCCTACCATTGGACGAATTATTTGTTAGGTAATCACTTTAATGATGCAGCAGTTGAGCTCACGATAGGCAACGTCGAATGGCAAGCTTTAGATGATATGGAAATGGTGATATGCGGTGCCGATATGGGATTCACCATCGACGAAAACCCCATTGCGATGTGGCAAACAGCATTAATCAAAGAGGGTGAAGTCTTGCGCTGCCAAACATCCAAGAAAAATGCAGGGTTGAGAGCAATAATAGCAGTCAAGGGAGGCTTTCAGAGCCAACCTGCTTTTGGCTCTAGATCAGTCAACTTACGTGAGCAAATCGGACAAGTAATTAAAGCCGATGAGACCTTGCTGACATCATCCTTGGTGATACAAAAAACAATCACACGCCAGATACCAGATTATTTTAAACCTGATTACACCCAACCATTGGTATTAAGGCTGATACCGGGCTATCAATACGATGACTTTACTGAGCAGCAGATCGAGATCTTATTAAATCAGCACTATTTATTAAACGCGACTTCAGATAGAACAGGATGCAGATTACATGGTCAGGCTATCCATAACGTCCCAGAAAAAATGATTTCTGAAGGCGTGACCTATGGCAGTGTTGAAATTACGACAGATGGTCAGCCAATTATCTTACTCAAGGACAGACCAACGATTGGGGGCTATCCCAAAATAGGCACAGTGATGTCACTTGATTTATCGCAACTAGCGCAAAGGCAAGCCGGCACACAGATAAAATTTGAATTAATGACCTTAGAACAAGCACAGCAACAGCGCAGAGAATTTAACCTTTTCTTTGGCTTATATAACTAAATCAGTACTTCTTGTTTAACTTTACTACGCATATGGACAAATTGTAGGCTAACCGTTAACCAACTGGCTAAGGCAATAGACCACCAAATACCAAAGATATTGGTTTCTAATACGAACAAGGCAATGACGATAAATAGTGATGGTAATATTAATTGACGAGCAAGGTTAAAATACATCGGCACAGCTGCTTGCTTCATTCCTTGTAGGACTGCACCTGAAATAAAGGAGAGCACGTAGGCAGGGAGAATAATGGCTTCAACACGTAGATAGCCAACACCAATTTCAATGACATTGGGATCATCAGTAAACAGTGAAATTAATGTGCTAGCAAAGATGAACACTAAAATACCACCAAGGACCATCATCGCTGTGCCGATTTTGATTGAGTCGAGGGCAACTTTCTCCATTCTCTGAAATTGCCGGGCACCATAATTAACACTGACTAGGGACAGCACAGCAATATTAATTCCGACTGTAGGTAGCAATACTAACTGTTCTACACGTAACGCAATTCCTAAGCCAGCCACAGCACCTTCACCAAATTGGGCAACGGCCGCCGTGACGATGATTGAGCCTAATGCAATTAGAAACATATTGGTGCTGGCAGGCAAGGATTGATTAAACAGGGCACGATAATACGACCAATTAGGAATCAAGTGTTGCCACCGTAAACAATAGCCTAATGCACTCTGTTTTACTTTCCAAGACAAGTAAAGTGCACTACCTAATTGCGTGAGTGCTGTAGCAGCAGCTAAACCGTAAACACCCCAGCCAAAGCCAAACATAAGCAACGGATCTAATATGATATTGGCTAAAAAAGCCACGATAAGACTGTTTCGAAAACTAGTGGTATCACCCAAGGAATTTAAAATACCATTGGCCGCCATCACATGAGCTGAGAAAGCCAATGTCGGTAAGATAATGGATAAATACTTTAAAGCATCATTTAGATAAGCACCTTCAGCACCCATAAGATGAAAAAGGTCAGAAGCGAAGATCAAGACAGTTAAACCAATGACGATGGCAGATAGCCATGAAAAAGAAAGTGCTTGTCCCGCAATTTCCTCAGCTAAATCATGCCTTCCTTCACCACGGGCATTCCCAACGAGGGTATTGGTACCTTGGCCGACACCAATAGCAACAGCGATACCCAAAAAATAAATCGGTGCTGCCAGAGAAAGTCCCGCTAGGGCGGTTGATGACAACATGCCGGCATAATAATTATCGACAATGTAGTACATCGTATTGAAAAACATACCAATACTTGCGGGTACAGCGATTTTTTTAAGTAAATGCGGTATGGGGTCTTTGGTCAGATCCAAGTGCGTTCCTAAGTAACGAAATACAGAAAAATCACAGCGAATAATGAAGTGCTCTTAGCCGTGAGCCAGGAGCAAAATTATAGCTTGTCTTGGATAAATCTGTTGGTTTAAAACGCTAGCCACCGAAGTCACGAGGGCTTGGGTGGCTAATCATGTTGATGGTTGATTAAATTCTAATCGTACCGCCATAATACGATGGCGCCCTCATAGAAAAGTTTTCACAGTAGGTCAATTTCTGCTCTTCAAGAATACCAACGGCAATTTTTTCACCCATACGTAACGATTCGATATAGTCGGTGAAGTAACGCACACCGGCCCAATCACGTCCAATCGCAATATTAGATGCCAGTTTATTTAATTCACCTTCAACGGTTAGTGATCCATCAGTGACAGGTGCTGTCTCCAATTTTGAACTGTCTGGCGTCGGGACAAAAGCCGTTGTGTCATTGCCCGCTAAATTCAGCGGATGTTTATGATCAAAAAAGGCTTTCACAATCCCTAAATCATTGCCACATGGCCAAATAAGCGGAATAACGAGTATTTCATTCTTCTGCTTCGTATCACATAACTTTTGAAACTCATCCGCTGCACGAACACAGTTTCAGGTTATTTAGAAAAGCCTCGCATATAAATAAGAATTTGCTTGTAATCGCAGGCTTTCAGTTGCTTAAGAAAAGAGACACTACCAATTTCTGTATGTTTTTCATCTTCACCATACTCACAGAAAAAAAACAGAATTACTCGCAGCATTATTATCAAGATCAAAACTGAAATTGCGCCCAACACGGGTCAGGATACTTTGTTTGGAGAAACGGTTCGTAGTAAATAACATGTAGACTCCCTCCTAAGATGTCAATAAAAATAGAACATCTTCATTCTAAATCCAATAAAGGCAGTAAAGCAATAACCGAATTGAGTTGATTAAATAACGGGATTTAATGGGGTTGTTACAGCTGGCTGATAGGGATCAATACCTCATTCCGTCGTAAAAACCATGGCGTGAAAGGGGCGTTATATCGCGCCCAAATAGCTTGGCCATTTATTCGATAACCTGATTGTTTAATCCAGGTCTCGAGCTCAGCTTTATGCTCTAAATAATTAGACTCACTCCAAAAACCTGAATAGTGAATAGCCGCTATCGTCTGGCTAGGTACTTGTCTTAGAACAACACGGTCATCTTCAGGTACCGGTAGGGTCTCAATTGTGTATGTATTAGGCATCATAAAACTAATAGCCCAACCGTCACCTACTTGCTGCTGGCCTGCGGGTGCCGTCAAGGCGATTTCTTTATTTGATTGTTGTTGACTAACAGGGGCAGTCATAGCGATATCAGTTTGCGATCTATTACTGCCTGTTATGTAGCCGAACAGCCGCTGAAAAGCCGCATTACCCGCTTTTTCGATATCTTCATAAACAACAGTTTCGGCCACAATGTGTGGTGAATAGAGACGCACTTCAATATCACCGTGTTCTGAAACGAGGTCGTACTCTGCTTCTTCTATCGCCATAGCGGGCTTAATTGAAAAAAGAACAAGGAAGAGCGGGGGAAGGAGGAAGCTTTTTAACAATGTCATAAAATACGCACTGGAGATTATTGATACAGTATTGTGTCAGGTTTAGACCGTAACAGCACAGCTAAGTTTACGAAGTATTAAAATTTTCCAATATTAGCAATAGAGATTATGTCTGAAAGTCGATATTCAGAGAAGAGACATTGTTTGTTATGATTTTAAATATGAAGAAAAGGACCTTAAAATGTTTCTAGATAAAGCGCCCACATGGCAAGCAAGTCTGTCTGCTGAAATTGAACAGCCTTACATGCATGGTTTAAAGACATTTTTACGGGTAGAAAAAGATCAAAAAAAGATTATTTTCCCCCACTCATCTAACTGGTTTCATGCATTAGAAACGACACCACTAGATGAGGTCAAAGTTGTCATCCTTGGCCAAGACCCTTATCACCAACCCGGTCAAGCCCATGGTTTATGCTTTTCAGTGCAACCGGGTGTTAAAGTCCCCCCATCACTCGTTAATATTTACAAAGAATTAGAAACTGACTTAGGCATCGCGATCCCAGACCATGGTTATCTTGAAAACTGGGCTAAGCAAGGTGTGTTATTACTCAATGCTGTATTAACGGTAGAAGACTCAAATGCCAATGCCCACCAAGGAAAAGGCTGGGAACAATTCACCGATAAAATCATCAGCACGGTCAATGAGCAATGTGATCACGTTGTCTTTATGCTCTGGGGCAGTTATGCCCAGAAAAAAGGCAAGATGATTGATGATCAAAAACATCTGGTATTAAAGGCACCGCACCCGTCACCGCTTTCAGCTTACCGTGGTTTTTTTGGCTGCAAGCATTTTAGTCAAGCGAATAGTTATCTGGTAGATAAGGGCAAAGACATTGTTGATTGGAATGTACCAGGATAAAAATCAAACTGGCTGACCCCTTGCTTGTTCATCACAGAGAAAATATTTCTTAGTCCCACACGATTTTTTCTAAGTTATAGCTCAACATGTTTTCTATTCATAAGGCCCTAGGCAGTGGCGTGCGTTAGCACATCCTGCTGGCTTAGCTTGTTAATTGCCTTTATGGTCAAGCAACTCAATAAAGATTGAAAAATCATCTTTTTTACTCCTTTGTATGGTAACGCATCGATATGTGGTTTCATTTCTTTCGGCATGTAAACCGGATTATTTATGTAAAACCACATCATAAGAAATCGATGCGGCCAAAATTGTGTATTGTTTGTTTTTTCAAATAATTCTGATGCCAATAATGGTATCAACCATGCCGTATCTGAAAAGAATTTCACCATTTTATCTGGTTCTTTGTCTACATGATGAAAGAAGTTCCTGGGCTCTCTAAATGCATATAAGAATTCCTTTTTAATATTGAACTACTCAAGCATGGGATTATCCTCAAGATTTCTCTCATGCGATTTTGCTTTGCAAATATCTGAGAGTATTTCATACGAAGACCATGCCGTTGTATAGACAGTTATTGGGTCTTCCTCTTCAAAGAATAAACGAATAGAAGACTCAGCTGCCTTTCTGCAACTTCAAGCTTCCCTGATTCAATTAATTTTCCCATACTGAGTTTGATAGATTTGATAAATCTCTAACCTGTGAATGCTTCTCTACAGCCAATACTTGAGTAGGAGAAGCCTTCGCTATACCTGCCAACCTGAAAGCTGCAATAGCTGTAAACAGTCCACCGAGCGCACCAATAAGGCTCGCAACTGCGGTTAAGGCAGAAACTGTGTTTTGATCTATCGCGATTTTAAACTCTTCTAAGCACATAACAGCCTGTTAATTAGGAATGAGTCCTCATTAACAATATTAACGGGAATCCCTTATAGTTGTTTTGATGCCGGAATGAGGTTTTTATAAGGCTATGTTTTCCCTGTATTTCTACCTTGAACCCATTTTGTTCGCTTTTATTAAAGAGGCAAGATACTCCTTTAATATTGTCTGAACATAACGAGAAACGATACATTGCTATTGAATGAGAATCAGAGTCAATGATCTTAACAAATATCGAACAGCTGAAAAGAACGATGATCGCGTACAATACCCGTCATGATAAAGCTACAAAACCTTTCTATCCGTCGTGGCACACGATTATTATTTGAATCTGTTAATTTAACGATTAATCCCGGTAAAAAAGTCGGTTTGACCGGTGCTAATGGCACAGGAAAATCGAGCTTATTCGCCTTATTGCAAGATAAATTGCATGCCGATCATGGGCAAGTGACCTTTCCACCGCATTGGGTAACAGCCCATGTTGCCCAAGAAACCCCCGCAGTTGATGACTCGGCATTGGACTATGCCTTACTGGGTGATACTGAATATATTACCTTACAAACAGCATTAGCCGTAGCCGAAGCAGAACATGACGGTGCAAAACAAAGTGAATTGCACGATCAACTAGCGGCGATTGATGGTTATACGGCGAAGAGTCGTGCCGGCAAGTTATTACATGGCTTGGGTTTTACAACAGAACAGGAAACACATCCTGTCACTAGTTTTTCTGGTGGCTGGCGGATGCGTTTAAATTTAGCCCAAGCGTTAATGTGTCGCTCTGATTTATTATTGCTTGATGAACCTACAAATCACCTTGATTTAGAGGCGGTGTACTGGCTAGAAGAATGGCTACGCAATTATCTGGGCACATTAATCTTAATTTCTCATGATCGTGACTTTTTAGATCGTGTTGTCACTCAAGTATGTCATATCGAACAGCAGGGAATTAAAAGCTACACCGGTAATTATTCTGATTTTGAATTGGCGCGTGCAGAACATCTAGCGAACCAACAAGCGGCACACCAAAAACAGCAGCGTGAAATAGCCCATATTCGCATTTATGTCACACGTTTTAAAGCCCAAGCCACCAAGGCGAGACAAGCTCAAAGTCGGATAAAAGCGCTAGAACGCATGGAGCTGATTGCTCCGGCACATGTTGACTCGCCGTTTCATTTTAAATTTTTCCCACCAACACGACTAATAGCACCGTTATTGAGCTTGGACAAAATTGCAGTGGGATATGGAGAAACGCCCTTATTGTCTGGCATTAAATTGTCATTAGCGCCGGGTGACCGAATTGGCCTGTTAGGACCTAATGGTGCAGGTAAATCGACGTTGATCAAATTGATAGCAGGGGTGTTGCCACCGCTACAGGGAAAACGCAAAGAAGCGAAAGATATTCGCATTGCTTATTTTGCTCAACATCAATTAGAACAACTATATCCTGAAGACAGCCCGGTTAAACATATCTTACGGCTCGATCCTAAAGCATCGGAAGCTGAGTGCCGTAATTTTGTCGGTGGGTTCGGTTTCCACGGCGATGATGCATTAGCCCCAGTACGTCCCTTTTCAGGGGGAGAAAAAGCCCGCCTGGTGTTGGCCTTGTTGGTGTATCAAAAACCGGCTGTTTTATTATTAGATGAACCGACCAATCACTTAGATCTTGAAATGCGTTTAGCCCTAACGATGGCTTTACAAGATTTTGAAGGTGCCTTGGTTGTCGTTTCACATGACCGCCATTTATTACGCACGGTGGCAGATGACTTATGGTTAGTCTCAGATGGCCAAGCAAAACCCTTTGACGGCGATTTAGATGATTACCGACAATGGTTATTGATTAAGGATAAAACAGCAAAGGATAACTCGACCAAAACCGAATCGCCAACTGCCATGGCCAACACAAAGAAAGACGATAGAAGGATAGCAGCAGAAGCCAGACAACGATTAGAACCCTTACGAAATAAAGTTAAAAAAGCAGAGAAAGAGATGACGTCATTACAGCAAGTAATCAATGACGTCGAAGAAAAGTTAGCCGACAATAGTATGTATGAAGCATGTAACAAAGATGATTTAAAACAATTATTATTAGAGCAAGCAGCTGCAAAATCACAATTAGAATTGGTTGAAACGGCTTGGCTAGAAGCCAGTGAAGCCATTGAATCAGCAACACAACAAGCTTAGGGAAACCCTGATTAAGTGATGAACTCGTATCTTGTGCCTAAACTGCAAGCTCTCTTTGTTGTCAATCTTCGCAATAGCATGCTGTTACGTGCGACTGACGCCTTGACAGTGAACAGTTTGAATCACAATCTACAACATTCAGACTTAACCAGAGCTTCCTTAATCGCAGAAATGAAGGAAAGAATGTGGAGTTATTGTCATTAAAACAAGTGACCGTCAGTTATGGCGGACCAAATTTATTAGATAAGGTTGATTTTCGACTTGACCGTGGTGAACGCGTTTGCTTAGTTGGCCGAAACGGGGCTGGCAAATCAACCCTAATGAAATTGATTGCTGGTGAAATCACAGCCGATGGTGGTGAGATTATAGGACAAGGTTTAAAAATAGCGCGTTTAGAACAGGAAGTATCAGGCAGTACAGAAGGGACTATCTTTGATGTCGTAGCTCGAGGCTTAGGTGAAGTCGCGCCATTACTCATTGAATACCACCATGTATTACATCAATTAGAAACAGATACTTCAGATGCTGTGATGACTGCTTTAGAAAAGGCACAGAGTAAATTAGAAGCGGCAGATGGTTGGAGTGTTGAACAGCGCGTTGAAAGTGTCATTTCACGTTTATCATTGGATGCTGATAGTGAATTTTCAGCTTTATCAGGTGGAATGAAACGCCGGGTATTATTAGCACAAGCCTTGGTGAAAGAACCTGATGTCTTGTTACTTGATGAACCGACAAACCATTTGGATATTAACTCAATCACGTGGTTAGAAGAGTTTCTAAAAGGCTATGCCGGCACAGTTTTATTTATTACCCATGACCGAACTTTCCTACAAGCCTTAGCCACGCGTATAGTGCAATTGGATCGCGGTCAATTGGTCAGTTTCCCTGGCGATTATCAAAGTTATTTAGAACGTCGTGAAGCATTACTTGCTGAAGAAGAAAAGCAAAATGCGTTATTTGATAAAAAGTTAGCACAAGAAGAAGTCTGGATCCGTCAGGGGATTAAAGCTCGAAGAACACGTAATGAAGGCCGTGTTAGAGCACTGCAACAATTGCGTAGGGAACGGAGTCAACGCCGTGAAAAGCAGGGCAATGTCAAAATGGAGTTGCAAGAGGCTCAGCGTAGCGGAAAATTGGTGATAGAAGCCGAAGACTTAATGCAAAGCTATGATGGTAAAACCTTGTTTTCCGACTTTACGACATTGATCCAGCGTGGTGATCGTATCGGCGTGATTGGGCCCAATGGCTGTGGTAAAAGTACCTTATTATCGATTCTATTAGGTCGAAACAAGCCCGAACTGGGCGAAGTGACCTTAGGTACAAATTTAGAAGTGGCTTATTTCGATCAATTACGCAGTCAATTGGATGAAGAAGTCAGCGTGGTAGATAATGTAGGACAGGGCAGTGACTTTGTTGAAATAGGCGACTCGCGTAAACACATTATGGGTTATTTACAGGACTTCCTATTTACACCTCAGAGGGCAAGAACACCTGTTAAAGCTTTATCAGGAGGGGAACGAAACCGTCTATTACTGGCAAAACTGTTCACTCAACCAGCCAATCTATTGGTGATGGATGAGCCAACCAATGATTTAGATGCCGAGACTTTAGATTTATTAGAAGATCTTTTAATGAATTACCACGGGACTTTATTGTTAGTCAGCCATGACAGGGCCTTTCTTAATAATGTGGCGACTAGTACGATTGTTTTCGATGATGATAATCAAGTACGCGAATACGTCGGTGGTTATGATGACTGGGTACAGCAGCGTCAATTGAGTAAAACAAGGACGACAGCGAAAGAAAAAACAGCGCCTAAGCCTGTAAAAATATCAGGGAAAAAATCCACCCTTACCTATCAGGAACAAATCGATTTAGATGCTTTACCCAAACAAATTGAGTCGATGGAATTAAAACAAACGGAGCTACATAGTAAGGTTAGCCACCCGGATTTTTATCAACAGGCGCTGGATAAAGTGACAGCAGTGCAAGATCAGCTGACACAACTCGAAGAGGAACTTGAATTGGCTTATGACCGTTGGCAACAATTAGAGGCCAAGCAGGAAAACGCTTAATGGCAGAAGCTGAATTACTTTACGCAACGGAAGAAGATGGCAGGCTGATTAAGGTTTAGCAACAATCGGGCTTAGTTGGCTAGAATTCGGCGATGGATTGATTCAAACTGAAATTGACTTAGCAAGGCCAGACTATTTACCAGAATCTTTCAATCGAGCCATCTTATCAGGGGCCTTATTCACTGGCCAAGTGCCTGACAAAGTGCTACTCGCGGGAACAGGCGGTGGTTCGACAGCACGTTATTTTGGCAATCGTTTTCCTGATGTTGTGGGTGATGCAGTTGATTTGTCGCCCATAGTACTCGATATAGCACAACGGTTTTTTGAATGCCTCAACGGGGAATACTGGCAATTGATCGAAGCAGATATCAGAGAGTATGTAAAAAATTGCCCAACACGCTATGACCTGATTGTGATGGATATTGCGGTTGGTCAAGCTTCGCCTGATTGGATCACAGGCCCACTTTTCTTAAACGGCTGCTGACGCTTACTGACTGATGCTGGTCATATCGCAATTAATCTTATTGTCGAAAATAAGCAGAATTTTCTGACTCAACTGGCCGCTATTAGAAAAGCATTTGATCGCCAAACAGTCTGTGTGTTCTTAAGTGAACACCGTAATGTCATTATTTTAGCGTTTAACCAGCTTAACCATCTTGAGCATAAACCTAGCCAGTTCAGCCAGTTGGAAAACCAATGGCAAATTGAGTTTGGTCAGTTTTATCAACAAATACTAAAAGATAACCCAAAAGGCAGCGGCTTTATTTAGGCTTGTTGACGAAAGAGCAATAGGCCCTATGCATCGTGTAAGATAGCCAAAATAACAAGAGGACACACTGATGGATATATTGGTAACCCTGACAGAATGGACTAAAGCCCTAAATGGCATTGTCTGGGGCCCAGCGATGTTGGTGCTGATTTTGGGTACGGGTCTATTTCTGATGTTTGGTCTTCGGTTTATGCCAATACTGAAGCTGGGCTATGGCGGTAAAATGCTCTGGCATGGCCGTGAATCAGGCCCAAAGTCTGAACAAGGTGACATATCCGCCTTTAATGCACTTATGACCTCCTTGTCAGCGACCATTGGTACAGGGAACATCGCGGGTGTTGCAACTGCAATATTCCTAGGCGGCCCAGGTGCGCTATTTTGGATGTGGATGACGGCCTTGGTGGGCATTGCAACCAAATATGCCGAAGCCGTGCTAGCTGTACATTACCGGGAAACCGATGCAAATGGGAATAAGAGCGGTGGGCCGATGTATTACATCAAAAATGGCCTGAGAAGTAGCTTTGCATGGCTGGGTACGACCTTCGCTATTTTTGGCGCAATGGCAGGGTTCGGTATTGGTAACACCATTCAAGCTAATTCTGTAGCTGATGCGTTAAATAGTAAGTTCGACATTCCTTACGAATGGACAGGTATTACCATTGCCGTTTTAGTGGCATTAGTCTTATTAGGCGGCATTAAGCGTATCGCCCATGTTGCAGGAAAGTTGGTACCGTTTATGGCTGTCAGTTATGTATTGGCCGCAACGGTCATTTTATTAATACATGCCGAACAAGTCCCTGCGGCATTTGATCTGATTTTCACCTATGCATTCACACCGATTGCTGCGACAGGTGGTTTCACGGGTGCCGCAGTTTGGGCAGCTATCCGTTTTGGTGTGGCACGTGGTATTTTCTCAAATGAAGCCGGGCTTGGTAGTGCACCAATTGCACATGCTTCAGCTATGACCAATAATCCTGTTCGCCAGGGCACTATCGCAATGATGGGTACCTTCATCGATACGATTATTATTTGTTCAATGACAGGCTTAGTTATCATTGTGTCAGGGGCCTGGACCAGCGGTGAAACAGGAGCTACTTTATCGTCATTGGCGTTCGAATCAGCGATGCCTGGTATCGGTTCTTATGTGGTGACATTGGGGTTGAGCGTCTTTGCCTTCACAACTATTTTAGGTTGGAGTATCTATAGTGAAAAATGTGTCACTTATTTGCTTGGTATTAAGGCGGTTATCCCATTTCGAGTTTTATGGATTTTGGCAATACCGGTAGGCGCTGTAAGTGATTTAGAATTTATATGGCTGGTAGCCGATACTTTAAATGCTTTGATGGCATTACCAAACTTGGTGGCCTTATTACTATTAAGTCCAGTGGTATTTGGTTTAACAACAAGCTACTTTAAGAATACAAAAAACGGCCTGGTCTCCTGAGAAGACTAAGCCGTAGGAGATAAAAAAGCTAACTTCAGGGGAGGATTATTCATCAAGTAGAGCGTCACGATCATCTTCACGTATGCGTGGCATGATCCACATCTCGTACATTGAAACGATCCACATGAAAGCAAAAGATAATCCCATGGTGCCACCACCAATAATGACGAGCCATGCAAAATGTGGATTAAGCTTGGTTAACCACCATGAAGCTATATCGATCAGTAAGAAGATATAAGGCATCACGATAACAGTCGATTTAAGGGTCTTTGGAATACCAGAAGCCAAACTGAAAATCAGGCCGACAAACATAAAGATAAAGGCGATACCAAATAAATGAATGTGCGATACGCGAGCTAGCGAAGAAAAGCTCGCGCCAGTGTCGGTTTCAGAGACATGAGCGATATTTTCAAATTTGGTGAAATCGGGAACAGGCAAACCAGAAGGGGCACTATGACAGGCAACACAGCTGTTATCGAAGATTTTGCGGATACCAGTGTCATTGAAGCTTTTTTCATCAGCCCCTTTACGTACCCAATTGATAATTTTTAAGCGATCCGCTTCTGGTGCCTTCATTTTCATGGAACCGTTTAACTTAGATTCGAGTGTTGAACCAGAGCGTTTTCCGTAATAACTATAGACAATATCGTCTGTCGATAAACCTAACTCACCATCAGCCATACCGTGAGTAAATTGAATTTGTACGATGGCCATTAAGTAGCCGACAGCGACAACAACTAAATAACCCGTAAAGAGTGATTTCAGTGCTGTACCTTGACTAGATAGGTTAATGCTATGTTGAGTGGTACTCATAATATTACTCGCTTATTGTTAGCACAGCGTCTCATAATTTATTAAAAAAACGCGTTTTAATAATTCCATTTTTTTATTTCAGGGTTATTTAACCCCGTTTTTCTTCCTAAGCAATAACATCTGTATACCCGTTAAATGTAAGTACTGGAAACCCCCGAATTAGTTATAACTAACTAAAAGTGTTACAGCAAGTTATTGCTTTGAATTATTGAAATATCTAGATTCAACTCAATTAATTTATGGTGTTATTGTAGATATAACAAAGCAAATTAATTGAAGACTAGTTTGAGTTTTGTAACACACGCAAATGTCATTACTAGACTTGTTTCAAATTTTCACGGAATTATTTATCGACAACGTTTTAATAGCAATGTTAGGAATTAAAAGGTTGTCATGCAATTAAGAGACAAAAAAATGTCAGTTAAGGTTCAACACTATTGTTCTCTTACCGTTTCGGGACCAACGGTGACATGCGTTAGGCTGTATGTAATCACAATATGGCTTTGGCGTTCTTGTTTTGTATTTTCATCGACATGAGTTTCACACCAATAGGACTTTATTGAAAACCCGTTAGTCGATAATAAAAATATTTTAAGCAATAAAAAAGCCGGTTATAAATAACCGGCTTTAATAGTCTTCTCAATAAGAAGATGACTTAGCCTGGAACAACGTTCTCAGCTTGTGGACCTTTTTGTCCTTGAGTCACTTCCATTGTTACAGATTGGCCTTCTTTCAAAGATTTAAAGCCTTCTGCTTGAATAGCGGTGTGGTGTACGAATACATCAGGACCATCAGATTGCTCAATGAAGCCGAAGCCCTTTTCGTCGTTAAACCATTTAACGGTGCCTGTTACTTGTTCTGCCATGTTAACCTCTGTACTAGTGTTAGTGTTGTGTTAATTAAAATTTATTCAGCCACAAACTCTGCAGGTGGAGCTGAACCCTCTCCGAAGAAAAATTTTTCTAATTCTTCTTTAAGGAATTGTTGTGATTTGGAATCTGCTAATGATAATCGGTATTCGTTGATTAACATGGTTTGCTGGCTTAACCACAGTTGCCAGGCATCCCTAGAGACAGAGTCATATATTTTCTTGCCCAAGTCACCGGGGTAAGGAGGAAAATCCATACCTTCGGCTTCTTTTCCTAATTTTACGCAGTTGACAAGACGTGCCATATGTCGCTCTTTTACTCTAATAACTTCAAAAATGCTTTAACTGGCGCAGGCAATCCGAGCCGTAATGCATCATTCTTTGTATGCCAACCTAAACCTTCAAAGTCAGTTATGGGTTGACTGCAAACAGAAGAGTGTACCAGATAAGGGAAAATGTCCAGCTTGTAGTGTGTAAAGATATGGCGAATTGTTTTTTGTTGTATGAAATTATCTTCAATATCACTAAAATTATGCTGATAAAAACGTTTCGCCTCTTCTAAATTGTCGAACTCAGGAAAGCTCCATAGACCACCCCATATTCCCTTGTTAGGCCTCTTTTCTAATAGTATTAGGTCAGATTCTGATCGAACAATAAGCCAGCTAATTTGACGCTGTGGAATCATTTTTTTGGGTTTCGAACTTGGATACTCAATTGGGTTACCGAGGAGATAAGCTTTACAATCCTTGATAAGAGGACATCGCGAACAAAGTGGCTTACTGCGCGTACAAATCGTTGCTCCTAAGTCCATTTGCGCTTGGATATAGGGAGCAACATGCTGTGTTGGTAATAATTGTTCAGCTAATTGCCAGAGTTTTTGTTCTATATCTTTTTTGCCAGGCCAACCACTGACGGCAGCATAACGGGCTAGCACTCGTTTCACATTGCCATCTAAAATGGCATGTCGTTCCTGATAACCTAAAGCCATAATAGCGCCAGCAGTAGAGCGGCCAATACCAGGTAAAGCGACTAATTCATCTATAGTTGAAGGAAGTTGGCCTTGATGCTGTTCGACAATGATCTGGGCGGCTTTGTGTAGATTGCGTGCTCTGGCGTAATAGCCCAGTCCTGTCCAAAGGGCTAAAACATCATCTAAGTTTGCGGCAGCCAGTGCCTGAACGTTGTCATAGTGTGAGATAAATCGTTTGTAATAATCGATGACTGTAGTGACTTGCGTTTGCTGCAACATGATCTCAGATAACCAGACATGATAGGGCGTAGTATCATGTTGCCAAGGCAAGTCTTTACGGCCATAGTCATCAAACCAGGCGAGCAGACGATCGCTAAAAGAGGAAAGTGCCAAAATTCAGAAATTAAAAAAGTGAGGGAGCTAAAAAAGTCCTTTTAATACTCCACCAATCGCATCTTTTAATTCGTCTTCAGCTGAGCGAGCGGGTGTAGCTTCTTTGTCACCTGAATCTGATGCATCATCAGTCGACTTTTTACCACCTAGGAAAGCACCACCAATAATATTGCCAAGCTTATCACCTAATTTGTCTTTGAGTTTATCTTGGATCCTATCCTTGGCTTTTTGTGTTGCGTTATCTCGTAATAGTGTTGCTAAGTCGACGGTTGGTTTAGGTTCATTAAAACTACCGGTAATTTTGACGGGAATGGTTAAGCCTTTCAATTCAGCTAAATCTTTACCTTGTTGACCTTCGACAGAACCGACAATAGCGACCTCTAAATCATAATCAATGGCTTCCTGATTTAAATCAGCATTGCCTGCACCTTCAATCCGTAATAATGGAGACATAAGCAGCAAATCAGGGTTATTGATACGCCCTTTATTGGCAGTGAACGATCCTTCAAAACTAGAAAAATCAGTTTTCACCACGTCTGACGAAGCGGGCATGGACTCACCCTTTAAAACTGCTTTTGCTTTTCGAATACTTTCAGCGATATTAATGCCTTCTAGAGCACCATCAGTGAATGAAAATTTGCCATTACCCGATAAAGTTTGCTTGATTTGGGCGACCGTTTTTCCTTGCCCAGAGAGTTTGACATTGGCATTGACGAGACCAGAGAGCTTATCATCACCATTTAAATCTTTGAGCAAGGGACCTGCTTGAATATTACTCAGGTTTTCATTGATACCTAGCTTAAGACTTTTTCCACGTGCATCGAGTTTGATATCGCCTTTGTAGTTACCTTGATACAACTCTGCACTTAACGGCTGAAGCTTAACCACGCCATTTTTAGCATTGATATTAAGCTGGATATTCTCGCTATGTGTCCCACTGATTTTTAATTTTCCGATATCGAGACTACCAGCAATATTTAAATTCCGTAGTGTTTCAATGGGTAATTCGTTTGCCGTGGCAGTACTGGCGGTTCCAAGTGAGCCAGCCGCTGACTTACCAGCGGGTGCAGTATCAGTGTCACTCTCTGAGGCGGGTAAATAGCGATCGGCATCGATGGCATCCAATGCCAGTTTGAAAGTAAGCGCTGGTTTAGCAAACTTTTTAATGCCAAATTGCCCACTTAATTGGCTTTGATCAAGCGTTAAGACAAGATCGTTCAAATTGACATGATCTGTTGAACCAGCGAGCTTACTATCAAGTTTAACGAGTTCTAAAGTAGTGTCATCGGCCATAACCGGAAGCGCGATGGCAAGTTGTTTGGCTAGCTGTCTCAAATTGAAGGGAGCAATAGTAAGCTGGCCATTGAATTGTGGCTGTTCAGATAGAATCTGCGTAGCCTTTATATTACTTTCAATAACATGACCATAAGTGAGGAGACGCAATTGGGAAAGTGTAACAATTTGCTGCTCTAAATCAGCGGTGATATCTGTCGTCAAAGTAAGGTCTATCTCAGGAATATCTTGCCCACTCGCTTTGGTCTTAAAAGTAAAATCATTAAGGGTAAATAACTGGTTTTCTATATCTACAGCTGACTGAGAAGTTAAGGCGATATTAGCCGTTAAACCGGCATCACCATCTAAATCAAAGTTCAGTTCAACAGCAGTTGGCTCCCCCGGTTCCAAAGGATCAGTTTTTAAATTTAAATTTTTGACGGCATAATCAGAACCATTAGATTCATTGGACCAGAAAATGTTGGCATTAGTGAGTTCGACGCCGGCAATACTGAGCGCTGCTACCCCAGCTGAAGGTTCATCAGATGACGTGTCGTTGGATGTTGGTTCTTCTTTTTGACTAGAATTACCAAAATTATCCCAATTGGTTTTACCGGCTTTATTCTTTTCGAGATTAAGAATGAGACCATCTAATACAACTGTATCCATTTCTAATTCTTTTTTGAGCAAAGGCATCAATTTGATTCGAATCTGAGCACCATCAATTTTAGCGAATTGCTCGGCTTGGAATCCATTAGCATTACTAAGCGATAAAGGACCTAATTCAAGTGCAATCCAGGGAAAAACGGATAGTCCAATGCCGCCTTCCAAATTAAGTGTGCGGCCAGTCGCTTTTTCGACTTGTTCAGAAATCTGTTGTTTGTAATCATTAGGATCCACAATGAAGGGCAGGGTGATGAGCCCGATGATAATGACAATGATGATAAAAGCAATGAGTTTGAGCAAAAGGCGCATAATCAAATTTCCCTAAATCGATTTTTCTAGTGACAAGTGCGGTTGTAGCTTAGTTCTACTTAGTCTTTTTTTACTGCGTAATTAAACTGCTCATGAGTGAGTGAATGATTAAGCAGTTTTTGCGTCAATATTGTATAGGTTTTTTCATCATCATTGACATCAAAAGTACGATTAGGAGAATAATCACTTTTCCCTACAATGATGGTCTGCGCTTGGCGAATCTCTGCGATAGGCGCGAGGTAGAGGCCTTTTGTTTGAGTAGTTTTCTCATGAGGCGACAGGTAAATCGTGGCTGGGTTACCTGGACGGAGTTGCAGGCCTAGATCTACACTTTCGTTGTTATCAATTTGTAACCAACGAATAGTAACGAGTTTGGGAGGTAAATCAGCTTCAAAAACACCTAGAAAATCGCCAATACTCTGGTCAGGGAGGTTGATCTTACCCAGCGAGCCATAAGGCCAGTACTACTATGATTGCAAACAGACCACTCGGCCGTTTCGCTATCATCATTTTTGGCTAGAGAATGGTGAATTGCTTCAAAGCCATTGGCCAATCTTACTAGACGTTCTTTAGAACCAGACTGCCGTTGAAAATTAGCATTGAATTAAGGAATAACTCTCTTTGATAAACGAATATCAAGGTTATAACGACCTAGTGTACTGGTATTAGCAGCAGCATCAAAAATTTGTTCGATAGCAAACAACACACCTTGCGGATTTAATAGTCTCACATAAGTTTGTTAACGCTATTCTATATTGATGTGGTGAAGTGGTATCGACATGCGGTCACTATTACCTTCTAGACAGGAATTACCTACTAAGGCCGTGGTATTTTCAGTTGCCTTCTGGTGATAGGTGAGTGGCGTGATGTTACCCTATCAGCCATTTCGGCCATTAAATTAAAAAGCCGAAAGACATCATACTGATCTAGGCTGTGAGGCTCAGCAATACCCGTTAACATAATTCGGCTATAGTAATGAATAAAAGTTTTTTTGGTACTGGAAAATTTCAAGGAAGCTTACTTGTCAAGTACCTCATCAGCCTCACAATAAAGATAGAGTTGATGTAATTCATGCACGGCCCCTTTTGGCGAGCTCAGATAGTGCCGAAAACTATGAATCATTAACAATCTGATAGATTCAGTTGCTCGAATAATGGCAAATAAAAACGGTGTGTTTAAGCGAGGTCGAAGGCCTTACTGGTAATATTGCATAATGCCTAGTCTATAGCCCAAGGCTAACTCTTCTTTATAAGTATTGAGTTGTTTGACCTTCGCTTTAAAGACCGCGGGATCTGACATCTCCAACTTAACGGCTTCGATGTCACGGTTAAAAACAAAATGATTAATCGGTTCACGATAGAGTTCCAGCAGGGCTAGACGGTTTGTGGCCGCCATTGCTACCCGGTTAGGAGAGATCAGTTTTCTAGCAGGGCATCTATAGTGGCTTTATCATCATCCTTAGGTAAAGTCCTGATCCATTTAGCTAAGGCCTTAGCTTCACTAATAATTGTTAATTTTGTATCTGATTCAGGTGCAACATAGAGTGCTAGCGCGGGCAGGTCATAAACGGGCGATTTATGTCGTGATAGGTGCTTGTAAACAGGGCCTAAGAATGACGTTTTTTTTGCAGGCTTATGAATCGTCTCGTCAACAGTTTTTGTTTTAGGTTTAGCTTTTAGGGCTAGAAATCGTTTTGGGTGCGGGTGGTTTTTCAGTTTGTTCCGCAGCCATTACTTTGATTTGCTCTTCGGCAGCATTTAACACTTCAACGAGCTCTTTGGTACGAATGGGCTTTTTAATAATAAAATTAGCCAAAGCATTAGTCTGGTTTTTTGAGCTAAGGCTGCACTGACGCCGCGACGTTGCTGGCGTAACATCTAGCGACCTTGTTCTGTATCAAGGCCATAGACAAACAAGTCAAATTGACCAGATTGACTGACTTGCCATTCGCTGTCTAAGCGAATCAGATAATTGTAAAACCGAGTTAAGTGAGGCCATATCAATATTATTGATACCGCACAATTTAATCCGAAACGTTGTCATGACGAACTTGCCTCATGACTATCTTCTCGGATCCGAACGGTTCTAATAACGTTATCAGCTGTTTGTACAATTTCAATCACATACTGTTCGATACGTAAACTAACATTAGGCTCTGGAATACTTTCCAAGTACTCTAGGATCAAACCATTAATAGTCTTAGGGCCTTCAGTTGGTAGTTCCCAATGGTTACTTCGATTAATTTCACGAATATTAGCGGAACCGTTAATCAAATAACTACCATCTTCCTGTGGATGGATATCTTTATCTTCGTCAATATAGTCTGCTGTAAATTCGCCGACAATTTCACGAAAGATATCTTCCAATGTGATTAAACCAATAAGATCGCCATATTCATCAACAACGAGGCCAGTCCGTCTTTTTTGACGTTGAAATTGAATGAGTTGCGTATTAAGCGGTGTACCTTCGGGGACGAAATAGGCGGCCTTGATAATCCCATTTAGCGTTTCGACGGTTAAATTATCTTGAGCTAATAAATGCAAAGCCTTACGGACATGTAAAATACCAATTAATCTATCTAGGCTGGTTTCATAAACGGGTAGCCGGGTATTACCACAATAAGAGAGTTGCTTAATAATATCGGGTAATGGCGCATCAACATTGAGACCATCAATTTCACTTCGTGGCACCATCACATCATCAACAGTGACTTTCTCCAAGTCTAAGATACTCATCAACATCTTTTTATGTCGTTGAGGTATCAGGCCCCCCGCTTCCTTTAAAGCCATTCTTAACTCTTCAGAATTGATGGCATCGGACATGGTTTCTTCGGGTTTAATACCAAATAGATTTAAAAGCTGGTTGGTAATTAAATTGGTAAACCAGACTAAAGGATAAAGTAAAACTAAAAGTGGTTTAAGGATAAAGCTGGCAGGAAATGCAATACGTTCAGGGTGTAGCGCAGCAAATGTTTTCGGCGTGACTTCAGCAAATAGCAGAATAATCAGCGTCAAGGTGAACGTCGCAACGACAATGCCATTTTCGCCAAATAATTTAACGCCAATAATAGTCGCAATGGCTGACGCTAAAATATTAACGAAGTTATTGCCTAATAAAATGAGGCCGATAAGTCGATCAGGCCGGTTTAGGAGTTGACTTGCGCGCGTGGCACCTGAATGACCTTCTTGTTCTAAATGGCGCAAGCGATAACGGTTCAAAGACATTAATGCGGTTTCTGAGCTTGAGAAAAAAGCAGAAAAAACGAGCAAAATAAATAAGATAAATAATAAAAAAGTTATCGAAGTACTTTCGAGCATGATGTGTTTTTATAAACGCCTATGATTGGGGTAAAATAAATTCCAGCACGAATTTACTACCAAAATAAGCTAAAACCAAAAATAAAAACCCGACCAAAGTCCATTTTATGGCAGTTTGACCACGCCAACCATATTGCCAACGGCCCCAAAGCAAAGTGGCAAACACACACCAAGCAATAAGTGATAAGACCGTTTTATGAGCCAGCTGCTGTGCAAAGATATCATCAAGAAAAATAAAGCCAGTAATTAAGCCAATGGTGAGTAATAAAAAGCCACTGCCGATTAATTGGAATAAACTTGCTTCCATAGACTGTAACGGAGGTAACTGTCGCATAATACCGCCTAGATTACGCTGACGGATCTGACGTTCTTGGACAGCTAAGACTAGGGCTTGTATTGCGGCTAAAGTGAATAAACTATAGGCTGTTAATGATAATAGAACATGCCATTCTAATGCAGGAGAGGATAAGCTTCCTGCCGAATCGGAAGGCAAAGTAGATTTCAAAATAAGGGTTAAAGCAACCAGAGGATAGATAAGTATGCCTGGATGTGCAGCATGGTTTTTAAAACCAATCAGATAAGCGATAAATGCCATTACCCAAGCGGCAATGGTCATCGTACTAAATAGACTGACATCCCACCCACCTGCATCTGCCATAGTGAAAAAGATATCGGTACCATGAAAAATTAAAGCGAAAACCGTTAACAAACCAACGGGCAAAGCTAATGCTTGCGTCTTATCACCTTGCACAAAATGTCGGATCAAGACCACACTACATACAAGATAGAGCAATAATGCGAGAGAATTTGCAATGGCCATTTAAGCGTATTCCATGTCACATAATAAAAAAGAAGTCATCACAGGATGATGAGCGATGTAATCATAAAGGAACTAATATATCAGTTATAATTAACAATAACGTACTATAGATACTACGAAATGAACAGCAAGGTGAACCATGTTTGATAGTTTAAGTGACCGCTTAGGAAGTACATTACAAAAGCTTCGAGGCCAAGGAAGATTAACTGAAAGTAATATAAAAGAGAGCCTACGTGAAGTACGGATGGCTTTACTTGAGGCTGATGTTGCGTTGCCCGTGGTTAAAGCCTTTATCGATCGCGTTAAAGAACGCGCGATGGGTCAAGATGTACTTCGCAGTTTGACACCAGGGCAAGCTCTCATCAAAGTGGTTAATGATGAATTAGTCACAGTCATGGGTGAGGCAAACGAATCACTTAATCTGAATATGCAGCCTCCTGCCGTGATCTTAATGGCAGGCTTACAAGGTGCAGGTAAAACAACCAGTGTTGCCAAATTAGCGAGATGGTTAAAAGAAAGCCAGAAAAAATCGGTCATGGTGGCCAGTGCTGACGTATACCGCCCTGCTGCGATAGAACAATTAAAAACCTTGGCGATTGAGGTTGAAGCCAACTTTTTCCCAAGTGATACGAGCCAAGATCCTGTTGATATTGCTAATGCGGCTGTAGCAGAAGCGAAATTAAAATTCATCGATGTGGTGATTATTGATACCGCGGGTCGTTTGGCCATCGATGAAGAGATGATGGCCGAAATCAAACGGTTACATGCCGCGATTAGCCCGATTGAAACCCTGTTTACGGTTGATAGTATGACGGGTCAAGATGCTGCGGTGACAGCAGATGCATTTAATAATGCCTTGCCACTCACCGGGGTTATCTTAACGAAAACAGATGGTGATGCTCGTGGTGGTGCTGCTTTATCGATTCGTCATATTACCGGTAAGCCAATTAAATTTATGGGTGTCGGTGAGAAAACAACCGCACTAGAACCCTTCCATCCTGATCGTGTGGTATCACGTATTTTAGGAATGGGAGACGTATTATCGCTGGTGGAAGAAGCACAGCGGAAAATGGATCAAGGCTCAGCCGAGAAATTAGCTAAAAAGCTTAAAAAAGGTAAAGGCTTTGACTTAGAAGATTTCCGAGATCAATTACGCCAAATGGGCAATATGGGTGGCATTGGCTCGATGATGGAAAAATTGCCGGGTATCGCGAATATCCCTGCAGCAGCAAAACAACAGGTGAATGATAAAGAACTAAGTCGTCTAGAAGCGATCATTAATTCGATGACGAAAAAAGAACGTCAACGGCCTGACATTATCAAAGGGTCACGTAAGAAGCGTATAGCAGCAGGTTGCGGCATGCAGATCCAAGATGTAAATCGTTTACTGAAACAGTTCACTCAAATGCAAAAGATGATGAAGAAAATGAACCAAAAAGGCGGTATGGCTAAGATGATGCGTGGTTTAGGTGGCAGATTCCCGTCTGGCGGGGGCATGCCTTTTTAACACAAAGCTAATTTAAGCTTTTCAAATGCAAGATAAGTGCGTAAAATATCTCAGTTTTCCGATCCCGCTTTAAACAGGCAGAAATATGGTCACAATTAGAATGTCTCGCAGTGGTGCAAAAAAGCGCCCTTATTATAATGTTGTAGTCGCTGATTCACGTAATAAACGTGATGGTCGCTGCATCGAACGTGTTGGTTTCTTCAATCCGCGGGCTCAAGGACAGGAGGAAACATTACGTCTAGATATGGAACGTATTACACATTGGATCAACTTAGGTGCACAAACATCAGATCGTGTTGCTAACTTGATCATGCAAGCACAAAAAGCAGCATAGAACAGTTTTAGGTTCCGGTATGACCGCGACCGCATCCAAGGAATTTATTCCGGTTGGTAAAATTGCCGGAGTTTTTGGGATTAAGGGGTGGATGAAAGTCTTTTCATACACCGACCCAAGAAAGAATATATTAAGTTACAGCCCATTGTTCCTTTCCGTTAAGGGGCAGTGGATTGAAGCAAAAGTATCCAATGGACGTATACAAGGTAAAGGGATTGTCATTGCATTAGATAATGTGACTGATCCTGAGCAGGTTTTACCGTTAATTGGCACGGCATTGGCCATAAAAAAAGAACAACTAAAACCAACCAGCTCAGAAGAGTTTTATTGGTCAGAACTAACTGGTTTAGATGTCATCAATTTGGATGGGTACGTATTTGGCCAAGTTGATAGCATAGTAGAAACAGGTGCGCACGATGTACTTGTTGTAAAGAATAAAGAACTAAAGGCAGAATGCTTAATTCCATTTGTATTGGAAGAAATCGTTCAAAAAGTCGACTTAGATAATGGAGTTATTGAGGTTGACTGGGAAGCTGATTATTAGGAAACTTAATTGAGGAACAGGCGCATGCGTATAGGTGTAGTGTCATTGTTTCCTCACATGTTTGATGCCATTAGCGAATATGGTGTAACAGGCCGAGCAGTAAAAGAAGGCTTGTTAACACTAGCACATTGGAATCCACGTGATTTCACGCAAGATAGGCATAAGACAGTAGATGATAGGCCTTATGGTGGCGGCCCTGGCATGGTGATGAAAGTAGCACCATTACAGCAAGCTATCCATGCTGCAAAACAGCAGTTGGGTCCGCAAACAAAAGTTATTGCATTGTCACCGCAAGGACGGGAGTTGGATCAACAAGGTTTGCAAGAATTAGCAACAAGAGAGGAAATGGTTTTTGTTGCAGGACGTTATGAAGGCATTGATGAACGCCTGATAGAACAAGAGATAGATGAGGAATGGTCAATAGGTGACTATGTCCTCAGTGGGGGTGAACTTGCAGCAATGGTGATGGTGGATGGGATAGCAAGATTATTACCCGGTGTGTTAGGTGATGAAGAGTCGGCACAACAAGATTCTTTTATGGCAGGTCTATTAGACCACCCACATTACACACGACCAGAACAATGGGCAGATCGACGCGTACCTAGTGTGTTACTAGGAGGCGATCATGAGGCGATACGACAGTGGCGTCTCAAACAGTCGATAGGTCGAACGTGGTTAAGGCGACCTGACTTGTTAGCAGTGATGACACTGAATGATGAGCAGAACGCATTGTTAGAACAATTTATTGCCGAGTGGCAAGAAGAACAGTAGGAATTTAGGAGTAGAACAATGAGCAATATTATTGAACAGCTAAACGCTGAGCAAATGAGACAGGACATTCCTGAATTTTCTTCAGGCGATACTGTTATTGTTAAAGTAAAGATTAAAGAAGGTGATCGTGAGCGTGAACAGGCCTTTGAAGGTGTTGTTATTGCTAAACGTAACCGTGGCCTTCATTCTGCTTTTACTGTACGTAAAATCTCAAGTGGTGTTGGTGTTGAACGTGTTTTCCAAACACACAGCCCTGCTGTTGCAAGTTTAGAAGTGATTCGTCGTGGTGATGTACGTCGCGCTAAACTATATTACTTACGTGAATTGACTGGTAAAGCTGCACGTATTAAAGAAAAATTATCATAAAGTCTTTTTGCACCTGATTTAAGGTGCATGAGATTCAACAAAAAGGGCATTGCTGGTTTCAGCAATGCCCTTTTTTATGGCGAAATCTTGAGTTAATTTAGGTATTATGCAGTAATGACAGAATTACAGCAGATAGCATTGCCCTTATCTAAGGGCCCAATCAAGCAATTGTCATTAACAATTGTAGACGATACGTTAAGCATTATTGCCATTGACTTTGAGCGACAAGCTACTACAACATCCACGTCAGTACTATCACCCCAAATAAAGGAAGTGATGCAGCAGCTCAAGCAATATAGTCTGCAAGCGCACAATGGCTGGTCTATTGGTTTGCCTGAATCAGGAACCGTTTTTCAAAAACGGGTTTGGCAACATTTACAATCTATCCCAATGGGGACGACACAAACCTATGGTGAAGTGGCGAAAGCACTCAATAGCTCTGCAAGGGCTGTTGGTAGTGCCTGTCGTGCTAACCCTTATTTATTAATCGTTCCCTGTCACCGGGTTGTTAAAAGCAGAGATATTGGTGGTTTTGGTGGAAAAATAGATGGCGAAGCAATAGCGATAAAGCATTGGTTACTGGCGCATGAAAAACAATAAATTAGCCGAGTCGCCAGCTTATCTAGAACCTTTTTTAGATAGTCTGTGGTTAGAGTCAGGTCTAAGCAAAAATACCGTGGAAGCTTATCGGCGGGACTTAATGGCCTTTGCAATGTGGTTAGCTCAGGATGAAGTATCATTATCAGCGGCAACCCGAGAAGACATCTTGCACTATCAAGGTGTACGAATACAAGAAAGTCGAAAAGCACGCAGCGAAGCGCGCTTATTATCTAGCCTAAGACGTTTCTATCGTTATTTGTGCCGTGAGGAAATAAGAGAATCAGATCCGACAACACAAATAGAATCACCCCGCTTAGGCCGCCCTTTACCGGAAGGACTAACGGAACAAGAAGTTGAAAATTTATTAAAGCAACCTGACATCAGCCATCACCTTGGCCTAAGGGATAGAACAATGCTAGAGGTGCTTTATGCAACGGGTTTACGTGTTTCCGAATTAGTGACGTTGACGATCGAGCAACTCAATATGCGCCAAGGGCTAGTGCGTTGTGTGGGAAAAGGTAATAAAGAACGTTTGGTACCTTTAGGAGAAGTGGCTTTAGACTGGTTACAACAATATTTAATCGAAGCCCGACCTGTTTTATTACAAGGTTACGTTAGTGAAGACTTATTTCCGACGCGGCGTGGTAAAGCGATGACACGACAAGCTTTTTGGTATTTGATTAAACGTTATGCACTGCAAGCTGAAATAGAAAAACCACTATCACCACATACTCTAAGACATGCTTTTGCAACCCATTTGCTTAATCATGGAGCTGATTTACGTGTTGTCCAATTATTACTGGGACATTCAGATTTATCGACAACTCAGATATATACCCATATCGCACGAGAAAGATTAAAATCATTGCATGCAAGCCATCACCCAAGGGCTTAGCAATGATAGAATCTCACCATTACAACCTATTGGGAACAAAAGATGCCGGCGTTTGATATCGTCTCTGAAGTCGATCAACATGAATTGACCAATGCAGTTGATCAAGCAAACCGAGAATTAGCCAGCCGCTATGATTTTCGGGGTAGCGATGCCAAAGTGGAGCAAGCAGCTAAATTGCTCATATTATTTGCTGATAGCGATTTTCAATTAGAACAGCTACTAGATATCTTACGTTTGAAGTTGGTCAAACGAAAAATAGAAGTCAGTTGCTTAGAGATTAAAGAGCCGATGGGCCAAGGTAAAATGCGTAAACAAGACGTGATTGTGCGGGAAGGAATTGAAAAAGATCTCTCACGTGAAATCGTAAAATTAGTCAAAGAAAGTAAGCTGAAAGTACAAGTGGCAGTACAAGGGGAAAGCTTACGAGTTACGGGTAAAAAGAGAGATGATTTACAACAAGTGATGGCTTTGTTGAAAGGCAATGACAGTCTTGATATGCCATTACAATTTAATAACTTTAGAGATTAGGAACCCAGATGATAAAACTTTATCTTATCCTGCTGCCATTTCTGGCATGGATTGGCTCAGTTCAAGCTGACACTGTACTAAAAGCCAAACTAGAAGCAATGTTACCTGGCATGGTGGTAGAAAGGATGTCAGCGCTTGAAGGCACTGATTTTGTTGAGGCAGTTGTTGATGGACAAGTGGTCTACTTTTCTAAAGATGCGCGTTACGTATTTCAAGGTGATGTGATTGCGTTGGACTCTCGTGAGAATATCACCCAGTTGAGAAGAACAGGAATTAAAAAAGAAGCATTAGCCTCGTTAAATGAAGACGACATGATTGTGTTTGAACCGAAGAAAACAGAGCATATTTTGACTGTTTTTACTGACATTGATTGCGGTTACTGCCGTAAACTACATGAGCAAATGCCCGAATATAATGATTTAGGCATTAAAATTCGCTACATGGCGTTCCCGCGTTCTGGTCCAAACTCTGCCTCGTTTGATAAAGCTGTAAATGTGTGGTGTGCTGAGAATCGTCAACAAGCCATGACTGATTCAAAAGCCGGTAACCGAGTAGAGAAAGAGGCATGTGATAATCCGGTTGCTGCACATCTTGAGGCTGGACGCCGTCTAGGAGTAGAAGGCACACCCGCTTTATTTCTTGAATCAGGTGAGTTGTTACCAGGTTATATTCCACCTAAGCGTTTAAAAGATATTTTAGACAAGAAGGTCTAAACCAACTTTAAAATAGATGTGGACTTAGGACTGCGCGGATCGAATAATTGCAATTGATAGCCATCGAATAACATAAAACTGGGCGTTGATTGCCAATCACCTAAAACGATTCTGTGATGGTTATCATCTAGTTGATGGATAGCTGGTCGGTGAGTATGGCCGTGCAATAAATACTTAACACTATGCTGCTTCATGACACGGCTGACTTCATCATGATTAACATCCATGATCATAGCCGTCTTTTGTTGTTTTTGTTCGCGACTTTTTTGTTTGATTTTGTCTGAAATACCTTGACGGTATTTCGCCGATAAGCATAAGAAACAACGCTGCAAAAAGCGGCTTCTAGTCCAACGTCGGTAACGCTGATAACTCACGTCATCAATACATAAGCTGTCGCCGTGCATGAGCAGGATATCTTGGCCCGCCAGATTAATTTTAGTTGGGTCAGCGAGTAAGGTCATACCACAACACATAGCAAACGCTTTTCCCATCATAAAGTCACGATTGCCCACCATCAGGTAACTCTTTATACCAACATGATTAAGTGCGATGAGTTGGTCGATCAGGGGCTGAAATTCGTCGGGAACAATATCATCTCCTAACCAGGTATTAAATAGATCACCAAGGATATAAAGCTGATCAATATTGGGTGCTTGCTGTGCTAAAAAATCGACGGTAAGTTGAATGAGCCCGGGTTGATCGGGACGGAGGTGTAAATCGGATATGAATAAAGTCGACATAATAGATGATGCCTCTTAACGGCTAGACCGCAAAGAGGCAAAAATAAAGGACTTAGTCGATAACCGTAGCACTTTGAATCACGACATTATCATTGGGTACATCTTGGTGGTGACCACGTGCTCCCGTGCTGACTCCACGAATCTCATCAACGACATCCATGCCTTCAACGACATGAGCGAAAACGGCATAACCCCACGCATCACGGTTCTCTGCACGGAAATTAAGAAAGTCATTATCAACGGTGTTAATAAAAAACTGTGCTGTCGCAGAGTGCGGATCGCCCGTTCTAGCCATTGCTAATGAACCACGGGTATTCGTTAAACCATTATTGGCTTCATTTTCAATGGGGTCGTTAACCGCTTTTTGTTCAAAACTTTCATCAAAACCGCCGCCTTGAATCATAAAGTCTTTAATAACTCTGTGGAAAATAACGCCATCATAAAAACCACTTTCAACGTAGTTTAAAAAGTTAGCAACAGTATTCGGTGCTTTATCAGCATCGAGTTCAATGATGATGTCACCATGGGAAGTAGAAAGTTTAACTTTTGGCAAAGTATTGCCTCCTTGAGAACAAGCAGTAAGAAAAGAAAGGATAAATAAAGGCAGTAACAAATAGCGAAAAAAAGTTTTCATCCAAGTTTGCCCCACTGATTAATAACAGAGAAGCTATGATAGTGTAAATAAGCTATTAAGTGGAGTGTTAAAGCTACTTTTAATAGTGAACATCACGTAAAATGACCACCATGCTGCATATACATAATAGTTTAACCAAACAAAAAGAACGTTTTACTCCTATCGAACCAGGCAAAGTAAAGCTTTATGTCTGTGGAATGACGGTGTATGACTTTTGTCATGTGGGCCATGCCAGAGTGATGGTGGTATTTGATGTGGTAACACGTTATTTACGTGCGAGTGGGTACGATGTCACTTATATTCGCAATATTACTGATATTGATGACAAAATCATTGCCAGAGCGAATGAAAATAACGAAACAATACAAGCGTTAACTGAGCAGTTCATTACTGAAATGCACAGAGATGCCGATGCATTGGGTGTAGAAAGGCCGACGGCTGAACCCAAGGCAACAGAGGCAATATCAGAAATGTTAGCCATGATCGAAACCTTAATTGACAAAGGCTTGGCTTATGCGGCAGACAATGGTGATGTTTATTATGATGTCAGTGAGTTTCCTGACTACGGTAAATTGTCAGGCAGAAATATAGAAGAGTTGCGTGCTGGTGAGCGCGTAGCAGTCAATGAGTCGAAACAAGACCCAATGGATTTTGTGTTGTGGAAAGGGGCTAAACCAGAAGAGCCTTCATGGGACTCACCTTGGGGCAAAGGCAGACCTGGGTGGCATATAGAATGTTCTGCCATGTCGGCGGATAGCTTGGGAAAACAGTTTGATATTCATGGCGGTGGCCAAGATTTGCAATTTCCTCACCATGAAAATGAAATTGCGCAATCAGAAGGCGCACATGGCTGTCAGTATGTCAACTATTGGATGCACAATGGTTTTGTTCGTATCGCTGATGAAAAAATGTCTAAATCATTGGGTAATTTTTTCACCGTAAGAGAAGTCCTTGAGCAATATGATGCAGAGGTGGTCCGTTATTTTATTTTAACGAGCCATTATCGTAGCCCGCTGAATTACTCAGAAGAGCAATTAGATCAAGCTAAAAACACGCTGACTAAGTTTTATAGTGCTCTACGTTATGTTGAAATTGATAGTGCGCTTGATTGGCAACAAGACACTGAGTTTGCTCAACGCTTCAAAACGGCAATGGACGATGATTTCAATACGGCATTAGCCTTGTCTGTCATGTCGGATGTCAGGCAAGTCCTAAATAAGCCGCAGGTGCAAGAAAACGCAGAACAAAAAAACTACTATGCAAGCCTGTTAGTGTCTTTTGGTCGAGTGTTAGGGCTATTCCAGCAAACAGCAGACACTTTTTTGGCTGGTGCTAGTGATGATGACGTTACTGAAATCGAAGATCTTATCAACCAAAGAAATCAGGCACGCGTCGATAAAGATTGGACGAAAGCCGATCAGGTTAGAGATAAACTAACAGCGATGGGTATTATTTTAGAAGACGCCGCAGGGAAAACCAGCTGGCGGAGATAATAATATTATTGGTCGTGTAACGAATCAGCTGCGTAGAACGTGTTTTCAAGTAAAGCCGCGACAGTCATGGGTCCGACACCACCCGGTACTGGGCTAATCCAAGCGGCTTTTTCTTTAGCGACATCAAATTCGACATCACCGACTAATTTGCCTTTGTCGAGTCTATTAATACCCACATCCAGTACGATAGCACCCTCTTTAATCCATTCTCCAGAGATAAAGTTCGGTTTACCTACAGCAACTACCAGAATATCTGCACGACGAACATGAAATTCTAGATCCTTAGTCATTCGGTGGCAGACAGTGGTAGTACAACCAGCTAATAACAATTCCAATGCCATCGGACGACCGACAATATTAGAAGCGCCAACCACTACAGCCTCTTTCCCTTTTACGCTGATATTGGCATGTTTTAACATAGTCATTATGCCTTTTGGCGTACAGGGACGAAGTTGAGGGTTACGCTGGGCCAAGCGACCAATATTATAGGGATGAAAACCATCAACATCTTTATGAGGTGCAATATTTTCGATGATTTTTTCAGCATTAATATGCTCAGGGAGCGGTAGCTGCACTAAAATGCCATCAATGGTAGTGTCTTCATTTAATTGAGTAATTAATGTGAGTAGATCAGCTTCACTACTTGTTTCAGGTAAATCATATGAGTCAGACTTAAAACCAATTTCTTCACAGCTGCGACGTTTACTGCCGACGTATACTTGAGAAGCGGCATCTGAACCTAATAAAATTACAGCTAAACCAGGGCGACGTTTTCCTGCTTTAACACGTTGTTCCGTTGCTATTTTTAAGTCTTGCTTAAGTGCTGAAGCAATCGCTTTACCATCAATTAATTGGGCCGTCATAAAACAGTTCCGCAAAGTCAAAACACGATATAGTCTCATGTTGCGTCTTTTACATCAAAAAAGTTCTATCACGTGATTGACTGTTGTTAGTCTTCAGCGTATGATTTCGCCTTTCTTCGAGGATGTCTGTTCTTCGATATGTCGGGGCATAGCGCAGTCTGGTAGCGCATCTGGTTTGGGACCAGAGGGTCGGGAGTTCGAATCTCTCTGCCCCGACCACTTCAAAATTCACATTCTCTTTAAGTTTAACAATGCGCCCGTAGCTCATTTGGATAGAGCATCGGCCTTCTAAGCCGAGGGTAACAGGTTCGAATCCTGTCGGGCGTGCCATTTCACATAACTTGAGATTAACCTGTCACACAGGAGTCACAGTTATGCCATCAATCCGTTTCCGAAATTCAAAGTATCAAGTGCTCGTTCGTATGAATGGCATTTCAATCTCTAAAACTTTCACTAAGAAATCTGATGCCCAAAAATGGGCTAAATGCGCAGAAGTAGCTATTGAGTCTGGTCGATATAAGAGGGAGCTAACACTTACCGTAAAGGAAGCACTAGCAACTTATAAGGATAAAAGGATTTCTCATGATAAGCGATCACATCCCCATGTTAATAATGCCATAAAAGGACTAGGTTCTATCCGAGTTGATTTATTAAACTCTCATCACCTTGTTCGATACCGGAATATGCGTCTAGATACACATAGTTTGCAGACTGTTAAACATGAGCTGTCAATGGTTCTTAGAGCTTTAAAGTGGATGAGGGATGAAGAAGGGTATGAACAGATAAAAATACCCACTGTTAAGATGCCTAAACTACCAAGAGGGAGAGATAGAAGGCTAAGTACAGACGAACTTAATGGTCTATTAATAGCACTGAAGTCAACACCACAAGTTCAATTTATCATTGAGTTGGCTATTGAAACGGGTATGAGACGTTCAGAAATAATAAATTTAGATTGGTCACATGTTAATCTGAACAGCAAAACTCTTCTTATACCTAAGACAAAAACAAATATCCCAAGAACTATTCCTCTTACAAGCAAGGCTTTGTTAATACTTTCTATGCTACCAAGAAGCATTACTGGACAAGTGTTTAACATCAAGGCTGATAGTGTCTCACATGCCTTTAGAAGAGCTTGTAAGCGTATTGGAATTGATGATCTCAGATTCCATGATCTACGGCACGAAGCTATATCTAGGTTCTTTGAAATGGGTTTAAATGTTATGGAAGTGGCTTCAATAAGTGGACACAAAGACTTAAAAATGCTTCAAAGATATACTCACCTCAGAGCAGAGGATTTAGCTAAAAAACTAGGTTGATATGATAATGAGCTTAATTGTACTCGGGGATATGACCAAGCCAAGTCATTCTTTTATTGAGTTAGTTGATATTAATGACATACACGAGCTTTCAAAAACTACTAGAACTCTAGACACTGGATGTGAGTGTTCAAATAGGTGCTTAGTTGAGTTAATAATTAACTAGTAATTACAAAATACACAATTAAATAACATTAAATACTCTAGACTTGAGATGATCTAAAACACTACTTACATTGAATTATATTATTTACATCATCACCTTTATTACAGAATATAACTAACAAGTGTGTGTATCTATTATGATCCAATATAGGAGCTATTATTAGTAGAGATATAGCTACTAATGATGGTATAAATCTATAGTTATAGAGTTAGTATTATAGTGTTATGGGTATATAGGGCACGTAAGAGACTATGGATTATGATAGAGACCTAACATGGGTAGAAAACCTCAAGATACAGAGCTATTCAAGGTGACTACTCATCATCAATGCCAAATGAGGGTTCGTGCTTAATTAAAATGTTATAGTACATTTATAACAATGTTATTGGTACTAAATAAAATGAATAATATCGGATTGATTAAGTCAATTAGCTTTTCCCAGTTGACGGCCTTAATAATACTCTTCGGATTCTCTAACGCAGCCATCTCGGAAGAGGCTAGGAGCCGTAGTGGATGGTCTACAGCTAGTAATGACAATGAAGAAAATACCTCTCAGTCATTAAAGAATATCAACAGCTATGCTGATAACTCCACAATTGTTGCAAAACAATTAGTCAAATTGGCTTCAGCAGCTGGCGATGGAAGGGCAACAGAGACATATTTAAAGCAGAGTCTTGCCGATACAGCTCTTGATGCACTCAAAAACTCCTATTCTGCAGAATGGATTAAACGAATTGAGGCTGAAATAAACGTTCAAGCTAATTCGAAGCCAGTATTTTCTGTTAGAACAGTTCAACCTCTATACCAATCTCCAAATAAAGAAAAAACACTTTTTACTCAACTTCGTTATGCAGAACATACTGAATTTAGTGAACGAAGACATACAACAAATATAGGCTTAGGATATAGGCAACTATTTTCAGACAAAACATTAATGCTAGGTGGGAATATTCACCTTGACCGTGAGTGGAAAAGGGACCATAACAGATTAGGGTTAGGGGTTGAGGCACGCTGGTACGGTGCAGATATTTTCTTAAATCGTTACCAGGGATTGTCTTCAGACCGGTCCATTTCAAGCATTACAACTGAAGAAATTTTAGATGGCTGGGACCTTCAAACTATGTTGCAAGTTCCTTATGTACCTTCTGTCAGAATCTTAGCTACTAGCTCTAGATGGAAGGTGGGTTCTGGAGAGTACTCTAACGGCTGGGAAGCAGGTATTGAAGCCGATTTGACTAGTTTTTTACAATTAACAATTGGTGCAAATGATTACAGTAGTGATAATAAGAACAAAGGTATGTTTCTTAGGTTACGCTTAAGCCCTGGTCAGTACGGAAAAAACAGACCAACATTACTAAGTGCTAACAGCATATCCACTGAGCCATGGCAAATGAGAGATATGAGCAACTATACACTGGATAGAATTCGAAGAAGTGAAAACATCAAACTACAGCGGATTACGAAATCAGCTGGCTTAAAGATCGTTGTCGTAAGAAATTAATATAGGTTATAACATAATGAAGCATTTCGTAATTTTTGCAGCATCAGTTTATTTATTTTCCAGCATTGCTATTGCTGGCACATGCGGTTCTGATGGCACTATTTGTTGTTCAAGCGTTTCTACAACCGAGCAATTTGAGTGTGTAGCCCCAGCAGACGATAAGTACCAATTCCAAATCAAAAGGTTTGGTTTTGAGCGTGCAGATGGGACTATTGTATGGGTGGGAAGCCCGACTACCTTTGATGCTTCATCTGTATCCGCAGGCTCATCAGTTGGCGCATATGCCTCAGGAGAGCCTCTTCCATATGGAACTTATGTGGCTCTAAGGCCCGAAATTAGCGGTGTAACCACTGTTAGCGCAAGTGGAACAACCAAAACTCTAGATAATATAAGTTGTGCTGCAACTGATGAATCTGTGGATATAATAGCAGAAGATCCAAACATACCTCTTTGCTCTGCTGCTCCCGCCGCTGCCGAGTGTAACACTGGTGATGGGTTTCTAAGAATACGAGACGCATCTGCCGGCAGCTTCACAATTAGTGAGAGTTCGTCACCGACCATTACATTTGGCTTTGATGTCGACTCAGCAGTGGTGTTTAATATTAGCGCCCCTGGAATATGCTCATACAAAGATCTTGGCTCATTAAATGTAACCTTGACCGTGCAGTAACTAATGTTAAAAAAAGATATTAAAGCTGAAGACCCTCTTTTTTCGTACTTATAATCATTAAATGGCTTGTGAATTGCATTTGAAGATTTTGTGTACTTAGACTTGCTTACTTCTTAGCACCAATGCTTTCGCTTGTTATGATGAGAGTCTTAGTTATAAAGCCAATTTCGATAACTGCTTGGTTGAGGCTGAAGAAGGATATGCAAAGACTCAATACAACCTTGGGCTTAATGTATGGGATGGGTCAAGACTACAAGAGTGCACACATGTGGTTCAACATAGCAGTTGAAAATGGAATTCCAAGAGCAATAAAGGGCAGAGACATCGCAGCTAAAGAAATGACACCATCACAAATAGAAAAAGCACAAGATATGGCTCGTGAGTGGATGGCTGAGCATCAATAGATTACTTCTACCCTTACTTTTACTCTTTACCTTATCAACCCAAGCAGAAACATTAGAAGGTAAGGTAGTTAAGATAGCTGATGGCGATACGCTTACTATACTCACTTCAACAAACCAACAAGTAAAAGTTAGATTAGCTGGCATTGATACGCCTGAAAGAAAGCAGCCTTTTGGTAATAGAGCTAAACAAGCTCTTTCTAGCCTAGCCTTTCAGAAACAAGCATTAGTAGAGATAGAGACAAAAGACAGATACGGAAGAACTGTAGGTGTTGTTTTTGTTGATGGTTTAAATGTGAACCATGAATTAGTTAAACAGGGTATAGCATGGGTTTATAGGAAATACACTAGCGATAAAAGGCTTTATGCTCTGGAATCAGAAGCGAAACAATCTAAACGTGGGCTTTGGTTACAAGAGAATCCTATACCACCTTGGGAGTGGCGTAGAGGGAGGCGTTAAATCACCAGTTTTTAAATTCTTTTAATAGTTAAGCCCATCTATATTTTACTTTTCATTTGTCTACACTGTTACTACTCTTATTTAAATAGCAAATAACTTGGAAATCTGGGGATGAGATCCTATGATGCTAAGTAAGGAATTATTCGATAATGTTTTGCGAGGTCTCTTTTATGGAAAAAAACACACCGACACGAAATCCTAAATGGTCGCGAGACGAGCTTATACTGGCGTTGGACTTCTACTTAGATCATCGTCCTTCTCTTCCTGATAAAAACACTTCTCAACTCCAAGAAGTGAGTAAAACTCTCAACAAATTAATGAATAAACTCGGTCATACAGGTAATAACAAGTATAGAAATCCAAATGGTGTTTATATGAAACTTATGAACTTCTTGCCATTTGACTCGACTTATTAGGGAAAAGGACTATCACGAGGTGGTAAGGGCGATAAGGAAGTTTGGGATTCATATGCGGATAAACCAGATTTATTAAAAAGCATAGCAAATAATATTAAAGCTAACATTTCCTCAGATGTTGGACCCGCCTCGTATGACTATGATGATCTTGATGAAGACGAAGCAAAAGAAGGAAGACTCCTTACTGTTGTTCATAAAAGGCGTGAAAGAAACAAAAAGATTACCCAGAAGAAAAAAGAAACCGTGCTAAAACGATTTGGCACACTTGCATGTGAAGTATGTAATTTTGATTTCAGTAAAGTGTATGGAGAACGTGGAAAAGATTATATCGAATGTCATCACACTATCCCTGTTCATCGAATGAAAGAGGGCGATAAGACTAAGTTGTCTGATTTAGCATTAGTTTGTTCAAATTGTCACAGGATGATTCACAGAAAACGTCAGTGGTTAAATATTGATGAATTACGTTCAATAATTCAAGATCAGTAATAATGGAGCGAAGTACCTCAAAAGACAATGCTAAATCAGCTTGCTTGTTTTGTAACATACCTACAGAACGAATTATTGAAGAGAATGAACTAGCATATGTTATTGAAGATAATTTCCCTGTAACTGAAAAACACACCCTCGTCATTCCTAAAAGACATGTTTCCTCTTATTTTGAACTCACAGAAGAAGAAGTTATTGCTTGTGATTCTCTTCTTGAAAAAAACAAAGATAGAATACTGATAACAGACTCATCAATCAGCGGATTTAACATCGGAATCAATATAGGTGAAGATGCTGGTCAGACAATATTTCACTGCCATATCCACTTGATACCACGAAGGAAAGGAGATGTTATTAACCCCAAAGGTGGCGTCCGTGGTGTTATCCCTTCTAAACAATCATATTAGGATTTTCTCTAACACACTACTGCTTTTGGGCTAAACAATACGAGTTTCTTGTTTAGAGTTTTAGCTAGCAGAAAACAGAAGTTTCTATATTTCACCTCTTATGTGTCTGAGCAGATACTAATAATAATTAATCTATAAAAATAGCCCCCCCGCCCCTTTATTTCTTAGCCAATTAAATAAATCCTGTCACACGTCAGTCACACTTGGAATGGAATATGCGTCAGATATCGCATATAATCATCGCTCATACGATTATGTTTTTTAGTTGTTAAGTTGTTATGTGGCATGGTGCTTCAGCAGAAATTGTTAAGATAATTAACAGTGCTCATTTGGATAGAGCATCGGCCTTCTAAGCCGAGGGTAACAGGTTCGAGTCCTGTCGGGCGCGCCATTTCTTAAGTCTTTAAAATAGTAGCCGCAACTATCTACTTTCGTCATCTTCTATTTTTTCTACGCCAAGTGCCTCTGGTGTATTCCGCTATTTTTCATACACAGCCTATGTAAGAAAGTATTCCTCTATTTTTGTGTGATATGTGTATTTTTAATATGTAAATGAAGACATGTTTTTAACCTTGCTATATTGGCATTATCATTGACAGTAGCAGTGCTTTATATGAAATTGACGGTTAAGCGAAACAGGGGAACTGAATTTAAAAGATATTTATGAGATATTAGGATAACAATACTTCGAGTATGATTTGACATTTCTCAACATTTTTTTGGATAAACTTATTATTGAGCAGAAAGTTCATAGCTTTTTGATGTAGCGTTAGTCTTTTTAAAGGGGCTATAAGCATCCTGATTTTAGTAAAATTTATCATTCATATGTGATTGGATAATTAACTTAAAAAGGTTTTAATTTTATTTTGGTACAAGATACGAATCTTCATTCCATTTCTAAATGGTTCTTAAGTCAATCACGTTCTTCTAAGAGAGTGATAACGCTAATAGTCGATGTTTTTGCTGTAGTGGTATCTTTATGGATAGCATTCTCATTACGCTATAGTGAGCTTTATATACCGCCTCAACAACAGTTGTGGGTTTTCGTGCTTTCACCTCTTTTAGCTATTCCAGTATTCATACGTTTAGGGCTTTACCGAGCCATAGTGCGATATATAGGTGTAGATGCACTTTTTACTATCTTCAAGGCCGTTGCGTTATACACATTATTGCTGGGAACTGCGGTCTTGCTTGCGGGTTCATTCGCGGGAGTAGTACCAAGAACAGTGTATGGGATTAATGCACTTATTTTACTACTATTCACTGGTGGCAGTCGTTTGATAGCGAGATGGTGGTTTTCTGACTTGTTTGATAGGAAAGAGTTTGCATCTCAACAAGCACTACCCAATGTTCTTATTTTTGGTGCCAGCTCTTCTGGAATTCAGTTAGCAGAAGCATTAAATCGCTCACGACAACAAAAACCGGTAGCCTTTATAGATGATGCTAAACAATTACATAATCAAATAATTAATAATTTAGTAGTTTATCCGACGGAAAAGTTGGCTTATTTGATTGAAAAATATGGAGTTAGAGAAGTATTAATTGCTATTCCAAATGCATCCCGTCAAAGACGTAATGAGATAATCCGCTTGTTAGAGGAATACCCTGTTCATGTGCGAACTTTGCCCGATTTAAGCGATTTAGCGGAAGGAAAAGTGACGGTATCCGATATACGTGAAGTCGATATAGCTGATCTTTTAGGGCGTGAACCAGTAGATCCTATTCCTAAGTTATTACATGCGAACATTACGGATAAAGTGGTGATGGTAACAGGGGCGGGAGGTTCAATTGGTTCTGAATTATGTCGACAGATAGTGCGGCTTTCACCAAAACAATTGATCTTGTTTGAATTGAATGAATTCAACTTATATGCAATCGATAAAGAGTTAAAGAATGACAATCCAGAGGTGAAAGCTGTCGCTTTATTAGGTTCGGTTCAAGATAAGCAGCGTCTGCAAGTAATCTTTGAGCAATTTGATGTTGAGACGATATATCATGCTGCTGCATACAAACATGTACCGCTGGTAGAGCAAAACATTGCAGAAGGCATAAGAAATAATGTGTTTGGAACCCTCAGTTGTGCATTGGCTGCCATCGAAGCGAAAGTGAATACATTCGTGTTAATTTCAACAGATAAAGCGGTAAGACCAACCAATACTATGGGGGCGAGTAAACGCTTAGCCGAATTAACATTGCAAGCATTGAGCGAATCGAAAAATTTTGACAATATTACACGATTCACAATGGTACGATTTGGCAATGTATTAGGTTCTTCTGGTTCTGTCGTACCTCTTTTCCGAGAGCAAATTGCTAACGGTGGTCCGGTCAGAGTCACAGACGAAAGGGTTATTCGTTATTTTATGACAATACCTGAAGCCGCTGAATTAGTAATACAGGCAGGTGCGATGGGAGAAGGCGGAGAAGTATTTGTCTTGGACATGGGCGAACCGGTCAAAATAGTTGATCTGGCAAAACGCATGATTCACCTAAGTGGCTATATTGAAAAGGATAAAGAGCACCCGGATGGTGATATTGAGATTGTGTATACAGGGTTAAGGCCTGGAGAAAAATTGTACGAAGAGTTACTGATTGGTGACAATGTGATAGACACTGGACACAGTATGATTATGCGGGCGTCAGAAAAATTTATTCCTTGGTCTGAACTCAAAGAAATATTATCCCAATTACAACAAGTTAATGAAGCAAATGAAACAGAACAAATTCGAACTATCCTGCTGGAATATGTGGATGGGTTTAAGCCACAATGTGATAATCAAGATTGGTTAAAGCCTATTTCAGTTACTCAAAACAGTTTTAATCTAGATTAATAATAAAGCTCGAATGTCCCATTATCTGTTTGTTTCATGCCAGTTAGAAAGTAGATGTGAGCTAACTCAGTCAGTTATTGGAAAAAGCTTAGAAATAAATAGGGTTCATTGACTTGTTAAGAGTGTAATAATTTGACATGTACTTAGGGTATAATTTTATTTTTGTTTTTAATGGATTAGCAGAGCATGTGCGGAATTGTCGGTGGAATCGCTGAGAGAAGCGTGACCCCAATCTTATTAGAGGGACTTAGAAGGTTAGAGTATCGAGGATATGATTCTTCCGGTATTGCATTATTGGATGTAAATAATGTGATCCAACGTGTGCGTGCGTTAGGAAAAATAAAGCAGCTTGAAAATAAGATCGAACAAGCCCCAACGCCTTTTGTTGGCAATATAGGTATTGCCCATACTAGATGGGCGACGCATGGTATACCTTCTGAAAATAATGCCCACCCCCATATTTGCAATAATAAAATCGCTGTTGTTCACAATGGTATTATTGAGAACTACCAAGCCTTAAAGCGAGCCCAACTAACTGCTGGTTATCGATTCACTTCCGAAACAGATACTGAAGTTATTGCTCATGCTATTCATCAGCAGTTAGAAACAACAGATGATTTGTTACAGGCGGTTACTCAAACATTAAGTGAATTTGAGGGTGCTTATGCATTAGGTGTTATTGCTTTGAACGATCCAGATACATTGATTGCGTCTAAAAAAGGGAGTCCGCTAGTAATTGGGGTAGGGATAGGAGAATGTTTTATTGCATCGGATATTTCTGCGTTATTACCAGTTACCCAACACTTTATCTTTTTAGAGGAAGGCGATATCGCCAAACTGACCCGTCAATCAATCGAAATTTATGATCTGAATGGACATAGAGTAGAACGTCCTGTCAAAGTTTCGAGCCTAAGTGTTACAGCTGTAGAATTAGGCGAACATCGTCATTACATGCACAAAGAAATCTTTGAGCAACCTCAAGCAGTTATAGATACATTAGAGGGGCGTATCACACAAGATAAAGTGCTGGTCTCAACTTTTGGGCCACAAGCTGAAGCCATTTTTAAAGACATAGAGCAACTTCATATTATTGCCTGTGGAACAAGTTATCATGCAGGTTTAGTGGCAAAGTATTGGGTGGAAGATATTATTAGTTTACCCTGCCAAGTAGAGGTGGCTAGCGAGTTTAGATACCGAAATCCTGTTATTAAAAACAACACATTATTTGTTACGATTAGCCAATCAGGCGAAACTGCAGATACTCTGGCGGCATTACAGAAAATTAAAAAGCGTGAATTGAAAAATATTCCAACTTTAACGATTTGTAATGTGGCTGAGAGTAGTTTAACTCGCGAATCTGATCTTAGTTATTTGACTCATGCCGGTCCTGAAATTGGGGTGGCATCGACTAAAGCATTCACCACGCAATTAGTGGCATTAGCTTTGTTGATTAGTAGCATAGGTAAAGTTAAACGAACACTCAATGCAAAGCGTGAAGCTAAAATTGTTAGTGGATTACAAAAACTTCCGAACCTAATAGCGAGTGCGTTGACTCATGAAAAAGAAATAGAAGCCATTGCTCAACTGTTTGCCGACAAACAACATGCCTTATTTTTAGGGCGAGGTACAATGTACCCCATCGCAATGGAAGGTGCACTTAAGCTAAAAGAAATTAGTTATATTCATGCCGAAGCCTACCCAGCCGGAGAGTTAAAACATGGTCCTTTGGCACTGATTGATGAAAATATGCCCGCTGTTGCCATTGCACCACTTGATGATTTGTTAGATAAGTTGAAATCAAACTTGCAAGAAGTTAAAGCTCGAGGTGGTCAGATGATAGTCTTTGAGGATGAGAAATCTGACATTAGTTCGGAAGCAGGTTTTAGAGTTATCAAAGCAACGACTAATGTTGGTAGAATAACAGCACCGATAACTTATAATATCTTGTTGCAGCTACTTAGTTACCATGTGGCTTTGATAAAAGGTACAGACGTTGATCAACCGAGAAATTTGGCTAAATCGGTGACGGTTGAATAAAACTCAAAAGCTATCAAAAAGCATATTGATGAAATCTAAAAAAATTCTAGTCACTGGTGGTGCAGGCTTTATCGGTTCAGCAGTGGTGAGGCACCTCATCAACGATACCAACGATCAGGTCATCAACGTTGACAAGCTCACCTATGCAGGCAATTTAGAATCGCTCACCCCTGTCAGTGATAACCCTCGATACACTTTTGAAGAAGTCGACATCTGCGATGCAAAAGAAATCAAACGGTTATTTAAACAGCATCAACCGGACATCATCATGCACCTAGCCGCGGAATCCCATGTTGACCGTAGCATTGATGGCCCAGGAGATTTCATTCAGACTAATATTCTTGGCACCTATAATTTACTGGAACAGGCAAGAGATTATTGGACTAATCTACAACCAGAAAAAAAAACAGGCTTTCGCTTTCACCACATTTCTACTGATGAGGTGTATGGAGATCTAGAAGGCACTGATGATTTGTTTACTGAAACTACGCCTTATGCACCTAGCTCTCCCTATTCAGCCTCCAAAGCCAGTTCAGACCACATAGTTCGCGCATGGAATAGAACCTTTAAGCTACCAACCATCATCACGAACTGTTCAAACAACTATGGTCCCTATCATTTTCCAGAGAAATTGATTCCATTAGTTATTCTTAATGCATTGGCGGGTAAACCGTTACCCGTATACGGCAAAGGTAATCAAATAAGAGACTGGCTGTATGTCGAAGATCACGCACGAGCCCTTGTGCTGGTGGCTATTTGCGGAAAAATCGGCGAAACCTACAATATCGGTGGACGTAATGAAAAGCAAAACATAGATGTCGTCAACACCATTTGTGAGTTACTCGAAGAACTAGCCCCGAACAAACCGAAAGGAATCAATAATTACAAAGATCTGATTACCTTTGTAATGGATAGAGCAGGCCATGATATGCGTTATGCTATTGATGCCAGTAAAATTCAAAAAGAACTTGGCTGGACACCACAAGAAACCTTTGAAAGCGGTATCGGAAAAACCGTTCAGTGGTACTTAGATAATCAAGAGTGGTGTAAGCATATACAAGATGGTAGTTATCAGCGAGAAAGGTTAGTAAATTATTCATGAAAGGTATTATTCTAGCTGGCGGTTCTGGCACACGTTTGTACCCTATTACCAAAGGCATATCTAAACAGTTGCTGCCAATTTACGACAAGCCGATGATCTACTATCCGCTATCAGTGCTGATGTTAGCTGGCATTCGTGAAATACTGGTCATATCGACACCAGAAGACCTACCTAACTTCCAACAACTATTAGGTAACGGGAGCCGGTTTGGTATAAAGCTTAGCTATGCTGAACAAGCTAACCCCGATGGCCTCGCCCAAGCCTTTATTATTGGTGAACAATTTATCGGTAACGACAGCGTTTGTCTGGTGTTGGGCGACAACATCTTTTATGGACAAGGTTTTACCCCTAAATTGCGTGAAGTAGTGAAACGCACAGAGGCAGGACAAAGTGCTACAGTATTTGGCTATCAAGTTAAAGACCCAGAGCGCTTTGGTGTCGTTGAATTTGACGAAAATATGCACGCCATCTCCATTGAAGAAAAGCCTAAAAAACCAAAGTCGCATTTTGCAGTAACAGGTCTGTATGTTTACGACAACGATGTCATAAATATTGCCAAACAAGTCAAACCTTCGCATCGTGGCGAGTTGGAAATTACCAGTGTCAATCAAGCTTACCTAGAACGTGGAGTTCTAAATGTCCAATTATTAGGTCGAGGCTTTGCCTGGCTCGACACGGGAACTTATGAAAGCCTGCTCGAAGCAGCCCAGTTTGTCGAAACCATTGAAAAACGGCAAGGTTATAAAATCGCCTGTCTAGAAGAAATCGCTTTTAATAGCGGTTGGCTTACAAAAGCGCAATTAAAAGAACAGGGTGAACAACTTAGTAAAAATAGTTATGGGCTGTATCTTTTACAACTAGTAGAAGAGAGGGCATGAGTTTGGTGAAAATAATTGAATTCCCACCACTAGGTGATGAACGAGGATTATTGGTTGCCTTGGAGGTCAACAAAACCATTCCTTTCGACATTAAGCGGGTTTATTATCTTTTTGGCACTAAAGAAGGTGTCAGCCGAGGTTTTCACGCCCATAAAGCCCTGAAGCAAGTTGCGGTCTGCATTACTGGAAAATGTCGTATATTGCTGGATACTGGTAAAGAAAAAGCCGAAGTATGGCTGGACTCGTCAAATAGGGGTATAACTATCGATTCAATGGTTTGGCACGAGATGCACGACTTCAGTCCTGACTGCGTGCTATTGGTACTTGCCAGTGAGCATTATGACGAGACCGATTATATTCGTGATTATGATGATTTTATCCAAGAGGTAAACGGATGAGTTTTATCCATTCATTGGCAGATGTGCAATCTACTCAAATTGGAAAGGGCACAACCATCTGGCAATTCAGTGTTGTGCTTACTGGAGCGAAGATTGGCAAAAACTGCAATATTAACGCGCTAACACTAATAGAAAATGATGTGGTGATTGGCAATAATGTCACTATTAAATCAGGTGTTCAGGTTTGGGATGGCTTACGCATTGAGGATAATGTATTTGTAGGGCCTAATGTCACCTTTACTAATGACTTTACCCCGCGATCCAAACAACGCCCATTGGCATTTTTAACAACTACCATCGCACAGAATGCGTCAATTGGTGCGAATGCAACTATTATCTGCGGCATTAAGATCGGTCTGTATGCCATGATTGGAGCTGGTGCAGTTGTGACAAAAGACGTGCCAAATTATGCACTCGTTTACGGTAATCCCGCAAAACAACAGGGTTGGATATGTGAATGTGGAGTGAAGTTGCAGAAGTTCATTTGTCCAAGCTGTGAGACTAATTATCAAATGGTTGATAAAAAACTTAAGAAAAAGTTGGTAAAGTGATCCCATTTTTAGATTTAAAAGGTATAAATGCCCAATACCGAGAGCAACTTATCAAAGCTGCAATTGATGTAATTGACTCTGGTTGGTACATACAAGGAGAACAAGTTAAGGCTTTTGAAGAAGAGTTTGCCAATTACTGTGGCACTAAACATGCTATTGGCGTGGCGAATGGATTAGATGCCTTGATTCTGATTTTTAGGGCTTATAAAGAGTTAGGAAAATTGAAAATGGGTGATGAAGTTATTGTTCCAGCAAATACTTATATTGCCTCTATTTTAGCTGTTACTGAGAATGGCTTAAAAGCTGTACTGGTTGAGCCTGACGAAAGTAGCTTTAATCTCTCGCTAGAAGCAGTGAAAAATGCCATCAGCCCAAATACAAAAGCCATTTTAGCCGTCCATTTATACGGTCAACTAGCCGATATGCCTACAATTAACGCCATTGCAAAAACTCATAGTCTATTAGTGATTGAAGATTCCGCACAGGCACACGGCGTAAGTCTAGATGGGAAAAAATCAGGTAACTGGGGCGATGCCGCTGGTTTTAGTTTTTACCCAGGTAAAAACCTCGGCGCACTGGGCGATGCCGGTGCCGTCACTACCAATGATGATGAATTAGCTCAAACGATTCGATCACTTGGCAATTATGGCAGTCATAAAAAGTATGAAAATCTCTACCAAGGTGTCAACAGTCGTTTAGATGAACTGCAAGCCGCCCTATTACGAGTGAAGATCAAGCATTTAGATGTTGATACCTCGCGCCGCAAAAACATAGCACTCGCCTATGTCAAGGGCATCCAAAACCCCGCAATTCAACAGCCCATTGCGGCTGAAAGTACTTTGGAAACACTGGAAATACACGTATTTCATTTATATGTAATTCGCACTGAACAACGCGAAGCCCTGCAGGCGTACTTGAGTGCCGCAGGCGTGCAAACCTTGATCCATTACCCCATACCACCGCACCAGCAACAAGCCTATGCTCGATGGAATAGTGAGTGCTACCCACTCACCGAAGCCATTCACCAACAAGTACTTAGCTTACCTATCAGCCCAGTTATGAGTGATGAAGAGGTGAATGTAGTGATTGAAGCCTGTAACGCTTTTCAAGCTGACTGATACGCATGACCCTAATCAAAACCAGCCTGCTGAATGGCATTGCTGTTGCCATCAAAATGCTAACCCTACTGGGCTTGAACAAGATTCTTGCTATCTATGTTGGCCCGTCAGGATATGCGGCTTTAGGCCAGTTCCAGAACGCCATTCAAATGATCACTACCTTTGCCAGTGGAGCTATTAATACCGGTGTCACTAAATATACCGCTGAGTATTACGGAGATGAAACCAGACAACATGCAATATGGCGGACAGCTGGTACCATTGCGCTGACAGGCTCGCTATTGGTTGCTGTTTTAGTCGCCACCTTCAACCAGGCGCTAGCAGGTTGGGTTTTAAAAGATGAAAGTCTTGGTAGTGTATTTATCTGGTTTGCCGCCACGTTGGTGTTATTTGTATTTAATACTTTGCTGTTGGCAATCCTTAACGGTAAAAAAGAGATCCGACGTTATGTGATTGCGAATATTGCCGGTAGCCTTTTTGCATTGGCTGTTACTTCCGTAATGGCAATTCAGCTGGGTTTGTATGGCGCACTAATCGCCTTAGCGATTTACCAGTCACTGACATTCTTTGTCACCTTTGCGCTAATCTATAAAACCAGCTGGTTTCGACTGAGTTATTTGTTTGGCAGTATTGACCGTCAGGCAGCAAAAAATCTGGGAAAATACACCGCTATGGCGCTCACAAGTGCAGTCTGTGTACCTGTTAGCCATATTCTGATTCGTAACCATTTGGGCGATACCCTCGGCTGGGATGCCGCAGGTTACTGGGAAGCTATGTGGCGGCTAAGTAGCGCATACCTGATGCTGATCAGTACCACATTGGGCGTGTACTACCTGCCCAAATTGTCAGAATTACAAACCCCTGCTGACATCAAAAATGAAATCCTACAAGGCTATAAAATTATTCTGCCTGTCGCCACTGTTTTGGGGCTGATTATCTATCTGAAGCGCGATTTGATTATCCACATACTGTTCAGTGCCGAGTTTACACCAATGGAGTCGCTGTTCGCCTGGCAGATGGTAGGGGACTTCTTGATGATAGCTAGCTGGATAATGGGCTATGTCTTGGCAGCTAAAGCTTATATTTTTATCCATATGACATTTCAGGTTTTTTTCCCTGCATTTTTCTTTTTTTTGGTAATGCAGTTTACTGAAAAATACGGAATAGAAGGCGCGGCTATTGCTCATGCAGCAACATATTCTCTTCATATAGTGACAATGTTTTTCGTTCTTAAAATGAAAGGAGTTTTTAAGTAATGAAAAGATTGAGACGGTTGATTATTTTGTTTTTTGTCAGATTCATTCAGGCAGTAAGGATTTTTATTTATAAATATTTCTTTTCAGATTGTTCATTCACTCTGAACACTGTGAAATTAAATCAGCCTGTCAGATTTTGTGGGAAAGGTAAAGTCATACTCAATGACTGTGAGATTGGGGTTTATAGCTCTCCTTTTTTTACAAATGGGGTTTCTTATATTGAAGCTAGGCACGCGAATGCATTTGTCAAAGTTGGGGCAGGAACATGTATAAATAATAATTTTTCGGCCATTGCTTATGATGGTGGTATTTCTATAGGAAAAAGATGTCTTATAGGTACCAACGTGACTGTAATTAACTCTGATTTTCATTCATTGAACTATCTGGATCGTGGAAATAAAAAAATAATTAGTAAAGATGTTGTTGTTAAAGATGATGTTTTTATTGGCAATGATGTGACAATATTAAAAGGTGTAATTGTTGGTTGCGGTGCTGTGATTGGATGCGGTTCAATAGTATTAAATGATGTGCTCCCAGCAACAATCGTAGCTGGCAACCCAGCAGTTAAAATACGAGATGTTTTTTGATGAATAACAACTACCCATTAGTCACTGTCATTTTTCTTTCGTATCAGCAGGAGCGCTATGTAGAAGAGGCCCTTTTGTCTCTTTTGAATCAAGATTATGAAAAGATTGAATTGATTATATCTGATGATGCATCTCAAGATAGAACGCAAGAGATAATCCAATTTGGATTAGATAAATATCTTGGACCTAAGAAAATTGTCAAGACGTTTAATGATAAGAACTTAGGCCTTGTGCCTAACTTTAATAAATGCCTGAATATTGCTTCTGGTGAGATCATTGTAGTTGCTGCAGGTGATGATATAAGTTTGGTTGATAGGGTAAGTAAATCTGTAGATATACTCATGAAGGAAGGTATATCGGCTGTTTCATTTTCTGATATCCGCATTGATGAAAATGGTAATGCCATTCCATGGCATCAATTAGATGTGGATAACGTTTTTTCACTGAAAGATTATTTGAGTGGGTCTAAGCTTCATGCGAGCGGTGCTTCAAGAGCGTTCAAGCGCGAAGTTTTCGATGTTTTTGGTGATATAAATATAACTTGTCCAACTGAAGATACACCCTATATTCTAAGAGCCTTGTACTTGGGGGATTTTTATGTTTCAAAAGAACCTAGTATAAAATACAGAGTACATCCGAGATCATTGTCATCGCCTAGCTCATTATATAGGATGGATGTGTCTCTGATAACTAATCAGTATATGTTTGATGCTTGCAATGCCTTCAGTAAAAATATTGTCGATGCTGACACTTTTTATCAGATTTCACGCTGGATTGAATATCTTGGCATTTATAGAAATGCCGGAAAAGAATTATACTTTTCGAAAAATAAATCCTTATATTTTTTAAGTGATATAGTTTTTAGTAAGAAAATAAAACTGTTTGATAAGCTTAGACTGGCAAAGCAAGCTTTTAAGTTTTTGATACAAAAATAAGGTTTTTGATACAAAAATATTATTTACAGATTATTATAGTTTTAATGATTTTGGCGATTATTTGTTTGTATTGTCATGTGTTAATGGCCTGAAGAATTTGAGTGGGAATTATGCGCTAGCAATATTTTCACCACCAGTTAGTGGTATTGATGGAAAATATTAGGTTTTTTCATAAGTATTCTGAGGGTGTTTATGTATCTATGTTAACGTTGTTGTTTAAGTGTTTTGAATAATGCTTCTCTTGACATTAAATTCCGTCAAAACTATTTTTTAAAGAACAGAGAAGAGATGGGTATTTTTTATTGCAGAGCTCTATGAAAGACTATTTTTCAGTTCCCAGTTATACATAAAGTAGTCAAAAAATAAGACAGTTTGTTATCTAAGTATTCAGCCAAAATTAAGTAATAAATATGAGTAAGCATAAAATTCTATCTGTGGGAATCTGTACCACAGATAATCTCGGTGATATAGCAATTATGACTATGATTCATAATATGTTCACAGACGCAGGGTACCAAGTTGAAAAGATAGATTTTAATTTTCGAGCTTTAGTCGAAAATACATTTCCATTTTTAGTTCAAAAACGGTCATCCAGTGAAGCTGACGTCAGCGTAAAGATAGTCAAGTGCGATTGTCTTGATAATCGATTCTTTAAAACTCTCAGAAACTGTTTGAAATTCTTTTTTTATTGGCCCTTAGTTTTGATTATTTTTCTACGCAAATCTAGAGGGTGCTCCAAAGTGTTCATTGGGGGTGGTAATTTGCTTATGGGGGTCGAGTACGGGTTTCCATTGCAAGCTCTCACTTATGTGTTGTTTAGTAAACTTATGCGAAAGAGAGTTGATTTCCTTTGTGTTGGTGCAGGGCCATTTACTGCACCAGGTGTTAAGTTCCTTCTAGGTTATGCCCTGAGATTATCTGACCGAGTAATTTGTCGCGATAGCGAGAGTATGAAATTAATAGAGAAAGAGTTTGGTTCTGACTCTGTTAAACTTGATGTGATACCAGACCCTGTATTGTTATGGCCGAAATTGTCGGAAACAAAGGGATACAAGTATGATGTTCTGATTAATGTGCTACCTCTTTTTTCTGTATCTATTTTTCCTGATGGCGATAAACAGAAGGCCAACAATTTTAGAACATCTATAGAGAGGCTTATTACAGAGCTGATCAGCAGAGAATTAACGGTTGGTATTTTTATTACTGATGCTGCGGTTGATGCTCATATTGGCAAACAAGTTATAGAAGGGGTTTTAGCAAATACTGGTACCCAATTGATATTGGAAGTCCCAAGTAATCCAAACGAGTTGGCGATGTTATGCAACCAGACTCGTATTATTTTTTCTTCTAGGATGCATGGTGCTATTATGGCACTTTCGCAGTATGTTCCAGCGCTATGCATATGCTGGCAACCGAAGGTTGAAGGGTTGTATTCTGAACTTCAAATGGAAGACTTCTTGGTCAAGCTTGATGATTTAGGCCGGTTCTCAGTGTCAGATACTGTTAGTAAAATTTTTGACATTCATACAAAGCAACAAGCTTATATTGGTTATATCCAGCAAAAGCTGGATAAGATTAAATCTCAGTATATTGAGTTATGGGGCACACTGTGATTCATGACGGTTGTTAGGTTGTGTGTATAGGAGGCTTTATTGAGATTAATTATTCACGCGGTTAATGTCCATCAAGGAGGAGGGAAAACATTACTAAAGACTCTATTAGATCCCATTCCTTCAGATCTAGATACGGCATTAAATATGCTCGTTCCTCAGCGACTAAATACGGATGATGTGACAGCATTATTTTATGCTTTTAGAACCTGAGAAAAAATTTTATATTAATGGTGCAGTCAATGAAATTACACCTAATTTACTGTTAATTCAGTCTTGGGCTTCTTTCACCTAACATCTCTACTTTTAACTACCCTTCTTAAGGTTTTTTGGATAGTTTTTCTCTGCCTACGGAGGGATCTAGGCAATATTGCAGGCGAACTAAAATGGGTATTAAAAGATTACTTTACGCTCCGAATGTACATCAGGGTGGAGGGAAAACATTATTAATTTCACTGATAAAGGCTTTGAAGGATGATGATGTTAGCTTGGTATTAGATGAGCGACTAGATTTGCCTACCGGGCTGCTGAAAAGAGAGGTTTTTTGGGTTAAGCCAACATTAGCTTCAAGACTTGGGTTTGAGCTGAGGTTGAATCGACTAATTACAGAAGATACAGTAGTTTTATGTATGGGCAATCTGCCTCCGTTATTTATTAAGCGCGGCATTCAAAAAGTGTTTGTTCAAAATCGCTATTTAGTTGAAGAAATCTCTTTAACCTCTTTCCCTGTTAAGACCCGTATACGGATAATGATTGAGCGTTGGTGGCTTCGTTTTAGAGTGACAGGAATTGATAGTTTTATTGTTCAGACACCAACGATGCAAAGGTTGATAAAGCAAGCGTTTGGGGTGGAAGCAAAAGCTTTCCCATTTTTATCGATAGAAATGAGGAGTGACTTACCAATTGATAGAAAAATAAATGAGAAAATTTACGATTTTGTATACATCGCCTCTGGTGAACCACACAAAAATCATAAAACTCTAATTTACGCATGGGTTGCATTAGCTAAAGAAGGTATTTTCCCAAGTCTATGTCTGACCTTAGACAATAAAAAGTTTCCCTTATTATGTGATTGGATAATTTCCAAAGCAGAAAATAATGACTTGAAAGTTTTTTTAATTGGGGAGTACTCTCATAACGACATCAATAAAATATATCAACAATCTGAGACTTTAATATATCCCTCCTTGTTTGAGTCATTTGGGTTGCCTTTAATTGAAGCGGCACTGTTAGGGTTGCCAGTATTAGCGAGTAATAAATCATATGTGAGTGATGTTATCGTCCCATCAGGAGTTTTTGATCCTCATTCTTTTCAAGATATTGCTAATGCTGTTCAAAAATTTAAAGCTGAGCCTGCATTGTTGGCTATTGAGTTGTCAGAGGCAGAAGATTTTCTTGAAGATGCTTTTAAAGAGTAAAATTATGATTCTAAGAGCATACAAGGTGATTAGTAAAGGTAAAATGACCAGCCAATTATTCATGTTATTGATAATTGTTTTTTTCTTTATATTTATTGATAATTTCCTCAAAGTGAGTTTCCGCCAACCTTATTCGGGGATGGTGACTTTTTTCTTATCGGGGTTGTTGTTAAGTAGGTTGTCCATAGCAAAAAAAACAGCTCAGGCTAAGTGAATGAAGGTTTTAATCGTCACTCAATATTTTTGGCCAGAATCTTTCATTATTAACCAATTAGCTACGACAATGGCTAGACTGGGTCATGAGCTTGTTGTCTTGACGGGTAAACCAAACTACCCAGATGGAAAAGTCTATCAAGGCTATCAGGAACAAGGGATACAGTATGAGACCATGGATGAGGTGGAAGTTATACGTGTACCGTTAAGACCAAGAAGGTCTGGCGGTGCCAAAGCGTTGTTATTGAATTATTTATCCTTCATTTGGTCAGGTTTAATACGTTTCCCTTCTCTGTTGAAAGGAAGGCAGTTTGACGTGATATTTGTGTTTGCACCCTCCCCAATCACGTCAGTGATTCCCGCTATTCCTCTAAAGTATTTAAAGCGTGCACATTTAGCGATATGGGTACAAGATTTATGGCCTGAGAGCCTATCAGCGACCGGTTTTATTAAAAATAAACTGGTATTAAAGCTAGTTCGTTATCTAGTGAAAGGTATCTATGCTTTATCTGACACTTTATTGGTTCAATCAAAAGCTTTTATTGGGCCTGTAAGTCAATTATCACATGAAGACAAAACAATCTATTTTCCGAATGTTATGAACGACATGATTAATGAGGAACCTGAAATGGAGATTAATCGCTTACCAGTCTATTTAAGAAAATATTTGGATAATTACTTTTGCTTGGTATTTGCTGGCAATATAGGTAAGGCACAATCAATAGAGACATTGATCAATGCAGCTGAGCAATTAGATGGTTTTTCTGAAATTAGATTAGTCATAGTGGGAGCAGGGAGTAGGTTGGCATGGGCAAAGGAAGAGATTGAAAGGCGAGAGATAAAAAATATTATTTTTACAGGTAGCTTTCCAATGGAAGCAATGCCACCGCTTTTTAATAAAGCAAAAGCCCTGTTAGTGACACTTAATGCAGAGGAAATCTTTGCTTATACCATCCCGAGCAAAGTCCAGGCCTATATGAGTGCTGGGCGTCCGATTATTGCCAGTATTAATGGCGAAACAGCACGCGTGATAGATGAAGCGGGCGCCGGGTTAACGTGTCCTGCAGATGATGCTTCAAGTTTGGCAGAGAGAATTACTCAGTTTTTTAATCTGTCAGAAGCCGAGCGTGACATAATAGGCGGCAATGGGCGGCAGTATTTCTTGGATAATTTTGAAATGCAGCAGCAGTGCAAAAAATTAATAGAAATCTTTGAACAAAGACTCGAAGCTAAGAGATAAACATTAAAATGAAAGTTCTTATTCTAGGTGCGGCGGGCATGCTTGGAAATGCTGTCTATAGCGTGCTGTCAGCAACTGAACATCAAGTCTATGCCACGCTTCGTAATGCGACGATGGCAGCACATTTCAATGCTTTGTTACAAAACAATTTGATCAGTGATGTAGATGTATTAAATTCTGAACGTTTGGCTGAGGTATTAACACAAGTAAAGCCTGATGTTGTGGTGAATTGCATCGGTCTGATTAAACAGTTAGATAATGCGAATGATCCTTTAGCTGTACTGCCCATTAATGCACTATTTCCTCACCAATTGGCAATGGCATGTGCCAATATCGATGCAAGATTAATCCATATCAGTACTGATTGTGTTTTTAATGGTCGTAAAGGGCTTTATAAAGAAACAGACCTTTCCGATGCGGAAGATTTATATGGCAAGTCTAAGTTCATTGGCGAATTACATGATTTACCGCATGCGGTAACATTACGTACCTCTATTATCGGTCATGAACTGAATAGCAATGATTCGCTGGTAGATTGGTTTTTATCACAAACTGGAACAGTCAAGGGTTATAAGAAAGCTATTTTTTCGGGTTTGCCAACCGTAGAATTAGCGAGAGTCATTAAGGACTTTGTGATGCCACGAACGGACTTGCAGGGCTCATATCATGTGTCGGCCGATCCTATTGATAAATATACTTTGCTAAATTTGATAGCAAATATATATGGTAAAGAAATAGAGATCATTGCAGATGAAAAAGTACATATTGACCGTTCTTTGAACTCTGATAAGTTCAGACAAGCGACAGGTTATCAGCCGCCAAGTTGGCCAATATTAATTGAAAAAATGTATCGTGCAAATAAAGGAATTTAATAGACTATGTTTGATAATAAAATATTAATGATTACGGGCGGTACAGGATCGTTCGGTCATACAGTACTAAAGAGATTCCTCGATACTAATGTAAAAGAAATTCGTATCTTCAGCCGTGACGAAAAAAAGCAAGAAGACATGCGAATTGAATTAGCAAATGATAAGGTCAAGTTCTACATTGGTGATGTGCGTGATTACGATAGTGTGTCACAAGCGATGATAGGGGTTGATTACATTTTTCATGCCGCGGCTTTAAAACAAGTCCCTTCATGCGAGTTTTATCCAATGGAGGCAGTTAAAACAAATGTCGTGGGAACGGAAAATGTTTTAAATGCAGCCAATGTGAATGGGGTACAACGCGTTGTTGTGTTAAGCACGGATAAGGCCGTTTATCCTATCAATGCTATGGGTATTTCTAAAGCGATGGCTGAGAAGGTGGTCGTAGCGAAATCGCGTTCAATTTCTGAGGCAGGCCCCGTTGTTTGCTGTACACGTTACGGTAATGTCATGGCTTCTCGTGGTTCAGTGATTCCCTTATTTATTAATCAGATGAAAGCAAATCAACCTTTGACAGTGACCGATCCGAATATGACGCGGTTTTTGATGTCATTAGAAGACTCCGTCGACCTAGTGATACATGCTTTTGAGCATGCAGAGCAGGGGGACATTTTTGTCCAAAAAGCTCCTGCTTCAACGCTAACCGACTTAGCGCAAGCATTAAAAGAGTTATTTCAAAGTGAAAGTACAATAAAAATTATCGGTACTCGTCATGGAGAAAAGCTATACGAGTCATTGATTTCCCGTGAGGAAATGTCAAAGGCACAAGATCTGGGACGCTACTATCGTATTCCAGCAGATAATCGTGACTTGAACTACGAAAAATACTTTGTAGAGGGTGAAACACATATCACTGAGGTAGATGACTATACCTCACATAACACCCATCGATTGAACGTTGAGGAAGTCAAAACCTTGTTATTGAATCTCGACTATATTCAGGAGACTTTAAATGCTTAAAGTCATGACATTAGTAGGTACTCGCCCTGAATTAATCAAAATGAGCCGCGTAATTGCCGAATTAGATACGCAAGTCAATCATATTTTGGTTCACTCTGGCCAAAACTATGATTATGAACTCAATCAAGTTTTTTTTGATGATTTGGGTATTCGTAAGCCAGATCACTTTTTGAATGCTGGTGGTGATTCAGCAGCTAAAAGCATCGCTGATATTATTGCCAAGGCAGATGATGTCTTTGAATTAGAAAAGCCCGATGCTTTATTGTTATATGGTGATACCAATACCTGTTTAGCCATTATGGCAGCCAAAAGACGCAAAATACCTATTTTCCATATGGAAGCAGGCAATCGTTGTTTTGATCAACGGGTGCCAGAAGAATTAAACCGTAAAGTGCTCGATCATTTAAGTGATATTAATTTAGTCTTAACGGAACATGCTCGCCATTATTTATTGGCGGAAGGTATTCGACCTGAAACCGTGATTAAAACGGGTTCGCATATGGAAGAAGTATTAGATTTCTATATGCCTAAAATTCAGGCTTCGACCATTCTCGACCAAGAAGGCCTTAAGCAGGATGAGTTTTTTATAGTAAGCACACATCGGGAAGAAAATGTTGATACAGAACAGAACTTACTTGATTTGTTAGAAACACTTCAAGCACTTGCTAAAACTTACCAATATCCTATTATCGTTTCTACACATCCAAGGACCAAGAAAAGGCTAGAGAGCTTGGATGTTAAAGAAGTGCATCCTTTGATTCGTTTTGTAAAACCTCTTGGTTTATTAGATTATATTAAACTCCAAATGTCTGCTTTTTGTATTCTGTCAGATAGTGGCACGATTACTGAAGAAGCCTCATTGTTAAATCTCCCAGCAGTGACAATTCGCAACGCACATGAGCGTCCCGAGGGGATGGATGAAGGTACTTTGATAATGAGTGGCCTCAAAACTGAAAGGGTATTGGAGTCAGTGAAAGTGATTACAAGTCAGCATAACCGTGCAGAGAGGGTGATGACATTAGTTGGAGATTACAGAGGTGGTACAGTGTCTAAGAAAATTGTCAGAATTGTACTGAGTTATACCGATTATATTAATCGGACAGTCTGGTCTAAAGTTTAGAAAGTCAAGTAACGATGATTCTTGTGACAGGTGCGACAGGTTTTGTGGGTCAAAATCTAGTAGGTTCTCTTTTGATGAAGAATAAACCAGTTAGGGCTTGTGTACGTAGTCGATACAACAAGTATATAGAGAGTCCATTACTAGAGCTATTTATCGTTAAAGATTTAGAACAAATAGCAAGCTGGGAAAAATCTTTACAAGATATAGAGGTTGTTATTCACACTGCGGCCCGAGTTCATATCATGGAGGATAAAGAGGCCAATCCATTAGCTGAGTTTCGAAAAGTAAATACCGAAGGGACTTTAAATCTAGCAAGACAAGCAGCAGAGCATGGTATCAGGCGGTTTATTTTTATCAGTTCAATTAAAGTAAATGGTGAAATGACTACAATTGGCGAGCCTTTTAAACCAACAGATAACACCATTCCCACAGATCCTTACGGTTTATCCAAATATGAGGCTGAGCAAGGCTTATTAAGTATCGCAGACGAAACTGGTATGGAAGTCGTTATTATCAGACCACCTCTAATTTATGGTCCAGGTGTTAAAGCAAACTTTGCTTCAATGATGAAGTGGGTTTCTAAGGGAATACCATCACCCCTTGGGGCAATTGAAAATCAACGCTCTTTAATTGCCCTTGAGAATTTAACTGACTTTATTATTCATAGCATTGATCATCCCAAAGCAGCTAATGAGGTCTTTCTCATTTCCGATGATGAAGATGTATCGACAACAGAATTATTGAGGAAAGTAGCAAAAGCATTTGGTAAGCAGACTACGTTATTGCCTATTCCGGTGAATTTAATGACATTTTTTGCCAGACTTTTTGGTAAAAAAACTATCGCTGATCGCTTATTTAGCTCTCTACAAATTGATAGTAGTAAAGTGAGAGATTTATTAGATTGGAAGCCAGTCATCACTATGGATGAACAATTAAGAAAGACAGCAGAAGCGTACATTAAAAATGAAAAGAATCTTTGATCTAATACTAGCAGTGTTCGTGACTGCCATACTTTTCATTCCTATGATAACAATTGCTATTGTTATTAAATTAACTTCTGAGGGACCAATCTTATATTGGTCAGATCGCGTTGGTCAGCATAATCATATTTTCAAAATGCCTAAATTCCGCAGTATGAAAACGGATACTCCTGCTGTTGCAACACATTTATTGGAGGATCCAAAAAGTGTATTAACACCTATTGGTGATTTCTTGCGTAAGTCGAGTCTAGATGAGTTGCCACAAATATGGAATATATTGAAAGGGGATATGAGCTTTGTTGGCCCTAGACCTGCTTTATATAACCAAGACGATTTAATTGAACTGAGAACACAGCAGGACATTCATAAGTTATTACCCGGATTGACAGGTTGGGCACAAATAAATGGTCGAGATGAGTTATCTATTCCTGATAAAGTTGCTTTGGATCTCGCTTATAAAAAGAAGCAATCATTTTGCTTTGATTTAAAAATTCTCTATCTTACTTTTGCTAAAGTGCTTCTAAAGGATGGCGTAACTCACTAGAAATGAGTTGTCACGATACGTAATTATAGCTATGCTTCTTGTTGACGAACCAGTGAAGGTCGTCATTTACATCAATAACAAGGAGAAATGGAATGAAGTTAACAAAATTTTTATTGCCAACAGTTCTGGCATTACTCTTATCACTAGGTACAGCTTTTTCAGCTGATAAAATCAATATCAATATTGCTACTCAGGAAGAGTTGCAAATGATCAAGGGTATTGGGCCTTCAACAGCGATGAAGATTGTTGATTATCGTGAAAAAGTTGGTACGTTTTCTAGCATTGACGAATTAACGCAAGTTAAAGGGATTGGTGATAAGAAGTTGGAGAAAGTCGCTGAACAGATCACTGTTTCAGAATAATTACTAATATTCACTTAATGGCGTGGTCAGCAGATGATGGCTACGCTATTTTTGTTTAGTGGCTTAAGCTAATAACAAGGGCATCGTGAAGTTGTTTTTCTTGTTCTTCCTCTAGATGTTGTTGCTCAGCTGTACATATAAAAAATACATCTTCGACTTGGTCACCTAGAGTAGTCAGTTTGGCATTAATGAGCTGTACATCGCATTGTAAAAACGATTGAGCGATTGCCGAGACCAATCCTGGTCTATCGTGGGTGTGAATCTCTAAAATTGTATGATCTTGTTGTAAGTTGCTTTCAAAATGGATCACAGGTTCCGATTCAAATAACTTCATCTTACGAGGAGTATGAACAGGACAATAAGCTTCTACTTCATTTAAGCTTAATAATTGTGTCTCAATTGCACTCATGATATCTGATTGCGGATGTGCAGATTCATTGACAATAAACGTGTTAAGCAACTCACCATTCTTAGCACTATTAACCTTTGCATCTAAAATATTCAGCTGTAATTGCTCTAAAACAGAGCTTATAGCAGCAAAAACATTTGGCCTGTCTTTGGTGATAATCAGAATCTCTATGGTATCTTGCTGATCATATAAACGTGTTGCGACTAGTGTCGGTTTTGTCGGCTGTTGCAAGCGTTGCTCCGTTTGCCATACAAGGTCTTCTACACTTTGGCGTAAAAAATAATCGTCATCATAGTGTTGCCAAATATCAATTATTTGTTGCTCAGGCCATGAACGATCTTGTAATTCGTTTAAAGCAAATTGACGTTGTTGCTCACTTTTTTCTTGGGTGCTTTTGGCCAATTCCTCATGTTGCTCTAACCATTGTTCAGTTGAATAATAGAGTTGCTTGAGCAATGAGTCGCGCCAGCCATTCCATAAATTATCATTAGTCGCTCTAATGTCTGCCACTGTAAGTAAATATAGATATCGTAACCTATCCATTGTTTGTACAGTTTGAGCAAACTTTTTAACAACATCGGGATCGTGAATATCATAACGCTGTGCCGTAGCAGACATGGATAAATGATGTCTTACAAGGAATGCCACAGTTTGCGTGTCGTCATCACTTAAACTATGCAATTTACAAAATTCATTTGCATCAGCAACACCGAGTTTACTGTGATCACCACCTCTACCTTTAGCGATATCATGAAAAAGGCCAGCTATATAGAGCAGTTCTGGTTTAGGAAGTTGATAAAAAACCTTACTACATAATGAAAATTCATCTTTATATTCTTCACATGAAAAACGGCGTAAGTTTCGTACCAAAAACAGGGTGTGTTCATCGACGGTGTATGTATGGAAAAGGTCGTGCTGCATTTGGCCAACAATTTGTCCAAAAGCAGGTAAATAAGCACCCAGTACCCCAAGCTGATTCATACGGCGGAATTCGTGCGTAATGCCTTTGGGTTGACGTATGATTTCCATAAATAAACTACGGTTTCTAATATCAGCTCGGAAATGATGATTAATGAGATGTATATGTGCGTGCAATTGTCTGATGGTGTTAGCACGAACCCCTTTTATTGCGGGGTGCTGTTGCAAAATAAGGAACAGCTCTAACATTGCATATGGGTAAAAGGCGAAAATACCGGGGTTGATGGTTTCTAAGTAGCCGTTATGTACTTGGAAGCGACTATTGATAGTGTCTATGGCTCGTGGCTCATCAGCTAGAATAATGTTTTCTAAAAATAGCTGTGCTAATAATTCATTCATTTGACCTATAGACCGAGCACAAAGATAATAATCTTTCATAAAATATTCGACGGCTAGGCGCTTCTCATCATCTTGATAGCCAAGTTGTTGAGCCAGCTCACGCTGATAGTCAATCATGAGTTTTTCTTGTTTGCGCCCAGCCTGTGTGTGCAAGACAAAACGAACGCGCCATAAAAAGTGTTGTGCTTGTTCTAGCGCGGTATATTCATTATTTTCTAAAAAACCTTTTTGATACAGACCGTAAAGATCTGTCACTGCAAAATGCTGTAGGGCGATCCAGTTAATGACTTGCATATCTCTCAGTCCGCCTGGTGATTCTTTTATATTGGGTTCGAGATTATTTGCGGTATCATTAAATTTCAAATGGCGCTGCTTTTGCTCATCGAGTTTAGCTTGATAGAAGCGTTTTTCATCCCATGTTTTATTAGTCACAGTGAGTAACTGTAATGATGTGAAAAGGGAAGGTAGACCGGCTAGTAGGCGAGTTTCAAGTAAATTTGTGGCAATGGTAATATCACTTTCAGCTTGTTCCCTACATTCACGTAAGGTACGCACGCTATGGCCTATTTCCAGGCCGACATCCCATAGTGTTGTTAAAAAATGTGATAGTTGTTCTGGAGGTTGGTCAGAGACTGACTCATCCAATAAGATAAGCAAATCAATATCCGAATAAGGATGTAATTCACCGCGGCCATAGCCACCGACTGCAAGCAAACTGATTGGGCAGTCGATATCAATATAATGATGCCAAAGGCATTGTAATACTTCATCTACAAAATGTGACCGTAGATGGATAAGTTCGACTATATCAAGGCCGCTTTCAAACTGCTGTTGAATATAGTCCTGACCAACTTTGAGTGCATCTCGAAAAATACTAGGCTCGTTGTCAGTTCTGTCTAACTGTTGATTTTCAGCAACTTCCCAGAGTGAGCACGACTCTTTTGTTAGCATTTGATGTTATAAGACCTCGTCTTCACGACGTGTCAAGATCTCATGACCATCTTCGGTGACTAAAATAGTGTGTTCCCATTGAGCTGATAATGAGCGATCTTTTGTGACAACCGTCCAGCCATCTGGTAGCTGTTTAATATGACGCTTACCTGCATTGACCATTGGCTCAATAGTAAATGTCATCCCAGCCTCTAATGTGAGTCCTGTATCAGGACTGCCATAATGGAGTACTTGAGGATCTTCATGAAAAACACGACCGATGCCATGGCCACAGTATTCGCGAACAATTGAAAAACGCTCTTTTTCAGCATGTTGCTGAATGGCATGGCCAATATCACCCAGACGAATATCAGGTTTAACCATCGCTATTCCAACCAGCATTGCTTCACGTGCATTTTCGGTGAGTCTTTTAGCCATGATCGATGTTTTGCCAATGTGAAACATTTTACTGGTGTCACCGTGGAACTCATCTTTAATAACGGTAATATCAATATTGATAATATCGCCATCCTTTAATTTCTTACTACCGGGGATACCGTGACAGATAACGTGGTTAACTGATGTACAAATAGACTTCGGAAAACCATGGTAATTGAGTGGGGCAGGGATGGCATCTTGCTCGTTAACTATATAATTATGACAAATTTCATCTAGTTCATCGGTGGTGATACCTGCCTTAACATAAGGTTCAATCATCATTAGAACTTCAGCAGCTAGGCGACCAGCAACACGCATTTTTTCTATTTCTTCGGGTGTCTTAATACTGACGGCCATTGTCTGTCATATCCTGCTTAGTTAATTAGATTTAGTGTGAGGATGTATAGTTTGCCGTAAAATGGTTAAAACAACCAGAAAATGATTTTTATTATCATTTTTAATAAAGCTTATTTTCTGGTTTTGTATGAGACAGAGATAGTTTCTATCTAATTGTTTTTATCTCTTTTTTGTGGTATAAAATTTGCGCCTGTTTAGGCAAAAATCACACATGCACCGACACAAGTTTCGGGGTGCTAACTGCTCGTCAGTTTAGTCGATACTTGGGGTGTGTGGAGGTTTAACCCCGATTTTTATTATAAGGTTTTATTAAAATGGCAAAAACAACTATGCGCCAAATGCTAGAAGCAGGCGTACACTTTGGACACCAAACACGTTATTGGAACCCAAAAATGGCTCCATTTATTTTTGGTAAACGTAACAATATTCATATTATTAATCTTGAGCAAAGCCTTCCTATGTTCAACGATGCATTAAACTTCATTGGCAAACTGGCATCTAAAAAAGGCCGTATTTTGTTTGTAGGAACAAAACGTGCAGCTCAAGATGCGATTCGCGAAGATGCAGAAAGAGCAGCAATGCCTTATGTTAATCGTCGTTGGTTAGGCGGTATGTTGACTAATTATCAAACAGTTCGTCAATCAATCAAACGTCTAGACAGCATCCAAGAAATGATGGATTCTGGCAAAGTAGAAGGCTTGAAAAAGAAAGAAATTCTAACGTTAACGCGTGAACAAGAAAAATTAGAAAAGAGTATCGGTGGCATCTGTAAAATGGGCGGTTTGCCAGATGCTTTATTTGTAATTGATGTCGATCACGAGCGTATTGCAATTAAAGAAGCCAATAACCTGGGCATTCCTGTTGTTGCGGTAGTCGATAGTAATAGTAATCCAGATGGTGTTGATTACGTCATCCCTGGCAACGACGATTCAATGCGTGCAATTAAACTGTACACAATGAGTATGGCAGATGCCATTTTAGAAGGGCGTGCATCAGTTGCCACTGGTGAAGCTGAAGAAGAACTTGTAGAAGTTGTGGCTGAAGAAACAACAGAAGAAGCTGCAGAGTAACTTCTTTTTAAATGAAGCAGCAGGCTCGCTATAGTTAGCGGGCCTGTGTTGTATATATGGTTACAGATGTTGGGTTTGAAACAATAAATATAGATAAAATAAGTCAAATTGAAGGGTGAGAAATGGCTATTACAGCGGCATTAGTAAAAGAACTTCGTGAGCGCACAGGCTCGGGAATGATGGAATGTAAGAAAGCATTAGTAGAATCTAACGGTGATATTGATGTTGCAATTGAAACAATGCGTAAAGCAGGTTTGGCAAAAGCGGATAAGAAGTCTGACCGTGTAGCAGCAGAAGGTGTGATTGCAATTGAAACAAGTGCAGATGGCAAAAATGCTGTGATGCTTGAAGTGAATTCAGAAACAGACTTTGTGGCTAAAGCAGATGACTTTATAAATTTTGTGGCGCAAGTAGGTAAAGTCGTATTAGATAAAAGTCCAGCAGATGTTGACGCCATGATGGCATTACCGTTTGATGGTGGTGAGAGTATTGATACAGCTCGCCAAGCGTTGATTGCGAAAATTGGCGAAAACATTCAAATTCGTCGTTTTTCAATGATGAGCGTTGAAGATGGTGTTATCGGTTCTTACCGTCATGGTGACCGCATTGGTAGCATGGTCACAATTTCTGGTGGTGACATGACATTGGCAAAAGACATTGCAATGCATGTTGCTGCAAGTCGACCTCAGGCGATTTCAGGTGCAGACTTACCATCTGATTTACTTGATAAAGAACGTGATATTGTGGCAACACAAGCACGTGACAGCGGTAAACCAGAAGCCATTATCGAGAAAATGGTCGAAGGTCGTATGAAAAAATTCGTTAATGAAATTAGCCTATTAGGTCAAAGCTTCGTAAAAGACCCTGATGTTACTGTTGAAAAACTAGTGGCAAATGCCGGCGCAACAGTGAGTGAATTTGCTTTCTTCGAAGTTGGCGAAGGCATTGAGAAAAAAGAAGATAACTTCGCTGAAGAAGTGATGGCTCAGGCGCGAGGAAACTAAAACGATGTCTGAAACGGGAAAACAGCCGGTGTACAAACGTGTGCTACTAAAATTAAGTGGTGAAGCGTTAATGGGGGATGCTGATTATGGCATTCAGCCAGAGGTGATATCCCGTTTTGCTAAAGAAATTGCCGAGCTCAGTACGCAAGGTATTGAGCTCGGTATCGTTATTGGTGGTGGTAATATTTTTCGTGGGGCTGGCTTAGCAGCCAGCGGTATGGATCGTGTTAGCGGGGATCATATGGGCATGTTAGCAACGGTAATGAATGCTTTAGCATTACAAGATGCTATTGAGCAGCAAGGCCGTTTTTGTCGTGTGATGTCAGCGATTCGAATTAATGAAGTTTGTGAAGATTATTTACGTCGTCGTGCTATTCGACACCTTGAAAAAGGCCGTGTGGTGATATTTGCTGCAGGTACAGGGAGTCCATTTTTTACAACAGATTCTGCTGCTAGCTTGCGTGCTGTTGAAATTGGTGCAGACCTCATGCTCAAGGCAACGCAAGTGAATGGTGTCTATAGTGCAGACCCAAAAACCAATCCAAAAGCGACGCGCTATACTGAATTAACATACGATGAGGTGATTAATAAACGCTTGGCCGTAATGGACACGACAGCAGTGGTGATGTGTCAAGAACAAAAAATGCCATTGAGAGTGTTTAATGTACATAACGTAGGTAACCTGACCAAAATTATCTATGGTGAAGAAATCGGTACACTAGTTAAATAAAAATCAGTTGTAGGAATCAACCATGATTGAAGATATTAAAAAAGATGCAGCCGAAAGAATGCAAAAAAGTGTAGCCGCATTGGGTAACGCGATGGCTAAAATTCGTGCTGGTCGTGCTCATACCAGTTTATTAGATCACGTTGTTGTCCCTTATTACGGTTCTGATGTTGCATTAAGCCAAGTGGCCAATGTGGGGATCGAAGATTCAAGGACTTTAACAGTCACGCCGTGGGAAAAACCAATGCTGTCGGTCATTGAAAAAGCGATCATGACATCAGATTTGGGTGTCAACCCTAATAGTGCTGGCATGACGATCAGAATCCCCATTCCACCCTTAACTGAAGAGCGTCGCCGTGATTTGGTTAAAGTAGCTAAATCAGAAGCAGAAGGTGCCCGTGTCGCGGTACGCAATATTCGTCGTGATGCCAACAGCACACTGAAAGAGTTATTAAAAGAAAAAGAAATCTCAGAAGACGAAGAGCGCGGTGCCGAAGAAGTCGTCCAAAAATTAACCGATGATGTTATTAAGCAAGTAGAACAAGTGCTCGCAGATAAAGAAGCAGACTTAATGGAAGTGTAACGCCAGTTACCTTCAACGATTATGACTGAGGACAGTCAACAAGTACCCAAACACATTGCAATTATAATGGATGGTAATGGCCGCTGGGCCAAAAGTCGCCATCAATCCCGCTTCATGGGCCACAGGGCCGGTGTTAAATCCGTTGAAAAAATTGTTAAGCATTGCGTTAAATGTGAGGTTGAAGTACTCAGCTTATTTGCATTTAGTAGTGAGAATTGGCGAAGGCCTACTAAAGAAGTCAGTTTATTGATGGAATTGTTTGCCGTTGCGCTTAAACAACAAACCAAACGAATTCATAAAAATAATACACGTCTTCGTGTTATCGGCGATATCAGTAAGTTCTCGAAAAGTCTTCAAAAGCAAATTGAAGAAGCACAAACCATCACAGAAAATAATACAGGTCTAACGATCAATGTCGCAGCGAACTATGGTGGACGCTGGGATATTACGCGATCGGTGAAGCAGCTAGCAGAACGTGTTATGGAAGGTAGCTTAAAGCTAGAAGACATTACAGAACAACAGATTACGCAAGGCCTTATCACAGCTGATTTACCTGAACCTGATTTGTTTATTAGGACAGGGGGCGAACAGCGAGTCAGTAATTTTATGCTGTGGCAGATGGCCTACACTGAATTCTATTTTACGGACACGCTTTGGCCAGATTTCGATGAACAAGTATTAGATACCGCCATAGCCTCATTTAATCAGCGTGAGCGTCGTTTTGGTAAAACATCAGAGCAGTTAAAAGAGTGTAACGATGCTTAAACAACGATTGATTACAGCAGCTATTCTGATTCCCTTAGTTGTGTTGAGCATACTCAAATTAGAGACATCACAGTTGCAATGGTTTATTGGCCTAGTCTCTGTTTTGGCAGCATGGGAATGGCTAAGTATTATCGGTATCAATGATGTAATAAAACGACTTATCTGGGTAGTTGGTTTGATATTGGTGGTGGCATTGATTGCTTATTTACCCATGATGTTCATTTTAATATTAGCATTACTATCGTGGCTTGCGGCATCAGTCGTAATACTGAAATACGGACATACAGGCCTACCAGCAAGGTTAGCGAAGTTGTTTAAGAAAACGCGCTTTGGTATTGTCTGTACATTCTTATTACTGACCTTTTTTTGGCTTTCCATCACGATTCTTCACCGAACGCCTCTAGGACCAGAACAATTATTATACGTGCTAGTCAGCGTTTGGTTAGCTGATACAGGTGGCTATTTTGTAGGGAAAAAATGGGGCAAAACACCACTGGCTAAATCAGTCAGTCCTAATAAGACTTGGCAAGGTGTTTGGGGTGCATTGGGATTATCAGCAGTCTGGGCTATAGTGGCCTATACGTTGGGCATTAATGGTGATTTATCGTTACTCTTATGGTTATGTCTGACGCTTTTAACGGTCATGGTCTCTATTGTTGGAGATCTATTTGAAAGTCTATTTAAACGCAGCTTTAATGTTAAAGACAGTGGCAATTTATTACCAGGACATGGTGGTATTCTAGATCGTATTGATAGTTTGATTGCAGCTGTTCCTATTTTTGTTGCAGGTCTGATGTTAACTGGATCCCTTTAAAGTGCAATTAGTGACATTATTAGGTTCTACTGGCTCAATAGGGGAAAGTACACTAGATGTATTAGCTCGCCATCCTGAGCAATACCAAATATATGCACTAACAGCCAATTGCTCAGTCGAGAAGCTATTTGAGCAGTGTCAAAAATTCGAACCAACCAAGGCAGTCATGCTAGATGAAGACAGTGCCGAGAAACTATCAAAAAAAATAAAAGAGGCTAACTTAAACACGAAAGTGTTGGCAGGTGAGCAAGCTTTACAGCAAGTAGCTGAGCATAGCGCTGTCGATTATGTTGTCGCAGCAATTGTCGGAGCCGCGGGCTTATTACCAACGTTATCGGCTGCAAAAGCAGGCAAGCACATTTTATTAGCGAATAAAGAAGCCTTAGTAATGAGCGGGCATTTGTTAATGCAAGCCGTTGAAAAAAATCGAGCGACACTCTTGCCTGTGGATAGTGAACATAATGCGATATGGCAATGCCTTCCGGTAGGAGATAAGCAACGATATCATTTCGATGGTAAAGGTATCAGGCGGATCATCTTAACAGCGTCCGGTGGCCCTTTTAGAGATTATGCGTTAGCAGAACTAGAACATGTGACACCAGAACAGGCTGTCGCACACCCGAATTGGTCAATGGGCCAGAAAATTTCGGTTGATTCTGCCACCATGATGAACAAAGGATTAGAAGTGATTGAAGCACATTGGCTATTTGGCTTGTCCAATCAACAGATCGATGTGGTATTACACCGTCAAAGTATTATTCACTCAATGGTTGATTATGTTGACGGTTCAGTCTTAGCTCAGATGGGTAATCCGGATATGAGAACACCAATTGCAAATGCCTTGGCCTGGCCTAAACGGATTGATTCGGGTGTTGTGCCACTGGATCTGGTTGAAGTGAGCCAATTGAATTTTGCTAAAGCGAATTACCAACACTTCCCATGCTTAGCATTAGCCTATCAAGCACTAGAAAGCGGCGGTACAAGTACCGCTATTTTAAATGCGGCTAACGAGGTTGCTGTTGAGGCTTTTTTGAATAGGCAGATTAAGTTCACTGAGATTGCCAAAACCATAGCGTATGTTTTATCCCATCAAACAGCTTCGTCTGGCGAGACATTAGAGCAAGTATTAGCAGATGACCAAACGGCTAGAGAACTAGCCAGAAGTTATATTTCCTAACGCGCTATGCAGTCCCTTTTCTTCTTTCTTATTGCATTAGCATTATTAATTGCAGTCCATGAGTTTGGTCACTTTTGGGTCGCTCGCCGTTGTGGCGTTAAAGTACTGAAGTTCTCGATAGGGTTTGGCAAACCAATTTGGCAGAAAACTGGAAAAGACGGAACAGAATATATTGTGGCGGCTATCCCACTGGGTGGTTACGTCAAAATGCTAGACGAATGTGAAGGTGAAGTGCCCCTCGAGCAACTGGGTCAAGCTTTTAATCGGCAGACATTGGGCAAAAGAACAGCCATTGTGGCAGCAGGGCCGATTGCCAACTTACTCTTTGCCATTGTGGCTTATTGGTTGGTTCTTGTTTCCGGTGTGCCAGGCATTAAACCTATTGTTGAACAAGTAGCAGAGGACTCACCTGCAGCATTCTCTCAGATTCTGCCAGGTGATCAAATCAAGCAGATAAACGGTGAAATGACGCCGACATGGGCAACGGTTGATCAAGTTCTCAGGACGATAGCAGACGACGGAGGCATAGCTGAAATCACGCTTGTAAGGCATGAAAGTAAAGTCATTAAAAAAATAAAAATAGCACAACAGTCGATGTTAGTAGCAAGCCCCAACAACATTATCAAGGATTTGGGGCTAACAGCTAAGCTATACGATTTAAAACCTGTTTTAGGAAAGGTAATTGAGAACCAGGCTGCTGCTCAGGCAGGTTTAAAAACAGGCGACATTATATTGTCGACAAATGGCCAAATGATCGAATCGTGGCAACAATGGGTAGAAGTGATTAAAGCTAACGCTGAAAAAGAATTGTCAGTTGCATTAAACAGAAAAAATCAAAAAATCACATTAAACCTCACGCCAAAACGTGCGGAACAAAGTCATGGATTTATAGGTGCTGCAGTAGATTCAAGTGCGACAGCCGTACCAGAACCATTAATATCTGAGTTACGTTATGGTCCAATATCTGGTGTGATAAAAGCGATTCAAAAGACATGGCAAATGTCATCGTTAACCGTAAAAAGTTTTATTGGCATGTTAAAAGGTGAAGTATCTACTAAAAATTTAGGTGGTCCTATCAGCATAGCGCAGTCCGCAGGTGCATCGGCAGATAGAGGAAGTGTAGCATTCCTGAGCTTTCTGGCATTAATCAGTATCAGTTTAGGTATTTTAAATTTATTGCCTATCCCAATCTTAGACGGCGGTCATTTAATGCTCTATTTCTTCGAGTGGGTAAACGGAAAACCTGTATCAGAAGCTGTTCAATTACAAGGACAAAAGATAGGGCTGATTTTATTACTGGCATTGATGTTTTTTGCTTTTTTCAATGACTTATCAAGACAGTTTGGATTATAGGGCCAATGAAGGTACACTAACGCATTAATCCATGGGATCGATAGCGTTTAAGTACTGTCACTAAACAATGAATAAAATATTAAGTTTTGTCATTTTATTATTATTAAGTAGCTCTGTATTAGCAGAAAGCTTTGTAATTAAAGATGTTCGCGTTGAAGGTTTACAGCGTATTGCTGAAGGCACCGTTTTTAACTATGTGCCATATAAAGTAGGCGATGAAATTTCATCGAAAGATGCTAAAAATATAATAAGAGCATTGTTTAAATCAAAATACTTTGATGATGTGAGAGTTGAAGCAGAAGGTGATACTTTAGTTATCTATGTCAGTGAGCGTCCAGCAATATCAAGCATTGAGTTCGTTGGTAATAATGATATTGACAGTGAAGATTTAGCCGGCACATTGAGACAAATTGGTTTCGCAGAGGGGCAAGTCTACGAACAAGCCATACTTGAGCGTGTAGAACTAGAGCTTCAAAGACAGTATTTTAGCCGTGGTAAATATGGTGTGTCGATTGAATCTGAAGTCGTTGAGTTGCCCCAGAACAGAGTAGGCATAGTGCTCACCATGCAAGAAGGGATTGTTGCAACTATTGGTGGCATCAGCATTGTAGGTAACACGTCTTATCCTGAAGAAGATTTATTGAGTGAGTTAGAATCAGCTACGGGTAATTTATTATCAATCGTCACGAGGGATAACCAATATTCGAGACAAAAATTGTCAGCGGATCTTGAAACACTTCGCTCATTCTACCTAGACCGTGGTTTCGTCGATTTTGTCGTTGAATCAACGCAAGTATCTATTACAGATGATAAAAGGGAAATGTTCATCACGATTAATATTTCAGAAGGCGAACGTTATCAAATTAAGGAAGTCCGGCTTGCTGGGGATTTAATAGTACCTGAGGAAGAATTATTCAACCTGGTCATCATTAAGAAAGATGCCGTTTTTTCACGTAAACAAGTTACTAAAAGTAGTGAATACTTAACCAACCGTCTTGGTAACGATGGCTATGCCTTCGCTAATGTCAATGCAGTGCCTAAGATTGATCGGGAGAATCGGTTAGTGACACTGACTTTTTATGTCGACCCTGGAAGGCGTGCTTATGTTAGGCGCATTAACATTGAAGGTAATAGTAGAACACGAGATGAAGTAATAAGACGTGAGTTACGTCAGCAAGAAGCTTCATGGATATCAACCGGAGATGTTGAGGTGTCGCGTGCGCGTGTCCAGCGTATAGGCTATTTTGAAGATGTCAATGTTGAGACAATACCTGTATCAGGAACTGCAGATCAGGTTGACCTAGATTTCACTGTTGTAGAGCAATCCTCAGGTAATTTGTCGGCTGGTTTAGGTCTTTCTCAATCTGACGGTCTGCTCATCAATGCAAACATCTCCCAGCAAAACTTCATGGGAAGCGGTAAGTATGTCAGTCTAGGCTTTAATAACAGTGATACCAATACTGTATACAGCTTCGGCTATACTAATCCATTTGCAACCGTAGATGGTATTAGCCAAGGTTTTAGCGCTTTTTACCGAGAAACGGATACCGATGATAGCAGCAATAATGTAGCGACATTCAATACTGATGTTTGGGGCGGTTCTACAAACTTCGGTATTCCGATATCTGATGATAACCGTGTTGGGCTTGGTTTTGGCTATGAGAATACCGAATTAAAGCTACCAAAAAACACTACTATCGAACGCTACAGTGATTTTGTGTCCAGGGAAGGGGATAGCTACGATACATTCTCTGTCACACTAGGGTGGTCTAGTAACACGAGAAATCATCCGATTTTACCTACCAGAGGTAAATTACAAAAATTTTCTGCCGAAGTGGCCGTACCAGGTGGTTCTTTACAATATTATAAATTAAATTATGAAGATCGAAGGTATTCACCACTGACGAGTGACCTAACAATGGCATTTGGTGGGCGCTTAGGCTACGGTAAAGCTTATGGTAGTACTGATAAATACCCGTTCTTCGAAAATTTTTATGCGGGTGGTCAAAACAGCGTCAGAGGATTTAGTAGTAACACTCTAGGGGTAAAGGATAATAAACAAGCTTTGGGTGGTAATTTACTTGTAACAGCAGGTGCCGAACTTATTTTTCCGTTACCCTTTGTTAAAAAGCAAATTAAATCAATCCGTCTAAGCGCATTCACTGATGTAGGGAATGTGTACGACGAAAACGAAAATTTTGATGCTGGATTGCTGCGTTATTCAGCTGGTTTGTCTGCAATATGGATTTCGCCATTTGGGCCAGTATCTGTCAGTGTGGCACGACCATTTAATAAGCAAGATGACGATGAAACAGAAATATTCCAGTTTGCCGTCGGTTCGGCATTTTAATTAGAAAGTTTGGAGAGAAGTGTGAAAAAAATGAAGTTTATTTGGCTATGTCTTTGGATCGCCGTTTTTAGCACACCCAGTAATGCTGCTGAGCTTAAAATAGGTGTTGTTAATGCAGCGGCTGTTATGGAGCAATCTCCACAAAAAACACGTGCACTAGCGCGTTTAGAGAAAGAATTTTCGTCACGAAGTAAGGCGATTGAAAGTAAAATAAAAAGCTTAAGGTATAACCAAGAAAAGTTGGTTAAAGATAGTGCGATTTATAGCGCAACTGAATTGAAAAACAAAGAACGAACCATTGTTAGCGAACAACGTGATATTAAGCGCTTACAAGATGAATATAGTGAAGACTTATCGATTCGCCGCAATGAAGAACTGAGAAAGTTAGAAAAAGATATAGCCCAAACGATTATTGAGTTGGCTAAAAAAGAATCATTTGATCTAGTTGTTTTCCAAGGTGTTATTTTTGCGAGCGACAAGGTTGATATTACAGAAAAAGTATTAACGCTACTAAAGGCAAAAAAATAGCCTTATCCTAAATTCGAATGTGGACTCTTGAACAAATAGCGCAGAATGTCAAAGGTAAAGTCCTTGGAGACGGTGCATGGGAAGTTAATAGTGTAGCGACGCTAAAGTCTGCAAAATCCCACCAAGTTAGTTTCCTGGCTAATAGCAAATATACAAAACACCTCGAATCCACAAATGCAGGTGCTGTTCTCGTAACACAAAAAATGGCAGAAGCTGTTACGGGTAATGCCATTGTTGTAGAAGATTCATATATTGCTTATGCGCTTGTGGCAAGGTTATTAAACCCAGAACCAGAAAACTATGCTGGAATTGCGGCAACAGCAGTTGTTAATCCAAATGCAAAAATACCTGAGGACGCATGCATTGATGCTAACGTTGTGATTGGAAACAATGTCTCATTAGGAAGAGGTGCTTTCATCGGGGCTGGGACGGTGATCCAAGATGGTGTGATCATAGGTAATAACGCGAGGATTAACCCAAATGTCACAATCTGTCATGATGTGATAATCGGTGATGATGTGATCATTCATCCAGGCGTTGTGATCGGTGCAGATGGGTTTGGTATTGCAAATAACAAAGGAAAATGGCTCAAAATCCCCCAATTAGGTACGGTCGAAATTGGTCACGATGTAGAAATTGGTGCCAATACCACTATTGATCGTGGCGCATTGGAAAATACAGTAATCGGTAATGGTGTGAAAATCGATAATCAGGTACAAATCGGTCACAACGATATTATCGGAGATAACACAGCAATTGCTGGTTGTGTAGGGATAGCAGGTAGTACAGAAGTTGGTGAAAATTGTATTATTGGTGGTGGGGTAGGTATTAGCGGTCATATCAAAATTGCTGATGGTGTTATGATGACAGGTATGACGATGGTCACGAAGTCTATTTCAGAACCAGGCAGTTATTCTTCTGGCATTCCCGCAGAAACAACTAATCAATGGCATAAAAACGTTGTCAGATATCGTCAATTAGCGAAACTGACAGAGCGTGTAAAAAAATTAGAGCGTCCGTCGTGACTATAACTGAAAAAAGTTTATAAACGAAGAAAGCAGATTAAGTGTGATCCAAGAACGAAAAGAGCATCAAATGATACAATCAAAGGATAATAAAGCTTGAATACCATCGATATACATGAAATACAGAAATTACTCCCTCATCGCTATCCTCTTTTGCTGATAGATCGTGTTATTGAGCTTACACCAGGTGAACACCTAGTTGGTATTAAGAATATCACTTTTAATGAGCCACAATTTACCGGTCATTTTCCTCAACGCGTAATTATGCCAGGTGTATTAATTCTGGAATCACTTGCACAAGCTACAGGGTTATTAGCATTTAAAACAGCAAACGATTTGGATTCTGATGAAGAGTTATACTATTTAGCAGGTATTGATAACGCACGTTTTAAAAGACCTGTTGAACCGGGTGACCAGTTAAGATTAGATGTGAAGTTAGTTAAACAAAAACGCAATTTATGGAAGTTCTTTGGTGAAGCAAGTGTAGATGGTGAACTCGTCGTCAGCGCTGATATTATGTGTGTTAATCAACCTTTACCGCAATGATCCATGAAACGGCAATAATTGATCCTTCAGCTAAGATTGCAAAGGACGTTACAATCGGGCCCTACTCTATTATTGGTCCGGAGGTGGAAATAGGTAACGGCTGTCATATTGCATCGCATGTCGTTATTCAAGGGCCAACTAAACTGGGGCAGAATAACCAAATTTATCAATTTTCATCTATTGGTGAAATACCACAAGATAAGAAATATGATGGTGAAGCCACCTTACTGGAAATTGGCGATAACAATGTGATTAGAGAAAGCGTCACGATTAATCGCGGTACAGTACAAGGCGGGGGGGTTACTAAAATCGGCAACGATAATTGGATTATGGCTTATGTACATATCGCACATGATTGTATTGTTGGTAATGAAAATACCTTTGCCAATAACGCCACATTAGCTGGCCATGTGCTTATCGATGATCATGTTATTCTCGGCGGGTTCACTTTAGTGAGTCAATTTAACGCTATGGCTTCTTATTCATTCAGTGCAATGGGTAGTGTTATATCACGTAATGTACCTCCGTACGTTCTTGTCTCCGGCCACATGGCAAAACCCTTCGGTGTCAATGTCGAAGGATTGAAGCGGCATCAATTTAGTGATAAACAGATAAAAAATATTAGGCAAGCCTATAAATTGACTTATCGTTCTGGATTAAAGGTAGAACAAGCTAGTCAAGCGATACAAGAGCTTCAGCAAGAACAAACAGAATTGAGTTTGTATACCGATTTTCTGAGTAAACAACAAGGCGGTATTATCCGTTAAGCAGCGCGTATTTAATCAAAAAAAGGGGCTTACAGATGTAAGCCCCTTTTTTTATAGGTATCACTTGATAATCCTATTCATTCGGTGGAGTAGCACTGATTTTATGAATACTTAAGTCAGCACCATCATATTCTTCTTCTTCAGAAAGCCGTAGTCCAAAGAGTAAACTTAGAATCCCGTAAACGATAAAACCACCTCCAAATGCGATGGTAACACCCAATGCAGTACCGATTAATTGTGACATCATACTTACGCCACCTAATCCACCAAAAGAAAGTTGGCCAAAAATGCCAGCAGCAATACCACCCCATACTCCACAAAGCCCATGTAACGGCCAAACACCCAAGACATCATCAATTTTCCATTTGTTTTGTGTCAGCATGAAGGTATAGACAAATAAGCCACCAGCGACACCGCCCGTAATAAGCGCACCAAGAGGGTGCATAACATCGGAACCAGCACAAATAGCAACGAGACCAGCAAGTGGACCATTGTGAACAAAGCCAGGGTCATTACGGCCCACGAAACAAGCCATTAGTGTCCCGCCAACCATAGCCATTAAAGAGTTAACCGCGACCAGGCCACTGATGCCATCGACTTCTTGTGCTGACATAACATTAAAACCAAACCAACCAACGGTTAAAATCCACGCTCCTAATGCTAAGAAAGGGATGTTAGATGGCGGGTGAGCAACGACTTCACCTCGTTTACCATATCGTCCATGACGTGGACCAAGTAATAAAACAGCAGCCAAGGCAATCCAGCCACCAACAGCATGAACTACAATAGAGCCAGCAAAATCATGGAAACCATAGCCGTAACTTGTCTCTAACCAGGCTTGAATACCATGTGCACCATTCCAACTTATACCTTCAAAAAAGGGATAGATAAAACCAGCTAGAAAAAAAGTAGCGATTAATTGAGGATTAAACTTAGCGCGTTCAGCGATACCACCCGACACAATTGCGGGGATTGCTGCTGCAAAGGTCAACAAGAAAAAGAACTTCACTAAAGCATAACCATTACTATCCATCAGTGATGGACCTGGCTGTAAAAAGTCGATGCCATAGGCAATACCATAACCGATAAAGAAATAGGCTATTGTAGAAACACCAAAATCCGTGATAATTTTGACTAAAGCATTAACTTGGTTTTTCTTACGGACAGTCCCGACTTCTAAAAAAGCAAAACCAGCATGCATTGCCAGAACCATAATGGCACCAAGTAAAATAAAAAGAACATCAGTTGAACTTTGCACAACTTTTTCCTCAGTTTAAAGAATTAGAACTAAATACATTAGCAATAAATGCACCAAATCAGTTCAATGTAGAACAATCAAGTGCTTATATGATACTTGGACTATTAAATAACTTTGCTAAGCACCAATAAAGTGCCTGTGTTGTATGTGGGCACCATATTGGTGCTTTTGTGATGTGATATCGGTCCAAGATCATATCTACATCAGCTAGTAAGATTAACGTATAATCACCCTTTTGATTTTTTCCATTGATACATAATTTTCAATGGTCTAGGAGATTAGCGTGGATATTTACGCATCAGATGAGGAAAAAGGCGAAGAGATTAAGCGCTGGTGGCGTGAGAATGGTCTTGCTGTCATGGTTGGAATTGCCTTGGGTGTTGCAGGCCTTGTCGGTGGTCGTTATTGGTTGAATCAGCAGACTGTGAGTACTACACAAGCGTCGAGTTTATATCAACAGGCAAGTGTCTATCTTGCAGAAGGCGATGGTAGTCAAGCAATGAACGCCGTTGATAAATTATTCAGTGATTTTGCTAGTACACCTTATGCGACATTTGCTGCATTTGATATGGCCAAAAATAGTCTGGCCAGTGAAGACATTAATAGTGCAAAAGCTTATTTAGAATGGGTTATCATTCATGCTAAATTAACAGGACAAAAAGAAATTGCCAAGTTAAGACTCAGTCAATTACAGTTGGATGAGTCAAACTTTGACGAAGCATTAGAGACGTCAAACCTTGGAGAAACAACAGCATTTAAATCCTTATTCGATGAATTGAAGGGTGATATCTATCTTGCACAAGGTAAAACTATTGAAGCTGCATCGGCATACCAAGCTGCCAAAATGACGTTAGATGAGAATGATCCCCGAGGTTTAATTCTCAAGTTAAAATTAGATGATATTGCAGGGTCATAAAATGATGAGGCTAGCCTTAAAGTTCCTTACCGTCGCTATATTGAGCTCTAGCTTGATGGCCTGTTCAATTGGTAGCGGGCGGCTGCCCGATTGGTTAGTCGATGACAAAATTGTACTTCCCCCAGCTGAATTAGTTGATTTTGATGCCGAATTTGAAGCTGATGAGGTCTGGTCAGAGGATGTGGGTGAAGGTGCTAAAACGGAATATAGCGATTTAAGTCCATGGCTTCAAAATGGTGCGATTGTGGCAGTCGACTATCAAGGCGAAGTTAATAGCCTCGAGACGAGTTCAGGCGATTTAAATTGGAAAATAGAACTAGAAGTACCCGTCGTTACCGGTCCTGGTGGTGGTGAAGGTTTAATTTTGATAGGCAGCCAGCAGGGTGAAGTGATTGCCTTAGATGAAAGCACTGGTGAGTTTAAATGGCGTCAACGATTATCAAGTGAAGTGTTAACGCCACCTAAGGCGGCTTATGGTGTCGTGGTTGCTAGAACAGCGGATGGTAGAATGACTGGACTCTCATCGAGTGATGGTACGGTGTTATGGAATTACCAACGTGCAGTGCCGTTACTAAGTCTTCGCGGTGCTAGCCCCCCTGTTGTGTATGATGACAGAGTCATAGCAGGATACGCTAACGGTAAATTAATCGCGATCTCAATAACAGATGGTAAAGTGATTTGGGAACGAAGTGTAGCCATTCCACGAGGTCGAACAGAAATTGATCGTCTTGTTGACCTCGATTCCGCTCCAGTGATTCGTTATGGCCGGGTGTATGTAGTGGCTTATCACGGTAACGTTGCTGCGATTGATATAGATTCAGGCCAAGAACTTTGGTCAAGAGAAATGTCATCGAAAGCAGGCTTAGATGTCGATCCAGATGTTGCTGTTTATATTACTGATGAAGAAAGTCATATTTGGGCAGTAAAGGATGGATCTGGAAATGGTCTCTGGCGTCAAACAGAATTGTTGAGACGGAGATCAACAGCCCCTACTATTGTTGGTGACTACGTTGTTGTAGGGGATCTAGAAGGATACGTACATTGGATGTCACGCCAAGATGGCCGATTTGTCGCTAGAATGCGAATTTCCGGATCAGCGATTCGAAGTAAACCTTTAGTAAAAGATGACTTGATATTTGTTTCTGCAATGGACGGTACACTCGCTGCCATTCGAGTACCATAATCGAATGCAAGCTGTTATTGCCCTAGTGGGGCGCCCGAATGTCGGTAAATCGACATTATTTAACAAGTTAACGCGTAGCCGTGATGCTCTGGTTGCCGATCATGCTGGTTTAACGCGTGACAGAATTTATGGCACAGCTGACATAGAGGGCTGTAGTTTTATTCTGATTGACACGGGAGGTCTAACGGAGCAGTCCGACAACATGTCGGGCCTTATGCGTCAACAAGCCCAATTAGCGATTGATGAAGCTGATACCATCTTCTTTTTAGTCGATGGCCGAGCGGGCCAAACGGCTGCAGATGAAGATGTTGCTGCTCAATTACGTAATGCAGATAAGCCTGTCATGCTAGTGGTAAATAAAGCGGAAGGCGAGCGTCCTGAAATGATAGCGGCTGATTTTTATTCGCTTGGTCTGGGTGAACCACATGTTATTTCAGCAACCCAGAATAGAGGTCTAAGTGCGCTGATAGCGCAGTTACGGGAAAGGCTTCCCAATATTATTCAGACAGCGGATACGGATAACGATGAGGAGGATCCGAAATCACAGGTGATTAAATTAGCTGTGATGGGGCGTCCAAATGTTGGTAAATCAACATTAATCAACCGCATTATCGGCGAAGACAGAGTTGTTGCTTATGATGAGCCAGGAACCACTCGAGATAGCATTCATATTCCATTCGAGAAAGATACTCGTCAATATACATTGATTGATACTGCAGGTGTACGCCGTCGTTCTAAAGTGTCTGAAAAGTTGGAAAAATTCAGCATTGTTAAAACACTACAAGCTTTGGAAGAGGCTAATGTGGTGATCTTAGTATTAGATGCACATGAAGGGATTGTCGAGCAGGATTTGCATTTAGCAGGCCTAATTATTGAAAGTGGCCGAGCTGTTGTCATAGCTGTCAATAAATGGGATGGTTTAGAAAAGACAGAGCGCGAATGGGTTGCAAGTCATGTAGAGCGCCGTTTACCATTTTTAAGTTTTGCAAAAACGCATTTTATCTCAGCCTTGCATGGCAGTGGTGTAGGTCTATTATTTAAATCAGTCAATCAAGCCTATGATTCTGCAATGGCACAGTTACAAACTCCTAGGCTAACACGTGTTCTCGAAGATGCTGTGGCAGATCATCCACCACCATTGGTCAGAGGAAGAAGGATTAAATTCCGTTACGCCCATCTTGGTGGTAAGAATCCTCCCCGAATTATTATCCACGGAAATCAAACAGATTCAACACCGCAAAGTTATCGGCGTTACTTGGAGAATACATTTAGAGATGTATTAAAGCTCCATGGCACACCGGTGATGATTGAATTTAAAAAAGGCGACAATCCATTCAAAGGACGCAAAGCCAAAATCAATAAAGAGACAAAAACAACGAAACAACGCCCAACATCAAAACGTGTGAGGTAAGAAGCTAAAGGATCTTATAAAATACCTTCATCTACACCCATTAAATTTTCTAGATTGCTTAAGTGGCCACGAATTTTCTCACGTGAGGAAATTTTTTCTCTCGCAGCAAATGGCAAGTCAGTAAACATAATCACTTTCTTCTCGATTAAAGTCGTAATTAAACCTTCTAAAACACGAACAAATTCGCCATCAGAAGTCGATAAGGCGACTTTTGCTTCGTCAGTTTTAGTTGAGTTGGCCAGATAAGTAATGAGTTCTGGAGAATGTATTGAAAGTTCTTCATCTTCTGGAGACTGTGCTGTTTCGTTAACAGCGACAATATCACCCTTAGTATTACAAAGCCGTGCTCAGTCACGGCTTTTTTATGTCCAAAAATGAGAAATAGTTCACGAATTTTTCTAGTTTATAGCGGACCATGATATGATGGCGTCTTGCCAAGTATGAGGCGCTTTTAGAGAATTTCATGAGTAAAGAATCGTCGTATAGTTACGAACAGCTTTTAGAATGCGGCCACGGTCAAATGTTTGGCCCTGGCAATGCCCAGTTACCTACTCCCAATATGCTGATGATGAATCGCATCGCCCACATAGCGAATACGGGTGGTGAATATGGTAAAGGCGAAATCATTGCGGAATTAGACATTACACCGGACCTTTGGTTCTTCGATTGTCATTTTCCTGGCGATCCCGTTATGCCGGGCTGTTTAGGGCTTGATGCGATGTGGCAACTGGTTGGTTTTTTCCTCGCTTGGGATGGCAATCCTGGTCGTGGTCGAGCATTAGGCGCCGGGGAAGTGAAATTCACAGGCCAAATTTTACCGACAGCAAAAAAAGTCACTTATAAATTAGATTTAAAACGGGTTATTGCTAGAAAATTAGTTCTAGCAATCGCAGATGGTTCAGTCTCCGTAGATGGTCGTGAAATTTATACAGCGAAAGACCTCCGTGTCGGACTATTTACTTCTACAGATGATTTTTAGGAACCAGTAATGAAACGTGTTGTTGTTACAGGGTTAGGTATTACGTCATGTCTAGGTTTAGATGCCGAGTCAGTGACAGAGTCACTTCGTACAGGACGTTCGGGTATCAAATTTAAACAAGAATATGCTGATATGGGGTTCCGTAGTCATATAGCTGGCTCAGTAGATATTGATTTTAAAGAATATATAGATCGTAAAGTATTGCGCTTCATGGGTGATGCAGCAGCTTATGCCTATATTTCAATGCAGCAGGCGATTGCTGACGCTGGATTAACAGAAGACCAGGTTTCTAACCCACGGACAGGTCTAGTAATGGGATCAGGTGGTGCTTCATCATCAAATCAAGTTGAAGCAGCCGATATCATGCGTGATAAAGGCCTTCGCCGTGTTGGCCCGTATCGTGTAACCCAGGTCATGGGTAGCACAACGTCAGCCTGTCTCGCGACGCCGTTTAAGATTAAAGGCGTCAATTATTCAATGTCATCAGCCTGTGCAACTAGTGCACATTGTATTGGCAATGCGATGGAACAAATTCAACTCGGTAAACAAGACATTGTCTTTGCCGGTGGTGCTGAGGAAGAGCACTGGACGATGAGTTCTTTATTTGATGCCATGGGTGCGCTTTCAACTAAATATAACGATACGCCAGATAAGGCTTCTCGTGCTTATGATGCCGATCGTGATGGCTTTGTCATTGCCGGCGGCGGTGGTGTATTAGTCCTAGAAGAATACGAACATGCTAAAGCACGCGGCGCTAAAATTTATGCTGAGTTAACAGGGTATGGTGCAACGTCAGATGGCTACGATATGGTCGCGCCATCAGGTGAAGGTGCAATTCGTTGTATGCAACAAGCTACGTCAACAGTCAACAACCCTATTGACTATATCAATGCCCATGGAACCAGTACACCGGTAGGCGATTTAGCTGAACTGGGCGCGATAAAAGCAGCATTTGGTGATGATATGCCGATGGTTGGCTCAACAAAATCTTTATCAGGTCATTCACTCGGTGCCGCAGGTGTACAAGAAGCAATTTATAGTTTACTGATGATGGAAAATGATTTTATCGCGGCGTCGGCTAATGTGGATAATCTGGACCCTGAAGCTGAAGGTGTACCGATCATTCGTGAGCGTAAGGATAATGCAGGCTTAAAAACGATTATGTCGAATAGTTTTGGTTTTGGTGGCACTAATGCCTGTCTTGTCTTCGAGAAGTGCGTTGATTAACAGTCACTGTAGTGATTCATAAAAAAGGCCATTCTGAATGGCCTTTTTTATGGCAGTTAGATTAAATCTTCATCAGTAACAGGGCCTCGTTCGCCTGCTAATGCAGCTTGGATTAAACTAATTAACCTCGATTTTTTATCGGGATCATCTAAATGCTGAGAACTAAAAGTAATGCCATACTGTTTCGCGTACTGCTGCACCAACATTACAAGTATTGTTTCATCTTCCACAAAAGTCTCCAAACCGCGGTAAAAGCCCGTTATTATATACACCTTCGATAGATAAAGAAGCTTAAGAATGATGTTACATCATCAGATTCAAGGACAAGGCTCCCCGTTAATTATTTTACATGGCTTATTCGGTTCATCGGATAACTGGCGGAGCATCGCCACACAATTATCGCAAGACCGACAAGTGATCTCAGTTGATTTAGCGAATCATGGACAATCACCTCATACGGAGAAGGTCAGTTATCAAGCGATGGCGGATGATGTGGCTAATTTAATCCAGGATTTAGGGTTAAAAAAGGTTGATATGCTGGGTCACTCAATAGGTGGCAAGGTTGCAATGACAGTAACAGCAAGCTATCCAGATCAGATAAAGTCATTGATAGTCGTGGACATGGCGCCGAAACGTTATCCAGACAGGCACAGCGATATCTTCGATGCCTTATTAGCACTAGATGTTTCAACGATCACAAAGCGAAGAGAAGCGGATGTCATTTTAGCCAAATCGATATCAAATAAAGCCATTAGGCAATTTTTATTAATGAATCTGATCAAGCGTAATGAGCAGTTGAAATGGCAATTAAATTTAACCTTATTAGCGCAACAATATCCGGCATTACTAGAAGCAGTCTGTGAAGGCATCAGTATCAAACAGCCCAGCTTGTTTATTCGTGGGGCATTATCCGACTATATTGAGGATGGAGATGTAACGTTAATTAAACAACAATTTCTTAGCGTTGATATCGTGACAATTGAAAAAGCCGGACATTGGATTCATGCCGAAAGGCCGGATGAATTTTTATCAACAGTACGAGCATTTCTCAATCATGATTAAGCCTGAATTATTAGAAAAATTGATAACCTTCCGTAAAGAACGTGACTGGGAACAGTTTCATACGCCAAAAGAACTCGCTATTTCTGTTTCCATCGAAGCCGCAGAGTTATTAGAATGGTTTCAGTGGAAGACAGAACAACAGGTAGCGGAGCATTTACAAACAAAAAAGCGCCAAGATTTAGAAGATGAAATTGCTGATGTCGCGGTTTATCTTAGTTATTTGTGTCATGACTTAGATATAGATCTCAATAAGATCGTCGAAGCAAAATGCCAGAAGAATGCTGAAAAATATCCGGTAGAGAAGGTAAAAGGGCGTAACAATAAGTACACAGACTATTTTTAATAACAATAACGAATGCAAAAACAACAACATACCGTTATAGTACTCACCTGATTGACGCTAATAAGAAAGAGATATCGATTTATGAATGCCATTGTTTTTCTAATTCAATGTTCAGATCAAAAGGGATTGCTAGCCGGTATAACAGGTTTTTTCTCGCAACGTGAATATAATATTTTGCACTGCCAACAATATACAGACGTGTTGGAAGGTCAATATTTCATGCGGTTGAAACTTGAAGATAGCCAGCAATTAGATAGAAACGAGTTAGAACAACAATTTAAAGACTATGCCGATAGTTTAGGGCTCAATTGGTCGGTGCGTTATTCAGATCAGCCATACCGCGTTGCATTATTAGTGACTAAAGCATCACATTGCCCTTACGACCTATTATTACGTGAGTTTGAAGGCGAGTTAAGCTGCGATATTCCGTTAATTATAGGAAACCATGCGGATCTTGAACAGATGGCAAAACAATTTGATAAGCCGTTTTATCATTTACCAATTACTAGAGAAACAAAACCACAACAAGAAGCACAGATAAAAGCCTTATTGGCAGAATATCAAATAGATCTCGTTGTGATGGCGCGTTATATGCAGATTTTATCAGAGCAATTTGTCAAAGAGTTTGCCGGGCGCGTAATTAATATTCATCACGGTTTTTTACCGGCATTCCAAGGTGCTAAACCTTATCACCAAGCCTACGATCGTGGGGTAAAAATCATTGGGGCAACGTCACATTACGCCACAGCTGATTTAGATGAAGGTCCTATTATTGAACAAGATATTCAACGGGTCCAGCACGACAATAGCCCAGAAGATTTAGTTATGATCGGTAAAGATATTGAGCGACTTGTCTTAGCACGCGCAGTGAAGGCCCATATTGAACACCGTATTATTATTTCAGGACGAAGAACTATCGTTTTTTCTGAAGGTGTTTAACACTTCAAAGTAGCGCCAAACCCGAAAGTAGGACATAGGACACAAATTTAGAATTAATTCATTTTTTCCATTTCAAATACCAATGTAATCTGCAACTTATAGCGTAATTAACGCAAGTTAGATTAACAATGAGGTAATGGTTGAAATGAGTGAATTGTCTAGCAAAGGGTAAAAAATCGCAGCATTACTAGCGTCGCAAATCGAGTTAGAACAAATCGATGTGCCAATGTTGCCTGAGGTCGCAAACAAAGCATTAAGGCTAACGCAAGATCCTGATTCGACTGCAGCTGCTATGGCAAATCTGATTCGAAGTGATCAATCATTAGCTGCTCACGTCATGCGTATAGCGAATTCGGTTGCCTATACGCCGCTAGCCAATTTGGTGTCACTACAACAAGCTGTGGCACGCCTAGGAATGGGCGTGATGAGTGAAATTGCCTTATCGGCTTCGGTCGGTGCGAAACTATTTAATACCCCTGGTTATGAATCCTATGTTGCCAAACAATGGCAGCACGCCCTCGCAACTGGGCTTTGGGCTAAAGAGATCGCACGTGCGACACGTAGTAATGTTGAAGTGGCATTCTTAGCAGGTTTACTACACTCGATAGGTCGGCCAGCAGTATTACAAACGATCTTGGACTTAATCAACTTACACGAAGTACCATTATCCGAAGCAGAAGTTTTGGCTTTAGAATCACAGTATCAGCATGAAGCCAGCAAAATGGTCATCAATAGTTGGGAAATGCCGAGCCTAGTCACAGCAGCAGTGGCCTATTACCCTGATTATCAGAATGCTTCGACTGCCGTAACGCAAGCTGCGCAAGTTAATTTAGCGATTCAATATGCAGCACATATGTTGGACACAGACAAAATAGAAGAAGCGGACCTATTATCATCTCCAGCGTTAGCAGCACTCAATATCTATCAAGATGAGGCTGAAGCCTTATTAGCCAAGTCAGAGTCTGTGGCTGAGAAATGCCAGGAGTTATTAGCATGAGCCAACAAGAATTTGACTATGACGTTGTTGTGATTGGGAGTGGTCCAGCGGGTCAAAAAGCAGCCGTTCAAGCTGCAAAAGCAGGCCAACGTGTTGCCATTATAGAACGGGATAGTCTGTTTGGTGGCGCATGTGTTCACCAAGGTACTATTCCATCTAAAACATTAAGAGAAAATGCATTACGCGTAAAAAACATGGGTCAGAATGTCGCATTAGTCGATTTTGAACTAAGTGAAGATAGAGAAATGGCGACCTTAGTTGATCGCTTAGATGATGTGTTAAAAGCGCACGATGGTTTTATGCGCGAGCAAATTGATCGTAACCAAGTAGAGCGCATTCATGGCCGAGCTAGTTTCGTTAATAACCATACCTTAGATATTAACTACGTTGGTGGTGAAACGAAGCAAATTAGCAGCCATAAAATGATTATTGCGACAGGTTCATATCTTAGACACCCCGATAACATCCCAATTGATCACGAACATATTCTAGACAGCGATTCTATCCTATCTATGCTTTATTTACCGAGTAGTCTGACGGTACTAGGCGGCGGTGTTATTGCCAGTGAATATGCGTCTATATTTCAAGCACTGGGTGTAAAAGTCACTATGGTTGACCGCTATCCAACACCACTTGGTTTTTTAGATAGTGATATGACCGTTCGTTTTGTCAGAGAATTTGAAGCGATGGGTGGTACTTGGTTAGGAAATCAAAAAGTCCAAAAAGTCCATTGGGATGGTGTGAGTGAAGTCATAACAGAGTGTGAAGGTGGAACCGTGGTACGTAGTCAGAAACTACTATGTGCAGCAGGCCGCGTAGCGAATGTTAAAGAGTTGCAATTACAAAATGCAGGCCTGATGTTGAACGAACGAGGCCTAATAAGCGTTGATGAGCAGTTATGTATTGTCGTGGGTAATATCTATGCAGCAGGTGATGTTATTGGGCCACCTTCATTAGCATCGGTATCAATGGAACAGGGGAGACGTGCCTCGTGTAATGCCCTAGGCGTCAATATTGGTGACAGTAGCCAATTAATTCCAGCTGGGATCTATGGTGTACCCGAGTTATCTTCAGTGGGTTTAACTGAGCAGCAAGCACGCGATCAATATGGTGATGTCATTGTAGGAAAAGCCGATTTTTCAGAAGTCGCCCGAGGCCAGATATCAGGCAATACAGGTGGCATGTTGAAAATTGTCTCCGATCCGCAGGGAGATGCCATTTTAGGGGTGATGATAGTCGGAGAAGCATCGACCGAGGTTGTCCATATTGGACATATGGCCATGTTATGTCATGCCAAAGTCGATATTTTTATTGAAAGTACATTTAATTTTCCAACGCTAGCAGAAACTTACCGTATAGCGGCACTGGAGATTATTGCTAAACGGCCAAAGTAATGTTTTAAAAATCATGAACAACGATCTGAGGTATGAGTGATGAAATACAGAGAAAGTATTGATGAAGTGGCAATGGTTGAAGAAGAGTTCGTAAATGAAACTGTGGAATATGACGAAAGTGAAGACATGTTCATCGAAAGTGAAGAGATGGACTATGATATGAAGATGTTTGAGAGCGAATTAGACTGGTCTGATCGTTTATAGCCTTAGCGTTAAGAAATACGCTAAAGGTCTTCGTTTGAAAAGTACCACCAGCTATAAAAACTGGTGATACTTCCAATGGTTCCGCTTAAATATTGAAGTCGAAATTAAATCCAGCCAAGATAGAACGGCCAACAATAACCGAATTATCTTTCAAGAAACTGGTATGACGACGACCATCTTCATTGAGTAAGTTACGGCCTTTAACAAATACACCTAAGCCTTTTAATGACGCAGGCTGCCAATTGGCATCGAATGACACCAGATCATAACCATCCGTACTGCTTTCTAGCTCAGCTGTTTTGCTTTGATTAAAGACACGCTGATAATCCATACTGAATGCCATGTCCCCATGACCCGTATCAAACCCTAAACCAGCACGTGCAGGAGAGATATGCGGTAAATCACCACCATTATCTAATTTTGCCCTAACATAATCAGCAGAGAAGCGAAGTGTGAAAGGCATTTGTCCCTTACTAATTTGCCATGCAGAAGTGAACTCAGCACCATAGAATTTAGCATCTTCTTGTTCATTGGTAAGGAAGTTATTACCTTCATCACTCAGAACTTCAGCACCACCAATTGTCAGCGTCTCTAGATAAATATAGTCGCTGACTTGGTTATAGAACGCCGTGATATTGTAGGTAAAGTCACCAAGATGCCTATCCAAACCAATTTCTAAATTAGTATAAGCCTCTTCATCTAGGTCAGGATCACCAATTTCAACCGTTTCTGATGCGTGATGTTCACCGAATGAATAAAGCTGTTCTGCTGAAGGTGCCCGCTCAGAGCGACTTAATGACACCCTGAAATGATGACTATCATTAATATCAACGATGGCACCTGCCGACACGCTGAAAGGAGTAAAACTGCGGTCACTGAGTTTAGCCGCTTGCATTAACTCTCCTGCAAATGGTGCTACAAAGTCAACGTCACGTTCTTCATCTAAAGTAGCAGGTTCAGAATCGACATAATCGATACGTGCGGCTAATTCAATATGACCAAAAGAAGTTTCTGTGTTTTCTAAGACGAATAGACCATAAGAACGTGTTTCGTTATCACGGACATAGAAACTACCACCATGGCCACCACCGGCTGCAGGTGCGCTTGTTTGGAAATCAGTATCATTGATTTGTAAGCCAACCACGCCTTCCCAAGCACCAATAGGGTTATGGAGCAATTCGATACGTACTTCAGCTTCATCTTTATCAAATTCACCTTCAATGCCAGATTCTTCTAGAACCCCACCATCAAACTCAGCGGCAACTTCACCTTGATAAAATTCGGTATAGGCGACTTTAAAGCGTGCAGTATGAATACCGGCAAACGGGTCATCTATTTCACTACGAAAATCTATACGGTCATAATCCGCTCTGATATGTGCTTGCTCTTCTTCACCAACACCTGTAATGACAGTGGGGAGGCCGTAGCTTGTTTTCCAGCGGCTATAACCAAGTGCTGCGAATCCCCAGTATTGGGAGTAAAGGCCCGTCACAGAAAAACTATTGGTATCAATACCACTATTTTCTAAAGTGCCTTTATCATCTGCTGTCTGATCGATACCTTGGAAACCATCGATATCAAAGTCATCGCTGCGTCGGCCAGCATAATCAGTGCGAATTACAAAATTGTCTGATAGCGGCAATGAAAGGCCAATATTTCCGAGACGCTGATTACCATTGCCGCTGTAGGCGAATTGACCGTTGACATTGATTTCATCGCTAAAGTTGGGATTAAAGTGTTCACTGATGACGTTGATAACGCCACCTGAGGCATTACCACCGTATAGTAAGGTGGCAGGTCCACGCAAAATTTCAATTTGAGAGGCATTAGCAGTATCTATCGCAATATTATGATCCGCACCTTCACCAGCAACGTCAACGACTCTCAAGCCGTTATCAAGGACCTGAACACGAGACCCCGTTAAGCCGCGAACAACAGGGCGGCCGACACCAGGTCCAAAGTCTGAATTATGAACACCGGGTAAACCATCTAAGGTTTCACCCAATGTGTTTGATTGGCGGCGTGCTAATTCTTCATCAGTAATGACCGTGACAGAATTGATTAAATCATCGACAACGCGATCCCCAAATGGATCAGAAGTAACAATGAGGTTGTGCATCTCTACGGGCGTATCAGCATAGGCTAACTGACTTGCTGCTAATGCAGATAAGCCACCGCTAATCAATAAGGCAAGCCTTTTTTTATGTAATATGTTTTTCATTTGATTCTCCAACATAGACAGCTAAGCAAGTGACATCACTATTTGATAAAAGTGAAATCGCAGAAATTTGATAAACAAAAAGGTAGGCTTTTTGTTTATGCTGATCTATGAATAAATAAGATTATGACGCTAGGTTTGTCGTATGAAATTAAAGACCGATCTAGACGTTCTGATTGTATTTTCAGGAGATTAGGTATGGGGGGGCGCGAATGGCATAGATATCACGTTGTTTGTTAAGGATCAACGTGATGGAGAGTGAGCTAATAAGCTCTGATGTATCAGCAGAAGTGATAACTGAAAGTGAAGCGGTGTTTTCTAGCGTAGGACTATTAGCAAAGGCCTCGAAGCGTTCACACTGAACATCATGCTCATGTCCATGAAAGGGATGCTCGACATCATGCCACAAGGCAAGCGACTGCATTAATAGCAGCAGCGCTGTAATCAAATACAGCAGTCGCGTTTGTTGTGATCGATTAAATGTCATGTGTTTTATGCTAATAGGTTTTCTAGTAGGTTTTCATAGATTATAGACAACGTGTCAAGTCCTTCGACAGAAACACATTCATCGATTTGATGGATAGTGGCATTAATTGGGCCTAACTCAACAACTTGTGCACCAGTAGGGGCAATAAAACGACCATCAGAAGTACCACCAGAGGTAGACAAGGCCGTTTCATAACCGGTGACAGCATAAATCGCTGATTTTGCAGCATCAACAAGTGGACCACTAGAGGTTCTAAAGGGTTTACCCGATAAGGACCAGACCAAACCGTAATCCAAGCCAGCATTATCAAGTACAGATTCTACCTGTTGCTGTAATTGCTCATGGGTAGATTCAGTAGAGTAACGGAAATTAAATATCAGGTCCGCTGTACCGGGAATCACATTGGTGACTCCAGTACCAGAATTCACGTTAGACACCTGAAAACTAGTCGGGGGAAAATCTTCATTTCCTTGGTCCCACTCTATTTGACATAGTGTTGATAACACAGGGGCCAATAAGTGAATTGGGTTTTCAGCTAAATGTGGATAAGCAATATGCCCTTGTTGACCTTTAATCGTCAGATGGCCATTGAGAGAACCACGGCGTCCATTTTTAACGACATCACCGACTTTATCAGTACTACTAGGTTCACCCACTAAACACCAATCAATTTTTTCGCCGCGGGCTTCAAGCGTTTCAACGACCTTCACCGTACCGTCATGTGCTGGGCCTTCTTCATCACTGGTAATTAAGAACGCTAAGCTACCGGTATGGTTAGAATGACTAGCAACAAATCGCTCACAAGCGGTCACCATGGCAGCAATACTGCCTTTCATATCTGCTGCACCACGGCCATATAATAGGCCATCGCGGAGAGTGGGTTCAAAAGGAGGAGATTGCCAAGCCCCGGCAGGGCCAGAAGGGACTACATCGGTGTGACCAGCAAAAGCAAAAACAGGCCCAGTTTGTCCTCTACGTGCCCAAATATTATCAGTGTCGCCAAAGCGAAGATGTTCTATCTCAAAACCGATTGCAGATAATCTTTCCGCCAATAATAGCTGACAGCCTTTATCCTCAGGCGTCACACTATCGCGGCTGATAAGTTCTTTAGTCAACTCAAGGGTATGAGACATATTATTTTCCAAAATAAGCTGTGTAATCAGCTTCTTTAAAGCCGACCATGCAATCGTCATTAACGGTGACAACAGGGCGTTTAATAAGAGTCGGGTTTTCTAACATTAGTTCAATGGCATTGGTTTTATTAATATTGTCTTTACGTGGGTCTTCAAGCTTTCGCCATGTTGTACCACGCTTATTGAGTAATATCTCCCATGAGACTTTTTGTATCCATGCTTCAACCGTAGCTTTATCAAGGCCATTGGCTCTGACATCATGAAATGTGAAAGCCACGTCGTTAGCTTCAAGCCAACGACGTGCTTTTTTAACGGTATCGCAATTTTTAATGCCGTATAGGACCATACTTAATCAAGTTCCAATCAAAGAGTAATATTCATGAGGGTTTTTATTCGAGGGCAAGGCGAATGACTTTATGAGAACCCGAATGTATTGGAATACATGAGGATCGCAAGAAAGTGATTCAACGTCGCCATCGGATAAAAAGACCATTAGTAATTAGATATCGCGTAATAGTTCGTTAATACCTACTTTACCACGTGTTTTTTCGTCAACTTGTTTAACGATAACAGCACAGTAAAGGCTATACGTACCATCTTTAGACGGTAAGTTACCAGATACAACAACTGAGCCAGCAGGGATACGACCATAAGTGATCTCACCTGTCATACGGTTAAAGATTTTTGTGCTTTGACCGATGTAAACACCCATTGAAATCACAGCGCCTTCTTCAACGATGACACCCTCAACGACCTCAGAACGCGCGCCGATGAAACAGTTATCTTCGATGATAGTTGGGCCGGCTTGTAATGGCTCTAAAACGCCACCTATACCGACACCGCCTGATAAATGCACATTCTTACCAATTTGCGCACAAGAACCCACAGTTGCCCATGTGTCAACCATGGTGCCCGAATCAACATAAGCACCAATATTAACATAAGAAGGCATTAACACGGTGCTTGGTGCAATATATGAACCGCGACGAACGGTGGCGGGGGGAACAACTCTTACACCGGCTTTATCAAAATCAGCTTCAGTAAAACTAGCGAATTTAGGCTCAACTTTATCGTAGTAATTAGTTTCGCTACCCGGCATGATTGTATTGTCATTCAAACGAAATGAAAGTAAAACAGCCTTCTTTAGCCATTGGTTAACCACCCAATCACCATCTTGTTTTTCTGCTACACGAGCGCTGCCGTTATCAAGCATTTCAAGGGCGTCATTGACGGCATTTCTGACAGTGTTATCTGCATTGCTAGGGGTAATGTCAGCACGACGTTCGAAAGCGTCTTCGATAATTTTTTGAATATCACTCATTGTTGGTTTTCTCCGATTGAATTTCTAATTATAAATGTTCGATAAGATGGCGAATACGGTGTGCAGCTTCGACACATTCTTCTAGCGAGGCGACTAGCGCCATACGAATACGGTTCGCGCCAGGATTACCTGATTCAGTGTCTCGGGCTAAATAACTACCGGGTAAGACCGTCACGTTTTGTTCATCAAATAGGCGTTGGGCGAATGTGGTATCTACAATTGGGGTTTCAGCCCATACGTAAAAACTCGCTTCTGGCTGTGTTACGTTCATAACGGGCGATAAAATAGCTAAAACAGCTGCAAATTTTTCACGGTAACAATGTCGGTTATAAATAACATGGTCTTCATCCTGCCAAGCGCTAATGGAGGCAGCTTGAGTTGCGAGAGGCATGGCACAACCATGGTAAGTTCGGTAACGTAAAAAATCTTTTAAAATGGCAGCATCACCGGCGACAAAGCCAGATCGGAGTCCTGGCGCATTTGAACGCTTAGATAGGCTATGAAAAACGACACAGCGACTGTAATCCGTGTAGCCAGCATTCATTGCGGCTTGTAACAAGCCAACAGGCGGATGAGTTTCGTCAAAGTAGATTTCTGAATAACATTCGTCAGAGGCGATGACAAAATCATATTGATGAGCAAGTGCAATAAGTTGACTCAATGTCTCAGCATCAATGACAGCACCGGTAGGGTTGCCTGGGCTACAGAGATAGACAAGTTGGCACTGTTGCCAAACTTCAGGACTGACAGCATCAAAATTGGGAGTGAATTCTGAGTCAAAAGTGCAATTTAAAAAGTGGGGTGTTGCACCAGCGAGAATTGCTGCACCTTCATAAATCTGATAAAACGGGTTTGGTATCACGACCAAGGCATCTGTTTTTCGTTCAATCATAGCCTGAGCAAAAGCGAAAAGAGCTTCGCGCGTACCGTTAACAGGCAAGACTTGTGTGGCAGCATCGATTTGACTGTTTAAATCAAAACGCTGATCCAGCCAGTTAGCAATAGCTTGCCTTAACTCGATTGTGCCTGCTGTGGTTGGGTAGTGTGATAAACCGCCTAAGTTTTCGATAACGGCATTGGTGATAAAGCCGGGCGTAGGGTGTTTTGGTTCTCCAATTGATAAAGCAATATGTGCTAACTCAGTTGGCGGCGTTAATCCTGCTTTCAATTTAGCCAGTTTTTCAAACGGGTAAGGGTGCAACTGGGCCAAATCAGGGTTCATAGCTCGATATTAATGCAAAATAAAGCAGACTATTATAACGGGTTATCAATAACTCGTGGTATAAGGTTAGCCCATGATGACCAGAATAATCTCCGAAAATAATCTCGCCATTGCCTGCCTACTTTTTTCTGCCAGTCTATGGGGCCTGATTTGGTACCCACTGCGCCTACTTAATGAGGCGGGCATGTCGGGTATTTGGAGCTCCTTAGTGATGTATCTTGCAGCAGCGGTATTAACGCTGCCAATGATTTTTAAAAACCGACAAGGTCAGCTGCAAGGGGATAAAGTCATTCTATTGGCTTTAGCACTCGCAGCAGGTGTCACCAACGTCGCTTTTGTTGTTGCCTTAATTCAAGGTGAAGTGATGAGAGTCATGCTGTTGTTTTATTTATCACCATTATGGACAGTGTTAATCGGTCGCTGGTGGTTGAAAGAGCGTTTGTCGAGACGTGCGATTATTTTCTTTTGTGTTGCGATGCTCGGATCAGTGGTGATGCTTTGGAATCCAGAATTAGGTAAGCCCTGGCCGAAAGGGCTATCGGATTGGCTTGCTTTATTAGCAGGGATTGCATTTTCAGTTAATAATGTCATTGCGAGAAAATTATCAACACAGTCGATGGCTATCAAAACAGCTGCAACGTGGTGGGGTGTTGTTTTCGTTTCAATAGCTGTGATTTTAACAACGCAAGCAGCGTGGCCAAATGTATCTAGTAGCTTGTGGTTAGGAGCTTGGTTCTTGGGCTGGTTGGGCATTGTAGCAATGACAGTCGCAGTATTATATGGCTTAGCAAAAATGCCTGTTTATCGTTCATCTGTGATTATGTTGTTTGAATTGATTGTTGCTGCGGTTGCGGCATGGTTATTAACTGATGAAACAATGACGATGCAGGAGTGGGTTGGTGGTGTGATGATATTATTGGCAGCATTTGGTGTTGCTAGAATATCAGTACCATAAAAAAATGATGATATATGAGGAAAAAGACAATGATTAAAGCGATCGCACATGCGAGTTTTTTAGTGTCAGATGTAAAAAAATCTTTAGTATTTTATTGTGATATTTTGCAGATGCACTTAAACGAGACACGACCTGATTTTGCTTTTGATGGTGCTTGGATTGATATTAGTGATAGCGGTCAGCAAATTCATCTAATGCAACTACCTAACCCAGATTCCGCTGAAGGCAGGCCTGAGCATGGCGGTCGAGATAAGCATGTGGCATTGGTTGTCGAAGACATTTCAAAACTAGAACAGCGTCTAGTAGATGCCAATGTTGAATTCAGCAAAAGCAAATCTGGCAGAGCCGCTTTTTTCTGTCGTGATCCTGATGGAAATGCCTTGGAGTTTGCTGAAGATTTTGCCCCTAATATCTAACAAACATCTGCTATCAAGCACTTACAAACTTACTCATATTACCTGTGGATAACTTTGTGAGTAAAGTGAAAAAGGATGGCTAAGTTATTCTTTTTAAACCTAAGACTACAAGTTGGTTAAAAAATAAACACCTAAAATAATTGATATAAATCAGGGGTTTAAGATAGTTTGTCCTGCAATCAATAACTTAGCGGCGTTTGTTCTGATAATAGAAGAGCTCTTGCACTGGAAAAGTGAATAACTAAGGAAGATATTCAAAAAAGGGTTAACTATTTTCTGTTTTGTAAAGCTTCATTTTTATAAAAAATATAATGTCTGCTAATTTAGTGACTTGGCGGAAAGAGTTATCACTATTTCGAGCAAAAGATCCTAGTTCACTTGCCATTATTTAAATAATTATTCACTTGCATTTCAAGCAACTGCTGTACACTGCCATCTGCTTCGATGGCACGATTTTTTAGTTTTTTCAAAGTAGCTTGCTCCAGACGTAGAGATGTGTTTTTTTTGAGCGCTGGACTAACGGGTTGTGGGCTTTGAGCTAATGCGGGTGCCTTTTTTTTGATCTTTTTATCACGTGATTTCTTTTTCTTTTCGCAACTCACCATGATGCTATAGCTCTGTGTTTTAAACGTTACCTGATTATTTCAGTGAATTTTGAGTTTTTTTGATTTTCTTTTCGTGTTTTGAAATTCTAGCTTCTCTTGCTTTAATTTCTTTTTCGAGATAGTTATAGCGCCATATTTGAATTTAAAGTTATCATCTTATCATGACGATTTGAAAGAATGACGTCATGACAGACGTCTAGAGTTTACGGTTTGGAAATACCTGTTGATAATAATGAGCAAATAGCTAGGGCGCAAAAGAAGTCTCGATAAAACGGTCATTGAGAGCGTTATGTTCAGCGGTGGGTTGAATACGATTTTGTTCCAAACCAACGAAGTCGAATAAGTTAGTATCAGCCAATTGGGTTGGTGCAACATTTTGCAAACTCTTAAAAATAATATCTGAGCGGCCAGGAAATTTTTTCTCCCAATTTTGCAGCATGTCTTTAATGACCTGACGCTGAAGGTTTTCCTGAGAACCACATAAATTACACGGAATAATAGGAAATTGTTGGTAGTCTGCGTAACGAGCGATATCGGCTTCCTTGCAGTAGCTGAGTGGCCTGATCAAGATATTCGTTTTATCATCGCTTAATAGTTTGGGTGGCATGGCTTTCAATTTACCGCCATAGAACATGTTTAAAAAAGCCGTTTCTATAATATCGTCTCGGTGATGTCCTAATGCGATTTTAGTAATGCCATTTTGACGAGCCCAAGCATAAAGTGAGCCTCGCCGTAGGCGTGAGCAAATGCCACAGGTGGTTTTGCCTTCTGGAACTACTTCCTTAACAATGCTGTAGGTGTCTTTTTCAATGATATGAAAAGGGACATCCAGTGAAGAAAGATATTCAGGTAGAACATGCATTGGAAAACCAGGTTGCTTTTGATCTAAGTTAACTGCAATGAGCTCGAAATCAATAGGCGCATGTTTTTGCAAATTCATTAAAATATCGAGCAGAGTGTAACTGTCTTTTCCACCAGATAGACAAACCATCACTTTGTCGCCATCTTGGATCATATCGAAGTCAGCAATGGCTTGACCGACATGGCGGCGTAAACGCTTCCTGAGTTTATTAAATTCGAGTTTTTGTTTTGCCTGTGAATCAGACATCAAATGAGTCCTGCGAAAGGTTGTACAGTGACAAGACTATTAGCGGGCAAACCATCACATTGCTCGTCTAATAAAATAAAGCAATTTGCCGTACTCATAGAGCGTAAGATGCCTGAACCTTGTCCTCCTGTGATAGCCACTTGGGTAATGCCTTCAGGATTGGTTGATAAAATGCCGCGCTGGTACTCAAATCGACCTGGGCGTTTGCGAATAGCATCAGTACAAACAACTTGTAATGTCAGTGATTCTGTATTGGCCTCACCCATTAATTGGCGTAACGCAGGCGTGACAAATTGATAGAAGGTGACCATCACGGAAACAGGGTTACCGGGTAATCCAAAAAATAAAGCATCATTGATTTGTCCAAATGCTAACGGCCTACCAGGTCGCATTGCAATTTTCCAAAAATCAACTTGCCCCAATTCAGCGAGCATTTCTTTAACATAATCAGCATCACCGACAGAAACACCCCCCGATGTAATGACTACATCAGCTTGTGTAGAAGCATCAATTAGCGTTTGGCGAAGTTGGCCTTTATCATCTGGGACGACGCCCATATCTAAAATATCGACATCGAGGCGTTTGAGCATGCCATATAAAGTGTAGCGATTGCTGTCATAAATCTGGCCAGATTCAAGCACCTCACCGATAGACTTTAATTCATCGCCAGTAGAGAAAAAAGCAATACGTAGCCGTCTCTTCACAATGACTTCAGCAATGCCCAAAGAGGCTATCAACCCAAGATCAGAAGGGACTAGGCGGCGTCCAGCAGACAAAACGACATCACCTGTTTTTAGGTCTTCACCAGCATAACGGACATGTTCGCCAGCAGGATGTGGGCGGTGAATTTTAATAATATCACCATCTACTTCGACAAGTTCCTGCATGGCAATAGTATCGCATTCAGGGGGAACAACAGCCCCAGTCATAATCCGAATACACTCGCCAGCGTTAATGGCACCAGTGTATGGCTGACCAGCATAAGCAATCCCAACCTGTTTTAATTCACTCAAGCCCTTGGCCAAATCGTGACTGTTGATAGCGTAGCCGTCCATGGCTGAATTATTGTGCGAGGGTACATGAATTGACGAGATGATATCTTGATGCAAAACACGGTCTAATGCGTCACGTATCGGACATGATTGCCAGGCATTTAGGGGAGAAACTAAGGAAGCAATACGTTGTCTGGCGGCAGCAATATCTAAGCGGTTTTTGTCTTCAGGATCAGCGCAACTAGGTTCAGGGGTAAATTCGGCCATAATCTTAAGATGTCCAATGCAGTATAAAGTCAGCGACATAATCTGCTATAGCATCAATATCGTTGATGTTAAGTTGATCTATATTGCGGCTCAAAGATAAGTGTTCATCACTCGCAATGGCGATGACATTGTCATCATGATCATAAATAAAGGGTTTACCGAGGCTTGGCCGGTGTAGTTCAATTTTAGCAAACGGCTCATGCTTGAATCCTTCGACTAAAATAATATCGAGTGTCGTTGCATCAAGGCGAGGAATAAGATCTGATAATTCTGGTTTTTTTTCAGTATGCTGGCTCGCTTGCATTAATGCCATCAAACGACTTGATGCGACCAACGTTTGTTGAGAACCTGCTTCACGAATTTCATAACTATCCTTGCCGGGCGTATCAATATCAAAAAGATGATGGGCATGCTTTATGACGGCAACATTAATACTTTTTTCCATAAGTGCAGGGATAAGTTGACGAAGTAACGTTGTTTTACCAGTACCGCTGTAGGCAGAAAAACCCAATACGGGAATGTCTGCTTGAATACGCGCATGATGTGAATCGATGTCTTCAGGTTGGTTAAAATTGATAAAGCTATCAACCTGATCTGAGAAATCGACAGCCACCATATTATGCTGAGCGAACCATAAGTCGATTTTACGATCGCCTTTTGCAAGATAATTCTCTAGATGTGTTGCCAGACGACAAGGTATCAAACAAAAGACCGGTTGTAGACGATTACCATCGTGTGCGACGGCAATATCGGCCTGATTGGCAAGTAATGTTTCCATCATCCGCTGACGTAATTGTGGTGAAAGTTGGGGCGAATCGCAGGGGCAAGTCAGGATGAAATCAGTGTCACAAGCTTTCATAGAACTGAGCATACCCGCTAGAGGACCACAAAAATCAGTTAAGGTATCTTCGATAACAGGGTATCTGTATTCTTGATATTGTCCTATATTACGATTTGCATTGATAATAAGCTTATCAACCTGCGGTTTAAGCAGTGTGATAATGCGCTCAATCAGTGGTCGTTCATGGTACGGGATAAGACCCTTGTCTTGACCGCCCATACGGCGGCCCTGGCCACCAGCTAAAATGACACCGGTTACTGTAGAAGGTGATGATATATTCATTATCTTTATTATTATGCTAGTGCTAGTTGTTAAATGGAATACTTTGTTAGGGGGAGAAACCATGCCAAAAGCATTATCTGCGGTGCTTATTATACTGCTAAATGTCTCTACCGCATGGGCTGATGTCTCTAAAATTATTGTTTTAGGCCTTTTCAATGATATGGCTGTGTTAGATATCATAATAAATAGCGTATTCTAAAAGCAGGAAAGACCAGTCGAGAAGATGTTACCTTGGTTTCTGCAAGCAGCAAAGTGGCGGTACTGGAAGTACATGGTATTCAAGAAGAACACTTCTTGGGTAATCACATCGATAGTCATTATTTTTTACCGCCCAAACAAGCGAAAGTAAGCCTTTGGCCAACAAAAGGGATGTATTTAACACCTGATAGTGTTAATGGTTTTAGCGTTGATTTTTTAGTGGATACCGGAGCATCGTCCCTTGTACTTAACGCACCGATAGCAAAACGGCTTACTATTGATTATGCAAAAGGTGGGGGCATTGGTGTGAAAACAGCCTCTCGAATTGAAAAGCTTACCGCATCATGCTGGACCAGGTGCAAGTAAGCCAAATTAGGCTTCATAATGTGTCTACAATGTTATTAGATGGGCCGGAACCTGCTCGTGCTCTATTACAGATGAGTTTTTTAGGCCAATTGGATATGGAAAGAAGTGGCGAAAGAATGGATTTAAAACAAAAGTTTTAAGCCATCACATCTAGATTACTGCCAAGACGGTCATTGATTTGTAGAATAGCTTGAATTAAAGCGAGTGCCGCTACACCTTGAGTCTCGATTTGTTCGTTAGCCAATTGAACAGTGGCCACGCTCAAATAGTTTGCTGTCTTTTGTGCAAACAATAGAGGCGAAAGCGCTGTTGTTCTATCAATACTCATTGAGGATATCCTTAATAGTGATACCCGTAATATAAAGAACAGTTGTCCGTCAGGCTGTCAAGTTAGTCATAAAGCATAAAAAATCCCTGCTCAGTAGAACATGGCTTTTTTAGAACTGAGATATCATTTTAACTTAATCAAAACCTTTGCTTATCAGGGCATAAGCTGAGTGATTATGAATAGATTCGAAGTTCTCAGATTCAACGATATAGGCATCAATACGATCATCATCATTGAGCCGTGCAGCAATATCACGAACAATATCTTCGACAAATTTTGGGTTGTCGTAAGCACGCTCTGTTACGTACTTCTCATCAGGTCGTTTTAAGAGACCAAAAATCTCGCAAGATGCCTCTTCTTCAACCAAATCGATTAAGTCTTCGATCCAAACAAAGCTATCAACACGAACGGTCAATGTGACGTGTGAGCGTTGATTATGAGCACCGTAATCAGAAATGTTCTTAGAACAAGGACATAAGCTAGTGACGGGAACGACCACTTTAACTGTGATACTTGTTTTGTCACCTGTGATTTCACCAATAAAGCTCGCTTGGTAATCCATTAAGCTTTTTACTTTGCTAATTGGTGCTTCTTTATTGACGAAATAGGGGAAGTCCATCTCTATATAGCCAGATTCTGCTTGGAGACGTTCTGTCATTTCGCTCAGCATGTTACGGAAAGACTTAACTGTAATTTCACGTTCATGTTGATTCAAAATCTCAACAAAACGCGACATATGCGTACCTTTAAACTGATGAGGCAAGTTTACATACATATTAAAGTTCGCAACCGTATTTTGCTCGCCAGTACTTCGGTCACTGACTTTTATAGGGTGCTGAATATCCTTTATACCGACTTTATCTATAGCGATATGACGCTTATCGGCGATGTTTTGTACATCTTCAATTTCATCACAGCAATCCGGTTTTTTGTCAGTTGTCATCTCTTAATCCTCAGTATATCTGACGCAGGCACGTTCTGTTTCCCATAAAGTCACAGCGGAAACACGGGCAGTGTTGATATTTAGCGTGTCTCTCAAATGTTGATAAAAGTATTGGGCAATATTTTCCGCAGTAGGGTTCCGAACATCAAAGGGGGGTATATCATTTAAGTATCGATGGTCTAATGTTTTAGCTAATTCACGGGTTGCCGTTTTGATTGTTTTAAAATCCATTCCCATCTCATACTCGTTTAAAGCGGTTGCGGTCACTTCGACCTCAACTTTCCAATTATGGCCATGCATACGGCTGCAATCACCCGGGTAATCACGAAGGGTGTGAGCAGAGGCAAAATCAGCTAAGATTTTTAAAGTATAGCTAGGATTCATGAGTTGATTTCTATCTAAAGGGCTGTAATCAATCGGCTATTATGCCGGAAAATGTTGTTTTACGGTATTAATTATGCCCTCAACTGATAAACCGCAGTCCACTAACATTTGCTGATGTTGTCCATGATCGAGGAAATTATCGGGTAGTCCTAGAATTTTAATCGGTGTCGAAGCACCTTTGGACAATAAATATTCGGCAACACCACTGCCAGCACCGCCCAATTTTGCATTTTCTTCAATCGTAATGATCAGTTCATGGTTGGCAGCAATATTATCAATTAGTGTTGTATCAAGTGGCTTGATAAAACGCATATTTACAACAGTAGCTTCGAGTGTTTCTCCTGCTTCTTGCGCGGTTTTGACCATACTGCCAAAACCGAGGATTGCTACGCGACTACCTTCAGACTTAGTCTCTGCTTGACCAATAGTAAGTGGTGTTAACGTTGTTTCAATCTCAGCACCAGGTCCCGAGCCTCTTGGGTAACGAACAGCACTAGGCCCATTATGTTGATATCCGGTCGTGAGCATCTGGCGACATTCATTTTCGTCAGCAGGCGCCATAATCAACATGTTGGGGACACAGCGAAGATAACTTAAGTCAAAACTGCCTGCATGGGTGGCGCCATCTGCACCTACCAAGCCACCTCGGTCGATAGCAAATAAAACCGGTAAATTTTGTATCGCTACATCATGGATTAATTGATCATATGCCCGTTGCAAGAAAGTAGAATAAATTGCCACTACTGGCTTTTTGCCTTCGCTGGCAATTCCAGCTGCTAAAGTGACAGCATGCTGTTCGGCAATACCCACATCAAAATAGCGTTCGGGGAATTGTTCAGAAAAATGGCTTAAACCTGAGCCATCACACATGGCAGGGGTAATGGCAATCAAATCTTCAGACTCTGCTGCCATATCACACAGCCAATCACCAAAAACAGAAGTGTAACTTGGCCCGGCGGCTTGGCTATTAGCTGGACTGACGCCATGATATTTATTGGGCTGTTCTTCCGCTGGTTGGTAACCTTTACCTTTTTTAGTGACAATATGGAGGAACTGTGGCCCCTTACGATCACGTAGGTTACTTAATGTAGAAAGCAAAGTATCCAGATCATGGCCATCGATCGGACCGATATAGTTAAAGCCCATTTCTTCAAATAGTGTGCCCGGAATCACCATACCTTTCATATGTTCTTCAGCACGACGGGCAAATTCCCAAGCAGAAGGTAATTTTTCTAATACTTTCTTACTACCTTCACGTGCAGTGGTGTAAAAGTTACCAGATAACATGCGAGCCAAGTAATTTGACATACCGCCGACATTTCTTGAAATCGACATCTCATTGTCGTTTAAGACGACGAGTAAGTTTGCATTTAAATCTCCAGCATGGGCAAGGGCTTCATAAGCTTGCCCTGCAGTGAGTGCACCGTCACCAATAATGGCGACACTATGGCGTTGACTGTATTGGGCTTGTGCAGCTAGTGCCATACCTAAAGCAGCACTGATAGAGGTGCTAGAGTGACCAACCCCAAAAGTATCGTAAGGACTTTCACTGCGTTTGGGAAAACCCGACAAACCACCGGCTTGGCGCATCGTACTCATTTGGTCACGTCGGCCTGTTAGGATTTTATGGGCATAACTTTGATGCCCAACATCCCAAACAAAACGATCTTCAGGTGTTTTAAAGACATAATGTAAGGCTAAAGTCAGTTCGACAACACCCAAATTAGATGAAATATGGCCACCTGTTTGCTGAACACTATCAACTATCAATGCTCTAATTTCGGTTGCAAGTTGAGGCAATTGGCTCTTATCCAATTGTCTCAAGTCATCCGGGCTATCAATTTGTGAAAGTAGCGTAGTCATGTTTATTAATTCTTAATGTCGTCTTTGAACGACAAATTGGGCTAAGGCAGCTAAAGCTTTAGTATCGTATGGCATATCAACCAAAATAGCTAAAGCTTGTTCAATTAAGTCGTTGGCTTTCTGTTGTGCCTCTGCCGAACCCATAAGAGCAGGATAGGTCGGTTTATTAAGTGCAATATCTGCGCCTGGCATTTTACCCAAAGTATCCGTGTTTGCGGTAACATCCAGAACATCATCTTGTACTTGGAAAGCAAGTCCAATGGCTAAAGCATAATCAGAGAGAGGGGGTGTAAGTTTCTCCCAATTTTCTTGTGAAGAAAATAGGCCTAATTGAACGCTGGCTTTAATCAGTGCCCCTGTCTTCAATTCATGCATCATTTGTAACGCCGAGAGGTCGAGATCTTGTCCAACTGAAGCGAGATCGATGGCTTGACCACCAGCCATACCCCATAATCCACTTTGATGAGATAAGGCTTTAACCATGGCGACTTGTTGTTGTGCTGATAATCGTTCATCGCAGAGTGTCTCAAATGCGAGAGATTGTAGAGCATCACCCGTTAGTAAGGCGATAGCATCGCCGTACACTTTGTGGCAGGTGGGTTTACCTCGGCGTAAGTCATCATTATCCATCTCTGGCATATCATCATGGACAAGAGAATAGGCATGAATGAGCTCTACAGCACACGCTGGCGCATCAAGACAATCAAGCTGTGCGCCTAATGCTTCACCTGTGGCATAGACCAGCAAGGCCCTTAAACGTTTGCCGCCATTTAATGTGGAGTAATGCATAGCATCGACAAGTTCAGATGATGGGCTGATATTCGTCGCTACCAATGAATGGGTTAAGGCCTGTTCTACACGTGCTTGCCTAGATTGCATCCATGTTCTAAAAACAAAATTCTGCTTCACGAGTCTGACGAATTGCCCTCAAAATCAACTATATTGGCTTGATCACTTTGCTGTAATAAAAGTTGTACCTTTTGTTCAGCCTGGCTTAATGCTTCTTGGCAATCACGGGTGAGAAGTACACCACTTTCATATAGCTTTAATGACTCCTCAAGACTTAGATCACCTTGCTCTAGTCGCTCAACCAAAGATTCTAGTTCAGTAATGGAAGCTTCATAATCGAGTTTTTTTCGTCTTGCCACAGCAGTCGGCCTCTAACAAAAAGTAAGTGTATTTGAAGTATTATAAATTAATCATCTTATTCTTGCCTGAACGATTGAGGGGTAGTTAACCTGAGTTTGGGATAAGGATAGTCAGCAAGCTTATGGAAATCTATTGACTGTTGTTATCCCGAACTCAGGTTAATTAATGTTAGTCTATGGCAACTTTAGATAAAATTACCCACTTTAAAGCATGCAAAAAATTATTCGAGGCTTCCATAATTTACCCGATCAGCCAACAGGTTGTGTGGCGACAATTGGTAATTTCGATGGCATTCATTTAGGTCATCAAGCCGTATTGAGCCAATTAGCATTGAAAGGTGATTTACTCGGTTTACCAGCAGTAGTAATCACATTTGAACCTCAACCTAACGAGTTCTTTGCACCTGATAAAGCACCTGCCAGGCTGAGCCGCTTTCGTGAGAAAGTAGAAGCGTTGAGAAGCTATTCTATTCAACAATTGTGCGTTTTGCGGTTCGATAAAAAATTAGCTCAAATGTCAGCTAATGATTTCGTTGAACAGTTATTAGTGAAAGGACTCAATGTCCGCTACTTAGTGGTGGGTGACGATTTTAAATTCGGCAAAAACAGACAAGGTGATTTTGCATTGCTACAACAACTAGGTAAGGAGCATGGTTTTCAGGTCGTCAACATGCACACTTTTGCAATCGAACAAGACCGTGTGAGTAGCACGCGGATCCGACAGGCACTTGGAGCTGGCGATTTAATGTTGGCTCAGACTTTACTCGGTCATCCTTATAGAATGAGCGGTAGAGTGGCACATGGGGATAAACGTGGTAGAACGCTGGGATTCCCAACAGCTAATATCCATTTACACCGTTGCAAAGTACCGATGAGTGGCGTTTATGCAGTACAACTATTTGGTTTAGATGGCGAACCATACCAAGGCGTGGCCAATGTCGGTGTTAGACCAACAGTGAAAGGTGGGCATAAAGCATTATTGGAAGTACATCTATTTGATTTTAATGCTGATATATACGGTCACTACGTACAAGTACATTTCTTACGTAACATACGTGACGAAAAGAAATTTGATGGCTTAACAGAATTAGCGACACAAATAGCACAAGATTGTGATGTAGCAAAAAAATATTTTGAACAAAATTAAAGCAAAAATTACCCGATGGAGCGATCATACAAATTCATTACTACTATCTATATATGTTGGGTAAGAATGTTTGCAATTTTTGTTTGCAATTGAGGAATCCAATCTGTTTCAAACCAAGGGTTATTTTTCAGCCAGCGGTTATTCCTAGTACTAGGGTGAGGTAATGGAACTAGCCGTGGCCAATGGGGCTGCCAATCAAGAACCAGCTCAGTTAGAGCTGCGATGGTTAAAGTGATAATCTTGTGCGAAGCGACCCAAGACAATAGTTATTTCAATGCCTTGAAGATGAGATAACAAACTTGACCGCCAAGCAGCCTCACATTCTGGCCTAGGGGGGGAATCACCCTGTTTTCCGGTACCTGAGTAGTATAACCCCATGGGTAAAATTACAGCCATTTTAGGATTATAAAGTTGTTCTGAACTGATTCCCATCCATTGTCTGAGTCGTTGGCTACAGGGGTCACTAAAGGGAATGCCCTGATTGGTTGGCTTTCTTGCCGGGCGTATGACTTGCAATAAGAATTTTTGCATTCGGATGAACTTGAAATAAAGGATGAGCGTTAAGCGTTAATTTTTGCTCGCAAAAGGCACAACTTCTAATTGTTCAACCAGTGAATCGAAATCTGATAATTATGGCATTAGTCAGAAAGATGATATTGAACCTTAGCAACCACTCTCACTTTCTTGATAGGCGGATTATTCCGATCACGGGCATAAATACTAAATTGTCCTTGTGATGCCCTTTTGATTTTACCTAATTGGCTATCAGATTCGGCTGCAAATTTTTCAGCAACATGACGAGCATTTCTGGTCGCTTCTTCGATCATTTCCGGTTTGACGCCATTCAAACGTGTAAATATATACTCTGTTTGGGAATCGTAACCTTAGCCGGTAAAACAATCCCTTTTTTACCAAGTTCTGATAAAGAGCCCATGACAGAACGGACAGTGTCTATATCGTGGGAATAAACAGTCACAGTTTGAAAAGCAGAGTAATGAAATTCTGGTGCACGATTATTATCATATTGCTGCGCAATTTCGACAGTAATAGCAGGGGTGGAGAACGTAATATCTGTTTCTGTAATGCCGTGCTCAACCAGAAAGTGTTTAATGTCCGAACTGGTGATGTCAATCGCGTCATTAAGTTCCTTCAAGTCATTACTGGCTGTATTAAATTGAATTGACCAAATGACAATATCGGCCTTAGATTCTCGTTCTGATAAGCCTTTTACGGTGACATTACGATCATAATGATGGTATTCAATAGCTGCTTGCCCGAGTAAATAACCTAAAACAGACAAACCTAAAAAATAAATAAACCTAATAAAAAAACATTGCTATGGCGATGTTCAGTCATGAAGGACTCTAATAGTTTGGTTTATTCATGAGGTAATGCTTTTAGTTAATAAACAATCCGGATAGTTTCTGACCGCGGAGTCGTTTGCAAATCCTTTTATATACCGGGTAACCAATGACAGAGAAAAAGGCGCTAAAAAATAAGCCGATTAATGGGAATGTTAGTAAATTGCTAATATAGCTGCCAAACTTATCTAATTGGATGAAACCAAATAGATCGAGAACAGTCGTTAACACCGCCCATGCAAGACCACCAGAAAAGCCAGCAAGTCCTGTAATTAACACCAAAGAAACTAAGTTTAACTGAACAGCACTTTGTGTATGAGCCGTGGGTGTCGTATCCATGTTTTCTTCTGACATAATAACCTTTAAGAACTGAATTTGAGTGAGTTGCAATCTCACTAAATTCTAGCATACCCTGGGAGTAAAACGACTATTCTCTCAACCGACATTGCCAGGTAATGTCTCGCAAATACGTGATAATGCCGTAATGTTTTAGCCAAGCCTCAGCATCCTCTGCATCTTGTTCAAACCAATCTTTAGCACTGCCTAAACGGAAACTGTAACCCCAACGATCCATGTCCAATAACATGCGATCAGGGCCCATTATCGGAAAATGTTTAGACAATAAGATCTGTAAATAACAAACCCCATTTTCTTCATCAAAATCACCTTCAGCATCGGTGTCTAAATTAAGTCGCCGCTTAGGTGTCATACAAATATAATGGCTAGCTTCATGCAAGGCAGAATGGACAGGTGTGTCATTACGTAAATAAAGTGTGTTACCCACTAAACCTGCTTCTCGGTCACCAAAGAAACTCCCAGGAATAGCTTCTTCATCGGGAACAAAGTAAAGGACTAAACCATAGGGCTCAAGTAACCGGCTCAGTGCCAACTGCATGTCAGCAGTGCAATTTAAAACAGTCGTGGAATCAGTCGATGACACGCCGTGCATCACCGATAATATGATTCGCCACTAATCCTGCTAAGGTTAAACCAAATAACGAAGGCATATAACTAACTGTGCCATTAACAACACGTGCACGACCACGATCAACTGCTTCAGGAGGCAAAGGTGGGAGATTGGATTCAACAGAATAGACCGTTTGAATGCCTCGGCCAACACCGCGTTTACGAACATGACGACGTAATTGGCTGGCCAATTTGCAAACCGTGGTATCCATTAAGTCGCCTGTTCTAATTTGGCTAGGATCCAATTTACCGCCAGCACCCATACTAGAAAAAATAGGGGTATTTTGTTTCCAGGTGGTTTCAAGCAATGCTGTTTTACTACTCATACTGTCAATGGCATCGACGACAATATCAAAAGGCTGTGACAATAACGCTGGAATGGAGTCTGGACTTAAAAAAGCATTCAATGTCGCGACCTCGCAGTCCGGATTGATATCTTGAATCCGATTTGCCATCACGTCTGTTTTATTTTGCTCAAGCGAAGAATGTAAAGCGACTAACTGCCGGTTTAAATTCGACGATGAAACAACGTCATGATCAACCAGTGTCAGTTTGCCAACACCAAGCCGTGCTAGGGCTTCTGCTACAAAAGAGCCCACACCACCGATACCGGCTATCAACACATGACTGTCTTGAAGGCGAGTGATGCCTTCATCACCAATTAAGATATGGCTACGTTCAAACAGAGGAGAAGATAAAGACATTTGAGAGGTCAGTCAGCTTTAAATAAAAAAAAGCTATTCTAACTTATTCTAGTCGTGAGGCGCACGGCACACATTGCATTGCGGCAGGATCGATGGAAAGACGTTTAACATCAATTTCAGCATGACATTCGGTACAAAAACCGTAATCTCCCGATTCTATCATGGCGATGGCTGTGGTAATTTGACGTAACTGTTGTTGGCGCAAACGGGTTGTTTCAATGGTCATCGATTGTGATTGTATCGCATCGATACGAGAGACGCGACCAACACTAGACTGGTCTAATGCCAGTGTTTCAGTTGCCGATTGACCTAATTGTTGACTGGCCATCAAGGTATCACGTTGCTGTAATAACAGTGTTTTAAAGCGATTTAGTTCAGCATCATTCATAGAGTCACTTTGCTTTGGGCTTAAAGTGTTTAACGGCGTGTTTGAAGTCGCTTATGGATGACATCCTTTTATCATAACGGAGCGAAACATACTGTGCCGTAATTTGGCAGATTTGTGGTCGATATTCTGGAAAGGATTGTGCTGAACTGTCGGCAAAATCAAGTGGACCTTCATGTGGAAGACGGCCGCTCAAACTTAGTTTAGAAGATGCTGGCAAAATCTCTGGTAAATCACTACAACGGGGTCAGTTTCTCGGTGAGTGCATCAGTAAAAGTGCAGAAGTCATCAATAAAACAACGCTAGAAGCAATCAATAAGGCCATAGTCATACGCTGCCAATTCGAGTTAACCATACAGAGTGTTTAAAGACTTTTGCAGGTCAGGGCCATAAGCCAAAATAGAACGGTTCCAAGCCTTATTAACAGCATCCCGATTGTGTTTAACCGTTTTCCAAATATTAATTAATTGTTCGGATTGAGGAAATAACAGAGGTGCGCGGGATGTCCGCGGTAAAATATCAGACATGCCGCGGTCAATACGCTCACGTGAGATAGCGGTAGTAGGATCAACACGTAACCAATGGGCCAGGCAACCAGACTTCGGTCCAAGCATGGGTATCACGTTGTCTTACAACCCACTAATTGTCAACGGGGTTAAAGTTCACCGCCCTGATAACCTGTCACAATACTCGTAGGCATACTAGTAGCAAGCATTAAGGTTGTGAAACTAGCAGCAGAGTGTTCGCAAAACCCCTTGCGGCTTTCAAATAAAAATTGATCGACAACATCGCCCGATAACATCGGTGGTGTCAAAGTGTAATAAATGGAGCCTGATTAAAGTGATTCAGAGCCATTTTGATAAGTGATTCAGGAAAGTCAGCACTTTGTCGCCATTGCTCGGCTAAAGCACGTGTTCGCACATGAAGGCCTTCTGGTAATGCCAAGGCAGCACGGAGGTGAGGCGTATTATAAGCCGCCATCGCAAAACCAGTCGAAGAAGCCAATTGATATTGAACACGGCTTTTTATGAGTTTATCACTCAGTAATATTGCATCGTGAGAAAGGCAAGTAGTTAAGCTAATAGGGAATGGGCTAGGTAAATCGAGCGCAAAGAGCCAATGTGCATTATGGGGCTCTAGTGTGACAGTATATTGTACTGCTTTATAACAGAAGGAGAAGGTATTGCTTGTCTAGGCAATGTAAGTTCTCGCCACTGTCTACCATCAGTTTGCCACAATACGGGGCCACGCCAATATAAAGCGTTATTAGCTGGTATATCGTTGTCAAATTTAACTCTAAACGCCTGTCCTTTATCAGAACATAATAAAGACTATGACAGGCTGAATAATTGACTCACATTGTCGCTTGTTATCTGTGCGATAACATCGAGTTTTTCAGTCCGTAACGTTGCCAATCTCGACACAATATGAACAAGCGACAGGGGTGAGTTTCGCCGGCCAGCTTGACCTTGCAATGGCATATCAGGTGCATCCGTTTCTAAAGCAATGGCAGATAAAGGCAAGTCACTAAATAACCGTCTGACTCGGGTCGCTTTTTCATAGGTAATTGTACCGCCAATGCCCAGTAAGAACCCCAGCTTAATATACTGTTGTGCCTCTTGTTCGCTGCCACTAAAAGCATGAACAATACCGCCTTTAACCCGGTGTTTTTTCAATAGTTGCAACACAGCATTGTGGGCCTTTCTGACATGTAAAATCACCGGTAAATCAAAAGCATCAGCGAGTTTTAGTTGTTGTTCAAATAGGTTTATTTGGCTTTCTTTATCGTGTTCAGCTTGATAAAAATCTAAACCAATCTCACCGATAGCGACAGGTTGATTTTGCTCAAGGTAGTCATGAAGCAGGGTGATATCCGTTGGCTGGTGCTTATCCATAAACATCGGATGCAAGCCAAGGGCATATTCAATCTCAGAAAACTTAGCGGATAGGGATAGTAATTTATACCAACGGTTGGCTGTGACACCCGGTACGATAATCCGTGCAATGTGATGTTGTTTACATTCAGCTAAAAGGGCATCACGATCAGTGTCAAAGATATCAAAATCTATATGACAATGACTGTCTATCAGCATGATTAAGGTGCTTGACGCGCCACAATTGAAATAACAGCTGAGCCTTCACCACGTGGATCGCTTGCTGCATCTAAGTATCCCGCTTTTTTGTCAAAAGTGATGACTTGCATATTGCCGTATTGTCGCGACAATACATTGATTTTATGACCATAATCTGCAAGCGATTGTTGCATTTCTTGAGAAAAACCAACGGGTTCTAATTGGATAGCGTTAGGCAAATATTGATGATGATACCGTGGTGCAGAGACTATGGCATTAGCATTTTTACCGTCGATAAAGTCTAAAAGGCCGAGTAGCACCATAGTAATAATACGGCTGCCACCGGGTGTGCCAATCACCATAAAATGTTCATCATTTTCAATGAAAGTTGGGCTCATACTCGACAATGGACGCTTATACGGTGCAATTGCATTAGCTTGATTACCCACCAAACCATAGCCATTAGCTGAGCCAGGCTGAGATGAGAAATCATCCATCTCATCATTGAGTAAGACACCTGTCTCAGGTGCGACAAAACCCGAACCAAAGGGGTAATTGATACTCAACGTTGCAGCGACACGATTACCATATTGATCGACAATAGAAAAGTGAGTGGTATCTTCGCCCTTGCTCTTTACCTTGGTCAAAATAGCATTATCGCTTGCGTTTCCGCTATCAATGGTGGAGGCTAATTGTTGTGCATAACCTTGCTCGGTTAAATGGGATGGAATAGCAATAAAATCACTGTCACCCAAATAACGGCTGCGATCAAAATACGCGCGTCGCATAGCTTCAATCACATAATGTTGCTTCTGAATTGGCTGACTGTTATCGAGAGGTAAATAAGTCAGTTGATTGATTATTTGACTAAGTACAATACCACCTGATGAGGGTAATGATGCTGAACTAATTTTGTAACCGCGATAATGACTGCTGACAACATCGCGTTCTATAACTTGATAACGATCCAAGTCAGCTTGTGTCCAGATACCTCCGGCGTTACTGACACCCTTTAATAACTGTTTGGCGACAGGGCCTTGATAAAACCCTGCTCGGCCATACTGTGCCAAATGTTCTAACGTGTTGGCTAAATCTGCTTGTTTTAGGATATAGCCTGTGTCAGGTACACGCTCATTATCTAAGAAAATTTGAGCAGCAGCTGGAGAAGCAAGCAAGGCATTGTGTCTAAAATGGGCTAATTTTTGATAGTGTTTTGAAATGGCAAAACCCGATTTAGCAGTGTCAATAGCTGGTGCGAGAGATTGATGAAGAGGCAACTGACCATAGTGCTGGCTAAGATGAACTAAAGCTGCTGGCAAACCAGGAATACCGGCTGATAGTGGGCCGTCAAGAGAGGCACGTTTATCATGCTGACCATTAGCATCTAAATACATATAACGGTGAGCTGCACCGGGTGCCATTTCGCGGCCATCTATCATGATTTGGTGTTGATCTGATGCGCGATGTAATAACCAAAAACCACCACCACCCAGTCCAGAGCCAGCCGGCTCAACCACGGCAAGAGCGGCACTAACAGCAATTGCCGCATCAAAAGCATTACCGCCTTGCTCTAATATTGTTAAACCTGCTTGTGTGGCGAGGGGATGTGCTGTTGCAATGGCTGCATTATCAGGGTGATGTGCTGATGGGAAGTGACTGCAGCCAGCGATAATGAGCAACAATAAAACGACAGCGAGCCGTTTGAGGTTACACATTAGCGATGGTGCTTTTTCATTGAAGCATCGCGCTGCTTCTCATACTGTGCTTGTTTTTTTGCACGATTAGCAGCAATTACCTTAGCAGTGTTGCCACCGATATGCACTTCACCACGTTGCTGGGCTAATTGCATTTGCTTTTCACGTTCAGCAAAACGTGCTTTTTGTTTATCAGATGTTTTTTCAAAGCAATGTGGGCAACTGACACCATGTTGATATTGTTCACTGAGCTTATCTTGTTCTGTGATTGGCATTCTACAGGCATTACATTGATCGTATTCACCTCTTTGTAATTGATGATTCACCGTGACACGTTCATCAAAAACAAAGCATTCGCCCTCCCAAAGTGATTCCTCAGCAGGGACTTCTTGTAAATATTTTAGAATGCCGCCTTCTAAATGATAGACCTCATCAAACCCTTGTTCCTTTAAAAAGGCAGTTGATTTTTCGCAGCGGATACCCCCGGTACAGAACATCGCCACTTTATTATGTTTTTCTGGGTCTAGCTCCTGTTTTACATAGCCTGGAAACTCTCTAAAACTATCTGTTTTAGGGTTGAGGGCATTTTTGAACGTACCAACTTGCACTTCATAATCATTACGCGTATCGACCAACAATATATTGGGATCGCTGATTAAATCATTCCAATCTGTTGGTTTAACATAAGTACCGACGACTTGCTTCGGATCAATGCCCTCAACGCCCATTGTGACGATTTCTCTTTTGAGTTTGACGCGACTACGCAAAAAAGGCGGTTGATCGGTATAGGACTCTTTGTAGCTCAACGCCGCCAGTCTTGGGTCTGATTGCAAGTAAGTGAGGATAGCGTCGATACCAGAACGAGAGCCTGCAATCGTGCCGTTAATACCTTCTTGGGCCAATAATAATGTACCTTTAACGTCATATTTTAACATTAGCGCCAGTAGCGGCGGTTGAATTAAAGCGTAATCATCAAGGGTGACAAATTTATATAAAGCACAAACAACAATTTGGGACATAACGGTTTTAAAGCCAATTCAAAGGAAAAAATAGCTATTATTTTACTGTGTTTTCTATTGATTGTCTTGAATGTAGAGACAAGATACGTAAAGAATTTTAAAGCCTATTCCTACAAGCCATAGCAAATTATAGAGAAAAGAGTGGCTTTATTGAAAAAGCGATGACTGAAAGGTTTATGCCTAACAGCCAGTGAAAAACTGCCGAGAGAGAAAAGAATAAAGTAAGGGAATGTTCGCGTCATGGACTTGCCAATTGATATTAGCGGTATCAAGCTCGATTTTATTGTTCCCAATTTTTGTGAAAATACGAATCTCTTGCTGGAAAAAATAATTTTTATCTTGTTTTTTATGGGCAATAAATCGAGTCTAGCTAATTTAATAGGGACATTCAAAAAAGGGTTAAAGACCATACGACTCATTTGAGAATGGAAGCTGGGTGTTTGTCGATCCTTTTTGCAAATTACTACTTTCATACCGAGCCGCTCAACGCCATTCTCGAATGCTTGCAAGCGGTAATTTGCCAAATTAATAAGTACATAACGTTGGCCGAGTTTTCTTGGCATCCAGCGATGGCGTTCTAGATTGATTTTGAGTTGCGCTAAACGCGTTTCAACAGGAGCATTCAATGTCCTGAGCGTATTACGACATATGATGCCATCTACCATCAAGACAACACGTTGTTGAAACAGGCGGACAGCTTGTTCCATTAGTGGATCATAAAGGTTCGATAGAATGGCATGAGTGAGTGTAAAAAAATCATCTTCTACGGCTAAATGAGTTTGGATTAAAGCAACATGCGGGTGGTAATCACCAGAAGGCAATTTTGGTGAGGTGCGAATGAGTTCCAGCCTCCGTGTTGAGCATAGCGTAGATAACGTTCACACCTTGTTATAAGGCGTTGGTAGGTTGGTGTGTGTGGTGGTAACCAATCGAGATGAAATCTAAAATCTCCAGATGACGAGGCATGATCTAAGAAAACAGAGGCATCGAATTCATCTTGTGGAATATATCAGTTTGGGTCAACTGTTGATGGTAGCCAACGTCCGAACCTTAAATCATGGCTCAATGATAAAAGCGCCTCTGTCATTAAAGTATTAAATTGGGTTTGTTCCTGTACCTCCCTTGAATTGGAAAGAGAGACTAAGGTCTGGTAGTGATAATCAGCGGGCTCAAGTCCATGATTAGCAGACTTAGCGATGAAGTCGATAGCTTCTTAAGCTTCGGAAAGGGTTTGATTATATTTAAACCAATTTTAGTGATGTTGACTCTCTTCTGTATTTTGGAGTGTTTTTAATGGCAATGAGGCGGTGGCGAATGCCATAGGACACAAGCTGAAAAACACCAAAGATAATTGGCAAAGTAAACGAGAAGATAAATTACCGCTCACTGATATTGTCATTCCATAAATATATTTTCTACCATAGTCCTATTATGAAAGATAGCCGCTATGAAATAGGTGCTCTAGCTCTAATAAGTAACCAAAGAAAGAAAGGCCCACCCAATAGAGTTGTGATGACACCAACGGGAATTTCGGCAGGTGCGATGATTAATCGCGCTATAGTGTCACAGACAATTAAGAAACTACCGCCAAATAAACAGCTGGCAGGCACTAGCCAACGGTGGTTTTGGCCGATGAGTAAGCGACAGATATGTGGCACCATCATACCAACAAAACCAATCGGGCCACATGAAGCGACAATGGCACCAATACACAATGACGTCACGAAAAACAGTATCGAGCGGATTTGAGTGACATTCACCCCGCGACTTAACGCCATTTCATCACCCGTTGTTAATAAATTAAGCTCATTGCTTAAATAAAATACAACCGCGACAGTGAGTAAGACAAAAGGCAAAAGCGGCCAAATAGTGTCATAGCCTACAATGGCCAAGTTACCCATCAGCCAGCGTATCAAACGATAGGCATCAGGCATATCGTTAAGATATTGAATGAGTAGAATAAGGCTTGAAAAAAAGAAACTGATAGCGACGCCCGTCAATAAAAGGGTATGGAGTGAAAAGCCTTTATTTAAAGTGCTAATGCTGTAAACAAAGCGGATCGTGATCAAGGCGCCAAGAAAGGCAAACAAGCTCGTACTGCTGAAGCCAAAAACAGAAAAACTAACGCCGAAAAAAACCGACAAAGCAGCGCCAAGGGAGGCACCACTTGCGACACCCAAAGTAAAAGGGGTGGCTAAAGGGTTATGAAACATAGCTTGAAAGACCAAACCGCAGATCGATAAGCCAGCACCCACAATAAAAGCTAACAATAATCTTGGTAATCGAATATCGCAAAAAATCTGACGTTCAACCCCGGGTGCTAAGTGCTCAGATAAACCAAGGTAAGGAGTGATAACAACGATAACAAGTGTTAAAAAGCCGATGAGACTAAGATTTCTTTTGGCGTCATTCATCGTGTTATCTCACTACTTAAGGCAATTAATTGGTTTGTCTCGGGGTGAGTTAGAGTCACAAAGGGGTGGTCATAGAGCTGAGATAAAATAGGGGCTGCTAGTAATGCATCAGAATCACCATACCATAAGGTTTTACCGGACTTAAGTGCCAAAATATGCCGACTATGTTGAATAGCATGATTAAGATCATGCGTGACCTCGATAATGGTGATGTGATGGGCTTGGTTGAGTTGCTGAATTAAAGCATGAACTTCACCTTGGTGATGAGGATCCAGAGAACTCGTTGGTTCATCTAATAGCAACAAACGGGCTTGTTGACACAGCGCTGCTGCAATTTGAACTCGCTGAAACTCGCCACCACTCAAAGTAGCACAATGTCGATTTAAAAAAGCGTCGATATCCGTGAGCACCACTGCGGAATCAAAAGCAGATTGATCGGATTTGGACCAAACTGCAAAAGCATCGTGATGTGGGTAGCGACCTAAACGTATAAAATCAGACACTATCATATCAATCGCTGGCGGTCGTTGGCCGACATAACTGACGGTACGTGCTAATTGCTTTTGGCTGAACGCTTTAAAAGGGCATTTATCTATTGTAATACGACCTGAATTGACAGGTGTAATCCCCATTAGGCTTTTGAGTAAAGTACTTTTCCCTGCGCCATTTTGTCCAAGAATACAAAGATAATCCCCTTCAGACACATCAAAGCTTATTGAATCTAATAGCGGTTTATTATCAATTTGAATTGATAAATCAGAGACAGAAAACAAAGTCACTTTAAGTTTCCTTGATACCACGCTAATTCAGGATGGAGAATCGACACTAAATGCTTCAGCAAAGTGATGACACGTGGCCCGGGAATAGTGGCGTAATCAGCTTGAATAATATGCACTTGCTCATTTTGTACGGCTTGAACCGATTCTAAAGTCATCCATTGTGCATAAATAGCATCGAGTGAAACTGAGAGATCATCAGCCTCCGGAAAAACATCAATAATGACATCAGGGTTGAGGTTCAAAATACCTTCTAATGAAATATGTGGAACTATAGGATAAGGACGTCGATAAACATTTTCACCGCCTGCTATTTGCAGTAAATCATTATAAAAATCTTGCTGTCCAGCGATATAAACTGAATGAAGGGCATTATCACCTAAAGGGTGGCTTACAGATATCATAACGGTGGGTTTGGCTAGTGGCTTCACCGCTAACTGCATAGCAGTAATTTGTTCCGTCATGTGCCTTAACAATTGGGTTGCTTCTTGTTGATACCCCGTCGCGATCCCGACATGACGAATGGTGGATTTAATATCGACTAATGTGCGACTACTGACGGTCAGTGTGCGAATGCCAAGTGACTTTAATTGCTGCTGTACTGCTTGCTGAGAACTTAATAAAATAACCAAATCTGCATTCAGCGCGACAATAGCCTCAATATTCACATCAACTAGGCCACCTATACTAGGTAAAGCAATAGCCTCATTTGGGTAATCACAATAACGCGTGACAGCAATCACTTTGGAACCTGCGCCCAAGGCGAACAACGTTTCGGTAATATGGGGTGATAAACTGACTATCCTTGAAGGTGCCTGTTTGAGCCAAAGGGTTGTTGCTTTGACGGGGAAGGTAAAGCTGAATTGTAGTAAAATCAGCAATAACAAAAGCGGCCAGTTATGCAACATGTTCTAGCCTCCTTAATTATAGACAAAACCGTTATTATAACGGGCAAATACTATCCTATGAGTGGATTTATTTGTTCGATGAAAGATCTACAAGTCTTAGAAAAAAAAGAGAGTGCAAAGACAATGACACAAGCAATGACCGACAAAGCGCTAGCACAAGCCGAATGTTTATATGACATGAAAGCCATTGAGACCGCGTTAGATAAATTAGCAAATAAATTAAACGCGCATTATGCCAATCTGAATCCATTGTTATTGTGTGTGATGAAAGGGGCGCTAGTGACAATGGGCCAATTGTTGCCGAAGCTCACTTTTCCAATAGAAATCGATTATATCCATGCGACACGCTATGGCGATAAATTGGAAGGAGGGGGAGTGGACTGGCTGCATAAGCCAGAAATGGCGTTAAAGGGTAGACATATTATCTTGATTGAAGATATTGTCGATCAAGGCGACACACTTAATGTGTTGAGAAACTTCTGCGTAGAAAATAAAGTAAAGTCAGTTGCTTGCGCCACATTGGTGAATAAATTACAGGTATCTCAATCGTGTGAGCCCGCAGAGTTTATTGCTTTGACCGTCCCTAATCGCTATGTGTTTGGCTTTGGATTGGATTATCAGGGACAGGCACGCCAGTTTCCTGGTATTTATGCTTTACCGGAGTCTCAAGCGTGAGCCAGCTAGCCATTATTGGTGGTACAGGCTTAACAAACATAGCGGGTTTGGATGTTGTTCGGCAACATCAGCTTAAGACACCCTTTGGTGAGCCCTCAGCGAAAATAGTGGAGGCGTCATATGGAGGGGATAAAAGGATTTATTTTTTAGCGCGTCATGGAGAGCAGCATACCATTGCGCCACACCGAATTAATTACCGCGCTAACATCTGGGCATTACAGTCATTAGGTGTAACAGAAGTCATTGCTGTTGCCGTAGTCGGGGGAATCAGCGCTAATGTCGGACCAGAAACAATCGTGTGCCCAGATCAAATTGTTGACTATACCTATGGGCGAGAGCAAAGTTTTTTTAGTGATGACTTTTCGGCCCATCAGCATATTGATTTTACTTATCCTTATAGCGAACAGATTAGACGACGTATTTTATCGGCAGGCCAACAGCACAATATTCAGATAGTGGATAAAGGGGTGTATGGCGCAACACAAGGTCCAAGACTTGAAACAGCAGCCGAGATAAAACGCATGGCACAAGATGGTTGCACAGTAGTAGGCATGACAGGGGTACCTGAAGCGGCATTAGCAAGAGAATTAGGCCTAGATTATGCGTGTTGTGCTTTAGTGGTTAATTGGGCAGCTGGCTTATCAGGACAAGAGATTCAATATTCTGAAATAGAACAAACCGTTATTTCGGGGATGGCATCAGTACAACGGGTATTGGTTGCAATAATTGATCATACAAGTTCTGATCCCAGTTAAATGGGGGTTAAACTCAATAACGCCCCAAGATGAGGGTGATCGAAAAAGTGCAATTTGTCGCGGCGAACACGGCGTGTTTCTTTAAGATAATGTCTCCGTTGTCCGCCGACCTCTGACCAATCATCAGTCTGAGTAACCCGATCGAGCTGTAAATCAACGGTTGCAAATAAGTAGGTGCCCTTGTGAAGGCGAACTCGACCATTAATCAAACTATTATTAATGGCTATTGATTTAGCATTCGCTTTGGTCTTGATAGGTTGCTCCCAAGATTGGTGGTAATGCACTTGGTAACGTGGCGATTTTTTGAGTCTTGAAGCTGAACCAGTCAATGTCTTATTAGCTGCCGGCTGAATCATATCGTTGGTTGTATTCGGGTCAAACAACGCACTGGGTACACATGCTACGGGCGCTTGCTCATCACTGACTGAATCGAGTTGTTCAAAAACGACGAGTTCAACGTGATACCACTGCTCAGCAAAACTGATCTGGCTAAAAGAAAGCAAACCCAACAAGCACAGTGCTTTGAGTAATATAAAAGACGAATTCTCGTTATGTAGATGATTTTGCATGTCGCCTATTGTGCTATCGGCCCACAAAAATGTCCAAGAGAAATCATAAAATTGCTCTAATTAGCTGGTATGATAAGTTATCGAATCAATGGAATATAGGTGAAGCTGATGTTGGGTTTTTCTGAGTTTGCAATAGCAATTCTTTTCTTAGTTATCGTTGCAATTTATATGGGCGTCAAATCGGTGCAACAAGGACGAGAATATACAGTTGAACGCTTCGGCCGTTATACTAGAACACTACGACCAGGCTTACGTTTCATCGTGCCAGTAGTAGATAGTATTGGTGCTAAAATCAATATGATGGAACAAGTGCTTGATGTACAGTCCCAAGAGATTATCACTAAAGACAATGCCATGGTTAGAGTGGATGGCGTGGTATTTTTCCAGGTTGTCGATGCGGCAAAAGCAGCCTATGAAGTCAATAATTTAAACAATGCTATTTTGAATCTGACCATGACTAATATCCGGACCGTAATGGGGTCAATGGATTTGGATGAATTATTATCAAAAAGAGACGAAATCAATGCCCGCCTACTCGGGGTGGTTGATGATGCGACGACGCCTTGGGGTGTCAAAGTCACTCGGATCGAAATCAAAGATATTGCACCGCCTGCAGATTTGGTTGAGGCGATGGGGCGTCAAATGAAAGCCGAACGTGAAAAACGGGCTAACATCCTAGAAGCAGAGGGACTTCGTCAATCTGAAATCTTAAAAGCTGAAGGTGAAAAGCAAGCGGTCGTGTTGGATGCGGAAGGTCGGAGAGAGGCTGCATTCCGAGATGCAGAAGCACGTGAACGGCAAGCAGAGGCAGAAGCGAAAGCGACGACAATGGTATCAGAAGCGATCGCAAGTGGTAATGTTCAGGCTGTGAATTACTTCGTGGCCCAAAAATACGTGGAAGCATTGAGAGATATGGCATCAGCCAATAATCATAAGGTTATTTTCATGCCCTTAGAAGCGAGTAATGTTATGGGTTCATTAGGCGGCATTGCAGAACTTGCCAAAGATGCCTTTGCTAAAAGAGGAGCTTAAGATGCCATTCATTTTAGATCATTGGCATTGGTATATCTTGGGTGTAGCGCTGATAACGATTGAAATTTTAGTGCCAACATTTTTTGCATTATGGATCGGTATCTCAGCTTTGTTAACTGGAACGATCCTTTATTTCGTGCCTTCATTGGCATGGGAATACCAAATTATTATCTTTGCCATTTTGTCTGTTGTCAGTGTTGTGCTGTGGATTCAGTACTATGTCAAAAACCCGATTGCGACTGATGAGCCTTTGTTGAACCGCCGAGGCGAGCAATACATAGGACGAACGATTACGCTTAAAACGCCAATTGAAGATGGCCATGGCAAGATAAGTATCGACGATTCGACATGGAAAGTACGAGGGCCAGACTGTCCGGTAGGCACGAAAGTGAAATTAATCGCACTCAGTAACGTTATTTTCGATGTTCAAATCGTCGACTAAAAAATAACAAAAATGGCCGAGTTTTTTAACACGGGACTGACGCAACAGCAGTTCCTTGATCAGTATTGGCAAAAGAAGCCCTTAATTATTCGTCAGGCATTCCCAGACTTTGAATCGCCCATTAGTCCTGATGAGCTAGCGAGTTTAGCCTATGAGTCAGAGATTGAGTCAAGGTTAATTGTTGAACAAGGTCGAGAATCAGCTTGGCAAGTATCGCATGGTCCTTTTGTAGATGCAGATTTTGAGCATCTACCTGAAAGTCATTGGACTTTATTGGTACAGGACGTCGATAAACATATAGCTGAAACACAATCAATCTTGACGCCTTTTCGGTTTATTCCGAATTGGCGTAGGGATGATTTAATGATCAGTTATGCCGCCCTTCATGGCTCAGTCGGGCCACACACTGATAGCTATGATGTATTTTTATTGCAGGGCTTAGGCACACGTAAGTGGCAAGTGACTGATCACGAAATACATGCTCCTTCATTAATACAAGATATTGATTTACAAGTCTTGTCAGAATTTAATCATGCTCATGAATGGTTGTTAGAACCGGGTGACATGCTTTATTTACCGCCTCACTTCGGTCATCATGGCGTTGCGATGGAAGCATGTATGACATTGTCCATTGGATTTAGAGCACCTACGCAAGCCGAAGCAATGGATGCTGTGTTAAATACACTTTTAGAGCGAGGGCTCACTCAAAAGCATTATCAAGATGCAAATTTGAAAATGGTAGAACATGACCATGAGCTGAACCAACAAGACTTAGATAATTTAAAAACGCTACTGCATCAAACCATCGACGATGCAGAACCCATATTGCTTGAAAGCTTGGGCAGGTTGGTGACTGAAACCAAACCTAGTTTAGTTGATATCACGCATGAATATGTGACAGAGCCGACCTCTAAAAAGCTAATAGAACAGCAATTTGAACAGGGTCAGTTATTACAAAAAAGTACTTATCACCGCTTCGTCTGGCTTGAAAAAGAAAGTGGCGGTGAGATTTTTGTTGCTGGTGAGAGCTATCACCTTAAACAATGTTCACGTCAACAATTAATACTGTTAACAGAGAACACAACCCTAAATCGAGCTGATTGGCTCAACTTATTACCAGAACCAGAAGTCGTTGAAACGCTATGCTTACTTATTGAAGAAGGGGCATGGCAGTGGCAGACACTGGACAATATGCTTTAACGCCGTTTAGTACGCAAAAAGATGTTTTTATGGCATTTCGGACAGGGTGGAATTCGACTCGTTTTTGTAAAGTGCAATAAAGTGTCGCATTGCTGACAAGCTAATGTGCCTATACGTGTTAACTCACCTGTATGGTATTCCTGAGCGCGCTTTGCCTGCTCAGCTAGTTGAGACAGTTGTAGGCCAGTTTCATCAGCTACTTGTGAAAAAACATCTAATAAACGATCTTCGATCAATTCAATATCAAAACTCACCCAGCTCGAGATAGCTGCACCTGATTGTGATAAATGGGCAGATAAATCACTGATATCGCGGTGCAAGTATTTGGCTAACTTATCGGCCTCATCTTGCGTGAGTTCTTTCAACTCAATGGCTTGCTGTTTAGCTTCATCAATATGGGTTTGTAATGCGGGAAGAGTATGTTGCTGGGCATTGTCAATCAGATGGTGAACACGTTCCATCATCGTGTCATAGGCAGCAATCAGTTTTTGCTCTAAGTTCTGTTCGGACATGACATTACTCCTTTATACAGACGACCTTATTATCCCAATTTACCATAAATTGGGGCTAACTGTTCAAAAAGCGTTCAGTCTAACTAGATAGGAAGAGATCTAAAATGCTCACAAAAAAGGAGCAATAGGGTAATTGAAAAGCGGGTTTTAAAGTGAACCGGGATTGATTTTACTAATAAAAGAATTATGTAATTTGATGGTGAAAACAGAACCATCACTTTCATGCTGTAAATCTAAATTAAGTAAAACGCTGATTTTGGCATTGGTATCCCATAAATTTAATAGCCCAACACTGGTATTGGCTTCGATAAATTTCGCTTTATCAATTAGATTTCTGGCTGCCTAAATAGCTATATCGATAGAAGCGATTTGGCATTTTGAATTTAATAACAAGTCGACACGACTTTGAATAATCGGTTTACGTGTCGCAACGACCTGTAAAGACATATTATCTACTGGAAGGTTAAGGTAAACTAAAGCGACATCATCAATATGATAATCAATTAAATCTTCCACATGCCAGCGTAAAGCCGATTGAAATTCTTGTTTATCGACTTGTGGCTTTTCAACATGTAAAAACTGGTATTCATCAAGGTTAAGAACAAAATGACACGGTGTATCACTGAGTCCATATTCTTTGGAGAGTAGGGATAAAATGGTGTCGTGTTCATTCAGGCCACAAGGGTAAAACTAAGCATGAACAAGTCTAGCAGTATGAGGGGCATGATCTATAACAGCGAGCGTTATACCCGTGGAAGTAATAATAATCCCAGCGACTTTACTGTGACTGGCTTTGGCTTTTAATGGTAGTACCACACGCCATCCTTAAGTAATCTGCCGTTGATTTACATAGGGGTCTGGATACGCCTATCTTGCGCGGAAAGTAATACGACCTTTACTCAAATCATACGGTGTAAGCTGGACAGTGACTGTGTCACCCGTCAGAATACGAATATAATTTTTACGCATCTTACCAGAGATGTGTGCAGTCACGACGTGACCGTTTTCAAGTTCTACGCGAAAAGTTGTATTTGGCATCGTGTCAATGACAGTGCCTTCAAACTCAATGTGTTCTTCTTTTGCCATAAAATCTATCTGTTCCACCGAATCTAAAAGGCTAGTGTGCCGTAAAATGATTGGTTATACAATAGTTTTCATGGGTTCAGCGGTTGCCATTGTAGATCAATATAGCCTTCTACAGCAGAAAAACTGCTTTTGTAGCGCATTTTTTGGCAGTCAGCTATCCAATAGCCTAGGTAAAGGTAGGGTAAATCAAGCGACTGTGCCAACGAGATTTGTTCTAGGATAGCGTAAGTGCCCAAACTTGACGATTGATAATCAGGGTCAAAAAAAGTATAAAAAGCCGACAGCGCGTGATCAACATAATCTGTTACCGCGACCGCCACCAAATGATCCCCATCTCTAAATTCAATGAACTGGCTCTCACTCCAATAGCTCATTAAAAAATGTTGGTAACTTTCTTCACTGGGGTTATCCATCCCTGCATCTTTATGTCGGTAGTTTAAATAGCGGGTATATAAAGCAAAATGTTCGGGATTAAATTTAGCAGGATGTTCGTGTGTTGTGATGAGGGCATTGCGCTTTATACAACGGCGTTGAGATCGACTAAGTTTAAATGCCGAAACATTAATACGAGCTGGAACACAAGCATCACACCTGGGGCAATGAGGTCGATAACTACGATTACCACTACGTCGAAAACCGAACTGAATTAACTCACTATAAAGTGGATTGCTCATCGGCAAAGCAGGATCAGGGTATAAATTTTGAGATTGTTGCTCAGGTAAATAAGGGCAATTATGAGAGTGGGCATCCTGAAAAAATTTAAGAGATAGACTCATGAGATAGGGTACATGTTCGGGTTGAGCTGCCATGCATCCTCGGTAGTCGGAAGCTGGGTCAGTTGTGTAATATCAGTAATAAAGTCATCGCGATCAATTTCACAAGCCCCCATCGAAGCCAAATGATCTGAGTATAATTGACAATCGATGAGCGGAACGCCCCAGGAAGTTAAATGCTGACACAACGTGACCAAAGCAATTTTTGAGCTATCACGTGCAACACTAAACATTGATTCACCGAAAAAAACGCGGCCGATCGCAACACCATATAAACCGCCGACCAATCGCTCACCTTCCCAGCATTCAACACTATGTGCGTAGCCATGTTGGTGCAATTCGGTATAGGCATTCACCATCTCAGGATGGATCCAAGTACCTTCTTGCAAACTGTCGTTGGCTTGTCTGGGCATGGCACAAGCTTGCATCACGTCTTGGAAAGCGCAATCAAAGGAGATGCGATAAGGCATTTTTCGCAGGGTTCTTCTCAAACTTTTAGACACATTCACTTGATCGGTGTAGAGCACCATTCTTGGATCAGGACTCCACCATAAAATAGGATTATCGTGATTAAACCAAGGAAAAATACCTTGTTGATATGCTTTTAGTAGACGGCCGTATGATAAATCTCCACCCGCTGCAAGCAAACCATCTGTTAAGGCATTTGAAAGAGGCGGAAATGCATAATCATCCTGTTGTAGCCAACACAGGCTCATGGCTAACTTGAGAGTTGAGAATTAAGCTCTTTTGACCAAGAAAGGGCATCTAAGTATATCTGTCCCATTGCATCGGCAGGAACCGGTGAGTTCACGACAGCCTCCCAATCCCCTCGTTCATAACTCAATGTGTCAAGTAATGCATGTCCTGCCGGGCCTTCAAGTTTTAATAAGGCATCCTTTAATTCTGGTGATAAGGGCAATTTTTCGATCAATGAGGATAAAGGGCTATCCATTAAAGCATCAAGTGTCGAGAATAAACCCGCAGCGAAGAAGAGTTCGGCTTGGCCTTTATGATATTTGGCTAACAATTCGCACATCCTGGCCCGGGTCATAGCAACAACACGCAACTCAACGGGTTTGTCATCAATACCAGATAAACCTAATAAGCTTGCCCAAGTTTTAATTTTATTTTGTCCCAACATCACAATGGCTTGTTGGGTGCTACTAACTTCACGTGGTAAACCAAAGAAAGCAGAGTTAATTAAACGCAATAACTTATAGCTGAGGGTAACATCCTGATTAACAGTATCAGCTAATTCTTCAGCCTCAATGTCAGGGTTTTGTAGCTTAACCAATAGCTCTGTCAGAGTTTGTAACGAGGGCGATGTCTTTTTACCATCTGATACGGAAGGTAGTGTATAAAAAGAACCTTGGCAAAAATTGAGTTGGTTGGTCTTACATAAACCATAATCACTTTGGTCGTTTACCCCAATAGCAGCAAGCTGATGATATTGTGCTTGCCAATCTGTCATGTTTTTTTCTAGTTCATCAATATTGAATTGCTGCATATTTACCAGCAATAGCTCGTCGTGATTACCATCAGTACTATCTTTGGCATGACGGGCAAAGCGAAAACGATCGCCTTCAGCAGCAATAGGCATATCATCCTGTTGAAGTACAAAAGTATATTGTAGTATCGAAACACGGTTTTCAGAAATAGCTTCTCGCCAAGAGGCAGGAACCGAAAGTAATACTTTCCGGTGATCACTTACCGTAGGCAAAATATCGCTAAGCTCAGATATAAAATCAGGGACTTCAGCATCATGAGGAAGCGGTTGACCAGCTTGATCAAGAAAAGAGAAATGGTAGCTATCGACATCAAGGCGGTTAGTGATAAACAGGGGCTGGCGATGAATTAAGCCTGAAAATTGTTTTAATAATCCGAATGGCGATTGTTCATTTGGCATAGACACTGCTCTTCCTGATTTCTAAGTTATATTGATTCACGACCTGAAAACGCAAGAGATAGTGTACCACTGTCTACATACTCAAGCTCGCCACCAATAGGAATACCGTGAGCAAGACGCGTGATATGGATATCCTGGGCCTTGGCTAGTTGGCTGATATAGTGTGCTGTGGCTTCACCTTCAACGGTTGGGTTCGTTGCTAAAATGACTTCTTGAATAGTCTTTTGAGCAAAGAGTTCAGTTAAAAGTGGGATACCTAATGCTTCTGGACCCACGCCATCTAGTGGTGATAAATGACCCGATAAAACAAAGTAACGACCTTTGTAGTGCGTAGCTTGTTCAATAGATAAGACATCACTGGGCATTTCGACGATACACAACTGATCTTGACGACGTTGAGGGTCAGCACAACGCGGACAAATAGGTGTCTCGCTGAGAATACGACACTGTTCACAGTGCTGAACTTTATCGAGAGCATGTGCTAAAGCATCTGCCAATAACTGACCACCATCACGGTTGCGCTCTAATAAGTGGAAAACCATACGCTGAGCGGATTTAGGCCCAACGCCTGGAAGACATCGAAAAGCATCAATTAATTGATCAATAGTTGGTCCAAGACTCGCCATAGATAGTCAGCTAATAATAGGCTAGAAAGGAATCTTCATACCAGGTGGCAACATACCCGACATACTATCTTGACTGGTCTTTTCAACTTGGCGAACCGCGTCATTGACTGCGGCTGCGATCAAGTCTTCCAACATGTCTTTATCATCTTCGAATAAAGCATCTTCGATACTGACGCGTTTTACATCATGTTTACCCGTCATGACGACTTTCACCATACCACCGCCAGCTTGGCCAGTGATTTCAAGGTTAGCTAGCTCTTGCTGTGCCTTTTCCATGTTGGCTTGCATTTGCTGTGCTTGCTTCATTAAATTACCCATACCACCTTTCATGTTTTTTCCTCTTACTTAATCGGTTTAATTGTACTTTCTATAACACGTGCATCAAATGCGGATTTAATCGCATCGACAGTAGGGTCATTATGAATCGACGCTTTAGCTCGTTCTTGGTCAGCAACGGCATGTTCCGCACGTTCTGTTGCTAGCGTAGGAGAACTTTGGTATGTGTCTGCATCGACAAACGAAATTTTAATCGTTTGACCCAGTGATTTACTTAATCCAGTCTCCAATCGCTCTTGCGGTTTTTTACTGGCTAGATGGGCAAGTTCAGGCGCAATCGCTAATGTCACATTATTATCTTTAAAATCAACAAAAGCACTGTTATCAGCAAGTTGTCGTGCTAGTGCAGTCAATTTTAGACTATTAATAAGGTTAAGCCAATTGTCAGTAGTGATCGAAGCAGATGTCGTTGATTCAACCGCTTTTTCAGGGGCAAGCTCTACTTTAACAGTTGGTTTAGTCGGAGGTGGCTCTATTGTCGGTGTAGATTCAGCCGGTTTGTTTTTAGAGTTTACTTTAGCGGCCGTTTTTTTTTCTGTGGGTTTTGACTTTGGTGTTGGAAAAGAAGGCGTCTCAATGTGGTGAGTTACATCGGCAGGTTGAAAGTGCATCATTCTTAACAGGGTCATTTCAAAACCACTTTTTGGATCAGCTGCATAGGGCAAATCTCGTTTGCCATGTAAAGCAATTTGATAAAAGAGCTGTGTTAATTCAGGCGACAGTTGCTGGCTAAAAGAGACCAAAGTGTCAGCATCCTCTAGTTCAGTGGTATTGAGATCAGGAACGAGTTGCAAAGTAGCAATGCGTTGAAACAGGCTAAGTAAGTCATTGAGGACTTGTACAAAATCTCGGCCTTGAACTGATAGATCTTGAGACTGTTGAATGACAGCATCGCCATTACACGAGATTAAAGCCTCGATAAGCTGGTAAAGCTGTTGTTGAGAAATATTCCCCAACATATCGTGTATTTTAGCACTTTTCACGGTGCCAGACCCATGAGAAATGGCCTGATCAAGTAAGCTCAGTGCATCCCGCATACTTCCATCGGCTGCTTTAGCAATAGCACTGAGTGCATCGGGTTCAAAGCCGATATCTTCAGATTTCAAAATAGTTGTTAAATGGCCTGAAATTTGGCCGATATCTAACCGTCTTAAATTAAACTGTAAACAACGTGACAGAATCGTCACAGGCAATTTTTGAGGATCGGTAGTTGCAAATAAAAATTTGACGTGTGGTGGTGGCTCTTCCAGTGTTTTAAGTAAGGCATTAAAACTGCTTGTTGACAGCATATGCACTTCATCAATCAAATAGACTTTATAGCGACCACGACTAGGTGCATATTGCACATTATCGAGTAACTCACGGGTATCATCGACTTTAGTGCGAGAAGCAGCATCAACCTCAATCAAATCAACAAAACGACCTGAATCAACTTCTAGGCAACTTTGACATTCACCACAGGGGGTCGAGCTGACACCTTGCTCACAGTTAAGCGATTTAGCAAAGATACGGGCCAAGGTCGTTTTACCAACGCCACGTGTGCCAGAGAAAAGAAAAGCATGGTGAAGGCGGCCTTGGTCTAAACCATTGATTAAGGCTTTAAGGACATGTTCTTGTCCGACAACGTTGGAAAAGGTGTTAGGCCGCCATTTTCGAGCGAGAACCAAATAACTCATAGAATAGGGTGATCACCAAGCTCATCAAAATTAGGGTGGCGACCCGTACCAGCCAAATCTCGGCGCCCGAGTCCGAAGGCTCCGCTGCTCCCTTCCGGGCCTGACGGGTTGACCAACATATCGTCGCGAGGTAACCGGCACAGGCCACCATAGAGTGCGTGATTTTAGTTGTTTTTTTTATTTTTGGCTATGTTTATTCTGTTGTTTAGTGGAGAAAGACTGAAATAGAGGCTTTAAGGATAAGAAGCTAAGTGATTAACCCGGCCTGATTTAAACGCAAGAAGTCTTAAAGATCAAAGTTGAGGAATTGAATAGGAATTAATCACATGCAATAAATAAGGGATATAGGCATGATTTTGAGAGCCTAATCACAGATTAGAAATAATATCTAAATTAAGTTAGGTAACTACTGTAATTAGTTGAACATGTCCGTTAAAGTCGGAACCCATAATAACAAGTAGATTTGCGTAAATCCTTATGGGTAATTTAAAAGCAAGCAGCTTTATTTCTCTTTTTATCTGTTCTTTGAGTAGTCAGGCCAGTAGTCTCAACAGTTTAAAAAAACATGAGTTTAGAAGAGGTTTTCAGGAGGTTACGGGATAGGCCTACCGCAACCGATAGAGCACATACTAGAAGCTGAAATAGCGACAAGAAGCTGATAATCTTAATCTAAACATACGCCTAAGGCCTGTTTATAAGCCATGATGGCGGGTATTAAGCCCGCAATGAATGCAGCGGCCATAATGAAGCCTAGATATATGAGCTGCTCTAAGCTAAATAGATTAGCAGATAAATGAAGCCCGAATTGCTCAAGTGCAAGGTTTTTAGCAAGTTCAAAACTGCCAGCTAAGCTCAATATGCCCAGAACATACCCAACAAAAGTTACCAGCATCACCTCAATTTCGATCAGTGAGAAAATAAACCAAGGACTGGCACCCATCACCCGCATAACCGCAATCTCGCGTTGTCGTTCACGAATAGAAGCCAACAACATAGCAACCAAGCCGAGTAAGGAAGAAAGCAGAATTAACAGTGCGATTAAACGCAAGCTGTGCTCCATTACTGACGTTATTTGCCATAGCTTGGCCAGAGTCACACCTGGTAGCATAGCAAGTAAGGCTTCTTCACGATATTCATTAATAACACGTTGAAGGCGAAATGTTGCCGTTTTTTGTTTCAACCCAAGCATCACAGCCGTAACGGATTTAGGTGTTAAAGATTGTGCATCGCTGATAGCTGTAGGATTTGAATTAACACCATTGTTCCAACCGATATGAATAGCTTCCATACCGGGCAGGCTAATATATAAGCTTCTATCGACCGGTGTCCCAGTCGCTTTCAGCAGACCGCTGACACGAAACGGTTTATCTTTATGTAAACTAAAACTAGTCGAGCCCAGGCCATGCGCTAGAACCAATTCATCGCCTAATTGATAATCTAGTTTACGTGCAACTTCAGCACCTAAGACTACATCGTAGACATCTTTAAACGCTTGGCCAGCCTCGAATTGCAACGGTTGCAGTTCAGCGTAACGGTAATACTTAAAATAATCTGGCGTTGTTGCAGTAACGCGGTAACCCTGGTGAGAATCACCCAATGAAATGGGAACGGCCCAGTTAACACTACTTAAAGAGCTGAGTTCTTGGTAGGTTTTCCAGCTGATATTTTGAGTCGCAGCACCCATATGAAACACGGCATAGAGTAATAAGTTGATATCGCCTGTACGGGCGCCGACGATTAAATCTGTCCCTGCGATAGTACTGTTAAAATTTTGTTTGGTTTGCTGGCGTATTTGTTCAACACCGATCAACACATAAACGCTGACAATAATGGCAAGCAGCGTGAGTAAAACTGAGCCTTTGCGGCTCTTTAGACTATTAAGGGCCAGTTTGAAAAAGATCGGATTGCATTTAGGCATCGTTGATCTCATTCATAGTCTGGCTACGTGAGAAGTAGGGCGATAAAGTGTGATCATGGCTAACAAATAGCAAAGTTAAATTCGTCGACTCTACTTGTCGTAACAGCAATTGTACAAAAGCGTCACGACTTTGATGATCGAGAGAAGAGGTCGGTTCATCGACAATCAATAATTGTGGTTGATGGATCATCGCCCGGGCAATAGCCACGCGCTGCTGCTGACCAACGCTGAGTTGATCAGATGTTTTATGCCAATGATCTTGGTCAATACCCAGTGACAACAAAATTGAACTGGCCTGCGCTTCCATAGCGTGCCTTTCAGGACGTTGGCCATTAAATGCACACGCTAATCTGACATTATCTAAAGCAGAGAGATAGGGAATAAGGTTAAAACGTTGGAAAACATAGCCAATATGTTGAGCACGAAAATGATCGCGCTGACGACCAGAGAGCGTGTCCAATGACGAGCCTAAGACATTAATCTGACCTTGAGAAACAGGTAAAATCCCGCTAATGACATTTAATAAAGAAGATTTCCCACACCCTGAAGGACCTTGCAAAAATAAACGCTCACCTTGCACAACCTGCCATGAAGGCATATTGAGAACAAGCGGTGAGTGTGCGGAATAACTATATTTCAGTTTTTCTATCTGAATAGCCATCTTCATATAATAGGTCATTTCCTTTATGATACATCATAGCATTTTTAACTTTTTTTGCGTGTAATTATGAGCCTAAAAGCCCGATATCTAGCCAGTCTTTTACTGTTGCTACTTTCACTGAGTACCTTATCTGCAAGGGCTGAAAACCCCCGTACGCTACATTGGGATGAGTTATTGCCAGCTGCTGACTTGGAAGCACTGATAAACCCACCTGAATATCTGAATGAGATAGATGATGGTTCACTCGAAGATATAATCACCAATGGCTTAGAGCAAGCACTTTCTTTGGCGGCAGATGATGCATATCAACAAGCGTTGGTCTCAACGAGTGTTATACCAGAAATGGATGGGCAGCATGTCAGAGTACCAGGGTTTATCGTGCCTTTGACCTATGACAATGAACAACGCGTGACCACTTTCTTTTTAGTCCCTTACTTTGGTGCTTGTATCCATGTACCACCACCGCCACCAAACCAAATTATCTATGGTCAATTTGAAAAAGGGTCAGCTTTAGCGGACATCTACGATGCTTACTGGGTAATAGGCACATTGCATACAACGATTACTGAGAATGATACTGCCACATCAGCTTATAGTTTAACTGTCACCGATGTGCGCCTTTATGAGGAAGACCCCAGCTAAACCATCTGCAACTTACTGCTTAAAATACACTTGCCTGTCATCGTGACGTAAAGTTGCTGTACCTGAAGTAGTATCGACTATCCAATTCAATTTGATGGAGTCAATAGCAGGGAAATATTCTTGTAGAGAAACAGTGACAGAATCTAAGCCTTCTGAGTTACATTTAAATTTGTAATTGGCTTCAAGTTCAGCATGCTGATTATCGTGATTATCGTGATTATCGTGGTGTCCATGGTCATCGTGCTCATCTTCGCCATAGTGGATATTACGGTGAGTGAGTTCACATAGGCTACCGTTAAACTGCAACCACTCATGTGGGCCGTCAAAGTGTGCCGCCATAGCGTGAATAGCCACTTTTTCAGCTTCAGTTCTTGCGGCATACTCAAAGCCAACGAGATTCATCAACGGAGAGGTGATTTCGACTTCAATATGATTAGCTTCGGCAATCAGGTTTATCTCGACTAAGCCATGTACATGTGCATCTATATGCTCATCGTCAAAAGCATAAACGGTATAGGAAGGCCAGATTAAGACAGCAAATATAAGGCTTTTCATAAAGGGAATAGCACCATTATTTTTGGCAGCCTTCACATAAGCCATGTAGTTCTAGTTGAGGACTGTTTAATTGAAATTGTATAGCATTGATACTTTTTTCAAGCGCAGAAATCAAAGTCTTATCGAGACCAATTTCATTGACGGCATTACAGCTATCGCAAATTAAAAATTGAGGAGCTTGATGAGTATGGTCACAGTTGATATGTGAGCAGGCTAAGAACTTATTGGTCGTTGTCAGTTTATGCGCTAAACCATTCTGCATCAGGAAGTCTAACATTCTGTAAACCGACATAGCCGGAATACTATCACCGGCTTTTTCATGATAGAGGTCTGCTATTTCATACGCTGATTGTGGTTGTCCATTTTCTAATAATATCTCAAGAATAAGACGACGCTTTTGAGTTAGGCGACCACCATTATTTCTGCAATGGTCCTCGGCTTGTTGGATAACGTTGTCTATGTTTAGTATCATGTCAGAGTTTTTTTCATTAAGGAGCCAGTACTTTTTGGTAGTTTAATCTTATTAATTAGATGATATCCAGCGTCAGAATCAGTCTACGCTGCTTTGAACTAGCCAGTGGAGAGCGATGTACAACACCATCACCAGTATTATCACTCCAGCTTTGACCTTTAAATAACAACACATCACCTACTGAAACACGGTTAATTTTATCGGAGTAGATGACTGTTTTATCATATTGCCTATCAACTAAAGCCTGCCTATCGGTATTGTCATCTTCAAGCCATTCAGTGGTCAGACCGGAATAGGTACTGACGAGGCGGCAGAGTACTTTATCGACATGGAAAAAGGGGCATAAGGTCTTTTCAACTAGTTCAAAACGCAATCCAATTTCTGCAATTTCGAACAAATCAGCATACAAAGTAGCTAACATTTCAACATCATGTGCCAAATGACTATATTTTGCTTCTCCCCACTGTTCCTGTAACCACTGGGCAACTTGAGATGGGGGTAAAATAATCCGATATGTAAAATGTTGCTTATCAGTCAACAATTGCTCGACATCTCGCCTAACCGAACTATCTAATGGGCGCTGCCAATTAATCAGTCGTACATTTTCCTGATAAATATCAGCCATTAATACAGGATCATTGCCTGCTAAATAATAGTGGTCTAATTCGAGGCTTTGGTTATGGGCTAACATCAAATAAAGTCAATTTTAATCAAGACAAAGGTGAAAGAGTGATTGTGAGTAATTTCTTGTTTAGGCCATGTGCTGAGATAATCAAAAACGCAGATGGAATCACTAACCAGAGCTCAAGTGACTCAGGGAGATAAAAGCTGCTAGACATAACCAAGATACCAATCGACGCTAAAATTAAAGGAATAGCAGAGCCATGTTGTTTATAAGCATACGGTAAGCTTAAAACAGCTAAGATGATCACAGGTATTAACAAGGCTTGATGAACCCATTCGGCTTCAAACCAACTTATTGCAGCACCACTTAGCCCTATGATAAGTAAGAGTGGGGCGGCAAGACAGTGAATTAAACACAGGCCAGACGTAAAAATAGCAAGATTATCTTTCATATTGCGCTCTAATAAAATGATATATCATATCTTAATTGGAATTAACATAATGTCAACTTTTTTAGCTATGAATAGAGTTGGTCATTACAAATAGAGCTCGCAGGGTTCAAGATGAATTTTAGCTTCGGGTTTCTTTAGAATTTATACTGGGCAGTTAATGGTGGAGAGGGTGCGGTATACCAAGCACATCCTTGTGCTTGTCCCTTCGCGCGCTCCGCGGTGCTTAACATTCCAGACGATAAGTCGAACAGGCTTCAAATCGAAATCTCACTAAGCTCCATAAAAAAATACCCCGCTATGCGAGGTATGTATTTATGGCGGAGAGCGAGGGATTCGAACCCTCGATAGGGATTAACCTATACACACTTTCCAGGCGTGCGCCTTCGACCACTCGGCCAGCTCTCCAAATTTCTAGACAATTGTTTCTGAGAAGTGAACCCTATTAAGCTTCAACAGCTTCAACAGCTTCAACAGCTTCAACAGCTTCAACAGCTTCAACAGCTTCAACAGCTTCAACAGCTGTTTCAGATGACGTCGAAGTCTCCACAACCTCGGTTGTTTGTTCTGCTTCTACTATATCGTTTTGTTCTTCAGACGCTTCATCAACTTGATTGTCATCAGATGCTTTTTCACGACGACGTTTATCACCTTGACGAGCGTAATAGGCCAGTCCTTTCAAAACGATATCAGGATAATGAGCGATATTCGCAGGTAAGATAGGTCTGATCAGTTCAGCATCGCCGCCCGTAATAATAAAGCGGATACGATTTTTAAATTGCTCTTTCAAATCGCTCATTAAGCGATCAATCGTTGCTGTGACCGTATATAAAGTACCCGTTTGAATGGCGCTTTGTGTATTAACCGCCAATGTTCTAAATTCCGATTCTGCCAGTGTATCTGTTAAGTCACTTGTGCCAGAAATTAATGAGTTACGCATCAGGTCGAGGCCCGGTAAAATCATACCACCCTGATGAAGACCATACTTGGTGACAATATCCACAGTGATAGCCGTACCACAGTCAATAATACAGGTTGCCATACGTGCATGTTGGCGGGCTGCAATCAGTGATAGCCAACGGTCAACACCTAATACTTCTGGCTCTACGTAGGCATTAGTGACACCAAATCGTTTCTTTTCACTTTGAATAAAAGTTGGAGTGACTTGCCATTTCTTTTCGGCCCACTCGGTGAGTTGCTTGGCAATTTTATCACCGGCGACATTAGAAACAAAAACAGCTTCAATGCCTTCAACACCCTTAAAATATCTATTAAGCCCAGCCTTTATGCCCGTTTTACTTCGGACGAAAGTTTGGCTATCAGCAAATCGACCGGATTCAAGAAAGGCAAACTTAACACGGGTGTTACCAATATCAATCAATAACTTCATGATGCAAACCGAATACTAACGTGACTGTTGGATAGAGTGTGAAGCTGGTTTTGATGTTCGTAGCGTAAGGCACCATTTTCATCGATACCCTGTGCTTTAACGGTTTGCGTTACATCATCGCTAATCAGTTGAATCGTGGCGTTGTGTAATGCGTCATATTGAGACCAGAGGGGCACGAAATCTTGCAATCCACGTGCTTGGAATAGAGTAAGTGTTTCAATCATATTTTGAATTAAATGTCCTGCCAGCTCATTTCTACAGGGTACCTCAGTACAGAGCTGTTGAAGGCTGGTTGTCGGTTGTTGTATTTTATCTCGTGTGGCAGTTGGAAGCTTAAAATTAAGGCCAACTCCAATAACGGTGTTATGTTGATTACCGAATCGTGATTCTACTAGAATTCCAGCAAGTTTATGTCGATTAACCAATACATCATTGGGCCATTTCAGTTGTAAATCACTGATTCCATGGGCCTTTAAGGTATTAATGAGTCCAATGCCAATCGCAATACTTAAGCCGTTTTGCAGGGTATTTGCGGGAAATGGCCAAAATAAAGATAAATAGAGGTTACCTGCTGGCGGAGATTGCCATTGATCGCCACGGCGACCACGTCCTGCGGTTTGATGCTCACTTAGGCAGACAGCAGGCGTATCGAGTCCTTGTTCTAATCGTTGCCATAATTGGTCATTAGTTGAAGCAACAGACTCATAAATAGACAGATTGCCAAGTTGTTGATAGCTGCTATCTGACATAGCATTACGAATAGCAGAGCGTGAAAGGGGTGCAAAGGGGCTGGATTCAATAAAAGTCAAAAATAAAGTCTATGTATAGTGCGTGAGTTGTCATTCAGTCTAACAAATTACGCTCAGGCAATCAGGTCTAAAATAGCCTCAGGTCTGTAGTCATTAACAGCATCATCATTTTCAGAAAAAATTTGTGCTTGGCGAGCTGCAATATCATTATTGGCTTCATCGGATTGTGTGCTATCACCAATCTCTTCTGTTGAATCTGACGCAACGCTATCTCTCACTTCTTCATTAGCTTCAGACGCTTCCTCTGATTCAGCGCGATGTTGTTGACCAATTTCCGCCCTCGCCTGAACGGCAAGTTGCGCTGCTTGTGCGGCGACACGTAAATCCTGCGCTGAAGGTCTCGCAGGTGCCAGTGCAGCAGCACGAATACGCTGGGCTTTTGCTAATGTGGCTTCTGGGTCGCCCGCAACAGGCGCGGTATGAATACAGATCTCGCCGCCGACAGCATATTGAACGCCATCGGGCCCTCGCTGATATGTACATGAAACGCCGGGGGCTAAGCTACTGGCTGCTGCAAGATGAGCAGCCTCATGTGCACGAACTTTACGGTCACGCGCTTTTAATTCTTGAAATTGTTTGACTTGTTGTTCGGTTAAGATACTGGGAATATGTGCTTTGGTAGATTGGCTAGCACTAATTTGTTGTCATTTTGGCTGCGATTCGCCTTGCTGGTCAACAGCTGTTGGTTTGACAACGCCTGGGGCCTGAATAGGTGCTAGGGCAGGCGCAGCAATGACTTGCATAGGCTAGACTTCAATATCCAACAAGGTGCCAAGAGTGGCATTACTGGATTCAATCACTTTAAGAGAAGCTTCAATCTGTTGCTCAGCGCTGAGATTACTGACCAAGGCAGAAGTAATATCAATATCAGCATCCGGTTGGCCTGATCGCGCAATATCAGCGCCATTCTTATTAAGCTGCTGCAGGCCTGATTGAACACCCGCTAAACCAGACAGAAATGCATAAATTGTACTCATAATAATTATTCTAAAATAAACGGTATCTTGTATAGACATAACAAAACAAAGCCGTTAATTTTGTGACCCATTGGCCATTTTGGCATTAAACCGAATAAAAAGAATGGATGCAGTAAAGCAAACAAAACTAAATAATAAGGCTAAAGCAGGGTAAAAATCAAAGTAGGGTGCACTATATAACTCTCCAACCGCATAAGAAAAATAGAATAGCATTAAGAAACTATTCCAAGCGTGAGTATAAGGTCGGCCATGTAATAAACCGCGTAAAGGCAATAACAAGGGCAACAAAGCGATAGCTAAGACAGTCGCTGTTGGGAAGAGGTCACTGCGCTCAGGCAATACAATCCAGCACAGTAAGGTGAGAAGCAGGCCAAAATATCCGACCAATGTGAGTGTCCGATATATTTTTGTCACGCGTTCAATTTGCTAGCCGTGCATGCAACACGCTGACCTAAGGCACGACACAACTCGGCCTCAGTATCACTTAAGTTGTGTTCATTTTGACTACCAGCAAGGTGACTGGCACCGTAGGGTGTACCGCCATCACTTGTTTGCATCAGCAGATCGCTGTCATAAGGCAAGCCCATGACCAACATACCATGGTGAAATAAAGGCAACATCATCGACAGTAAAGTCGATTCCTGACCACCATGTAAGCTGCCCGTTGAAGTAAAGACAGCAGCAGGTTTACCAATCAACGATCCGGATAACCAAATATCGCTACTATTATCTAAGAAGTATTTTAGTGGTGCTGCCATATTACCGAAACGGGTTGGACTACCAAGTACGAGACCTGCACAACTTTTGAGTTCATCTTGAGTGACATAAAGGTGACCGTGTTCAGGAATACTGTCTTCTGTTGCTTCACAAACAGCAGAAATAGCCGGGACAGTACGAATAAGGCTTTCATAACCGTCCACGCTTTCAATACCACGGGCAACCTGTTCAGCCATTGCTTGTACATGGCCAGAGCGACTATAGTAAAGAACGAGAATAAGGGCCATAAGATTTAAAATAAGCTCAATACAGATTCAGGAGGGCGACCAATTTTAGCTTCACCATTATGTATCACGATCGGACGTTCGATCAGTTTTGGATTATTGATCATTGCATCGACTAAATCGTCATCGCTGAGTGCAGTGTCCTTTAGGCCTAATTCTTTATAAACGGCTTCGCCTTTACGCAATAATTCACGTGGGTTCATATTTAACTGACTTAAGACTTGTTTTAGCGCATCAGCACTCGGTGGTTCATTAAGGTAATCAATGATATTGGGTGTAATGTTATTTTCTTCCAATAAAGCGAGTGTCTGGCGTGATTTGCTACAGCGAGAATTATGATAAATATCAGTCATGCTAATGGTCCGAAAGTGGTTCAAATGAAGAGAAATGTAATTCAGTAGGACGAATGGTACCCCAATGTTGGCAACCCGGGCAGTGCCAATGCATGGTTTTGCCTGAAAATCCACAATGTTGGCAGACATAGCGACGGCCATGTTGTAACAAGCTATCGGTCATATCATGTACAAGTGGTAAGAGCGTTTGATCACTTAATTTACCCATTGATAATAAATGATGCAAGCCTTCTAATGACGGTTGTTGCTGTAATTGTGTTTGTAGGTACGCTTGTGCTTTTTCAGTGCCTGATTGAATTTCAATTACCTCAGCAAGCATAAGGTGCGCACTTAGCATCTTGGGGTGTCTGGCTAAAATGCCTTTTAACCAAGTTCGAAATACCGTCATTTTATTCAAAGCTTGGTAACACGTTTTGAGTAAAGGCAGGGCTTCAGGAAGATAGTGAGGATCTTGTTGTTCTACCTTAGCAAGCGATTTTAAGGCTTTAGCATGTTGATCTGCCTCGATATAAACAGAGGCTTCCAACAAAGCAGCACGGACACACTTCGGGTTAAATTGTGTTGCTTTTTTGAGTAACGAAAGACTACCAGATGCATCAAGTTTAAGCGCCTGTTCAGCTAACTCACAATAAAGCTGTGCGATTTCAGCGCCTATTTTTTCAGGGTGTTCGGATCGTAATTTTTTAGCCATATCAATGGCTTTTTGCCAATGCTTTTGCTGTTGATATAAGCCTAATAAATGTCTATAGGTTTCATTCGGCGGAGAAGGCTTATTGAGCAGTTCCAAAAAGAGTTGTTCTGCCCGATCTAAAACACCCGCACTCATATAATCCAAGCCTAATTCGATTAGGGCTTGATCACGCTGGGATGGGCTTAATGTGGGGCGGGCAATTAAGTTCTGATGAATACGAATGGCACGTTCCGTTTCACCGCGGCGCCGAAAGAGGTTAGCGAGTGCTAAATGGGTTTCGACCGTATCACTATTGACTTCAAGCAAACCGATAAAAACATCAATGGCCTTATCAGGCTGCTCATTTAATAAGTAATTTAAGCCTTTAAAATAATCGGGGTCGAACCGACTTTGCTGCGTAGAGAAACGTTTTTTATAATGGCGACGTGCTGTTAACCAACCTGACAGGGCAGCAATAGGTAATAATAGAAACAGCCATTCCATAGCAAAATAAATTAATTTGCGTCTTTAATCGGCAAGATACGCAGGCTATTAATCTCTTGCTCGCTCACAGCCACTCTCTTATGTAAACGTCTATTTTCGTATCGTAACCCTAAAGTAATTATAAAAATGGCTAAAGCGCCAAGTACAATACCTGTAACAATGGAAGTAATCACAACCAGCGAAATCGGCAGCGTGATTGAACTGAGATAATAATTAAGCTCGACCGGACCATTGTTAATGGCAGAAAAGGCCGCACCAGCAGCAAACACAATGACGAAAATAATGATGGTGATAATACGTTGCATAACGAAACCTGTCTTAAACGAAAAGGGCTAAAAGGTGGCTTTAAACTATTCGCCTCAATTAGTCAGATCATACCTCAAAATGACACATTGCCCAGATTAGATTGAAATCATGTAAAATTGCCGCTCTAATTAAAGCATTAAGTCTGTAACGATTCGACTTTGGAGAAAAAGATATGACCTTTGTTGTCACTGAAAACTGTATCAAATGTAAATATACCGACTGTGTTGATGTCTGTCCGGTAGATTGTTTTCATGAAGGGCCAAACTTTCTCGTCATCGATCCTGAAGAATGTATCGACTGTACCCTTTGTGAACCGGAATGTCCGGCTGAAGCGATTTATTCAGAAGATGATCTACCAGCAGAACAAGCACACTTTACAGAACTAAATGAAGAGCTAGCGAAAATCTGGCCAGTATTAACAGAGAAAAAAGAAGGCCCAGCTGATGGTGCAGAGTGGGATGGGAAACCTGATAAGTTAAAACTATTAGAGCGTTAATAGTTAAAATAATATAAAAAAGCCCGCATAAAATGCGGGCTTTTTACATAAACTAAATTGTATTTGCCGCAAAAGAGTCTTTTAAGAAGTTGGATTTAGGTCTAAGGAGACTGGCCGTTTAATCTCAAAAGCGTACGCTATCTAATACTGTTTAGCCACCTTCTACTGCTCGGCAAACTGTCGTCCCAAAAGTCCGCATAAGCAGCCTTTTAACCATCAATACTACGCCCGTTTTACACTACAGACTGTTACTTGCCAAACGCAGTCACTCGTTTTACGCCCTGTTAAGTGGAATAAAAAATCACTTATCCATAAAAGGCTTCGACAGTGCCTTTTATCTTCATCAGCATAGGCTGGCCATAACGATCCAATGCTTTAGGAGATGCGATTTTTATCCACCCTTCACTAATACAATATTCCTCGACATCATTACGTTCTTTTCCATTCAGCCGAATACCAATATCATGCTCAAAAACTTCTGCCACATGATGCGGGCTAGCAGGGTTGATTGAAAGGCGATCCGGTAAAGCGGGTAGCGAAGTTGTGTCGTTCATATTCGTGACCTGAAATAAATGAAAGTTATTGCATTGTAGACAATCTAGGTCTAGTCCTCAAACGCTTAAGAAACGGTTTAGTCTTGTGATGAGTTAATGGCTAAATTTGAGAGAACACCAGCTGGTTTTTTTGAACAGAAATGGATTAAGTTATCAGCCCACAATTGACCACTCATCAATCATTTTTTTCACTATTCGCACTGAGCTATCGAACAGCACCAATGCAATCACAATCCAGTCGAAAGGATACGGAAAGTACTCGAAAAAAAGGCTAATGAGGTTGTTAGTAGTAATGTAACGAGTAAGGCAGCAATCCAATCAATTTTAATCGTTATCTCCTCAGGAATCACAGAGCAGATACAAGGGTAAAAAACGTACACAAAAAAGCCCGCATAGGGCGGGCTTTTTATTTAGCGAAAGTGATCTAAAAACAAAGCTTTAGGCCATTAAGTGTTTTAATTTTTTAAGTGCATTATTTTCAATTTGGCGAATACGTTCAGCCGAGACTTGGTAATGGTCTGCCAATGTATGCAAAGTGGCCTTACCTTCATCATTTAGCCAACGCTGACGTAGGATATCTTGGCTACGCTCATCTAATGTGGCTAAGGCATTGCTCAATTTTGTTTCTTGAAAGTCTTTATGATCAACGTTTTCGACGTGAACAGAAGGGTCGGTATTTTCTGGTCCTGTCAGGTAAGCAGCAGGTGAAAACGTATTATCTTCATCATCGACATCAACAGGCAAATCAAATGAGGCATCTGGTTGCGCCAAACGACGTTCCATATCCATTACATTATCGGGTGTGACGCCGAGGTCTTCTGCGACTGCTTCAACTTCTTCTTGGTTTAACCAACCCAAGCGTTTTTTTGCACTGCGTAAATTGAAAAATAATTTCCGCTGCGCTTTCGTTGTCGCAATTTTTACAATACGCCAGTTTTTAATGACATATTCATGGATTTCAGCACGGACCCAATGGACAGCAAAGGAAACCAAGCGAACACCTTTGGTCGGGTCAAAGCGTTTAACCGCTTTCATCAAGCCGATATTACCCTCTTGCATTAAATCAGAGACAGGTAAACCGTAAGCGCTATAGCCTCTGGCAATACGGGCGACAAAGCGTAAGTGTGAAAGGACAAGGCGTTGTGCAGCCTCAACGTCGCCATCTTGTTGGAGACGTGTTGCTAAATCATATTCTTCTTTAGCCGTTAAAACAGGAATGTTATGGACTAGATTCGTATAAGAATCAATACTTCCTATTGGGGCTAAGGCAAGTTCATAAGGTGTTGCAGCTGTTGCCATTAGTGACCTTCCAAAAAATTATTCTCTAATAATAACATGAAGCTATCGATTTAATCACTATCTTAAGTACATAAAAATGGGAGTAAAGTTCCAATTTTCAAGGGCAAGGCTTTATTGAATCAGGCTCAATGGCACGTAAATGCCGGCCGACGGCCAACCAAGCACCTAGAATACCTAAGAATATCCCGGTAAGAGGCAAGTAAAGTAGCAATAAGCCTGTGAACCATTGTAAATGGAATTCACTGCCATATAGACTCGCCAAATGGTAAACAGGTTCACTCAACATGCTTAATACGACGAGTAAGGTGCTCCACGCAAAGAAACCACCCAAAATGCCATACCAAAAACCGGTATAGAGGAAAGGGCGCCTTATAAAACGATTAGTTGCGCCTACCAATTTCATAACCTTGATTTCAGATTGGCGGTTAATAATCGCTAAGCGAATGGTATTGCCGATCACTAATAGCACACTCAAAGATAGCAGTATCCCGAGTAGGCCAATCCCGCGTTCTAATAATTGGTTAATACTGCGTAGACGTTTTAGCCAAGCCATGTCTAATTGGGCTTGTTCAACTTCAGGCAAGGCGGATAAGTCGCGTAGTAGAAATTGAATATCTTCGTCTGACGTTGTACTTTCGGTGGGAACCAATGTCATAACGGCAGGAAGCGGATTATCAGGAAGACTATCCAACAGACTGCCTAAACCCGATAACTCTCGAAACTCAATAAGAGATTGGTCAGCGTTTTGGTAATGTACTTCTTTGACAGTTGGCCAGTCTCGTATCTTGGTTTTTAGCTGTTTGGCTTCCTTTTCAGAAACGTCTTGTTTTAAAAACAAGCTGATTTGACTGGCATCATCCCAATTGCTACTCACATGAGTGACATTCTGTAATAGCACGAATAAACCAGCGGGCAGTGCCAAAGCAATACCAATCACAGCCATAGTCATAAAGCTAGAGAAAGGTTGCCGCCAGAGGCGACCTAAGCTAAATAACATCACCTGCAAGTGACGAAGTAGATAACTTTTTAGGCTAAAGGAAAACCACTTCTTCATAACACTGCATACTCTGGTGCTAAGCGGCCAGCTTCTAATACGATTTGGCGGTGAGGCATGGCAATAACGAGCTCTAAATCATGGGTCGCGATAAAGACCGTTACACCTACCTGGTTAAACTGTTCGAACAGTTGCATAATGTCCCGTGATAAATCGGGGTCAAGGTTACCGGTGGGTTCATCAGCCAATAAAATTGGCGGACGACTGACCACGGCACGGGCAATGCCGACGCGCTGTTGTTCACCACCTGATAAGGCAATCGGTAACTGTCTTTCTTTACTGAGTAGGCCAACTTTATCTAATGACGCACGAACACGCCGGCCGATTTCTCGGTGACTTTCTCCAGCGATAACCAAAGGCAAAGCCACGTTATCAAACACCGTACGGTCATGTAATAAATTGTGATCTTGGAATACCAAACCAATTTGGCGTCGATAAAAGGGAATCTTACCTTTTTTGAGTCGACTTAAATTTTGGCCATTCACAAAAACTTGGCCATGGGTGCTGCGCTCAATTAATGCGATGAGTTTCAGTAAAGTACTTTTACCCGCACCAGAGTGACCGGTCAAAAAGGCCATCTCACCTTGTTGTAATTCAAAGCTGAGTCCTGATAACGCCTCATGCCGGTTGGTATAGCGTTTATAGACATCGGTAAATTGAATCATGTGTCGGGGCCTTTACTCTTCACGGCCTAATAAGGCATCAACAAATTCCGTTCCATCAAAGGGACGGAGATCATCAATGGCTTCACCAACGCCAATGTAGCGAATCGGCAGCCCGAGTTTTTTAGCAAGCGCAAAAATAATACCACCCTTAGCAGTACCATCGAGTTTGGTTAGCGTGATACCTGAGACATCAACGATTTGTTGAAATTGTGTGGCTTGATTCAAAGCATTTTGGCCTGTGCCAGCATCAAGTACGAGCATCACTTCATGTGGTGCATTGATATCAAGTTTACCCATAACCCTTTTTACTTTTCTCAATTCTTCCATCAAGTTATCTTGGGTATGTAAACGGCCTGCAGTGTCGGCGATAAGGATATCTACATTCCGCGCTTTGGCAGCTTGCAGACCATCAAAAATTACAGACGCAGAATCAGCACCACTCTGTTGAGCAATGACCGGAATATCATTACGCTTCCCCCAAACCTGCAATTGCTCTACGGCAGCAGCACGGAAAGTGTCTCCTGCGGCCAACATGACACTTTTGCCTTCATTTTGGAATTGTTTCGCTAACTTACCAATGGTGGTGGTTTTACCCACGCCATTAATGCCCACCATCAAAATAACAAACGGCATATCTTGTTGTGGAATAACCAGTGGCTTTTGACTCGGTGCTAATAATGCCACCATATCATCACGCAATGCTTCGAATAACATGTCACTGTCATTGAGTTGGTTACGTGCAAGGCGTTGCGTTAGGTTATCGATCAGTGTTTGGGTCGCATCAATGCCCAAATCAGCACTCAATAACTGGGTTTCAAGTTCTTCTAATAAATCATCATCAATGGTTTTTTTGCCTAAAATTAAAGACGAAAAACCACTGGTTAATTTAGAGCTACTTCTGCTTAGCCGTTGCTTTAATCGGCCAAACAGACTATTTTTCTCATCAGCAGACGCGTTAATCGTAGCATCCTGAGAGGATGGTTCTAAATCATTAGACGAGACGTCATCAGCAGATGATTTATCGGCTTGTTTGTCTTTTTTTCTTAGGAAACTAAACATAATGTGTTCTTGTCGTTACACTGCAACACCTTATTTTATCATGTCATGGAAATATAAATGCAGATGCTTAAAAAAATAACGTTAGCGTGCGGCTTGCTCATCACATTGCCAAGCCTTGTGTTAGCAGATGTTAAAGAATATCAATTTGATAATGGCCTAAAACTGATTGTTAAACCGGATCACCGCGCACCCGTTGCGGTGACTCAGGTTTGGTATAAAGTCGGTTCAAGTTACGAGTATAACGGGATTACCGGGATCTCACATCAACTCGAACATATGATGTTCAAAGGCACTGAAAATCTTGGGCCAAATGAGTTTTCCAAAATTATCGCGGCGAATGGCGGACGTGAAAATGCGTTTACAGGTCGTGATTACACCGCTTATTTTCAAACCATGGAAGCCGATAGAGTTGAAGTCAGTTTTCGTCTCGAAGCCGAGCGCATGCGTAAATTGGTACTTGATGAAGCCGAATTATTAAAAGAGCGTGAAGTGGTAGCTGAAGAAAGACGCTTACGGACAGAAGATAGCCCGACCGCAATGACACGCGAGACATTTAATGCAACGGCATTTATGAACAGTCCATATCACCACCCTATTGTGGGCTGGATGAGTGATATTAACAATTATGAAGTTGATGATTTAGAGCAGTGGTATCAAAAATGGTATGCGCCTAATAACGCAACGATTGTGGTGGCAGGAGATGTTGAACCTGAAGCAATCTATAAATTAGCACAGCAATTCTTTGGACACCTTAAACCTGAAGAGGTTGAAGTGGTAAAACCACAAGTGGAAGTACCTCAACGTGGTAAACGAACAGTCGAAGTGCAGTTACCCGCTGAATTACCCTATCTGATGATGGGATGGAAAGTCCCCGTCGTTAAAACGGCTAAAAAAGCGTGGGAACCCTATGCATTAGAAGTGTTAGCGGGTGTGTTAGATGGCGGGGATAGCGCACGATTTACCCGCGATTTAGTGCGTGGCGATGAAATAGCCACCAGCGTGGGTGTGGGCTATAACGCTTTTTCACGGCTTGATGATCTATTCCTTGTCGCGGGTGCACCGACCAAAGCACGTGATGTAGCGGCTTTGCAGCAAGCAGTTATTAAACAGATTGAACAACTACAAGCAGAACCTGTGACTGAGCAAGAATTACAACGCATCAAAACACAAGTCGTTGCTGGGGCTGTGTATGAAAGAGATAGCCTCTTTTATCAAGCGATGCAGATTGGCATGCTTGAGACCATAGGTTTGGATTGGCGCTTAAGCGACCAATATGTTGAGAATATTCAGGCGGTAACAGCAGAGCAAATACAGGCTGTGGCCAATAAGTATTTTGTAGACACAACGCTGACAGTGGCAGAACTAGTACCGCTACCGTTAGACCAGAAATCACGTAATAGAGGCATCATAGGAGGCAGACATGGCCAATAGAATTATCCTTGGCTTAGTAGGGCTCTTTTTGACCTTAACTGCTTATGCAGGGCCACAAATTGAACAATGGAAAACCGAAAAAGGCGCACGTGTTTACTATGTGTCAGCGCCTGAATTACCGATGATCGACGTTAAAATTGTCTTTGATGCGGGTTCAGCACAGGATAAAGATCTACCTGGTACAGCCTTACTGACCAACGCGATGTTAGCAGAGGGTGCTGGCGGGCAAACAGCGGATCAGATTTCAGCAGCATTCGAAGATGTCGGTGCCAATTTTGGTAATGCCTCTCAGCGAGATATGGCGACATTGAGTTTGCGTAGCTTAACGGCTGAACCTGCGCTATCAAACGCATTGAATGCCCTCAATCTAGTATTGACGCAACCTGAGTTCCCTCAAGCGGCATTTGAACGCTTGCAAAAGCAAGTTCTTCTTGGACTACAGGCAGAGAATCAGTCGCCTCGTGCACTAAGTGTTCGGGCATTCTATGCCAACGTTTTTGGTGAGCATCCTTATGCCAATATGCCGATTGGTCAGGCCGAAGTGGTTGAGCAACTAAACGTTAAGACGTTGAAAAAGTTTTATCAGCAATACTATGTCGCTCGCAATGCAACGGTAGTAATCGTTGGCGCAATTGATAAAGCGCAAGCAAAATCCATTACAGAGCAGTTAATGGCAGATTTGCCAGAAGGTGAGATAGCCGATCCATTGAATCAAGTATCCGCTCTAACCGAAGCCAAACAGATACAGATAGAACATCCTTCCCAACAAACGCATATTTTAATGGGCCAGCCGGGTATAAGCCGAGGTGACCCAGATTATTTCCCGCTCTATGTGGGTAATCATATTCTTGGTGGTAGTGGTTTAGTATCACAGCTTAGTAATGAGGTACGTGAGAAACGGGGATTATCGTATAGTACCTATAGTTATTTCAGACCGATGCACCAACAAGGACCTTATCAATTTGGTCTACAAACCAGAAATGACCAAACAAAAGAAGCTTTAGAAGTGATGCAAGCTACCTTAAGGGCCTTCATTGTTAATGGCCCGACCAGTGAAGAACTAACAGCCGCGAAACAAAATATTACCGGTGGCTTTGCTTTGCGTATCGATAGCAATAGCAAAATTGCTGATTATTTGGCGATGATCGGCTTTTACGGTTTACCACTTACTTATCTCGATACCTTTAAAGACAAGGTGATGGCAGTGACAGCCGTTGATATAAAGTCAGCTTACGAACATCGCGTTCATCCCGATAAGATGGTCACGATCATGGTCGGTGGTAAAGCTGAATAAAACTAAAACACAAGGTCAGTTACGTATCATCGCGGGTAGCTGGCGGGGCAGAAAGTTAGCTGTGCTCGATCTGGAAGGTTTAAGGCCAACGTCAAATCGCGTGCGTGAAACAGTTTTTAATTGGTTACAATCCCATTTAGGACAATCACGTTGCCTTGATTTGTTTGCCGGCACGGGTGCGTTAGGGTTAGAAGCTGCGTCACGTGGTGCAGAACATGTGTCGCTCGTCGAGCTAAATAGCAAAGCTGCAATGCAGCTACGCACGCATTGCCAAACCTTATTAGCTGAACAATGTGAAGTGCATAACCAAGCCGTGACAGACTTCCTAAATCAAAACCAACAACAATACGATATTGTCTTTATTGATCCGCCATACCAAAGTCATTATTGGTCTGAGGTTGCTGAGCAATTAATAGCAACAGGCAGTCTTGCCGATGACGCACTGATTTATTTGGAATATCCAACACAGTTGAATAAACCTGCTTTACCAACACAATGGCAATTAATCAAGGAAAAAAAGGCAGGTGCGGTAAACTATTGCATATTTAGAAACTCCACAGAGTGATAATGTGAGCATAACAGCAATTTATCCTGGGACATTCGACCCCATCACCAATGGCCATATTGATTTGGTACATCGCGCTAGTAAATTATTTGAGCATGTGATCGTCGCTGTGGCGATCAATCCAACAAAAACGCCGGCTTTTAACTTAGCAGAGCGGGTCGTATTGGCAAAAAAAACCTTAGCTGATCTCCCTAACGTTGAAGTGTGTGGTTTTGATGGTCTATTGGTTGATATTGCAAGAGAGAAACAAGCTCAGGTGATTATCCGTGGCCTACGCGCGGTCTCTGATTTTGAACATGAGTTTCAATTGGCGGGCATGAACCGGCATATGGAACCAAATGTCGAAACGATGTTCTTAACACCGGCAGAGCAGTTCAGTTATATTTCATCAAGTCTAGTGCGCGAGGTAGCTGCTCTGGGCGGAGATGTATCTGCTTTTGTTGCACCGTGTGTAGCACAAGCACTAGCAAATCGGACTGTTTGAAAGGTTAATCATATCCATTCAATGGGATTAACGCTAGAATAAGCGTTATAAAGAAGTTTTGGAGTAAAGCATGTCCTTATTTATCACTGACGAATGCATTAACTGTGATGTCTGTGAACCAGAATGTCCGAATAATGCGATTTCACAAGGTCCTGAGATTTATGAAATTGCCCCGGATTTATGCACAGAGTGTGTAGGCCACTTTGATGAACCGCAGTGTGTGGAAGTGTGTCCTGTCGACTGTATTCCAAAAGATCCAGACAATGTGGAAACAGAAGATCAGCTCCGTGGTAAATATGATGCCTTAATGGCAGCAGGTAAGTAGCATAGTAAAATTAGTCTGCGGTCTTCATCGGTAATTTCTGTGGCATTAAAAGGCTAGAACAAATAGAAGCTTCAGCAGAATGCCAAAAAAATCATGATGCTTTTTAATCACGTCTAATTTGGCTACGACGACTAGTTGGCTAGTGATCTTTTTCAAAACCATGTTGTTCAAATCTTTCGACTGATTCGCCGTACAAAGCTAAAACATCATCTGCAGTAACGGCGCAAACGTGAGTACCTTCTAATTCTTGTTCATTGAGTTTAGACATGGCAGCAGTAGATTGCTCAACATTGGCGTCGGCTGCTATTTTGTTGGACATGCTGCACTGACATCGTGGTAAACAGTATCAATACGATTGATAATGTCGTGGATTTACTCTAGTTGTTCTCGTGAATGGTCAGTATTTTTAACCGTTTTTTTTGTTTTTTTTATGCTGACATTCATAGCATCAACAACGCGGTTAGTCCCTGATTGCAGTGCTTGTATCATCTGACCAACCTCACAGGCACAGAAATATCGAGAGATAAGCCAATGTGATCAGTATGTTTGAATGGTTTAAAGGGGGAAGAGGGACCATTATCAAAATCATTTATTGATTGCCTAAATGGGCTTATGAAGAGTCGATACAAGGCAACCGCAAATAGGGTGATTAAGAGGAAATCTTCGGCAAGTCGAGAAAAGGATGAAGCGGAAAGCAGTGAGACTAAAAATAGTTCTGAAACAATACTAAGAATAAACAAAGCCAGAATGACTATTCCGAACGTTTTTTGCATATTGATATAACTCCATCGATATCCAGTGGTATAAAAGCCTAGTCCACTAAAAAGCAGACAGAGGTATATAGATGTTATCGACAATAAAAGAAAAAGATATAGTCGTAATTTAGCTTATATAAAAATTAACAGGCCTTGAGCATTTAACTTTGCTAAAGTAATGTCCACCATAATCTATGTTAGGAATATGCAATATGAAAATGTCATTAGCCGTGTTAACGCTAGTTAATGTCTTGTTCTCTGGTTTAACGATGGCACATCCTGAAGCATTAGAAATGCATAAAGCTGAATATAAACAAAAATGGCAGGCTTTAGTCCAAGGCATTGAAAATAGATCGGATTTGTCTTTCACACAAAAACTTACGGTATATGAACAAGAAGTAGCTAAATTAAAGAAACAATATCAAGAAGAACGAGTTGAAGAATATAACAGCAACGAAGTCACCATCACTGTTGACCATCAATGCAAAGGCAGACCAGCTGGCAGTACCAGAAATTGTGGGGTTCGATGTGCCGAGCGACCTGATGAAGACATGTTCACTAAAGCAGAGTGGGTAACTTTCTCTGGTGATTACATGGATGAAGTCGTTAATGAAGAAAAAGCCTGCTTCAAATTAGAAGCAAAAGGCAATGTGAAAAAAGAAGGTAGTGTCAGTGCTGTGTTTAAATACCGAACAAATTACTTGGGCTATATTACAGCGGATGATGCAGATGCCTTATTTAATAGCTTCTTAACAGAATAAAAAGATGAAGAGAATAGAATAATCGGATTTTGCGATTATATAGAGTGATTATTCCCATCGTATAACAGCTATTTTTGCATTAAACTGACAGAATGCATTGATTAAGAATCAATGCGATTATGTGCAATATAATTTTAATGATGAACATGACAATTTTCGAGGGATATAACGATGGCACTACGTATAGGTGATACAGCTCCAAACTTTACAATTGCAACAACAAACGGTGAGATTAATTTCCATGATTGGGCAAAAGGCAAGTGGGTCTTTTTCTTCAGTCATCCAGCTGATTACACACCTGTTTGTACAACAGAAATGGGAAGAACAGCCCAATTAGCGCCTGAGTTTGAAGCGCGTAATTGTGCACCGCTTGGCTTATCTACAGATACGGTTGAAGAGCACCTAGGCTGGATTGAAGATGTGAATGGAACACAAAATACATCGCTCACATTCCCTATCGTTGCTGATGCTGATAAAAGAATTGCAGAACTTTACGGTATGATTCACCCATCAGAAAGTAACAACGCAGCGATACGTTCTATTTTCATTATTGATCCAGAACAAAAGATTCGTCTAACGATGACTTACCCAATGGCGGTGGGTCGTAACTTTGATGAAATTCTACGTGTGATTGATGCGCTTCAAATTGGTGACAAACACGGTATTGCGACACCAGTAAACTGGCGTCCAGGTGAAAAAGTCATCATCCCACCAACAGTGAATAATGCAGATGCATCTGCTAAATTCCCACAAGGGTTTGATGAAATTCTGCCATACCTACGTTATGTAGACGTGTCTAAATAACAAAAAGCTAGTAGAAAAATAGGGGGCCAAATACCATTCGGTATTTGGCCCTTTTTGTTCTATAAGTGTAGTGTAAAACGATCATAATTCAATGAAATAGGTCAGTAACTTCGATCATTTTATGATCTACGGCTTCTGAGTCCGTTGAATGGGTTGCTGTTCTAACACGGCATGAAGTCTGTCTAACTTAGCATTCACCTCCGAGATTTCGGCTTTGATCGAAAGCACTTCCTCAGCTTCAGTATCATCGCGTTCCTGTTCATACTGGTTTTGCTCACGTTGCATCACATCCAACACCACACCAATCATCATATTGAGAAAGACAAACGCTGTGAGAAAGATAAATGTCAGATAAAAAATCCAGCTTAATGGATAGACTTCCATCGTCTCGTACATCACATCTGTCCAATCTTCAAGCGTCGACACACGGAATAAGGTCAGCATCGCAATAGAAATATTAGACCATAATATTGGGTTAATATTTTCAAACATAAAGCTGCCAATGGCGGCATAAATATAGAAGATAATAAACATTAATAAGGCGATATAACCCATTCTTGGCAACGCTTTTAACAATGAGTTAATCAAGATACGAAGCTCAGGAATGACCGATACCAAGCGTAATACACGAAAGATACGTAACAAGCGAGCGAGCAATACGGTTTCATTACCATCAATAGGAATTAAGCTCGCGACGACGATGACAAAATCGAAAACGTTCCAGCCTTTCTTAAAGAAATCTAAGGTTCTGGGCTCAGAGATAAGCTTGATAGTGACCTCGAACAAAAAGAACAAAGTAATAAACCAATCAAGCCCTTGGATCAGGGCATCAGTTGTCGAGGAAACTTCATATGTTTTAGCGCCAGTTATCAAAGCTGAAAAAACAATAATAAAGATAACCGTAAACTCAAATAGCTTATTGCTATGTAACTCAAATAACTGATTTTGAAGGCGTTGTATAGCGTTGGACATAAGAAGGGTAACCAAGGTGAGTAAGCTTGGCCGAAAGATACCATGCCTAGTTGAAATATCAATATATTGAAAAGTAACAGCGATTAAAATGAAAGTTTAGGGCAATAAAGTTGTTCTTTATAAGATGTAGAAACGGGAATACCGACTACTCTGCTAACTGAGTAATGGTTTTAATACAAAGTCTTCCTACTCTCGATAGAGTATGCCATTTTGATCTTTCCGTCTATTGCCTATCAGTATTCAGAGGTTTACTTTTTTCTTCTTTGAAAATCTGACATAGTAATACTTATGAAAAAATATTTACTAAAAATAGCAACACTACTACTATTACCATCCTTTTTGGTAGCAACTGCCTATGCACAAGAGAATACTGCCAATAAACTCGTTATCCAAGTTAGCACTGACGATGTTATAACTCAAAAAATAGCATTGAATAACGCAGTAAATCTACAAAAGCTCTATGGTTTAGATAATATAGTGATTGAAATTGTCGCTTATGGGCCGGGTCTACAATTATTAACTGAAAACAGTGTTATGGCGAGTCGGGTAGAAAGTCTCGCGATGCAAGAGATTACTTTTAGCGCTTGTGAAAACACCATGGAGGACCAACACAAACGAACAGGGAAAATGCCTGTTTTATTGGATGGCGTAGGGACAGTCAATGCTGGCGTAGCACACATTATGGAATTACAGCAGCACGGCTATGCTTATATTAGGCCATAAACCTCTGAGTATTTTTTCGCTGGCAAATGAGTTGCAACGGTGGTAGTCGGATGAGTAATGACAGATTCAGCTTCATCTCTAAAGCGGACACTTTCCTACTGGCAAGTCAAGCTTTTGGTATTGGTACCATTTTAGGTGCGGGTATTTATGTGCTTATTGGTGAGGTGGCAGCTGTAGCAGGATCATGGACACCGGCATCATTTATCATTGCTGCTGTGCTGGCGGCTTAGACCGGACTATCATTTGCTGAATTATCAAGCCGCTTTCCAGTTAGTGCCGGAGAGGCAGTTTATGTGGAACAAGCCTTTAATATTAAAGGGCTATCCATTACCATCGCTTTAGCTGTTGTGCTGACAGGTATTGTATCGAGCGCAACGCTTGTGAACGGCTTTGCAGGTTATTTCCGCGAATTTGTCAGTGCGCCGGATGTTGTAGTGATAACGTTGGTTTGCATCACGCTTGGCATTGTGGCAATTTGGGGTATTGCGGAATCCGTTAATGTAGCTGTAGCGATTACCTTAACAGAACTTTTGGGTTTGATAGCGGTGGTGATTGTTGCCTTACCCGCCGCGACAAATAATGAAATTGTGACAGCAGAGTCTCAAGCATTGCAGCATCCTGTTTTTTATTTTGGGATTTTGTCTGGTGCGGGAATTGAGTTTTATGCCTTTATCGGCTTCGAAGACATGGTGAATGTTGCTGAAGAGGTCAAAAATGTACGACACGTATTACGACAAAGAAAAATTTAATCACACCAAAAGATTTATGAATTGGGTATAGGAACATCACCTCATATTATTCCATGAATATACCGATAGACATCAATGTGATGATGGTAAGGCCAATCAACCAGTGCAGTGCAACAGTTAAAGGAGAAAGCTTATTCTGTGAATCAGGCACAATGGATACATCCTTTAAATTGGTTCTTACACTTAATAAGAACACATTTATTATGTGGTTATTTCGAGTGATGTTTTAGGAGCTCAAGTGTAATTACGGCTATTAAGCTTTAAGCAAACCCTTGCTTGCGGTATCCTTATTAGCTTATTTTTGCTTACCAAATCGAAGACACCATGCAACAAGAATACAACCCAGCTGAAATTGAAGCGTATGTGCAGCAATATTGGCAACAAGAAGATACTTTTCATGCTGTAGAAGATAACAACAAAGAAAAGTACTATTGCCTTGCGATGTTCCCATACCCAAGCGGTCAGTTGCATATGGGGCATGTGCGTAATTACACCATCGGCGATGTGATTTCTCGTTACCAACGTATGCAGGGAAAAAATGTTTTACAGCCGATGGGTTGGGATGCCTTTGGTTTGCCTGCTGAAAATGCTGCGATTAAAAATAAAGTCGCGCCAGCTGCATGGACTTACGACAATATCGATTATATGCGTGGTCAACTGCAGCGCCTTGGCTTGGGCTATGACTGGCAACGCGAATTAGCAACCTGTACGCCTGAATATTACCGTTGGGAACAATGGTTATTTACCCGTTTGTTTGAAAAAGGCTTGGTCTATAAAAAGACAGCATCAGTGAACTGGGATCCTGTTGATAACACGGTGCTCGCGAATGAGCAGGTCATTGATGGCCGTGGTTGGCGCAGTGGCGCTTTGGTTGAAAAGCGTGATATTCCACAATGGTTTATGAAAATCACGGATTATGCTGATCAATTATTGAAAGATTTAGATCAACTTGATGGTTGGCCAGAACAGGTCAAAACGATGCAGGCGAATTGGATTGGTCGTTCTGAGGGCTTACAAATTGAGTTTGATGTTGTTGGCAACGACGACAACTTAGCTGTTTATACAACAAGACCAGATACATTGATGGGTGTGACTTATTTAGCTGTAGCTGCTGAACACCCTTTGTCATTAAAGGCTGCAGAATCAAATCCTGAGTTACGAGCCTTCATTGATGAATGTCGTAAGATGGAAACCAGTGAAGCAGCGATGGAAACCGCCGAGAAAAAAGGTGTGGCAACGGGTTTAACAGCCATTCACCCTATTACGGGTGAAGAAGTCCCTGTTTGGGTAGCCAACTTCGTTTTAATGGGCTATGGAACAGGCGCCGTAATGTCTGTACCTGCACATGATCAACGTGATTATGAGTTTGCTCAAAAGTACGGTTTATCGATCAAACAAGTGATTGAACCAGCAAATAATGAAGAATGTGATTTAACGACAGTTGCTTTTACTGAAAAAGGGTTGTTAGTTAATTCAGCTCAGTTTGATGGCTTAACATCGAAAGACTCTTTCGACACTATCGCCATTGAATTAGAAAAGCAAAACAAAGGTGAACGACAAACCAATTATCGCTTACGCGATTGGGGTATGTCTCGCCAGCGTTATTGGGGCACACCAATCCCAATTATCAATTGTCCTGATTGCGGTTCAGTACCCGTACCAGAAGAAGACCTACCGGTACGTTTACCAGAAGATGTGATTATCGACGGGTCTGGTTCACCAATTAAATCGATGCCTGAGTTTTATCAATGTAAATGTCCGAAATGTGGTGGAGATGCTGAACGCGAAACGGATACCTTTGATACATTCTTTGAATCATCATGGTATTACGCACGTTTTACATGCCCTGATAATACAGAATCGATGTTAGATGAGAGAGCTAAGCATTGGCTGCCTGTTGATCAATATATTGGTGGGATTGAGCATGCGGTATTACATTTACTTTATGCCCGTTTTTTCCATAAGCTCATGCGTGATGAAGGCTTAGTCGATGGCGATGAGCCGTTCATAAACTTATTGACTCAAGGCATGGTATTGAAAGACGGTGTCAAAATGTCAAAATCAAAAGGCAATACCGTTGATCCACAAGCACTGATTGAGCAGTACGGCGCTGATACAGCCCGCCTATTTACGATGTTTGCAGCACCACCAGAACAATCATTGGAATGGTCAGATAAAGCCGTTGAAGGTTCACATCGATTCTTAAATCGATTATGGCGTTCTACCTTAACGCATGTCGAAAGTGGCGCTTGTGTTGCATTAGATAAAGACAATTTAAGTGATGAGCTTAAAGACCTACGTCGTCAAACATATCAAGCTTTAACTAAAGTCAGTGATGACTTAGGTCGTCGTCATACTTTTAATACGGCTATTGCTGCGGTGATGGAATTGATGAATGCCATCGCGAAGTTTGAAGATGATAGCGAGCAGGGGCGTGCACTGAGACAAGAAGCCTTAGAAATGATTGTGTTAATGCTTGCACCGATTACCCCACATATTTGTGACCAATTATGGCGTGCATTGGGCCATGATGAAGCCGTTGTGGGTGTAACATGGCCTGAAATTGATGAGTCAGCATTAAAACAAGATAAAATTGAACTGATGGTGCAAGTCAATGGTAAGCTAAGGGCTAAAATTAAAGTCAATGCTGAAGCCGCTAAAGATGCTGTTGAAGCAGAGGCAATGGCTGATGAGAATGTACAAAAATTTATTGACGGCAAAGAAACCCGAAAAGTCATTGTCGTACCAGGTCGCTTAATCAATATTGTCGTAGCAGGATAATGTAAGGATCACCTCATGAAACGTGTTGTATCAAACAGTATTATTGCTGTGTTATTCCTATCCTTAATGGGCTGTGGTTTTCATTTGCGTGGTGCAGCAGACTTATCAGATAGCTTAAAAACGATGCGGATTGAAGGCATCGGCTTACAACACGATATTGGTTTGTATTTAAAACGTGGTTTGATCAGTAATGGTATTAATGTGGTTGATGGTGAAACTAACGATGCAACGGTATTAAAGATCCTAGAGAACAAGTTTGATCGCCGTGTTTTATCGTTGGGTTCGAATGCAAAAGTGAACGAATACGAACTCCATAGCAAAATTACGTTTATGGTGTTGGCAGATGATGGCAGCGTAATAGCAGAACAACAGCAAGTACAAGCACAACATGATTATCAGTTTGACGAAGATGAAGTACTCGGTCGTGAGTCAGAAGAGGACTTATTGCGAGAACAAATGAATAAGCAGCTGGTACAAAGTGTTCTTCGTCGCTTGTCCTTTATAAAATAAAGCTTTAACGATGCGTGTTAATGCTGAGCAATTGGCAGCACAATTACAAAAAGCGCTATTACCGGTTTATCTGATCTTTGGCGATGAGCAAATGCTGGTGGAAGAAAGCGCCGATCTTGTACGTCAATATGCCAGACAATTAGGGGCCAATGAGCGCCAAGTTTGGCACGTAGAAGGCCGTTTTGATTGGTCACAAATTCAGTGGCAAGAGCAAACAATGTCATTGTTTGATAGCCAACGATTATTGGAAATACGTTTACCCTCAGGTTCGCCTGGTAAAGACGGCGGAGAAGCATTACGACGTTTCGTTGATAACCCACCGCAAGATACGACCTTATTGATCATCAGCGGTAAAATAGATAATCGCTCACAAAAGAGAAAATGGTTTACGGAACTTGATAAGATCGGTATCACAACACCTATCTGGCCGGTCGATATTACGTATCTACCACGCTGGATAAGCCAACGACTAAAGCAGCATAAATTAACGGCCAGTACATCTGTTGCCGCCCTAATTGCTGAACGTGTTGAAGGTAATTTATTTGCCGCAGCACAAGAAATTGAAAAGCTGGTTTTGCTTTGTCCGGATGGACAAGTAACCGAAGAGATTGTGTTAGCCTCGGTTGCCGACAATGCCCGTTTTCAAGCTTTTGGCTTAATGGATACCGTATTTAAGGGCGAAGCAGCCAAGGTGCCGAGAATGATTAGCCAACTAAGAGCTGAAGGCAATAATATCTTAGCGATTTTCTCTGCGGTATCATGGTCATTACATCGTATGGTGGATATGGCTTCTGAATTGAGCCAAGGTGCTAATGTAGAACAGGTTTTCAAAGCGCAGAAACCACCTATTTGGGATAAAGAAAAACCCATCATGCGGCAGGCTTTAGCAAGGCATGAAGCCAGTCGCTGGCAGCAATTTTTACAACAAATGGCGCAGATTGATCAGGCTGCAAAAGGCAGTTTGCCAGTGTGCCCATGGACATTATTAGAGACATTGTGTTTAAACGTAGCAGGCGTTAATTGCCATAGCGAACATCAGGGGAAAGGCATTGGAAATTGAACAATACATGCAAGCATTAGGCGGGCAGGCTAGGGCAGCCAGTCGACGACTGTCTCGTGCGAGCACCGCTGATAAGGACCAAGCATTGATGACAATTGCACAAGAGATTCGTACTCAGGCTAAAGTACTAAAATCTGAAAATACCTTGGATTTAGCTAATGGCAAGGAGAAAGGTTTAGATGCAGCATTGTTAGATCGATTAGAGCTGACAGACAGCCGTATTGAAGCAATGGCAGAAGGTCTAGAACAAATTGCTAATCTGCCCGATCCTATCGGAGAAATTAGCAATATGAGGTATTTGCCATCAGGTATTCAATTAGGACAAATGCGCGTGCCTTTAGGTGTGATAGGGATTATTTATGAATCTCGGCCAAATGTAACGGCGGATGCAGCGGGTCTTTGCCTAAAATCAGGCAATGCAACGATTTTGCGTGGGGGGAGTGAAGCGATTCACTCTAATCAAGCCATCGCACAATGTATTCAAAGTGGCTTAAAACAAACCGATTTGCCAGTGGAAGCAATACAAGTGGTCGAAACAACTGATCGAGCAGCTGTGGGTGAATTAATCACGATGTCAGATTACGTCGATGTGATTGTGCCACGAGGAGGCAAAAGTTTAATCGAGCGTATCAGTAAAGATGCTAGGGTCCCTGTGATTAAGCACTTAGATGGTATTTGTCATGTATATATAGATGCTAAGGCTGATTTAGCGATGGCAGAAGAGATTGCGTTTAATGCTAAATGTCATCGCTATGGTGTTTGCAACGCGATGGAAACGCTACTGGTTGATAGCTGCGTGGCAGGTGATATCTTGCCAAGGCTAGCTTCACGTTATCAAGCAGAATCAGTTGAACTAAGGGGCTGTGAACGTACTCAAGCCATTCTGACAGGGATCAGCACAGCGACAGATGAAGATTGGGATACCGAATACCTTGCACCTATTTTATCAATACGGATTGTTGATGGTGTGGATCAAGCGATGGACCATATTCATCAGCACAGCTCAGCACATACCGAAACGATAGTAACTGAAGATCAAGCGGTAGCACGTCGTTTCTTGGCAGAAGTCGATTCAAGTTCCGTGATGGTCAATGCATCAACGCGTTTCGCTGATGGGTTTGAATATGGTTTAGGGGCGGAAATTGGTATTTCGACTGATAAACTTCACGCCCGTGGTCCAGTTGGTTTGGATGGTTTGACATCACAGAAATGGATTGTATTAGGGACGGGACAAGTCCGCACTTAATAGAGCAAGGCAATGGGATAGGGCAAGGCAATGGGTATGACAAAGGCCGTCGGCATTTTAGGTGGGACATTTGATCCGGTTCATAATGGACATCTAAGATCAGCGTTGGAATGTTTGCAACAGTTTGATTTCGATCATGTTCGCCTAATACCCAGTGCAAGACCACCCCATAGAACACAACCTCAAGCAACGCCTGAACAGCGGATGATGATGTTGCATTTGGCGATTAAGAATAGCCAGCAATTTATTGTCGATGACCGAGAATTAAAGCGTGAAGGAGCGTCATATACGATTGATACGCTCAAGTCGTTGAAGGCTGAATTCCCAGAAACTGCGTTATATTTGATTTTGGGTACGGATGCCTTAAATCTCTTATTAACTTGGCATCAATGGCAGCAATTACTTGATTTCTGCCATATTATTGTGATGCAAAGAGCAGGGGCACCGTTGACGTTATCTGATGAAATGACATCGTGGTATCAGGCCCATTTGGCCAAGCCAGAAGATAAATCATTATTGGCCGGTAGCGTGTGGCCTGTGACACTAACGCAGCTTACCATTTCAGCAACGACTATTCGGTCTGATGTTACTCTAGGGCAACCCCCAACATTTTTAACCCCTGATCCCGTCGTTAGTTTTATCGAACAACTAAAGCTATATCAATAGATTAGATCAGACTTAAGATCATGACTGGCATTGAGCTCCCACAACGCAAAATCATACATGTGGATATGGATGCCTTTTTTGCTTCGGTCGAACAGCGAGATCAATCTAAATATCGAGGCAAGCCTTTAATTGTAGGCGGAAAGCCACAAGAGCGTGGTGTCGTCGCAGCATGTAGTTATGAAGCCAGAAAGTTTGGTATCCACTCTGCGATGCCCTGCTCGACAGCACATCGCCTCTGCCCAGATGCTATTTTTGTCCCCCATCGCTTTGATGTATATCGAGAAGTATCGGAACAGATTCGTACGATCTTCTGGCGTTATGCATCTGAGGTAGAACCATTATCATTGGATGAAGCCTATCTAGATGTCACAGGATCAGCGTATTTTAATGGTTCGGCGACCTATATTGCTCAAGCGATCAAACAAACTATTTTGGCAGAAACACATTTAACTGCTTCCGCAGGTGTGTCTTATAACAAGTTCTTGGCCAAAATTGCATCGGATATGGATAAACCAAATGGTCTGTATGTCATAAAACCTGAACAAGGTTTAGCCTTCGTATCCGAACTCGCTATCGGGAAGTTTCATGGCATAGGACCAGCGACAGAAGCGAAGATGAAAGAAATTGGCATTGAGACGGGTGATGATTTAAGTCAATGGACAGAAGCTGATTTAACAGCGAGGTTTGGGAAATCAGGGTACTATTTTTATCACATTGCACGTGGAATCGATGATAGACCGGTACAGAGTAACCGCCATCGAAAATCAGTAGGAAAAGAGACCACATTTCAGCAAGATATCCATTCAATTATGGAATTAAAAGGACATATAAAGAGCTTGGCACAGCAGGTTTGGGCACAACTACAACGGCTAAAATACACCGCTCGAACACTGACTTTAAAGGTGAAATATGCCAATTTTCAACAAGTAACCCGCTCCATTACCCAAGAAGAGGGCTTAAGCATCGATAATATAAATGCCTTGCTTCCTGAATTATTAACAAAAACAGAAGCCGGTGAGCTCCCAGTACGTCTAGTGGGCGTTTCCGTGAGTGGGTTTGAACAGCCCGTTGTAAAAATAAAGCAAAGCCAACAGCTAGATCTTGGCCTAAATGATGTTTTTTAATTATTTTTTTAATGACATATGACAAGGTCTAAAAATGATCGATGATCTATTTTTTATTATTTCAAAATTAGTTTGGGGCATATTAAGCCCAACCAATCTCCTCGTTTTATTGATGGCTTTAGGAACATTTTTTTTAATGCAAGGTGCAATTACTGCTGCTAAACGAATATTGATACCAACAGCATTAATTGCATTATTGGCCACGGTTTATCCAGTAGGAGATCTGGTCATTTACCCTTTAGAAAGTCGGTTTTCAAAACCTGAACTATTGCCTGAACAGATAGATGGCATTATTGTCTTGGGAGGAGGTGAGCAGCTTAAAGCTTCTGTGAGTTGGCAAAGTGCGGAGCTAGGTGAGGGTGGTGATCGTTACATTGGCACGGCGGTACTCGCTAAGCATTATCCAGAGGCCCCGGTTATTTTTTCAGGTGGCAATAATTTTTTGCGTTTACAGGGGATAGGTGCTGAAGGCAATATAGCCCAAACATTGCTAACAGCCGTGGGGACAGAACCTTCTCGGCTTATCATCGAATCAAAATCTCGTAATACCAATGAAAACTTCATATTTATAAGAACTTTATTACCAGAAGCCATGGGTACATATCTATTGGTTACATCAGCGTTTCATATGCCAAGAGCAATGGGTATCGCGAGTCAGCAAAGGCTAAAGGTTATTGCATACCCCGTCGATTATCGGAGTAACCAACCTGAATTGCGCCAATGGAGTTTCAATTTACATGAACACTTAGAAGTGTTAGAACCTGCTTGGCGTGAGTGGGTCGGTTTAACGGTCTATTATTTAACAGGGAAAACAGATCAATGGTTTCCTGCCCCCAAAAAAGTAGGAACGATACAAAAATCACAAGCAAATTAAATGTTAATGATAAACTAGTCCACTAGTTAATAACGGAGCGCCCAATGCAGGCCAATGAATTGAAGCTACTAGTGATTGATGCACTAGAAGATATTAAAGCAGAAGATATACAAGTACTTGATGTTACAGAAATGACTGACGTGACGGATTTGATGATTATTGCCACAGGTAAATCCACACGCCAAGTGAAAGCCCTTGCCAATGCCGTCAGTCAACAAGCTAAGGCTGCTGGGCAACAGCCGCTGGGTGTTGAAGGCGAAGAAGTTGGGGAGTGGGCCTTAGTCGATTTAGGCGATGTTATTGTCCATATCATGACACCACATACACGCTCTACATATAATTTAGAAAAGCTTTGGCAAGTGCCAGATGACATGCAGCAACAGGTCTCGGCCGAAGAAGAATGAAATTAAATCTGTTGGCCGTAGGCAATAAGATGTCCGCATGGGTCAATGATGGCTATCAAGAATATGCCAAACGTTTCCCGAAAGATTGTCAGCTAACGTTACAAGAAATTAGCCCGGCTAAACGCGGTAAAAGTGGTAGTCCAACGCAATGGATGCAAGAAGAGGGTAAACGGATACTGAGTGCCATTCCTCGAGATCATCACGTGGTCTCGTTAGAAGTCGAAGGTAAGCCATGGAGTACCGAGCAGTTAGCCCAGCAAATGCAAAGCTGGTTAACAGATGGCCGAGATGTGTCATTACTTGTTGGTGGCCCGGATGGGTTAGCGCAGCAATGCCGTGAACGGGCCGATCAAAAATGGTCTTTGTCAGCTTTAACGTTACCGCACCCGATTGTCAGAGTGGTATTAGCCGAACAGCTCTATAGAGCTTGGACCGTTTTACAAAACCACCCCTATCATCGCGCATGAATTTTCCTAAAGTGTATCTCGCTTCAGATTCGCCGCGACGCAGTGAATTGCTGACCCAAATAGGCGTGAGCTTCGACAAATTGTCCATGGGCGTGGATGAAACGCGTTTAGAAAATGAGTATCCCTTAGCCTATGTAAAACGCATAGCACAAGCAAAAGCGCAAGCAGGTTGGAATAGTTTGGCCGAGGGGGAACAGCGTCTTGTCATTGGGGCAGATACCGCTGTAGTGATTGGGCAAGATGTATTAGGTAAACCAAAGAATCAGGTCGAAGCTAAAACCATGATACAACGACTATCAGATAGCCAGCATGAGGTATTGACAGCAGTTTGTCTGCGAGATGAAGTCCAGTTCCGTACGAAAGTCAGCCATAATAAAGTGACTTTCGGAGCGATGACAGAGGCTGAAATAGATTGGTATATTGCTACAGGTGAAGGAACAGATAAAGCTGGTTCATATGCTGTACAGGGCCTGGCGGCCTTATTTATTAAACAGATTGTGGGTAGTTATTCTGGCATTATGGGCTTACCATTAAGGGAAACAATGGAACTATTGACCGAGGTTGGATCTAATCCACATGAGCAGTGAAATTCTAATTAATGTGACGCCGAGTGAGACACGTGCTGTTGTAGTGGATAATGGTGTCTTACAAGAAGTTTTCATAGAAAGGACTGAATATCGAGGCTTAGTCGGGAATATCTATAAGGGTAAAGTCTGTCGCGTATTACCCGGCATGCAAGCAGCTTTTGTGGAGATTGGTCTCGTAAGAGCAGCATTTTTACATGCGTCGGATATCTCGATTCCAATTGGACAAACGGGTGATTTACAAGAAATCGAGGTCCCGCCGATATCGACTCTGTTAAGAGAAGGACAAGAAATTGTCGTTCAAGTCATCAAAGACCCAATGGGTACAAAAGGGGCCAGATTAACCACACAACTTTCAGTTTCATCACGTTATTTGGTTTATATGCCCGACACGCAAGGAGTGGGTGTTTCATTAAAAATTGAAGATGAACCCGAGCGAGACAGGTTAAAAAACACCTTAATTTCACAACTGGAATCTGAAGCTGGTGGTTATATATTAAGGACAGCTGCAGAAGGTGTGACGGAAATAGAGTTACTTTCTGACTTACAGTTTTTACATCGACTTTGGGCAAAATTAGTGGATCGTAAAGCGACGCTACAATGTGGTGTTCCATTATATGAAGATCTACCTTTAGCACTCAGGTCATTAAGGGATTTATTTTCTCCTGAAATAGAAAAAATTCGCATTGACTCTAAAGAAACCTATGATAAAGCAATAAAATTTGCCGAAGGCTTCATGCCAGAGTGTGCATCCAGAATAGAGCATTACAAAGAAGGCGCACCCTTATTTGATTTATTTAGTGTTGAACAAGAAATTCAAAAAGCATTAGAAAGGAAGGTACTTTTAAAGTCGGGTGGTTACCTGATTTTTGATCAAACAGAGGCGATGACAACGGTTGATGTCAATACAGGTGGTTTTGTAGGCCATAAAAATTTGGAAGAAACTATTTTCAAGACGAATCTTGAAGCCGCTAAAGCAATAGCCAGGCAGTTAAGAGTACGAAATTTAGGTGGCATTATTATTCTCGACTTTATTGATATGGAAGAAGTTGAACATCGCAATCAGGTATTAGAAACACTAGAAAAAGTGATGATGACAGATCGCGCAAGACATAATATCTGCGGTGTATCTGAATTAGGTTTAGTGGAAATGACACGAAAACGAAGCCGTGAAAGTTTAGGTCATGTGATGTGTGAACCCTGTCCGACCTGCGAGGGTAAAGGCTATACTAAAAGTATCGAAACCGTCTGTTACGAGATTTTTCGAGAAATTTTACGCGAAGCGAAACAATACGAAACCAGTCAATTCCTGGTTTTGGCTTCACAAGATGTTATTGACAGACTTAATGATGAAGATTCGACCTATATCGCTGAATTAGAACAATTCATAGGGAAGCCAATTGCTTTCCAGCCCGAATTTCAATACGGTCGAGAACAATTTAATGTTGTATTAATATAGGGTTCACATGGAAAGGACTAAACTAAGTAACCTTGGGTTTCTGGTTATCAAGCGATGATAATATCAGCACAGCAACACGGGATGGTTAAACCGTTTTACGTCATTGTATTGGTGGTGTTATTGTCACTTTCTGCTGGTTTTTATTGGCTTTCAGGCATCATTAATCAACACCAAGAGCAGATAGCGTATTGGGTCAGTGAAAAATTAGGCCATCAAGTTGAGATACATCAAGCTAAATTGACATGGGTTAATCTAGCACCGAAATTAGAGCTAGATATGGTGAAAGTGCTAGCTGAAGATGATGTGACGCAATTATTGACCGTAGATAAGTTATATCTCGACCTCGATCTATACGACAGCGTACGTTACACAGAATTAAGATTGGACGACATCACCTTGATGGGGTTGAGAATTGGTGTCGTACGTGACCAATTCGGTCGAATTGCATTGAAAGGGTTAAATCAGCAAGGGGATTCAACGCCTTTATTTGCAGAATTATTAGTGCGTTCTAATGCACTAAATAGCGTTCATTTAAGAAATATCACGGTTGATTTTACAGATCAACAAAAAACTGTTTTAACCGGCCGCTATCAGATCGATAACGCACTGATTCAACATCAACTTAATAAGTGGCAAGCGAATGGCCTAGTCCAAGTACCAGCATCATTAGGCGAGAGCATCGAATTTAAGGCCAATTGGTTATTGAATGAACAAGCACCTGAGAGAACAACCTGGCAATGGACAGTGGCAGCCAATGAGGTTCAACTTGCACCATTACAAAACGATCTGATTTTCCAGAGTGTGAAAGTCAAGCAGGGTCGGGTTAACGCAGTGATGACAGGTAAAGGTATTGGGTCGCGTTTGAATACATCACAACTGACACTTGATTTGAATCAGGGCCAATTGACTAGCGAGCATGAACCGTATGGGCTACAAAAACCATCCGTTATTATAGATCAACTAACGGCTCGACTTGATTGGCAGCAGCATAAGACGGGTTGGACATTGAAAGTCGATGAACTACAACTGGATATGAATGATAATGCTTGGCCAATATCATCATTTAAAATAGTCAATCAAGATGAGCAGTTAGAAGTGATTGGGGATTTTCTAAGAATAGAAGATATCATTACTATTTTGAGTTTATCGGTGCATTTACCCGAACAAATAATAGGACAAAAGCCACAAGGGGAGTTACAAAATTATGAATTTGTATTTGAACCTAAAGCGGGTCTTAATATTGCTCGCTTTCAGTTGATTGATGGTGAATTATCAGCTTGGAAAGAATATCCAGGTATTGATAATCTCAATGTTAAAATCACATTCGAAGATCAGAGAGCCGAGATTAAGCTGGCTAGCCAAAAAGTGACTGTCTCGCCAGCGGCTTGGCTAAAAGCACCGCTTTTTTTTGATGAGATTAGTGGTGAAGTAGCGATACAGTTGCAACCAGATTTAGATAGTTGGCAGCTAGAGAGTAAGCGTCTTAATATTAATAATGCAGATTTAGACTTGTTTTTAGATGGTGAAATTGTCAAAACCGCACAAGGCGAACTGATTAATGATATTGCCTTAACGCTGAGCGATGTCGAAGCCGCACGCTGGAAAGCGTACATACCAGAAAAGATTTTAAGTACAAATTTTAAGAACTGGTCAAAAAATGCTTTTTTAGCCGGTAAGATCAAACAAGGCCGAATTTATTTAAAAGGCGACTCATCTGCTTTTCCTTATGAAAATGAGCAAGATAAAGCGCGTGGAGAGTTTAAGCTAGATTTGGCCGTAGAAGGACTGCAATTACACTATGCCGATAAGTGGCCGGATTTATTCGGTGTAAGTGGTAGCATCACAGGACAAGGCAATAACTTACACATTGAAAGCCAACAAGGCGCGATCGCTGGTTTTTCCTTTAAAGACGTCGTTGTTGACATTGAAAAACTGATCGAAGATGAGCCGATCTTAACAATTGATGGGCAATTGGCTGGGACAACACAAAAAGCGCTCAATTTTTTGCGTAATAGCCCATTAAATCAACGTTTTGGGTCAGTGGCTAGGGCCGTTTTAGCCAAAGGAAACAGTAATATCAAATTAGGCTTAAAGGTGCCTCTAGCTGATCCCGACAATACAGATGTAGCAGGACATGTCAGTTTCTTGGGCAGCCATATTTATAAAAGAACAATCCCTAAATTGGCGGCCACAAAAATCACAGGACGCCTTAATTTCAACAATGATGGCGTCATATCAGATAAGTTGACTGGGCAGTTCTTAGGGCAATCCGTGAAAGTAGATGTGGCTCCTCAAAACGATGCGACAGTTATCAAGGCCAATAGTGTGCTATCAAGCCCTCGACTACGACAAACTTGGCCCAATCAAGTCCCTGATTTTATTCGAGGTTCAACGCCATACGAGTTGGCAGTAATAGTATCGGAGCGGGGTATAGGTAATTTTTATACCGATGTGACATTAACGTCAGATTTGAAGGGATTGTCGATCGCTTTACCTGAACCGTTTCAAAAGCGTGAGGATCAAAGTGAAAACCTCAAAATAGTATTTAATCAGAGTGCGCAAAACCCGAGTTACAACATGACCTATGCTGATAATGTCGACCTAGTCATGACAATGAATGGCGTGAAAAATACCAATAATGTCGCTATCACCTTACCTGAATTAAACGTCGATCAATGGGTAGTCTGGGCAGGACAGCAAGAGACAGAAGGAAAATCATCATTATCAGAATTGGCGACAGTGACGCTGAAAACGGAAAAACTCATTGGCTCCGGCCAACAATTTTCTGCTTTCAATGCGACAGCCCACAGACTAGCTAAGCGTTGGCAGATAGAAATGGCAAGTCCCGACATGATTGGTTCAGTCACGGTTCCGCAAAAACCTTCGAATACTGACAAAATACGGATTGATTTAGACAAGCTTTCGCTAGTATTACCAAAAAAAAGTAATAAAACGGAGACTAAGCGATCGGCATTATGGCCGGCTATGGCAATTAATATTGCTGACTTATTCTTGTCAGATAAAGCATTAGGTAACTTTAAGTTAACGGCCAGCACACAAGGAAATAGCTGGGTGATAGAGCAGGGTCATTTGCGGTCACAGGTATATCAAGCACGCATAACAGAAGGACGTTGGTCAAGATCTCCTGAAGGCGATAAGACAGTAGTAGCGATTCAAGCAGAAAGTAACGATTTTGCTGGTTTATTAGAACGTTTCGGCTATCAACCATCAATTGAAGCACAAGAATCTAAACTAGATATTGCACTTTCTTGGCCTGATGAACCATTGGCTTTTTCAGAGAAAATGATGGCGGGGTCAGTTGGGTTTAAACTGAAAAAGGGTAAACTCAATGAAATAGAGCCCGGCGCGTCAGGTCGTGTATTTGGTTTAATGAGTATAGCTGCAGTTCCACGACGATTGGCCCTAGATTTCAATGAGTTATTTGGTAAAGGGCTAAATTACAAGTCGATTCGAGGTGTTTTTTCTGTGGCGAAAGGCATGGCAACAACAAACCGATTTAAATTGAAAAGCGAAGCTGCTGAAATTGAAATTAATGGGCCTATCGATATTGTTAATCAACGCTATGACCAAACTGTTAAGATAACGCCGAATGTATCATCGACCTTGCCATTAGCCGGTGCTGTTGCGGGCGGTCCAATTGGTTTAGGTGTGGGTACAGCGATACTATTAGCCGACAAACTAGCGGGGAATTTGTTTGATAAAGATATCTTGAATGTTGTCAGTTATAACTATACATTGTCCGGCCCTTGGCAAAACCCAGACTTGCAAACCGCAGGTATCACCTTCCCTAAGCAATAATCACAAGAGTTTCGACCCTAATTCTGGTATTATCTTACGCCTCTTTGATGTTTATTTAAGATTAATTCATGACCGACTCTTACCAGCAAGTGGCTCAGCAACTCCTTGTTCCTACGGGCTTAACAGAAGCCGATATGGAAGCAGCTTTAGCGATATCGATGGGTAAGGGTGTTGATTATGCTGATTTATATTTCCAACAGTCTCGACAAGAAAACTGGGTGCTGGAAGATGGCATTATCAAGGATGGTGGTTATCACATTGAACAGGGTGTTGGCGTTAGAGCATGTAGTGGTGAAAAAACAGGGTTTGCCTATTCAGATGACTTAATTCTACCGGCCTTAAATAGTGCTGCGAAAGCTGCACGTGCTATTTCCCGCCAGGGCGAATCACATTCAGTGCAAGCATGGAAAAAGACACAAGTAGCCCATTTCTATGGCAGTGAAGATCCCTTAGCCAGCCTATCCGTAGAACAAAAATTAACGTTATTGCAAACAGCCGACCAAGTGGCAAGAGCAGCTGATCCAAAAGTGATACAAGTCAGTGCGAGTCTTGTTGGGGAATTAGATACGATATTGATAGCTGCTAGTGATGGTACTTTAGCGACCGATATCAGACCACTGATTAGAATGAGTGTCAGTGTCATTGTTGAATCAAATGGCCGTCGAGAACGGGGCAATGCTGGTGGTGGAAGACGTCTTGATTACTGTTATTTTCAAGATAATGATATGGCCAGCGATTATGCTAGAGAAGCGGTAAGGCAGGCTCTCGTTAACCTTGAAGCCATTGATACCCCAGCAGGTAATATGACCGTAGTATTAGCATCGGGCTGGCCGGGTGTTTTATTGCATGAAGCTGTAGGTCATGGCTTAGAAGGTGACTTTAATCGCAAAGGCAGTTCTGCATTCTCAGGCAGAATGGGGGAAATGGTGGCTTCACCATTATGTACCGTTGTTGACGATGGCACTTTACAAGATCGTCGAGGCTCATTAACTGTCGATGATGAGGGTGTACCGACTGAAAATACGACCTTGATTGAAAACGGCAAGTTAACGGGCTACATGCAAGATAAACAAAATGCCCGATTGATGGGGACAAAAAGTACAGGCAATGGCCGTCGTGAGTCATACGCACATTTACCGATGCCAAGAATGACAAATACCTACATGCTACCGGGTCAGCATAAACCTGAAGAAGTGATTTCCTCCGTTAAAAATGGCATTTATGCTGTTAACTTTGGTGGTGGTCAAGTGGATATCACATCGGGCAAGTTCGTATTTTCAAGCAGCGAAGCGTATCTCATCGAGAATGGCGAAGTGACACAACCCGTCAAAGGGGCAACGTTGATTGGTAATGGGCCTGAGGTTATGGGCCGGATCAGCATGGTTGCAGACGATCTCGAATTAGATACTGGTGTAGGTAACTGCGGTAAAGAAGGTCAGAGTGTGCCTGTCGGCGTAGGTCAACCCACTTTGAAAATTGAAGGGCTGACAGTGGGTGGGACAGCATAATGGCACAACAACACAAAGCAATCGCATTAATCTCGGGTGGCTTGGATTCAATGCTCGCCGTGCGAGTATTACAAGAGCAAGGCATCGAAGTTGAAGGTATTAACTTTTATACCGGTTTTTGTGTAGAAGGACATACCCATGCGATTCGAAATCAAGATAAAGAAAAGCAAAAGCGAAACAACGCACTTTGGGTAGCGGAACAATTGGGCATCAAATTACATATTGTTGATGTAATTCAGGAATATAAAGACGTATTGTTGAACCCCAAGCATGGCTATGGCGCCAATATAAATCCCTGCCTTGATTGCAAAATTTTCATGGTGAATAAAGCGGTGCGCTGGATAAAAGACAATCACAAGGACGGTTTTGATTTTATTATCACTGGTGAAGTGATTGGTCAAAGACCCATGTCGCAACGTAAACAAACCATGCCGATCGTCGCAGAAGAGTCAGGTGCAGATGATATTTTACTTAGACCCCTGTGTGCGAAAAATTTACCTGAGAGTAGGCCTGAAATTGAAGGATGGGTAGATAGAGAAAAACTACATGATTTTAGTGGTCGCAGTAGAAAACCACAAATGGCATTGGCTGAAAAATATGGGTTCACAGATTATGCCTCACCTGCGGGCGGCTGTTGTTTTCTAACGGATAAAAAGTATTCGGATAAATTAGTCGATTTATGGGAGGGTCGGGGCAGCCGTCAGTATGAAATAGACGATATTATGCTGCTCAAAGTCGGTCGACATCTTAGACCAAAAGGCAGCTATAAATTGATCATTGCCCGGGATGCAGGTGAAAGCCAATATTTAGAGGGCTACCGTAAGCAATATTCTTCAATCCAAGCGATTAGTCATAATGGGCCGTTAGCACTCATCGATGGTGATATTGCTGATGAAGATAGGACGCATGCCGCCAGCATCGTCGCGCGTTACGGACAAGGCAGAGATGAATATGAAGTTGAAATGACATTGACCATACCGGGTGAAACTGTGGAGACACTGAAAATTACGCCTCTATCGACAGAGCAAGTGCTTGAGGAGTGGCATGTATGAGTCGCCATGAATTAGATGTCAGGCGGATGTTGTGTCCCATGCCAGTGATAAAAACACAAAATAAAATTAAGGAACTGGTTGTTGGTGATATATTAGACGTCATTTGTACCGATCCAGGTGCGTTGAGTGATATACCCACATGGTCGAGAATCAATGGCCACGAGGTAGTTGAAACAGCAGAAAAAGAGGGTGAAATCATTATTACCCTCGAAGTAAAAACATAGGTCAAAATGGTGCAAACCGCTTTTGATGGCACCATAATGGTGCATTTTAGGGGGTGGTGGGTTGTTAACTATCTGATTTATATAGATGATAAAGTTGGCTTATTTTATGCTGTTGTGGCTTAGGATGAGTATTTATCTCACAACTCACAGTAATTTTTAAAATTGGAGAAAAGTTTAATGTCTGTCGAAAAAGTGCTTCAAATGATTAAAGATGAGGAAGTCAGCTTCGTTGACTTCCGTTTCACTGATTCTCGCGGTAAAGAGCAACATGTATCTTACACTGCGCATACTATTGATGAAGATACTTTCACTGAAGGTAATATGTTCGATGGTTCGTCAGTAGCAGGTTGGAAAGGAATTAATGAGTCTGACATGATTCTAATGCCAGATCCTGAAACAGCGGTGATGGACCCATTTATGGATGACAACACTTTAATCATCACATGTGATGTTATCGAACCTGCAACAATGCAAGGTTACGAGCGTGACCCTCGCAGTGTGGCACATCGTGCTGAAGCCCATATGCAATCGACAGGTATTGGTGATGCAGCTTATTTCGGCCCTGAAAATGAGTTTTTCGTGTTGGATGATGTCCGTTGGGGTAGTGATATTTCGGGATCGTTCTACAAAGTAGATTCAGATGAGTCTTCATGGAACACCGAAAAAGTCTTTGCTGACGGTAACAAAGGTCATCGCCCGAGTGTTAAAGGGGGTTACTTCCCAGTGCCACCAGTTGATTCACTACAAGATGTCCGTTCGGCGATGTGTTTAACGCTCGAAGAAATGGGTCAATCAACAGAAGTACATCATCACGAAGTAGCTACAGCTGGCCAATGTGAAATTGGCTCTAAGTTCAACACGCTTGTGAAAAAAGCGGATGAAGTACAGCAATTAAAATACATTATTCATAATGTTGCACATGCTTATGGCAAAACGGCGACTTTCATGCCTAAGCCATTAGTGGGTGATAACGGTAATGGTATGCATGTCCATATGTCTATATTTAAAGATGGTGAAAATCTATTCTCAGGTAATAAATATGGCGGTTTATCTGAAACAGCACTTTACTACATCGGAGGTGTTATCAAGCATGCTAAAGCATTGAATGCGTTCACTAATGCTTCAACAAACAGCTACAAGCGTCTAGTACCTGGTTTTGAAGCACCAATTATGCTGGCATACTCAGCACGTAACCGTAGTGCGTCAATTCGTATTCCTTTTGTAAACAATACGAAAGGTCGTCGTATTGAGGTACGTTTCCCTGATTCAACAGCGAATCCTTACTTAGCATTCTCAGCATTATTAATGGCTGGCATTGATGGTATCAAAAACAAAATTCATCCTGGCGATGCAATGGATAAAGATTTATATGACTTACCACCTGAAGAAGAAGCAGCGATCCCACAAGTTTGTCATTCTCTAGATCAAGCACTAGAAGCGTTAGATCAAGATCGTGACTTCTTAAAAGAAGGCGGCGTATTTACTGATGACATGATCGATGGCTACATTGAATTGAAAATGGAAGAAGTGACACGTATGCGTATGGAAACGCATCCTGCTGAATTTGATATGTACTACAGCGTATAAATGTTTAGCAGTCAAACAAGCATAATGAAATGCCTCCGAAAGGGGGCATTTTTTTGTTTGTTAGTCTCGGACAAGTCAATAAGCTGGCCTATGATTCAGGGCATGAAATTTCGCCTAATAGTCTTATTTTTGTTGCCATTGTCTGTACAAGCCAATGATATCTATCGTTCTGTCGATAGAGAGGGTAACGTTGACGAGCCGGATACGAAAGCTGAATTAATTGAGCTGGAAGAACTAACGAACTACGAAGCAGCACCTCTGCCAATTTTGCCTATTGAAAATTCGGCACCACCTGAAGAAGCTGCTGCATAGGATGTTAAAAAATCCAAGTATAAAATCAGCATCACCTCACCTCACCTCACCTGAACAGAACCAGAACATTTGGGCTGGTGGTGGTATTTTAACGGCCACAGTCCATGTTCAGCCAGAACTTAATAGTCAAAGAGCAGATAACGTACAGTTTAGGCTTGATGGCAAAAAAGTAGATGAGGCACAGACAGGTCTCAGCTACACGTTCGATAACCTCGATCGCGATAGTCATATTTTGGCGTTATCGGTTGTGGATAAGTAAGGTAAGGTGTTAATAACCAGTAAATCAGTTTTATTCCATGTACATCGAAAATCTACCGCAAAAAATAGACAGCCAGCTCAGCCTCAAGCCATCGCCACTATCATACGTGGCAACTAGTTAATTCTTCGTTAGATATTTCTATGCCTTTTATTGCACCATTGTGGTGCGTTAAGAAGTGGAATAGAATAGGCTAAGTGCATCACGTCGAGAGTTTGCACAGTTCTTACGCACATCTTCGAATTTTAAATATATGTTTTTAAAGTAAATATAATTTATATCGCGGCAAAGTAATAAATTGGAGCATTTATTGCTGTTGTTAGTAAATAGGACTATTAAAGTTGCTAAGGGGTTAGCTGAAAGCTTATGAGCGAGTCGTTGCACCAAAATATTATTGAGCATTTAGCCAGTGCCATTGTCATCTTGGATGAAAGTTGCAAAGTAAAATTCATTAATGCTTCTGCTGAAGTACTGTTTGATATTAGTTTGCGCCAAGCTGAGCTGATTCCATTTCAAAGCATATTACCGGGTGAAGAAAACTTGTTTGTCGGTTTAACTAAGGTTCAGCAAACGGGACAAGAACTCATCAAGCGTGAGATGAAAATATATATTCCATCAACAGGTGAAGTCGTTGTGGATTGCGTCATTAAGCCATTGGAGATCAAGGATAGCAGACAATCTGTTTTATTAGAGTTCTTTCAGTTAGATAGTAAAAACCGCATTAGCCGCGATGAAAGTTTACATGCACAGCAGCAAGTAGTACGTGGCTTAGCCCATGAAATTAAAAACCCTTTAGGTGGTTTACGTGGTGCAGCGCAGTTATTAGAGCGGCAACTCGATTCAAATGAGTTAAAAGAATATACCAGCATCATCATTAGTGAAGCCGATCGCCTACAGAATCTAATGGCCAGCATGCTCGTGCCCCATCAGCAAACTGAAAAGACACAGGTCAACATTCACGAAGTTTTGCAGCGCGTTCGCCAATTGGTGAACGCTGAAGTCGATGAGCGACTAGTTTTCAAAGCTGACTATGACCCCAGTATTCCTGAGTTAGAAGTCGATTTCGATCAACTTGTCCAAGTGTTTTTAAACTTAGTGCGTAATGCTGTACAAGCGATAAATGGCGTAGGAAAAATCATCCTTAAAACCCGAATTAAACGCCATGAAACTATCGATGATACGCGTTATCGACTCGCGGCAGGCATAGATATTATTGATGATGGGAAGGGGATCCCTCCATCATTACAGGAAAGTATGTTTTATCCTTTGGTGACAGGACGACCTGAAGGAACGGGTTTAGGACTTTATATTTGTCAGAGCCTAGTGAATAGAAATCAAGGGGCAATTTCATGTGCCAGTCAACCAGGCCGTACGGTATTTTCAGTCATTTTCCCGTTGGAGCAAGTCAGTGAATAAATCAAATGTATGGATTGTAGATGATGATCGCTCTATCCGTTGGGTACTCGAGAAATCTTTAGAAGCAGACGGTGTTGTTGTTCGTGCATTTGAAGATGGTAATAGTGTCCTGAATGAATTAGAAAAAAGTTGTCCTGATGTTTTAGTCAGTGATATTCGTATGCCAGGGATTGATGGTTTGCAATTAATGGCTGAAATTAAGCAAATCGCACCGAATTTGCCAATCATCATTATGACGGCCTATTCAGATTTGGACAGTGCTGTATCGGTTTATGAGGGTGGGGCTTTTGAGTACCTTCCTAAACCGTTTGATGTTGATGAAGCTGTCGACTTAGTTCAACGTGCCATAGTACATCACCAAGAAAATCCACCAGTTGATGAAGAACCAATTGATATCGGGACAGAGATTATTGGTGAAGCACCAGCGATGCAAGAAGTTTTTCGGGCGATCGGTCGACTATCACGTTCTAACATCACAGTCTTAATTAACGGTGAATCAGGGACGGGTAAAGAACTGATTGCCAATGCATTACACAAACACAGCCCTAGAGCATCAGACCCATTTATCGCCTTGAATATGGCAGCGATTCCAAAAGAATTAATGGAATCAGAACTTTTTGGACATGAAAAAGGGGCTTTCACAGGAGCCCATGCCGCACGAAAAGGACGCTTTGAGCAAGCCGATGGTGGGACGTTATTCCTCGATGAAATTGGTGATATGCCGTTGGATTTACAAACCCGACTATTAAGAGTCCTTTCTGATGGTGAATTCTTCAGAGTAGGGGGGCATAGCTCTGTTAAATGTGATGTCAGAATCGTAGCGGCTACACACCAAAACTTAGAACAATTAGTCGAACGTGGTGACTTTCGTGAAGATTTGTTCCATCGACTTAATGTTATCCGTATTCAAAGTCCGGCTTTACGTGACCGAAGGGAAGATATTCCAGCCCTAGCCAATTATTTTTTAAACAAAGCGAGTAATGAATTAGCTGTTCAAATAAAAAACCTATCGCCGAATGTCGAAACTTATTTAAGCCAATTGCCATGGCCTGGTAATGTCAGACAGTTAGAAAATACCTGCCGTTGGTTAACGGTTATGTCACCTGCAGCCACTGTAGAAATGGATGATTTACCGAATGAACTCACGACAGAAGTTATGGGAGAGCAAGCAGGTACAGGCCAATGGCAAAATCTATTCAAACAATGGGTGGCTCAAAAAGCATTGACAGGGCAAGAAGGGGCACTATCGGAAGTGGTATCAGAAGTAGAACAGCTTTTAATGGAAATTGCTTTAGAAAAAACAGCAGGCAAGCGACAAGAAGCGGCGAAATTATTAGGCTGGGGTCGTAATACCCTCACTAGAAAGTTGAAAGGCACGGAGAAATAGCTTGCAGGCCTAGCGCTAGCACAGTATAATTCATCACCTAATCAGTTGCGGGGTGGAGCAGTCTGGTAGCTCGTCGGGCTCATAACCCGAAGGTCGTTGGTTCAAATCCAGCCCCCGCTACCAAGATATTAAAAAGCCTATATAAATTAACAGTTTATATAGGCCTTTTTGCGTTTAGGGATAAAGATTTCTATGGCGACTATTTCTCAAGCCTATTTTTTAGAAATAGGTAGATAAGCAATGCATTAAGAGGGACGCAAACAGCTGCGCCCCTTAAAAGTTTAGTTTAAAGCACATCCTTGCTAACAACAGCACTTACTGTTACAACATTTACACGTTTTATCTTGGCAGCATTTAGAATTTTTACAGTCACATTTACATTTTTGTGTCGTCATATTAGCTCTCCAATGGTTAGTAATGAGTTAAAGGCTTGTTTCAATTTTAGTGGCTAACGCTCTGAGTTGATTTACAACATTAGCCCTATCTAGGCTGTAAGTCCTTTCTCGACCTTTTTTATCCAACTTCAAAATGCCTGCCTGAGCGAGCGTTTTTAGGTGCCTAGATACGACTGAAGCATCGACACTACAACAGTCGCATAAACACATAGCATTCTGTGGTTGCGGACATTCACATAGCCTGTAAACCAAAGAGAGTCGATTAAACTCGCCAAGTGCTTTAAGAAGATCTGCTGTGTCTTGTATCTCTGTTTGCTTCATAACCATATATTTGCATTATTGCGCAAATATGTCAAAAGCAGGGAAATCTTAGCTTAAGTTAATAAGGAATAGAGGGAAATAAAGAATAAAGAGAGAAGTAAAACAAAAAGGGCAGTCATATAAGACTGCCCCATGTGCTAAGTAATACAAGTTTGTATTGGAATTACATGCCCAAAGCTAGTAGCTCTACTCTAGCAGCGGTGCCGTATATTTCGTCAGCAGTGGTATCCAACGTTGCTGGTGGAATGAGTGACGGCCATAGAGGCATAATGTTTTCGATTAGGGCATCTGCCTTTGACTTTATTTCACTATCATCTAATTGCGAAATAACGACACGGGCAGTTTTGGTAAAGCCTAATGCATCTTGATATTCATGGGCATTTTCCATTTTGCCTTCAACCACGGCGATAGCATATTCTTCACCAGCAACACGTAGTAAATCGGCGGCGAGTTTTAATCTTTCTGCTGCTGATTGTGTTTGTTCACTGACCGCCTGCTCGTTTAGAGTGATAGCTGAGATTAAGTGTTGGTAAGCTTGATCAACGGCTTCATGGCCTTGATCTTGATTAACGGCATTGGCCAATCCGGCAAGTTCATCTGCAAAGCCAGCAGTACCGCGTGCTTCGAAAGCAGGAATCATTGTGGCATAAAGCTCACTTTCTGGATGTTTCATATGCGTTTTGGCATGTTCGAGTTGACCATCCATGTAGAGTTGATGGCCCACATAGAGGTGACCGCGCACTAAACCCAGTTGTGCAAGATAGGGTCGATCATCCGTCGCTAAATTAACTTCCTTTGCGCTACCTTCTCCCTCTCCTTCACCCTCGCCAGAGTGAGCCGAACTGGTCGCATGCACCGCAGTAGGATTAGCCACATGATCTGGATCATTGTCTGGGTTACAGCCGGTCATTGTTGAGCTTGCCAGTGTGGCAGCCCCTATGCTTAGCCAAAGTTTGTTGCGCTTGTACATGAATGTTTCTCCGTAAGCTTAATTTCAATGTAGTCTAGTCAAACAACAGGATTACCGTTAAATTGAACGGGTTTTAACTAAACTTAATAATCATTCTCATTTAAGAATTATGGCAATTTTCATTGAAAACGTGTTGGATGTCTACAGTCAAGGCGCGATAAATGCCGTTTTGACGGATCTAGATCATTTCATAGACGGTAAAAAAACAGCTGGTAGAAGCGCGCAACAAGTTAAAAATAATCTGCAAGCAGACAAAAACTGCTCAGAAATTAAGGGTGCAACTAAATTAATAGAACAAGCTTTATTGTCTCATCCTGATTTTATTAATGCGGCGCAGCCACAGAAACTCGCTAAAGTAATGTTAAGTCGCTATGAAGAGGGAATGGAATATGGGCCACATATTGATGATGCCGTAATTGAGGACACACGAACCGATTTATCGTTTACTTTATTTTTATCTGATCCTGACAGTTACCAAGGGGGAGAGTTGGTCATTCAGCAACCAGACGGTGCAGAAAGTATAAAATTAGCCAAAGGTTCGGTGTATGTATATCCGACCAAATACGTACACTATGTTGCTCCTGTGACGGAAGGTGTTCGCTTTGCTGCCATTGGCTGGGTTCAAAGCCATGTTCGTTTGGAAGAACATCGTCAAATCCTATTAAACGTGGCGGTTTTGCTAAAACAATTACCCGATGTCACTGAAAACAGAGCTATACGTTTGCAATTACTGCAGATACAGAGTCAACTGCAGCGTCTTTGGTATGATTGAAAGACTCTGGAAATGACTGATTTAACAGTTGATAACACGCTATAATTAAGTATAATAGCTCTAACAAAGCGGGCTCCCTCATTAAGAAAGTAACGCGTCTTAAATAATATCAGAGACAAATGGTGTTTCTAATGGAGTAAAATAAGAATAGAACCCCAGTATGGGGTTTTTGTTTTTATGGGGAGTTGAATTGGGCCGTTGGCCCTTTTTTTTTAGGTGATTATGGCTGTAAGCGATCAAATTGAAGCATTAGTAGAAGCGCCGATAGAGTCTCTCGGTTATATGCTCGTGGGTATTGAGTATATAAAGAACGGCAAAGAATCGATTTTGCGTATCTACATTGACTCTGACCAAGGGATTTCAATTGAGGATTGCGAGCGTGTCAGTCACCAAGCTAGTGGGATATTAGAAGTTGAGGATCCGATTAGCACAGCTTATTCATTAGAGGTTTCATCACCAGGTTTTGACAGGCCCTTATTTAAACAAAGAGATTTTGAACGCTTTGTAGGTTCAGAAGCAAAAGTAGCAATGAAATTACCAGTTCAAGGCCGCCGTAATTTTAGGGGGCAGTTACAAGGTTTTAGTGACGGTAATATCTTGATAGAAGTAGACGGGGAATCGTACGACTTACCATTAACAAAGCTCGCTAAAGCGAGACTCATCGCTTAAAAAAAGTTATTATTAACGGTTAAGAAAAATAGACAAACGGGTTAAGGGCTGCCTGATAAAGCCATTGAGGTTGAAATGAACAATAAAGAAATTTTGCTAGTTGTAGACGCTGTCTCAAATGAAAAAGGAGTCAGCAAAGAGGTTATTTTCGGTGCGATTGAAGCAGCACTTGCGATGGCAACATGTAAAAAACATGACATTGAATTAGATGCGCACGTTGAAATTGACCGTGAAACTGGTGATTACGAAACATTTCGTCAATGGTTAGTCGTTGAGGATAGCGATGAAGTATTAGAGCAACCTGAGGCGCAATTGACACTATCGCAAGCGCAAGAAAAACAAAGCGATATCGAAGTGGGTGCTTATATTCATGAGCCGATGAATTCTGTTGAGTTTGGCCGCATTGCAGCGCAGACAGCGAAACAAGTCATTGTTCAAAAAGTACGTGAAGCTGAACGCGCACAAGTGGTCGAGCAATATCAAGAAAAACTTGGCCAAATGATTGGCGGGACGGTTAAGCGTGTAGAGCGCGGTAATGTCACGTTAGATTTGGGCGGTAATGCTGAAGCATTGATTCCCCGTGAAGAGATGGTGCCGAGAGAAAGTTTCCGAAGTGGTGACCGCGTACGAGGCTATTTAAAAGAAATTCGTCCAGATGGTCGTGGTCCGCAACTGATTGTTAGCCGTGTTGCACCAGAATTGCTGATCGAATTATTCAAACTTGAAGTGCCTGAAATCAGTGATGGTCTTATTGAAATTAAAGGCGCAGCACGTGATCCAGGCCTACGGGCGAAAATTGCTGTTCAAGCCATGGAGCCAAGAATTGATCCTGTTGGTGCTTGTGTCGGTATGCGTGGTTCACGTGTGCAAGCAGTAACGAATGAATTAGCTGGTGAGCGAGTTGATATCATCACGTGGGACGAAGACCCTGCACGGTTTGCTATTAATGCGCTGGCGCCAGCTGAAGCTCTATCTATAGTTGTTGATGAAGAAGCTCACAGCATGGATATTGCCGTTGATGACGAGCAATTATCACAAGCTATCGGGCGTGGCGGTCAGAATGTGCGTTTGGCGAGCCAGTTATCAGGTTGGGACTTAAACATCATGTCGGCGTCTGATGCCGATCAAAAAGCAGAGACAGAAATCAGTGCTTTAATTGAAGTCTTTATGAAGCAACTTGATGTTGATGAAGATGTGGCATTGATTCTGGCACAGGAAGGTTTTTCTGGTTTAGAAGAAATCGCCTACGTGCCTGAGCAAGAAATGTTAGATATCGAAGAGTTTGATGCTGACATTGTTGCTGAACTACGTTCCAGAGCACGTGATGTCTTACTCACAAAAGCAATTGCAAATGAAGAACAGTTAGAAATGGCCGAGCCAGCTCAAGACTTACTCGATATGGAAGGAATTACAGAAGAGCTCGCTAAATTATTGGCAAGTAAAGGCATTGCTACGATGGATGAGTTAGCTGAACAATCTGTCGATGAGTTAACAGAAATTGACAGCATCGATGAAGAACAGGCTGCAACACTCATCATGAAAGCACGAGAATCATGGTTTACAGACGAACAAACTGAAGCAGGGGAATAAGCAATATGAGCGATATGAAGGTGAAAGACCTCGCTGCGACAGTAGGCGTAGAGCCAGAACGACTGGTTGAGCAACTCAATGAAGCGGGCATAAAAGTAGCTAAGCCAACGGATGAGATTACCGAAGATCAAAAGCAAACATTATTGATGTTTTTGCAAAACCGTCACGGTACATCAGGCGAGGGAGAAGCGAAAGCGACAAAAAAAATCACACTGAAGCGTAAATCAGTCAGTGAGATTAAATTAGGTGGCGCTTCTCGTACAGGTGGTCGTAGTGTCAGTGTCGAAGTCAGAAAAAAACGCACATACGTCAAACGTAGTGAAACGGAAGAAGCACAGTCTGCAGCAGAGCTTCTGAAGCAGAAAGAAGCCGAAGAACAAGCAGTTGCACAAAAAGCGGCTGAAGAAGCGAAACAACAACAAGAAGAAGCAGAACACAAAGAAAAACAACAGCTTGAAATTCAACAGCAGCTAGATGCAGAAGAATCAGCAAAAGAAGCAGCCATTATTGAAGCTGCGGTAGAAGCTGAAAAAGAAGCGGCTGAAGAAGCAAGGCTAGCGGCTGAAGAAGAGAAAAAAGCGCTTGCGGCTGAAGCCAAAGCGCCAAAGAAAAAGACGACGCAGAAAATAAGTGCGTCAGAAGTAGCTCATCAAAAACTAGAAGAAGCCGATGCCAAACGCCGTGCTGCTAACTTAGCTCGTGTTGAAGCTGAACGTGCATTAAAAGAACGTAAAAAAGCGCGTGAAGAAGAAGCAGCGTTAGAGAAGGAAAGAGCCAAGGCTAAAGCAGAAGCAGATCAAAAGGCCAAAGAACAAAAAGAAGCACGCGCTAAAGCAAAAGAAGCGAAAGGACCGGATGCACCAGCAAAAGAAAAATCAGGTCGTAAAGGTCAGCGTTATAACAAAGATAGTGATAAAGAGCGGCGTGAATTGCATGTTCAAGATGGTAAAGGCGGTCGCCGTAAGAAAAAGAAAGGCGTTAACCAACAACGTGCCACGACTGTTATTGAGACCTCATCAGAACATGGTTTCTCAATGCCAACGACCCCGGTTGTACATGAAGTGAGCGTACCCGATACGATCAGTGTAGCTGATTTAGCGCAGCGTATGTCTGTTAAAGCGGGCGAAGTGATCAAGGCCTTGATGGGTTTAGGTACCATGGCGACAATCAATCAGGTTTTAGAACAAGATACTGCTGTGATCATCATTGAAGAAATGGGTCATATTGCTAAGCCAGTTCAAGAAAACGAAATTGAATTGTCATTGCAAGTCAGTGAAGCAGACGCTGGAGACGGTGTGGCAAGAGCGCCGGTCGTCACCGTAATGGGGCATGTTGATCATGGTAAAACCTCACTATTGGATTACATCCGTCGTACTAAAGTGACATCAGGCGAAGCAGGCGGGATTACCCAACATATCGGTGCTTATAAAGTAGAAACGAGTCGTGGCGAGATAACTTTCTTGGATACGCCAGGGCATGCGGCATTTACCGAAATGCGTTCGCGTGGTGCACAAGTAACAGATATCGTTATTCTTGCTGTCGCTGCTGATGATAGTGTGATGCCTCAGACGATTGAAGCGGTTCAACATTCAAAAGCTGCGGATGCGACATTGATTGTTGCAATGAATAAAATGGATAAGGAAGCAGCTAACCCTGATAAAGTAAAACAAGAATTAGCAAACCATGAAGTTATTCCGGAAGATTGGGGCGGTGATGTTCAGTTTATTCCTGTTTCAGCCTTAACCGGCTTGGGTATTGATGATTTATTAGACGCGATTTCCTTGCAAGCTGAAGTAATGGAGTTAACAGCGCCTGAAGAAGGACCGTCTAAAGGGACAGTAATTGAGTCACGACTAGATAAAGGCCGCGGTGTTGTTGTAACAGTATTAGTTCAAAGCGGTACCTTGAAAAAAGGTGATATCGTTGTTGTGGGTCAAGAATACGGTCGTGTCCGTGCTATGTTCAATGACCGCGGCGATAGCTTATCAAGTGCAGGGGCATCAACACCGGTCGAGTTATTAGGTCTATCTGGCACACCAGCTGCGGGTGATGAGCTACAAGTGGCTCCAGATGAAAGAAAAGCACGTGAGATCGCTCAATTCCGTCAAACAAAAGCACGTGAAACCAAGATGGCACAGCAACAAGCAGCTAAATTGGATGAAATGTTTAATAAGATGGAAACAGGCGATGTGAAAACATTGAATGTTGTCGTCAAAGCCGATGTCCACGGTAGTGCTGAAGCCGTTAGCCAAGGCTTAATAAAGCTATCGACCGATCAAGTTAAAGTGAGCATCGTGGCTTCTGGCGTGGGGGGTATTAATGAAACCGACGCACAATTAGCAGCAGCATCTGATGCGATACTGATTGGTTTCAATGTCCGAGCTGATAATACAGCCCGTAAAGTCATTGCAGAAAAAGGTTTAGACGTACAATACTTTAGTATTATTTACGACCTGATCGATGTCGTGACACAAGCCATGACAGGCATGCTTGAACCTGTTTACAAAGACGAAATCATTGGTCTTGCTCGTGTCGATGAAGTATTTAGTTCGCCTAAATTTGGTGATATTGCCGGTTGTCTTGTTACGGAAGGAACAGTCAAACGCACAAACCCAATTCGTGTCTTACGCGACAATGTGGTGATTTACGAAGGTGAACTAGAATCATTACGTCGTTTTAAAGATGACGTAAATGAAGTTCAGTCTGGTGTTGAATGTGGTATTGGTGTGAAGAATTACAAAGATGTTAAGCCAGGAGACCAAATTGAAGTCTTCGAGCGTGTCTTGATGAAAGCAACATTATAATGGCACAAGAGTTTAGTCGGACCAGCCGAATTGGTGAAGTCATTATGCGTGAATTGGCGCAGATGATTCAGCAAGAAGTCTCAGATCCACGTGTTGGCATGGTGACCGTGTCACATGTGGATATCACATCAGATTTAAAATATGCCAAAGTCTATGTCACAAGATTAAATGGTGTCGAATCGGATCAAGATATTGATGAGTGTATCACCGGCTTAACCAATGCGGCAGGGTTTCTAAAGCGCGGGATTGCAAAGCGTGTTGAAATTAGAACGATCCCTGAATTACGTTTTCATTATGATAAGTCATTAGAACATGGCTTCCATATGGATGAATTGATAGCCAAAGCCAATAAAGATCTTTCTAACGACTAAAACAAAATGGGGCGTCGGAATAAGAAAGGTCGGAATATCACCGGCATTATCGTGATTGATAAACCCAATGGCCGGAGTTCAAATAATGTCCTTCAGCAAGTCAAACGGCTTTTCGATGCAAAAAAAGCTGGCCATACTGGCAGCTTAGATCCTTTAGCCACAGGTGTGTTACCAATTTGCCTGGGCGAAGCAACTAAATTATCTGCCTATTTACTCGATGGCGATAAACGTTACCACGTCACTTGCCAATTGGGCGTGATAACCGATACTGGTGATGCAGATGGTGAAGTACTTGAACAACTATCAATCCCCAATCTTACTCAGCAGCAGTTACGTGACGTTATAGAGCAGTTCAGGGGTAAACAAGGTCAAGTCCCACCGATGTACTCTGCTTTAAAGCACAAAGGTCAACCACTTTATAACCTAGCACGGCAAGGAATTGAAGTAGAGAGAAAATCACGAGAAGTTACTATTTACGATATTGAATTAATCTCTTTTACCGCAGATAGTTTCACCCTTGATGTAAGTTGCAGTAAAGGGACTTATATTAGGACATTGGTAGGAGATATTAGCCATGTACTAGGGACCGGTGGGCATGTCACAATGCTACGCAGAATGGAATCAGCAGGTTATGAAATAACAAAAGCCATTTCAATAGAGCAATTAGAGACCATCGCTGAGCAGGGAATAGCTGTGCTAGATAAACAGCTATTACCATCAGAAGAGGCATTGCCTGATTGGCCAAGCATAACAATAGATGATCAGCAGATATCCGCTTTGAGACATGGACAAACGATACAGGTATTAGATTACTATAAAAGCGCAAAAATTCGTTTATTTGATCAACAAAATACCTTTTTAGGCTTAGGGGAAATGACTGAAACGGGCACTGTATCACCAAAGCGCGTTTTTGTTGTCGATGAAACGTCGTAAAATCCTTGTCTATAGAATAGAAACTCGGTAGAATTTAACGCTTTAATCGGTTGGATGCTTTGGTCTGAAATGGCTGAGGTAATCCAGAATTTAGCTAGTAGGATTAACCTACAGAAAAGTTGGAGTTATTAATGTCATTATCACTAGAACAAACAAAAGAAGTTATTGAGAAATATAAACGTTCTGAAACAGATACCGGTTCTGCAGAAGTACAAATTGCTTTACTAACCGCACGTATCACGAATTTATCAGAACATTTCAACAATAATTCACATGATCATCATTCACGGCAAGGTCTATTAAAAATGGTCAGTGGCCGTCGTAAAATGCTGGACTACTTGAAAAAGAAAGACATCACACGTTACCGTGATTTGATCGCAAGCTTAGGTTTACGTCGCTAAGTTTTGCTAAACGTGAAGTGTGTAAATCAACAAGGCTTGTGCCCGCAAAGTGACGGTACAGGTTTAAGTATTTAAAAAATGCCCCTGAGACCCATTGTTTCAGGGGCATTTTTGTTAGAAATTTGAATACGACGGAATAGGCCGTTCGTATCATCAGTCAGAATAAAGGAAAGAAACAGTGAATTCAGTAAAAAAGACAGTTCAATACGGTGAACATAGTCTCAGTCTAGAAACAGGCAAAATTGCACGCCAAGCCGGTGGTGCTGTTATCGCTAGTCTAGGTGAAACATCTGTCATGGTGACAGTGGTTGGTAAAAAATCAGTCCAACCTGGCCAAGACTTTTTTCCTTTAACCGTTAATTACCAAGAAAGAACGTATGCTGCGGGTAAAATCCCCGGTGGTTTCTTTAAACGTGAAGGTCGTCCAAGTGAGAAAGAAACATTAACCTCACGTTTAATCGATCGCCCATTACGTCCGTTATTTCCAAAAGGTTTTTTAAACGAAGTTCAAGTCATTGCAACAGTGGTTGCACTTGATCCAGCTATCGACCCAGATATTCCTGCCATGATCGGCGCTTCAGCAGCATTAGCTGTTTCAGGCATTCCATTCAATGGCCCCATCGCAGGCGCTCGCGTAGGTTACATAGATGGTAACTACGTTTTAAACCCAAGCAAAGTACAACTTGCTGAAAGTCAATTAGAATTAGTGGTTGCCGGTACAGATTCAGCCGTATTAATGGTTGAATCAGAAGCATCTGAGTTACCTGAAGAAGTCATGTTGGGTTCGGTTATGTTCGGTCACGAACAATTACAAACTGCTATCCGACTTGTGAATGACTTAAAAGCGGAAGTGGGTAAAGAAGCATGGGATTGGACAGCACCAGAAAAGGATCCTGCTATCTACGATACCGTTAAAGCCAATGCCTATGCTGGTATTGAAAATGCTTACACCATGAGCGACAAAATGGAACGCCAAGATGCATTAGCCGCTATTCGTGATGCAGCTGTCGAAGCATTAGCGGGTGAAGAATCAGAAATGTCAGCTGATGATGTGAAAGGTGCTTTCTCTAAACTAGAAAAAGAATTAGTACGCGGTCGTATCATCTCAGGCGAAAAACGTATCGATGGTCGTGATACAGCAACCGTACGCCAAGTCACTGTTGAAACAACTGTCTTACCAAGGGTTCATGGTTCAGCTTTATTCACACGTGGTGAAACACAAGCGGTTGTCGTCGCAACACTAGGTGCAGAACGCGATGCTCAAACAATTGATGCAGTTGAAGGTGAATACCGTGACCGTTTCATGTTGCATTACAACTTCCCTCCATTCTGTGTGGGTGAAACTGGTTTTGTTGGTTCACCAAAACGTCGTGAAATCGGCCATGGTAAGTTAGCAAAACGTGGTATCCAAGCAGTGATGCCTACTGCTGAAGAATTCCCATATGTTGTTCGTGTTGTGTCTGAAATTACAGAATCAAACGGTTCAAGCTCTATGGCTTCTGTTTGTGGTACAAGTTTGGCGTTAATGGATGCCGGTGTACCGATTAAATCACCTGTTGCAGGTATAGCGATGGGCTTAATCAAAGAAGACAACGGTTATGCTGTTTTAACAGATATTTTAGGTGATGAAGATCACCTTGGTGATATGGACTTTAAAGTGGCGGGTACCGATAAAGGTATTACAGCACTTCAGATGGATATCAAAATTGAAGGTATCAATGAAGAAATCATGCGTACTGCATTAGCACAAGCGCGCGATGGTCGTTTAACTATTCTTGAAACAATGAATGCGAATATTGCAACTCATCGTCAAGAAATGTCTGAGTTCGCACCACGCATTATCACAATCAAGATTAATACAGATAAGATTCGTGACGTGATTGGTAAGGGCGGTGCAACTATCCGTGCTTTAACAGAAGAAACAGGCGCTACCATCGATATTCAAGATGACGGTACAGTGATGATTTTCTCTTCTGATAATAATGCGGGTCAAGATGCGTTACATCGTATTGAACAAATCACTGCAGAAGTCGAAGTAGGTAAAATTTACCAAGGTACTGTTGCTAAATTGATGGACTTCGGTGCATTTGTCACGATTTTGCCAGGTAAAGATGGTCTGGTTCATATTTCACAAATTTCAGATGAGCGCGTTGAAAACATCAGCGACAAATTATCTGAAGGTGATAGCATCAAAGTGAAAGTATTAGAAGTTGATCGTCAAGGTCGTATTCGTTTAAGTATGAAAGCAGTTAATGAAGATGGCGAAGGCTAAACCTAAGTTAAGAAAAATGAAAAGCCCCGAACTATCGGGGCTTTTTTATGCCTAAAAGTTAGTGATTATTTGCATAGTCAGTATTAGGTTCTTATCTTAACTGACTGAAATAAAAAATTTAAATAAAATCTGCTTCACTTTTATGCCAATGTCGACAATAATGGCGTTCTAACTATACAAAGAATTTAAAGGGCAGCAATTGGATTTCGCAAAAATTTTTATCATTCTATTAATCTTGATTGTCGTGTTCTGTCTATTCAGAGCGCTATATCATATGGTGAGTTCTAAAGGTCAGAAACAGGCTGATGGTGTTGCGAATTTCTTAACATTAAGGGTCATGTTTTCTGCTGCTTTGATCGGGTTTCTTGTCTTAGCCAATTATAACGGTTGGATAGAATTTCATGGTCCATACCAAGACCCAAGATTAGAACACAAACACCAGCTTGAAAAAAATCAAGCACAAGAAAAAGCACAAACAGCAGTTGAATAATATAAATTAATGATAAATCCAAAGAGCTTGTAACCGTGAATCTCATTTGGTTTCGTCAGGATCTACGCATAAAAGACAATCATGCATTAATTGAAGCAGCGAAGCAGGGTGACATATTACCCATCTATATCCTTGATGATAACAACGCCGGCGAGAATAAATTGGGCGCGGCTAGTCGAGTTTGGTTACATCATGCATTACATGATTTAAATCAAAGCCTGGACGGTCATTTGCAATGTTACCAAGGTCAGCCCACTACTATTTTGCAACAACTCTGTCAGGACAAGGCGATCACAACTGTCTACTGGAACCGGTGTTATGAACCTTGGCGTATTGACAGAGATAAGAAAATTAAACAAACCTTGTTAAATCAGGGTATCAGCGTAAAAAGCTTCAATGCCAGCTTATTGTGGGAACCTTGGCAAACGCTAAAAAAAGACAATACCCCATATAAAGTTTTCACACCTTTTTACCGCCGTGGTTGTTTAAATGCCATTGAGCCGAGAATACCGTCTGAAGAGCCGAAACAACTGACTTTTATTGATAATAAACAACATAAGAAGGCAATAGAGAATCTAAACTTATTACCAAAAACATGCTGGCATACAAAAATAGAACAACAATGGGATATTTCGCAAAAAGGTGCAGAAAATGCCCTAATTACTTTCTTTGAACAAGGTGTTCAAGCTTATAAAGCAGGGCGAAACTTTCCTGGGCAACAAAATACATCGAGATTGTCACCTTATCTACATTTCGGCCAAATCTCACCAAATCAAGTTTGGTATCAGAGCTATAACCGTGAGCAAACAGGCGATCTAGATACGTTTCGAAGTGAACTTGGCTGGCGAGAATTTTCATACAGTTTGCTCTATCATTTTCCACAATTACCAATACAAAACTTACAAGTCAAATTTGACCGTTTTCCTTGGCAGTGGGGTGGGGATAAATTGACCGCATGGCAGCAAGGAAAAACAGGTTACCCTATCATTGATGCTGGCATGAGAGAGTTATGGCAGACTGGCTTTATGCATAATCGTGTTCGCATGATTGTCGGCTCATTCTTAGTTAAAAATTTATTACTACATTGGCAGCAAGGTGAAGCTTGGTTCTGGGATTGCCTGGTTGATGCGGATCTTGCTAGCAATAGTGCAAGCTGGCAATGGATAGCAGGCTGCGGTGCGGATGCAGCGCCGTATTTCAGAATCTTTAACCCAGTTACGCAAGGTGAAAAGTTTGATAAAGAAGGGGAATATACACGGCGGTATGTCCCTGAGTTAAAGGAATTACCTGATAAGTATTTGTTTAAACCTTGGGAAGCGCCTGAAGCGGTTTTAGAACAAGCGGGTATTAAATTAGGCGAGTCATACCCAATGCCAATTGTAGATTTGAGAGAATCTAGGGAACAAGCACTCGAAGCCTTTAAAACACTAAAGGCAATACAATAAATGTTTAGGATGAGTACAGGAGTTTTGATGGCATTCAAATGCAAACTGGCTTGCAAAAAAAGATGATTAAAGTGATGCTGATAGGTATGAAGCCATCGAGCTTTCAGATGGGGCGTCCAGGTGTGTACAGCTGAGACTATCTCTGATTATTGATTCTAACAAAAAATTGACCGCTATTCCCACTCTGGTGCTAATGAAGCCGATGCCAGAGGATGAACAGTGATGCGATTAATCTTCATCATTTCAGGATTCATTAAAAACCGGATCAGAATAAAATACATGTCTAGATCAAAACACTCAGTTTCTTCATAGACTGTATTTTTTTGAAAATAAGGTTCATTCAGCGTTAGACCTTTTAAGATTTGATATCCTCGGTCAAAAAGTTCATCAATGGACTTGAGTTTACTGACATACACCCAATCTTTAATCAGATGAAAGTGGCTGACTGATTCATTGTCCTTTTCTTCAAGCAAAATGGCATCCGGCCAAGGCCATATTTTTTGTTGATAGTCCTCAAGGGCATCTTCAAGTCGTTTGTTGTATGCTTCTGGTGGTTCTTGATGACAACACGCACCACCACACTTTTTAAGCTGATAACGAAAACACGCTTTACCATCATCAACGTTTTTACCCTCAAGGCCAATCAAGCGAAAACAGAGTTGATGGGCATCACAGAGTGCTTTGAGTTTGTTCTGGACTTGCCGGAAACTGCGAAACAAACCAAAGTGATTATCTATATCGATAGCGCCGAGTTCTTGTTGTTTTATCACAGGGATCGCATAGCCTGATTCATTCGTTTCAATAACTAATCTATACAGGTTTTTAACTTTACGAAGTCTATGATTGAACAACGGCTTTAACTTCTTAATCTCTTGGCTTTCTAAGAGCTGTGCACTAAAATCACTGGCAGTTGTTTCGTAGCTGATATCGGCTATCAGCGCACTCATTTTAAGGTCTTTATGGTTTTTATAATCCTGTGAAAAGTGATTAAGCACGCGGTTTCTGATATTGACGCTTTTACCGACATACAGTAGTTTGCCTTTAGCATCGTAGAAGTAATATACACCGGGCATTTTTGGTAACTCATCAATGACTTTTGACGAGAGCTGGGTTGGGAGTGTAGAGCGTTCCATGATGTCATCGCACACACAAGCAATATCGTGGTCGCTAAATAGCTTCGAAGATTGCAGGAAAAAATCATAAATGACTTTGGCATCATCAAAAGCACGATGGCGGTTATCAATGCGAAAACCAAAACGTTTGATGATATTGTCTAGACCATGACGTTTAAATTGTGGATATAGCGCACGACTGAATTTCACAGAACACAGGGGTTTCGCACTATAGCTCATACCTATACGGGAAAATTCATTTTTGATGAAACCATAGTCGAAGCGGGCATTGTGAGCGGTAAACACTCGACCATTCAACTTTGATAGCAACACATCAGCAATATCTTTAAATCGCGGCGCATGGCGTAAATCATTTGGCGCGATACCCGTCAATTGTTGAATGTTGGGAGGTAAGTGTTGCTCCGGATTGATAATGCTTTCCCATGTATCTGTAATTTCACCGTTCTCAACGACAATGAGACCGATTTCGATGATACGGTGATAAGTGGGTTTTCCTCCTGTGGTCTCGCAATCAATTAACACCAACTTGTCTGGCATTCCCTCTGACAACTTCGTTGGATGTTTGTCATCTAAATCAAAGGCAATTTGGTCAGTTTCTTGTATATCAATATTGTAGGACATAATGTTTAGGCTCATGGGTATGGCTAAAGTTTCCCCAATGATGAACATTTTTACCAGTGGAATATCAGATCATTTTGGTGATGATTTTGACGATGCCATAAAAACTTTAGAAGAAAATTCTAGCTGTTGACACAACTCCTTTTCAGACTATGCTGAGGAATAACCACAGAGACTAGTGAAGTGATGGAGCGTATAGCTTTTTATAGTGATTACGAAAAAATGTGGCGTCAAGCGGTGTTATATTTACTGCTGAGGACGGTTACCAAAAAGTACGTGAATTCTGGAGCCATTAAGGTAAATGTCTACTTTATCACTTATATAAGTATAATAAGTGGCTTTTATTCGCAAATAATTTGCGCAAGTCCTATTGATATAAATAGGTGGAAATTAGAGGTTTTCAGTGCCGAGTCAAGATTTTATTCAACAAATTCAGAAGCGTAGAACGTTTGCGATTATCTCGCATCCTGATGCTGGTAAAACAACGATTACAGAAAAACTATTGTTATTTGGTGGTGCCATTCAAATGGCCGGGAGTGTTAAGTCGCGTAAAACCGACCGGCATGCGACGTCAGATTGGATGGAGATGGAAAAAGAGCGGGGAATCTCAGTCACGTCATCTGTGATGCAATTTCCTTATAAAGATCGCATTGTCAATCTACTTGATACACCAGGTCATGCTGATTTCTCAGAAGATACTTATCGTACTTTAACAGCTGTTGATTCAGCCTTAATGGTCATTGATAGTGCAAAAGGTGTTGAAGAGAGAACCATCAAGTTAATGGAAGTCTGTCGACTGCGTGATACGCCTATTTTAACCTTTGTTAATAAGCTAGACAGGGAAGGGCGCGACCCGATCGACGTCTTGGATGAAATTGAAGATATTCTGAATATCCAATGTACGCCGATCACTTGGCCAATAGGAATGGGTAAAAATTTCAAAGGGATCTTTCATCTATTAAAAGACAGTGTGCACCTGTTCGAACCGCACAGCAGTGAAGTAGGGGAAGTGGTCGAAGGTATAAATAACCCACGTTTAGATGAGTTGTTTGGTGACCTAGCAGTAGAGTTGCGTGAAGAAATCGAATTAGTCCGTGGTGCTAGCCATGAATTTGATTTAGAAAAGTTTTTAACTGGAGAATTATCGCCTGCCTTTTTTGGTAGTGCGATGAACAATTTCGGTATAACAGAGTTGATGGATTCTTTTGTCGAATACGCGCCGATGCCACAACAGCGCGAAACTAAAACGCGTGTTGTCGAAACGAACGAAGTGCCATTCAGTGGCTTTGTTTTTAAAATCCAAGCCAATATGGACCCTAAACACCGAGATCGGGTGGCTTTTTTGCGTGTCTGTTCGGGTCAATACAGGAAAGGGATGAAGTTAAGACAAACGAGAACAGGCAAAGATGTGACGATTGCCAATGCTGTGACCTTTATGGCGGCTGAGCGTGAACAAGCACAAGATGCCTGGCCAGGCGATATTTTAGGTTTACACAACCATGGCACCATCCAAATTGGCGATAGTTTCACGGAAGGTGAAGATATTCAATTTACGGGTATTCCCTATTTCGCACCTGAATTATTTCGTCGCGTAAGATTGAAAGATCCCCTAAAGACCAAAGCACTATTAAAAGGTTTACAACAATTAAGTGAAGAAGGGGCAACCCAATTATTCCGACCTTTGGATAACAATGACTTAATTTTAGGTGCGGTCGGCGTTTTGCAGTTTGATGTGGTCGTTCATCGCCTAAAAGGCGAATACAATGTTGATTGTGCTTATGAACCTGTTCAAGTGTATACCGCAAGATGGGTTTATTGTGATGATGATAAGATCTTAGAAGAATTCAAGAAAAAAGCTTCCCTGAATTTGGCCTTAGATGGGGCTGGTGGCCTTACCTATATCGCGACAACACGGGTTAATCTCGATCTCACAATGGAACGTTGGCCAGATATTGAGTTTAAATCGACTCGTGAACATACTTAGTGCATATGAGACGATCTTAGCGCGTTATCTAGATTAGAATATGATGAACAATGCTGTTTAATTGATAGGCTAAACTATGAAAGTCAGATCGGTGACTAAAAATAAAGGTAAACCACTGATCACATTATGCCCGGGTGATACGCTTGATAAAGCGGTGACTTTGATGATGAATCATCGTATTGGATCAGTGTTAATAGTCGATCCTGATATGCTAACAGGGGTACTATCAGAACGGGATTTATACGCGTCTTACATCAAGGGCTTGATCACTCCTTAGCCAATATCACAGTCAATGATGCGATGACACCAACCCCGATCATCTGTTATGCGGATGAAAGCTTAGAACGCGTCATGACAAAGATGGTTGACAATAATATCCGTCATTTACCTGTCGTTTATAAAGATGAGTTGGAAGGGATGCTATCTATTACGGATATTGTTGAAGAGTTATTGAAAAAAGCCAAGTTCGAGAATAAATTACTGAAAACTATATTCAGAACTGGCCAGAAGAAATGGAAATGGAACAATAAGTTGTGAGGCTCTTAGGCGCTTTCTAAGGCGCTGTCATACTCAATTTTAAGCTAGTTTTCGGTGGCAAATTCGATAAGAAACTCGAGTAGCATCTCATCATCTTGTTCGAGCGATGTTTCAACAACACATTTAATACCATTGATAGAAGTAAGAGAAACACAAGGATGAAAAGTAATACGTCGATTTTTGTCGTAACTGGCAACAGCACCGCATAAACGTTCGGCCCAATCACTAGGACGAAATATACGCCCATCTTGTGTGAGTCCGTAGAGAATAACTTTGCTTGGTGCTGACATCTTGCTTTCTCAAAGCAAATAGCCAGAAACTAAAGATACTTTACGGTATTTTTTAAGATGTGATCTGTAGTGATACAATTATTTTTTATAAGGATAGATGAGGGACTAAAATGCAGTCGAAATAACGTTAGAATGGAACGAGATAAAAAAGATTGGCTGAAAACGCCATTCAGTGATTTTGATCAACTATAAAAGCCCGTATAATGTTGTGTTTCTTTAACCAAGCGCAATGGGATCATTTGTGGCCGATTACAAACATACCTTAAACCTGCCAGCAACCAAGTTTCCAATGAAAGCGGGCTTGCCTAATCGCGAACCACTGATGCTAAAGCGTTGGCAAGAGATTGACATATATCAAAAAATGCGAAACAAGGCGCAAGGCCGCCCTGAGTTTATTCTGCATGATGGCCCCCCTTATGCCAATGGCGATATTCATATCGGACATGCGGTTAATAAAATTCTTAAAGACATTATCTTAAAATCGAAAACCTTATCGGGCTTTGGCACACCTTATGTGCCAGGTTGGGATTGCCATGGTTTACCGATTGAACTCAATGTCGAAAAAAAAGTGGGTAAACCAGGCGTTAAAGTGTCAGCCAGCGAATTTAGAAAAGCTTGCCGCACTTATGCTCAAAAACAAGTCGATGGCCAAAGAGAAGACTTTAGACGTTTAGGTATCCAAGCAGAATGGGATAACCCATACCTAACAATGGATTTCAGCTTCGAAGCCGATATCATCAGAATCTTGGGCGATATTGTCAAACAAGGTCATCTACACAAAGGTGTTAAGCCAGTTCATTGGTGTATTGACTGTGGCTCAGCATTGGCAGAGGCCGAAGTCGAGTATGAAGATAAAATGTCGCCAGCCATTGATGTACGTTTTAAATTCATCGATATAACAGCATTTGAACATGCAACAAGTTTGTCATGTCAAGGTGATATTAGTGTTCCTATTTGGACAACAACACCATGGACATTACCGGCTAACCAAGCGGTTTCCATACATCCCGAGTTTGATTATGTACTTGTCCAATCAGCAGATGAATGTTTAGTGCTAGCTGAGGATTTATATGAGTCGGCACTGGAGCGCTATGGAATAGAAGCAACCATCGTCGGTCGCTTTAAAGGAGCAGTTTTAGAAAATCTGCAGCTACAACATCCATTCTATGACAGACAAGTGCCTGTCATCTTAGGAGAACACGTCACAGCTGAAGCGGGAACGGGCGCCGTCCACACTGCGCCAGGCCATGGCCAAGATGATTTTGTTGTGGGCATAAAATATCAACTGGAAGTGAACAACCCAGTGGGTGGTAATGGCATTTTTTTGCCGGGTACTGAATTATTTGAAGGCGAGTCTGTCTTCAAAGCAAATCCACATGTCATTAAAGTGCTAAAAGAGAGAGGCGCTTTGTTATGCCATCAGGATATTATGCATAGCTATCCACATTGCTGGCGCCACAAGACGCCGGTTATTTTCCGTGCAACGCCTCAATGGTTCATTAGCATGGACCAAAATGGTTTACGCAAAGCAGCAGAAAAAGCGATTAATGATACAACGTGGATGCCAGATTGGGGTCAAAAGCGCATAAAAAGCATGGTTGAAGGACGACCAGATTGGTGTATCTCTCGCCAACGTACTTGGGGTGTGCCGATTCCATTATTTGTACATCAACAAACGGGTGAATTGCATCCTGATACACAAGATTTAATTGAACAGGTTGCTGTATTGGTCGAACAACAAGGCATTGATGCTTGGTTTGAAATGGAACCGAGTGAATTATTAGGCGATCAAGCAGCTGAATATGAAAAAGTGTCTGATACCTTAGACGTTTGGTTTGACTCAGGTGTTTCGCATGCCTGTGTTTTAGAGCGCCGTGATTATCTTAACAGACCGGCTGATCTCTATTTAGAAGGCAGTGACCAACACCGTGGCTGGTTCCAATCATCGTTGTTAACATCGGTTGCCTCAACGGGTATTGCGCCATATAAAGCTGTGTTAACACATGGCTTTACAGTGGATGCGGACGGCAAAAAAATGTCCAAATCACTTGGCAATACGGTCTCACCGCAAAAAGTGGTTAAAAACTTGGGTGCTGATATCATTCGCTTATGGGTCTCTTCATCTGATTACAGTGCAGAAATGAGTGTTTCAGATGAAATTCTCAAACGAACAGCAGATTCTTATCGTCGTATTCGTAATACCGCACGTTATTTATTATCGAATTTATCAGACTTTAATCCAGAAACAGACAGTGTTGCGATGGAAGATATGTTAGCACTCGATCAATGGGCGATTGATCGTACTTATCATTTTCAACAAGATATTCTTGCAGCTTATGATAGTTATCAGTTCCATGTGATTTATCAGAAAATACATAACTTCTGTGCCAATGAAATGGGTAGTTTATATTTAGATATCACCAAAGATCGCCAATATACAATGCAAGAAAACAGCCTTGGCCGTCGTTCAACACAAACGGCCATGTACCATATTTTAGAAGCGCTGACACGCTGGATGGCACCAATTCTCAGTTTCACTGCTGATGAGTTATGGGAATATTTGCCGGGCGAACGCAATGAATCAGTGTTGCTAAATGAGTGGCACCAGGGTTTGAAACCTTTGCCGGCAGATGCTGAATTTGATGTCGCGTTCTGGGATAAAATATTTGCAGTCCGTGATGCAGCCTCTAAAAAATTAGAAGCATTACGTAATGTTGGCAAGATAAAGGGTGGATTGACGGCAGAAGTCACTTTATATGCTGATGAAGCCGTGATGGCATTGCTAGATAAGGTTAAGAGTGAGCTGAAATTCATCTTAATCACATCTAAAGTGACTGTATTGGGACTAGGTGATAAAGCAGCTGATGTGGAGATGTGTGATGTAGATGGCTTAGCTATTCTGGCGGTGCCTACGGAGCATGCCCGTTGTGATCGTTGCTGGCATCAAACTGAAGATGTTGGACAAGATGAAACGCATCCAGAATTATGTGGTCGCTGTATCGAGAATGTCGATGGTGAAGGAGAACAACGTCACTACGCATAGTGACGATGTATTATGTTGAAATATCTCACAATCTCGGCTGCTATTATAGGATTAGATCAGGTCACTAAGTGGCTAATGGTCTCCTGGTTGGCGCTGTATGAGACGGTTGCTATCATGCCGTATTTCAATTTGACGATGGCCCATAATCATGGTGCAGCGTTTAGCTTTTTGGCTCAAGCGGGTGGTTGGCAGCGTTGGTTTTTCACCGTCTTGGCATTGGTGATTAGTACCGTACTAGTCGTCTGGTTAGCAAAACTCAAACCAGAGGCAAAATTAGAAGCTATTTCACTCAGCCTCGTTATAGGTGGTGCAATTGGGAATGTGATCGATCGTATTTATTATGGCTATGTGATCGACTTTCTAGATATCTATATTGGCAGTAGTCACTGGCCTGCCTTCAATGTCGCCGATTCTGCCATTTGTATCGGTGCGGTGTTGTTAATCATAGATAGCATCAAGTCAGAGCCAGAGTCACAAACCTCATGAATGCTTGCGACCAAGCATTACCGAATATCACTGCTTTAAAACCGTACCAACCCGGTAAACCGATAGAAGAGTTAGAACGTGAATTAGGGTTGAGTAATATTATCAAATTGACTTCGAATGAGAACCCATTGGGTCCATCTAAGTCAGCCTTGAATGCAATAGTACAGGCATCTAAAGAATTAACCCGTTACCCAGACGGTAATGGTTTTAGCCTAAAAGCGGCATTAGCCAAACATGTACAATTAACATCGGACCAAATCACGCTGGGAAATGGCTCGAATGATGTACTTGAATTATTAGCGCGTACTTTCGTCTCGTCCAATGATGAAGTGATTTTTTCGCAATATGCGTTTGCAGTTTATCCACTAGTGACGCAAGCTATCGGGGCTAAAGCCGTAATTGCACCTGCCAGTGACTTTGGTCATGATTTGGATGCGATGACGACTTTAATCAGCGAGAAAACCAAGCTGATTTTTATTGCCAACCCAAATAACCCAACGGGTACTGCCTTAGCACCGAAGCAGGTAGAGACATTTTTAAAGCAAGTGCCAGAGTCAGTGATTGTGGTGTTAGACGAAGCTTACGTGGAATATACAACGCAGCAATTTAATACGGTTGCTTGGTTAGCAGGCTATCCCAATTTAGTCATTACCAGAACATTTTCGAAAGCTTATGGCTTAGCCGCATTACGGGTGGGTTATAGTTTATCCTCTCCAGAGATCGCAGACTGTTTGAACCGTATTAGACAACCGTTTAATGTTAATAGCCTAGCATTAGTTGCAGCAGTAGCAGCTTTGGCAGACAAAGATTATGTTGAACAAAGTAGACAATTGAATGAGGCGGGTTTGAAGCAGTATGTAACAGGTTTTGAACAACTAGGCCTTACTTACATTCCTTCAAAAGGCAATTTCATCACGGTTGATGTTAAGCGTAATGCCGACTCTATTTATCAGTCATTATTGCAACAAGGTGTGATTGTTCGGCCAATAGCAAATTATGGCTTGCCACAACATTTGCGTATCAGTGTTGGTTTGGGAGAAGAAAATCAGCGTTGTCTTGATGCTTTGGCTATCGCCTTGGAGCAGGAGTTATGATTAATCGCTTAGCGATCATTGGTATTGGTTTGATCGGTGGTTCATTATCACTGGCTTTAAAACAAGCGGGTCAAGTCAAACACGTTGTGGGTTATGCCAGAAATGAAGCCACACGAGAACGAGCGTTATCTTTAGGTATTATAGATACTGCCGCTGCGTCGATAGAAGCGGCTGTGGCAGAAGCCGATGTGATCTTGTTAGCTGTACCCATGGGGGCAATGGCATCAGTGTTAGCCGAAATGGCACCCCATTTGACGGATAACATGATCATCACTGATGCTGGAAGCACCAAGGCTGGTGTGGCGAAAGCGGCAAGTGACATATTAGGTAATAGTATCAGTCAATTTGTACCGGGGCATCCGATAGCTGGAACGGAAAAGAGTGGTCCTTCAGCGGCGTTCGCGACACTTTACCAAGATCATAAAGTGATCTTGACGCCGATGAAGCAAACAAATGTTAGCGCAGTCGAAACCATTAAAACGATGTGGCAACAAACGGGGGCAGAAGTCTCTGAAATGACGGTAGAACACCATGACTTAATATTGGCCGCAACAAGTCATATACCGCATCTCTTGTCATTTAATTTAGTCGGATTATTAGCACAAAACGAAGATGTCGATGAAGTGCTACGTTATGCTGCTGGTGGGTTTAGAGATTTTTCTCGAATTGCATCTAGCAACCCCGTTATGTGGCGGGATATATGTTTAAGTAATCACGATGCGATACTGACGTTATTGCAGCAATATCAACAGCAGCTAACAGAAATAGGACAAGCGATACAGGAACAAGATGGCGATTATTTAATGACGTTGTTCCAAAGTGCAAAAACAGCACGTGATACACGGTTTGAAATACCGAAAGTAACTAATGGTAAGAAGTAAGTAGAGCATAATAAAAAATAATCAAATGGATTTGATATTAAGTGGAGTTTAAAACAGCGTGAGTGGACAACAACAAAAACAATATATCGTTCAACCAGGCGGCAAGCTAACCGGTGAATGTCGCGTGCCAGGAGATAAATCTATTTCTCACCGTTCAATTATACTGGGTGCTATTGCGGAAGGTACAACTAATATCACCGGCTTTTTGGAAGGCGAAGATGCGTTAGCAACGTTGGCTGCTTTTAGGAAAATGGGTGTTGAAATAGAAGGGCCAGAACAAGGCCGTGTAACAGTACATGGTGTCGGTATGAATGGGTTAACATTACCTGAAGACGCCATAGATTTAGGTAATTCTGGGACATCAATTCGCTTGCTATGTGGTTTGTTAGCAGGGCAAAAGTTCAATACCGTTTTGAAAGGGGATAACTCGCTGGCGAAAAGACCGATGGGGAGAGTCATTGATCCATTAGCTAAGATGGGTGCGGTGATTGGTAGCAATGAAGGAAAATTGCCACTACATGTTCAAGGTGGCAATAACTTGTATGCCATTTCTTATGAATTGCCTATGGCCAGTGCGCAAGTGAAATCATGCTTATTACTGGCAGGCATGTATGCCAAGGGTAAAACGACGATTGTCGAACCGGCGCCAACGCGAGATCATTCTGAACGAATGTTGGCGGGTATGTCCTATCCCATTGAAGTTGAAGGAAATAAAATCACCATCGAAGGGGAAGGCAAACTAATGGCAACGGATATTGATGTTCCTGCTGATATTTCCTCTGCAACCTTCTTTATGGTGGGTGCTGCGATAGCACCGGGTTCTGATATGACATTATGTCATGTGGGTGTTAATTCAACACGTATTGGTGTGATTAATATTTTAAAAATGATGGGTGCAGATATTACGCTGAGTAATGAAACAGTGACGGGCGGAGAACCGGTTGCTGATATTCAGGTCCGTTATGCACCGCTCAAAGGGATTAATATTCCTGTTGATCAGGTCCCATTAGCCATTGATGAGTTTCCAGCATTGTTTATTGCCGCAGCCTGTGCTGAAGGACAAACTATCTTAACTGGCGCTAAGGAACTGCGTGTAAAAGAAAGCGATCGAATTCAAGCAATGGCCGCTGGTCTAGTGATATTAGGCATTGACGCACAAGCGACGGATGATGGCATGATTATCGAAGGAGGGATCATGGGTTCCGGTGAAGTTGATAGTCTCGGCGATCACCGTATTGCGATGGCTTTTGCCATTGCAGGTTTGCAAGCTGGGGGGACCATCGTAATCAAAGACAGTGCCAATGTTACTACGTCATTTCCCAAATTTGTGGAATTGGCAACAGCAGCGGGCTTGGTATTGGATGAAATAGATGGCTGATATTCCGGTATTGACGATTGATGGCCCGAGCGGTTCAGGGAAAGGAACCGTCGCACAACGGATGGCAAAAGAACTCGGTTGGCATTATTTAGACAGCGGGGCGATATATCGTGTACTGGCTCAAGCGGCGCTGAAACATCAATTGAACCTAACAGATGAGCTTGGCATAGCCAAGCTAGCACAACAACTTGATGTTACGTTTATTGTCCAAGACGACGCATTGATTGTGTTGCTTGAGGGGCACGATGTCAGTACTCAAATCCGCTCAGAACAAGCTGGTAATGCAGCATCAAAAGTCGCAGCATTACCGCAAGTACGGGCTGCACTATTACAACGCCAATATGCTTTTAGACAAGCGCCGGGCTTGGTCACAGATGGGCGAGATATGGGTACCGTGGTGTTTCCAGATGCACCCTATAAAATATTTTTGAATGCCAGTGCCGAAGAGCGTGCAAAAAGAAGACATAAGCAGTTGAAAGAAAAAGGAATTGAGAGTAACCTAGCCGGTCTTGTTGCAGAAATTTCCGAGCGAGACCAACGAGATCGACAACGAACAGTCGCGCCATTAAGGCCAGCTGACGATGCGATTGAATTGGACTCTACCAGTTTGGGAATTGATGACGTATTTCATCGTGTCAGGGCAATATGCACTGATAGATAATTTTTAGGTGCTTACTTTCAGACTAAATTGGAAGTAAGTTTTTTTAACTTCCTACTTCAAGTAGGACTTTTAGGGCGATTCTGCTACTTGAGTAGAATCAAGGGTAACAATAATGAGCGAAAGCTTTGCTGAACTCTTTGAAGAGAGTCTAAATTCCACACCAATGCAAACAGGTAAGATCGTATCTGGCATGGTTATCAGTGTCGGTTCCGATGTAGTCATGGTTAATGCTGGTTTAAAATCAGAAGGTGCCATACCTGTTGAAGAATTCCAAAATGAAAAAGGTGAAGTCACCGTTGTAGTGGGTGATATTGTCGATGTTGCATTAGAAACATTAGAAGATGGTTTTGGTGCGACACAATTATCACGTGAAAAAGCCAAAGCGGCAGAAGCATGGATCAAACTTGAACATGCCTTTGAAGCTAATGAAACTGTTACGGGTATAATGACAGGTAAAGTAAAAGGCGGTTTCACTGTTGAATTGGAAAATGTACGTGCATTCTTACCAGGTTCATTGGTTGATGTTCGCCCAATTCGTGATACATCACATTTGGAAGGCAAAGAACTTGAGTTTAAACTGATCAAATTGGATCGTCCTCGTAACAACATCGTCGTTTCTCGCCGTGCCATCATGGAAGCAGAAAACAGTGTTGAACGTGATGCACTTCTAGAAGAGTTAGAAGAAGGCAAGAATGTCAAAGGTGTGGTTAAAAACTTGACTGACTACGGTGCATTCGTTGACCTAGGGGGTATCGATGGTTTATTACACATCACAGATATGGCATGGAAACGTGTTAAACACCCGTCAGAAGTTGTTGCGATTGGTGATGAAATTGAAGTACAAGTACTTAAATTTGATAAAGAACGTGAACGTGTATCGCTTGGCCTGAAACAAATGGGCGACGATCCTTGGAAAGACATTGCAAACCGATACCCGAACAGCAGCCGCATCCAAGGTAAAGTCACGAACATTGCAGACTACGGTTGCTTTGTTGAAATTGAAGATGGTGTTGAAGGTCTTGTTCATATGTCTGAAATGGACTGGACAAACAAAAATGTACATCCATCCAAATTAGTACAATTAGGCGATGAAGTGCCTGTGATGGTATTGGATATTGATGCAGAACGCCGTCGTATTTCATTGGGTATGAAGCAATGTCAATCTAACCCTTGGGAAGAGTTTGCGATGACGCATAACAAGGGTGACAAAGTATCTGGTTCGATTAAATCAATCACTGATTTCGGTATCTTCATCGGACTAGATGGCGGCATTGATGGCTTGATTCACCTTTCTGATATCACTTGGGAAGAAGAAAACGAAGAAGTCGTACGTGACTATAAAAAAGGTGATGAGTTAGAAGCTGTTGTATTAGCGATTGATCCAGAACGTGAGCGTATTTCTTTAGGAGTCAAACAATTACAAGATGACCCATTCTCTGAGTATATGTCTGAAAATCCACGTGGCAGTATCGTAACAGGTAAAGTCACAGAAGTTGATGCACGCGGTGCAACAGTTGAATTATCAGACGGTGTTGAAGGTTACATTCGTGTTGCTGACATTTCACGTGAACGGACTGAGGATGCAAGTAAAGTATTATCAGTTGGTGATGAAGTTGAAGCGAAGTTTACAGGTATGTCTCGTAAAGACCGGGCACTTACGTTATCTATTAAAGCGAAAGATTCACAAGATGAAACTGAAGCATTGAAAGAGTACTCAAATGTCTCGGCAAGCAATAACACTACTTTAGGTGATTTGTTAAAAGAACAAATGGATCAAAAAGAGAGTTAAGCTAAGAAAAGGAGCATCTGAGTGATTAGATGCTCCTTTTATCTTAAGAAATTTGAAATAAAGCAGTGAATATAGAATCGGGGCAAAGCCTTGTCGCGGTTTTAAGGAATGCAAAATATGACAAAATCAGATCTAATTGAAATACTGTCCGAAAGACAATCATTATTGAACTACCGTGATGTCGAACTAGCAGTAAAATTGATTCTAGAACAAATGAGTGAAAACTTATCTAACGGTGACCGTATCGAAATCCGTGGTTTTGGAAGTTTTACACTTCATCATCGTCCAGCCCGCGTAGGCCGAAACCCGAAAAGCGGTGAGTCAGTAACATTAGATGAAAAATACGTACCTCACTTTAAGCCAGGTAAAGAATTACGCGACCGAGTGAATAACGCGGCAGGCTTTTAAAAAGTGTTATGAAATTCAGTCAAGAAGATCCGACTGATGCCCAGTTAGTAAAATCTTATGACGATCACGCGGTTGTCATACAAACTGGAACAAGCACTGAGCTAACCACGTTATGTCAGCCATTCATATTGACAGCTGAAAAATGTGATTTACATACGCAGTTAAATCCTATCGCAAACTTAGCCGAAGACGATATTGCCTACTTCAAATCTCATGACATTGAAATCATCATTTTAGGGCAAACGGATGTAACCAGAATCTCACCCCAAATTATTGTTCAATTGGCAAAACAAGCGATCGGTTTGGAACAAATGCCAATCGGTGCCGCTTGTAGAACATACAACTTACTCGTTTCAGAAGGGCGTCGTGTTGCCCTGTATATCGATTTCAGTTAGTCGATCCTGACTCCTCTTCGCAAACTGTCATTACAGCGGTTTGTATCACAGATAAAATAGTTTAATTTTTAATTTAATTACCAGTCATAACTTATTGAATAATCTTTGTTCATCAATACATACATACAATTTGAATATTATCTCTATTGACGCATTACTGCGCAAAGTGGAAAATACCACACAAAATGAATGGTTAATAAATTAAGACAATAGTGAGTATTTACAAACAGATTGTTGTCTTAGGATGAAAGCTGGAGTGAAACACGCTAGCTATAAAGTCTTCAATAATATAGGTCGATAATGCAAGAGCAGCAGCAATATAGTTTCGAAGTGGTGAAGTGGTTCACTTACATGGCAGTTGTTTACTTCGTTATAGGGACGGGAGTCGGGGTATGGATAGCAGCTGAATTAGCATGGCCAGCACTGAATTTTGATAATCCTTATATTAGTTTTGGGCGACTAAGACCTGTCCATACAAATGCCGTTATTTTCGCTTTCGGTGGTTCGACCCTCATGGCATCAGCTTATTATGTTGTGCAACGGACATCTGGCGTTAGACTGTGGAGCGATAAGCTAGCTTGGTTCAGCTTTTGGGGCTGGAATTTGGTTATTCTAGGTGCTGTTATTACTTTGCCACTAGGGCTGACACAGTCAAAAGAATATGCTGAATTAGAGTGGCCATTAGATATTCTGATTGCTGCAGTTTGGTTAGCCTATACATTCAACTTCATCATGACCTTATCTATACGTAAGGTGTCACATATCTACGTGGCAAATTGGTTCTTTTTATCCATGATGGTGATGGTCACGTATCTACATGTAGTGAATAGCCTAGTGATTCCCGTCTCACTCTGGAAATCTTATTCTATTTTTTCAGGTGTACAAGACGCGATGATTCAGTGGTGGTGGGGCCACAATGCAGTTGGCTTTTTCTTAACCGCGGGCTTCTTAGGCATTATGTATTATTTCGTGCCCAAACAAGCGAACAGGCCGGTCTATTCCTATCGTTTATCTGTGGTTCATTTTTGGGGATTAGCCTTTGGCTACGTTTGGCTAGGTGCTCATCATTTACAATACACGGCCTTGCCCGATTGGACGGGGTCGTTAGGTGCTGCTATCTCATTAGCGATGATTATTCCATCATGGGGTGGGGCAATTAACGGCTTATTCACACTCAACGGTGCATGGGATAAATTAAGAACGGACTATACGTTACGTTTTCTGGTTGTATCTTTAGCCTTTTATGCCATGTCGACGTTTGAAGGGCCAGTAATGTCTGCTAAAACAGTTAATGCTCTATCGCATTACACTGATTGGACAATTGGCCATGTTCATTCTGGTGCATTGGGCTGGGTAGCAATGGTGTCTGTCGGCGCAATTTATCACATGGTAGAAAAGCTATGGAATACCAAAGTCTATTCAGTCAATTTGATTAATATCCATTTTTGGTTAGCGACGATTGGTACAGTTCTCTACATTACATCAATGTGGGTATCAGGGATTATGCAAGGGCTAATGTGGCGTGCTTATGACGAATACGGCAATCTAACCTATACCTTTGTTGAATCACTGGCAGAAATGTTTCCGTATTACGCAATGCGTACAGTGGGGGGCTTTATCTTCTTTCTTGGTGCCTGCCTCATGTTATTCAATATTACGGTGACAATTAGAAAAGTCGAAACCAATCCGGCGAGTGATATGTCTAACGTGGCGGTTATCTAATATGTCAGAACAACAAGATAAAAAAACTATTTCTATACAGGAGCGTCTAGAAAAAAACATCTGGGCTTTAGTATTGGCTACCGCGATGGTGTTGTCTGTAGGAGGTATTGTTGAAATCGTTCCTCTATTTTATTTGAAAACCACATTTGAAGACCAAGTACATCCAGAATACGAAGAGTTATTGGGAGTACGGCCTTATACCGCGTTGGAATTGGCAGGCCGCGATATTTACCAACGTGAAGGCTGTTATTTGTGTCATTCACAAATGATCAGGCCTTTTAGGGATGAAAAAGATCGTTATGGCCACTATTCGTTGGCGGTGGAATCTAAATATGATCATCCTTTCCAATGGGGATCAAAACGAACAGGACCTGATCTTGCTAGAGTTGGGGGGAAGTATTCAGACGAATGGCACATCCAGCATATGTTGGATCCAAGATCAGTCGTGCCAGAATCAGTCATGCCAAGTTATCCATGGCTGAAAACGTCAAAAATTGATGGCTTAGGCATGGAAAAAAGACTAAAAGCGATGAAAGTGTTAGGCGTTCCCTATACCGAAGATGATATCCGTACTGCGGCTATTGACGTCGAGGGTAAAACAGAAATGGATGCGATGGTGGCCTATTTACAAGTGTTGGGCACAATGGTGAAGTTCCAACCTGGTAGAGATTATCGTGACTAAATTACAAGCGTATTTTCAGACAGATTGGCAAGCGATGACAGCAACGGACTGGGTTGGGCTTATCATCAATGTCGTGATCTTCATTGCGTTATTGGTTTTGTTTTACTGGGTATTCAACCCAAAAAATAAACAAAAATTAGAAGCACATCGGCACTTACCCTTTAGAGATGAAGGTAAATCATCTGGAAAAAAGCATGGCTGAAAAAGAAGAATACGAAAAAGTAAAAGATACTGGCCATAATTGGGATGGCATTACTGAATTGGACAATCCTCCACCAAGATGGTGGCTTAACGCTTTGTATCTAAGTGGTTTATTGGTGTTAGTTTATTTTATTCTTTATCCGTCATTACCTTTGGTTAATGACAGTACCAAAGGGTTATTAGGCTGGACTCAAATTAGGGAATATAAGCAAGATTTTGCAGCAATAGAGCAACGCCGAGCACCATATGAAGAAAAGTTTGCTCAAATGAGTATTACAGAGGTGCTTGAAGACCCAGAGATGCTAAATTACATTCGTGCCTCAAGCAAAGTGCTTTATGGCGACAACTGTGCAGCTTGTCATGGTATTGGTGGTCAGCCTCCTCAAGCTGGGACCTATCCTGTTTTAGCAGATGATGACTGGCTGTATGGAGGTACGATAGACGATATTATGATGAGCATTGCGAATGGTAGAATTGGCCAGATGCCTGCTCATGACGGCGCGTTGACAGAACAAGAGGTTACGGATCTAACGCAGTTTGTCATAGACAGTGCTAATAGTCTTCCTAATGAAGCGGGTCGTATATTGTATGACCAATATGGTTGTGCAATGTGTCATGGCGATGATGCAAAAGGTGACAAATATGCTGGTTCAGCCGATTTAACAGATAAGATCTGGCGTTTCTCAGATACGGAAGAACAAATACGCCGCACTATCTTACATGGTGTTAATGATGGTTTTGATCCCCAAACTCGACTAGCTGTTATGCCTCAGTGGAGCGAAAAAATGGCGATCAAGTTAGAAATTAAAGCAGATGTCATTAATGCGGGTGAAAAGGTAGAAGAAATAAACTGGAAAGATGAATTAAATGGCAATGAGTCTGAACGGTTATCTGAAAGCGATATAAAGAAATTAGCGATTTATGTGCACCAATTAGGTGGTGGAGAATAGCGTTAGCAGTCTTTAACGACTAACTTTGTAGCATATAACAATAATAAATCAGAATATTAAGGTCGAGTGCCATTAAGACGAGTTAATATTCTAACTAGGTAAGCCAAGTGAGTGAATCTGGGCAACAAAATCAAAAACAAGCAGATAATATTTATCAGCAAACAGCCGATTGGCAACTTAATACCGGTGATATAAAGATCGTAGCTAAACGTCTGTTAGGACGTTTTAGAAGCCTAAAATGGCTTGCAATGTTGACGTGGCTACCCTTTTTTTTAGGCCCCTATATACGCTGGAATGGTCAACAGGCTATCCTCTTCGATATCCCAAATAGACAGTATCATTTCTTTGATTTAACGGTTTATCCACAAGATCTATGGATGCTGGCCTTAACTTTAGTCTTTTTTGCTATTTTATTGGCAGCCGTTACCAGTGTGGCGGGTAGAATATTCTGTGGTTACTTTTGTTTTCAAACGGTTTGGGCAGATATATTCACTTTAATTGAAGGAAAGTGTGAAGGTCAAACACCGAGCCAAGCCAGTAAATTCAATTCTACGCCATGGACCTTGAACAAGTTATTGAGAAAAACCGTTAAACACAGTTTATGGTTATTAATAGCCTTGCTAACCGGCCTGTCATTTACTGCCTGGTTCACAGATGCATTTCAACTTTGGCACGATTACCTGACTTTAGAAGCGGCCTTACCGGCCTGGATAGCATTAGCCGTTTTTACAACCGGTACGTATGTTTTAGCTGGGTTTATGCGAGAGCAAGTGTGTTTGTGGTTATGCCCTTATGCCAGAATTCAAGGCGTTATGGTGGACCAAGATACTATTCTGCCGCATTATGATCAGGCACAAGGTGAACCGAGAGCAAAACTAAGAAAGAGTGCTATAAAAGAAGATAAAGGTAGTTGTATAGATTGCAATTTGTGCGTAGCTGTTTGTCCAACAGGCATCGATATTAGGCAGGGCCAACAATTAGGATGCATCACCTGTGGACTCTGTATCGATGCGTGTGATGATGTTATGACAAAAACAAATCAGCCGACAGGATTGATTCGTTATGCTTCCCATAAAGAAATTCATCACGATGCCAAACCTGTACAATTGTATAAGCGCCCAAGAGTCATGGTTTACATCACAATAATGCTATTGGCACTGACAGGGGTGGTATCAGGCGTAACGGGTCTTTCTCCAGCAGAATTTAATGTGTTGCATGAGCGACAACCTCTTTTTGTACGTTTAAGTGATGGCACGATTCAGAATAAATACACCTTAAAGCTACTCAACAAAACGCAACAAAATATGTTTGTGACAATCGATATTTCTGGTCTAGCAGGTGCTACATTGCATCAAGTAAAAATGACAGAAATTGAACCTGGAAAGGTCTTACCATTGACTGTGTTTGTTAGGTTACCAGAGGCTAGATTGGAATCTGAAATTACGTCTATCACGTTTATTGCTAACATGAATGGCGAGATAGATAATAACTTAACTTATCAAAGTATGTTTCTAGCACCTAAACTATAAACGATGTGTTCACAGAATGATTTCACAAAAAAACAAAGAGGCAATGAAAAATCCATGGGTGATAGGCCTATTATTGAGTTTTACAATTTTTTTGATTGGTAACGTCACATTTATTTATTTGGCATTTAGCCAAGCACCAAATTTAGTGTCTAGTGACTTTTATGAACGTGGCGAGCGTTATGAACAAACGCTAAGAAAGGCACAAAATGAAAAGCAATTAAATTGGACAGGTGTTTTAATGGCACCATATCAGATAAATCGAGATAAATTACAAACTTATGATGTCGTTGTACAAGGTAAAGAATCGCAGGTTATATCACCCAGCAGAGTCATTTTACACGCTTATCGACCTTCTGACGCTAGCGCGGATTTCCAAATTGAATTTGTTAGGCAACGGCCTGGCTTTTACCAAGCTAATATCGCATTTCCATTACAAGGTAGTTGGGATGTGATTGTAGAAGTAAAACAAAATGAACAACGTTTTTTACTAACCAAACGTCTGACAGTTTCGCCCTAAGATAGAGATGTCTGCTACTTGTTATCACTGCGGTTTAGATCTGCAAGCCGAATCTACATTTTCCGCAGTTATAGGGAATAGCGAGAAATCATTTTGCTGTCACGGTTGTCAGACCGTTTGCCAAACGATATATGATGCCGGGTTAGCCAGCTTTTATCAGAAGGCGCCAGAGACACAAATACTAACCCCTCCAGCCGAAGACTTTGAATATAGTGATACGTCATTTTATGATTTAGAAGAAATCCAAGCTGACTATGTGAATCAGCAAGGTGAATTTAATCAGATTGAGTTATTGGTTGAGAATATCCACTGTGCTGCCTGTGTTTGGTTAATAGAAAAGTCTTTAAATGCGCAAGAAGGCCTAGAAGAAGCTCATGTGAATTTCACGACTAAAAGGCTAAAGGTAGCCTGGCGGCCAAAAGATTTAAAGCTATCTAAAATATTCAAACTATTACAACAGATAGGTTATCAAGCGACACCTTTCGATAGTGATGAAGCGGAACAACAAGAGATAGCGACACATCGACAATTGGTTTATCGCATGGCTTTTGCAGGTTTTGCCATGATGAACATGCTTTGGGTATCCATTGCCTTATACACAGGTGCGGATCAAGGCGAATTCAAAATGTGGTTCTATTGGATTAGCTTTATCATTGCGACCCCAACTTTTTTATATGCTGGATATCCTTTTATCAAACAGGGGCTAGGAGGACTAGTCAGGCGACAATTAACAATGGATTTACCCATTGCCATCGGTGCGACAGTAACCTATGCCTATTCGACTTATGTATTGTTAGCACCAAGTAGTACAGGGCATATTTACTTTGATACTGTTGTGAATTTCCTTTTTGTCATCCTGGTCGGCCGTTATTTTGAAGCAGCAGCGAAAAGGAAAGCGTTGTCAGAGACCCATCGACTAATGACTTTACAGCCCAAACTAGCTACACGCATAGAAGCCGGTGAAAGTCAGGTCATCTCTATAAAAACAGTGAAGGAAGGCGACATAGTTTTAGTGAAGCCAGGAGATAGTATTCCCGTTGATGGTAAGGTCATCTCAGGCGAAAGTGCGGTAGACGAATCAATGTTAACAGGGGAATCCATTCCCATTGTAAAAACAGTGGGTGAGCACGTGATTGCTGGCAGTATTAATACTGAAGGGGCCTTGAAAGTCCAAGTAGAGCATATATTAAACCAAACGGCCCTAGCCAAAATGTTACTGTTGATGGCTCAGGCGCAACAAGATAAAGCACCTATTCAGGCCTTAGCAGATAAAGTGGTGCCATGGTTTGTTTTAGCCACGATAAGTTTAGCGGTTGTCACCTTTTTAATCTGGTATCGGATTGATGTCGAAAAAGCGTTATTAGCAGCAACATCTGTTTTAATCATTACTTGTCCTTGTGCTTTAGGCCTGGCGACCCCGATGTCGATGGCAATCGCAACGGGAGTAGCTGCAAAAAATGGTGTAATACTAAAAAGTGGTATGGCATTGCAGCAATTAGCACGTGTAAATCATATGATATTTGATAAAACAGGGACTATTACACAAGGAAAGTTAAGTTTGTGTTACAGCGAGCCGTCAGAGGGGGATACAGCGGAAAGACTATTACAAATAGCCGCCTCACTTGAGTCCTATTCGGAACATCCAATAGCAACAGCTATCGTGAGAGAGGCCAAAAAGAAAAACCTAAGTTTACAAGTCATAACACATTTCCAGAATGTGCCAGGCAAGGGTGTCAGTGCAGATATTGGGCAACAGCATTACTACATAGGCACACAAAACTATCTTGAGGAAATCGGGGTGGAACTGGCTCCGAAATGGCTGGAAATGTTACAAAAGTGTGAACAAGAAGCGATTAGTACGATATTTATTGTTGAGGATAATGTTGTTTCTGGCATGATGGGATTTCGCGATAAATTGAGGCCAGATGCGAGCTTGACGATAGATACACAAAGAAATGAGGGGCTTTTTGTCGAGGTGCTAAGTGGTGATAAAAAAGCAGTCGTCAAGGCAATGATGAAGAGGTTAGGTGGTTTAAATTACCAAGCCGAATTGTTACCAGAAGATAAAGTACGATTCATTAAAGCGAGACAGCAGCAGGAGAAGGTCATAGCAATGATTGGAGATGGCATTAATGATGCTGCAGCACTAACACAAGCTGATGTGGGCATTGCCATGTCCTCTGGTGTTGGAATGGCGGTTGAAGGTGCAGATATAGTATTGCCGCAAAATAAGCTGGCGAGTTTGTTAGTTGTTAAACATCTTGCAGAGAAAACCGACAAGGTGATTAAACAAAATTTAATGCTGTCGTTGAGCTATAACATCATTATGGTGCCTTTGGCCATGATGGCAATGATTAACCCACTAGTCGCTGCCGTAACCATGCCAATCAGTTCACTATTTGTTATTGCAAATGCTAGCAGAATACAAACTAACAAAAAGGCTTCACGTTAATGGAAGTCATTTATGGTTTATTGCCAGGAATGCTGATACTGGGTGTGGTTGGCGTTGTGGTGTTTATCTGGGCCGTTAAAACTGGTCAGTATGATGACTTAGATGGCGCGGGGCATAGGGTGTTACTAGATGATGAAGATGAAGCAGAACAAAATAATGAGCAGGAAAAATTAAAGTAACGTGTTGAAAGTGAGCACCATAAAACAACGCTTAAAACTATGGTCAATATATACAACATTGGCCATTGTCGTTATTGCTGTGGCTGGTGTTTATAACAATATCCTTTTCTCAACAACACAGAAAGAACTCACAGAAAAAATAATCCCGATCTGCGTCTTGGGCGTGAGGTGAACTATCTTGCTGCCATGCTAGCAACGCGAGAAAAACAATTATTAGTATCCAATCTATTAGAAGTGCCAACAGGTAAAGCAACGAGCCAAGAGTTTGGGCAGCAGCTAGATTTACATTGAAAAAGTTTAAAAGCTTTGTTGATGATGTGACTAAAGAAGGAGATGATGCCGCCATCGTCGATGCGATTTTAGCATTGTCAGGTCATTTAAACTTAGAAGTCGTCGCCGAAGGCATCGAAATGCCAGAACAATTAGCCTCATTGCAACAACGATAGTGTGATCGAGGACAAGGCTATTACTTTAGTCGTCCATTACACTTTGAATCATTTGAGAGTTTCATCGGAAATAAACAAGTCGCGAGTTAATTGAGTAGGGTGCTAAAACTAAACTTGTAGCCAAAAAGTAGCCGGTCCATCATTCACCAAAGAAACCTGCATATCCGCAGAAAATTCACCACAAGCAACAACAGGGTGTATGAGTCTTGCCTGATGACAGAGATGATCAAAGAGCCTTTCGCCGAGTTCAGGAGGAGCTGCACTAGTGAAGCTAGGGCGCAAGCCTTTCTGGGTATTAGCAGCTAATGTGAACTGAGGCACCAATAATAAACCGCCTTCAATATCCTGCAGTGATAAGTTCATATTACCATCTGTATCTTCAAATACACGATAGCCTAGCAAACGCTTGAGTAATCGCTCAGCTTGGTCCTTTGTATCCTTCGGTTCAACGCCGACTAACACCAATAGACCTTGCTTAATTCGTGCAATCTCAAGGCTATTTACCCTCACATGGGCGGAGGTGACACGTTGTAATAAACCAATCATGATGCTGTCGTGATGAAAGAACCGAATTGAACTGCCATTGCATCTGTTGTGCTCACCATCGCATCGATAATAGTGTCTTCATTTGAAGCGTGACCTGCCAAATGGACCATAAGAAGTTGGCTATCAGGCAAAGCCTGGTGTAGGGACCAAGCCTGCTGTGTTGGGCAAACCAAATCATATTGCCCCTGAATTACCCAAGTTGGAATAGCGGTCAGTGAGTCGATATCACTAAGTAAAGGTTTATCTGAAATGAAGCAGTTATTCAAAGCATAATGCAATTGAATACGATAATGCGCAACCAGTTGCGCTTCATCTAAAGTAATCTCATTTTCTTGTAATTCGAGGCGGCCAATAGTGCTTTGCCAGTGGTAAAGCGCATGAGCCGTTGCTAAGCTTTGATTAGCGTCTCCATTTTGTAATTGAGCCATAAAACAAGACAATGGTGACTTTCGTTGTTCAGGGTTTAATTGAGACATCAATGTTTGCCATTGTGCAGGAAAAAGTTGTGCAGCACCATGCTCGTTATAGACCCATTCAATATCCTGTTGGCGACCTAAAAAGATACCGCGTAACAGCATTGCTAAAACATGCTGTGGATATTGCTTTGCATAGCATAAGCCTAGTGTAGTTCCCCAGGAGCCAGCGAGTAAGATCCATTGATTTATATTGAGTTGCTGACGAATCGCTTCCATATCATCAATTAAATCCTGAGTCGTGTTATGGCTAAGTTCACCCAAAGGCTCGGAACGACCACAGCCACGTTGATCAAATAGAATCAGATGATATTTTTCAGGATTAACAAAACGTCGGTGGTGAGGCCAACAGGCCGCGCCAGGCCCGCCATGTAGATAAAGTATGGGAATACCTTTAGGGTTTCCACAACATTCAAAATAAACCCTGTGCTTGACTGTATTCTCTGAAGGAGAAACGTCAATGTGGTCGCTGGCGTAAGGGGTAAGCTCAGGATAGAGCGGGCGCATGACTTGTTTTCGTGGGTCAGACACGTCGAATTTAGCCCAGAATTAAAATATTGTATTAACTATATCATGACTAGAGATGGTAATTAGTCTGGGTTTGCGAGAAAATAGTCAGTAAAGAATCATCATTTCAATTAAGGCATTTTGCCAAGAAAATAGGCATATTAAGTATATGAACCTGCACGAGTTCCAGGCCAAGCAATTATTCACCCGTTATGGGATACCAACACCACGTGGTCAAGTCGTCACCAGTGGGGCACAGGCGAGACAAGCCGCCGAACAATTAGGCGGAGAGGTTTGGGTCGTTAAAGCACAAGTGCATAGTGGTGGTCGGGGCAAAGCGGGTGGTGTAAGAATCATTGATACGCTTGATGGCGTGGCTGATGCTGCTTATGACCTGTTAGGCCAGCGCTTAGTAACGCATCAAACATTACGACAGGGTTTACCGATAAATCAGGTTTTAGTAGAAGAACCTTCTGATATAGCCAGAGAACTATACCTTGCTGTCTTGACTGATCGTATCACCCAACGCATTGTTTTCATGGTGTCGGCACAAGGGGGAATGGATATAGAAGAAGTCGCAGACAAAACACCTGTAGCCATATTAAATTTATACATTAACCCTGTTGTCGGGCTACAGGCCTATCAATGTCGTAGAGCAGGATTTTTCTTAGGGTTAACCGGTGATGCGTTTAAAGAGTTACAAAAAGTGATGCAAGGTTTATATCACTTGTATATCGAGAACAATGCTGACCTAGTAGAGGTAAACCCACTTGTTGTAACGGGACAAAATAGCTTGCTGGCGGTTGATGCCAAGTTGAACCTGGATGCCAATGCATTATTTAGACATGCAGAACTGGCAGCTATGTTTGATCCTGCACAAGAAGACGAAGCAGAAGTGGTTGCACAACAGCACGGCCTAAATTACGTTTCTTTAGATGGTCAAGTGGCATGTATGGTCAATGGTGCGGGATTAGCCATGGCGACAATGGACTTAATTAAGCAAGAAGGTGGTGAGCCGGCTAATTTCCTAGACGTAGGAGGGGGCACAACAGCGGAACGTGTGGCCCAAGCTTTTAAATTGATTCTATCTGACAGCAATGTCAAATCGATTTTGGTGAATATTTTTGGTGGTATTGTCCGTTGCGACTTGATCGCCGAAGGGATTATTCAAGCAGCAAAAGAAGTCGGTTTAACCTTACCCGTCATTGTGAGGTTAGAAGGAACAAATGCAGAACTAGGGCGAGAATTATTGGCTGGTAGTGGTATGACAATCCATGTTGCGCAAGATCTAACCGATGCAGCTAGACAATCGGTGATAGCAGCACAGGAGACAAATCAATGAGTATCTTAATTAACCGCAGTACAAAATTAATCTGCCAAGGGTTCACTGGAAAACAAGGGACTTTCCACTCTGAACAAGCCATTGCTTATGGTACAAACTTAGTTGGCGGGGTGACGCCAGGCAAGGGAGGGCAAACCCATTTAGATCGGCCTGTATTTAATACTGTCAATGATGCTGTTGAAGCAACAGGTGCTGATGCTTCGATGATTTATGTACCCGCTGCATTTGCAGCAGATGCAATTTTAGAAGCAGCAGATGCCGGTATTAAAATAATCGCCTGTATTACAGAAGGCATTCCAGTCCAAGATATGTTGCATGTTAAGCATGCATTAAAAGGCTATGGTGCCGTGCTCATTGGACCTAACTGCCCTGGTTTAATTACACCAGATGAATGCAAAATTGGCATTATGCCTGGCGATATTCACCTTGCAGGTAAAATTGGAATTGTTTCGCGTTCCGGAACATTAACATATGAAGCTGTACATCAAACGACACAAAATGGTCTAGGTCAAAGTACTTGTGTCGGTATTGGTGGCGATCCGATCCATGGCATGAATTTTATAGATTGTTTGGCATTATTCGAAGCCGATCCCCAGACAGAAGGCATTGTTATGGTCGGTGAAATTGGTGGCCAAGCCGAAGAAGATGCTGCTCAGTATATTAGCGAACATGTGACGAAACCCGTTGTCGCTTATATTGCTGGCTTAACGGCACCGGCGGGTAAACGAATGGGGCATGCCGGCGCTATTATTAGTGGTGGTAAAGGAACAGCAGAAGCTAAATTAGCGGCATTAGAAGCAGCCGGTGTCATGATAGCGAATTCCCCAGCTGAAATGGGTGACACAATGCTTATTGCAATGGCAGCGCGTTAATGGCAAAAACACTTTGCCTCGTAATGGGCCAAATTAACCCATTAGTGGGTGATGTCGCGGGTAATGTAGAGAAAATTATCCAGTCAGCTGAACAAGCGAAAGCAGAGCTTAAAGCGGACTTAATTGTTTTTCCTGAATTAACCTTAACAGGCTATCCGCCTGAAGACTTATTACTTAGGCCGGAATTACTTCGACGTGTCGAAGCCGGCTTAATGACATTGAAACAAAATATTCGAGGTATCGCGGTTGTTGTCGGGCATCCTTCGGGGCAGGCCGATGAATTATATAATACAGCATCAGTGATTATTGATGGAGAATATCGTGCCAATTATTACAAACAATATTTACCAAATTACAGCGTTTTTGATGAGAAACGCTATTTTGTGAAAGGCGACCGGCCGACGGTTTTTGAATATAAAGGTGTTCAATTTGGTTTGACGATTTGTGAAGATATTTGGTTTACAGCACCAGCATCGCAAGCTGCAGATGAAGGTGCTGAAGTATTATTAAATCTCAACGCCTCACCATATAGACAAGGAAAATGCCATACACGAGAGGTCGAAGTCGCACAGCGTGTTGCAGAGACGGGTTTAGCGATTGTCTATGTGAACTTAGTTGGAGGGCAGGATGAATTAGTCTTTGATGGTGGTTCTTTTGCTTTGTCACATAACGGACAGAAGGTTGCCTTAGCACCGGTTTGGCAATCAGCCCTCCACCCGGTTCAAATAGCTAAGGACCAAACGGGTAAAGTCACCGTAACGGGAGAATTGACAGCAAAACCAGAAGAATTAGCCATGATCTATCAAGGTTTGTTGGTCGGGTTACGGGATTATATTAAAAAGAACCATTTCCCCAGCGTTGTTATTGGTTTATCTGGTGGAATTGATTCAGCATTAACATTGGCCTTAGCAGTAGATGCTATTGGTGCTGAAAATGTTAAAACAGTAATGATGCCATCGCAATATACGGCACAAATCAGTCTGGACGATGCAAAAGATATGGCTGGCCGTTTAGCAGTTGCTCATAGTGAGATATCAATTGATAGTTTATTTGCTGAGTTTAAAAATAGCTTGGCTGATGAATTCATTGGCACAAACGTCGATACTTCCGAAGAAAATATCCAGGCACGATGCCGAGGCGTATTACTGATGGCAATATCAAATAAAACGGGCGCGATGGTATTGTCAACGGGTAATAAAAGTGAAATGGCTGTAGGTTATTCAACGTTGTATGGTGATATGGCAGGCGGGTATTCACCACTCAAAGATGTTTATAAAACTTTGGTTTATCGTTTGGCGGAGTACAGAAACACATTATCTGAAGTGATACCAACCCGTATTATTACGCGGCCGCCATCTGCTGAGTTAGCGGATGATCAGTCAGACCAGGATAGCTTGCCACCCTACGAAGTGCTTGATGCACTGTTAGAACAATATATTGCACAAGATTTATCCTACGATGAAATGGTGGCAATAGGAGGGGAACCAGAGATGATAAATAAGGTTATTTGTTTGGTGGATAGAAATGAATATAAACGACGCCAAGCACCACCAGGCATTCGTATTACAGAGCGTGCATTTGGTAGGGATAGACGCTATCCTATTACATCAGGCTATGCCATTCATTCCAAAATAGAGTAGGGAAAGAAATGAAAAAAATTGAAGCGATTATTAAACCCTTTAAATTAGATGATGTGCGTGAAGCATTATCGGATATTGGCGTAACAGGTTTAACAGTCTCAGAAGTCAAAGGCTTTGGTAGACAAAAAGGCCATACAGAACTTTACCGTGGCGCTGAATATGTCGTTGATTTTTTACCAAAAATAAAATTAGAGATTGTATTAGCAGAAGACCAAGTTGAAGCCTGTATTGAAGCGATTACAAAAGCAGCCCACACGGGTCGAATTGGTGACGGCAAAATCTTTGTTACGCCAATTGAGCAAGTCATTCGGATTAGAACAGGTGAAGAAGGTGAATCTGCTGTTTAAAGAGAATAGCTGAATTCATCGACGCATCATGAACTTCATGATGCGTCAGAAAGCTTTTGTCACTTATTCAACGCTAGTTTCTCTCACTTCTGAGGTACCGGCATAATTAGGATAGTTAGTTTCTAATACCCGTAAAGTATCTTCCGCTAAGTCATCAAGCTCTAAGACTTTATAGGCTTTGGCAACAATCAATAAAGCATCAGGCATTGCAGGGGTTCGTTGATAATTTTCAATGACATACTTACCTCGATTCAGTGCCGCAATATAAGAGCCTCGTCGCATATAAAAGTGAGCGACATTGACTTCATAGCGCGATAAACGATTACGCAAATAGACAATACGTTGGCTGGCATCATCGCTGTATTGGCTTTTTGGGTAGCGGTTAATTAAATTATTAAAGTCTTGTAGTGCAAATTTTGCTGCACCTGGATCACGTTGTGATTCATCACGTGGAATATATCTTTCGACAATGCCGACATCACGTGTGAAATTAATTAAGCCGCGTAGATAAATGGCATAGTCCATATTCGGGTTTTGAGGATAGACACGAATAAAGCGATCAATGGTCGCTAATGCATTTTCAGGGTCATCCCCTTTAAAATGAACATAGGCAGAATCAATCAATGCTTGCTGCGCGTAATCACCGAAGGGAAAACGGGCTTCTAGCTCACTGTAGTATTTTAACGCCGTTACAGTATCACCTTCATCCATCGCTTTTTTGGCTTCGATATAGAGTTTTTCAACAGACCAACTTTCTTGTGGTTCAGGAATTGGGTCCGTATTGATATCCAACATTGAACAGCCTGATAGACTGAAAAGCCCAAAGAGTAGCAAGAAAGTATAATTTTTCATGTTTAAAAAACAGATAACCAAAATAAGATGAGAGGTTGATTTTACTATTTTGTACTAAGAAGGTGTAATTAATTTGTTGCTCAGAGCGAATAAATAATTCCATGTACAATAGGTACCTTATCGAGATAGATTGGGAAAATAAGATGCGCGCATTATTCAGTGCTGCTTACTTGTGCTTATTGATGTCAACAAGCCATGCGACGACATTTAACTTAGAGACCGAATCAACACGTGTTGTTGGCCACAACTTGATTGTATATAGCCGTGCACAAGATACTTTATTAGACATTGCACGTCGTTTTGATATTGGTTACAGCGAAATCGTCAGTGCAAATCCTGACTTAGATGTCTGGCTACCTGGTTTTGGTAAACGAGTTTTAGTCCCAAACCAATACATATTACCGGACGCACCCAAGGAAGGGATTGTGATTAACCTTGCAGAAATGCGCTTGTATTATTACCCGAAACCACTAGCAGGTCAGCCTAGGCAAGTGATTACCCATCCAATCGGCATTGGGCGAGAAGGCTGGCAAACGCCAATTGGTAAAACAAAAATTATCCAAAAGCGTAAGGATCCAACCTGGACGCCACCGGCATCGATTCATGCTGAACATGTAAAAATGGGCGACCCATTACCCAAGGTAGTTCCAGCAGGACCTGATAATCCGCTGGGCGCTTATGCGATGCGCCTTGGTATGCCAGGTTATTTATTACATGGTACCAATAAGCCATATGGTGTGGGTTTACGGGTCAGCCATGGTTGTATTCGTTTATTTCCAGAAGATATTGAACAGCTCTTTGGTTTAGTGACCGTCAATACACCAGTGGAAATTTTATATCAGCCTTATAAGGCATCTATGCACAATGATAGCTTATATGTAGAAGCGCATGAGGCATATGAAGATATGACTGAAGAGCAAAATAATATGACACCAATGGTGAAAGCGATCTTAAATGCCAAAGGGCGATTAGAAGATGACGACTGGTTGTTTGCTCAGGCGATGATTGACCAAAATCTGGGGATAGCGCAGAGAATTGGGCAAATTGAGCACAAAATGGTGGAAGATGTCTGGTTCTTACATTCAGGCATGATGACAAAAGAACTCAAAGAGGAGTTGAATCAAACGATAGAAGAGATGGGGCTTGGTGATGCTTTTTGGCCTATAAGGGACGCGCAAGGCGAAATTTTAGTTGGGCCTTTTGAAACAAAAAACCAAGCAGAAAAGTTGGCAGATGACATCTATAATAAGACGGGTGAGCCGGTTTGGGTAACCTTAGTACCAGGTGATGTTTTATGATTTTCTAACAGGTAGAAATAAAAAAGCCGAGAAATATCTCGGCTTTTTTGCATTCATACTGCGTTGAGTAATAAGAAACTTATTTGCTCATCGCTTTATGGAACATACGGTTAACTTTGGCATTTGCTTCATCAGCTGACGCTTGAGCAGAACGAGCAGTTGTTAACGCAGTGTTAGCTGTGTTTTCAACTTGTAATAGGTGAGCTTCGATTTTACCAACGTGTGCTTCAACGCGGCCGAAGTGATCTTTAACAGCTTGGATATCGCTGATGTCACTTAGTGTATGTGTGTGGCTTGCACATCCTGTCAATAATGCCAAAGGTAAAACAAGTGCACCTAATTTTGTTAATGATTTCATTCTATTCTCCTCAGTGTTTATAGTCTGTGAATATCATATTCAATTACATTGCTTCTAAGCAATATAGGTGGCAGGCTATCAGGAATTAATTAGGCTGTCCAACCGGATCAAACTTAATATGATGCGGAAATGATTTATTGTTATAATGCACGCCTCTGTTTGCTCCAATAGATGCTGGTATCGAATTTGGGCTAACCCTCTGTTTTATTTGCTCTGGAAAAACTAGTTTATGCATCCAATGCTGAATATCGCTATTCGTGCAGCGCGTAGTGCGGGTAACCTTATTATCCGATCACTTCAACATGTTGAACACCTTGAGGTGACAACAAAGGGCCGCAACGATTTTGTTTCTGATGTTGATCGGCTCGCTGAGCAAGAAATCATTAGCACTATTAAGAAAGCATATCCCGACCATGCCATTTTAGCTGAAGAATCAGGTGAAGCCGGTAAGAATGAGACCGTTTGGATTATTGATCCTTTAGATGGTACTACCAATTTTTTACATGGTTTTCCGCATTATTGCGTTTCTATAGGCATTATGGTTAAAGGTCGAATCGAGCACGGTGTAGTTTACGATCCTTTAAGAGACGAACTATTTACAGCGACACGTGGTGCTGGTGCACAATTAAATGATCGTCGTTTACGCGTAACCAAACAAAAAAGTCTTGAAAACAGCCTAGTTGCAACAGGCTTCCCATTCAAATATCACCAACATTTCCCTGCATTCTCTAACATGGTTAGTACTATTTTTCCACAAGTAGCTGATTTAAGGCGAGGAGGTTCAGCGGCCTTAGACCTAGCTTACGTCGCTGCGGGTCGTGTCGATGGCTATTGGGAAATTGGACTACAAAAATGGGATCTGGCTTCAGGTATATTGCTGGTTGAAGAAGCGGGTGGCGTGGTAACAGACTTTATTGGCGGCAATGGCTACATTGAGCACGGCAATATTGTTGCGGGTAGCTTGGGTGTTCAACAAGCGCTACTTGATGAGATCAAACCTCACCTCACAGAAGAGCTCAAAAAATAATCCTTTATTGCTGGCCAAGAGCTATCGCAATTGCATTTAAATTAATCGAAGAACTGACATAATGACATCAACAACACGAGAAATTAATAAACTCCGCAATATTGCCATCATTGCCCATGTCGACCATGGTAAAACAACATTGGTGGATCAGTTATTACGCCAGTCTGGTACGTTCAGTGAGCACGAAGAACTACAAGAGCGTGTCATGGACTCAAATGAGTTAGAGCGTGAACGCGGCATTACCATATTGTCCAAAAATACAGCGATTTGCTGGAACGATTACCATATAAACATCGTCGACACACCGGGACATGCTGACTTTGGCGGTGAAGTAGAGCGTGTATTATCGATGGTTGATTCTGTACTACTTTTAGTCGATTCATCTGAAGGACCGATGCCACAAACACGTTTTGTGACACAAAAGGCACTCGCACTCGGCTTAAAGCCGATTGTTGTCATTAATAAAATTGATAAACCCAGTGCGCGACCGAATTGGGTACTAGATCAGACTTTCGACTTATTCGCTAACTTAGACGCAACAGACGAACAACTCGACTTTGATGTCATTTATGCTTCGGGCTTAAATGGTTTTGCAGGGCTGGAAGATACGGTCCGCGAAGGTGACATGACGCCTTTATTCCAATTAGTTGTAGATAAAGTTGAGTCACCTAAAGTTGATGTGGATGGTCCATTCCGAATGCAAGTCACATCGTTAGATTACAACAGTTATGTCGGTGTTATTGGTGTCGGGCGTATTGAGCGTGGTCAAGTCAGCACCAATACGGCTGTGACTGTCGTGGATACTGAAGGCAAAACGCGTAACGGGCGTGTATTGAAAGTCATGGGCTTTATGGGCTTACAGCGTGAAGAGGTTGCAACGGCACAAGCAGGTGACATTATTGCTTTTACCGGTTTAGATCCGCTAAATATCTCAGATACTTTGTGCGACCCTGAGGAAGTAGAAGCATTGCCACCATTAACTGTTGATGAGCCAACAGTAACAATGACATTCCAAGTTAACAATTCCCCTTTTGCAGGTAAAGAGGGTAAGTTCGTTACCACCAGACAAATTAAAGAACGTCTAGAAAGAGAGTTAATTCACAACGTGGCACTACGTGTTGAACAGATGCCAGAAGACCCCGATAAATTCAGAGTGTCTGGCCGAGGTGAATTACATTTATCAGTTTTGATCGAAAACATGCGCCGAGAAGGATATGAAATGGGCGTATCTCGTCCTGAAGTAATTGTGCGTGAAGTCGACGGCGCTAAAGAAGAACCTTATGAATCAGTAACGGCAGATGTTGAAGCAGAACATCAAGGCACCATCATGGAAAAATTGGGAGAGCGTGGTGCTATTCTCAGTGACATGGTGCCAGATGGTAAAGGTCGTGTTAGGCTGGACTTTACAATTCCATCACGAGGCTTGATTGGTTTCCGGACAGAATTTCTGACTGCAACTCAAGGCACAGGTCTTATCTACAGTGTCTTTGACCATTATGCACCGGTGAAGGAGGGGGATTTTGGTAAACGCATGAACGGTGTATTGATTGCTAATGGTGTAGGTAAAGCAGTTGCTTTTGCTATTTTCAACCTACAAGAACGAGGCCGGATGTTTATTGGACATGGTGATGAAGTATACGAAGGTATGATTATTGGTATTCACTCGCGTGATAACGATCTGGTTGTTAATCCCTTAAAAGGTAAACAGCTGACCAACGTTCGTGCATCGGGTACCGATGATGCAATTAACTTGACGCCGCCAATTAGAATGAGTTTGGAACAAGCCCTAGAGTTTATTGGCGAAGATGAGCTACTTGAAGTGACACCAGAATCATTACGAGTACGAAAAAAATTATTGCTTGAGCATGAGCGTAAACGCGCATCACGTGGCTAGTTTTTAGCAAGTATTAAGAGAAAAGGGTATCCTTATCAGATATCCTTTTTTATGTGTAAGGTTTCACTATGCGGATTTTGATTTTAATTGCTATAGGTCTATTGCTGTATCTGATCATTACTAATTTCCTACGTAAGCAAAAAAGACAACAATCAGAGTCAATATCATCAGCTGAGAAGATGGTGCGTTGTAAGTACTGTAGCTTACATATACTCGAACAGGAAGCGATACAAGAAGGCAGTAACTTTTATTGTTCGCAAAGTCATTTAGAGGCGGATAAACAAGCAAAATAATAGCAGGGTTAACGCTCAAGTTTGATCCGCTTAATGATGCGACATCGTGGCGCTCATTAACTGTTTTTGCCAGTTATCGTCTTTTTTTAGCGGCTATATTATTAGCCGTTTTTTATTTTGACTTAACGCCTAGTTTCTCAGGCGAATCAGTTCCAGTCTATACCGGTTCGTCGGGCAGATCTATTTTCTACTCGCTGTAGGTCTACTGTTTATGACGGTACAGCAGTGGCTTCCCTTTATGACCCAGACCAAAACACAACTACTGATAGATATCATTGTGATTACATTAGTCATTCATGCTAGTGGTGGACTCAAGACGAGCTCAGGCTCATCCTGAGTGGGGAAAATTCTGTTAATAGAGCCTTGAATATGTCGCGAACGGAATTGTATTATGAGTTTATTTGAGGGTGCTTTGAGGATTGAATAAGGCATACTATTCTCCAGTTCTGCACTCGGCTTGCACCTGTGCACTAAATTGATAAAGACGGTAAGTCAATTTCAACTAACTTGATATTTGTAAGTCTTTGTTATCAAATTACTTTTGATTAAAGTAAAATGGGGTGAGTGATGGGGCTCGAACCCACGACCACCGGAATCACAATCCGGGGCTCTACCAACTGAGCTACACTCACCATAGCAATGACCCAGATTTAACAGCTATCCGGCAATCATTCAGCAAGCGGGTAATTCTACTGTCTTTATTTTTCTGGTCAAGGAAAAGTTGAACTTTATCCTGAGTTCAGCTTATTCAAGCCAATTCTAAATCGATTTTTTTCTCATCAAGATCGACACGAACAACTTTGACTCTGATCTTATCCGCTAATCGATAGCTTTGTCGTGTACGCTCGCCCATCAGACGGTGACCATTAGCATCAAATTCATAATAGTCATTTTTCAAGGCTGTGATGTGGACAAGACCTTCGATATAGATATCATTGAGTTCGACAAAAAGTCCAAATCCAGTCACACCACTGATAACGCCGTCATAGCATTCACCAACATGATCCTGCATAAACTCGCACTTCAACCAGTCAGCGACATCCCGAGTTGCTTCATCGGCACGCCTACTGGCCATAGAACAGTGTTCACCTAACTGCACCATGTCTTTATGGGAATATGACCATTTGTTGATTTTCTTATTGTTGATTAGGTGACAGATCGCACGGTGAACAAGCAAGTCGGGATAGCGACGAATCGGAGACGTGAAATGAGCGTAAGCCTCCAGAGCTAAGCCAAAATGACCCACGTTGTCGGGGTGATACACGGCCTGCTTCATGCTTCGAAGCATGACGGTTTGTAATAAATGGGCATCCTGACGTTGATGGGCTGCTTGTAGTAAGGTCGCATAGTCATGGGGGGAAGGGTCGTCACCGCCACCGAGCACTAAGCCTAATTCACCTAAGAATTCACGTAATCCGGATAACTTTTCAGCAGAAGGTGTTTCATGAACACGGTATAAAGCGGGCAGTGTTTTACTTAATAAGAACTGCGCAGCTGAGACATTGGCAGCCACCATAAATTCTTCGATTAATCGGTGAGCATCATTGCTTTCTCGAGGAACAATTGCTTCAATTTTACGTTTGGAATCAAATAAAAACTGGGTTTCCGTTAGTTCAAAATCTATTGCTCCTCGTTGTTGCCTTGCGTTTAGCATAGCCTTAAAGAGTTGATACATGGTCTCTAAACTGGGCAGAACAGCACTATATTCAGACCGTAAACTGACATCGTCATCAACCAATATTGCGGCGACTTGTGTGTAAGTCAATCGCGCTTTTGAGTTCATGACACCTTGATGGAATTGGTGTGAGGTAACTTGGCCGTCATCATCAATGGTCATTTCACAGATTATACATAAGCGATCGACATTAGGGTTTAGGGAACAAAGGCCATTAGATAAAGCCTCAGGCAGCATTGAAATGACCTGACTAGGGAAATAAACCGACGTGCCGCGCTCCTGTGCATCTTGATCGAGCGGGCTATTAGGTGTGACATAATAAGAGACATCAGCAATAGCAACCCATAATCGCCAGCCACCGTTTTCTAATGCCACCGCGTGTACAGCATCATCGAAATCACGGGCATCTTCACCATCAATAGTGACTAATGGCATTTCACGTAGATCGAGACGATCTTTAATGGCATTAGCTGGAATAGTATCACCATAAGATTCAGCTTGTTCTATGGCTTCAGATGACCAAGCATGTGGTAATTCAAAGTCGCGTAAGGCAATGTCTATTTCCATACCCGGTGCCATATGGTCACCAAGGACAGTAACTACTTTGCCAAGAGGGGAACGGTGCCTGTTTGGGTGAGCCGTGATCTCAATTTCGACAATTTGACCTGCTTGTGCTGACATTAATTGATCAGGTGGAATTAGAATATCTTGACTGATACGGCGGTTATTCGGAATAAGATAATAAACACCAGTGTCGCTGTGTAATCTCCCGACTATACGTTCATTGGCATGCTTAATAATTTCGACGATGGCGCCTTCTTTTCGGCCACGTCGGTCAATACCTGTTACACGAGCAACAGCGCGGTCGCCATGCAAAGCGACTTGCATTTCACGTTGACCTAAAAATAAATCTTCTCCACCTTCATCAGGAATCAAAAAGCCAAACCCATCCTGATGGCCCATAATGCGGCCAGTAACGAGATTCATCTTTGACATAACGCCATAAGCACTTTTTCGGTTGCGGAGTAATTGGCCATCTCTTTCCATTGCTCTTAAGCGACGGCGTAAAGCTTCTGTTTGATCTTCACCTGTCAATCCCAGAAGTTTGCCAATTTGACGACGGGTTAGCGGCCGGTCATTTTGTTTTAAGATTTCAAGGATGAACTCTCTACTAGGAATGGGATTATCGTATTTTTCTGCTTCGCGTGATGAAAAAGGGTCATGCACTTTTTTTTCCGACATAGCCGTTGCGTCTCTTGACCTTTGGCATCGCTTAAAGGGCACTAAGCCAAAGTAGGGTAAGAATGAATAAAATGAATAAAGACTATTCTAACGCCTATTTAAATAACTTGGTGATTTAATGCTTGAGAAGCAATTGAATAGGAGCCCTATAAGAAGACCTTAAATGTGCACATGTGAACGAAAAATTGTCGAGTAAATCACCTTTTTACCAATGAAATTGGTTTTTTATGCCGATAACGTAACAAGACGGTTGACCCTTGTTAGATACCTACTTTTAGAAATTATGAAAAAATTTAATGTTATTGCTTTAGGAACTGAAGAATATTATGGCAAATTTAATAGACTCAATTGATGAAAGAACGAAACTTACGGGTACGAATCATTTAGAAGTATTACTGTCTAGTCCCGGTACTAATGATGAAACGGGTCGTAATGAAGTGTTTGGTATTAATGTATTTAAAGTGCGAGAGGTACTGAACATACCTGAAATCACAACTGCACCAGAAGTGCCAGAGGGTGTGGAAGGGTTTGTTAGCCTTCGCGGAGATATGGTACCGATTATTAATTTATAAAAATTTTGTAATTTACCCTCTGCGGATGAACTTAGAATTCTTATGATTACAGAGTACAACCCACACGTTCAGGGTTTCCTTGTTACAGCAGTAGATACGATTCAGCGTCTAAACTGGGAACAAGTTAAAGAGCCACCGCCGTTATTATCTAAACTCTTAGGTGGACTGGTAACGGCGGTATCAGATTTGCAAGATGAGCGCCTAGTCATGATTATGGATGTTGAGAAAGTACTGGCTGATGCTGGTGGGTTCTATGAAGACATGAAAATGGAAAACATTCAGAAAAATTAAATCAGATAAGCAACACACTATTTCATTTGCCGATGATTCTGCGATTGCACGTAAGCAAATAACTCAAACGCTATATCACATGGGTGTTAAATACATCCAGAATGTGTATGGGGCGAATGCCTGCGATGCTTTGGATAAAATGGCAACACGTTGTCAAGAAGATGGAACGGATATTACGGATGAAATTCAATTAGTCTTGGCGGACGTTGAAATGCCAGAAATGGATGGCTATGTAGAACACAAAAAATTAAATCAGGTCCACGTTTACAGCATCTACCGGTCATTATGCACTCGTCTTTAACAGCGGCTGCTAACCAAAATATGGGTAAAATATCGGTGCAGATGCCTATGTTCCAGTATTTGAGCCGCAGGAGTTGGCAGCAACGATGGAAGAGTTTTTTGCGGCAAATACGACCTAGTATAAAACTAAAACGCTTTATATAATGGGGTCATATGCGCCATATTAACTTCATAGATAGTTTTGTTATTGAATGTGACAAAACCATAAAGACACTTTTAGGAAAGCCGGAGACCAGCAACAGGGAAGTCCCAGGTAACACCTTGAGTGAACCGGAATTATCTGAAACCCAGAAAGAGCAGTCAATGCGCTTGATGCGCATCAATCACGCAGGTGAAGTGTCAGCTCAGGCCTTGTATCAAGGACAGGCCCTGACCGCTAAATTGCCTGAAGTGAAAGAGTCGATGGCGCAAGCAGCAACAGAAGAAAGTGATCATTTAGCCTGGTGCGAACAACGAGTCCATCAATTAGGTGGAAATACCAGTATTTTTAACCCTATTTGGTACGCAGGGTCATTAGCACTGGGCGCTGTTGCTGGAAAAGTGGGTGATGAATGGAGTTTAGGCTTTGTAGCTGAAACTGAAACGCAAGTGGTGAAACATCTAGAGCAACACTTGGAGAAATTGTGTGAGGAGGATACGAAAAGTCGCGCTATTCTTGAGCAAATGCGTGAAGATGAAGCACATCACAGACAGACAGCAATAGACGCGGGAGGTAAGGCGTTGCCAGAATATCTTAAGCAGACAATGTCTTTAGTTTCAAAAGTAATGATCGCTGCTAGCTACCGCCAATAGCTAGACTAACGTTTAAATTTAGGCTGTTTCCGATAAAGAAATAGAAACATGATAAAGGTTGCTATCCGTATCATCTGCTATGCAACGCACGACAGCTCCCTCTGCGACGAAAGGAGGCAGCTTTTCATTGCCAGGGTTCATAACAAGTGCTACTTCAGAACCTAATTCAACGGCTTCATCTGTTGTCATATAAAGACCAGTAGCACTTAAATTCTGACTGGTGCCATGATAGGCTTTGTCATCTTTGCCTCTGATAGTAAACGTGAACAAGGTATCGATACGCACTCTAACAAAGCCTCGTTTCTCTTCATATATTTCGTCAACCACTCTTACACTCCAAATCAATTGTTTAGCTCATTTATCTGTGATTTTATGCGAAATGAAATGTCAAAACTGTGGGCTATGTCTGACATCTGGTTAAATACTAGAAAAGAAATGTAAAACTGTAGTTTCGAGATGAAGTGCCGATAACTTAATTGCAAAGTAAATGGGGAATAAAAGATGCGTATACACTCAACACAAAATTAGCTGGCTTAGTATTATTTTTAAGCTTAGGAACAGCAATACAAGCACTAGCAGTAGCTGATGTGCCTTTGGAGCCTATTTATTTTGAACCCCCTGTGATAGAGCGAAATGCTCAAATTGAGCAACTAAGTTGTGTTGGATTAGATAATACTATCCGTAATATGCAACCTTACCGTTATTCATATAGAGAACCCTTTTATGGAGATAATACAAATAAGGTAGTAGCAGCGATGGTGACTATGGATTTTGTACTCATATTGCAAGGTTTAGCAGGTGTTGCTTGTCTTTGGTATTCAGCGACCGTAGAAGAAAAAGAGCAAAGTAGAATGCTCTTAGTAGAGCAGAGTACCGCTCTTTTACAGCAGCTAAAAGCAGAAAAACAATGTTTTGAATAAATGTGATTTAGGACCAAAAAACGCAAGGTAAAAGTTGTCGACTGTGTAATATTTCATGTACTATCAATGATGATAATGATGTGTCTCGGGAGTGTTTTACGATGAGTACAACAATAGACATCAATGCAAAATGGTTTGAGGGTAAGCAGGGAAAAGCATCAAACAAGTCTAAAAAATGGTATCAGGCAAACCGAGTGACACCTTCTAAAACAATTGTGACGCCATGGTATGAAGCGAATAGCCAACCAACAAAGGCGACAGGAGCACCTTGGTATGAAGCAAATATGAGCGAACATTTAGATACTAAGAAAAAGTGGTATGAAGCCAATTTGAAAGCCGCGGTCAGTTCTGTTAAAGAGACTCGTCAAAAATGGTATGAAGCCAGTCAACGCGAAAATACAACGAGTACGACACCGTGGTATGAGGCTAACATGCACGTTGACCCACACGCTGATATTAAGAAAAAGTGGTATGAAGCCAACTTGGAAGCAGCACGTGCGAGTCAGGCGAAATGGTATGAAGCTAATCTAGTCGATACCAAAACGGATAAGCATTGGTATGAATTCAGTGATGACAAAGTCAGCGATACCAAACAAAAATGGTATGAGGCTAATCTCGCTGCGGCACGACAAGCTAGGCAAAGCAGACCTTGGTATGGAGCTAATGTAGTGGTAGATCCTCATGCTGATGTGAAGAAAAAATGGTATGAAGCCAACTTAGCACTCGCAAAAGAAAAGCAAATAAAAAGTAAATGGTATGAAGCGAATACCAGAACGGCACGTGCCAGTGAGAACAAATGGTACGAAGCAGCATCTAAGCCAACACCACAGGTTGAAACACCTTGGTATGAAGCGAACATGAAACAACATGTTGATGCTAAAAAAAAATGGTACGAAGCGAATTTGGCTGCTGCCTTATATAATGTCAGAGAAACACGGCAGAAATGGTATGAAGCGAATCAAGCTTCATCACCAGACGATAATGCTACACCCTGGTATGAAGCGAACAAGCCAACAAGCGAACATGCTGATGTGAAGAAAAAATGGTATGAAGCTAATCTAGTGGCCGCGCGAACAACACGTACCAATAAGCCTTGGTATGAAGCCAATATTGCGGTTGATCCACATGCTGATGTGAAAAAGCAGTGGTATGAAACCAATATTGCTCTAGCTAGAAAACGAAATGTTAAAAAGAAATGGTTTCAAGCCAGTGCTGAAATGGCAAGAAAGAAACAAGACAAATAACATTAACGTTACAAGCCTGTAAATTAAGTTTAAAGGGATGCCAGAAGCCATCGTTGTATATGATACAGCGATGGCTTTTCTCATTCAGGGCCCAGAATAATAGGGTCTACGTTTTATGATGACGCTTATTTTGTCCCGGACTAAGTGACTGACGGAACAGACGAAATTAAGGACTTGGTCCTAAATAAAGTCAGTTTATTCGCCTAGGCCAACAGAATTTTTTAAACGTTGAAAAAAACTTGGCTCATCGGCTTCGGAAACTGACGCATCATCAACAGTATCAATTTCAACAGGCTCTGATACTTCTGGTGCTTCTTCTTTACTCATTCCTATAAAACGTTTGAGTAAGCCCGGTTTACTGTCTTCTTCAACTTCTTGTACGTCATCTTGGATATCAATCACATCTACGGAGTCAGTAATACGATCAATAATGCCTTTTGATTGTGTTGGTACTGGAATAGGGCGGTCTTTAAATAAATCGACTTGTTCTTCAGCTTCATCAATCGATTCGTCGTCTTCCATCCCAATTTTTTCTTTAATTTCTTCGATTAAGCCTACTTTTTTGTTTGATAGAGGGACTACAACATCACTATCAACTTTCACAGTTTTAGGCATTTCTTCCCGTGCGACAATGCGGGTATCACCACTAAGGTAATCGAGTGTTTCACCTTCAAAATAAACTGTGATACGACGTTGTTCACGTTCACCATTTCCCGGGTGAAAGCTATAGATATAATCCCAGCGATTAGGGTGAAAGGTATCAATAATTAAAGGCGTTCCCATGACATAAGCCACTTGGTTTTTTGTCATGCCAGGTTTTAGCTGGCTAACCATATCTTGCGTTATATCGTTACCCTGTTGAATGTTAATACGGTAAACGCCAGGGATTTTATCTTTAGTGCAGCCCGACAGGAACAAAACAAAAAACGAAAAAGTGTAAATGAGGACAGTTTTCATTTATATTAGACATCTTAATTAATTACCAAACTGCGATGATACGCTAATCGCTCGGTTTCGACGAGGCACTTTTATGAGTATGGAAAGGCAAGATCTAAGAAAAGCAGGGCTTAAAGTCACTTTACCGAGATTAAAAGTCCTAGAAATTTTAGAAGTTACTGAGCAACGCCATTTGAGTGCGGAAGATGTTTATAAAGCATTATTAGAATCAGGTGAAGAAATTGGTTTAGCGACTGTCTATCGTGTATTGACTCAATTTGAAGGCGCAGGTTTAGTGTCTCGTTTAAGTATAGATGGTGGTCATGCCGTCTTTGAATTAGAAAATGGGGAGCACCATGACCATTTACTGTGCGTCAGTTGTGGTGAAATACAAGAATTTGTTGATGAAGTTATCGAAGAACGCCAGCATGCTATTGCGAAAGAAAAAGGCTTTCAAATGACGGAACACAGCCTATATATTTACGGTATCTGTAAACGATGTCAGGAAGAGAGAAAGTACTAATAACAGACTTTAAGGAGTTTGGCTCAACATTTCTTGGGCATGCGAACGTGTTGTTTCTGTAATAGTCACACCACCTAACATACGGGCAATTTCTTCAACGCGTTGTGTTTCAGTCAGCGCAATTAATTCAATAAAAGTCGTGTCTTTAAGTTGTTTTTTTGCGACTTGTATTTGCTGGTGCGCTTGAGAAGCAACTTGAGGTAAGTGGGTGATACAAATGACCTGCTGTGTTTTGGCCAAGGCACGCAAATGTTGGCCGACGATTTCTGCAATACCACCGCCGATACCGACATCAACCTCATCAAAAACAAGGGTCGGAACGCTCCTTGTCCCGGCAGTTACAACCTGAATTGCCAAACTAATGCGCGCTAACTCACCACCTGAGGCTACTTTGCCTAGCTCGCCCGCCGCCTGTCCAGGATTGGTACTGACTAATAATTGGATACGATCAAAGCCAGTTTCATTGAAATGACCTTCTGGCATTGGGGTAATAACGAACTCTAATCGCCCACCGGGTATCGCCAATTGTTGAATGGTATTTGTGATTTCTTTTGCTAGTTGTGGTGCTGCCTTACATCTTTGTTTACGTACTTTCTCACACAGTGTATAGCACAGAGTCTTTTGCTCAATAAGCTGGGACTGTAATAGTGACTTTTGCTGATCTCGCTTTGTTAATTGGGCGAGTTGTTCGCATAGTGTTGTGTAGTGTGAAGGGAGCGCCTCAATTTCAACTTGATGTTTTCGAGCCAGTTGATGCAAGGCAGCAAGCTCATTTTCAACCTCATCGAGCAATTGAGGGTCGAGGTCGGTACTATCGAGATAATGTCGTAATTCACTAGCAGATTCATCAATTTGAACGACGGTTGAATTGAGTGCCTCGATGATATTGGCGAACTGAGGTTCAATATCAGCCAGTTCAGTGAGAGCAGATAATGTTTGGCTTACAATGCTATAGGCCGAGCCTTGTTCTTGTTCGGTTAATTGATGCAAGCTCGATTGTGCCGCTGACATCAATTGGGCGGCGTGGGCTAACTTTTGTTGATCACGAATTAACGATTGAACATGTTCTTCTGTTAGATTTAAAGGAGAAAGTTCATTGACTTGGTATTGTAGTAAATCGAGCTGCGCAGCAGCTTGAGCAGATTGTTTGGCCTGCTCATCGAGATCATGCTTAATAGCTTGCCATTGCGTGTATGCAGCAGAAAGTTGCTTCAACAGAGGTGTAGTACCCGCAACCGTATCGAGAAGTAGACGTTGTGTATCGGAACGGACTAATGACTGATGGGCATGTTGGCCATGAATATCAATGCTATGCTCACTGATGATACGCAGTTGTGCCAGTGGTACTGATCTGCCGTTAATATAGCCACGTGATGCACTATCACGTGAAATTGTACGTCTTAAGTAACACTGGCCATCATCATCTAATTCTTGCTCAAGAAGCCAGGTCTGTAGGTCTGGGTTTTGCTGAATATCAAAATGGGCCTCTATTTCAGCACGGTCATGGCCATGACGAATCATATTGGAATCAGCGCGATCTCCTAACACCAGGCCTAAGGCATCAACTAAAATCGATTTTCCTGCCCCAGTTTCCCCTGTTAGTGAGGTCATACCGGAACTAAAGTCAATTTCAAGATCGTCAACCACAGCAAGGTGGCGGACACTTAAATAGCTTAGCATGTGAGTTTACGGCCCCATTCTAATTTGGCACGCAGAATAGAATAATGATCGTGATCTTCTAAATGCAATAGAGTAATCGTTTTTGGGTGTCGTTGAATGCGAATGGTATCACCTGGCTGAATAATATGGCCTGGGCGACCATCGCAACTCGCCATGCAACTACTCACCGTATTTTCACTGAGTGTAATATCAACGACACTATCAGCAGTAATGACTAAAGGGCGGTTGCTTAGGGTGTGAGGGCACACGGAAGCTAAAACTAAAACATCTAAATCAACATCTAGAATAGGCCCACCTGCAGACATCGCATAAGCCGTTGAACCTGTTGGTGTTGCAACTAAAATACCATCGGCTCGCTGGCTGTTGAGAAAGCGGCCATTAATTGCAGTTTCAAATTCAATCATATGCAAACCTTGATAGGCATGGATAACGATATCGTTCATCGCAAGACCAAGAGGGTCATCATTGCCATTGATGGTCGCTTGCATTAAAAATCGCTTATCTTCTCGATACTCGCCGGCAAGAATTTGGGCTAGTTGGTTTTCAAGCTTATCTAATGTGACATCGGCAAGGAAACCGAGGCGTCCAACATTAATGCCAACAAGGGGTAATTCAGTACCAGCTAATGCGCGAGAGGCGGAAAGTAAGGTGCCATCCCCTCCAATAGCAATGGTTAAGTCACAATGTTCAGGGAATGCTGATGTCGTTACGACATCAAGATTGGGTAAAAAGCTCAATGGTTCATTGATAACAACAGACAGCGCTTGTTTGGTCAGGAATTGACTGACCTGAGTGACCGCATTTTCGAGAATAGGGTCATCTTTACGAATAAAGAGGCCGATACGTTTAAAAGGTTGATGCATAATGTCGGTGACGCGCCTTAGTTAAGGTGAGAAACTCATCAGTGTCGACTAATGAGTAAATAAGATAATTACGATAATTCTATCCCAATAGTTCTATCATGACAGCCATAAAATGCTAAAATAATATGATTTTCACTTAACTTTATACACTAAGGAAACACCATGGAGATCGAACACACTATTTCTATTATCAAACCTGATGCTGTTGCAGCAAATGCAATTGGCGATATTTATGCCCGTTTTGAGAAAGCAGGTTTGAAAATTGTTGCTGCACGCATGGTTCATCTAAGCCAGGAGCAAGCTGAGGGTTTTTATGCAGAACATAAAGAGCGCCCATTCTTTGGTTCTTTAGTCAGCTTCATGACATCAGGTCCAGTCATGGTGCAAGTATTAGAAGGAGAAGGCGCTGTTTTGAAAAATCGCGACTTGATGGGCGCAACAAACCCAGCAGATGCGGATGAAGGGACAATTCGCGCTGATTTTGCTAAAAGCATTGACGAAAACGCTGTTCATGGTTCAGATTCATCAGACAGTGCAGCACGTGAAATTGCTTATTTTTTCACTGAAGATCAACTTTGCCCACGCACACGCTAGGCACTAGATAGTATTCATGGCACGCACAAACCTATTCGGTTTAGACTTACCTAGTCTGGAAGCGTTTTTCACCGATATCGGTGAAAAACCTTTCCGTGCACGTCAAGTACTACAATGGATACATCAATACCGCGTCACCGACTTTGATGTGATGACCAATCTCAGCAAAGCGTTACGTAAAACACTTGCTGAGAAAGCAACATTAGCTTTGCCAGAAGTGCTTGAAGAACACATTTCAACCGATGGCACCAGAAAGTGGATTATTCAGTTGGATGGCGGTAATGCGATTGAAACAGTTTATATTCCGGAGAATGATCGCGGTACATTATGTGTTTCTTCTCAAGTCGGCTGCGCGCTAGCATGTACTTTTTGTTCAACAGCGCAACAAGGTTTTAACCGCAATTTAGAAGCCAGTGAAATCATTGGTCAGTTGTGGATAGCTAATGAATATCTGGGGAAAGATCCAAAGGGTAACCGCATTGTCACCAATGTTGTGATGATGGGAATGGGAGAACCTTTGGCCAATTACAAGAATGTCATCAGTGCAATGAATTTGATGCGTGATGATTTTGCTTACGGTATTTCTTGGCGGCGTGTCACACTCAGTACTTCAGGTATGGTGCCGATGATAGATAAATTACGTGAGGATTGCCATGTCAGTCTAGCGGTATCTTTACACGCAGCGAATGACACACTACGTGATGAAATTATCCCGTTAAATAAAAAGTATCCGATTTCGGTCTTACTCGAAGCTTGCCAACGCTATGTTGCAGGACATAAGAGTCGTCATATTACGATTGAATACGTGCTGTTAGAAGGTATTAATGATTCAGAGCAAGATGCCAGAGATCTCATGTCTATCTTGAAAGGGTTACCGACAAAAATTAATCTAATACCTTTTAACCCTTTTTCAGGGACAAACTACACCTGCTCGCCAAAACGGGTTATTAGTCGTTTCAAGCAACAATTGTTGGATGGTGGATATGTCGCTACCGTAAGAAAAACACGGGGTGATGATATTGTGGCGGCCTGCGGCCAATTGGCTGGTGAAGTACAAGATAAAACGCGTCGAACCCAACGCTTAAATGAAATTGAGTCTGTTACCGTCTAATGAAAAATTATCTACTCGTCGCCATACTATTTCTTTCAATGCTATCAGGTTGCCAAGGCCCAACTGGCAGTAGTAATGTTATACCAAATTCAACAATCGATGAATATATCAAGTCAGATAAGAAAGCGGCAGAACTTAATATGCAAATGGGTCTCAACTATTTTCAAAAGGGTGATTATGAAACCGCTTTAGGCAAATTGGAAAAAGCATTAAAGCAAGATCCAAGTTTAAGCGGTGCACATAAAACGATTGCAATTTCATATCAGCGACTCAATGAACAAGATAAGGATGAATATCATTATAAACAATCGGTTAGCTTAGCACCCAAGTACTCCGAGGCACAGAATAATTATGGTGTGTATTTATGCGGCCAAGGGCGCTATGAAGAATCAGTACCTCAGTTTTTAGCCGCGATTCAAAACCCTTTGTATCGAAGTCCGGGTCAAGCCCACGAAAATGCAGGTTTATGTGCTCGAGGTATCCCAGATATCGAGCGTGCAGAACAATATTTGCGTAAAGCATTACAAACTAACCCAAAGTTAGGTAAATCACTATTAGCGATGGCTGAAATAAGTTGCGAGCAAGGAGATTATTTAACCTCACCTGCTTATATAGAACGTTATCGCAACGCTGCTAGATGGACACCACAGGCCCTAATGCAAGCAGTAAATACTGAAATCAAATTGGTGATAAAGATGCCGTGGCAAGTTATAGCGTCCTACTACGAGGCAGTTTCCCTGATTCTGATGAGTCAAAACAGGTACAACGTGGCCAGTACTAGTATGTGTCAAGAGATAAGAGAGCGTAGGGCATGAGCCAAGACTATCAAGCCATTGCAAGACGCACATCCCGCCAGATTATGGTCGGCAATGTGCCTATTGGTGGGGGTGCGCCGGTTGCGGTGCAGAGCATGACCAATACCGAGACCTGTGATGTCTCAGCAACAGTAGAACAAATTAAGCGCCTAGAAAAAGCAGGAGCCGATTTAGTTCGTGTTTCTGTGCCAACAATGGAAGCAGCTGAAGCATTTGGGAAAATAAAACAACAGGTCAATCTGCCGCTCATTTCTGATATTCATTTTGATTATAAAATCGCATTACGAGTTGCTGAATTAGGCGTAGATTGCTTGAGGATTAATCCAGGTAACATTGGCCGTGAAGATCGTGTTAAAGCAGTAGTTGAAAAAGCACGAGACAATGATATTCCAATTCGTATTGGTGTTAATGCGGGGTCATTAGAAAAAGAGCTACAAAAGAAATACGGCGAACCGACACCAGAAGCTTTAGTTGAATCAGCGATGCGCCATATCGATATTTTAGATCGGCTTAATTTTCACGACTTTAAAGTCAGTATAAAAGCGTCAGATGTCTTTATGACGGTTCATGCTTATCGACAGCTCGCAGGCCAAATAGAACAACCTTTACATCTCGGTATTACAGAAGCAGGAGGCTTACGCTCTGGCTCAGTTAAATCAGCCATTGGTTTAGGTTTGCTGTTGTCTGAAGGCATTGGCGATACGATTCGTGTTTCCTTAGCAGCCGATCCTGTTGAAGAGATTAAAGTGGGCTTTGATATTTTAAAAAGCCTCAAGATACGCAACAAAGGCATTAACCTGATTGCCTGCCCATCTTGTTCACGTCAACAATTTGATGTGATTTCTACGGTTAATACATTAGAAGCAAGATTAGAAGACATTATCGAGCCCATGGATGTTGCAGTAATAGGGTGTGTCGTGAATGGACCGGGTGAAGCTAAAGAGGCTGAGATAGGTCTGACTGGTGGTACGCCGAATTTGCTCTATGTCGATGGCAAACCGAATCATAAAGTCGAAAATGAAGCCTTAGTTGATGAGTTAGAAAAAGAAATTAGGCAACGTATCACCCGTCAACAAGCACAAACCCATCCAGAAAAAGTGATTCCGATAAAGGACATAAGTTAGTGGCAGAGAGTATCCGTTCAGTTCGGGGAATGAATGACATTCTACCGGATGTGACACCGTATTGGCAGTCAGTAGAAGCAACGCTAAACAGCGTTTTATCCAGTTATGGTTATCAAGAAATCCGATTCCCAATTGTAGAAAAAACAGCCTTGTTCAGTCGTTCTATCGGTGAAGTAACAGACATCGTAGAAAAAGAGATGTATAGCTTCGAAGATCGCAACGGCGATGGCCTAACATTAAGGCCTGAAGGAACGGCAGGCTGCGTCAGAGCAGCAATGCAAAATGGTTTGATTCACCAAACGCAACGTCTTTGGTATATGGGCCCAATGTTTCGTCATGAACGACCACAAAAAGGCCGTTATCGCCAGTTCCATCAAATTGGTGTTGAGGCCTACGGTTTTAATGGGCCCGATATCGATGCTGAAATGATCTTGATGACAGCACGTTTATGGAAACAGTTGGGCCTAACAGGTGTTACTTTACAAATTAACACATTAGGCTCAACAGAAGCTAGGCTAGCATATAGAGATGTCTTGATTGCTTATTTTGAAGCACATCAGGCGCAACTAGATGAAGATAGTCAACGACGATTGCATACAAATCCTCTGCGGATATTGGATAGTAAAAATCCTGAGATGCAGAAACTAAATGAAGGTGCGCCGAAATTATTAGAGCATCTTGATGAAGTTTCCGCACAAGCATTTAAAGCGCTATGCGAGCGCCTAGATCAAGCTGGCATAGCCTATGAAGTGAATTCAAGGCTTGTTCGTGGCTTAGATTATTATGGCAAAACAGTTTTTGAATGGGTGACCGATCAGCTAGGGTCTCAAGGGACAGTTTGTGCCGGCGGCCGTTACGATGGTTTAGTCAGTCAATTAGGTGGTAAAGGCGTTACAGCTATTGGTTTTGCGATAGGAATAGAACGTTTAATCGCTTTATTAGAAGCCACAAATGCCTTACCTGAAATTAAAGGGATGGATGCATATATCGTTGCTGTTGGTGAAGCTGCAGCAAAGCAGGCGCCGATCTTAGCCGAGCAATTACGTGATCAAATCCCGGATTTCAAGTTGATTACGCATTGTGGTGGTGGTAGTTTTAAAAGCCAGTTTAAACAAGCAGACCGAAGTGGAGCACGTTGGACGCTGATTTTGGGTGAGGATGAAATAAGCCAACAAGTGGTCAGTGTGAAAACGATGGCGACAGGCGAACAAGAAATGATTGCTTGGGATGCCTTAGCTGATTATTTACAATCTTAAAGAATTTAGAAGAAAAATATGACCCCTTTGAATACACCTGAATGGCGATCATTAGAGCGTCATTATTCTGATCTAAAATATGCATCAATGCGCGAAGAGTTTGCACTTGATGCGAGTCGTTTTGAGCATTTTTCATTAACAAGCGGCGATTTATTGCTCGATTATTCAAAAAATAGAATTACAAAACAAACGGTCGAAAAGTTAATTGCCTTAGCAAAATCTCTCGATTTATCGGGTTGGATAGAGCGGATGTTCTCTGGTGAGGCAATTAATACCACGGAAGGGCGCGCAGTTTCTCACATCGCCTTGCGTAATCGGAGTAATACGCCAATAAAGGTCGATGGCGAAGATATTATGCCAAGTATTAACGCCGTGTTAGCACAAATGAAACAGTTTTGTGATCAAGTGCATAGTGGGGAATGGTTAGGTTACACAGGAAAGAAAATTATCGATGTTGTGAATATAGGCATCGGGGGTTCAGACTTAGGCCCAGCAATGATCTGTGATGCATTGGAACCTTACGGTGTAGGTGGTATGCATGTCCATTTCGTTTCGAATGTCGATGGCACAGATTTAAGTACAACGTTAGAAAATTTGAACCAAGAAACAACATTGTTTGTTGTTGCATCAAAAACGTTCACTACGCAAGAAACTTTAACCAATGCACAATCGGCTCGCACGTGGTTTTTACAGTCTGGGCAGCAAGCAGATGTTGCTAAACATTTCGTTGCTGTGTCGACCAATGCACAGGCAGTATCAGATTTTGGAATAGACACTGAGAACATGTTCGAAATTTGGGATTGGGTCGGTGGCCGTTACTCCTTATGGAGTGCCATAGGCTTACCAATTGCATTGTATGTAGGAATGGAAAATTTTGAACGCTTACTCGATGGTGGTCATGAAATGGATAACCATTTCAAAAGCAAAGCGTTTGAAGAAAATATGCCAGTCATGATGGGCTTGCTAGGAATTTGGTATGTGAATTTCTTTGGCTCGCAAACACAAGCTATCGTACCTTATGATCATTCTTTGGCGCGTTTCCCGAGTCATATGCAACAGCTAGACATGGAAAGTAATGGTAAAGTAACAAATCGTTCCGGACAGCGTCTCAGTTATAAAACAGGGCCTGTTATTTGGGGAACGCCAGGTACAAATGGCCAACATGCTTATTTCCAACTTATCCATCAAGGTACGCAGTTAATTCCTGTTGATTTTGTATTACCTGTTAACAGTCATTATCCAGAATGTGATCACCAATCAATTCTACTGGCCAATGGCTTGGCGCAATCGGAAGCATTGATGAAAGGTAAGTCAGCTGAAGAAGTACGAGCAGAATTAGTCAATGAAGGCCTAGAAGGGAGCGAACTAGAGTCCTTACTGCCACATAAAATTTTCCCAGGTAACCGCCCAAGCAATACCTTGTTATTCCCACAGTTGACACCAGAAATGTTGGGTCAACTCGTTGCGTTATATGAGCATAAAGTATTTGTTCAAGGGGTTATTTGGAATATTAATTCATTTGACCAATGGGGCGTTGAATTAGGCAAGCAGTTGGCTAAAGCCATCTTGCCGGATCTAAAGCCTGATAGCACAATATCGGCACATGATAGTTCAACAACCAGTTTGATTAAATTGATAAGACAGTTAACGAAACGTTAATAAAATCTCTAAGCAGAACAAAAAAGAGGGCACTAATCCCTCTTATATATGTATAATTTAGATAACAGCCTTTTGAAGGACCAGACCAGATAGCGGTGGCAAATTCACAGAAATAGAATAGGGCCGGTTAGACCAAGGAATATTATCAACATCTAGTACTGCGTAATTGCCGACATTACTGCCACCATAGAACCGTGAATCAGAATTCAATACAACCTGATATTGTGATAAATCAGGCACGCCAATACGATAGTTTTCACGCGGCACGGGGGTGAAATTAAAGATAGTGATGACATATTGCTCTCCATCTTTTCTGATAAAACTTAGAATAGACTGTTCACGATCACTACAGTCCAACCATTCGAACCCCTGTGGGTCAAATTCATGCCGATATAAAGCAGGTGTTTGTGTATAAAGCGTATTGAGATCTGAGACTAATGTTTGTATACCTTGATGTAATGGGTAATCTAAAACATACCAATCTAATGATTTCTCACAGTTCCACTCAGTGCCTTGAGCAAATTCAGAACCCATAAATAATAGCTTTTTACCAGGATAGGTGAACATAAAGGTATAGAGCAAACGTAAGTTGGCAAAGCGTTGCCATTCATCCCCCGGCATTTTATTAATCATCGAGCCTTTACCATGTACGACTTCATCATGAGAAAAGGGTAAGACAAAATTTTCAGTAAAGGCGTATAACAACCCAAAAGTTAAAGAATCATGGTGGTAGCGGCGGTGTATGGCGTCTTGCTGCATATATTCTAAGATATCGTGCATCCAGCCCATATTCCACTTCATTGAAAAGCCAAGACCACCCATGTGTGCTGGGCGTGAAACCATGGGGTAAGAGGTCGATTCTTCAGCGGTAATTAAGCAGCCAGGATGGGTCTGATGTAGAACAGTATTAAGGTGTTGTAAGAAAGCAATGACCTCAAGATTTTCACGGCCACCATGCTTATTCGGGACCCATTGATCAGCTTCACGAGAATAATCCAAGTAGAGCATCGAAGCGACAGCATCAACACGTAAGCCATCAATATGAAACTCTTCTAACCAGTACATAGCACTAGATAGTAGGAAGTTAGACACTTCACTACGACCATAATTGAAAATATAGGTCCCCCAGTCTTGATGTTCACCTTGACGTGGATCGGCATGCTCATAAAGTGCACTTCCATCAAAGCGAGCTAAACCATGTGCATCTTTAGGGAAATGGCCAGGAACCCAATCTAAAATGACACCAATATCTTGCTGATGACATTGATCGATAAGGTAACGTAATTCATCCGGCGTACCAAAACGACTGGTGGGTGCAAAGTAGCCCGTGGTTTGGTAACCCCAAGAAATATCGAGCGGATGCTCAGTAATTGGCAATAGTTCGATATGCGTAAAGCCTAGTGACTTGACGTAAGGGACTAAATCATCAGCCATTTCACGATAACTGAAGAACTCACCTTCCGCATTACGTTTCCATGACCCTAAATGAACTTCATAAACAGAATGCGGTTGGTGTAACCAATCAGCTGATGCGCGTTGTGCCATCCAAGGTTCATCTTGCCAATCGTGATTTGCGAGTGGTGCAATGACCGAAGCCGTACCAGGTCGCAGCTCAGATTGTTGCGCATACGGGTCCATTTTCGAATGTAATGAGCCATCATCCCGGTTTCGAATCTCAAATTTATAAAGCTCACCAGCGGTGAGTTCTGGGATGAAAAGTTCCCATGTACCATTACCACCACGGACCCGCATAGGGTGGCATCGACCGTCCCACTGGTTGAATCCTCCCACCACACTAACACGTTCCGCACTTGGTGCCCAAGTGGCAAATAATACGCCTTTTATACCATCAACTTCGTGATGATGTGCGCCGAAAAAACGGTAAGCATGCCAGTGTTTCCCTTCTGAAAAAAGATGTAAGTCCAAGTCAGATAATTGTGGGGAAAAAGCATAAGTATCAGAAGTTTGCGAAGAGGAACCATCACTTGCAAATCGATGTATTTTGTAGGGAAGAGCAAGTTTTTTTGAGGCACCAGACCATTGAAATAAATCAGTTCCTTCAATACGTTCTAGCGGTAGTATTTCATTTAGTGAGGCACTTTGCGTATCAGGTAAAAAGACAGTGACCGTCGACTGTTCAGCATCTGTATGCAAACCAAGGACTGAAAAGGGGTCATGATGACGCGCCTCTATGACTTTAACTAAATCATCAGATAATTTTTTTTCTAGAATCATAGCGTTGAATTTCCAAATAAATTTTTTTGATGAATGTGAAATCCTATGGCAGTCTTATGGGTAGTTACGATTATTTACCGCTTGGAGTTATCCCATGTCAACCAATAATAGCACGCGTTTTGTCAGTCGTCTTACTAGAGATACGGTGGCACTGATTTTAGCGGGGGGGCGAGGCTCGAGGCTGAAGCAATTAACAGATTGGCGAGCGAAACCGGCAGTACCGTTTGGTGGCAAATTTAGAATCATCGATTTCCCATTATCAAATTGTATTAATTCCGGTATTCGGCGTGTTGGAATACTCACGCAATACAAATCACATTCACTTATCAGACATGTACAACAAGGATGGGGCTTCATGCGTGGCGAACTTGGTGAGTTTGTAGAGCTTCTACCAGCATCTCAGCAAACAGCACAAGAAGGTTGGTATGCAGGCACGGCTGATGCTGTTTATCAAAATGTGGATATCTTACGCACGCATGGGCCAAAGTATGTTGTTATTTTGGCAGGCGACCATATTTATAAAATGGATTATGGTGACATGCTAGCTGCACACGTAGAAAAACAAGCGGACATGACAATTGGCTGTCTGCAAGTACCGGTAGAAGAAGCCAGAGCATTCGGTGTCATGTCGGTAGATGAATCATTAGGGGTTAAACGGTTTGATGAAAAACCGGACTCTCCTAATGCGATTCCGGGAAAAGAAGGCATTGCACTGGCATCAATGGGTATTTATGTATTCAGCGCTGATTTCTTATACGACCAATTAATCAAAGATGCAGCCAATAGCGATTCGACGCATGATTTCGGCCACGATATTATTCCAAAGCTAATTGAAAGCCATAAAGTGGTGGCATTCCCTTATAAAGACGTGCAAGGCAATGATCCTGGTCACTGGCGAGATGTAGGAACAATAGATGCTTTTTGGGCGGCTAACTTAGAATTAATTGGTATTACACCCGAATTGAATTTATATGACGACGATTGGCCAATTTGGACTTATCAAGCTCAACAACCCCCCGCTAAATTTGTTTTCGATGATGATGGACGACGGGGAACTGCCGTCGATTCGATGGTATCAGGTGGCTGTTTAATTTCTGGCTCAACAGTCAGACACAGTGTCCTATTCTCAAATGTAAAAGTACACAGTTATGCAGTTGTCGAAAACTCGGTTGTTTTGCCTAACGTCAGTATTGGGCGCAATTGTCGCTTAAATAAAGTGGTTTTAGACAAAGGGTGTGATTTACCACCTGATACAGTCATCGGCGAAGATCCAGTCGAAGACGCTAAGAAATATGAAATCTCACCAAATGGTGTTGTGCTTGTTACACCAGAAATGCTGGGTCAAACCAATAAACATGTCAGATAAATTAAAAGTCGTCCTATGCTGGCACATGCATCAGCCACAATACAGCGAGCCATTAGGGGGGATGTATCAGTTACCTTGGACATACCTCCATGCAATAAAAGACTATGTAGATATGGCATGGCATTTAGAAAATATTCCCAATGCCAAAGCTGTTGTGAATTTTTCACCAATATTAATTGAACAAATAGCCGATTACGATGAACAGCTAAAGTCGCGTTTTAAAGGGACGGGTCGTTTAAAAGACCCTTTGCTAATCGCGTTAGACTCACCGATACAACCCGTTCACATTGAAGAACGCAAAACATTAATTTTGGCGTGTTTACGGGCGAATGATGAAAAGCTAATTGCACCCTTCCCTCATTTTGCAAAATTGGCCACGATGGCGCGCGAGTTATTGGATCAAAGTGATCGCTTAGCTTATGTTAACGACCAATTTATGATCGATTTATTGGTTTGGTACCATCTGGCATGGATGGGAGAATCAGTTAGACGTAGCGATATCCGTATTCAAGCGATGATGAAAAAAGGCAAGCATTTTGATTTTCATGATCGCAGGCATTTAATGACAGTCATTGGTGAGTTATTAGATAACCTCATTCCACGTTACCGTCGTTTAGCTGAATCAGGTCGGGTTGAATTGTCTCTTACACCTTATGCTCATCCGATTGTACCGTTATTGTTAGATATCAATTCAGCCTCAGAAGCGATGCCTGATGTCGGGTTACCGGAGATTGCGAGCTATCCAGGTGGTGAAGAACGTGCACATTGGCATATGGATGAAAGCTTACGTGTTTTCGAATCCTTTTTTGGATTTAAGCCAAAAGGGTGTTGGCCATCAGAAGGGGCTGTATCAGCAGATACATTAAAACTGGTTGGTCAACATGGCTTCAAATGGGCTGCGACGGGTGAAAATGTACTTCGAAACAGCCTTAGCAAATCTGATATGGCAGATGCCAACATCCATAAACCATACAAACTAATTGAAGAAGGACCTGCTTGCTTTTTCCGAGATGATGGTTTATCAGATTTAATTGGCTTTAACTACACAACGTGGTCAGCAGAAGATGCCGTATCAGACTTTATTAATCACTTAACTACAATTAAAGTAGAAACAGAGGGCGATAAAGATCGGGTGGTCTCTATCATCTTAGATGGTGAAAATGCATGGGAATACTACTCTTATAATGGCTATTATTTCTTACAAGGTTTATATCAACAACTGGCCGATCATCCAGAACTCGAATTAACGACTTTTTCAGATTGTTTAGCGCAAAATGTTGTTGCAAGTGCATTACCTGAATTAGTAGCAGGCAGTTGGGTCTACGGTAGTTTTTCTACTTGGATTGGTGACCCAGATAAAAATAGGGGTTGGGACCTGTTAAGTCAGGCAAAAAAGACATTTGATCGTGTGGTAACTGAGCGGACTTTTGATGCTGATACCATGACTGCTTTATTACGCCAACTGGCTATATGTGAAGGATCAGATTGGTTTTGGTGGTTTGGTGATTACAATTCAGGCGATAGTGTGAGCGATTTTGAGCGTTTATTCAGATTACATTTATCAAATTTATATCAAATGTTAGGCGAAGAAGTGCCACAAGTATTATCAGAAGTTGTTTCACATGGTGGAGTGGGTATTGAACAAGGTGGTACGATGCGGCGTGGGGGATAAGTGAGCCAGCAAGCAGCTGTTTTTAACCGACGAAGAGGCGGAGTACTATTACATATTACGAGTTTGCCAACAGGGACAATTGGCAGTGATGCCTACCGTTTTGTTGATTTCTTAAATCAAGCGGGTATGACCATTTGGCAAATGTTGCCACTCGGGCCAACGCATGGCGATAAATCCCCTTATCAATGCTTATCGGCACATGCTGCGAATAATGCGCTTATCTGTACCGAACAATTGCATGCACAGGATTGGATAAAGCGACCGTTGCCTGAAAATGATATCAGAAGTATGTTGAAGGCAGCTTATCAGCAATTTGAACAGCATGCCTCTGAAGCCGAAAAAAGCGCGTTTGGCTTATTTTGTCAGCAACACCAAAATTGGTTACAGGATTATGTCTTATTTTGTGAAATTCGAGAATCACAAGAAAACAAGGCTTGGTTTGATTGGCCAATAACATTACGTGATCGCGAGCAAATAGCGCTCTATGACTTTGAACTTGAGCATCTAAGCGCTTTGAGCATTAGAAAGTTCGAACAATTTATATTTTCTAACCAATGGCAGGATTTAAAACAATATGCCAATGATAAAGACGTTCTCCTTTTTGGCGACATGCCTATTTTTGTTGCACATGATAGTGCTGATGTTTGGGCGAATAGACATCTCTTCACATTAGATGAGTTAGGGCAAGCCACACGCGTTGCAGGTGTTCCGCCAGATTGTTTCTCAGAAACGGGGCAACGTTGGGGTAATCCACTTTATGAATGGTCAAAACACCAAACAGAAGATTATCAATGGTGGCAAGATAGATTAAACACGCAACTCGCCTTATTCGATTTGATTCGAATAGACCATTTCAGAGGGTTTGAAGCCTGTTGGGAAATTCCAGCCAGTTGTGAAACAGCCATTGATGGACAATGGGTCGCTGCGCCTGGCGAGGCATTATTCGATAAAATGCAGACTGTCTTTGGTGATTTACCCTTGATCGCAGAGGATTTAGGTATTATCACGCCAGAAGTAACGGCATTAAAAGAGAAATATGCCATGCCTGGTATGAAAATATTGCAGTTCGCTTTTGGCGGCGGTGCTGATAATCCTTATTTACCACATCACCATGAAACGGACTCAATCGCTTACACGGGAACACATGATAACAACACTACCCTAGGTTGGTATCACACATTAGATGAGCAGACAAAAGCGCATATGACGGATTACTTTGGACATCAGGATGAAGATGTTGTCTGGCAATTAAATCGCACTGCGTTACAATCAATTGCACAGCTAGCCATCTTGCCTATGCAGGATATTTTAGCCCTGGATGGTGAACACAGAATGAACGTTCCTGGTACAACCGAAGACAATTGGCTATGGTCCTTCCAATGGGACTGGTTACAACAGGGTTGTCATGAACGCTTAAGACATTTAAATGAACTATACGGACGATCGTAATATGGCAAATTCTGAACAATTAAAATATGCAAAATCACATGAATGGGTACGAGTTGAGGATAATGGCGACTTAACCATTGGTATTACAGAACATGCCCAGGATCAATTAGGCGATGTTGTGTTTGCAGATTTACCTGCAGTTGGACAGAGCTTGGCTGCACAACAAACCTGTATGTTACTCGAGTCAGTTAAAGCGGCATCAGATATTTATATGCCAGTTTCGGGCAAAATTATTGCTGTTAATGCAGCGCTAGAGGATGCCCCAGAGAATATTAATGAAGCGCCTTATAGCGATGGCTGGTTATTTAAAATAGCACCGGATGATATAGCAGATATTGAGGGGTTATTATCTCTCAGTGAATATGATGCATCACTGGACGAATGAAATATTACGCTGAATGAATACTGCCTAAAATGACAGCATGTTTTGCACCCGTCACAGAAGGCAAATTACCGGTTTTTTGATTCATCGTGCGATAAGCTAACCAAGCAAATGCTGCAGCTTCAACCCAGTTTGGGTCAAGGCCTAACGCTGCTGTACTAGAGACAGCGACATTACCTAATTGCGATGCTAAAGTCTGAGTCAATTGGTCATTATGAACACCACCACCACAAATATAAACGGTTTGAGGCGTATATTGTTTAACACTATTAGCAATAGAGAAGGCGGTAAACGCGTTTAAAGTCGCTTGAACATCAATAGCAGCAATGTTTTCTCCGAATTGTGCCAGCTGCTTTTCTAGCCAACCTATATTAAAATATTCACGCCCCGTACTTTTAGGAATTGTCTGGCTAAAATAAGGGTCGCTAAGCATTTTCATTAATAACACGTCATTAATTTGGCCATTCGAAGCCCAATTACCATTCTGGTCATAAGCCTGACCTAATTGCTGATATATCCATGCATCCATCAGACCATTGCCAGGGCCAGTATCAAAACCAATCACCTCTTGCTTGGGATTAAGTATTGTTACGTTGGCAATACCACCGATATTTAAAATAACATTCGTTCGTTCTGGCGTTGAAAACAAAGCCTGATGAAAGGCAGGAACAAGCGGAGCACCTTGACCTAAAGCAGCAATATCACGCTGACGAAAGTCAGAGACAGTTGTAATTTGAGTGATTTCCGCAATCACATTAGCATTGCCAATTTGCAGACTAAAAGGTAGTTCACCGTCAGGACAATGATAGATAGTCTGGCCGTGACTACCTATGGCAATAATCTCACCAGTTTGTATATCAGTTTGTGATAATTGTGTATTGATCGCATGGCCAATGAATTGGCCTAATGCAACGTCAAGCTCACCAAAGTTCTTTAGGTGACAATGACTGTCGTTAATTAAACGTTTTAAAAGCAAATGTAATGAAGAAGGAAAGTTGAAAGTTGTTGCTGAGATAACAGTACAATCAGCATCTTTTTTAATATCAACAATAGCAATATCAACGCCATCAAGGCTAGTGCCAGACATGATTCCAATATAATAGGCCATAACTAATGCCTAATCATTATCATTTTGTACAACGGCGGTATCTTGTAGTACATTTAACTGAGCAAGGAGAGGCGCAGCTTGCTCTTTAAATTCTGCCCGGTACTTTTTAGGTAAAGGTTCTGCCTTGGGTAAAGCAACGGTAAGCGGATTACGGTGAACACCATTGACACGAAATTCGTAGTGTAAATGGGGGCCTGTAGCCAAACCACTACTGCCAATATAACCGATGGTTTGTCCCTGCCTAACACGTTGCCCAGTTCGCAAGCCTTTCTTATAACGAGACATATGTGCGTAGAGTGTTGTGTACTTACCGCCATGTGACAAAATAACCGTGCGGCCATAGCCACCTTTCCTACCTTTAAATGCCACTTTACCATCACCGGTTGCTAAAATAGGTGTGCCGGTTCTAGCAGCATAATCGACACCTCGATGAGGACGGTTAGTCTTTAAAACTGGGTGTTTTCGATTAGGATTAAAGCGAGAGCTGATTCTAGATAATGGCACAGGCGTTCGTGTAAAAGTTTTACGCATACTATGGCCTTCAGGGGAATAATACTGGCCTCGGCCTTCAGCATCAGAAAAGCGAACCGCACGAAAAGTTTTACTCCTGTTAGTGAACTCAGCAGCTAAGATTTCACCATCAGCAATTTTTTCACCGTCTAGATAATGTTCACCGTAAATAAGTTTAAAGTGGTCGCCTTTGCGTAAGTCGAGAGCAAAATCAATATCCCAACCAAAAATATAAGCCATCTCCATAATGACTTTATCTGATAAGCCGGCTGTTAAGCCAGAAAGGAATAAGGAGTTTTCAATTTCTCCTGTGACATGTTGTTGCTTAACATCGACATCGCGAGTTTCCATTTTTGCTTCATAACTTTCTTCGAGCTTATTAATATAAAACGTGTTTAAAGGATCTAAGACGATTTTCAATGCTTCAAGTGATTTAGCTTCTTCATTTGGTAGAGTACCAAAATGAATGATTTGTCCTGGTTTGAGATTAAGTAAGGGTTTTATATCTGATTTATCAAGTTGTGTGACGTTATAAACATCTCTTGCTGTTAATCCAACACGAGGGAAAATCAGTGATAAATTATCGCCCGACTTCACTGTGATTTCTTCCCAGTTCAATTCAACATCATTAGTTGCTTCATTGGGTTCATCTACCAATAGTAATGGTCCTTGAATTACAATTTCCGCTTCAACTTCAGAGGGCAATTCAGATAATTCTGAACTGATAAGTGGGACTGTAGTGTTGACAGGTAAACTTGTTCTAACCTGTTCAGCAGCTGGTAACCCAGGTAAATCGATAACGTTAGATTGTAAGGAAGGAGTTTGTTGATCATCAGAAGTGATGAAACTCGTCAATGAAAAAATGAGTATCCCTAATACGAAAAAAAAGGCGATATAACGGTAACGAGAGAAATAATTCGCTTTATCTGAAAAGAGGGCATGGTGCTTAGAGGGCCGGACTAGTCGGTTTCGTTTCATCAAAAACTCTAAATTTGGTGCATAATTAGCGTCATATTCTCTCAGTATTTCTAACTTAATGGAAGTCCCCATTCCGTTAGTGTGTGATACCATTCGCGCCATAGAATGTTCAAACTTGGAGATAAGGCATGATTCCTGTTCAAATAGCGATGGCAGAAATACGTCGTGGAGCGGAAGAAATATTAGTCGAAGCAGAATTGATCGAAAAACTTGAAACTGGACAACCCCTTCGTATTAAGGCTGGTTTTGATCCGACAGCACCCGATCTCCATTTAGGCCATACAGTACTGATTAATAAATTACGCCAGTTTCAACAAATGGGTCATACGGTCATTTTTTTGATTGGGGATTTTACTGGCTTGATAGGTGACCCCACAGGTAAGAGTGCAACACGTCCGCCATTGAGTCCTGAAGAAATAGCAGCCAACGCAAAAACCTACAAAGAGCAGGTATTCAAAATTCTAGATCCAGCGAAGACAGAAGTGCGTTTCAATTCAGAATGGTTTGCTGATAAAGGCGCTGACTTCATGATTAAATTAGCAGGCCAGTTGAGTGTGGCTCGTATGCTTGAACGTGATGATTTCAAAAAACGGTTTAAGACGAACCAATCCATCTCAATCCATGAGTTCCTCTACCCGCTCGTGCAAGGCTATGACTCTGTCGCTTTGAAGGCTGATGTTGAGCTGGGTGGTACTGATCAAAAATTCAACTTATTAATGGGTAGAGAACTTCAAAAAGGTGAAGGCCAAGCAGCACAGGTAGTGATGATGATGCCATTGTTGGAAGGACTAGATGGCGTTAAGAAAATGTCTAAATCACTAGACAATTATGTCGGTATAACGGAAGCACCTGGCATGATGTTTCAAAAAATTGTGTCTATTCCAGATTCATTGATGTGGCGCTGGTATGAGCTACTCTCTTTTAAAACGATTGAAGAGATTGAGGCATTGAAAACTAGCATCAAAAATGGTGTTAATCCGCGAGATGTGAAGATTGAGCTCGCTAGTGAAATTGTAGCTCGTTTCCATGGTGAGGAAGCCGCAGCCAATGCTCATAAGGGCGTAGGCAATGTCATTACAACGGGTGAAGTGCCAGAAGGTACACCAGAAGTTGAAGTTGATTTAGAAGGACAAGCTGAACTCGCAATCAGTGCTGTTATTAATAAAGCCAACTTAACTGCAAATTCAGCACAAGCCAGAGACATGCTGAAAAATGGCAGTGTAAAAGTAGAATGGGAAGTGGTAGAGCCAACGCTGAAGCTCACAGCGGGTAAATACTTAATTCAGGCGGGTAAGAAGAAAATTGCCTGGGTACTTCTAAAATAAAAAGTCTTATAAATTAAAAGAAGCAGTGCTTACCAAGATTACCTTTATATTCTATATGGTTGAGTTCACCACGCCACTGCCCATCAAGCGCTTCAATGATGTCTTCGAGTTGATCTTGTTGTGTTGTTAAGGTTTTTTATCAATATCATAATAACTGTCGTCAGTAATCTGTTCGCCGCGCTACTAATATGCTGGAGAATGTTGAGTATAAGCACTAAATAGAATGGATAAAACAATAAAGAATAAATGACGAAACATGGATTGCTCCTTGTGATAAAGCCACCTTGATTATGCATATCTTAATACGATTTGGTTTACTGAATAATCATTAATGTTAAACAGTCCAAGAATATTTTGGGTTTAGTGTAGATTTCACTTTATTTTATTGTTATATTGTTAGAAATTCTGAAAAACCCCCGTATTAAAGTTAATTGCACCTATTGCGTGCCCAAATCCAACTATCTCTATAAAAAATCCCATTTTAGGTAATACATGAATCTAACAGATCTAAAGAAGCAGTCCGCTGCTGAATTGATGGAACTTGCCATCTCAATGAAGCTAGAAGGCCTAGCGCGTAACAGAAAACAAGATTTAATCTTTGCCATTGTGAAAGAACATGCCAAAAATGGCGATGATGTTTATACCGAAGGCGCATTAGAGTTATTACCAGATGGTTTTGGTTTTTTAAGATCTCCTGAAGATTCTTATGTTGCTGGTCCAGATGATATTTATGTTTCACCGAGTCAAATTAGACGCTTTCATCTAAGAACGGGTGATACGCTACGCGGTAAAATTCGGGCACCTAAAGACAGTGAGCGTTATTTTGCGTTAGTTAAAGTTGATGAAATCAATTTTGAAAAACCAGAAAACACTAAAAACAAAGTCCCATTTGAAAACTTAACACCATTATTCCCTAATGAGCGTTTTACATTAGAACGGGGAAACGGTAGTACAGAAGATTTAACACCTAGGGTTGTAGACCTAGCAGCACCGATTGGTAAAGGCCAACGTGCTTTGATTGTTGCACCGCCAAAGACAGGTAAAACCATGATTTTGCAATCTATTGCACAATCAATTGCTGCAAATCACCCAGATAGTTATCTTATTGTTTTACTGATTGATGAACGCCCTGAAGAAGTCACAGAAATGCAACGATCGGTACAAGGTGAAGTCGTATCAAGTACGTTTGATGAGCCTGCTTCACGCCATGTACAAGTGGCTGAGATGGTGATTGAAAAAGCTAAGCGCCTAGTTGAACACAAGCATGATGTTGTGATTCTATTAGACTCAATCACCCGTTTAGCAAGGGCCTATAACACCGTAGCACCTTCATCAGGTAAAGTACTAACTGGTGGTGTTGATGCTAATGCATTACAACGACCGAAACGCTTCTTTGGTGCAGCACGTAATGTAGAAGAAGGCGGTAGTCTAAGTATTATCGCAACCGCGTTGGTAGAAACAGGTTCTCGGATGGATGAAGTTATCTTCGAAGAATTCAAAGGTACGGGTAACCAAGAATTACAGCTTGAACGTAAACTTGCAGATCGTCGTATGTATCCCGCTATCAATGTGACACGTTCTGGTACACGTCGTGAAGAGTTGTTAACCAATGAAGGTGATCTACATAAACTGTGGGTATTGCGTAAGATCTTGGCACCAATGGAGCCGATCGAAGCAATGGAATTCTTGTTGGATCGTTTGAAGGCGACTAAAACGAATGCTGAATTCTTTGATTCGATGAAGCAGGGTTGATCGAACTATACCAAAACAGTTTACCGCCGGCCCTGTTTATCATGGGCCCAACTGCGGCCGGAAAAACCGATCTTGCTTTAACGATAGCCGCATCACTTCCTGTAGAAATTATCAGCGTTGATTCTGCGTTAGTCTACCGCGGAATGGATATTGGAACAGCAAAACCTGAACCAGAAGTACTAGCGCAATTTCCACATCATTTGGTTAACATTATAGAGCCATCTGCACATTACTCGGTAGGTGGCTTTAGGCGTGATGCTTTAGCATTAATGGCTGATATTACGCAGCGAGGAAAGATACCACTTCTTGTTGGTGGCACAATGCTATATTTCAAAGCATTGCAAGAGGGTTTAGCTGTTTTACCACAGGCTGATAAAGCGATTCGTCAGCATTTAGATGATGAAGTAGAACAGTTCGGTTTAAAATACTTACACGATCGTTTGACGCAAATTGACCCTGTATCAGCCAAGCGTATTCATCCAAACGATCCGCAACGTCTTCAACGTGCATTAGAAGTTTACGAAATTACAGGCAAGTCTTTGACCGAATTAACGGAAAAGAGCCAATCCGAAATACCTTACCGCCTTACTAAGGTTATATTAAGCCCCTTTGACAGAAGCATACTTCACAGTCGTATTGAGAAACGCTATCAAATCATGATGGAAATGGGATTTCTCGATGAAGTGAAATCTCTCTATGAGCGTGATGATTGTCATGCAGACCTACCGTCTATCAGAGCTGCTGGCTATCGTCAGGTGTGGCAACACTTAGCAGGCGATCATGATTTAGATACATCTATTGAAAAGGCAGTTATAGCGACCAGACAAATGGCTAAAAGGCAGCTGACGTGGTTAAGGGCGCAGGATGATACAACCTGGTTTGATACCAGTGAAGGGTTACCAATTTCACAAATTATGTCCCTTTTATTAGACCGAATTCCTGAATTAAGGAATTAAAGCTTGACGATTTATTTTGTCTACCTAGAATAAGTGATAGGCCCTACCTTTCATATGGGTTAATAAGAACAACAGCTCGGAGAGAAAGATGACAAAAGCACAATCATTACAAGATCCTTTTCTAAATGCATTGAGAAGAGATAATACGGCAGTGTCGATTTATTTAGTCAATGGCATTAAACTACAAGGGCAAATTGATTCGTTTGACCAATTCGTCATTTTATTAAAAAACTCGGTTAACCAAATGGTATATAAGCATGCCATTTCAACGATAGTGCCCGCGCATAATGTTGTGATCGAATAAATCCTGAGGAGAGTATCTGATTGTTTGATCGTCATGACAGTAACGCGGCATTTGATACATCAAAACCAATAGAAGCTGTTGTTCTCGTACATCTTAATTTTAATGACAGAAACTTTGACGAATCAGAGCAAGAATTCATTGAACTGGTTAATTCAACTGGCGCCAGAATAGCCAAGATGGTACATGGTAAACGTCGAGCGCCAGACAGTAAGTTTTTTGCAGGCACAGGAAAAGTTGATGAAATCAGAGAACATGTTGCCGCCAGTGATGCTGCCGTGGTTATTTTCAACCACGAGTTATCACCAAGCCAAGAAAGAAATTTAGAAGCAAAGCTACAGTGTCGCGTTATCGCGAGGACAGGACTTATTCTGGATATTTTTGCTCGACGAGCGCGATCTCATGAAGGTAAACTGCAAGTCGAACTTGCTCAACTCAAACACCTTTCTACACGCCTAGTCCGAGGTTGGACCCATCTAGTAAGACAAAAAGGCGGTATCGGCTTGCGTGGGCCCGGTGAGACCCAACTTGAGACAGATAGGCGGTTATTAGGTCAAAGGATTAAGTCTCTTAAAAAACAGTTGACCAAAGTGCGTTCTCAGCGCGAACAAGGTCGCCGTTCTCGACAAAGAGCTGATATTCCAGTTGTATCACTGGTGGGTTATACCAACATGGGTAAATCAACCTTGTTCAATAGAATGACAACATCGGAAGTCTATGCTGATGACAGGTTGTTCGCGACCTTAGATCCAACCTTACGCCGTTTGAAGTTAATGAATACCGAAGCTTTAATTATGGCAGATACTGTAGGGTTTATTAGAAAGTTACCACATGACTTAGTCGAATCATTTAGTTCAACGCTTGAAGAAACCCGCAGTGCCGCATTGTTACTCCATGTCGTCGAAGCAGGCGCATCAGATAGAGAAGAGTTGATGTCTCAAGTGAATGAAGTATTACATGAAATCGATGCTGATGAAGTCCCACAGGTGATCGTATGTAACAAGATAGATAAGCTAGAAGATCATCAGGCCAGAACAGATCGAGATAAAGATGGCCGAATTTGGCGTGTTTGGTTATCAGCCCATACCGGTGAAGGCATTGAGCTATTACGACAAGTTCTGCAGGAATATTTTCCAGAGCAAGAACAATTCACGATAGAAAATTAGCGTATTCTGCACAATAGACCTTGTTAAATTGAACTTTCATCCCCAGTTTGTTGACATACTATGTGTAATAAGGGGAATGTTGTTGAATCAACGGTTCCCTATTGCAGCTTATGTCCGTAGAATAAGCATGTTTGTGTTTTAATGAATCTAAAATTTCTCAGCTTGGAGTGCTAAATGGCTTGGAACGAACCTGGTAAAGGCGATAAAGACCCGTGGGGCAACCGTGATGACAAAGGCCCGCCTGATATAGATGAAGTGGTGCGTAAGATGCAGCGCAAGTTAGGCGGTATTTTTGGGGGTATTTTTGGCGGCGGTGGCTCAACCAGTGATACTGGGGGAGACAGTGGTGGTACTATGGGCTTTGGGCTCATTTTATTGGTCGCTTTCATTGTTTGGCTATTATCAGGTATTTACATTATCGACCCTGCCGAACGAGGTGTCGTTCTACGGTTCGGTCAGTACCAAGATGTAACTGAGCCGGGTCCACATTGGCACTTGCCAACGCCAATCGAGCGTGTTGAAATCGTTAATGTAGCTCAAAGTAGGAATGCTGAAATTGGCTATCGTTCAACGACAGGCCGTGTGGGTAGCACGATTCATTCAGAATCGTTAATGCTGACAAAAGATGAAAATATTGTTGATCTCAAGATTGAGGTTCAATACAGGGTTAAAGATGCAGCCTATTATCTATTTAACGTCAGAAACCCAGACTTAACATTACGCCAAATGACAGAAAGTGCGGTTAGGGAAACAGTAGGGCAGTCTGATATGGACTTTGTATTGACTGAAGGCCGTAGTGAAGTGGCAAGCCGAACTGGCAGTAACTTGCAAGGTATGTTAGACGACTTACAAACAGGGTTAGAGGTCACGAGTGTCAATATGATTGATGTTCAGCCGCCGGAGCAGGTTCAATCTGCTTTTGCTGACGTTGTTAAAGCGCGTGAGGATGAAGTAAGACAAAAGAACGAAGCGGAAGCTTACGCTAACGATATCGTCCCGAAAGCACGTGGTGCGGGGTTCCGTTTAATACAAGAAGCCGAAGCGTATAAGAGTCAAGTTATTGCGCAGGCAGAAGGTGAGACGAGCCGTTTCCTTCAAGTGATGAATGAGTATCAAAAAGCGCCTAATATTACGACTGAAAGGTTGTACTTAGATGCAATGGAGTCCGTCTATACAAGAAGTCAAAAAGTGATGATTGATGTCGATGAAGGCAGCAACAACATGCTGTACTTACCGCTTGATAAAATGCGTAGTATGACACCTATTATTCAAAATAATAGTAGTGCCAATAATACGAAAAACTATCCATCATCCAGTTCGTCATCAATGGGTCAACGACCTACTGATGCCCGTATTAGAGGAGGTCGCTAAAAATGGCTCGTATTAACACAATTATTTTTCTAGCTATTGCGGCATTTATTATAGTCAGTTCATCTATCTTTTTCGTCGAAGAACGTGAAAAAGCGATCTTATTGAGACTGGGTCAAATTGAACGTGCCGATTATCAGCCGGGTATTCATTTCAAAATTCCATTTGTCAACAACGTGAAATTTTTTGATGGACGAATCTTAACGCTGGATGCGACGCCTGCTCGTTACTTAACAGGCGAAAAGAAAAACGTATCAGTTGACTCTTTCGTTCTGTGGCGTATTGATGACGTAGCAACATATTTTGAATCAATGGGTGGTAATGAAGCAAGAGCACAATCGCGTATTGCCCAAATCGTTAAAGATGGACTACGTGGTGAATTTGGTAAAAGAACAATCAAACAATTAGTATCTGGTGATAGGGTATCTCTGGTTTCAGAAATGATGTTATCAGCTAATGCTATTGCTAAAGACTTCGGTATTGAAATTGTTAATGTACGGATTAAGCGCATTGACTTACCAAGTGAAGTTAGTTCGTCAGTTTATACACGTATGGAAGCGGAACGTGAGCGGGTTGCTAGTGAATTACGTTCACAAGGTGCAGAAGAATCGGAAAAAATCCGTTCAGATGCCGATCGTCAACGTACGATTATATTAGCCGACTCAAGACGTGGAGCTGAAATTCTACGAGGTGAAGGTGATGCAACGTCGACTGAAGTTTATGCTAAAGCCTACGAACAAAATGCTGAATTCTACTCGTTATACCGTCGTCTGAATGCGTATAAAAACGTGTTCAATGGTAACGATATGCTAGTAATTGAGCCGAAAGGGGAATTCTTCACCCAGTTTGATAGTACGACAAAACAATAGACCGTGAATGAAACGCTGCTTGGAAGCCTGTTCATAGCAACAGCGCTGATGTTGGTCATTGAAGGTATAATGCCCTTTATCAATCCCGTCATGTTTCGGCGATCACTAATACAATTGATAGGAATGAGTGACCAAACCTTAAGGATCATAGGCTTATTAAGCATGTGTTTCGGTTTAGGCTTACTATATTGGGCACATTAACAAAATGACTTTGACACAACGTTGGTTATTGCCAGAAGGCATAGATGAAGTCGCGCCTGAAGATGCTGCTCGCTTAGAGCAACTTCGTCGAGAATTGATCGATAGGCTACAAGCGTGGGGCTATCAGTTAGTCACGCCGCCTTTAGTAGAGTACCTAGATGCTTTATTAACAGGCCCAGCAAAAATGTTGGAGCTACAGACTTTTAAACTCATTGATGAAATGTCGGGCCGCTTACTTGGTATCCGTGCCGATATAACGCCACAAGTAGCACGTATAGCAGCACATAAATTGCGTAATAAACAAGATGTTTTACGTTTGTGCTACATAGGGAATGTCTTAAAAACATTGCCTGTCTGTCAAGGTACATCGCGTAACCCAACACAACTTGGTGCTGAGATATATGGTCACACCGGTGCGGAAAGCGATATCGAAATATTGCAGCTTATGGTTGAAGCCTTAACCATTATCGGTTTTGAGGGTGAAATAGTCCTTGATATTGGTCATGTTGGTGTTTTCCGTGGTTTAGCGCAGCAGGCAGAATTAAGTTCTGAACAGGAACAAGCCCTGTTTCAGGCTTTGCAAAGAAAAGCATTGCCCGAGATAGAACATTTGTTGACGCAGTACAAATTGAATACGGATAGCCATACTATGCTGCTTGCATTAGCGGAGTTAAATGGTGCTAAAGGTGTATTAGCAAAAGCACAACAAGTGCTAGCTAAAGCGCCAGCATCCGTTCTAGCAGCATTAGAGACAGTACAAACAGTTGCCATCATGTCTGAGCAACGGTTACCTAAAGTAGCTATCAACTTTGATTTAGCTGAATTAAGAGGCTATGACTACCACACAGGAATGGTCTTTGCTGCTTATCAGGCTGGTTCTGCACAAGCACTGGCGATGGGCGGACGTTATGACGGTATCGGAGAGGATTTTGGCCATGCTCAACCCGCGACAGGGTTTAGCTTAGATTTAAAAGAAATGGTGGTAAATAGCCGCGCTGCTTCCGAAGAAAAAGAAGTTATTTCAGTGGTCTGGCAAGACGAGATAGAACAGCACCAAATGGTAGAACAATTACGTTCACAAGGTAAAATCGTTGCCTACCAACTTTCAGATTCGAAAGTGACAGCAAGTAAAACACTAGTAAAACAAGATGACCGCTGGACAGTGGTAGAAACAGGAACAAACTGAAGTGGCAAAAAATATTGTAGTAATTGGGTCTCAATGGGGTGACGAAGGTAAAGGTAAACTCGTTGATTTACTCACAGATAATGTTTCAGCTGTTGTCCGCTTTCAAGGGGGACATAATGCCGGTCATACCTTAGTTATTGATGGCAAGAAAACAGTGTTACATCTTATCCCATCAGGTATTTTACGTGAACATGTTCAGTGCTTGATCGGTAATGGTGTTGTACTCTGCCCAGAAGCGTTACTTAAAGAAATAGGCGAATTAGAGAATAATGGTATCCCTGTTCGTGAACGGTTAAAAATCAGTGCGGCTTGTCCCCTAATTCTGCCATATCATGTTGCCCTAGATCAGGCACGTGAAAGACGCAGAGGTAAATCAGCCATTGGTACGACAGGGCGTGGTATTGGTCCGGCTTATGAAGATAAAGTGGCACGTCGTGGTTTACGATTAGGTGATTTAATCGACAAAGACAGCTTTGTAACGAAACTAGCAGAAGTGATGGAATTCCATAACTTTTCACTGATTAATTATTACCAGTCAGCGCCAGTGAACTTTGAGCAAGTACGTGATGAAACATTAGCCATGCGGGATGTCTTATTAACCTTGATTGCTGATATTCCAAATCTGTTAGAGCAATATTCGAAAGCCGGCGATAATGTCATGTTTGAAGGCGCACAAGGTGCGTTATTAGACATCGACCACGGTACTTACCCTTATGTCACCTCATCAAACACAACAGCAGGTGGCTGTGCCGCAGGTTCAGGTGTTGGCCCGCGACATATTGATTATGTTTTAGGGATTACCAAGGCTTATGCAACCCGTGTCGGGGCTGGACCGTTTCCATCTGAACTCTTGGATTCAGATGGCTCTGTTAACGAGACCGGTCAATACTTAGCAGATAAAGGCCATGAGGTTGGGGCTACAACAGGCCGTGGGCGTCGATGTGGTTGGTTAGATATGGTCGCTTTGAATCGTGCTTGTTGGGTTAGCAGTGTCACTGGTTTGTGTCTAACAAAACTCGATGTATTAGATGGCTTAGAAACTATCCGTTTATGTGTGTCATATCAACGTGATGGCCAGACCGTCGATATCTTGCCGTTAAGTGCAGATGAGTTTGAAGGTTGCGAACCTGTTTACATTGATATGCCGGGTTGGAGTGAATCGACTGTGGGAGCAACAAATTTTGACGATTTGCCAGCTAATGCACAAGCCTACATCAAAAAAGTTGAGAGTCTCGCTGGCGTACCCATTGATATTATCTCGACGGGCCCTGATCGTAATGAAACGATTATTCAAAGGGATTTATTTAGTCTTTAGACCATCTAGATGTACACCAGCATATAAAGCGGAATAATCAGTATCGGCTAAACCTTTAGCCAAGGTATATTGTAGTAAATCAGAAATACCTTCTAAAGCAGCCGTATTGAGTGCTAATTGTTCAGCTATATTTAAAAATAGCGTCGTATCTTTGGCTAAATGTTTTGTCGGGAAATTGGGGTTGGCAAAATCTCTAGTTAACATCCGTTCTAATTTCTTATCGAAGGTCGGTGCATAAAGGGCGCTGTCACGGACAACGGACATAAATTCGTCTGAATCGACACCTTCTTTTTCGATTAAAGCCAAACTTAAAGCAAAGCTCGATGTTAATCCAGCAATCAATTGATTCATTGCTAGTTTCACTGTTGAGCCATTGCCAGTAGTACCAAAATATTTTGGCTGATTTCCAATCTGGTTGAGTAGCGGAAGAACGGCATCAAAAACAGCACGGTCTCCTGCCGCCATCAATATAAGTGAACCAGATCGGGCTTCGGGTAGACTGCCTAAAACGGGGCATTCTAGATAGCTGCAATCCTGTTGATTAAGTCGTTGTTCAAGAAGGCGAGATTCATCAGGCGCAATGGTGCCCATTTGAATAAACGTTTTGCCAATTAAATGTTGAGACTCGATCGTATCGAGTACGGTATTAATCGCATTAGCATCACTTAAAAACAGTAAACAGATATCACTTATAGACACGGCTTGTTGCGCAGAATTGAGTGCTGTAGCGCCTTTTTGTGCCAGTTTGACCGTTTTATTAGCATTCCGATTATAGATAACAAGCGTTTGCTGTTGTTCCAATAATCGCTCTCCTAATGCTTGCCCCATCAGGCCGATCCCAATAATTGATACAGTCATCGTTATTTATTTCCATTTTTGAGCTGATAAAACAGCTAGTGTGCCATAGTTAACACTAAACAGATAAGTTAGAATAGAGAACTATTTTACTGTAGAAGCAGGGGAAGTCTGTGTACAAGAAAAACATGACCATCGCTGGTTTTGATGATGAACTATTTGCTGCGATTAAGTCTGAAAATCAACGCCAAGAAGATCATATTGAATTAATTGCATCAGAAAATTACACCAGTCCGCGTGTAATGGAAGCGCAAGGCTCGTTATTAACCAATAAATACGCAGAAGGTTACCCAGGCAAACGTTACTACGGCGGCTGTGAATACGTAGATTCAGCAGAACAACTTGCGATTGACCGTGCGAAGACTTTATTTGGTGCCGACTATGCAAATGTACAACCCCATTCGGGTTCTCAAGCAAATGCTGCCGTTTATCTCGCTTTATTACAACCAGGTGATACGATTTTGGGAATGAGTCTGGCGCATGGTGGTCATTTAACCCATGGTTCTAAAGTCAGTGCATCAGGTAAAATTTATAACTCTGCTTCATACGGCATCAATTCCGAAAGCGGTGAAATTGACTACGATGAAGTCGCTGCCTTAGCGAAAGAACATCAGCCTAAAATTGTGGTAGCGGGTTTTTCTGCTTATTCACGTATTGTTGATTGGCAACGCTTTAGAGATATCGCAGATTCAGTCGGCGCTTATCTATTGGTTGATATGGCACATATTGCAGGTTTAGTGGCAGCAGGTCTTTATCCTAATCCAGTACAAATTGCAGATGTGACAACAACAACAACGCATAAAACACTACGTGGACCACGTGGTGGTTTAATTTTAGCGAAAGCGAATCCTGAGATTGAGAAAAAACTTAATTCAGCAGTATTCCCGGGTTTCCAAGGTGGACCATTGATGCATGTCATTGCTGCCAAAGCCGTTGCTTTCAAAGAAGCAATGCTGCCAGAATTTAAGTCGTATCAACAGCAAGTCATTAAAAATGCACAAGCGATGGCTAAAGTCTTTATGGCTCGAGGTTATGATGTCGTGTCTAAGGGCACGGATGATCATTTGTTTTTAGTGAGTTTTATCGACGCAGGGTTAACAGGTAAAGATGTTGATGCATGGTTAGGTAATGCGTTTATCACGGTTAATAAAAATGCGGTGCCAAATGACCCGCAATCACCGTTTGTCACATCAGGTATTCGTGTTGGTACACCCGCGGTAACAACGCGTGGCTTTAATGAACAAGACTCTGAAGCACTAGCAACATGGATGTGTGATGTTATCGGCAGTGGTGGCGATGAGACAGTGATTGAAACAGTGAGAGAGAAAGTCAAAGCTATTTGCCAAACTTACCCTGTTTACTCATAATTCAGAACTTGAAGATAAAGCTAGAGTCTATTGCTATACATAGGGCAAAAGGCGTTATAGCATGATGGAAATGGTTGGATACGGCAACTGTGCGATGCTGCACAGCCAGAATCAAGGATCGTAGTGTATGCGTTGTCCCTTTTGCGGTGCTGATGACACAAAAGTCATTGACTCCCGTTTATCGGCGGAAGCCGACTCAATACGTCGTCGCAGGACTTGTACTGGGTGTAACGAACGCTTTACAACTTATGAGACGGTAGAGTTAACTTTACCCCGGTTAATCAAGCGTGATGAATCACGGGCCTTGTTCGATGAGAGTAAACTCAGAGCAAGTTTTTTAAGAGCACTAGAAAAGCGTCCTGTAAATACAGATGCCGTTGATAGTGCAGTGAATGGGATCATCCATCGTTTAAGAGCCACCGGTGAACGCGAAGTGGCGAGTCGTTTAATTGGCGATTGGGTGATGGATGCATTACGCGAACTGGATGAAGTCGCATACGTTCGTTTTGCATCGGTTTACCGAAGCTTCCAAGATGTGAATGCATTTCGTGAAGAGATTGAACGGATGGAAAATACCTCAGAATCGGTTAAGAAGGATTAGACGATATGCTAAGAGTGATTGTTTTTTGTGATGTCTGTAACCCTCAAGGGATCCGTTATATTGAGCAGCAACACAACTCCGAAGATGGTGATGAGGGCGGGCGAAGAATTACAGATGGCCGTGCGTGGTATGAGGGATCTTTGACAGAAGCAGAACAAACCGGTTGGGTCATCGACGATGACAAGCACATCTGTCCAAAATGTGAAGCGCGCCGAAACAAAAGCTAATGTCCCATGAATCGATGATGGCCCGTGCGCTGATTCTAGCAGAGCGAGGGCTTTACACAACAGCACCTAACCCAAGAGTCGGATGCGTCATCGCTAAAGATGACGAGGTATTGTCTGAAGGCTGGCATCAAAAAGCGGGTGAACCTCATGCGGAAATTAACGCATTGAATCAATTGGATGATAAATCAGCACTAGGTGCTGACTGTTATATTACGCTAGAACCTTGTAGCCATACTGGACGAACACCCCCTTGTGCTGATGCCTTAATCAAAGCAGGTATTAAACGGGCTTTTATCGCTATGGCCGACCCAAACCCATTGGTTGCAGGTAACGGCATAAAAAAACTAGAACAAGCAGGCATAACGGTTGTGACAGGTTTACTACAGCAGCAAGCTGAGGCCCTAAATCGAGGGTTCTGCCAGCGAATGAGACAAAACAGGCCCTATATTAGAAGTAAAATAGCCATGAGTCTTGATGGGCGTACCGCGATGGCCTCGGGAGAAAGTCAGTGGATAACAAGCCCTGATGCGCGACAAGATGTGCAAAAGTTACGAGCACAAAGCGGTGCGATTGTCACAGGCATAGGCACGGTCTTAGCGGATGACCCATTGATGACGGTACGACCTTCACAATGGTATCCACAAGGACAAACAGTCAGACAACCGTTAAGAGTGGTTGTTGACAGTCAGTTTAAAATACCTAAGACAGCTAAGATACTGAGTGCTGAGGGTGAGATATGTATCGCAACCTGTAGCGATAAGAGCAAAGAGAATATTGCGGCCATTAAATGTCAGTACTTAGACGAACAAATTGACCTAACTGAGTTAATGAGTGAATTAGCAAAACGTGAGATTAATGATGTGCTGATTGAAGCAGGGCATCAGCTGAATGGCGGGCTTTTGAAAGCAGGTTTGATCGATGAGTTGGTGATTTATATGGCACCCAAATTAATGGGTAATAATGCGAAAGGGTTATTTCACTTACCGGCATTGAAGAAGATGTCGGAATGTATCGATCTGACGATTAGTGATATCAGAGCGGTAGGGTGCGATTGGCGTATTACCGCTAAACCCAATCATTCTGAAAAAAATTAACGACAACGAGGACAAACCATGTTTACCGGCATTATTGCAGCATTAGGTAAAGTACAAGCCATTGACGCAAAAGGCGGTGATGTCAGTTTAGATGTTGCGATGCAAAAGTTAGATCTTTCCGATGTCATATTGGGGGATAGCATTGCGATTAACGGTGTTTGTCTAACCGTAGTTGAAATCAATGATAAACAACTTGTGTTTGATGTCTCACGTGAGACACTAGACAGAAGCAGTTTAGGCACATTAAAAACAGGTTCACAAGTGAACTTAGAAAAAGCATTAGCGGTGGGTGATCGTTTAGGGGGGCATTTTGTCAGTGGTCATGTTGACGGTTTAGGGGAATGCATTCAGCGTGAAGCATCGGCTCGCTCGATTAAATTCAGATTCATTGTACCTGTAGGGTTAGAGCGTTATATTGCCGAAAAAGGTGCTATTTGCATAGATGGCACGAGTCTAACAGTCAATAATGCAGCTGAAAATTGGTTTGAAGTGAATATCATTCCGCATACGCTACAAGAAACCATCATTAAAACGTATCAGGTCGGAACAAAAGTAAATTTAGAAGTGGATTTGATTGCCCGTTATTTGGAACGTTTATTACCAGAGAAACAAACGGGCATCACACACGAAACATTGTCAAAACATGGGTTTGCAAAATAATGAAATTAAACACAACGGCTGAAATTATCGACGATTTCAAGCAAGGGAAAATGGTCATTATCATTGATGATGAAGATCGTGAAAACGAAGGCGATCTGGTCATGGCAGCAGAATGTGTTACACCAGAAGCGATCAACTTTATGGCACGATTCGGCCGTGGCTTGATTTGTTTAACCCTAACGGAGCAACGTTGTAAGCAATTAAGATTGCCCTTAATGGTGTCAGATAATCAAGCGGCTTATTCGACTAACTTTACCGTGTCTATAGAAGCAGCAGAAGGGGTGACAACAGGGATATCAGCCGCAGACAGGGCTTTAACTATCCAAGCAGCTGTCAGCGAAGAGGCCAAGTCAGAAGATGTGGTTCAGCCAGGTCATATTTTCCCATTAAAAGCGCAGCTTGGCGGTGTATTAACACGTGCGGGGCATACTGAAGCGGGTTGTGACTTGGCACAACTAGCAGGTAAAACACCCGCCTCTGTTATTGTTGAGATCTTAAATGAAGATGGCAGCATGGCGAGGAGACCAGACTTAGAAAAATTTGCCGAAACACATCAATTAAAAATCGGTACGATTGCCGATTTGATCAGTTATCGCCTTGAAAATGAAATGACAGTTCAACGGCTTTCACAGTGCCAGATGCCAACAGCACAAGGTGAATTTGAGCTTGTTAGTTTTCAAGATACCGTTAATGGGCAAGTGCATATTGCTTTGGTTGCGGGTGATATCAAACCTGATGAAGAAACATTGGTACGTGTTCATATGGCAGACCCATTGAATGATTTATTGGGTGCAACCAGAGAAAAAATTCACTGGCCTTTAGAAAAGGTGATGACTGAAATTCAGCAAGCAGGGAAGGGTGTATTAGTAGTACTCAGACAACCTGAACAGAATAAGCGCTTAGCTGAAAAAGTTGAACTATATCAGCAGCAAGATCGTGGCGATGCATTAACACAGAGTAAAATGAGTTGGGATATGCGGACTTTTGGTGTTGGCGCACAAATTTTAGCGGATTTGGGCGTCAAAAAAATGCGTGTGATGGGCACGCCAACCAAATTAACAGGGCTGTCAGGATTTGGCCTAGAGTTAGTCGGTTATGCTGAAGGAAAGAAAGCTTGAACGCTAACATCATGGTAGTAGTGGGCGAAGCCTCTGGTGATGCTCATGCAGCGAGAGTTGTAACAGCGCTCAAGCAACGTGCGCCAGATATTAAAGTCAGTGGTATTGGCGGCGAGAAATTACGAGCTGCGGGCATGGAAATCAATATTGATTTTTCTGAGCTGGCGGTCATGGGATTAGTTGAAGTCCTAAAACGTTACCGGCATTTAAAAAATGTGTTCAATCAAATGGTGGAACGACTGAAAACCCATAGACCTGATTTATTGGTTTTAGTGGATTACCCAGGCTTCAACTTAAAAATGGCTAAAGAAGCCAAAAAGTTAGGTATTCCCGTTGCGTACTATATTAGCCCTAAAGTATGGGCATGGCGGAAAGGCCGAGTGAAAACGATTCAGCGTGTTGTGGATAAAATGCTGGTGTTGTTCCCTTTTGAAGTCCCTATCTATGAACAAGCAGGTGTCGCTGTTAATTGTGTTGGTCATCCACTAGTCGATGCTGTAAAAAGAACGTTAACGACAATTCAAGCTAAAGAAAAATTGGGCCTAGAAAAAGCCCATAAAGTCATTGGCTTATTTCCAGGTAGTCGCCACAGTGAAGTAGAAATGTTATTACCTTTAATGATTCAGGCTGCTGAGCGAATTAAACAACAACAGCTGGATATTCAGGTTGTTGTCCCTCTGGCTCCAGGTTTAAATAAAGAGGCGTTAGCACCGATATTGGCAGCATCTCGATTGCCTATTCAAGTTGTTGATAGTGAGTTTTATGATCTTACTTCAGCCTGTGATGCAATTGTGGCAGCTTCAGGGACAATAACATTAGAAATTGCCTTATTGGGTGTACCGCATTTTATTTGTTATCGCGTCTCACCCGTCACATATAAGATCTTACGGTGCCTTGTGAAAATCCCCTATGTCGGCCTATGTAATATTGTGACCAATAAAGCCTTGATAACAGAGATTTTACAAGATGATGTGACTGTACAACGCTTAGAAGAAGAATTGCGTGATCGTTTGAGCCGAACAGATCAGCAAGCCGTAACTGAAGATATCCGTCAACAAGTATTGGCTGCCTTAGGTCCATCTGGCGGCGCTGATAATGCCGCTGAGCAGTTATTGGTGATGTTATCTGAACAACAGGCCGCGTAATGTCAGAATATATTGCAGGTGTCGATGAAGTAGGGCGAGGTCCCCTAGCAGGTGCAGTTGTGACAGCAGCGGTTATTTTAGATCCCAATAACCCTATAGCAGGCTTAGCAGATTCAAAAAAGCTAAGCGAAAAACAACGAGAAAAATTAGAACCTTTAATCAAACAGCACGCACTTGCTTGGGCATTAGGCCGGTCAGAGCCGGATGAAATTGATGATATCAATATTCTGCAAGCAACATTAGTAGCCATGAAGCGAGCAGTCGAAGACTTGAGTATTAAACCAACACATGCATTAGTTGATGGTAATCAAGCTCCGGCATTGGCTTGCTCGATAACGACCGTGATAAAAGGGGATCAGTCTGAGCCGGCGATTGCAGCAGCATCAATATTAGCGAAAGTTGCAAGGGATAGAGAAATGACCAAAATGGAGGCGACTTATCCAGGCTATGGCTTTGCGAAACATAAAGGTTATCCAACACAGCAACATCAGCAAGCTTTGTTGGACTTAGGCGTGACACCCATTCACCGTCGGTCATTTAAACCTGTTCAGCGGGCATTGAAATGAAGCTAAAACACAGTGATATCAATGTTTTCAATGAGAAAGCAGGCAGTGAAAAGTAGCAAGCGTGGTATGATAGCCTGCAATGTTATCCATAACTAAAATTTTTAATAGAAAGCAAAACCGATCTGAACATGAAGCTGACAGTCTGGGACAGCCGACAGTGCCATTAATTGTCTCGCGCGATCAGCACAATTTATCCCGTTCTCAAGTCAGTCCTCAAGCGTTAAAAGTACTATACGGTTTAAAAGATGCCGGTTTTGAAGCTTATTTAGTGGGTGGCTGTGTACGTGACTTGTTATTAGGCTACGAGCCCAAAGACTTTGACGTTGCCACCAATGCTTCGCCAGAAGAAGTGCATAAACTATTTAAACGAAGTCGTTTAATTGGCCGTCGTTTTAAACTGGTTCACGTTGGCTTTGGCCGGGAAGTGATTGAAGTCGCTACTTTTAGAGCACCACCAGAAGCTGAGCAACACATCGATCAGCATGGTAAAATAGTACAAGACAATGTTTTTGGTACATTAGAACAAGATGCCTGGCGTCGCGACTTCACTATCAATGCCCTATATTACAACATCCGTGATTTTTCGATTGTCGACTATACCGGTGGTATTAACGATCTGCAGGCAGGAAAAATTGGGTTAATTGGTGATGTTGAAACCCGCTATAGAGAAGATCCCGTTCGTATTCTACGAGCCTTACGTTTCGTGGGTAAATTAGGGCTTACATTAGAGCGTGATACCGAAAAGCACATTAAAGGCCTGGCAAAATTACTTCAAGATATTCCGCCGGCACGTTTATTCGATGAAACATTAAAGCTCTATCTAAGTGGCAAGGCAGTTGAGACACATCAATTACTAGTCGAATACGGAATATTTGGTCATTTATTCACTGATAGCGCACGTTTATTAGCATCAGAACCAGAGAGCACCGCAGCAAAATTATTGACTAGAGCATTAGAAAATACCGATACGCGGATAAAAGAAGGTAAGCCAGTTACACCTGCTTTTTTATTTGCAGCTATTCTTTGGGGGCCGACATTTGCGCGTTGGCAAAATTATCAGGATAAAAAAATACCACCGTTGCCCGCATTACAGAAAGCGGCGAATGAATTGATTTCAAAACAAGTACAACGTGTTGCCTTTCCAAAACGACTTACACTAGTGGCGCGTGATATTTGGTTGCTACAAATTCGTTTGACAATGCGTCAGGGTAAACGGGCTTTTCGTTTATTGACACACCCAAAATTTAGAGCAGCTTATGATTTCTTGCTATTGCGTTCTGATGCAGGTGAACCGTTTGAAGAATTATCACAGTGGTGGACAGACTTTCAGTTTGCTGATGAATCAGAACAACAGAAAATGGTTGGTGAATTAGCGCCAGCACCATCTAAACGGAAACGGCGGCGTAGACGCGGGACTACAACGAAAAAGTCAGTGGTTGTTTCAACGAATCAAGCATCATAATGCAAGCCTTTATTGGTTTAGGCAGTAATCTTGCCGCCCCGCAACAACAGGTGCTTTTAGCGCAATGCGATCTTTCAGCACTGCCTGAGACAGCCTTTATCAGGCATTCATCACTATACAAAAGCCCACCAATGGGTCCGCAAGACCAACCTGATTTTATTAATGCGGTGTCCGCAATCGATACGACATTGTCGCCTGATGCGTTATTAAATCATTTGCAACAAATAGAGCAGCAACATGGTCGGGTTAAACAGCGTCATTGGGGCGAGCGTACGCTTGATTTGGATATCTTGCTATATGACGACTGGCAGATCGAAGAGTCACATTTGCATGTGCCGCACAAAGGGATAGCAGAACGTGCTTTTGTGCTTTATCCTTTAGCTGAAATAGCACCTAATTTAGATATCCCTGGCTTAGGGCCTATCGCTGAATTACTTGCATCGTGTCCTAAAAGCGGTTTAGAAAGACTAGAAACGAAATAGATATGAATACATCTTTACCACAACGTTATATTGTAGTTGAAGGCCCAATTGGTGTTGGTAAAACCCATTTGGTAAACCGTTTGGCGGAGAGTTTTTCTGGTACGGCCTTATTTGAGCAGCCAGAACATAACCCGTTTTTAGAAAAATTTTATACCCATCCTCAGCAATCCGCATTGCCAACACAGTTGAGTTTTTTAATGCAAAGAATAAAGCTGAGTAAAAGTCTGCAACAAGATGATTTTTTTCATGATCTACAAATCGCTGATTTTATGATCGATAAGGATCGTTTATTTGCTCAGATTACCTTGGATGATGATGAGTTAGCCTTATACAATATGGTGTATGACAATCTCACCATGCATCATCGTCAGCCCGACTTGGTGATTTATTTACAAGCACCGCTTTCTGTACTAAAAAACAGAATATCGCAGCGGGGTATTGGCTATGAACAACGGATTGAAGATGCATATCTACAACGTTTAACAGAAAGCTATGCTGATTTTTTTCATTACTACGAAGCTTCTCCCTTATTGATTGTGAATGCTGAGCAAATTAATTTGGTCGATAGTGAGCAAGATTATGAAAACTTGATTGATCAAATCAGGCGTATTCAAAGTGGGCGCCATTATTACAACCCTCTGCCAAACAAAGAGAAATAGCATGAATCGTCTAACCCTAACGCAATGCCGCCAAATGAAAAAAGATGGGGATAAAATCGCTGTTCTGACTGCTTACGATGCCAGTTTTAGTACTGTCTTAGAGCAAGCCGGTATCGATGTGATTTTAGTTGGGGATTCACTAGGTATGGTAATTCAGGGGCAAGAAAGCACATTACCAGTGACTGTCGAAAATATGGTTTATCACACACAGAATGTGGTACGCGGTAGTAAAAAAGCGTTTATCATCGCCGATCTGCCTTTTATGAGTTATGCCAATCAGGAACAAGCGATTACCAATGCAGCTCGTTTGATGGCTGAAGGCGGAGCACAAATGGTCAAGCTAGAAGGTGGCCCGATTGTTATTGATATCGTTAAGCAGCTGGTGGATAGAGGTATTCCTGTATGTGGCCATTTAGGCCTTTTGCCACAGTCAGTTCATCGTTTAGGTGGGTATCGTGTACAAGGACGTGAACCAGAGCAAGCACAAGGGTTGATTGAAGCAGCGCAGCAGTTAGAGCAAGCGGGTGCGGATTTGTTGATATTAGAATGTGTGCCGGCGAGTCTTGGTAAAGTGGTGACAGAAGCGGTCAATATGCCAGTGATTGGTATTGGCGCAGGGGTAGATTGCGACGGTCAAGTCTTAGTCTTGTATGACATGTTAGGTATCACACCAGAACGAACCCCTAAATTTAATCATGACTTCCTAAAAGGAGCTGGCAGCATATTAGCTGCTGTAACAGATTATGTGAAAGCCGTTAAATCTGGAGAGTTCCCTACTGCTGAGCAGCAATATTAATGCAACTAGTATCATCGCTAGAGCAGCTTCGCCAACAAGTTAAACAATGGCGCCAGCACGGTTTAATGATTGGTTTTGTACCCACAATGGGTAACCTTCATGCTGGCCATTTGTCTTTAGTTGAAAAAGCCAAGCAGTATGCTGATAAGGTGATCGTGAGCATCTTTGTTAATCCGCTGCAATTTAATGAGCAAAGTGATCTTGATGCCTATCCAAGAACACAAGAGAAAGACGCAGCACAACTTGTTGAAACAGCATGTGACATTGTTTTCATGCCAGATGCGAAGACAGTTTACCCAGAAGGTATGGCAAAACAGAGCAAAATTATCGTGTCGGAAATAGGGGATAGGCTTTGTGGCGCCCACCGCCCTGGCCATTTTGATGGGGTGGCTACAGTTGTTACCAAATTATTTAATATGGTCATGCCCGATATTGCGGTATTTGGTGAAAAGGATTACCAACAGTTATTGTTGATTAAAAAATTGGTCGATGATCTTAATATGCCAATTAAAATAATTGGTTCACAAACACATCGAGAGCAGAATGGTTTAGCAATGAGTTCTCGAAATCAATATTTATCTGAGGCAGAGAAAACGACAGCTGGCGAAATTTATCACACATTGGTGGATATTAAACATAGTTTAGAAAACGGGCGGAATGATTTCACAACATTGTGTGAACAAGCCAAGCAAAATATTGAGCAAAAAGGCTTTGATATCGATTATATTGAGATTTGCCGTGAGATAGACTTGATGCCGGCCCAATCAAGCGATAAGGTGCTTAGGATACTGATGGCAGCACAATTAGGGCCAGCAAGATTAATCGATAATGTTACTTGTCATCTTGCTTGATATCGTCGAAAAAGCGATAATAGCCTGCTGATTTTAATAAAAATGCTATTTATGAAATTAACGCTACTAAAAACAAAATTACATCGGGCTTGTGTGACACATTCAGAACTTGAGTATGAAGGCTCGTGTGCGATTGATGGTCAGTTATTAGAAGCAGCGGGCATTCATGAATATGAACAAATTCAAATTTATAATGTGACTAATGGTGAGCGTTTTACAACTTATGCCATTCGTGCTGAAGCGGGTTCTCACATCATCTCTGTCAATGGTGCGGCAGCACATAAAGCGTCACCTGGCGATCGCATTATTATTTGTGCTTATGCAACATTAGACGAACAAGAACTAACCAACTTTAAACCAACGTTGGTCTATTTAGATGAAAATAATCGCATTACAAACAAGAGACACGCGATCCCTGTTCAAGCTGCATAGGCGTGTCATTTTGTTAGAACACGTCATAAAACAGTAACCAAACTGTTATTAAATTGTCATTCGCCTTATTTATGCTTAATCAACTAAACAAGAAATGAGGCGATGAATGCTCAATATTGAACAGGCGATCCAAGAAAAATTTCCAAACTTTGAACAACGAAGTTCTTGGGTAAAAAGTCCAACAATCAGTCTATTACGAAAGCTGACCTACGAGTAAGAAATCAATCAGTTTTTAGAAAGGCATCAAGACCTCCAAGGTTCTGATTTCATGAATAACTATTTTGTACCCGATGATGATTTAAAATATGCTCAGTCTTATTACAGAGGGTGGAATAAAGATTAGGGCTGGCAACATAGCCCAATGAAGGGCGCTTTTAAGACAGCTAATTTAAATATCAGTGCTTTCGATGTTGATTACTCAGAAGGTGAGATAGATGAGATCTTTGTCTGGAACAATCAAGCCTCAGATTGAGAGTTGCTAGGTCCATTAGCAGGTGCAGATGGTATTTTCTCATTTACAGATTTTCTTTAGATTCGAGTTGCTTTGATGAAATCAATGATGGGTTACAATCAAGAATGGAGATCGCAACTGTAGTGAACGCTGGGTCGTCACTTGAGCAAAATCATCATTATCAATCGATGGTGGTGCATTACCAACACCGAGTGCTGTACCTATCACAGCTGCGGTGTGGTTTTTTGCTAATTCATTTGTAGATTAAGGAATGATAATTACATTGCTTCTAATTTACCCGGTAATGTTTCATGACATTTCTTATACTTCTTACCACTACCACAAAAGCAAGGAGCATTACGCTCTAATTTGATAGGGGGTAATTCTTCACCGTCGAAGTAATACCATTTGTCGTTAACGAAAACAAATCTAGAACGTTCATGTTGCTGTGCAATCAAACCATCTTTAATATGAAACGCAACAAAGTCGACGTAAGCCACTACGTCATCTTGTTTTTCAGAGCCTATAATTTTAAGTCCGACCCAACGTGTTTTTTTAATCTGCCGAGAGAGTGAAAAAGATAAACCAAAACGGCGTTTCCTAGGGTGAAGCGTATCGAGTAAATAGCCTATATCACCATAACAAAAAGCAGTGTAACGCGCTCGCACAATGCGTTCTACATCAGGGTTTTCAACTTTACCTTTATGGACTAACTCGCAACATTCCGTATAAAGTTTTCCACTAAAGCAGGGACAGGGGTAAGTATTTTCAGTCATCGAGATTAACCGGTTTCGTTAAAAGGTATTTGCATTACATCTGGGTATATAAAATGATAACCCAACCGTTGTTTGATTTTAGCATTACTCACCGTTTTCGTCTGGCCGAGTGTTTGATCAGAGAAGGCGGGTGGGTGATCGCCTAGTAAAAGACGTGCATGACTATAAAATTGGCGTTTCGTAGGGTGTGTATCAGCACAGCCATTAAAAACATCACCCCAAGCCGATTGCTCAAGAATCTGGCCGATAATCTTAATACAATCATCACGGTGAATTAAGTTAACGGGCGCATCAGGCTGAGGAACAACTTTACCGTTAGAGAAGAATCGTCCTGGGTGACGTTGATAGCCGATAAGGCCACTTAATCTGAGAATAGTGGTATCAAAGTGTGAGCAGGACTGAAATGTCTGTTCAATTCGAAATAACACGTTATCTGTATCTTCAGCATCACTATCTTCAGTGACAACGGCATTGGCGTTGTGGTATACCGAGGATGAACTGATAAATAAAACGTGTTGAATCTGCGAATCTGCTATCTGTTCTATGAGTTTGTCAAACCCAGCTTGATTTTTCGACGTGATATTACAGATCAAAATATCCGACTCGAAAAAAGCTTTAGGGAAGAGAGCTTGATCAATATCAACGATATATGGGGTAGCACCAAATTGTTCAAAGGAGACCAGTTTTTCAGTTTTCCGTGTTGATATATGAACAGGGTAGCCTTGTTGAATTAGGTCTTTAGCAAGCGGTAAGCCCAGCCAACCGCTACCAAGAATGCTAACGTTATTCTTTTTCATATAACTGTTTAAAAGTTCGAACGCTGAAGCCAGTCATTTGCTCATCATCAATTAAAATAAGCGGCACACCACGACCATTAAGCGCATCATATTCCTGTTTTGCTTGAGCACTTTTTTCGATATCGAGTTCTTTAAAAGGAATCCCTTGACGGGTAAATGATTCCCGTGCTTTACGACAATAACCACACCAGCCAGTGGAATACATCGTGACTTGTTTATCGTTGGGTGTAATAGTGGGTTCTAACCAGCAAAAAGGGTCGGCTAAGAAAAAAAGAAACATTGCACCCAGTGCAATACTAAGCGGCATAATAAAAACCTAAATTAAAGATCATAAGCTTGTCTAACACGTGACATAGCATACCATCGTGTAGCACGGGCTTTTATATATTTATCTTCATCCTGTGGTTGACCACCGGGCTTTCTAAGCCAACTTTGCTTACCGAGGTACTGCTGATACATGGACTCTTGATAGACAGACAATGAAGGGTATCTATCCATCAAGACAAGAGAAATGGACTCAGCATTAGCCCCACTGGGGTGAGGAGGACCAATAACGCGCCCGCCAAAGCGGGGTAAATGGTGAGGAAGATGATTATCCGGATCTAAATGATTTAAAACATCGGCCACCATTTCACCCAGAGGGACAATATGGGCGTCGGGCTGAATGGATTGGATATCTCTAACAAACTGCTCGAATAATAAGTATCTTAATTGTGGGACTTTAAAAAGATTGGGTTGCCCACAGTAATCCTTACCGCTAACAAAAATGGGATATTTCAATACTGAACAAAAATGAACGAGATCATTATGCTCAGCCCATAAGCTACTACAACAAGTAATGCCTAGCTTTTCTGCATAACCCAAGCGATTCAGCATCTCGACCAAGCGAGGCCGCATCGTGCCACTCAAACTGGCATTTTGTTTAACGGACTCAAGTGCTTGTTCAGGGCTGTGACCATTAGCAAGTGCTTGCTTTAAAGCATTAATAGATCGGTTCATTTGTGTCCTACCCGGTGTGATGCCGACAATAATTAACTTAGCATCGATGTTTACATATTCAAAAGGCGCATAAAAGCAGCTTAACTTTTTACTGGGTAAATCCCATAGTTGAAGGGAAGCATCAGGCAGACTTCTATCTTGCCGTATGGTCAAAGCATCAATATTACTTAAATAGGGCGAAAGTTGGTCAGTATGGGAACTCATGGTGTATTCATTTTATGGATGCTTAATGATTGCGATAGCATAATAGGAGATAACCATTTTACGATACTGAGGTCAATCATGGAGTACAGCACACTGGGCTAACACTGATATCAAAGTCAGTAAAATTTGTTTGGGTACGATGACCTATGGCGAACAAAATACCGAAGCAGAAGGTCACCAACAGCTGATTATGCGGTGAATAATGGCGTCAATTTTATTGATACGGCAGAGTTGTATTCCATCCCGCCCAAAGCAGAGACCTATGGTAGAACAGAAGAAATTATCGGCACTTGGTTAGCAAAGCGAGGTCGCCGTGATGATATTGTTTTGGCCAGTAAAATTGCAGGGCCAGGTTTATACTTTGTGAGTCATATTCGACATGGTAAAACCAAGTTTGATAGCGAGCATATCGAGCAAGCCCTAAACGCCAGTTTAACGAGGCTAAAAACAGATTATATCGATTTGTATTAGCTACACTGGCCCGAAAGGCGGACAAATTATTTCGGCCAACTAGGCTATACAAAGAGTGAAACAGAGGAAAGTCTAACCCCAATAGAGCAAACGCTACGCGCCTTAAAAAAATATGTTGATGAAGGCAAAATTCGCCATATCGGCTTATCTAATGAAACGCCATGGGGCATCATGCAGTTTCTAACAATTGGAAAACAATATGACTTACCCGTCGTTGTTTCAGCACAAAATCCCTATAGCTTGTTGAATAGGACCTATGAAACAGGCAACGCTGAAGTCAGCCATAGGGAACAAGTCGGGTTACTGGCCTATTCACCACTCGGCCTCTCGTGTTGATACACGCTCTTTATTTGGGAAAACCCCTCCAGTGAGCTCTCTAACGGGGATTTTAAAGTCATTGGGGTTGCAGACATCAATTTTAAAAACAGCCTGTTGTTTTTCAGCTGAAAAGGAAATAAGTGTGATGTTATGGGTTCGCGGTGTTTGCATTGACGCCATATCGATTGCATACACAGAAGACCTGAGTATCAAACTTAAAAATAAAATTAGGCGGGTCGTTAGCTTTGTCATAGTGAATGAGGATAATGGGTAAGGATGATGCTCTAATTCCCATAGTTAACTAACAGTTCTGACAGGGTGTTTTTTCTTAATCTAAGTCAGTTGTTGTGATCGTTAGCGGCGTACCATCACTTAAGACTAGACCCGTTTCCATATTGGCTAATTTCAAACTAACAAGGCAATTTAAATGGCCGTTTTGTTGGCAGGCAGAAACAATGTGCCCTGCGATTTGGCCATCATCTGTTTTGACTTCACAAGCCGCAGTGGGGTTTAGCGAGGTATTGGCATTAGCAATAAATAAGCGGCGGCTGGGTTTACCAAGATAATGTAGGCGAGCAACGACTTCCTGGCCTGGGTAACAGCCTTTTTTAAAGTTAACGGCTTCTGTTAAATCAAGGTTCAGTTGCTGTGGTGTGAATTTTTCTTGGCTATCGGGGTAAATATTGGCTAATCCGGCAGTGATATCTAGCCACTGCCAGTAATTAGCTGGTAGGTATTGGCTATCTTGCTCATCCAAAGTTGCCGTGAGATTAGTGATATGTTTTTTTTTGCAGATAACCAACCACCTTGGGGTAGCAGCTGGAAGTTTGGTATTTCGGAACTCGGTATGAACAGCGCCTTGATAGTCAACGTCAGCAAGCGCTAAATGATCATGAGTTTGCACTAACCCTAGACAAGTCAGTTGTTTGGAATCATCGCTCAATGTTACTTTGGAGCGTAAGATATACATCGTCAAGCGCTTGGCAATGGGCTCGCAGAGTGTCTCTGGCATGACAAGCTGATACTGATTTTCACTGATGCGAATTACTAAAAATAGCGCGAGTAAGCGGCCTTTGGGATTGCATAAACCACTATATTGAGACTGGTTATCTGCCAATAAATTAATATCATTGGTCAGTAGGTTTTGGAGAAAAGTGGCGCTATCATCACCAGAAACGGAAAGCACGCCCAATTGATCAAGGGTCATGTAACAGGGTGTAGCATTAAGATCAGCGAAGGCGATGTCAGTGTCTGCGGTTTGCATAGGATCTACCGAAAAAGGAATCATTGAAAGAATAGACTGAGTGTCAGTAACGTCATATTGTAGCGTGTCTATCAGGCAGTCACCACTCGAAAGGAGTCGAGGATTATGACAAAGGATGCATTTGTACTAGAAGTAAAACAATCAGCAGAGCTATTATGTTATTTAATGGTAATACACGGCCTTTTTGAAGCTTCTATTGCACTGATGCTAATCACCAGACATTGGCAAACCTTACTTTTCGTCATACACATACTCAGCTTTATTCACTATTATCAATCGCACCACAAAAAGACAGGACGCCACACAGTAAGGCAATTAATGCTGTCGGAGGGCTTGTGTTCAGTTGATTTTGGTGATGATTCTCGTGTCGAAGACTTAAGCTTACGACAGAGTTTTGTGCAGCCACCATTGGTCATACTGTATTTCAAGCCTTCATCGGGCTAGAGAACAACACCGACTTACTTGCTGGCTGATCAAGCTGATGCAAAACAGTTACGGCAATTTAGAGTGTACTGTCGAGTTCCCAAGACTTTCCAGCAATAGGGGTGTTCTCGGCGGCTTGGTCAGTATTGGCTTCAGGGTAATCCAGTGTGTAATGCAAGCCACGACTTTCTCTACGTTTTAGTGCTGAAAGAATAATTAATTCGGCAACATCGGCTAAATTACGTAGCTCCAATAAGTCACTGGTAATATGATGCTGATGATAATATTCATCAATTTCTTGCTGCAATAGTGCCAAACGCCGTTCTGCACGTTTTAAGCGATCATCATTGCGAACAATGCCAACATAATCCCACATAAAACGACGAAGTTCATCCCAGTTATGGCTGATAGCGATGGCCTCTTTTGCAGGTCGTGCACGGCTGGCATCCCAGTCAGGAATAGCAGGTAGCAAAGTGTTAAAGGGCAGTAAGGATTGAATGTGAAGTGCAGCTGAACGAGCATAAACCAAACACTCTAATAAAGAATTACTGGCCATTCTATTTGCACCATGCAAGCCGGTATGAGCTGTTTCACCAACGGCATATAAGCCTTCAACTTGCGTCTGGCCTTGTTGATTGACCACTAAACCACCACAAGTGTAGTGAGCTGCAGGAACGACGGGAATAGGCTCTTTCGTAATATCAATGCCCAGTTTAAGACAACGTTTGTGAATAGTCGGAAAGTGCGATTCAATAAATTCTGCACTTTGATGACGGATATCTAAATAAACACAATCATCACCGAGGCGCTTCATCTCATGGTCAATAGCCCTAGCGACAATATCACGTGGGGCTAATTCGCCCTGTTCATGAAAACGTTCCATAAAGGATTCGCCATTGGCGAGAACTAATTTAGCACCTTCACCACGTAAAGCTTCACTTATTAGGAAGGATTTTGCTTTAGGGTGATAGAGACAGGTTGGATGAAACTGTACAAACTCCATATTAGCCACATCACATCCTGCGCGCCAACCCATGGCAATACCATCACCTGTTGAGACATCAGGGTTACTGGTATAGAGATAAACCTTACCTGCCCCACCGGTCGCTAACACCGTGGTGGGTGCAATAAATTGATGTGTGGTATCAGCTTTAATATCTAATACATAACAGCCTAAACAGCTGTTTTTTGATTCGCCTAGCTGTTTTTGGCTGGTGATAAGATCAATGCCAATATGGAAAGGAAACAGCGCAATGTTGTTATGGGCGATGGCTTTAGCTAATAATGTTGTCTCAACTTCACGTCCCGTTGCATCAGCAGAGTGAATGACACGGCGATGGCTATGACCGCCTTCCTGCGTCAGGTGATAGGTTTCTGAGGTGACACCATCTTTGGTAAAAGAAACACCTTGTTCAATTAACCATTCAATGCTTTCACGTGCATGCTCGACGGTATAGCGAACACTAGTTTCATCACATAACCCTGCGCCGGCAATTAAGGTGTCATTGATATGAGATTCAATCGAATCAGCTTGATCGAGCACAACTGAAATACCGCCTTGAGCATAAAGAGAGGCGCTTTCTTTCAGCTGGTCTTTGGATAAAATGGCAACGCGGGCATTATCAGCTAATTGTAAAGCCAATGTGAGACCAGCAGTTCCACTGCCTATGATTAAAACATCGTACTCAGAATAAGTCGTCATAATTGAAATTGATAAAAGTGATACCGTCAGTATATAGCAGCGATTAAGCGCGATGGAGGGAACAACAGACCTAACAATATCAAAAAAACGTGGAATTCATTATGCTTTTTGGTCTAAAGGCATTATATTTGAGCACTAATTGGGAACAAAGACATTGCTATGCCAGTCAATAACAACAAATTCATTAAATGTCTCCGGCCAGTCGGAGTGTGCCGGAACAAGGGATGAGTGTGGATCAAGAGCTAGTACAGCGTGTACAAGCGGGTGATAAGAATGCGTTTGATGTGCTGATAATCAAGTATCAACAGCGCATTATTAATGTCATTACTGGCTTTGTACATGATCCTGTGGAAGCACAAGATGTTGCTCAGGAGGCATTTGTTAAGGCGTATCGAGCAATACCCAACTTTCGTGGAGATAGTGCGTTTTATACCTGGTTATATCGCATCGCTATTAACACATCGAAAAATCACCTGGCGGCGAGGGCAAGAAGGCCACCAACAAGCGATGTCGATGCTGCCGATGCAACGAATGTCTACGATGCACCTGAATTAAAAGAGTTTGAAACGCCAGAAAGTAACTTGGTGAGCGATGAATTGGAGCAGGCGATTCATCAAGCGATTGATGAATTACAAGAAGATACAGCAACAGCAATTAAGTTAAGAGAATTTGAAGGAATGAGCTACGAGGAAATTTCTGAGGCAATGGAGTGTCCTATAGGGACAGTCCGTTCAAGAATTTTTCGTGCACGTGAAGCAATAGAACAAAGAATACAAACCGTAATGGGTGAAGGGGAACAACCATGACAGCCAATGAAGAAGAACTATTGTCTGCCTTAGTTGATGGGGAACTGCAAGGCGAGGCGCTAGACAGTGCAATAGCATTATTAAGTACAAATGAAGCTGCAAAAAAACGGTTTCAACGTTATCAATTAACGAGCAATGTACTAAATGGACATGCTATTGGGCATCAACAACAGGATATGACACAAAAAATCAGTGCGGTTATTGCTGAAGAACCAGCACATAGCATTAACGTAATACAAACTAATGAGCCTGCATTGGAAGCACCTCAAACTGAACCACCAACGGCAGAAGTATTGACCTTCCCAGAACGGTTCTGGAAACAAACAGTGGGTCTTGCTGTAGCAGCATCATTTGGTGCATTAGCCGTTGTAGGTACGATGACACAACCTGAATACTCTGTGATGCCAGCTTCCCCATTAGCTTCATTAGCAGCGGCTGATGAACCGGCACAAACGGCGCAGGTGGCAACTCAAATGCCTCAAGAGCCGAGTAATCGTTGGACTGTGACCGAACAAGAAATAGAAGATAGGCTAAATGTCTACCTTGTTGATCACAATGAATATGCCGGCGCATCAGATATTTTTTCTAATGCACGTGTGATTGCCTATGAATCAGGTCAATAAACAATGCAACGTTTAGCACAAGTTTGTTTGGGTTTTTGTCTTAGTCTGTCATCAGCTATTTCAACGGCAGAACCCGAAGCAGTAGCATTATTAGAACGGATGGGCACTGCGGCAAAAAAACTGAACTACGATGGCGTTTTCACTTATCAAATGGGCCGTAAAGTCCAAGCGATTCGTATTATTCACAGTGCTAACGAAAATGGTGAAGTTGAGCGCTTATTATCCTTAAATGGTGCTGCAAGAGAGCTCATTAGGACGAATGATCATGTAACTTGTATTTTCCCTGAGGGTAAACGGATTAATGTCGACAGAAGACCTTTAGGCCGTGGCTTTCCAAGTGATTTATTGAGCCGAATGAGTTCGGCGACGCCTTATTACGCTATCACAATGGGTGATAATGGCCGTGTTGCCAATAGAAAAGCAAAACAACTTGTTGTGTCACCTGTCGATGACTACCGCTATGGTTATCATTTGTGGGTGGATAAGGAGACAGATTTATTACTGCAATCTGACTTATTAACTGATAAAGGACAAGTGTTGGAAAGCTTTACCTTTTCTTCTATTAACTTAAATGTCGACATCCCTGAACTAGCGCTTAAACCGCAAATAGAAGGACAAGCATTGTCATGGAACCGTAATCAGACTGAACCAGTGAGTCAGCGACGAGCAAAAGAGAAGGGACTTAGCGCTTCTTTATGGCAAGTCGGTTGGCTACCAGAGGGGTTTGCTTTAGTTGCAGAGCAAAGTCGGCGTAAAGCCCACAACGATAAAGTGGTTGAACAACGTGTTTATAGTGATGGACTTAGCTCAGTGTCCGTTTTTATTGAGCAAAAAGCAGCACATCACCATTTGGAAGGTGGCAGTAGAATGGGTGCTATCAACGCGTTTGGAGTCATGGAAGATAACCATTACATCACTGCGGTAGGTCAAGTGCCAGGGCATACTGTTGAGAAAATTGTCCGTTCAATAACGATGGCAGAATAAGCGGGAATGATTGAACAACAAGCGACCGTTGTCGAGGTCGATGATGACAGAGTTATGCTACAAGCAGCACGCCAATCAACATGCAGTAGCTGCCAACTAAAACAAGGTTGTGGAACAGGCTTGTTGGCTAAACATGTCGGACAACGTTTCTCAAAAATTGTGGTCAATAAAACGACGGATGTTGAAATAGGTCAACAGCGAACAGTCGTGATTCCAGAGCAGACATTATTGCAAGGAGCAGCCCTAATGTACTTATTGCCATTAGGTTTATTGATTCTATTTTCAATGGTGGCGAGAATATTAGCACTAGGTGATGGCTTTGAAATTATCTTGGGACTGGTCGGTTTGTTATCTGGTTTTTTATGGGTAAAACAGCGTTTAAAAAATAAAAAAGATGGTTTTCAAGCCAGAATTTTAGAGGAATAAAAGATGAAACAGCACAGAATTTGGGTATGGCTAACCGTCATGGTGATAACACTGGCATTAAGCCTGCCGCTTCAAGCAAGGAGCTTGCCTGAGTTTACTGAATTGGTCTCAAAAAACAGTGCTGCTGTGATTAATATCAGCACAACTAAAAATAATCAAACACGTAAGTTACGCCTGCCTAAAGGAATGGAAATTCCAGAAGGTATGCCGCTCGATGATATGTTTAAACATTTCTTTGGTCCGAATAATCGAGGACAAAGACCGCAGCCTTCTGAGTCTCATTCTTTGGGCTCAGGCTTTGTCTTATCTGAAGATGGTTACATTATGACCAATCACCATGTGATTAAAGATGCTGATGAAATCATTGTACGTTTTAGTGATAGAACTGAGTTGGAAGCAAAAGTGCTGGGTAGCGATGAGCGTAGTGATATCGCGTTATTAAAAGTAGAAGCTAAAGGACTCACAGCAGTAAAGTTGGGTGACTCAACTAGGTTACAAGTAGGCGAATGGGTCTTGGCAATTGGTTCGCCATTTGGGTTTGACTCATCAGCCACGGCTGGTATTGTCAGTGCCCTAGGGCGAAATCTACCGAGTGATAATTACGTTCCTTTTATTCAAACAGATGTCGCGATCAATCCGGGTAATTCCGGTGGTCCATTGTTTAATCTGGATGGGGAAGTAATTGGCGTTAATTCTCAGATATACAGTAGGACCGGTGGTTTTATGGGCGTATCATTCGCTATTCCAATGGATGTCGCTTTAGATGTAGTTGAACAAATAAAGTCACAGGGCTATGTCAGCCGAGGCTGGTTAGGAGTTGTAATCCAAAATGTCACGAGGGAATTGGCCGAATCCTTTGGTCTAGATAAACCGCATGGTGCCCTGGTCTCAAGAGTGACGCCAGAAAGTCCTGCGGCAAAAGCCGGTATCGAAACAGGTGATGTCATACTGAAATTTAATGGTCATCGCATCACAACATCATCATCATTACCGCCTTATGTAGGCAGAACTAAAATTGGCGAATCTGTACCCGTCGTTGTCATGCGAAATAAGAAGCAGAAGACGTTGAGGGTAACGATTGAAAAGCTGGAAGAAAACACAGCTGCAAGGATAAAAGCAGGTAGTAAACCGGGAAGATTAGTTGATGATCGTTTAGCAGTTGAAATTGCTGAATTAACCCAACAACAACGTGAACAATATGATGTTGAGAAAGGCGGTGTCATCGTTGTGACGGTCGAGAAAGGTGCTGCTGCCAAGGCCGGGCTGAGACGTGGCGATGTCGTTGTAAGTTTGAATAACTTACAAATTACCAGTGCAAAACAGTTTTTAGATATTGCACGTGATTTGCCGGGAGATAAAGCCATTCCAGTGTTGGTACAACGCCAGCAAGGGGCTATTTTCTTAGCGTTAAAAATAGAAAAAGAATAATTAGATTAGGGAGAAGGGTTTCACTGTCGTTTAAACAGGACAGACGACTGCTTTTACCGTAAAATTAAGTATTAAAGTATTATCGGCCGGTACTTAAGTATCGGCCGATTTTTTTACAGGTACAGATTTTAAAAGGTATACATAGTTTTATGGAGCATATCCGTAATTTCTCGATCATTGCTCATATTGACCATGGTAAATCTACGATTGCAGATCGTTTTATCCAAGTGTGTGGTGGCTTAACTGACCGTGAAATGTCATCTCAAGTCCTCGATTCAATGGATATTGAGCGGGAACGTGGCATTACGATAAAGGCGCAAAGTGTTTCTCTAGACTATAAGGCAAGGAATGGTGAAACTTACCATCTCAACTTCATTGATACCCCAGGCCATGTTGACTTTTCTTATGAAGTATCACGTTCATTAGCAGCCTGTGAAGGGGCATTATTGGTTGTGGACGCTGCGCAAGGGGTCGAAGCGCAAAGTGTTGCGAATTGTTACACCGCTATTGATTTGGACTTAGAAGTACTACCGGTCTTAAATAAAATTGATTTACCGTCTGCTGAACCCGAGCGTGTGGCACAAGAAATAGAAGACATTATTGGTGTGGATGCTCTGGATGCTGTGCAATGTAGCGCCAAAACAGGTTTAGGTATCGAAGATTTATTAGAAGCTTTAGTGGAACGGATTCCAGCACCAAAAGGTGAACCCGATGGGGAGTTAAAAGCACTTATTATTGACTCTTGGTTTGATAGTTATGTTGGTGTTATTTCCTTAGTGAGAATCATGCAAGGGTCTATTAAAACCAAAGATAAAATTAAAGTGATGTCGACAGGCCATGAGTACCAAGTGGAGCAAGTCGGGGTCTTTACACCTAAACGAACGAAACGAGATGCTTTGTTTTGTGGTGAGGTGGGCTATGTTATTTCTGGCGTTAAAGATATTGAAGGTGCGCCTGTTGGCGATACGTTAACCCATGTTCATAAGGGTGCAACAGAAATGTTACCGGGGTTTAAATCGGTAACACCACAGGTCTATGCCGGTATTTTCCCAGTAAGCTCAGATGATTTTGAAGCCTTCCGCGAAGCTTTGGGTAAGTTAAGACTAAATGATGCATCGCTGTTTTTTGAACCAGAAAATTCTCAGGCCTTAGGCTTTGGTTTTCGTTGTGGTTTTTTAGGCTTGTTGCATATGGAAATTATCCAAGAGCGCCTCGAACGAGAATATGATTTAGATTTAATTACAACAGCACCCACTGTTGTCTTTGAAGTATTGAATCGAAAAGGTGAAGAGCTAAAAATAGAAAATCCAGCCTTGTTACCGGATACCGGGACCATTGATGAAATTCGTGAACCTATTGTTATTGCCGATATATTGGTTCCTCAAGATCATTTAGGTGCTGTTATCACCTTATGTGTGGAAAAACGCGGTGTTCAAACTGCGATGCGGTATATGGGTAAGCAAGTGGCTTTGTGTTATGAAATACCGATGAATGAAGTAGTCATTGATTTCTTTGATCGCATTAAGTCCGTCAGCCGAGGTTATGCTTCGTTAGATTACCATTTTGTGCGATTCCAGCCTGCTGATTTGGTGAAGTTAGATATATTAATTAATGGTGAACGGGTTGATGCTTTGTCAATGATTGTCCATCGAGAACAAAGTATCAGTCGTGGGCGGGAATTAGTTGAGAAAATGAAAGAACTGATTCCAAGGCAAATGTTTGATATTGCCATTCAAGCAGCTATTGGTGGCCATATTATTTCGCGTTCAACTGTTAAAGCCATGCGTAAGAACGTATTGGCAAAATGTTATGGTGGTGACGTATCACGTAAGCGTAAATTACTTGAGAAACAAAAAGCAGGTAAGAAACGGATGAAATCGATTGGTAAGGTTGATGTACCACAAGAAGCCTTTTTGGCCGTATTACAATTATCTAAAAAATCTTAACAGAGGAAAGTGAGTGTGAGTTTTCCAGCTTTAATGGTGACCCTTGTAGTAATAACAGGGACAATATGGTTATTAGATAAATGGCTTTGGGCGCCTGCAAGAGGACCGAAAGAGGCGGAACCGGTCATCGTGGAATATGCAAAATCATTTTTCCCAATTATTTTAGCGGTGCTGATTGTGCGTTCTTTCTTGATTGAACCTTTCCGAATTCCATCAGCATCAATGGTTCCAACCCTGAGAATTGGCGACTTTATATTGGTCAACAAGTTTGATTATGGTGTTCGGCTGCCGGTATTAAATAGTAAGGTGATTGAAATGGGTGAGCCTGAGCGCGGTGATGTCGTGGTTTTTCGTTACCCTCCACAACCACAAATAGATTATATTAAACGGGTAGTTGGTATGCCGGGCGATCGCATCCAATATAAAGATAAAACTGTTTATATAAACGGCAGGGCTATGGCGCAACAGGTAGAACATAAGCCTATTGAGTTAATGGGAATCATGGGAACCCAAGACAAACTGCTAACAGAACAATTAGGTGATACAAATCACCAAATCGCAGTATCGCCAGGCCAACAGAGAGTAGTTGTTGATATGATTATTCCTGAAGGCGAGTATTTTGTGATGGGCGATAATCGTGACAATAGCAGCGATAGCCGTTTTTGGGGAACAGTGCCAGAAGCAAACTTAGTAGGGAAAGCATTTTATATTTGGATGAGTTGGGATTGTAATGCGAGTGCCATTTGTATTAACGGTGAGCGAATAGATAATTCAATTAATTAATGGGGGCCACAATGAAACGACAACAAGGAGACATGACACTCATAAGTTGGGTAATCGTATTGGGCACTATTGCATTCTTTGTCACTTTTGCAATGCGTCCATTTCCAATGTACCAGGAATATTTCGGTGTTGTTACCGTCATGGAAGGGATGGAAAAGGAAATTACAACGAACAAATTGACCAAGTAACAAGTTATGATTTTATTAAGTAAGCGTTTTAATACCGGGTATATCTTTAGTGTAATAAAAGATAGTATTGAATTATTGCGAGGTAAAAATAATGTTCATGTCGATAAAATCATTATCGACTATGAAGTAAGAGAGTCTTATGTTGCCCAAATCAATTTGGTCGGTAGTTTTCATGTCGAAGCAGAGGCTAAGAATCCAGTTCGATGAACATAACATCTCGCCAAAATGCACTGCTGACGCAATTAGAATACCAATTCAAAGATACATCGCTGTTTTTACAAGCGTTAACGCATCGTAGTGCCGATGCTAAGAATAACGAACGGCTAGAATATTTAGGAGACGCGATTTTGAGCTTCGTGATAGCTGAAGCCTTATTTGACAGTTTTCCCCAAGTACGAGAAGGTAAATTGAGTCGTTTACGCTCATCTTTGGTGAAAGGCGTAACGCTGGCAGAAATTGGTCGAGAATTAGCGTTAGGTGAAGTGTTGATTTTAGGACCAGGCGAATTAAAAAGTGGTGGTTTTCGCCGTGAGTCTATCTTAGCAGACACGGTCGAAGCGATTTTAGGTGCTGTATATTTGGACAGTGATGTTGCTCAAGTTAAAGCCTTAATAATGAGGCTTTATAAAGAACGGCTTGAGAGCATTGATGTCGATGAGGTGATAAAAGATCCAAAAACACGGCTGCAAGAATTATTGCAAAGTCGCCAACAGGCATTGCCTATTTATGGTGTGAAAGAACTAAAACAAGGTTCAGATAAGCCACCCCTATTTGAAGCGTCATGTCAGGTGTCATTATTAGACAAAGTGGTGGTTGCACAGGGGGCTAGCCATCGTAAAGCAGAGCAAAAATCGGCAGAACGCGCATTGATATTATTAGCAGAGAAATTATGACAGAAACGACCTTTAAATCAGGCTATGTCGCCATTATTGGCCGTCCAAATGTCGGTAAATCGACCCTCATTAATCGCGTGTTAGGGCAAAAGCTGTGCATTACATCTCGCCGGCCTCAAACCACCCGACACCGGATTTTGGGAATTAAAACAGAAGAGAGTAGTCAGTTAGTTTATGTTGATACACCTGGCCTTCATACGGATGGTAAACGTGCGATGAATCGCTATCTAAATCGGGCAGCGGCATCGTCGATTGATGACGTCGATGTGATTTTATTCATGGTGGATGGGCTGAATTGGACAGATGATGATGAGCAGGTACTAGAAAGGCTTAAAAGCAATGCCACTGCCCCTGTGATATTAGTGTTAAATATGGTCGATAAATTGTCTGATAAAGCGATGTTATTACCCCATGTAGAAAAGATAACTCAAGAGTATACCTTTGCCAAGGTATTACCTATTTCAGCACGTAAGGGAATTAATGTCGACGAGCTTGAAACAGAAATAAAACAATTAGTCCCGGAAGGAGAATTGATTTTTCCTGAAGACCAGTTCACAGATAGGAGTTCCCGTTTTTTAGCAGCTGAACTGGTCAGAGAAAAGTTGTTTAGGCAATTAGGCCAAGAGTTGCCTTATTCTTTAACGGTTGAAATAGAGCAATATAAGCAAGAAGATGAACTGATAAGAATCAGTGCCGTTATCTATGTCGAGCGAAGTGGCCAAAAATCCATTGTCATTGGTAAAAAAGGTGAACTATTAAAAGCGGTTGGCCGGGAAGCACGGATAGAAATGGAAGGAATGTTTGACAGCAAAGTCTTTCTGGAACTTTGGGTTAAGGTTCGCGATGGTTGGTCAGATAATGAACGCATGTTGAAAAACCTTGGATATAACGACGAGTTATAGCGAGTGATAGTGTGAATGTTGATCTCCAACTAGGATTTATCTTACATCAACGTCCCTATAGAGAAACGAGTGTTTTATTAGATATTTATAGCCAAGATTATGGCCGGCTTAGCATACTCGCTAAAGGGGTGAGACGGAAAAAACGTAGCCAAGCAGGGTTATTACAACTTTATCAACCTCTATTACTATCGTGGTTTGGACGAAGTGATTTACAAGTATTAAATGCAGTAGAAGCAAGTGGCCCAGCGTATTTATTACAAGCAGAATCTGCGTTATGTGGACTCTATATTAATGAATTAATGGTTAAACTTTTACCATTATGTGAGACCGAACCTGAATTATTCGACGCCTATCAGCAAGCTTTATTGGGACTACAGTCTGGTGGCAATAATGAAATCACATTACGGTTATTCGAAAAGCACTTATTAAGTCATCTGGGTTATGGTTTAGTCATTGAACATGAGGCTGAAACCGGTGTTAAGATAGCGGTAGAGGAAAGTTATTATTATGTTGCTGATACAGGCTTACATCGCTGGCAACCCGGAATGAGATTCAACCGAATATCAGGTGTAAGCCTACAACATCTCATTGATGAGCAGGGCTTTGATAAAACTAGCTTAAAAGAAATTAAACAACTGATGCGAATGGTGATACATTTTTACCTTGCAGGAGCCCCCCTGCGAAGCCGTGATCTATTCCATCAACAACATTCAACGACAACGCATTAACAGAAATGGGTAGACAGGAAACATGACAATACAATTGGGCGTAAACATCGATCACATTGCAACATTAAGACAGACAAGAGGGACGTTATATCCTGATCCAGTACAGGCAGCAATCGAGTCTGAGCAAGCAGGTGCTGATGGCATAACGATTCATCTTCGCGAAGATCGGCGCCATATTCAAGAACGCGATGTGATGATGTTGTCAGACATTTTGCAAACAAAAATGAATTTAGAAATGGCTGTGACGGATGAAATGTTGGCCATTGCAGAAAAATATAAACCGAGTGATTGCTGTCTTGTACCAGAGCGTCGCCAAGAGTTAACAACAGAAGGCGGCTTAGAAGTAGTAGGACAAATGACTAAAATGAAAGCCGCTTGCCAACGTCTAGCTGATGCAAATATTAGCGTCTCATTATTTATCGACCCTGATTTTACTCAAATTGATGCTGCGGTGGCTTGTGGTGCGCCAGTGATTGAACTACATACCGGTGCGTATGCCGATGCACCAACACATGAGGCAGCTCAACAAGAATTAAAAACAATTGCTAAAGCAGTTGATTACGCCAGACAAGGAGGCTTACAAGTGAATGCAGGCCATGGATTGAACTACCATAACACCACTGCCATTGCTAAGATTCCTGATATCGTGGAGTTGAATATCGGTCACGCCATTATTGCACGTTCAGTTTTTACTGGATTGAAAACAGCGGTAAGAGAAATGAAAGAACTGATGCAAGTAGCACGCGGATGATATTTGGCATCGGTACTGACATTGTTGAAATCCAGCGCATGCAAGATTTATTGGATAAGTATGGCGTTAAAGCAGCTCAGAAAATATTGAGTGAGACAGAGTTGGCCGAATTTGAACAAGCCACCAATCAAGCTGCATTTATAGCCAAACGATTTGCCGCTAAGGAAGCTACAGCTAAGGCCTTCGGAACAGGTTTTAGAGATGGCCTAAATTTAGGCCATATTGCGGTCAAGAATAATGAGGCAGGTAAGCCAGAGTTATATTTCACTGAGCGAGCTGGTGCACTATTATTGGAGTTAGGTATCGTAGCCTGTTTTCTTAGTCTCAGTGACGAGCAACATTATGCCATAGCCCATGTTGTGATGGAGAAAAAGGTATGACAGATTATCCGACTATTGATGCTTGTATTGGCAACACCCCATTGGTTAGGCTACAACGACTCCCGGGTAATACAACTAATACCATCTTAGCTAAGCTTGAAGGAGATAATCCAGCAGGTTCTGTAAAAGATCGCCCGGTGCTGAGTATGATAAAACGCGCTCAAGCACGGGGGGATATCAAGCCAGGAGATACCTTGATTGAAGCTACAAGCGGCAATACCGGTATTGCACTGGCGATGATTTCAGCGATTCTCGGCTATAAGATGGTTTTGATTATGCCTGAGAATATGAGTATTGAACGAAGAGGATCAATGAAAGCCTATGGTGCTGAGATTATCTTAACCGACTCGATGGAAATATCACGAGATTTGGCCTTGGAAATGGAAGCCAACGGACAAGGCAAAGTGTTAAATCAATTTGGTAACCTTGATAACCCGTTGGCTCACTATGAAACGACGGGACCTGAAATTTGGCAAGATACGAGTGGTAAAGTGAGCCATTTTATCAGTGCGATGGGTACGACAGGGACAATCATGGGTGTATCACGTTTCCTAAAAGAACAAAATGAAGCGGTACAAATCATAGGTGTACAACCGACTGAGGGCAGTGCGATTCCTGGAATAAGGCGCTGGCCGAAAGAATATCTCCCCACTTTTTTTGAAGCTAAACGCGTAGATGACATCATGGATATGGCGCAAGATGAAGCAGAAGAAACAATGCGACAATTAGCGATTCAAGAAGGTATTTTTTGTGGCGTATCATCGGGGGGTAACGTGGCAGCAGCATTAAGATTATCTAAACAAGTGGCTAACAGTACTATCGTCGCTATCATTTGTGATCGAGGAGATCGTTATTTATCCACGGGTGTTTTCCCAGCTTAAGAATGCGAGTCCTAGTTGTATTTGTCGTTTGTTGCTTGATAGCAAATACGTCATGGGCAATTGAACAAATACAGCTCTCTGTAGGTCATTGGCAGAATGATGACATCAAGTTAGAAAATCTAGATTTAAATATCAGTTATACACAACAGGGTGAATAAAGCGGCAAAAGGTTGGTGGTATCAAAGCGGTGACAAATGGCAGCCAAAATAAGCTAACCGAAAAAATAAATTTAGCCAGTAAACCAGTGGTGGTGTACCATCACTGGTTTTTTATTTAGACGATAAAGAGCAGACAACACATGGCAAGACGCAATCGCCGACGAAAGTTACCACAAGACCCCGTAGTAGCTACAATTGAGTCGTTATCTCATGACGGTAGGGGAATTGCACGAATCGAAGGTAAAACGATTTTTATTGATGGGGCTTTAGCCGGGGAGACCGTACAGTTTCTTTATACCAAAAAGCACAGTAAGTTTGACGAAGGCCGTGTAGTTGAAATTGCTAACCCCTCTGTAGATCGCGTAGAAGCAAAATGCCAACATTTCGGACTCTGTGGGGGTTGTAGTTTAATGCATATGTCGCCACAAGCGCAGCTCACTTTAAAGCAAAATACGCTGATGGAACAGATGAGCCATTTCGGTCAGTTGACACCTGAAGAGTGGCTTGAGCCCTTAACTGGACCATTATGGGGCTATCGGCGTAAAGCGCGTTTAGGCGTTAAACATGTGCCGAAAAAGGAACGTGTCTTAGTTGGCTTTAGAGAAAAAGGCTCACCTTATCTAGCTTTATTAGAGCAATGTGAAGTGCTTGATGAGAGAGTAGGACATCGTTTATCAGATCTGGGCGAAATGATAGCTGATCTTGATGCTTATAACCGTATTGCTCAAATTGAAGTGGCAATGGATGATGAACATGTTGCTTTGGTTTTTAGAAATTTAGATGAGCTTTCGGAGTCAGATCAACAAACTATACTGGCATTTGGCCAGCAGAATGACTTTTGGATTTATTTACAATCAGGTGGCCCTGAGACAGTCACGCCAATTTGGCCATTAGATCCTCAATTGCACTATGTACCAGAGTTAGGTTTAACATTAAATTTTGAACCCAATGATTTCACGCAAGTCAATGCGGATATTAATGAAAAAATGATACAAAAAGCGATGGACTTGTTGGAAGTAACTGAGCAAGATCGTGTTCTGGATTTATTTTGTGGTTTAGGTAATTTCAGTTTGCCAATGGCAAAACGGGCTGGTGAAGTAGTAGGTGTCGAAGGAGATGAAGCATTAGTTAGGCATGCACAACAAAATGCGGCTCTAAATAATTTAGAAAATGCCATATTTGAACAAGCTGATCTGAGTAAAACAACTTTAAAAGAATACGATTGGTCGCAAGCCGGTTTTAACAAAGTTTTATTAGATCCACCCAGGAGTGGTGCTTTTGAGGTATTACCCCAATTAGCTGAGCTAGGTGCACAACGCATTGTCTATGTGTCATGTAACCCAGCGACATTAGCGAGAGATGCAGGTGAACTGGTTAATCAACTTGGTTACAAACTATTATCAGCCGGTATCATGGATATGTTTCCACATACTAGCCATGTCGAATCGATAGCTATTTTTGAAAAACAATGAATATCCTAAAATTGAGCGCATATGGCCTAACTAACCAAAAAGAAGGGTATGAAGAATTAGCAAATGAATGCTAGTCCGCGCTTATTGATAAAATTTAGTATCAAATTCCATTGTTTTTGATTGTGGCTAAGAGTATTTTTTCAATACAGGGGCTAACTGAGCAATACTGTACGGCTTTTTTAAACATTAAGCCAAGGTTGGTGAGAGCCAAATACGGAAAGCTATAGGTCTTTAGTATTTAAACATTAAAGATGGCTCGGTTGCATTTTTCGATATAAGGAAAATGACATGAAAAAAATTGTTTTATTTGCATCAGCATCGCAGATGTCAGTACAAGCGCAAGCTGCTATCCTTGGCGTTACGGGGTAGAGTGTACAAAGCACCCCAACGGTTGTAGAAGAAGATGGGGTCTTGAGTACTGATGGTAATGGCCGTTATGTACAAAATGGTTTTGATGAACAGAAGGGTATATTTATAGGGAGTGCCCTTAATGCTGATGCTGGAGTACGAAGCATAGCTCGAAACCAGTACGTTAACAGCCATCTTATCTTTTTGAACACCAAAGGCAATACACTTGCATCAACAACTGCTACATGGGAGTTTGACGGTAAGATATTAGGTATTATGTTAGACACTGGAGGAAACTTAATGGAGGCCAGTGATCCTTTACTGGCATATGCTAACTATTTTACAAATACAGGTGGTTTATCTACATTTAATTTGGCTGGTTTTGAAAGTAATGACTCGTATTCGGGCTTAGGTACAAATTTCCTTACTGTAATAAGCAAAGCAAGAGAACCAGGTGATAGGATTCGCGTTGTAACTGTTTCTGAAGTCCCAGTACCTGCTGCATTATGGTTATTTGCACCTGCACTTATGGGCTTTTTAGGGTACGTAGAAAGTCTAAAGCAGCGTAAATAACAAACAAAACATCTAGTTAAGTTTGATCCGGGCTTATTTTGATAAGTTCAGCTTTTTTATGAGATTAAAAAGCAGAAGTCATTTAACTTTCTTAAGAGAGTAATCAGTCCATCATTTCGGAATTTGTACCATGTTTACATCATAAAGAATAATAAAGTCATTGAGAGCAAACTCATTGAACTACTTAGCGGAAGTGCCTTTTATCAACAAGGAAGTAAACGGAGCAAACATTGGAAGTGATACGCAACCTGATAGACATAGTTTCTGAACCTCAATTGTTAGTAGTGTTATGGCTGCTTTCACTGGTTCTAATTGCTAGTCATACAGAAGAAAAGTAAGCTAACAAACTAAGTCTTTGGAATAGCTAATAGAAAAGCCGTGAGATAATTCTCACGGCTTTTCTATTATAGGCATCCTGTCTGAAAGCGCTCAGCTCAGGCTAAGACATTTTAGCTTCCATATCTGAAACAACATGGGCCATTTCTACGACACTATCTGGGTTAACAGAGACACTACTGACGCCTTGTTTAACCAAGAACTTAGTGATTTCAGGGAAATCAGATGGTGCTTGTCCACAAATCCCAACGTACTTGCCCGCTTTTCTACAAGCAGCAATCGCCATTTCAAGCATTTTAAGGACGGCCTCATTGCGCTCATCATAGTGACCAAGTAGATTAGAATCGCGGTCAACGCCCAATGTTAACTGCGTTAAGTCATTTGAACCGATAGAGAAACCATCGACCAATTCAAGGAACTGGTCTGCCAAAATAACATTAGCAGGAATTTCACACATTAAGAAAATCTTAAGACCGCGTTTACCCCGAACTAGGCCGTGAGAAGCCATTAAGTCAATAACTTGTTTGGTCTCTTCAACAGTACGGGCAAAAGGAATCATGACCGTTACGTTATCTAGTCCCATGGTTGTGCGAGCAATACGTAAGGCGTTACATTCAAGGGCAAATGCTTCACTGAATGCTTCACTTAAATAACGAGTAGCCCCACGAAAACCCAACATTGGATTTTCTTCAGAGGGTTCATAAATACTACCGCCGATTAAGTTGGCATATTCATTTGATTTGAAATCGCTTAAACGAACAATAACCGGTTTAGGGTAGAAAGAAGACGCAAGTGTTGCAATGCCTTCAGCCAATTTATGAACATAGAAAGAAATGGGGTTAGGGTAACCAACCAAACGAGGTTTGATTTGAGCCTGAACCTCTTTTGGTAGAGTATCATATTCGATTAAGGCATTGGGGTGGACACCTATACTATTGTTAATGATAAATTCCATTCGGGCTAAACCAACACCTGAGTTAGGTAAGTTACTTGTCTTAAAAGCAATTTCTGGATTAGCCAAATTAAGCATAATGCCTGTCTTTTCTGGCTTAGGAATGCTTGAGATATCAATTTTTTCAATGTGATGTGGTAATTTACCTTGATAAACAAGACCTGTATCACCCTCAGCACAACTGACAGTAACAATATCTCCTGTTTTGATCACTTCGGTTGCTCTATTAGTACTAACAATAGCGGCGATACCGAGTTCGCGAGCGATAATCGCTGCATGGCAAGTACGTCCACCACGGTTAGTAACAATGGCGCCCGCAATCTTCATGACAGGTTCCCAATCAGGGTCGGTAATGTCTGTGACTAGGATCTCACCAGGTTTTAACTCGGCCATCTGTTCGGTTTTCATAATGACACGAGCTTTACCACTGGCAATTTTACTGCCGACACTCTTACCTTCAATAACGACTTTGCCGCGGGCTTTAAGAACATGGTTCTCAAGCGCATTTAATGACTTGGTAGATTCAACTGTTTCCGGACGGGCTTGAACAACAAAAAGCTCACCACTATCACCATCTTTGGCCCACTCGATATCCATTGGCATGGGACGACCAGCTTTCTTAGAGTAGTGTTTTTCGATAATGACAGCCGTTTTAGCCAAGCTCAGAACTTCATCATCATTAATACAGAATTTTGCCTGCATCGCCGGTGAAACTTTTGTGTTTTCAACAGCACCTGTCGAACCAGATTGGTTTTCAGAGTAAACCATCTTCAACTGTTTACTACCCAGTTGATGTTTAATTATAGGGAGGTATTTTGTCCCTAGTGTTGGTTTGAAAACGTAAAATTCATCTGGATTAACCGCACCTTGTACAACATTCTCACCAAGACCCCAAGCACCAGTGATAAAGACAATATCTCGGAAGCCGCTTTCAGTATCAATGGTGAACATGACACCTGAGGAGGCTTTATCTGAACGAACCATTTTTTGTACAGCAATCGCCAAGGCGACACTCATATGGTCGAAACCTTGGTGTACACGATATGAAATAGCACGGTTAGTGAAGAGGGAAGCGAAAATCTGGCGGCAACTATTAATAAGTGCTGCTGTACCAGTAATATTCAAATGAGACTCTTGCTGACCTGCAAACGATGCATCAGGTAAATCTTCAGCTGTTGCAGAGCTTCGTACAGCGACATCAACATTAGTACCGTATTCTTTTTCTAACTCTTTATAGGCTAGGCCTATTTCATCAACGACGTCTTGTGGCATGGTGCCATTGATAATCAAAGAACGAATATGTTCACCAGTTTCAGCTAATGCTTTAGTGTCATCAACATCTAGTGTCGAGAGCGCATCTGTAATTTTTGCTTCTAAGTCATTATGTTTAAGAAAGTAGCGATAAGCTTCAGCAGTCGTTGCAAAACCATTCGGGATATTAACTCCTTCACGGCTCAGTTCACTGTACATTTCACCCAAGGAAGCGTTCTTCCCACCGACACTGTCGACATCATCAATACTAATATCTGAAAAAAAGCGAATATATTGGTAGCTCATTCAAATCCCCCCCGGGGTTAAATCTAATAAATATGAATCAATAAAAGAAGTGATGACCTTCACCTGAAGTACATTGATAGCACGGTACTGAGTTTTCGATTGGGAACGAAAGCGAGAATGGACAGTGAGATTTTTCAATATTACAACAGACAGATTAAACAGCTTCTCAGAATAAAAATTTTAAAAGTTCATACAACGAGTCAAGTTACTTCAGTTTTACGTTAAAGTATACTACCCGTCAGTCCCTTATGAGTTTAATAAACCGTAAACGACTAGTGACAGCCAAAAAACAGATATAGCCGCAATAATCACGAAGAACTGATCGAGAATGAATTGCTCTAGTTTTTTCATAGATATGCCGTCTCAAACAAATATGACAAATTGATGACTAAAAGATACCAGTAATAGACTGGTTTTGCGAGCATTTTTGGCCTAAGAGGTAGTAATAACGGGCACTGACAGTAAATTAATCAGATTAAATGTAATTAAACCGCACCGGAACGGTGCTAAAAATACAATATAATCAAAGAGTTTTGAAGGACTTGCTGAAACATTGTAAAAAGCATGGTTTTATTGTTGAAATACCCTGCTTCAGAGACTAAATTTATGTTTGCGATGGGCTATAGATAGAGAGATAGCCTAATAATCATACGTATCTAGGTAACAAAATTAAGCAACTAATGAAAGCGATGTACAGAGTAATCAACCAAAATTGATTTTCGCTTTCAAGTCGTTTCGAGAGTCTGCATTACGCAAGGCTTCTTCTAACGAAATACGGCCATCTTTGCGGAGTGCTAATAACGCTTCTTCGAATGTAATCATACCCTGATCACAACTGGTACTCATCGCTTCCTTAAGCTCACTTAATTAACTTTTCAAGATTAGGTTAGTGATATGCGAGGTACTGAGTAAAACCTCAATAGCAGCACAGCGTTCACCTACTGTATCAGGGATCAGGCGTTGGGAAATTACGGCACCTAAATTAGCCGATAAATCCATGAAAAGTTGCTTATGTTGAGATTGTGGGAACATGTCAATAATGTGCTCCATCGCATTATTGCCTCACTTGAGTTAATGGGTGTCTTGGTTTGAAAAAGACTATTACCGTAATCATGGTCTGTTAGTAAAGCTAGGCCAGCACTGACTGAAGCTGCTTTAGATTGCTGCTGTTGAACACTGACATCTTGAAGATCGGATTCGACTTTTAATCCAGCACCAAAGTCATCAGCAACATCTTCATCATTACCATCTTTTTCGAGTTTAATTTTTAAACGAACCTCATTAACCGAGTCTGTATTTCTTAAAGCCACGTCATAGCTAATTCTGCCGGCTTTATAAAAGTCAAATACCGCGTGGTCGAAGGTTTGCATACCCAGCTCACGTGATCGTGTCATGACTTCTCTAATACCCGAAACATCTCATTTAGAAATCAAGTCAGAAATAAGCAGGGTATTGATCAAAATTTCAATCGCGGCTACGTGACCACCATCCAATGTTTTGATCAAACGCTGGGAAATAATGGCACGTAAGTTAAGCGATAAATCCTGCATTAACTTGATTTGTTTATCAGTAGGGGAAAAATCAAGAATACGATCAATAGTCTGGTTAGCTTTATTGGCGTGAAGGGTTGCTAAGGCCAAGTGACCTGTTTGTGCGAACTCAACGCCAAGTTCCATAATCTGTTTTATCACGAATCTCACCCAAGACAATAACATCAGGGGCTTGTCGTAGGGTATTATTTTTGGTTTCTTTCCAACTTTCCGTATCGATACCAACTTCACGTTGCATAGTGATGCAGTTTTATGTGGATGGACGTATTCTATGGGGTCTTCAACAGTGATGATATGACCAAAGCTATGTTCATTACGATGATCTAGCATTGTAGCCATTGAGGTTGATTTACCAGCACGGGTACCACCTACGATCACAACTAAACCGTTTTTAGTCATAATGATATCTTTCATAATGGCGGGTAAATCAGAGGAATCAATTGTCGGTATCTCAGAAGCCATAACATGCATGACTAATCCGGACATCCCTTGATGAACATTAGCATTAACATGGAAACGACATAAGCTTGCAGGGGCTATCACAAAATTACATTCTTTGGTTTCTTCACATTGTTTGAGTTGCTTATCATTCATGACAGCCTGAGTAATAGTCTGTGTATCCTCAGGTGAAAGTAGGTGTTGAGATAGTGGTGTCATGAGACCTTTCATCATGATAGCAGGGGGAAAGCCACCAGTGATAAGGTAAGTCAGAACTATCTTGTTCTAACATCATGCTCAGCAGCTTCACTACCAAAGACATTGCTTCATTTCTTTCCACCTTATGGCCTCTAATACAGCGTTTGTTATAACTAGCTGAACAAACTTATTTAATAGATAGTAAATATGATGCCAGTAAACAACCGGTTTTTAAGTGAAGAAGTTCACACCTTCATAAGGCTATGACTAGGCTTCATATTAGTTCAGGGTAGAGAGTGAATGGTATGATAGCCTGCAAGAAATAAAGATATAATTGAGTGACATGAAATTACATCAGTATGCAGTGTTGATACTCTTAACACTGATGGCAAATACCGTCTCGGCAGAATCTGGTTCCAGCTGGGATTGGGATATGGACTGGGTATCTGGCACATTAGACAATGATTTGTTTTTAGGTAATGACAACGGCTATACCAACGGTGTGTTTTTCTCTGCCTACGATACAGGCTTAGCAGATGAGCAACCACAAGCAAGCCATTTCGTCTGGCCATTACTTTGGACATTACCTGATCAGCAATTTGATGCGGCGGTAAACGCTTATAGTGTTGGCCAAGTGATGATGACGCCAGATGATATCACCGTAAAAAAACCACCTGAATATCAATTACCTTATTCAGGCATGCTTTTTTTCAGCACAACCTATTTAGCGATTGATAAGCAAGTTGCCGATAAACTAAGTAGCACCTTGGGTATTGTTGGTCCTGCAGCTGGGGCAAAAGTCACCCAGAAAACTGTGCATAAATGGATTGGATCGGATGATCCGAAAGGCTGGGGCACACAATTAGAAAATGAACTGGTTTTCCAAATAAGCAGGGGCAGATTGTGGCGACATTGGGTGTCACATAACGAACATGCCGATATTCTACTAAGTAGTGAGGCAGGGATAGGTACGCTATCGAGTTATGCAGAGTCTAGTTTTGTCATACGTTATGGCCGTGGTTTAAGTCGTTCCTATGCCAGTGTTCTGTTAAATAACTCTAGAATCACAAACCCAGTCGCCATTGATAATGGCTGGTATTTATATGCGGGTATGACTGCGGGCTATACGTTTAACCAAATCTATACTGATGGTAATACCTTTCAGGATAGCCAATCGATTGACTATGGCCAAGAACGACTCGGCGTGACAGCAGGCTTAGCTTATTCCTGGGGCAAAATATCAATCACACTAGCCTTAAATGATGCCAATATTTTGGATACACGTTCGGAAGAAGAACTAGAAGATTTGACCCAATATGGATCATTATCTATTGCTTAAAAATTGAAATAGGTTGAGCGACTGTTACGAAGGCTGAATATGGTACCGAGGGTCGGAATCGAACCGACACTTCCGAAGAAACCGGATTTTGAATCCGGCGCGTCTACCAGTTCCGCCACCCCGGCATATTCAGGCTGAGGATTATAGCGATTGAAAGTCTTTTAGGGAAGTCTTATTTTATGGAAAGCCTCACTTTTACTCACACCTAGCCCGAGTTGTAAGAATTGAAGCGCTGTCAAAACAGTGAAAAAAGTAGTCAGTTTGTTATGATCATCGGATGAAACTAACAGATTTTAAATTTGATTGCCCTACTGAACTCATTGCCCAATTTCCAACCCCAGATAGAACAGCCAGTCGACTACTATCGCTAAATGGAGAAACTGGTGAATACTTAGATCAGAAATTCACTGATTTAATAAAGTTTTTAAGGCCAGGTGATCTATTGGTGTTCAACAATACGAAAGTCATTCCAGCCCGCTTACTAGGTCATAAAGACAGCGGTGGTAAGGTTGAAGTATTGGTCGAACGTATCTTGGATGAGCATCGTGTATTAGCGCATATTCGAAGCAGTAAATCACAGGGAAAAGGACGACGGTTATTATTAGAAGATAAACTCAATGTAGAGGTGTTAGGGCGACAAGGGGCCCTATTTGAGTTGTTTTTTCATCATGATGAATTGATAACGACACTACTAGAACAAGTAGGTCGTTTACCGTTACCACCCTATATAGATAGGGAAGTCGCTGAAAACGATGCAGAGCGTTACCAGACTGTTTATGCTGAGGAACTCGGGGCTGTTGCGGCTCCAACAGCTGGCCTTCATTTTGATCAAGCCATGCTCGATAAATTATCTGAATTAGGTTTTGAAACAGCACAGATTACATTGCACGTTGGTGCAGGTACTTTTCAGCCGGTTCGAGTAGATGATATACAAACCCATCAAATGCATTCAGAACGAATTGAAGTAACGGAACAGGTTTGCGAACAAGTTAAAAGAACCAAGGCCAGAGGAGGGCGAGTGATTGCTGTAGGAACAACCAGTGTAAGGGCATTAGAAAGCGCTTCACAGTCAGGTCAAATTGAAGCATTTAATGGTGAAACAGACATATTTATTTACCCAGGCTATGACTTTAAGCAGGTTGATGCGATGATAACCAACTTTCATTTATCAGAATCAACGCTATTAATGTTGGTATCTGCCTTTGCAGGTAGAGAAAATATATTGCAGGCTTATCGACATGCGGTAGAACGACAATACCGCTTTTTTAGCTATGGCGATGCGATGTTTATCACTCGGAAAACAGTATGAAGTCATTAGAGAATATCCGTTTTGTGCTGGTGGGTACGACCCACCCTGGCAACATTGGTGCAGCGGCACGTGCAATGAAGACGATGGGCTTAACCAAATTACATTTAGTTGAACCATTGCATTATCCTAACGCGGAAGCGACAGCACGTGCATCAGGGGCAGATGATGTTTTAGCAAGTGCTGTCGTTCATCAAGATTTAGTCTCTGCTATAACAGGTTGCCATCAAGTTTATGGTATGAGCGCACGCCTACGTCATCTACCCATTTCGGTTGTTGACCCAAGGCAAGCAGTTGCCCGAATTCAACAGCAAGCTGATGATTCTCAAGTCGCTATATTGTTCGGTAGAGAACATTCAGGCTTGTCCAATGAAGAGTTAGATAAGTGCCAACATTTGATTAATATTCCGGCAAACCCAGAGTATAGTTCTTTGAATTTAGCAGCAGCTGTGCAAGTTTTTGCTTATGAATTAAAAATGAGCTTTGCCCCAAGTATAGAAGTTGGGCGAGTGGGTGAAGAACGTGAAGCCATTAATGCCGAAGATTTGGAGCATCTTTACCAACATTTTGAACAGAGCTTAACGGAAATTGGTTTTCTAGACCCAGAAAACCCCAAAAACTTAATGCGTAGATTGAAACGATTATTTAATCGTGCAGATTTGGACAAAAATGAGTTGCAAATTTTACATGGTATTCTGCGATCAGCAGAAAATAACAAGGGAGAACAATCATGAGTGAGAACGTCAGTACATGGCAACATATCAAAGAAGATATTCGCTGCGTTTTTGATCGTGATCCTGCAGCTAGAACGACCATTGAAATTATAACGACTTATCCTGGTGTGCAAGCGATACAATGGCATCGTCTTAGTCATGCTTTATGGAAACGTAACCTAAAATGGCTCGCGAGAATATTGTCAACATTCAGTCGCTGGTTAACGGGAGTAGAAATTCATCCTGCTGCTAAAATCGGTCGGCGGTTCTTCATTGATCACGGTATGGGCGTTGTGATCGGTGAAACAGCAGAGATTGGTGATGATTGCACCTTATATCATGGCGTGACATTAGGTGGAACTTCATGGAAAGAAGGCAAACGCCACCCAACATTGGGCAATGATGTTGTCGTGGGGGCCGGGGCAAAAGTATTAGGACCTATCACTCTTGAAGATGGTGCTCGTGTCGGATCGAATGCTGTTGTGGTGAAAGATGTTCAGTCAGAGCAAACAGTAGTTGGTATCCCCGCTCGTGTCGTCAGAAAGCCTGAAACAGAAGACCAAAAACAAAAACAGAAATTGGCTGAATCGGTGGGGTTCGATGCATACGGCACCTCGAATGAAACGCTCGATCCTGTGGCGACTGCGATTCATGGGTTGATTGAACATATTCATTTGACAGACAAGCGTGTTGATGAAATGTGTAAAACAATTCACCAGCTTGGAGGTGAAATCCCCAATGTTAAAATGCCCGATTTAGCTGACTGTGACTTGGCCGAAGAGGATGAAAAAGCACCATCAGCCTAAAAGTTGACTAAAATACTCGGACATGTAAAGATTTCGTCATATAATAAAAACAACAGGAATAATAGGAGGGATTGCTATGAGATTAACAACAAAAGGCCGTTACGCTGTCACAGCGATGTTAGATTTAAGTCTAAATTATGGTGTTCGTCCTATCACACTCGCCGACATTTCAGATCGACAGGGGATCTCTTTATCGTACCTCGAACAGCTATTTTCTAATTTACGCCGCCAAGGACTTGTCAGTAGTTCACGTGGGCCTGGTGGAGGCTATCGCCTAAGCCGTTCAGCAGATGAGGTGACAGTATTGGATATCATTTCTGCTGTTGATGAAAAGGTGGATACAACTCGTTGTGAAGGCAAAGGCAACTATTCAAATGGGGAACAATGTCTGAGTCATGAAATCTGGCATAGCCTGAGTGAACAAATCAAAATGTACTTAGGTGGTATTACCCTAGGTCAGGTTGTAAAGGACCATCAAATGAATAATGGGACCAGTGATAAGGTCATCAAATTTGAGGCAACAGGATAAAAAGTGATTACCGTAACAGAATCAGCAGCGAACCGAATTAAAGACATGATCGCTAAGCGCGGGTCAGGTGTTGGATTACGCGTGGGCGTGACAGAAAGTGGCTGCTCAGGATACAAATATGCATTGGATTATGCTGAATCTGTCACTGATGATGATGTTGTAATTGAGCGTGACGATGCCAAAGTGGTTGTTGACCAAAAAAGCATGGACATTATTAATGACACGGAATTAGATTTTGTTAGAGATGGACTAAACCAAAGTTTTAAATTCAACAACCCCAACGCAGTATCTGAATGTGGTTGTGGTGAAAGTTTTAGCATTACAAAATAAAACCAAGTAAATTTCCCGATAATAACATCAACACTGCTATGATCTTGGTATGCAAGATTTAGATAACCTTACTTTTGATGCTAAACATATCTGGCACCCATACAGCAGTGCCAAACAACCTGGCCAAATTCATGAAGTCATCTCTGCCAAAGGGGTTTACTTAACCCTGAATGACGGTAGAAAAGTGATTGATGGTATGTCATCGTGGTGGTCTGCCATTCATGGTTATAATCACCCTGAGTTAAATCAAGCAGCCAAACAGCAAATCGATAATATGGCCCATGTCATGTTTGGAGGCTTAACGCATCCTCCTGCCATTGAACTTGCACGAAAATTAATCGATATTACGGCAGCACCATTGCAATATGTCTTCTTTGCTGATTCAGGCTCAGTGGCAGTTGAAGTCGCTATTAAAATGGCTATTCAATATTGGTTTTCTCAAGGTAAAACACAAAAACAAAAAATATTAACACTTCGAAATGGCTATCACGGAGATACCTTCGGCGCCATGTCAGTCAGTGACCCTGAAAATGGTATGCACAGTATGTTTGAGCAAGTATTAACCAAACAAGTCTTTGCTCCAGCACCTGCTTGCCAACGAGATGAAGACTGGCAAGAGAGTGATATCTCAGAATTTGAGGCCTTAATAGAAGCACAGCATGGAGAGTTGGCAGCGGTCATGCTAGAGCCATTAGTACAAGGTGCGGGTGGTATGCGAGTCTACTGCCCAGAATACCTACGCCAGGTCAGGAAGCTGTGTGATCAATATAACGTGCTATTAATACTAGATGAAATAGCAACTGCCTTTGGGAGAACAGGGACTTTATTTGCCTATGAACAAGCCGATATATGTCCAGATATTCTTTGCTTAGGCAAAGCGCTAACGGGGGGCTATTTGACCTTGGCAGCGACATTATGTACGAACAAAGTCGCTAAAGGGATCAGTGCAGATGACAATGGGGTTTTAATGCATGGCCCGACGTTTATGGCGAACCCTTTGGCTTGCAAGGTAGCATCCGCAAGTTTAGATGTATTACTAGCATCAGATTGGCAAAACCAAGTGAAGCAGATTGGGCAACAATTAGAGTCTGAATTAAGGGGTTACCAGTCGAATTCGCTAGTGAAAGAAGTCAGAGTGAAAGGGGCAATCGGTATTATTGAACTCCATGACATGATATGGGAGCAAATGGCATGGATGCCTAAATTTATTGTTGATCAAGGCGTGTGGATCAGGCCATTCAAGAACCTAATTTATACTATGCCGCCCTATATTATTCAGTCTGATGAATTAGGTCAGTTAACCTCAGCTATGGGCAAAATACTACTAGAATTAAAGAGTAGAAGTATTTAAATTGGAGCAGCTCATATATACAGGAGAAAGGGGAAGGATATGTCAAACGAAGGTTACCACGAGCCAGTTGACGAACTAAGCCATAAAACAAGGGATGTGCATCGTGCCATTACATCATTGATGGAAGAGCTAGAGGCCGTCGATTGGTATAACCAACGTGTCAATGCGTGTAAAGGTCCAAAGCTAAAAGCGATCCTGGAACTTAACCGTGATGAAGAAAAAGAACATGCAGCGATGGTACTAGAATGGATCCGCCGCCAAGATCAGACTATGGATAAAGAACTGAAAGATTACTTGTTCACGGATAAACCGTTAGCACTCGATTAAACTTAAAATGGCTGGCTTATGGTTATTTATATTAAGTAGCCATAAGCTGGCTATTGGTATTGAGTGAAATACCATTCAAAGGTTTCATCCTTCCGGGCATCATAAAGTGTCACTACCTCATAATTTTGCCCATCAAGACGAGTGACACTGTGCTTGATAAACTCTAAGCCATGAAACTCAATAAAAGCATCTCTTTCAGCGCGATTAATCACTTGAAATGCAGTTTCCAATGATTCGCCATTTCCAGTGAGCCAAACCGCCTCTAACAACTGATTCATCACTGACTCGTGATATTGGCTTTGAGCGGCATCATCCGACTCAAGCTGACATACCATCGCAGTGTAATGACCATTTAGACTAGCGTAATTCATGGCTAAAAGCTCATCAACAATATCGAGACAAGTCGTCCAGTCGATAGCTTCTATCGCTTCGAAAGCACCATGAGTCAATGTTTCTTCAGCAATGGCATGTGATTGATTGCGTATCGTTAAAACTACAAACTGTCTTAGCTCTGTTATTTTCGTAAGAACTGGCCCAGTCTCAATATCATCAATTAAAGCTAGGTAACGAGCTGCATATTCATTTTGAGCCTGATCGCTTGGTATTTGAGTTTGTCGTACAGAAGTACAAGATGAAAGTAAACAAACCATAAAAGTAAAAAGAATAGATTTCATTGTTAGAAGCTTGTGTTGTAATAAATAATACCAAAGGCTTAAGAATTTATCCTTTTCGATATAAATTTGTCGTAAATTATATAGCTTCATAACTTAATTGGAATAAGTAATACGGACCCTAATGAAAAACATAAGAAAAACCTAGAAGGATTTCAGTTTGCAGGTTTTATCGCTACGATTGGAATATTATTATTAAGTATCGCACTAGAAGCAATTAATGTCTCAAAGGGTAATGCGTTAATACGTGTGCTTACTAATGAAACAACACCTAAAGCTACGTTGGTAATAGGCGCCGTCATAGTGTGGTGGAGTAAAAGGCGAACAGTGTCTTTGATTAAAGATAATGCGGAGATCCGAGCAGCAGACGGCTGAAAGCTTCGTAAGAAAAAGAACAACCTTATTTTCTTATAGTGGCCTTCTAGCCAATTCAACTAACGCCTGCCGAGCTTCCATTGTATCGCTAATGGGCGAATCAAACCGAATACGGTGTAATCGACTATTGACACGTAGATGAAATCCTTCACTATCAATTCCCACCAGCTTGGGTAAGTTTTCAGTATCGTAGGCGATATCAAATAAGTCACAATAATGGTTGATTGCATCTTGATGATCGTCATTCATATGATCAACCATGCCGGTTTCTTCTTCAAAATGGAACGGATTCGCTTTGAGAAAATCAGCTTTCTCAACCCAGTAAATTTCACCAAAACCACCGATATACCTCACACGGACACAATCGAGCGTGTAGAAATTGAAATCATGACTTTTATGAAAGCCGCGTGAGTTAGGGTAGAAGCGATAATATCGCTCAGCAACAACATCACTATCATTCAATACAGCATCGGCAAGATAAGTGGTGCGCCCAGATGCTTGGCTATCATCAGTGAACGGATCATAGCTAATCAGAGACACTTTGTTATCTGCTTTGATATTACACGTATGTTGCGCAATGGTGCTGATCAGAATGATGGGACGACCATCGCCATCAAGACAAAAAGGCGTAATCGAACCAAAGGGATAGCCAGACATATCAATGGATAGGGTACTCAATACACCATTACATTGGCTTTGTAATAAGGCTCTAGCTTGTTGTGCAGCCTGGTCTGTTTTGCTCATATATGTCTCGAGAGTGGGTATTTAAGAAAGATTGATTTTGATGACTTTCATTATCTCAAAATTCATCCCGGCAATGTTTTCAGTGTCGGGGTAATAAATCATATCAACACATGCACCTTTTAAAGATTTATAGGTCTTTAGACGCTTGTACTTAAAAGGCACATCATGGCCTTCCACTAAAACAGTGTTAAAAATCCATTCGCCTTTTTGTCGTTGCACATGCGAGGTGATCTTTTGCATGGTGGAATGAATCAAATTGTCATTCTCAGCCAGAAATCTTTTGATACTTTTCATCTGTTAGAGTGCGATCTGATAACGTTTATGCAAAATACCCACACGTTTGACATACACTTCAGTTTCTTTATAAGGTGGTACACCATTATATTTTTTAACGACACCCGGCCCAGCATTATAAACAGCAGTCGCTAGTTGAATATTACCATTGAAACGTTTTAATAATTGAGCAAGAGACTTTGTGCCGCCTGAAATATTTTGACTGGGGTTAGAGGCATCTTCCACACCCAACTCTTTGGCTGTTGCTGGCATCAGTTGCATCAAGCCTTTTACACCTTTATGGGATAAAGCATCAGCATTAAAAGCATACTCAGCATGCATTAAGGTACGAGTTAAAGCAGGTTCAACACGATGTTTTTTAGCTGCTTGATCAACAGCATCGGAATAAGAAGTGAGATTGAGCCGAACACGATACCATTTGAATTTAGAGTCTGGGTTACAGGCATAGCAACCGTATTTTAGAACTTCAAATTCAGTGATGTTTTGTGGCTTTTTATTGGTAAATACCACGAGATCATCAGACTCAGAATATTTATAGATAATCGTTGTTTTAACCGGTTTTTTCTTTTTTAATGGGGAGACATTACTAAATTCGACCGAACCATCTTCTGACTTTATGCGTTCAATACCATTCTCTGCTAAACATAGGCTGGGTAAGAGAAATAGAATCAGGATAAAATGCAACATATTGAGATTTAAGATAGCCTAGTAAAACTGGCCAGCACTACCTATAACAGTCACGATCAAGCCCAGTAGCAGGTTAATTGAAATCAGTAATCGAATCTGGTTAAGTGCTTTTGCACCTGTTTCCCAATCTTGGCTTTCTACAGCACGACCCAATTTTTTATGGGGTGCAAAAAACACATGCAAAAACATTAGCATCATAATAATGCCTAGCAACAACATTATATGAACATGAGGGCCAACTTCACCCATGCCGCCATACTGCTTAATAAGCCAGAATCCAGAGGCTAACAAAGTGATAACACTGACCCATACCCAAGGGAAGAAGCGTCTAAAGGTTTGGGACCATAGAGGTAACCGGAGTGAAGGCTCTAGAAAACTCGCGGCAGGCCGTAAAGCCATATAGGCGAAGAACATACCGCCAACCCAAATAACAGCAGCTAATAAATGTAATGTGATGGCAAGCATGGAGACTCCTGATTAAACAATAATTATTTTTTTTGAATGCTGATGTCAGCAATGTTCTGGCGCCATTCTTTTGGCCCAGATTCGTGGACAGATTCACCGAGACTATCAACAGCGACAGTCACAGACATATTTTCGACATAAAACTCTCTAATTGATTCCATTCCTAATTCTTCGAAGGCAACCACTCGAGAAGATTTAATCGCTTTTGAAACTAAATAGGCTGAACCACCAACTGCGATTAAGTAAACCGATCGGTGTTGCTTGATTAATGCCACGGTATCGGGTCCGCGTTCTGCCTTACCAATCATGCCTAATAAACCAGCTTTATCTAACATCATTTCAGTGAATTTATCCATGCGAGTAGCCGTCGTTGGGCCGGCAGGTCCAACGACTTCATCGCGAACGGGATCAACAGGACCAACGTAGTAGATAAAGCGGCCTTTAAAGTCTAACCCTTTGGGAAGAGGCTGGTTTTCTGCAAATAAATCAGCGAGTTTTTTATGAGCAGCATCACGACCAGTTAAAAGGTGACCCGTTAATAAAAGGGTGTCACCGGGTTGCCATGTTTCTATCTCAGCTTGTGTAATGGCATCTAGATCAATATGGCGGGTATTTTTCGATACTTCACGCGTGATTTCAGGCCAATCATCTGAGGCAGGTAGGGTAAATTGAGCAGGCCCGTTGCCATCTAGAATAAAATGAGTATGTCTGGTCGCAGCACAACTAGGAATAATCGCAACAGGCAATGAGGCAGCGTGGGTAGGGTAGTCATTGACTTTGACGTCCAAAACAGTGGTCAAACCACCTAAGCCTTGGGCCCCTATACCAAGCGCATTAATTTTTTCATATAACTCGATGCGCAGTTTTTCAGCTGCGGTTTTTGGCCTGCGTTCAATCAAAGCTTGAATATCAATTGATTCCATAATTGAAGACTTGGCCAACAGCATGGCTTTTTCAGCTGTACCTCCAATACCAATACCAATCATACCGGGAGGACACCAACCGGCGCCCATTGTGGGGATAGTATCTAAGACCCAATCAACCAAATTATCGCTAGGGTTAAGTGTGGTAAATTTTGCTTTGTTCTCTGAGCCACCGCCTTTAGCAGCGATATGAACTTCAACGGTGTCACCTGGCACTAATTCAGTATGAATAACGGCTGGTGTGTTGTCGCCAGTGTTCTTACGTGCACCGATAGGATCATCAACAATAGAGGAGCGAAGCACATTATCAGGATGTGTGTAGGCTCGCCGTACACCTTCGTTGATCATATCGTCAAGGCTAAGTTCGCTATCCCACTGTGCTGACATACCGACTTTAACAAAGACAGTAACGATACCAGTATCTTGGCAAATAGGTCGTTGGTCTTGCGCACAAAGCCGCGAGTTGATCAGAATTTGAGCGATAGCATCCTTAGCAGGAGGTGATTGCTCTTTATCATAGGCTGCTGACATAGCCTGAATAAAATCTTTCGGATGATAGCAGGCAATAAATTGCAAAGCATCAGCTATGCTATCGATAAGATCTTGCTGCTTAATAATAGCCATATTGCTTAGCTGACCATCAGTTGCTGAAGTTCTACCAGGACATCATCAATGGCAAACTTTGTTGAATGACCATCAGCGCGACGTTTATATTCAACGTTGCCTTCATCAAGCCCGCGTTCACCTAAAATGAGGCGGTGTGGAATACCAATCAAATCCATATCTGCAAAGGCAACACCAGGTCTTTGACCACGATCGTCAAGTAAGATATCAAAACCTGCATTGACTAAAGTTTGGTACATCGCCTCAGCCGCTTCGCGTAAACGAGCAGATTTATGTGCATTGATAGGCACTAAGACAACTTGGAACGGGGCAAGCGCAAGCGGCCAAATAATACCGCGGTCATCATGATTTTGTTCAATTGCAGCAGCAACAACACGAGACACACCGATACCATAACAACCCATAGTTAGAATCTGTGACTTACCAGATTCAGCTAATACATTGGCATTGAGCTTTTCACTATAGTTATCACCGAGTTGGAAGATATGGCCGACTTCAATACCACGGACGATATTTAACACGCCTTTGCCATCTGGGCTGGCATCACCGGCAACAACATTACGCAAGTCTGCAGTTTCTGGTTCGGGTAAATCACGGCTCCAGTTAACGCCAGACAAATGTTGTTCATTTTGATTGGCACCACAAACAAAGTCAGCGATGTGGGCTGCGGCACGATCAACAATAACAGGAATCGTTAAACCGACAGGACCGATAGAACCAATATTTGCACCACAAGCTTCTGTAACTTGTTCCGGTGTCGCGAAAGTAAGGGGTGTCGCAATAAGCGGGTGCTTTTCAGCTTTAATATCATTTAGTTCGTGATTGCCACGGAGCACTAGTGCAACGACACTGCCTTCTTCGTTGCCTTTGACTAATAGCGTTTTTACGCATTGTTGCGGTGTGACTTTCATAAAGTCACACACTTGTTCAATTGTGTGTTGTTTTGGTGTATCAACGATTGTCATAACTCGAGTAGGAGCTGGGCGGTCACCTGCGGGGGCAACGGCTTCAGCAAGCTCAACATTAGAGGCATACTGGCTCTGATTGCTAAACGCAATGGCATCTTCACCCGAACTGGCTAGCACATGGAATTCATGAGATGCATCACCACCAATACTACCGGTATCAGCTTGAACAGGTCTAAAATCCAAACCCATGCGCTCAAAAATACGAGAATAGGCAGCGAACATATCGTCATAAGTTTGTTGTAAAGAGTCTGTATCGAGATGGAAAGAATAGGCATCTTTCATCAAAAACTCTCTGGCCCTCATTAAACCGAAACGAGGACGAATTTCATCACGGAATTTCGTTTGAATTTGGTAGAAAGTAATCGGTAATTGTTTATAACTACGAATTTCTTGCCGAACTAAATCAGTAATTACTTCTTCATGAGTGGGGCCATAGCAAAACTCACGGTCATGGCGATCAGTGATGCGTAACAATTCCGGACCATATTTTTCCCAGCGCTGACTTTCTTGCCATAACTCAGAAGGCTGTATAGAGGGCATTAACAGTTCTTGTGCTCCTGCGTTAGCCATTTCTTCGCGAACAATAGCCTCTGCTTTACGTAATACTTTTAGACCCATGGGTAACCATGTATATAAACCTGAAGCTAAACGGCGAATTAAACCAGCACGAAGCATCAACTGATGACTAATGATTTCAGCATCAGCTGGCGTTTCTTTTTGAGTGGCGACGAAGACTTGAGAACTACGCATATCCGGGATGTTATCCTATAACGGTTAAATGAATGAGAAAAAGGGTTAAAGTCGTAAAACATTAGAAAGTTTGATGATTCCAGCCCCAATTCTGGCGCTCAGAATCAGTCATGCTGACATATATGCGCTCACCAGGAATGGATAAACGTTCCGAAATCAACTGACATAAGGCATCCGAAAAAGCAGAGCGCTCTGCTGGTAATCCCAGCGCACGGTAATCCAAAAAGGCTAGCGGAGCTGTACTGCCGCCCATCATCATATTTGGGTTATGGGCCGCGCTGACCATGACATAAGTTTCTTGTTTACCGGTAGCTTCGCTCACAGTTCGACTGGCAGCTGCTAGTAAAGCAGATTCGTCTTCAATCGTTTTGTTTGTCACAATATTTAAATAGGGCATGTCTATTCTCCTTAATCGCAGTACTTTTGAACATCTTGTTTAAGTTGTTTAATTCTATTTTGCCGATCCACTTCGTTAATTTGGTCTTATTCGCCATTGGCTTTTTTTAGCTTGGCTATTGGGGTTATCAAGATATTTCTGAAGATTATTTGTAGCAAAGTCGCAATTTCTGGTTTTGGCTTGTTCGCGTTCCGACTCTTTCTGCTTGGCAATTACAGCCTCTTCTTTTTCTTTTTGATTAGTAGTTTGCTGCTCGATTAGTTTGTCGACGGCTTCTTGTGATTGTTCAGGAGTGACTTTGGGTCCTGTTACAATTTTGATAATATCCACTTCTCGATCAAGGGGGGCCCGTTGTGAAAAATTTACTTGCCCATCATCATCGATCCATTTGTATGCAACTGTAGCCTGTGCAGTTGCTTGAAATGATAAAATTATAACGATAGAACAGCAGTACTTTAAATAATGTGTAAACATTAACCAGCCTCCCCATCAAAAAATCTAATTTTACGTCAAACTAGCGGAACATAACATGTCTGAGTTGCCAAAACGCTTCGAAAAACATATAGAAGTTATGAAGGAGTGTGGCTTTGCAGTAGATATATTGTCCGCAGAGACAGGATTATCTAAGCAGTTGACTAAGCAATTAATGCAAAAGGGCGCGGTTTGGCAAACACAAGGTAAAAAAACGCAGCGTTTGAGACGCACAAAAAAAATAGTAAAAACAAATACCACATTGCATCTTTACTATGATGAATTGGTTTTAGAGCGCAAACCTCCTGAACCGACGTTAATTAGCGATGAACATCGATATAGTGTCTGGCATAAGCCTTATGGTTTGTTATCACAAGGTTCAAAATGGGGTGACCATTGTACGATTACACGTTGGGCTGAGCAACATTTGTTGCCTCAGAGAAGCAGTTTTATTGTCCATCGCTTAGATAGAGCGGCAAATGGGTTAATCATTGTTGCTCATGAGAAAAAAGCAGCAGCAGCTTTATCAGCATTATTTCAGCAACGCGATATTGATAAACGTTATCAAATCTGGGTACATGGCAAATTCGAGGCCCCAGCGACGAAGAGTGCACCTTTTACTATTGAACAAGAAATAGAAGGCCGGCATGCAAAAAGTCATTTTATTTTCTTACAATATGATGCAGAGAAGGACCGTTCTCAACTTGAGGTCAGAATAGAAACAGGACGAAAGCACCAAATTAGAATACATAGTGCTTCAATGGGTTTTCCCGTCGTGGGGGATCGCTTATATGGCCATATAGGTGTGACGGGAAATTTACAGTTAATGGCCTATTATTTAGCGTTCAAATGTCCATGGACGCAGCAAAATAAAGTATTCAATTTAAAAAGTACAAAGATTGAAAAAAATAGTTAAAAGTGTAATTTAGCTTATATGAAAAGCAGTAAGAAGGAATAGCCATGACTGATTTCACACAAAAGAAGATTCGATCGGATGTCGAGTGGCTCGCTGCAGGTAACAGGGAACGTCGTTCGCATGAAAGGTGCGATGGCTATGATAGACGTGAAATGATCAGCTTCGTTCTAGAATAAGGCGATCGAGGTGGTTATCAAGTTCGTCGTAATAATGCCAACGCATGGCAGAATGATCGCGTCTTTTATGTTAAAACAACGATTAAATTCTGATAAAGGGTAGTGCTGAAACAGGCGTGTTCTCATGTAGATAATATACGAGGCAGATAATAAGCCTGACTGATTCCACGGGCAGCTAAAAATATTAGTAACGCAATCCATAAACCGTCATTTCCGTAGGGTTGTAGAATAAACCAAGCAGGCAAGTAACACACAAAAGCAGAAAGAAGCATTGTATTACGCATTTCTACGCTTCGCATGGCACCGATAAAAAGGCCGTCAAACAAATAACTCCAGACGCCGATAAGTGGTGCTATCACTAACCATATTAAATAGTCTTCTGCACTATGAATCACCTCAGGTATGGTTGTTAAAAGTTGAATAATATTTGAGCCAAATAGGCTATAGGTAAAGCTAAATAAAAGGGCAATCGCCACGGACCAAATAGCGGCATAGTGAAATCCTTTTTTTAATAAGGCTTGGTTTCCAGCACCAATAGCTTTACCAGTAATGGCCTCAGTTGCATTAGCGAAGCCATCTAAGAAAAAAGCCATAAAAGTAATAAAGTGTAATAACACTGCATTGGCCGCCAGTGTCACATCACCCTGCTTAGCCCCTTGTGCAGTGAAAAATGCAAAACAAAAGATGAGGCATAGGGTGCGAATGAAAATATTGCCATGCAGATTGAGTAGGGTCCTCCATTTAAACGGGCTGTCAAAAGTGATTTTGTTAATTAGTGTAAAGCCACGACGCTTTATTAGGAAATAGGCAAGCGCAAGACCGAGGTACTCAGCAATAACTGAAGCAATGGCAACGCCTTCAACAGCGAGATTGAAAATAGTTACAAATAATAAGTCTAAAACGATATTACTGATATTGACGACCAAAATTAACCACAATGCAGCACGAGTGTCACTGTGACCGATAAGCCAGCCTAAAATAACGTAGGTAGCCAGAATAGCGGGTGAGCTCCATATTCGAATAGTAAAATACTGTTGTCCTAATGTTGCAACGCCTTCACTACTTTCAATAACAGAAAAAGCAAGGTGCGAGAGTGGTATTTGGCAGAGGACTAGTACTACCGATATGACTAATGATAGTTTAAGTGTTTTTCGTAAAATAAACTGTGTTTCTATACTGTTCCTCTCAGCGCGGCCAACAGCCTGTGCTGTTAACCCTGTCGTAGCCATTCTGAGAAAACCAAACCCCCAAAACAAAAAACTAAAAATCAGTGTACCGATCGCGATAGCGCCAACATAAGCTGGACTATCTAAGTGGCCAACAACGGCGGTATCAACCATCCCCAAAATAGGAATAGAGATATTGGCCAAAATCATTGGGCCTGCCAGTTGCCAAATTTTTCGGTGCGTAATACTGGAAGTGTCAGTGAGAGAATAAGACATTTAAAAATATAAAGCCACGTGCAAGCACGTGGCTTTAGCTTAAGTAAAAGAAAAATTAAACAAGTAGAGGAGCAATAACAAGGCTCACAATAGCCATTACATTAATCAAAATATTCATTGAAGGGCCTGATGTATCTTTCAAAGGGTCACCAACAGTATCACCAACAACAACTGCTGTGTGAACATCAGAACCTTTACCCCCTAAATTACCTTTTTCGACATGCTTTTTGGCATTGTCCCAAGCGCCACCGGCATTAGCCATCATCAAGGCCATCATTACACCGGTGATTAATGCACCGCCTAACATGCCGCCTAATGCTTCGGGACCGATGCCAAAGCCGACAATGACAGGGGCCAGGATAGCTAACGCACCAGGCAAGACCATTTTATCTAAGGCTGCTTTTGTTGCGATATCCACACAGCGGGCTGTGTCGGGTTGTGCTGTGCCTTCTAATAGGCCAGGAATATCACGGAATTGGCGGCGTATTTCATGGATCATATCGAAGGCAGCATCACCAACAGCAGTCATCGTTAGAGCACTAACTAAGAATGGAAAAATACCACCTAAAAACATCCCAACTAACACAACAGGATTGTTAAGGAGTAATTGGAATTCACTGTCGCCAAGACTAATCGTCTCAATATAAGCACTGATTAATGCCAATGCAGCAAGGGCAGCAGCACCAATTGCAAAGCCTTTACCTATAGCAGCTGTTGTGTTACCTAACTCATCAAGGGAGTCAGTGATTTCACGTGTTTGTTCTTCCATTTCAGCCATTTCAGCAATACCACCTGCATTATCTGCCACGGGGCCATAGGCATCAATTGCCATGGTAATACCAACGGTAGCTAACATACCAACAGCAGCAATACCCACACCATATAACCCAGCATAATGACTAGAAACAAAGATGATGGTAGCAATGGTGAGAACAGGAATAGCAACCGATTGCATCCCCAGCGCCAGGCCACTAATCATAACCGTAGCAGGACCAGTCTCACCGTCTTTAGCGAGTTTTCTAACCGGTGGCCCACCTGTATAATATTCAGTCACTAAACCAATAATGATTCCACCTACAGCGCCAGATAAGACGGCCATCCAAAGGTTGAATGTGCCACCCATTGAGAAGATCAGAATTAAAGCCACAACAACAAAAATAGCAGAAGAGCCCATGGTCCCAATTCTTAAAGCGACTTCAGGGCTTTTGTCTGCAAAATGTTTAACAGCATAGATACCTGCGATAGAACACAGTAAACCGATAGAGGCTAGGGCAAGTGGCATAAACATGAGCGTTTGCTGGTTATCAGCCAGTTGATGGATAGCGGCTAAACTCATGGTGGATGCAATAGCGAGACTGGCAATCATTGAGCCACAATAAGATTCAAAAATATCAGAACCCATACCTGCAACGTCACCGACATTATCACCAACGTTATCAGCAATAACGCCAGGGTTACGAGGATCATCTTCAGGAATGCCTGCCTCAACCTTACCTACTAAATCTGCACCAACATCGGCACTTTTAGTGAAAATACCGCCACCCACACGTGAGAATAATGCAACAGAAGAAGCACCCATACCAAACCCATGGATGACATGCGCAGTATGCGGGTCAGAACCAAAAATTAAATATAAGATGCCTAAGCCAAGAAGCCCCATTGAAGCGACGGTCAATCCCATAATGGAACCACCGAAGAAAGCAACAGTTAATGCCTCTGAAGCGCCCTTATCTTGGGCAGCCGTAGCGGTACGAACGTTAGCCTGCGTCGCGGCGTACATCCCGATGTAACCAGCTGCACCTGAACATAAAGCACCAAGGAGAAATGCGAAGGCTGTTGTTCCGCCTAAATCACTCATCCAGATGGCTAACAGTACGATAGTGGAAAAAATAGCTAATCGCGTGTATTCAGCCTTCATGAAAACCATAGCACCGAGGTGTATTTGGTCCCCTATTTCAATCACTTTACCTGACCCTGCTGGTGCACTTTTAACCATGCCATAAACCAAATAAGCACAGTAAAGACCAATGACACCGAACAAAGCCGGCACGAAACTCAACACTGACATAAGCAGAACCCCATCTATAAAATTAGTAAATAGTGATATGAATAAACACGAACCCAATAATCAATTAATAAAGATAACGCTTCTTATACCTTGGATTGTATCAGCCTGTAAAGTTGTAAACAGCAAACTCATGAATCTGCTAGATTAGTGGGTCGTGATTGGATGGGTAAGTTTCGCCTTAATAGGCATATCCGTGGGCATCAGTACTGGCTTATCAAGGCTAGGTAGGGGCTTAGTTAGCGTGCCTGCTTTATCATATATTTTAAACTTTTATGGTATGCCAGAAACACATTTAATACATATCGCCGTTAGCACATCTTTGATGGCAATCATCGTGACTTCCTTTTCATCATTACTCGCACATCATCGCGGGAAAAATGTGGATTGACAACTGATGAAAAGGCTTTTTATAGGCCTAATAGTGGGTGGCTTTCTTGGCGCATATTTCGCGACTTAATGTGCAGTCAATTGTTACAACGCTTTTTTGCTGTTTATGCTTTCTTGATGTCCATTAGGTTGTGGGTCTCAATACCTGTTTTAGAGATATCAACGCGCTTGTTAAAGCAGCCTTGTTTAGTTGTCTCTAGTGCTAGCTTTTGTGGTGTTTCCGCTTTGGCCGTGACGGGAGGAGGTACCATGGTTGTCCCGTATTTATTTTTGGCCGGACAAAAGATACAAACAGCCATAGGTACATCAGCCGCTTGCGCATTTTCAATCGCGGTTTCTGGGGTATTGGGTTTCATTGCTACGGGGCAACAACATCAAATAGCAGGAGAATGGCGAATAGGCTTCATTTATTGGCTGGCATTTTTAGGCTTGATTAGTATCAGTATGATATCTGCACCATTAGCAGTAAAATGGTCAAGAAATTATCCGCTGGTTTCATCAGAACGCTTGTTCTCGTTAGTATCGATGGCGGTATCGATATCATTGTTTTTGGTTAGGAGTGTGTGAATGAATAAATGGGTTTGTATGGTATGTGGCTTTATCTACGATGAAGAAAAAGGCCTACCTGAAGAGGGTATTACGCCAGGTACACGTTGGGACGATATACCTGATGACTGGCACTGCCCAGAATGTTCTGTCGGAAAAGAAGATTTTGAAATGGTGGTTTTAGAATAAGATGAAATGTGTATCTGAGTTTAATCAAGCATTAAATTCTTATATAATTATTTGATTTTATTCTTTGCTTATTTGGAGCACCATTTTATGAATCTTGACCGAGTTGGTTCAGGGAAAAATTTACCTGATGACATTAACGTAATTATTGAAATTCCATCCCATTCCGATCCGGTTAAATATGAAGTTGATAAAGAAACAGGCGCATTATTTGTTGATCGTTTCATGAATACGGCCATGTTTTACCCATGTAACTATGGCTATGTGCCCCATACCTTATCTGATGATGGCGATCCAGTAGATGTTTTAGTTATGAGCCCATACGCACTTATCAGTGGCTCAGTTGTACAATGTAGGCCAGTGGGTATGCTTAAAATGACAGATGAGTCTGGTGAAGATGCAAAGGTTATTGCTGTACCACACGATAAGTTGTACGACGATGTTAAAAACATCGAAGACGTATCACCCCGTTTATTAGATCAATTAGCGCACTTTTTTGAGCACTATAAAGATCTAGAAAAAGAAAAATGGGTCAAAATTGAAGGTTGGGTTGGACTTGAAGAAGCAAAAGCAGAAATTATGGAAAGCGTGGAACGCTTTAACGAGGCACCAGTTAAACCACAATTCTAACTTTATCATGCGTTTAGATACATTTATCGGCGGGCTGATATCTCATTAGACTCGCCGAGATTGTTTTTAGAGAAGGAAAATAATGACCAAACTCGTATTACAAGGCAATGCATTAACAAAAGATATTGCTTCAGATATCGCAGAAAAAGTAGCAGGCAGTCTTGACTATAAGCCCGACTTTTCAACAATTACAGTCACGCAACGGCTAGGACAGGAACAATTGAAAGCCCTTCGAGAAGACTATGCTTTTGATATTAATGAAATACCTGAAGAGTTTGATCCCAGTGAAGCCTCGCTATTGGTAACGGATATGGATTCAACGCTCATCAGTATTGAATGTGTTGATGAGATCGCATATTTTATTAATGCCAAACCACAAGTGTCTGCCATTACAGAAGCTGCAATGCGAGGTGAGATTGATTTTGAAACATCACTCCGGCAGCGCGTTGCCTTATTAAAAGGATTGGACTTTTCGGTATTAGAACAAGTGTTTGAACAACGTCTGAGTTTAAACTCAGGGGCGAAAACAATGCTTGAGGGCCTAAAACAGAAGGGCATCAAAACGGCACTAGTATCAGGTGGTTTCACCTTTTTTACGGAACGATTACAGCAACAATTAGGTCTAGATTATACCTTGGCAAATATGCTCGCTTCACAGGATGGCAAATTAACGGGCGAAGTTGAAGGAGAAATCTGTGGTGCACAAGCCAAAGCAGATTTTCTATTGCAGCAATGCCAACAACTGGGTATTTCACCATCACAGACTGTTGCGATGGGAGACGGAGCAAATGATCTGGTCATGATGAAAGAGGCTGGGCTTAGTATTGCTTATCATGCGAAGCCAGCTGTACAGGCACAGGCTATGACCCAGTTAAACCATTGTGGTTTAGAAGGCGTATTGGGACTATTGCAGTAAGGTTTTAACTAGCATAAGCTTGAAATTGGTATGGAGATCCCCACTTATGCGAACGAGGATCAGATTTTTTAATAAAAGAGGTAGTACGATGGATGTGATGGACCGGATTAAGCAGGCGATTGAGTCTAATAACGTTATTTTGTTTATGAAGGGAACACCAGATTTTCCACAATGTGGATTCTCTAGTCGTTCTTCAGCAGCATTAACAGAATGTGGCCAAGAATTTGCTTATATCAACGTGCTGGCAGAACCAGAAGTACGGGAAAACTTACATCGCTTTGCTGACTGGCCAACGTTCCCACAATTGTATATTGGTGGTGAGTTAGTGGGCGGTTGTGACATCGTAATGGAGCTATACGAATCAGGCGAATTAAAAACAATGGTTGAACAAGCAGGCAAATAATCGAAATGAGTGAAGAATACGATCATGATTGGCAAGGGGAGAGCGGTCTAACCGTTTCACCCGTTAAGCCGGACTTAAAACAACCTCCAAAATATCGGGTGTTGATGTTAAATGACGACTATACCCCAATGGATTTTGTGATCGAAATATTGGAAGGTTTATTCAGCATGGAGCGTGAGAACGCGACACGTACGATGATGCAAGTCCATACCGAAGGTTATGCACAATGCGGTATGTACACGTTTGAAATTGCAGAAGCAAAAGTAGAACAGGCGAATAGTTATGCGCAACAGCATGGTCATCCCTTGCAATGTACGATGGAAGAAGAATAAATCACTGGGTGAACAAGAGGTCACATAATGCTAAGTAAAGAGCTAGAACAAACATTAAGCCAAGCATTTAGTCATGCACGTAAATCAGCACATGAGTTTTTGACTGTCGAACATTTACTTCTAGCACTATTAGAAAATGGCCAAGCGCTCGCAGTCCTAAAAGTATGTGATGTCAACATCACAACATTGAGACGAGAACTGTCAGATTTCTTAGCTGACAATTTACCAACCTTATCAGAAGAAGCAGAACGTGAAACGCAGCCGACACTGGCATTTCAGCGTGTACTTCAGCGTGCAGTTATGCATGTGCAATCGTCAGGCGGAACCGAAGTGACCGGAGCTAACGTTTTGGTTTCTGTTTTTTCAGAACAACGATCACAAGCGGTTTATTTTTTACAGAAACAAGATGTCATGCGGCTGGATGTGGTCAATGCCATTAGTCAAGGGGCGGAAAATGATCTGCTTGAATTACAATCAGAGGAAAGTGAAGAAGCGATAAGCCAAGAGTCAAGCGAGCAAGATAGCAAAAACCCACTCGCAATGTATGCATCAAACTTAAATACCTTGGCATTAGCCGGTAAAGTTGATCCCTTGATTGGGCGAGAACATGAGATAGAACGAACGCTACAAATTTTATGCCGTCGTCGCAAAAATAACCCCTTATTTGTAGGTGAAGCGGGTGTTGGTAAAACAGCATTGGCAGAAGGTTTAGCCAAACGTGTTGTCGAAGGGCAAGTTCCAGAGGTACTTGAAAATTCGGTGATTTATTCCCTCGATATGGGAGCGTTAGTCGCAGGTACAAAATACCGTGGTGATTTTGAAAAGCGTTTAAAAGCATTATTGAAAGAAATAAAAAAGCAGCCTGATGCGATTTTATTTATTGATGAAATTCATACATTAATTGGCGCTGGTTCTGCTGGTAATTCTGCTATGGACGCTGCCAACCTATTGAAACCGTTACTGGCATCAGGTGAGCTTAAATGTATGGGTTCAACAACCTATCAAGAATACCGTGGTATTTTTGAGCATGACCATGCCTTAACGCGTCGTTTCCAGAAAATAGATGTGCCAGAACCATCAGTTGAAGAAACCAAGCAAATTCTGAAAGGCTTGAAATCAGGTCTAGAAGAACATCATGATGTGCGCTACACAACTGGGGCTATCGAACAAGCAGCAGAACTATCTGATCGCCACATAAACGATCGTTATTTACCCGATAAAGCCATAGATGTATTAGATGAAGTAGGTGCTGCACAACGAATTTTACCTAAATCTAAGCGCAAGAAAAAAATCGGTGTCAGTGATGTGCAAAGTATTGTTGCTAAGATTGCTAGAATTCCAGCGAAGACAGTCAATAACACAGATAAAGACAATCTCAAGAACCTTGAGAAAAACCTCGAGCATGTCATTTTCGGTCAAGGGGAAGCGATTTCAGCCTTATCTTCTGCTATTAAAATGGCCAGATCAGGTTTAGGTCACCCAGAACGCCCAACAGGGGCTTTTCTATTCACAGGGCCTACAGGTGTCGGTAAAACCGAAGTTACACGACAATTGGCTCATAATTTAGGTGTCGAACTAATTCGTTTTGATATGTCTGAATATATGGAAAGCCATACTGTTTCTCGACTTATTGGTGCGCCACCAGGCTATGTTGGTTACGATCAAGGTGGGCTACTAACAGAAGCCATTAATAAACAGCCACACGCAGTACTCCTGCTGGATGAAATCGAGAAAGCCCATCCAGATGTGTTCAATTTGTTACTACAAGTGATGGACCATGGCACACTGACGGATAACAATGGTCGTAAAGCTGATTTCCGTCATGTGGTCTTAGTAATGACCAGTAATGCGGGCGCACACGAAATGGGTCGTTCGTCGATGGGCTTTACCCAACAAGATCATCAAGCTGATGGAATGGAAGTGATTAAACGTGCCTTTACACCTGAGTTCCGTAATCGCTTAGATGGCATCATCCAATTTAAATCGTTGGCGAAAGACGCTATTTTACGTGTTGCAGATAAAGCAGTTCTAGAGCTTGAAATGTTATTACAAGACAAACAGGTCACATTAGAAATTGAAAATGATGCTCGAGAATGGCTGGCTGATAATGGCTACGATGTGAGTATGGGCGCAAGACCAATGGCGAGATTAGTACAGGAAAAAATTAAGCGGCCACTTGCTGATGAGTTACTATTTGGTCGTTTGAACAAAGGCGGTCATGTCCGTGTTGTCCTGAACGAAGGAGAGCTCGAGCTCGAGTTTGAAAACGAAATCGAATCAGTCTAAAAAGGAAGTCTTGTTTTTAGACTGATAGTAGCCACTATCGCCGATTGTTACCAAAAAATATCAAGATAAAAAGCTTGACAAATCGATAGTTATTCACGCGTACTATGCGTAGTGTCATAAAACTATCATAAAGTAACGCTAAGCTGTTGATTAATAAAATACTGTTTGTAAACCATTGATTTTATTGATATTAAAATCATTGGTTAAAAAGTAACCAATTTAAGCTGATCGCTTATGTATGAATACTTTAAGGAACACCGAAAGACTTAATCACAGAGTTATCCACAGAAATTGTGAGTAACTTTATAGTTTTATGAGAAAGTTCCCTAAGGCTAGAAAAAATTAAAGCTCAATGCCTTTTTGAGCTTGGATACCAGCCCTAAAAGCATGCTTAACGTCTTCGATACGACTCACAGTATCACCAGCTTCAATAATGGCATCTGGTGCACCCCGGCCAGTAATGATCACATGCTGCATGGCGGGGCGTTGAGCAATATCATTTAATATACTGTCTGTCTCTAAATAACCCATTTTGAGTACAATATTAAGTTCATCGAGTAAAACCATATCAATAGAAGGGTCCTGTAAGAGTTTTTGGCAAACGGACCAACCGGCTTTAGCCGAAGCAATATCTTGCTCTAAATTTTGCGTGTCCCAAGTAAAGCCGTCGCCCATAATATGGTAATCGACCTCATCAGGAAACCGTCTAAAAAAGGCTTCTTCACCGGTGCTAAAAGCACCTTTGATAAATTGGATAATACCGACTTTCATATTATGGCCCAGTGCTCGCGCAACCATGCCAAAGCCAGAAGAACTTTTCCCCTTACCATTACCAGTAATAACAAGTAAGAGTCCTTTATCTTTGTTAGCTTTTTGAACCTGTTTATCTACAACGTCTTTTTGACGCTGCATTCTCTTTTTGTGACGTTCAGGTCTATTGTTGACCATAGTATTATCCATTAGAAAAGAAAGGTTATTAAAGAATGGACACCTTCTGCTCCAGAAAGTGTCCATTTGGCTGATAATTAAATCTGTGAAGAGAGCGTTTACATGTGTGGCCGGTAATGTAATGACATCAAGAAGTTAGCGCCGTCGGTATTGTAACCAGAGACTTCTTCATATTCTTGGTTGAAGAGGTTTGCTATTTTTAATTGTAAGTGTAAGTTTCTAATAACCTTATAATTTCCGACTAAATCTACAGTTGTATAGGGCGCTAATCGTCGACTATTCGCTGAGTCATCGAACCGTCGGCCGACAGTATAAATTTTAGTAGCAAGAGAATAACAGCCAAATGACTTATAGCCATTTAACGTAAAGGAGTGTTCAGCACGTCTGGCTAAAACATTGCCTTCATTAGTAACTGATGAGCGGTTTTCTGGTTCAGCAAGTGTTAGTTGACTATCAAACTCGATACCAACTATTTGTTTTTGAGCTGTAAACTCAACGCCTCTGATACGTGCTTTCGAAATATTTTGTGGGATAAAAAAGCTATCAAGAGAGATAAAATCATTAATGTGAGTTTGGTAGATGGCTAAAGACCAATTGGTATTAAAGTGTGAGCCGGATAACCCAATCTCGTAACTTTTAGATTCTTCTGGCTCTAAATTTGGGTTAGCACCAAATGGTGAATATAAGTCAACAAAAGAGGGTGCAGTGTAGGCCGTACCATAAGAAACGTATGCTCTTAGAGCATTTGAAACTTGATGGCCAAAGGCAACATTACCAGTTGTATGATGCCCAAATTGGTCATTATCATCAACACGTAGTGCTATACGGTAATCACTATTGCCAAATTGGCCTACTAATTGGCTAAAATAGGCCCTGTTATTAGATTCGTCTTCATTAAAATCATTCGTCGTATCAATTTTGTCATTTTCAAAATCAAAACCAAGACTCAACAAGGTGCCAGCATCAAGTTTAAAATCATTTTGTAAGCTAAAGTAGTTTTTTTCGTTATCAGTAAAGTTAACGTCAACACCATCTTTATTATTTTCAGACTCTACTTTCCCTTGGCTAAGTGAACTAGTGATAGACCAACTAGGAGTAATTTCGCTATCCAAACGCATGCCGAGAGTATGTTGCAAAAAATCAGTCTGATTACCTACAAAAATCGAACCATCAAATTCAGTTTCACCTTCGCTGTATAGATTAAAAATCTCAATATTGGTCCGTTCGGTAAATTGATGGCCAATATGTACTGATAGGTTCCGGTTTTGGTATGCATCATTATCAGGTTCATTGGTAAAGCAGCCAATAAAAAGCCTGCCACTCCGGCCATCACAGCTGTTAAAGCCATCACTTTCTTTATAGCCTGCACCTACATTAAACCAAGTATTGTTGTTACCACCTGAAATTGAGAAATTGGCGAGTTTAGTGCTGTGCGTGCCATAGCCAATAGAAAAGTGAGGGGTTAATGAATTGCTTTTAGCTTGTTTTGTGAAAATTTGAATAGTACCCCCAATTGATTCTGATCCATAAAGGCTAGATTGTGGACCACGTAAGAGTTCAATCCTTTCAATATGCTCTAGTGGAATATGTTCAAGCTGAGGAGCTCCAAACTCACTTGTAGCGAGTTTAATGCCATTGAGTAAGATTTGAGTATGATTAGAATCAGTGCCACGAATAAAAAGGGAGGTTAATTTTCCAGTACCTCCTGTATTAGCTATATCCACCCCAGGTAATGACGATATAGCTTCTGTAAGCGTTTGATAGTTGAAACGTTCAATATCTCGTCGAGTAACGACTGAAACAGATGACAGTAAGCGAGCAGCAGGAATATCTGTCCTATGAGCTGAGACAATCATTGTGTCGAGTTGAGTTTCGTTAGCGGAAACTGGCGTCGACATAAGTATGGGTAGTAGTGATAAAGCAATAAAGCGGGATGACATAGTGTTGAGCCCCTAGTTTTGACTTGTTATTTGTAACAAGTAATTTCAATTAACCAAGACACAGCACAAGGAAGGCACCAGATAGACTGATTCCTATTACCCAGAGTTCGCCCGCCGCGAATTGGTCGCATTCACACCAGGCCGGTCTCCGGACTTATGAGGATCAAAACAATTGGCCTTCCCATGTTAAAACACAGTGGCGAAATCAGTTGCTTCACTCAATTACCGTTGCGGGGGCAGTATTGGATTTTTTACACCAACTTCCCGATTATCCATCTATTCATTGCTGAACAGAGGCACCTAATGTGCGAGGAAGAGTAGTGTTTAAAAAAAATATTGTCAATATCTATCCTCTAGGATGAGTTGATAAAATAGCAAAATGATGCAGCCATTGATAACCCAGGCACAAGCTTGAAATAGGAAAGAAAAGAATTTAAGGTACAAAACATGCTTAAGTCATTATTAACATGATAAATTCGACTCCGAACTCGAAGTAGATGATACCCAAAGTATGGAAGACCCATCTATAACAAAATCACTAACGGGGTTGTCAGTAAGGAGTGGGAGAATACGATACCGGGATATTTGTGGTGAGACGGATTTCGAATTTGAGACTGAGCTGGCGAGGAGGCTAAAGAAGAGCTGAGAGTAGATGCCGAGCTCGCACCTGGTTGAAGTTCAGACAGAACTAAAAGAAGATCCAGAAACCGGTGAAGAGCCTGAGGTTGAAGAAGATCCAGAAATTGCGGCAGAACCTGAAGTTGATGAAAGTGGTACAGCTATAGACGAACAAGTTATAGAGTCTGAAGTAAGGAAAGAAGAACAAACGGACGTAGCTGAATCTTTACCTTCGAAAGCTGAGGCGGCAGATTTTGATTTTCTAGCGTTCAATCAAGGCCCTTTGCCTGATGAAGATACTTTAGATGAATTATTAATGAATGTCTGGCAAAGTGAAGTCGAAACGAAAGATCCACCCAAAAATAAATAGCAGTGTATTGGACATAAAATCAATTTAACGTGATTCACTCTTGCTAGCATATAATAAACGCCTTAGTTCTTGACACAGAGCAAAACACAGCGAAAGGAAGTGAGCATGACCGAAAAGGTTTATGAAGTTGCGGTTAATGGTGGTGGTGTCTGCGGAACGGCTTTACTGTATATGCTGGCCGAATATACGGATATTGACGATATTATTCTGATAGAAAAATACGATGCTTTAGCAAAAGTTAACTCTAATGGCCGTAATAATAGCCAAACATTGCATTGTGGGGATATCGAGACAAACTATGGCTTAGAAAAGGCAACTAAAGTTAAAAATGCCGCCGTTATGGTGGTGAATTACACAGAAGCATTAGATACGCGTGAGCATGTAATCTATAAATTCCAAAAAGTGGTCATAGGTGTAGGCCAAAAAGAATGCGATCAGTTAAGAGAACGGCTTAACAACTTTAAAACAGTTTTCACCAGTCTACAATTATTAGAAAAAGAACAAGTTGCTGAGATTGAACCGAATGTCGTGCTTATCAATGGAGAAATACGCCCAGAACCATGTATCGCACTGGCTGTGTTAGATGAATATAGTGCGGTCGACTTTAATCGATTAGCAGAATTTTTTGCTCAACAAGCACAAACAGTCGACGATAAAAATATACAGATACAATTAGGCAGCCACGTCGACAAGATCGAAGAAAGAGATGGCGTATTTTCTATAGAAACAGCGCAAGGCGCAATTAAAGCCAAAGCTGCAGTTAGCCAGTGAGTAACATACATTAACTGAAATGAAATCATCACCTTATATCACGGTTGAAGGCATGGTACGGCTTAATGAAGAACTAGAAGAACGTTGGCAGCGTCGACGTGATGTTGTAAAGGCACTATCGGCCGCGGCAGCAGAAGGCGATCGTTCAGAGAATGCAGAATATATTTACCGTAAGAAAGAACTGAAAGGAATAGATCGCCGCATTCGTTACTTACAAAAAAGAATGCCAGATCTTCGTGTAGTGTCCGATAAACCGGATGTTCAAGAAGTTATTTTTTTCGCTGCGCGGGTCACATTAGAAACTGAAGCGGGCGATGAAGTTGAATATCGTATAGTTGGTCCAGATGAAATTGACCATGAAAAGGGCAACATCAGCCTAGACTCACCACTTGCCCAAGCCTTGTTAAAAAAGCAGGTTGACGATGAGGTGACGATTCATATAAAACAAGGCCGTAAAACCTACGCTATTCTTGCGGTTCACTATTAGAATTGGCCGAAAGACTTAAAATTTTCCACTGTCAATGGCAATATAAATCAAGCTATCAGGTCCTTCAATCACATTACGAATACGCTCTTCTCATAAGCTTAATAATCGGGTTTCATCAATAATGTTTGATGTATTTGTAGGTGTGACTTTGTTTAAATGTCGTAAATTTAAGGCGCCAGAAAAAAGTTGTCCTTTCCATACAGGAAAATCATCCCTTTTATATCGCATTAAGCTACTAGGTGCTATAGAAGGTGTATAGACTTTAAGCGGTTGCTCAATGCCTGTTTTATGCGTGCCTTAACCCACAGCAAAAGGACTGGCATATTCCTTGTAGTAGGATATGGTGGGCCAGCTATAATTTTTGCCTTTCTTAACGAGGTTAATTTCATCGCCGCCGCGAGGTCCAGCTCATTTGACCAAAGTACGTTTGTCTCCAAATAGAAAAACAGGCCTCAGGAACTACACGACAACATAGAACAACCGGCACGTTCCCGCGCCCAATCTGGTCGTTTAACTGCATACTGGGCTTTATCGGGTTGCTCATCATAAGGATACCTAAAGACTTCGAGTAATTCATTTACCAGACTAAAATCACCTTGCTCAGCTTTGTCCGCTGCTATTTGAGCGAGATAATTTCTAAAGACATATTTTGGGTTGACTTTATTCATTGCAACTTTTCTTTCTATATCGTAAGTGCCATCTTGACGAATACGTTGTTGGTATTGCCTTAGCCATTGGCAAATGGCTGCTTTGTTATCTAGCGTCAATTGGTCCTCGACATAATAGGCATCAGAAATCGCGGAAAGCAGTTGTTCATCTGTCTGATATTGTGTTTCAGTACTTAAGTCTGCAAGTCCACGATAAAATAAGGTCATATCTGTCTCAACCAACTGCAAAACTTTATGTAGTTCGCTGACGAGATTGGCATCATCAACTTGGTAAGCTTTTAACCCTAACTTAGCTGCCCGCATAGCCTCAAGTTGTGATGCATATTCATGTGCATAGTCATTAATTGATTGTCCTAATGATTCAGCATCTTCAATTAATGGGTAAATGGCATTGGCTAATTGAACTAAATTCCATTGGGCAATTTGGGCTTGCTGGCCATAACGATATCGACGGTTAGTCGCATCGGTCGTATTAGGTGTCCAGTTTGGGTCATAATTATCAAGCCAGCCATAGGGACCATAATCGATTGTCAAACCTAAAACAGACATATTATCGGTATTCATCACACCGTGAACAAATCCGACGCGCATCCAATGAACAATCATTTCAACTGTGCGTTGGCATACTTCATCAAACCATTGTAAATAAATGTCACGGCTGGGTTTACCAAGATGGGAAAAATCTGTTTCGATAGTGTAGTCGACGAGTTTTTTCAAGGTCTCTGTATCATCTTGAGCAGCAAAAATTTCATAACTGCCAAATCGTAGAAAGGAAGGAGAAACACGACAAACAATTGCCCCTGGTTCAGGTTTAGGGTTTCCGTCATAAAACATATCGCGAACAACCTCTTCACCAGTTGTAACCAGACTCAAAGCGCGGGTTGTGGGCACACCAAGGTGGTACATCGCCTCGCTACAGATAAATTCGCGAACTGATGAGCGTAAGACAGCCAAGCCATCGGCAGTACGGGAGTAGGGTGTTGCGCCTGCACCTTTGAGTTGCAAAATATGGTGTTCACCAGCGCTATTAGTAACCTCACCTAAATTAATAGCACGGCCGTCGCCTAATTGTCCTGCCCAATGACCGAACTGATGGCCGCCATAACACTGTGCATATGGTGTCATATCACTAAGCAATTGATTACCTGCAAAGATTTGCGTAAACAAGTCTGATTGACAATCAGAAGCTGAAAGTTCTAACTGTTCAGCTAACTCTTTCGAATAAGCAATAAGTTGAGGCGAACTTACAGGGGTAGGGTTAACATAAGAGAAACAAGCAGAAGCGACCTGACGACGATGATTATCTTTTATTGGATCAGCAGGTAATTGCTTCACAAAGCGTGGGTCGAAACGTAGTTTAGAGAACGTAAACTCAGGATTATTTTCCAAAATGGTCTCATTATTGATTAAACTCAGAATGACTATTAGAACAAAGAAACACAAGAAAAAATAGGGGAGATAAGGGTGTTAATTGGTTACCTAAAGAAATTAAAAACCATGAATACCGTGTGGATATGACACCAGCCGGTGTACAAGAACTAGTTCAGCAAGGCCATGAAGTGCTTATCGAACATCTTGCAGGGAATGCAATGGGTTTAAACGATGAACTATACGAACAAGCTGGCGTAACCGTCATTAATTCTGCTAAATCAATACATGACAGGGCAGAACTGATTGTTAAAGTGAAAGAGCCTCAGCCACAAGAAAGACGATGGCTGAGACCCGGGCAAATTTTATTTACCTATCTTCATTTAGCAGCTGATAAGCAGCAAACACAAGACTTGCTGGATTCAGGTGATACTTGCATAGCTTATGAAACGGTCACTAATAAACGAGGTGGTTTGCCTTTACTAGCACCGATGAGTGAAATAGCAGGGAAATTATCTATCCAAATGGACTGTCGTGTATTAAAAAATAGCGATGCGATCAAGCCTCTATGCTGATACAGAAATTAATAATAGGCTCGGAGTAGAAAAATTTGTTTCTTGGGCTAAAAATTATGTAAGTAAAAGTACGGAACTGAAAGTGTATGGAGACTTAATCTCAGCGTCAGTCTATCTAAATCCTGAGGGGTAGAGGCTGCGATATAACTAGGGTAGCTTTAACCATGTACGCACATAACAAACCACTGCAAGATATGGGAGATGAGAACTGTCGTAAATAGAATGCTTATTTAACTTTCATCCCAGCTTGAGCACCCTGATCTAGGTTCAAAATAAACAGATCTTTACCTCCTGGGCCTGCAGCTAACACCATACCTTGAGATAAACCAAAACGCATCTTGCGTGGTGCTAAATTTGCGACCATCACCGTTTGTTTTCCGATAAGGTCTTTCGGTGAATAGGCAGACTTTATCCCAGCAAATACCTGACGTTGTTCCAAGCCCATATCTAAGGTTAACCTTAGTAATTTATCAGCTCCTTCAACATGTTCCGCGTTGATAATTTTCGCAACACGCAAATCGATCTTGGCAAACTCATCAAAACTAATTTCATCAGCGATAGCTGGAATAACGGTATTTTCGGGCGTGGCTGCTTTTAACGGTTTAACCCCGACTAAATTTTCTTTCGAATCATTTTGAATAGCTTCAATTTTATCAGTTTCAATACGTGTCATCAGCGGTTTAAACTTATTGATTTTATGACCAAGTAAAGGAGTCGAAACAGCTGACCAAGTGAGCGCATCAATATTCAAAAAGGCTTCAGCCTGTTCTGCCGTTTGAGGCAATACTGGCTTTAAGCAAACAATCAGTACACGAAATAGGTTAATCCCGACTGTGCAAATATCATGGACGGCTTGGTCTTGACCTTCTTCCTTAGCCAAAGCCCATGGTTTTTTATCATCAATATACTGATTGGCTTTATCAGCTAATGCCATAATCTCACGCATGGCACGACCAAAGTCTCGGTTTTCCATCATTGTTGCGATTGCATCAGTTTCATTGACAAAACTATCAAATAAAGCGGGCTCAGATAAGCTGCTTGATAATTTGCCATTAAATTGTTTTTTGATAAAGCCTGCACAGCGACTGGCAATATTAACCACTTTACCGATTAAGTCAGAATTGATACGACTTTGGAAGTCTTCTAAGTTAAGGTCAATATCTTCAATACCTGGACCCAATTTGGCGGCAAAATAGTAGCGTAAATATTCTGGGTTTAAATGATCAAGGTAGGTACGTGCTTTGATAAAAGTACCACGCGATTTGGACATTTTTTTGCCATCAACAGTTAAGAAACCATGCGCAAAAATGTGATTAGGTAGGCGGAAACCAGCACCTTGCAACATGGCCGGCCAGAATAGGGCATGGAAATAGATAATATCTTTACCGATAAAATGAACCATCTCAATATTACTATCGGCTTTCAGATATTCATCGAAGTCGAGGTTGGTACGGTCACAGTAATTTTTAAAACTGGCTAAATAGCCAATGGGTGCATCCAACCAGACATAGAAAAACTTATCGGGTGCATCTGGAATTTCAAAGCCAAAATAAGGGGCATCACGAGAAATATCCCAATCACGTAATCCACCTTCAAACCATTCCTTGAGTTTTTGAGCAACTTCAGTTTGTATATGGTCACCTTTACGAAACCACGTTTTAAGTTGTTCTTCAAAATGCCCTAATTTAAAAAAATAATGTTCAGATTCTTTGGTAATGGGCGTCGCACCAGAAATGGCTGAAATGGGGTTAATCAAATCGGTAGGATCATACGTTGCACCACAAGCCTCACAGTTATCACCATATTGGTCAATAGCACCACATTTAGGACATTCACCTTTAATAAAACGGTCGGGTAGAAACAGCTCTTTTTCCGGATCATAGGCCTGTTCAATCGTTCTCGTTTCGATATGACCTGCATCACGGTTAGCGAGATAAATTTGATTGGCTAAGGCTTGATTTTCATCACTATGGGTGCTGTGAAAATTATCAAAGCCGATCGAAAATTCTGCAAAGTCAGCTTGATGTTCTTTTTGAACGTCCGCGATCAATTGTTCTGGTGTAATACCTTGATTTTGTGCCCGTAACATGATCGGTGTGCCATGCGCATCATCAGCACAAACATAGTGACATTCGTGACCGCGCATTTTTTGGAATCTTACCCAGATATCAGTTTGAATATACTCCACCATATGCCCTAAATGAATGGAACCATTGGCATAAGGGAGAGCACTTGTAACCAGAATTTTTCTTTGCATGAGTCGACCAAGAAGTGGGTAATAAAACCCGATAAAGATAACAGAAAGTCTTAGATGACACCATTGAGTTGGCAAACAATTACCCTAGGTTTGCAATATGAAACACTTTGAATTAGATTAATTACGAGGCCCACATTTGGAGCCATAATATTTTCAGCATGTCTATCAAAGGGAAAAGATGGAACTGACACTAAATGACATTCATCGTGATGCCATAGAATCAGCTCTAGCCAAAGCACGGCAATACCGTTCTTTATTAGAACCTGAAATTGCTGAGAGTATTTGCCTTGATATCCTTAAAGTTGATGACAATAATCAACAAGCCCTTATTATTTATATTTTGGCGTTAACAGATCAGTTACATCAGACTGAGAAACAATCCCAGATTAAACAAATACAAAAAACAATTCTACGTTTAGAAAGTGAGTATGAACGTCATTACTACACCGGCATCATGAATGAACGCCGTGCACGTTTTTTAATCAGTCAACCGATGTCACATAGCTTTGCCTATGACTATTTTATCGAAGCCATAGAAGCCTATCGCCAAGCAGAACCCATCAGTCCAGAACAGAACGATGATGCTATTTTGCGACAAAATAGCTGTGCCAGAACGATTGAAAAAGAAAAACTTCAGCCTAGACAAGACAGTGAAGATATTCTTGTCGACATGGAAAGTTGAAATATGCGCGTTATGCAACTACAGAAACGCTTGATGGCTGTAGCTGGTATAGTGATATTCGTTTACCTCATCGGTCACATGCTATCAAATTTAACCTTCTTTTCAGAAGAATTATTTAATCGCTTTTATGACTGGTACAACGGTGGCGTTGTCAGGTGGTTGGTATTACTTATCATTATTATCGTGCTCGCAATACATGTCAGAACCGGACTCAAAATTCGTGATATCAACGCGAAAGCAAGAACAGTAGATTATTTCTGGCAAGACGGCTTTAAAATTCCAGCAAAGCTCGTCACATGCAGTGTTTTATTCTTATTAGCATTCATTATTATTCATATTGTCCAAACTTTATTGTTTGCTACGGTAGATCCTTATAGAGAAACAGTAACACTTTTTCAGTCCTTCTGGATGTTAGGGTTTTACATGGCAGGCTTGTTTGTATTAACGATGCATTTGCAGCACTCCCTGGCAAATGTACTCCAAACATTGGGTAAAACATCTTTTACCTGTCAATACTTGGCGTGGGCGGTGACACTGTCTATTACGTGTGGCTTGGCTATTGTGCCGCTATATATTTACTTTGGGTTGTCATGACTGATTACGTAATGGAAAGCCAAACCCCGAAAGGAAACATTGAAAATAGGTGGACTCAGCATAAATTTAATCTCAAAATCGTCAGCCCAGCGAACAGGAAAAAATATACCGTTATTATTGTTGGCACTGGTTTGGCTGGTGCATCAGCAGCGGCTTCTTTAGGAGAAATGGGTTACAACGTTAAAACATTTTGTTTTCAAGATAGCCCAAGACGTGCGCATAGTATTGCTGCACAGGGCGGTATTAATGGCGCGAAAAATTATCAAAATGATGGTGATAGCGCTTGGCGCTTATTTTATGACACTATCAAAGGTGGAGACTTTAGGGCGCGCGAGTCCAATGTTTTCCGTTTGGCTGAACTCAGTAATAACATCATCGATCAAGCTGTGGCACAAGGGGTACCTTTCGCACGTGAATACAGTGGTTACTTGGCGAACCGTTCTTTTGGTGGCGCTCAAGTGTCGCGCACCTTCTACGCACGTGGGCAGACAGGGCAACAATTATTACTCGGTGCCTATCAAGCGATGAGTAAAGAAATCGATGCAGGGTCAGTGACACACCGCTCACGCTGTGAGATGCAAGATGTGATCATGATTGAAGGTAAAGCTAAAGGAATTGTGACACGCGATCTTGTGACAGGTGAACTTGAAAGCCATATGGCTGATTGTGTTGTCCTGTGTACAGGAGGCTATGGCAATGTCTTTTACTTATCAACGAATGCTAAAGGCTGCAATGCTTCTGCAGCATGGCGAGCACACAAAAAAGGGGCTTTATTTGCCAACCCAAGTTTTACGCAAATACACCCAACCTGTGTTCCGCAACATGGCACATTACAGTCTAAGTTGACTTTGATGAGTGAGTCTCTACGTAATGATGGGCGAGTTTGGGCACCCCAAAATGCTATGGACTGTGATAAAAGGCCGGAAGATATTGCTGAACAAGATCGCGATTATTTCTTAGAAAGAATGTATCCCGCTTTTGGCAATTTAGTCCCAAGAGATATCGCATCACGTGCTGTGAAATTAATTTGCGATGAAGGCCGAGGCGTAGGTCATGAAATAGAAGGAAAGAAGCTCGGTGTATACCTCGATTTTGCTAAGGCTATTTCCGAACAGGGCGAAGATGCCATTCAAGAAAAGTATGGCAATTTGTTTGAGATGTATCAGCAAATTACTAACGAAGACCCGAATCAAACGCCGATGCGAATTTATCCCGCGGTACATTACACCATGGGTGGCTTGTGGGTGGATTACAATCTGATGACATCAACGGATGGTTTATTTGCAGCGGGAGAAGCCAATTTCTCTGATCATGGTGCGAACCGATTAGGTGCAAGCGCTTTGATGCAAGGACTAGCGGATGGCTATTTTGTATTGCCGGCCACGATATCTAATTATCTAGCCCAACAAAAGCCGCTCGACTTGAGTAAAAAATATCCTGAAGCAGCTGAAACAATTGCCGTCAGTCAAGCCAGAATAGATCAATTACTCAATGCACCTGACCCTCAGAAGACACCTGACGAGTTCCACCGCCAATTGGGCAATATCATGTGGGATGCTTGTGGCATGGTCCGTGAGAAAGGCCAATTAGAGTCAGCGATTACTGAAATAAAGGCATTGCGTGAACAGTTCTGGCAGCAGGTCAAAGTGACCGGTGATGATAAAGACTTAAATCAAACGCTTGAACGCGCTGGTCGTATCGCTGACTTTATGGAGCTAGCAGAATTGATGTGTATTGATGCACTCACACGAGAAGAGTCATGTGGTTGCCATGCCAGATCTGAACACATTAGCGAAGATGGTGAAGCACAACGACACGATGAAGATTTCTCACATGTTTCAGCTTGGCAATATAGCGGACATATCAGTATGCCAGTGCTGTACAAGGAAGAGCTTAACTTCGAATTTGTCAGACCCAACACAAGAAATTACCGATGATTTTCACTTTACATATCTGGCGACAAAAAAATGCGATAGCGCAAGGCTATTTTGAGCAATATCAAATGGATGTCAGCGAAACCACTTCGTTCTTAGAAATGATGGATGGCTTAAATGAGCAACTCATCAGTAAGGGTCATGATGCCATTGCCTTTGATTTCGATTGTCGTGAAGGAATATGTGGCACTTGTAGTTTAGTCATTAATGGTGCACCCCATGGTAAACAGACCGCAACAACGACCTGCCAAGTGTATATGCGTGACTATGCTGATGAACCCGAACTATGGATAGAGCCTTGGCGTGCAACCGCATTTCCAGTGATTAAAGATTTAATTGTTGATCGCTTGGCATTCGATAAAATCATCAACTCAGGCGGTTATATTGCGACGCGAACAGGTTCGGCTTGTGAAGCCAATACGATTGCGATACCAAAAGAAACGGCTGATGATGCATTTGATTCTGCCACCTGTATTGGCTGTGGTGCATGTGTTGCTGTCTGCCCTAATGCGTCAGCGACTTTGTTTGTTGCTGCAAAAGTCAGCCATTTATCAAGCCTGCCACAAGGTGAGGTTGATTCTCAGAGAGCCAAAAAAATGTTAACCGAAATGGAAGAACAAGGTTTCGGAACATGTAGTAATTATCGCGAATGTGAAAGCGCATGCCCTAAAGAAATCAGTGTGTCGACGATTACACAAATGAACAAATTATTGTATCAAAACAAGTAGCTACCTATCCCCTAAAACAAAGCGCGTTCATCAATAAGAACTATGGATGAAGTTAGAGGCAAGTCAGGTTAGAATAGCCTAGTTTAAAATAACTAGCTTAGCCATGTTCGGAGTGATGAATGTTAAACCATGACCAAATCAAACAATTGATTAATGCTTATGAAGACCCCTTCAGTGGGATTAATCTAGGCGATAGTCATACTAAAATTACAGCTCAATCTGAAGGGTCGTCACTGAACGTCAGCGTGACATTAGGTTACCCAGCGAAAGGCCATCAAGCACAAATGGTATCTGACCTCACCAAGCTATTGCAGGAAAAGGCAAATGCTGATTCAGTGGCGGTAACAGTAGACTGGCGAGTGATTAAGCATAAAGTACAACAAGGCTTAAAAGGTTTAACCGGCGTTAAAAATATTATTGCTGTGGCGTCCGGAAAAGGAGGAGTAGGTAAATCCACCACATCAGTCAACTTAGCTTTAGCGTTAGCGGCCGAAGGTGCGAACATCGGGATTCTAGATGCCGATATATATGGTCCAAGTCAGCCGAGGATGTTAGGGAAAAGCCAAAAACCTGAGTCAGAAGATGGCAAAAGTATTAAACCGGTTGAAAGCTATGGCCTACAAAGTATGTCGATCGGTTATTTAATTGATGAAGAAGAGCCCATGGTATGGCGTGGCCCGATGGTGACACAGGCTTTACAACAATTATTGAATGATACCAAGTGGGATAACTTAGATTACTTGGTGATTGATTTACCACCTGGCACGGGTGATATCCAACTGACTTTATCGCAAAATGTGCCGGTCAGTGGTGCCGTGATTGTCACAACTCCACAAGATATTTCCTTACTAGATGCACGGAAAGGGCTGAAAATGTTTGAGAAGGTCAATGTGCCAGTGATGGGTATTATCGAAAATATGAGTACACATATTTGTAGTCAATGTGGTCATGAAGAACATATTTTTGGTCAAGGTGGCGGCCAAACAATGGCAGAACAATACGATGTTGATTTGCTCAGTTCTTTGCCGCTAGATATACGCATTCGTGAAAATGCCGATAATGGAGAGCCGACGGTGGCTATTGATCCTGAGGGTGATATTGCAAAAGCATATCGTTTGATAGCGACCAGAGTGGCAGCAAGATTGGCAATGCAAGGCAAAGATTATGCATCTGCATTTCCTAATGTCGTTGTGCAAAACGATTAGACTAAAGCTAGTATAGTCAGTTGTGTTAGACATTATTAAATAGTTAAATTAACCGAAGAAAGTGATGATGAAATGAGTATCAAATCTGATAAATGGATCCGCCGCATGGCCGAGCAACACGATATGATTTCGCCCTTTGAATCAGGGCAAAGGCGTGAAAGTGAAAATGGCCGGATGATTTCCTATGGCACGTCAAGCTACGGCTATGATGTAAGGTGCTCAAACGAATTCAAAATATTCACTAATATCAATTCTGCTATTGTTGACCCAAAAAAATTCGATGAAAACAGTTTTGTGGATGTGAATTCAGATGTGTGTATTATTCCGCCGAACTCTTTTGCCTTGGCAAGAACAGTCGAACACTTCAAAATTCCACGCAATGTCTTAACGATCTGTTTAGGGAAATCAACCTATGCGCGGTGCGGTATCATCGTAAATGTCACACCATTAGAACCTGAATGGGAAGGACATGTGACTCTAGAATTTTCAAATACCACACCATTACCAGCCAAAATTTATGCGAATGAAGGCGTTGCTCAAATGCTGTTTTTCGAGTCAGATGAAGTGTGTGAAACATCATATGCTGACCGAAGTGGTAAATATCAAGGTCAACAAGGTGTGACACTACCCAAGTCCTAATGAAGATGGCATACAAACTCATACTCATTCTTTTTATTTCAACGTTATTGTCAGCGTGCTCTTCAGAGCGTCAGGCAGATAAAGAATGGCCGCACAGTGAGTTAAGCAGCTATGCAGCAGCATTTTCACCTAAAGATAAAGCTGTTTATGCAGAATCAGGTAACGGCATTGGTCAAAAATGGAAGCTCAAGAAGTAACACGCTATAAACTGGTTTTCTTTGTTCCTGAAAGTCATAAAGAAACAGTTAAATCAGCCTTATTTTCAAAAGGCGCTGGTCAATATCAAGGTTATGACAGCTGTGCGTGGGAAAGCTTGGGAAAAGGGCAATTTAGACCGCTTGAAGGAAGCGAGCCTTTTCAAGGACAAACAAACAAGATTGAAAAAGTTGATGAGTATAGAGTTGAAATGCTGTGTCTGCGTCAACATATTAAAACAATATTGCAGACTTTGATTGAGGTTCATCCATACGAAGTCCCTGCTTACGAAGTCTGGCCCGTGCAAAGCCTAGATGATTTTTAATTTTTACCGAGTGTTGCCATGCCTACCAATACCGCACCAATAGAAACTTTTTTAGTTGATTATCAAGTCCCTAACTACATGGTTGATCGTGTCTCACTCCATTTTGACTTAGACCGCTCTGATACTAAAGTACGAAGTGTGTTATCAATGAGACGGAATCCGGAAGGGCTCGGAGGGGACTGTATCTTAGATGGGGAGCAGATAACTTTAGTGTCTATCAAGCTCAATGGTAAGGCACTACAAGGTAATGAATATCAGCGTACAGATAAAAGTCTATTGATTTCAGCCGTGCCAGAACAATTTGATTTAGAAATAGAAACACTTATTCATCCTGATAAAAATACCGCCTTAGAAGGCCTATATCATTCAGGTGGTTTGTTTTGTACACAGTGTGAGGCTGAGGGCTTTAGACGGATTACCTATTACCCCGATCGTCCAGACGTGATGTCTGTTTTTACGGTATCAATTGCTGCGGATAGAGCTGAATGGCCGATCATGTTATCCAACGGTAATTTAGAAAAGCAGGGTCAATTTGAAGACGGTCGCCATTGGGTCCGCTGGCATGATCCACACCCCAAACCCGCTTATCTTTTTGCCTTAGTGGCAGGGGATTTACACCGTCAGAAAGACAGCTTTGTAACTAAATCAGGCCGTCAAGTGACATTAGAAATCTATGTTGATCCTGAAAATAGCCATAAATGTGATCACGCCATAATGTCACTTAAACAAGCGATGAAGTGGGATGAAGAGACTTACGGTCGCGAATATGATCTCGATGTGTTTATGATTGTCGCAGTCAATGATTTCAACATGGGCGCAATGGAAAATAAAGGGCTTAATATCTTTAATTCAGCATGTGTCTTAGCCAGTCCAGAAACGGCAACAGATCGTGATTATTACACGATCCAAAGTATCGTCGGTCATGAATACTTCCATAACTGGTCTGGAAACCGTGTGACGTGTCGAGATTGGTTCCAATTGAGTTTAAAGGAAGGATTCACTGTATTACGTGATCAACAGTTTAGTGCTGACATGAACTCAGCTGCAGTACAAAGAATTGATGATGTGAACCAATTACGTACCATGCAGTTTGCTGAGGACGCTGGGCCAATGTCACACCCAGTAAGACCCGCTTCATTTATCGAGATCAGTAATTTTTATACTGTCACCATTTATGAGAAGGGCGCTGAGGTCGTAGGCATGATTAAAACGATTGTGGGTGAGCAGGGCTTTAGAAAGGGCACAGACCTATACTTCGACCGTCATGATGGGCAAGCGGTGACAACGGATGATTTTGTTAAAGCAATTGAAGATGCCAACGATATTGACCTAAGTCAGTTTAAACGTTGGTATTCACAAGCGGGTACACCTCAAATCACAGTTGGTACTGAATATGATGTCGTTCGTCTGCAATTAACTATTAGTATCAAACAACAATGCCCTGCGACAGCTGATCAGAAACAAAAGGTACCTTTCCATATCCCCGTTGCGATAGGCCTTCTCGATAAACAAGGTCAGGCGATGCCATTACAACAGTTAGGACAAACGCAAGCCAGCGAGCGTGATACACAAGTGTTATCAGTGACAGAAGCTGAGCAGCAGTTCACTTTTATTAATGTTACAACGGAACCCGTGTTGTCATTATTACGTGGATTTTCTGCCCCGGTCAAAATCAACCTGACTCGCTCTAATGCAGAGCTGGCATTTTTAATGGCGAATGACAAAGATAGTTTTAGCCGCTGGGATGCGGGCCAACAGTTATTAATCAATACGCTACTACAAATGAGTGAGTTGGCTAAACAAGGCCACGCTTTAACACTGCCTGTCGAATTAACAGAGCAATTTAATAAAGTGCTGGCCGATGCTGATAATGAACCTGCATTGGTTGCTAAGATGTTGTTATTACCTTCAGAGAATTACATGGCGGCACAACAAGCATCGGCAGATGTCGATGCCATTCATTCTGCGAGACAGTTTGTGAAGAAAGAGCTCGCTTTGAAACTTAAGCAACAGTTCTCCGCTTTATACTCAACATTGAACAGTGATGAAACATACATGTTTAATGCTGATGCCATGGCAAAACGGAGTTTGAAAAATATTTGTCTAGATTATCTTGTTATGACGGGTGATCCAATGCACACCCAGCGTTGCCTAAAACAAATGAAACAAGCTGACAACATGACAGATACCCTAGCTGGACTGAATTGTCTGGTTGAACAACCTGGGCCAGAAAGCGAACATGCATTACGGGCTTTTTATGAGCAATGGCAGCATGATAAACAAGTTGTTGATAAATGGTTGGCAGTTCAGGCCCAATCAAGCTTACCAAATACACTTATTAAAGTGAAAGGGCTGATGAAACATCCTGCCTTTAGCATCAAAAACCCTAATAATGTGCGATCACTAATTGGCCAGTTTTGTCGTAATAATCCGGTTAATTTCCATGCCATTGATGGCTCTGGTTATCAATTTTTAGCAGAGCAAATTTTAATATTAGATAAACTCAATCCACAGATAGCGGCAAGACAACTTGGTGCTTTTAATTCATGGAGACAGTACGATGCATATCGACAAGAACTGATGAAAAATGCATTAGACAGCATCGCACAGTCATCAGACTTATCAGCGGATGTTTATGAAATTGTGACTAAATACTTGGCGGCAGCATAATGTATCAGCTCCATGCTCATCTGGCTGCAGACACATTGGCGATAGGTCAATTTGAATTGTGTGACGTAAGATTGATGGATGATGCACGTTATCCGTGGGTTATTCTAGTGCCTAGAAAAGAAGGCCTTGTGGAAAGTTATCAATTACCTCAAGCTGATCAGCAGTTGTTGATGCATGAATCTGCTTTTGTGACAGAGCAATTAGCTCAACTGGTCGGGGCAGATAAAATGAACGTGGCGGTATTAGGCAATGTCGTGAGTCAATTACATATTCACCATATTGCGCGTTATAAAGCAGATGAGTGTTGGCCTGCACCGGTATGGGGAAAAGGCGATGTCGTTCACTACCAAGCAGCTGAAGCACAAGCCGTCGTCAAACAGCTAACACAGGCCTTTGCTGAGTTATTGAGAGATGGCATCTGAATTACGGTTTAGAATGGCCATCAGTGCAGAAGAGGCGAGCTGCTATTATCGCGGTACAGCAAGGTTTGTTGTCGTTACGGCTGAAAATGGCCAAAAGCTGCAGTTTCCAGCGCAGTATATTCGACCATTCTTAAACCAGCCTGGCGTGAGGGGCTTATCTAGTATTCAATTTGATGATGACAATAAGTTTATCGCTCTAAAAAAATATCAGACTAATCACTTAGAATAGAGTTTTTTTCTAGGTGGTATCAGATCAGTAATATTCCCTCCCGCCATCTCAGCAGCAAAGCCCAAGGTCTCCAATAAAGTCTAATGAGGATGGATCGTCATCCCAATATCCTCAGCATCAGTGCCCATCTCCAGTGCCAATACTGTCTCAGCAATGAGTTCACCCGCATTAGGACCCACAATACCCGCACCAATAATACCGCCACCAATCACGAGTAGCTTTTTAGGAATGTCTTCTATGTCTAAGGCATCGGTTGAATCCATCATTCTTGGATCGTCATGCGGGAACACAGGAATTTTAGTGACCCGAGAGCCTGCTGCAACAATACAGTTATCGAAACTGATG
>JAQWIT010000012.1 GCA_029248745.1 Gammaproteobacteria bacterium
GAATTTCATTAAGAAGGATATCCCGATAATAACAAAATAATCACTTGAGCCAAATATGGGTTGGTGGTTTTGAGTGGTAGCGTGTTACTTGTAGAGAACCCTGCTGGTAATACATGTAACCCATATCCCCATGGAACACAGAGGTTTTCAACGATGTTGCATTGGTTAGCTCGAATGTTATTATCACTCTCAATGAAGTGACCGTGAAATCGGGGTGAAACCACTTAAACTATTGTTGGGCACAAGACTACGGAATTTACACATGAGCTCGAAAGATATCCTTCTTAATGAAATTCTTCATCTAGATGATTTATCGAATGTGAAGATAAGATTTAACTTGATGTTTGATGGTCATTGGAACCCAACTGACTTTTATAAAAATGCAGACCATAAAACAATGCTAAATGGTCAATATTGGAATTACAGCAAGAAGAAGTCGTTTAAATCTGGCCAAGTGAACTTAGGATTTATCAAAATTGAAGATGACCTATGGCTTCTATTCCACGTTGGTAAAGTCACAAAAGATTTGAATATTTTGAATGGCATGGGATATGAGTTCGAGTCATTTCCTGAATATGAAAAGTATTGTGGCAGGCTAATCATTAGATATAAGAATAAATCACAAAACATGGTTCGGCTTGCTGAGTCAGTGATAGGCGACTGCCTAATTGAGAAAATTTTACCAGGCAAATTTGATAATGATTTATTTCCTGGTTATGAGAATATTGATTTATCTTGGTCAGACCTGGCTAGAGTGATAGACAAAGAAACATGGAAAGCCGCACTTGCCAATCAGAAAGGAGTCTACCTTATTACTGATACATCAAATGGTAAAATGTATGTAGGTTCTGCTTACGGAGAAAATATGATTTTAGGGCGTTGGAAATCATACATAAGCAGCCTCCATGGTGGCAATGTCGAACTCAAAAGCATAGACGAAATGCACATAAGAGAAAACTTTAGATATAGTGTATTGGATATATTTAAGGCAACAACTGACGACAAACTAATTCTCAAGAGAGAGACTTGGTGGAAGACAATTCTAAAAACAAGAGAGTTTGGCTACAACTCAAACTAAGCACCCAACAACTTCATCAGCCTGTTTCAAAGGCGTTAACATAATGGCACCCTAAATAAGTTCACATCATAGTATAAGTAGCGCATTAAATTCCCGCTAAACCCGCATAGAACATGGCAATGTACAGTACTGCATCATTGGCGTATGATTTTGTTTTTTGACCATCTATATAGTGTAGCGCATGCAAAGTGGAACAGATGAACATCTTAAACAATTATCCGAACAATTAGCCGAGCTAATGATCGAAAATGAGCATCGCCTTGTTACAGCCGAATCATGCACAGGCGGCTGGCTAGCTAAATGTTGTACTGATTTAGCAGGTAGTTCCAACTGGTTTGAACGTGGTTTTGTCACCTACAGTAACGCAGCAAAGCAAAGTGATCTTAATGTCAGTGCAACGACCCTAAACAAATTTGGCGCAGTCAGTGAAAATATCGCCATTGAAATGGCCAACGGGGCCATAAAAAACAGTCAAGCCGACATAGCTGTTGCTATTACCGGTATCGCTGGCCCGACAGGTGGTAACACAGAAAAACCCGTCGGCACAGTCTGTTTCGCTTTTGCCATAAAAAACCAAAGCACAATAAGTATCACACACCACTTTAAAGGCGATCGCGAGGCGGTACGCCGCCAAGCCCTTATCCTAGCATTTGAGGGAATCATTAAAAACGCTAGAGACGCAACAGATTCTATGGGATAATCAGGCGATTACTCATCAGACCACTTAATAAGGCGATTGATAAATGGATGACAACAAGAAAAAAGCATTGGGTGCAGCACTCGGCCAAATAGAAAAACAATTTGGTAAAGGTGCTGTTATGCGCCTCGGTGACTCTGCCGCAAGCCGTGATATTGAAGCTGTCTCAACAGGTTCAATCGGGCTTGATGTTGCTTTAGGCATCGGTGGCTTACCCCGTGGTCGTGTCGTTGAAATTTATGGTCCTGAATCGTCAGGTAAAACAACACTCACATTGCACGCCATTGCCGAAATGCAAAAAAAAGGTGGTACTGCGGCTTTCGTTGATGCCGAACATGCTTTAGATCCCCTTTACGCTGAAAAGTTAGGTGTCAATATTGACGACTTGCTTGTATCTCAACCTGATACCGGCGAACAAGCTCTAGAGATCACGGACATGTTGGTCCGTTCAGGTGCCGTTGACTTAGTCGTTGTTGATTCTGTTGCAGCATTAACACCCAAAGCAGAAATTGAAGGTGATATGGGTGATAGTCATATGGGACTTCAAGCCCGTTTAATGTCTCAAGCCTTACGCAAACTCACTGCTAACATCAAACGTTCGAATACATTGGTTATCTTCATCAACCAAATTCGAATGAAAATTGGTGTAATGTTTGGTAATCCAGAAACAACAACCGGTGGTAATGCCCTCAAGTTTTACGCTTCCGTTCGGCTTGATATCCGCCGTATAGGTGCTATCAAGAAAGGCGATGAAATACTAGGGAATGAAACACGCGTCAAAGTCGTCAAAAATAAAGTGGCCCCCCCATTCAAACAAGTTCAGTTCGATATTCTTTATGGTGAAGGTATTTCATTAGAAGGTGAATTGATTGATTTAGGAGTCCAACATGACATCGTCGAGAAATCGGGCGCATGGTATAGCTACAATGGCACACGTATCGGGCAAGGTAAAGACAATGTCCGTACATACCTCAAAGAAAACCCTGAAATGGTAGATGAAATTAACGCTAAAATTCGCGCGATAATGATGCCAAACCCTGATGATACTATCACAACTGAAACCGATGATGTCGACGACAATATTGAGGCGTGACAACACAATCCATCACAGCACGAGCAGTAAACTTACTCTCTCGACGTGAACACAGTCAGGCCGAATTAAGAACCAAATTGCTCAAAGCAGAATTTGAGCTCGAGGACATTAATAGTATCATCGAAAAGCTGACTAAAGCCGATATTCAAAGTGATGCTCGGTTTGCAGAAAACTACCTTCGTTACCGTTCTCAACGCGGCTATGGTAGTCAGAAAATTAGATTAGAATTAAAAGAACGCGGTGTTAATACTGACACAATTAACACCACATTCGAACAAGCCGAGATAGACTGGTTTGAATTAGTCATAACAGTACGACATAAACGTTTTGGAGAACAGGTGCCCGAGGACCTTAAAGACCGCGCTAAGCAACAACGGTTTTTACAATATCGTGGCTTTACCCATGAACAAATCAATGAAAGTTTGAACAGTTAAATAACATGAATAACAGCTCATCAGATATTAGAAAGCGTTTTCTGGATTTTTTCCAGCAAAAAGGCCACAGCGTTGTAGCGAGCAGCCCACTTGTGCCTGCGAACGATCCAACATTGCTTTTTACCAATGCAGGCATGGTCCAATTCAAAGAGTGTTTCTTAGGGCAAGAAATTCGCAGCTATAGTCGTGCTGTTACGACGCAACGTTGTGTCCGTGCAGGTGGCAAGCATAACGACCTTGAAAATGTCGGTTACACAGCCCGCCATCATACCTTCTTCGAAATGTTAGGTAACTTTAGTTTTGGTGACTACTTTAAACGCGAAGCCATTCAATACGCCTGGGAATTTTTAACGGTTCACTTAGCCTTACCCGCCGATAAGTTATGGGTCACTGTTTTTGAAGAAGATGATGAAGCAGCTACTATTTGGATAGATGAAATCGGTGTCGACCCTGGCCGTGTTTCTCGTATTGGTGCCAAAGATAACTTCTGGTCTATGGGTGAAACAGGACCATGTGGCCCCTGTTCAGAAATCTTTTATGACCATGGACCTGAAGTCGCGGGTGGACCGCCTGGCACGCCCGAAGAAGATGGCGATCGCTATATTGAAATCTGGAATCTAGTCTTCATGCAATACGATCGTGCCAGTAATGGCACATTAGCCCCATTACCTAAACCTTCTGTCGATACAGGCATGGGCTTAGAGCGTCTTGCTGCTGTATTACAGGACGTACACAACAATTACGACATTGATTTATTTCAACAGTTGATCGCGTCAATTCAATCTTTGTCTGGCACCAAAGATCCTACACACACTTCGCTACGTGTTGTGGCTGACCACATCCGTTCTTGTGCTTTTATGATCACGGATGGTGTTCAACCTTCAAACGAAGGTCGTGGATATGTCCTACGTCGTATTATTCGCCGTGCTATCAGACATGGTCACCAACTTGGCCTAAAAGAAGCCTTTTTTTATAAACTGGTTGAACCCTTAGTGACAGAAATGGGTGATGCCTTCCCCGAGTTGGCTAAAGCACAAGCTAATGTCGAACGTGCATTAAAACAAGAAGAAGCGCGCTTTGCTAATACATTAGACAACGGCTTAAAAATACTCGATCAAGTCATCGCAAATTTAGCCGACAAAGAAATCCCTGGTGAAACCGTCTTTTTACTTTACGACACTTATGGCTTCCCTATAGATTTAACAGCTGATATTGCCCGTGAGCGAGATCTCACCATAGATATCGCAGGCTTTGAACGTGAAATGGAAGCACAACGTACACGAGCCCGATCAGCCAATCAATTTTCTGGTGGTCTATCTCAGCAAGTCGCTATTGAGGGTGAAACCGAATTTTGCGGCTACGAACATCATCAAAATATCAGCCAAATAAGTCACATCTTAGTTGATGACCAACAAGTAGAGCAGCTGCATAGTGGCCAACAAGGGATTATCGTCCTCGAACAGTCCACTTTTTATGCAGAATCAGGTGGTCAGGCAGGTGATGTCGGTCAAATCTCGACGGATGCAGCATGTTTCAATGTGACAGACACCCATAAACAAGGCAAAGCCTTCGCACATCTTGGGCAACTAGAAAATGGTAGTCTACGTGTAGGTGACGCTGTCACAGCACACATCGATGAAGCCAACCGCTTAGCCACAGCTTTAAACCACTCTGCAACCCATTTATTGCATGCTGCTCTACAAAAGGTAATCGGTGACCATGTGACTCAAAAAGGCTCCTTAGTAAATGCAGAACGGTTACGTTTTGACTTCTCTCACTTTGAACCTGTCAGCGTGCAACAAATACAGCGTGTTGAGCGCATGGTAAATCAACAAATCAGATTAAATCATGCTGTCGAAACAGAACTCATGGAATTAGAGCAAGCTAAAGCATCCGGTGCAATGGCCCTATTTGATGAAAAATATGATGCCAAAGTACGTGTACTAAGCATGAGTGACTTTTCAGTCGAACTCTGTGGTGGTACACATGCTAACCGTACTGGCGACATAGGCTTATTAAAAATTACCTCTGAAACAGGCATCGCATCAGGCGTACGCCGTATTGAGGGTGTTACCGGTGAAGCAGCATTAGACCTCGTTGAATCAAATCAACAACGGCTACAATCTATTGCCTGTAGCATCAAATCTAAACCAGATAATATCGAAGAGAAAACAGAGCAACTTGTTCAACGCAACCGCCAACTCGAAAAAGAGTTAGACGCACTAAAAGCAAAATTAGCCAGTAGCGCGGGCAGTGATTTAGCGAATTCTGCCCAGCAAATTTCTGGTATAAACGTCTTAGCATCACAACTTGAAGGTGCAGATACCAAGAGCCTGAGAGACACGGTCGATCAACTGAAAAATAAATTGGCACCGGCTGCTATTATTTTATCTGCTGTTGATGGCGAAAAGATCACCTTAATTGCGGGTATCACGAAAGACGCCACCGACAAATTAAAGGCCGGAGACTTAGTCTTCCACGTCGCCTCACAAGTCGGCGGTAAAGGGGGCGGGCGTCCGGATATGGCACAAGGTGGTGGCAATCAACCTGACAACTTAGAAAATGCCCTTAACTCAGTCAATGACTGGGTCAGTGCGCAGTTGGATAATTAACAATGGCAATAATCGTACAAAAATTTGGCGGCACATCCGTCGGCACAGTTGACCGCATCAAGGAAGTCGCAAAAAAACTCATCCAATTCCAACAACAAGGTCACGATTTGGTTGTTGTTGTTTCTGCCATGAGCGGCGAAACCAATCGACTCGTTGGTTTAGCAAACGAACTCAACGACAATCCGCAAGGGCGTGAGCTAGATGTACTGCTGTCAACCGGTGAGCAAATCACGATTGCCCTACTTTGCATGGCGTTAGAGCAACAAGGTGTTCACGCGAATTCTTATACAGGTAGTCAAGTACGTATATTGACAGATAACACCCATAATAAAGCACGCATCATGGAAATTGATGACGACAAAATCCGTGCTGATCTTGCAAAAGGCCATATTGTCGTCGTCGCGGGTTTTCAGGGCTGTGATGAATCAGGCAATATCACAACACTGGGCCGAGGTGGTTCTGACACCACCGCTGTCGCGCTAGCAGCCGCACTAAAAGCTGACGAATGTCAAATCTATACTGATGTCGATGGCGTCTACACCACAGACCCACGGGTCGTACCAGAAGCGCAAAGGTTAGATGAAATCACCTTTGAAGAAATGCTAGAAATGGCCAGCTTAGGCGCTAAAGTCTTACAAATTCGCAGTGTCGAATTCGCCAGCAAATATAATGTACCACTGCGTGTCCTATCGTCATTTAAAGATGGCGGCGGTACGTTGATCACTACCGAGGAAACCGAAATGGAACAAGCCCTAATATCAGGTATCGCCTTTAATCGCGATGAAGCAAAACTGACTATTCTTGGAGTACCCGACAGTCCAGGTATTGCGACACAAATTTTAGGCCCTATCGCCAAGCAAAATATTGAAGTCGACATGATTATCCAAAATACTGGACATGATGGCACAACAGATTTTACCTTCACAGTACACCGTAATGACTATCCAAATGCTATGGCCATTATGGAAGCGACTGCAGATGAATTGGGCGCAAGAGAAGTTAACGGTGACGACAAAATCACAAAAATATCAATTGTTGGTGTAGGGATGCGTTCACATGCAGGCATCGCCAACATTATGTTTGAATCACTGGCCAGTGAAGGTATTAACATCAGTATGATTTCGACATCAGAAATCAAAATCTCTGTCGTCGTTGATCAAAAATATTTAGAGCTTGGGGTCAGGACTTTACACAAAGCATTTGAACTCGAACAAAAATAGTTAATTACATTAAGAACAATAGCTTTTTTCATAACAAAAGCGTAGTATTCCCCGCATATCGCCCACTAGATACGTTATATAACCCAATAATAAATCAATAATCTTCTGCTCAAATACAGAAAGAGAAAGTAAGGAGTACACAATGTTAATACTCACACGACGTGTTGGAGAATCACTTATCATCGGTGACGATGTTGTTGTTAATATCCTTGGTGTTAAAGGTAATCAAGTCAGAATTGGCGTAGATGCGCCCAAAGAAGTCCCTGTTCACCGCGAAGAAATTTACGACAGAATTCAAGCAGAAAAAGATCAAAACAACGGCTAACTAAAAAGTTAAAATATTACTAGCCAATCGGGCCAGACCTGACTATAATTACCCGCTTTCGTGGAGAGCTGGCCGAGTGGCTGAAGGCGCGCCCCTGCTAAGGGCGTATAGGTTTACCCCTATCGAGGGTTCGAATCCCTCGCTCTCCGCCAATATTGAGATTAGGCCACTAATCCCGTATAATTGTCAGAAAAAGCGCCCGTAGCTCAGCTGGATAGAGTACCTGGCTACGAACCAGGCGGTCGCACGTTCGAATCGTGCCGGGCGCGCCAATTAGTTGGTTTATAAATGAACAGTTATTTACTTAGTGAATAGCTGTTTTTTTATATCTATCACTTCGCTGAGGTTAAGCTCAAGAACAGTATTATCCAGAAAGTTAATCGTTTAGTATTGATCATCATTTTCAGTAAGCATCTTGATCAATCTTTTAAGGCTAAAACCTCCTCAAGTTCGAGCCCAGTTAAATCATGAATTGTACGCCATAGGTAATAAAATATACCTCCCATCATCAGCATGGAAGGAAGCGCTATCATCGGGTAACTATATAAAGTGAGCTGACCTAGCTCCTCATTAAATTCTGGGGTACCAGCAGCACTCACGACAATCCACTTAGCCAATATATAATTCATAACGGCAGAAAAACCAAATGAGCCCGCAACAAAAAAGGTTGCCTTCATTAAACGGTTTTCAAACAACGGCATACTTGCTTTCTCTTGAAGCCTTTGATTTATTTTTTCAACATCTAAAACTTCAGGGTTAAAAAGTAATGTTTTAACAAGTGGATATGGTGTAAAAGCTGAAACTAAAACGGCAACACTAATTAAACCAGGAATAGCCGCTTCTTTAATCGCCAGCCACTTGTTATCTAACTCAAACAGTCCTATGCCGCCTGTCAATAAAACACTGATCAAACCCAGTAAAGCAATAAAATTAAACTTCTTATATTTTATAAACTCAAAAAGTCCCCAACTAATTGGGAATGCCAATGCAACCACTAACCCCCCAGTAGCACCCAATTCATCATTACCACTTAGCTTCATTAGTATAAATGACGGTAAGAGGATGCTGACCACAAGATCAATCATCGGGCGTGGTTTATGTTGTGGCGTACTTTGCATAAATTATTATTCCAAACGTGTATGAGTCAGACCTTTGGAACAAATCTTAATCAGCTCAGTTCCACAAAGTACAAACATTAATATAGCCAACCATACCAATATAAATCACGAGTATAAACTTTATCTTCAACATCAAAAAGATCATCGCTTAAACTATTAGCGACTAAAATATCACTTCGCCGCTTGAAATCTTCTAAATCAGTCACGACCTCCGAATAAAAAAAGTGGAGTCATTTAACTGGTTCATAAACAAAACCTCTATTCCTCTCGCTTTAATTCTTTTCATAATGCCTTGAACAGAAGAAGCCCGAAAGTTATCTGATCCTACTTTCAAAATCAAACGATGGATTCCTACAACCGTGGGTTTTTATTAATAATAGAAAATCCAATATGATCTTCACGTGTCGTATTTGCATCTATAATCTCACTAATCAGACGATTTGGTATTTTTTTGTGATTATCATGAAGTTGCATTGAATCTTTTGGTAGACAATAACCGCCATAACCAAATGAAATATCACTATAGTGATTACCCATAAGCGGATCTAGACAAACGCCTTCGATAATTTGACGTGTCCTCAAACCAGCATTTCAGCATAACTATTGAGTTCATGAAAATAAGCGACTCGCATCGCAAGGTAAGTATTAGAAAAAAGCTTAACTGCTTCCGCTTCTGTTGCTTCAGTGAATAACACCTCAATTGTGTGCTTTATCGAGCCTTGGACAAGAAGACTTGCAAACAAGTTAGCGCGTTCTGATTTTTCACCGATCATAATTCCTGAAGGATGTAAATTATCGTAAAGCGCCTTTCCCTCCCGTAAGAACTCAGGAGAAAAAATAATATTGTCAGACTCAAATTGTTTTTTGACCTTTTTTGTATATCCAACTGGAACGGTAGACTTCATAACTAGTAACGCATCAGGGTTAATTGACATTACATCCTTAGATAACAGCTTGAACAGAACTAGTATCAAAATAGCTAATGTCAGGAGCATAATCTGTTGGTGTAGCAATAATGACAAAACCGGCATTTTGATAGGCAAGGTTTTGATCTACTGTTGCTTCCAATGAGAGTTGTTTATTTGCGAGGAAATCTTCTATCTCAACACCCAGAATGGGAGATTGCTTTTGATCAATAAGTGACACTTTCAGCAATAATATGATTATGCTGTGCTAATAAAACGGCATTAGCCAAACCACGTAACCCGTGCCGAAAACCGCAATTTTTACCACTAAACGAAGCCTCAATTATTGAACCTCGATAAATGATATGCACTTATATTGACAAGCTGATGACACCAAAAAAATGGCATCACCAAACTTATCTAGCCATCAAGCATATGCCACAATTTTTTTATAAATAAGAATCAGTGTATGCGGAAAATATTAAAACACGTTAAACTTACATGATGAAAAATAACGAATAACGGACGACCATGCATTTACAAGCCATTAATGTCTCTAAACCAAAATTAAGACGATTTAAACTTAAGTTTTATCGCTCAGCCTTTTTGAAGCACCGCGTTGAGGGCCCTGTTGCATTAACAAAGGGAAATCTAACGGGAGATAAACAAGCCGACTTAATGAATCATGGTGGTGATGACAAAGCAGTCTATGGCTTTTCGACAGATCATCACGAATATTGGAAACAGCAACTCGGCCTAAATCATATCGACTACGGAAAATTCGGTGAAAACCTCAGTATCTCAGGCTTAGATGAAGCAGAATTAGCCATCGGCGATAAAATTAAAATTAATGACTGCATCCTCGAAGTCAGCCAACCGAGAATCCCTTGCTATAAAATTAGTTTTGAATTCCAAACCGTCAGCATGCTCAACAAATTCATTGCCTACGCCCATACAGGCATTTACTTTCGCGTGATTCAAACAGGCACAATGACTACGGATAGTCCTGTAGAACTTATTTATAAACATCCCGCTAATATCACTGTTCAAGACCTATTTCGGGCCTACTTTGATAGTAAATTCCCAGATCAAGAAAGAGTATTACGTGCCGCAGTGGAGCTACCTGAATTAGCTGAAGCCTGGCGTATTAAAATGGTCCCCATCGTTCACCGCATCGATGAGTACCATAAACGTCAAAAGAACAAGTAAACAAATCAAACTCACTTAACTCCATCGAATTAACTCATTAATGTAAATCATAAAAGTCATCATTCTCCTTGTAATAATTTCGTAGACTAAACATCACTGGACGTTGACACAGGTTCCCCCATATAATGGTCCTGGCACACCGCAACTTTCGCCCTTAATGAACCAGCAATTCGACTTACTCTAACACCGCCTGAACCAGCACCAATAACAAACAAGTCACAATCGTAATCCATATTCTATCCTAGCCTTACAATGTTCTTAATAAACTCTCTGATAATAGTCCTACTAATCGGCGCATCTTTACTACAGCGTGGCCATAACCATCTTGCGTCAGCGTACCAGTCAGCGAAAAATCACGAGCCAAAGTCTCGCCCCCTTCCGACGTCGTAAGCCAATAACGGCCGGATAACACCACCTGCTGCTGTGCATTTGGGTAAAACTGATCAATTTGAATTTTCAAACGGTATTTTTCTTTACCAAACCATTCTGTTGTACCACGTTCAAAGTTAAAATCATTGCTGCGTTGACGCATATCTTTTAACAGGGCTCGAGGAATCGCTTCAGACAAAGGTTCCGCCCAGACATGTTGCAAGGCATAGTGCATTTGATGATCTTCCAACTGTACTAATAAGCTCGATTGCCTCAAGAGTTCACTCAATTCAACCTCACCTAGCAACACTAATGGCCGTGGCTCTGTGACTTGTTTACCACCCGTTACCGCACTGGTACCTGAATCGAGTAAATAATAATTTATATTTGAAGAGCTCGATGTCGCACAACCTGCTAACACCAAAATCCAACACGCTACTAACAATCGTTTCATTATTGCCCTTTTTTCGGTTCTATTGTTTCAACAGCCTGGTCATCAAAGATGAGACTATTCGACTTATTCCGCATTTGTAATACCAATGGTTTTAAATCTAACAACACGGTATTAACAGATTGCAATGTCTTAGTCATTTCGACCGGTAATTGTGTCTGATCAACATCCGCTAAGATTCCTTCTAAAGACGCAACAGATTGTGTCAGACCGCTTAACATTTTGTTCGTCTGTTCTAATGTTTCATTGGCATTATTCGCCATTGATTCTGAGGGCAGTTTTTGCACCTTCATTAATCTTTTCTTAGTTTCTACCAACACCGCTTGCGTGCACACTACAACCGGTTTTAAAGGCAACTGATTCAACTTATTCAGCAACTAGCCCACTTCATTACCAATCTGTGAAAATTGATTTGGTACGACAGGGATAAACGAATATTCATAAAAATGACTCACTACTTCTGTAGTCGAATCAACACATCGATACTTTGCAACAATGTGACAACTCATTCTTGCCCACTGGCACTGAAACTCAGAAAAGGATACATCACGGACGACATCACGAAGACTATGCCTGATTTTGTGCCAATATGCGTTCAATCGCATTGACATGGCATTTTGTCACCACGTAGTTGCACCTCGGACACACTGCTACGCTGCCCGGTTCTAATTCTGGGTAATCTATTAGCAAGTCACATTCATGACAGGCAACCACCTGATTTTCAGGCTCAGATATTGGCTGATAGTCATCCATAGATAATCGGGTCTGGTACTCAAATTCAAACAAAACAAAACAAGCCTACCACACTATCAGACACAAAATGTGTCAGAATCACCCTTCATAAACGCCACTGATCATATAAACTACACCCATAAAATTTCAAATTGTGACTACTGAGAGTCGTTCAATGAAGTCAAACAAAAAAGTGTCCTTTTCCGTACTCATACAGGCCATCACCACTTCACTCATAACAGCGTGTACGGCCACAAATCTCACAGGACCTCAACACCATGCCCAAAGCGCTCAAAGTGCCTCCCAGTGGTATAACGAAGGCCATCAAGCCATTGAAGATAACCTTCAGATTGCCCAACAAGCTCAACTCAATGCCCAAACACAGGCTAAAAACATTATCGTCTTCGTCGGCGATGGCATGGGTATATCCACTCAAACTGCCGCCCGTATTTATGAAGGACAATTATTAGGCTTAGCTGGCGAAGAACATGAACTGTTTTTTGAAAACTTCCCTCACTTAGCCCTAGTAAAAACCTACAATACTAATCAACAAACACCCGACTCTGCCGGGACAATGACAGCCATCACCACTGGTGTTAAAACCAAAGCCGGTCTGATTAGCGTTAATCAAAACACCACACGAGGTGACTGTGATTCACAACAAGGCAATGAACTCACTACATCATTAGAATTAGCTGAAATTGTGGGTCTGTCTACCGGAGTCGTCACTACTGCAAGAATTACCCATGCCACCCCCGCATCTGCTTACGCCCACATCATGGATAGGAATTTTGAAGATAATCGGGACGCAAAAAAATTCTCAAACCCCGGAAACTGCATCGATATTGCTCGCCAACTGATTGAGTTCCCAGATAGGTTTACAGATCACTATCCATGGGTTAATGGCCTAGAAGTCGCATTAGGTGGTGGTCGCCGTAGTTTTTTAGAACGAATAGATAACATCGACCCAGAAGATGGAGCCAAAGGTGAACGCACAGATAAGCGAGACTTAACAACAGAGTGGACAACGCGTTATCCCAACGCTGAATATGTCTGGAATAAAACTCAATTAGATGCTATTTCAACACAAGAAGTTAAACATCTGTTGGGCTTATTCGATATGTCTCATATGGAGTATGAATGGGACCGTAAGACCGACGCAGGCGGAGAGCCTTCGCTCAGTGAAATGACCCAAAAAGCCATCGATATCTTAGATAACAACCCCAAGGGCTTCTTACTGTATGTCGAAGCCGGCCGTATTGATCATGCTCACCATGCCACTAATCCCAAACGGGCTTTACATGACACCGTCGAGTTTGCCAAAGCTGTTAAAGTCGCCTATGACCACACTGACCTCAACGACACCTTAATTATCGTCACAGCCGATCACAGTCATGTCTTTACCCTCGGAGGTTATCCTACGCGTGGTAACCCAATTTTGGGTAAAGTCGTCGAAAATGACAGCGCGGGTAATCCTGCTAATGAATCATTAGCTGCCGATGGTTACCCCTACACCACTTTAGGTTACACCAATGGCCGTGGCTTTCATTTCTTACCATTGGGCGGTGACACCATCTATGATCAACCCGTCAACCTTGAAGGCCGTGTTGATTTAAGCAATGTGGATACAAGCAATCAAGGCTTTCACCCTGAAACGCTCGTTCCCTTATCCGCTGAAACACACGCCGGTGAAGATGTCGCTATTTATGCCATCGGACCGGGCTCGGCTCTAGTCAGTGGTTTGATAGAACAAAACGCGATTTATCACATCGTCAACAAGGCCGCCCGCCTCGAACAACAAGCTCGACAAAAAGGTTGGAAACGTGATTAGCTTGCGTCTCATTTCCCTGACCCTATTGACCTCATTAGCACTATTCTATAGTGGGCTCGGCCTATCGGCAGAGCCAATTATCGTTGAAATTGCAGCCCATTTTGAAACCAAGACTTACCCAGTTGGCCAACACCTCCACCGGGTTATTAAACAACCGACCGCTCGACATTGGTATCCATGGCGCCTACAAGATAAACAAATAGGTAAAAACACACCCAGTAAAACCGAACAATGGTATTTATGGCGTCAGCAGGACAAAATTGAAATTCAATCACGCAACAAAAAAGTCGGTGAAGTTTGGCAAAGACTCAAACATAAGCAAGTTGCATTCAGTTGGCTCTATCACGCTAAAGCATTCGCTATTCGTTATACACCCTCTGACTTAAAAGCATTACAAACCTATCCTGACTGGGCCACTAAAACCAGTATTGTGTCCCCTGCCTTGTTAGAGCGTCTGCAAAAAACTGCTGATAAACAAGTCCTAGGCTATAAGGCCGAAGTCTACCGAGGAAAGATCGATAATTACCAACTAGAAATTCACTGGATACCCGCTATCAATACCCCAGCTAAAATCCGCCAAACCAATAGCAAACAAACCACCGAAGTCAAACTCATCGCAGTCTATCCACTTGCTAAGGCGCCTTGGCGACCCATCGAATCAGATCACTATGATGATATGGATTATGCCGATATTGGCGACAACGAAAGTCACCCCATTGCTAAATTGCATATGAAAGGTATGAGCCTAAATACGATTCAATATCAAGCACATGGCCATTAGATTTTTTTGTAATGGCTCTTAACCAACCCACCTTCGAATACTTCTGTTGAACAATGCTCAAACCATTGCGATTGTGACAACTCAGAAAACAGTGGAATACCCTTGCCCAAGATAACGGGGATTTTAGATAAAATCAGCTCATCGACAAGTTGCTTTTTTAGAAATGCTTGTATCGTTTGACCACCATCAACATAAAGGTTTTGATAATCACGATCCTTGAGTCTCCTCACAACATTACTGACATCACCATTGACGATCTCAACTTGATCAACCATCACCGGTTTCACTTCTTTTAAGGTATTGCTTAAAACAAACACTTTCTTGGTATAAGGCCAAGGATCAAATGAAGAGACCTTTTCATAAGTCCGCCTGCCCATGACAATCGCATCGATACGATCAATAAACTCGTGATAGCCATAGTCACTTTCCGTTGGGTTTGGAAACGAATTAAGCCATTCAATACCATCACACTCAGTGGCAATATAACCATCCAAGCTCGTCGTGATATAGACGCTATTCGTCATGAATCACCCCCTGTCAGGCAAAGTTATCTGCTTATGCTTAGTATGACGTAAAAACTTGTGATTGACCTGCTTTATCAAAGGCTAAAACATCATAACCTTCAGGCGCCAAACCTTCAGGCTGCATGCCCGGCGATTTTTGAGGCATACCCGGTGCTGTTAAACCTAGCACTTGCGGCTTTTCTGTTAATAAACGCTTAATATCTGACGCCGGCACATGGCCTTCAATCACGTAGCCATCAACAAATGCAGTGTGGCAAGATGCAAACTCAGGTTGTAATCCAGCATCTTGTTTAATGGTATTCATATCATCACGGTCATAAGCAACAACATTAAAGCCTTCATTTTGTAAATGGGTGATCCATTTACTGCAACAACCACATGTTGCCGTTTTATAAACAGTCACTTCTGGTAATACCGATGCAATAGGAGTCCCTGTTGACATCTTCATTTCTTGAACTGCTTGTGGGGGTTGTTTTGCTTTGAAAAACAATATCCCTGCCGAAGCCGATAGGATAATAATCGCCATTACCATATAGATAATGGCCGAACCCCGTTGTGTTAAATAACCCGAATAATGTGATTTCATGACGATTCCTAATTCTAAATAATGTCTATAGACGCTAGCCCGTTATTATAGCTACTTTACAGACAGCAAAGTGAACGTAATAATTCACGTACACCGTTAATTTAAATGAGCATTAACTTTTGTGAAAGGCGTAAATGGCGCTGAATTTCTTGCTCTGAGGTATACGAAACACCCGCCTTTTTCGCATAAGTCGGCCAAGCACTCACCACTTCCATTGCCTGAGCAACAATCTGTTTCGCTTCCTGTCCAAAATTACCAATCAATGAGGCGATTTCAGCAAAATCGGCTGCTACAAAATCATCTCGTTTGCCGTTTAAAGTTTAAGTTATTTACTCTAAAGATCTGGCACATAGCCCAGATTTTTAAATCATTAGGAAATGATATCTAGCAATTCAACATCAAAAATCAATGTCGAGCCCGGTGGAATATGCCCGACCCAGCGGTTGCCATAACCCAATTTGGCGGGAATATAAAATCGCCGCTTCTCAGCCACCACCATCAACTGTAATCCTTCAGTCCAACCTTTAATAACTTTATTTAAAACAAACTTAGCAGGCCTACCGCGTTTAATCGAACTATCAAAAACACGACCATCAATAAAAGTGCCTTCGTAATGCACTTTCACTTCATTTTTAGCCGTTGGATGTTGTTCCCCCGTGCCCGCTTGCAACAAAGTAAATTGCAAGCCAGACTCCGTACTCTCCACACCCTCTTTAAAACGGTTAGCCACTAAGAAATCAATACCTTCTTGTTTATTATCGGCATTCAACGTCGCCACACCTGACGAAACATACACACGATAAAAACAAATCATAACCACCGCCACTACAGCAGTAATAATCAGCATAATTTCTGTCATATTCTTTCCTAAAACATCTAAACCCGGGGTAAGGCACCTCGGTTGTATCCAAATACGAAGACTAAAGTCTATAATCTACATGATACCGAATTAAAACCTCAACGAGGGAAATGTCGTGACTCGCATAAGCCGTTCAAATCAAAATACAGTTCCTCGAGAAAGCGGCAACAAATCCAATGCTTAAAATCTTGATGGCCGACTGGCTCCATGCCGATGTTGCAGCGATACCCATTCGCGAAGATGTCTTCATAAAAGAACAAAATGTACCTGAAGCTGATGAATGGGGACATGGCGATGAAACTGCACTGCACGTGATCGCATCACTTGATGGCAATGCCATCGGCACAGCCAGACTAACACCCGAAGGCAGTATCGGCAGAATGGCCGTGTTAAAAGACTTTCGAAACGAAGGTGTTGGCTCCGCGATGTTGCGTAAATTAATCGAAGCCGCTAAACAAAGTCATTTCAAAAGCTTAACGCTGAATGCTCAACGCAGTGCCGAAGACTTCTATGCCAAACATGGCTTCATTGCCCTTGGTGATGAATTTATCGATGCGGGCATCCCACACATCTCAATGTCACTTGAATTAGAACCCTAATCAAACAAAAATTGACAACACCTATTCAAATACAAAGACTAACGTCTATAATCAACATCACATTCAATACAAATAAAAAGGCGAGGAAACCTCAATGACCACATTTGGCCAACTAGACCAAGATGCCATCCCAGCAGAAAGCCAACCTCTGTTAGACCAAATGCAAAAAAGCATCGGTATGGTACCAAACTTTCATAATATGATTTCTGTGTCACCTCAGGCTCTTAAGGGCTATATGACATTACACCAACTCGTCACCGAAAGTGCGTTTACCGCAGAGGAAATGACCGTCGCTTGGCAAACCATCAATAATGAACATGACTGTCATTATTGCTTCCCAGCCCATGTTGCCGTCGCCGTAGCGATGGGCGTCGACAAAAGTATTTGTGATGCCATTAAAAATGAAACCGCCTTGCCAACCGCTAAACTAGAAGCGCTACGTACCTTTATTCTACAAGTCGTTCGCAATCGCGGTAATGTCGACCCTGCTGATGTCGGCGCATTTAAAGAAGCCGGTTTCACAGACCGTTCAATCGCCGAAGTATTACTGGTACTCGCCCAGAAAACCATGAGTAATTACCTCAACCACATGGCCAATACACCACTTGATGAGGCTTTTGCCCCTTTCGCCTAAACCAAGGAGAAATGTACAGAATATGTTAAAAATTTTACTTGCAGAATGGGCACGCGCTAAAGTCACAGCAAAACATGTTCGCCATGCTGTCTTTATTGTCGAACAAAATATTGCCGAAGCAGATGAATGGGATGATTACGATGAAAATGCCCTACATATCGTTGCCTCAATTGATGGCAACCCTATTGGCACCGCACGTTTGACCTCAGAAGGCACAATTGGTCATATGGCCGTGTTAAAAAACTTCCGAAACCAAGGTACTGGTTCAGGCATGATGGAACAAATCATCAAGACCGCTAAGCAAAGTCAAATAAAAGAACTCAGCCTCCACGCGCAGCGTAGTGCCGAAGGGTTTTATGTCAAACATGACTTTGTCATTGATGGTGATGAATTTACACAAGCAGGCGTACCTCATATCACAATGAAACGTGTACTCAGGTGGTAATGAGCCCTAGCAAAAATCGTTAGTTAATCTTCAATAACTCGACATCAAAGATCAAAGTAGAGTTAGGCGGAATCTTACCAGCCCATTTCTCACCATAGGCTAAACTCGGCGGAATAAAGAAACGCATCTTATCGCCCACCACCATCAGCGGTAATCCCTCTTTCCAACCAGCAATAACACGTCCAAGACCAAAGGTAATTGGCTCACCACGGGCGACAGAACTATCAAACACCGTCCCATCAACCAAACTACCGTCATAATGCACTGTCACCATATCTGAGACTTTAGGATGCACCGTACCCGTACCAGACTGCAACACTTCATATTGCAAACCTGATTCTGTCACTTTCACCCCTCCCATAAATTGATTCGCAGCCAAATAATCTAAGCTCGCCTGCTTATGCGCTTCCAACTCTTCTTCACTCAACGAAGGTGTAAATGTCTGCAAAAAATAAAACCCAACTAAAACCGCTGCAACCACTAAATAGAGATTTTTTGACACGTGTGTTTCCTAAAGTAAAATATTAATAAGAGATTTTAAAATCTTAATGCTTAGTTTTCCATTGTACAACGAGCTGCTCAGCTTCTCGAGTTTGCGCCTCTGTCACCTTGTCAGCCAAGTCCATTAGCTTATGCTTGATATCATTAGCGCCATTCTGCACCGCCAATGTCCACCAAAGATAAGCCATCGCATAATCTTGTATCACACCCAAACCCTGATAATACAAATCACCCAAATTAGACTGCGCTTCCGCATAACCTTGGTTCGCAGAAGCCTGCATTCACTTAATCGATTCAGGGTGACTTTGCTCAACCCCTTGGCCAGCTTATACATTCCCACCAAATTGTATTGTGCGGCCGCATAGCCATCATCTGCAGCACGTCGAAACCATGTCACCGCGGCTTTATCACTCTGCTCAATCCCTTGTCCATTCAAATACAAAAAACCCTAGCGTATTTTGGGCAACCACATTGCCTGTGTTCGCAGCTGCTTGGCAGCGTTTTAGATATTCTTCTTGAGACAACTGTTCCGCTTTACTCAGTATATTTATCCAGATTAGCTTCAATAGGCCGCCATTCTACATTTTTTTATCTCATCACCGAGTTTGATCTTTCCATTAACGATTTCTCATGACTAATCGGCTAGAGCCTAAAAGGTGTTTTGAATTAGCAAAACAAACCTATCAACGGTAGAATCAGCACTTTCTATTCATTCGAGTTCAAAATGGCCCAGTACGTGTACAGCATGAATCGCGTTGGCAAAATTGTGCCGCCAAAACGTGAAATTCTAAAAGACATTTCACTGTCATTCTTCCCTGGTGCAAAAATAGGTGTATTAGGCTTAAATGGCTCAGGTAAATCCACCTTACTCAAAATCATGGCCGGGCTCGATAATGACTATCTTGGTGACGCCGTTCCCATGCCCAATATCAAGGTCGGCTACCTGCCACAAGAACCTGAGTTGGATGATGCGAAAACCGTCCGTGAAGTCGTCGAAGAATCCGTCTCTGATGTCAAAGATGCCGTCGCAGCACTCGATGCCGTTTATGCCGCCTACGCCGAACCTGATGCCGACTTCGATGCCCTCGCCGCTAAACAAGCCGAATTAGAAAACCTCATCCAAGCCAAAGAAGGTCATAACTTAAACAATGCCCTAGAGCGGGCTGCTGATGCCTTGCGTCTGCCAGAGTGGGATACCAAAGTATCGGTTTTATCTGGCGGTGAACGGCGCCGTGTCGCACTGTGTCGTTTATTACTTGATAACCCAGACATGTTATTGCTCGATGAGCCAACCAACCACCTTGATGCCGAATCTATTGCTTGGATAGAACGCTTCCTACAAGATTTCCCCGGTACCGTTGTCGCCATCACCCATGATCGCTACTTCCTCGATAATGCTGCAGGTTGGATCTTAGAACTTGATCGCGGCCGAGGTATTCCTTATGAAGGTAACTACTCATCTTGGTTAGAGCAAAAAGATGCCCGTCTCGAACAAGAAGCCAAAGCCGAAGCCTCACATAACAAAGCCATCAAAGCAGAATTAGAATGGGTCAAACAAGGTGCCAAAGGCCGTCAATCCAAATCAAAATCACGCCTAAAATCCTTTGAAGAAATGAACTCGCGTGAATTCCAAAAACGTAACGAAACCCAAGAAATCTACATCCCACCTGGCCCACGCCTAGGTGACAAAGTTATCGAACTCAACAACATCTCAAAATCATATGATGACAAGTTATTAATTGATGAACTCACCCTAGCCATTCCTGCTGGTGCCATTGTCGGTATTATTGGGCCAAACGGCGCCGGTAAATCGACCCTCTTCCGTATGATTGCCGGTGAAGAACAACCCGATTCAGGTTCGATCGACCTAGGCTCAACCGTGCAACTGGCCTACGTCGATCAATCACGTAAACTCGATGGCAACAACACAGTATTTGAAGAGATTTCAGAAGGCAGCGACATCATCACCGTCGGCACTTACGAAACCCCTTCTCGTGCCTACTGTGGCCGTTTCAACTTCAAAGGGTCAGACCAACAAAAATTCGTCAAAGACCTATCAGGTGGTGAACGCAATCGCTTGCATATGGCCAAGCTACTTAAAGAAGGTGGCAACGTCTTGCTACTCGATGAACCGACCAATGACCTTGATATCGAAACCCTGCGTGCATTAGAAGAAGCCATTCTCGCCTTCCCAGGTTCAGCCGTTATCATCTCGCATGATCGCTGGTTCCTAGATCGCGTTTGTACGCATATGATCGCCTATGAAGGTGAATCCAACATCGTCTTCTTTGAAGGAAACTACACAGAATATGCCGAAGACTATAAGAAACGCTTTGGCAAAGACCACCAGCCAGAACGGATTAAGTATCGGAAGATGAGCTAAAAATTGCCAACAAAAAGGATGACCTAATAGAGGATGAAGATCACATCTTCATTTTACGAGAACTTCGTAGATATATAGAAAACCATAAAAACTAAAAAGTCATAATCATATGGGCTCTGATTGGAAATCAAGTGTTACTAGAGTCCACTCATATGACAAGGATCAGAAGATTGACAACTCAACTCTTGGAACAGTCACCACATCATTCAAGCAAGAAGAAAAGGATCAGTCTAGAACTTACGGACTCATCTAGCTACCTTGTAGAATTGGCAGCCAAAGAAGACCGGACACCACTGATAGAAAAATGTTTATAGGAAAAAAGGTAATTACATCACCTTTTATCATTAACAAAAAAAGCACTCCAATTTATTATTGAAACAGATTTTATACGACAAGAAGTCAGGTGTTCCACAACAGTAAGTCTAATAAAGGAAAAGCCCAAGCTCAAACAATCGTCCTGCCTAAGTTATTAGATCAAGAAGGTGTTGGGGCAACTGACCAGATCTTCATTAAAGCAATCTACATTAGAAAAAAACCTATACTCTATGACATCGCCCTATGACAGCTCTTGGATGAACGAGGGAAAATGAACCGTATCATATCGTTGATAAAAATTTAGGAGACGAAATTAAAACATTCGAAATTGAAACAAAAACCCTCTAGGAAGGGATTTTTCCGGACCCCAAAGGTTTTTAGAGCAAGTCATGAGCAGCCTAAATTATGGCATTGATTAGTCCTTGATTGCTCTAAATACAAGTCTATATGTCTTGGCATATAGCAGTACCATACAACCGGCGTGTTTTCAGCCTTATGCCTGAAAAGAAGACTGAATAGAATTTAACAGTTTTAACAAGGCGTCTAGACGTTGTTGTGGATGTCTCATTTCTAGTATTCCTTGTTTTATGTCTATTGGCATACCAACTGAACCATTCACCATAAAACTAAACTCAGTGGTTGATAAGTCTTGCCATTGGTCACTTGTGAGCATTTTTATCGCTTCTTCATTGCTGTGACTCATAGCCAATAAACGCTGCATCACTTTTTCGTGAGTTTGTTTTAAGATAGCTAAGTCCGCTTCATCAACGGGTTCATCTTTATAAAGTTCACACGCCCAGATATTAAAGGGCAATAGTTGTCGCACTTGTTTTAGCTCTAGTCGCGTTTCGAAATGAACTAGGATACCCATGCGGCCAGCATCAAGTTCTTCAAGTAGCTCTACTTTGCCAGCAGAAAAGACTTCATAGGGTTTATAGGTTGCTTGATTACTGTTTAGGGCTTCTTCTGGTGTCTGCTGTTGCTTAATGTCACGCACGATGCCTCTGGTGTGGCACACGCCCAACATCACATCATTGTCAATGCAGTATTTCACCATGTCTCGATAACGTGGTTCGAACACATGAAACGGCATCGGTATGCCGGGAAAGCAAACAGATCTTGGTATAGGAAAAAGGGCGACTTCTATCATAAGGTGATTAGCTTACACTGAGTGAATCAATCTAGCAGAATGAATACGAGGTAAAATAAGGATAATAGTTCATCTCAGCCGAATAAATAACCGATGAACGGAGAGAGTAAAACGATGCTATGGAAAAGCTTTCTCCCCCCACCGGGTATGATTTTAAATTCTTATACTATTATTTAAACCGCTCAGATGAACGTTCAACTGCTACTTTGAAATGTGACGCCATATTAACCATATGAATGCCGAGTAAAGAAGTGGCTATTCCTGTTGCCCATATTGGGTTTCTAAAATGCTCATAGGCACCGATAGCAAATAAGCCAAGCCCTGCAGTTGCAGTCCAAATAATCGTGACAGTGATTGCTTTGAAAGAAGCCATGTCGTTCTCCTTGTTGAATATAAAAAAAAGCTGGGCTCAAAGAAAATCTTTGGGCCCAGCCCATCAAGAAAGGTCTACTTAGATGGTACCGTAAGAATCATGACCTTCTGGCAATTCATAACCAGCTTGTGCATTGATTTTAGCGGCAATCTCACGCTCGCCTTCAGTAGCAAAGTCTCTATCCCATGTTGCTAATTTTCTCTTCATAACTGAATGGTATAGAGGTGGAATTAAAGCAACCACAAACTCTGTAAAGTAACCCCAGCGACCATCTGGTGAACCTACTTCGTCTAATTCCCAAAAGTGTGTTTCACCACGGTCATGGTGGTCACCTTGTCTGCCGATTTCAATAAAGAACCACGCAGAGAACAAATTAGCGTTATCCCATGAATGACGGTAGTCAATTGGCTGACCTTTTTCACGGATAAGACCATAGTGTTCCATGTAGTTCAATGCTTCTAATTCAAAGTTTGAAACTACCCATACAGTCGCAAGTGCTGCTATACCAATCCATCCGCCAGCCATAAAGAATAATACAGCTGAAGGTATTGACATTAAATAACCACGAATCCAACGGTTTTGCCATGAAATAAATGAAACTCCCATTCTTGAAAGTCTTTCTTTTTCCATGTTGTATAAGAATTTAGATTGACCTAGATATGATAGTGGGTAATGACCATAAATTGTACGACCGCGAGGTGCAGTTGCAGGATCATCTTCACTAGCAAGTTCTAAGTGA
>JAQWIT010000013.1 GCA_029248745.1 Gammaproteobacteria bacterium
AGTACAATTAAGCTCATTATCATATCAACCTAGTTTTTTAGCTAAATCCTCTGCTCTGAGGTGAGTATATCTTTGAAGCATTTTTAAGTCTTTGTGTCCTGTAATGGAAGCAACTTGCATTGGTGTAAAACCCTTCTCAAATAATCTGCTGGTAGCTTCGTGTCTTAGGTCATGTAGTCTTAAATCTTCTATCTTTGCTCTTTTACAAGCACGGCTAAAGGCTTGACTAACACTATCTGGTTTAATATCAAATTGACCAACATGTTTTAGTATTGAAATAGCTTTAGTCGATAGAGGTATTGTTCTAGGTATACCAGTCTTAGTTTTTGGAATATGTAATGTTCTAGCCACAAAACTAATATGTTCAGACTGGATGTTTGTTATTTCACTGCGTCTCATTGCTGTTTCGATAGCAAATAATACAAAATTTTTCACTAATATAGTATCGCTCAAAGCATCAATTAGACTATCAAGTTCGTCATTATCTAACCGTCTTGTTCTGGCTGTTGGTTTCGTATCTTGTGGTCTTGAAACTAATGCTACGGGATTGCCTTGGGGTAAGTTGATATGCCAGTCTTTTATTACCACTTCAAATAACTTATGCAGAAAGGCTAAGTCTTTACGGACAGTTGATGGTGATACACCTGAGGCAAGCCTAGCGTCTCTGTGCTGCCCAATTGCACTAGGAGTAACATTGAGGAGAGCTAAACTTTTAAGGCTGTTGGAGTTCAACATGGTTCTTATCTGACTGAAGAATTGTCTTTGACCTCTTTTCTGAGGAACAATTTCTAGCCGATACCGTTCAAGTATTGATGCAAAGGTTAGCCTCTCAGCTTGAGTAACATCGGTGAAAACACCTTGTGCTATTTCTGTCTCTATTTGATTAGCCCAGCGTATTGCATCACGCTTTGTGCTAAAAGTCTTTGACCGTGGTCTTGTACCTTTTATCCTGACGATAGATTGCCAAGGCTTGTTGCCTATAGAAAGTTTTCGGATTGTAGCCATAGTTGTGCCCTAGTGTGAAAGTATTGTGAAAAACTTTCATAGGCATCTATGGTTATAAGGCTAAGAGTATTGGCGCGCCTGACAGGAGTCGAACCTGTGACCTTCAGCTTCGGAAACTGACACTCTATCCAACTGAGCTACAGGCGCTTTGAATTTAGGTAAGTAGATTATACGTCCTTGGTAGCGACGCGACTAGCAATCTATCGAATTAATCCCCTATGCTTGATAATCAGCATGGGGATTAGTTTGTACAAACTTTAATCTTGTTTTGGCGCTATGGCCTTTAGTTGCCAAATATCTTGATTGTACTCTTGCATGGTTCTGTCTGTTGAGAACTTACCACTATGTGCTGTGTTGAGAATGCTCATCGTGTTCCAATGAGTTTTATCTTGGTAAGCCAGTGCAGCTTGTTCTTGTGCTTTGACGAAGCTTGCAAAATCAGCAATGGTCATCCATGGATCATGCGGACTCATAAAGGCATTGATCACATTGTCGAAACGGTTAGGTTCATATTGATTGAAAAAGCCGTCTTTTAGTAAATTTACTACGCGTTTTAAGGCAGGATCTTGTTCGATAATGTCATGTGGGTTGTAATGCTGACATTGGGTTGTGACTTCTTGTTCTGTTAACCCAAAGAGGAAGAAATTGTCAGCGCCAACTTCTTCTCTAATTTCAATATTGGCACCATCCAATGTGCCAATGGTAATCGCACCATTCATCATAAATTTCATATTGCCGGTGCCGGAAGCTTCTTTACCCGCAGTTGAAATTTGTTCTGATAGATCGGCAGCTGGACAAATTACTTCCATCGCTGACACTTGGTAGTTGGGTAAGAAGACAACTTTAAGCCAATCACCGACTACGGGATCGTTGTTGACGGTATCTGCGACATTATTGATTAGTTTAATGATATCTTTTGCCATGGCATAACCGGGTGCGGCTTTGCCTCCGAATAAGATGCAACGTTTGACTAGACCTTCAGTGTAATTGCGTTTGATGCGGTCGTAGAGATGAATGACATGAAGCACATTGAGTAATTGACGTTTATATTCATGAATCCGTTTTACTTGAATATCAAATAAAGCTTCAGGCGATACTGTGACATCGCATTTGTCTTTAATAAGATTCGCGAGACGCTGTTTGTTAGCTGTTTTTGTTGCTTGCCATTTTGCTTGGAAAGCAGAGTCAGTAGCGTAAGTTTTGAGCTTCTCTAGCTGATCAAGTTGGGTTATCCAATCATCACCAATGGTATCGGTGATTAGTTGACTAAGGTCAGGGTTACACCAGGCTAACCAGCGACGCTGTGTGACACCATTGGTTTTGTTATTGAATTTTTCTGGCCAGAGTTGGTAAAAATCGTTAAATAAGCCTTTTTGTAATAGTCCAGAATGTAAAGCGGCAACGCCATTGATAGAGAAACTGCCTACGATAGCAAGGTGTGCCATTCTAACTTGTTGTTGATCGCCTTCTTCAATGATAGACAGCCGTCTAATTTTTTGTTTATCGCCAGGCCATTTTTTAGCGACTTGGGTTAGGAAGCGGGCATTGATTTCATAGATAATTTCCAACACTCTTGGAAGTAGTTGGGCAAACATAGGTACAGACCAACGTTCTAGTGCCTCAGGCAAGAGAGTATGGTTAGTGTAGGCCATGGTATGAGTTGTGATTTCCCATGATTGATCCCAGCTAAGGTGGTGTTGGTCGATTAGTAATCGCATCAATTCTGCAACGGCAACAGTAGGGTGTGTATCGTTTAGTTGGAAACAGTTCTTTTCAGCAAAGTGACTGAAATTTTGTCCGTGGCTGTTTACCCAAGCATTGAGAATGTCTTGCAAGCTGGCAGAGGCAAGGAAATATTGTTGGCGTAAGCGGAGCTCTTTACCGTTCTCACTCGCGTCGTTGGGGTAAAGCACCATACTGATGTTTTCTGCAGCATTTTTAGCAGCGACTGCATCTGTATACGAACCAGCGTTAAAGTCTTCTAGATTGAATTCATCTGTTGATGTGGCTTTCCATAAACGGAGTTTGTTGACGGTGCCATTTTGGTAGCCTGGAATTGGAAGATCATAAGGGACGGCAAAGACGTCATTGGTGTTTACCCAGTGAATATGTGTTTTCCCTTGTTTGTCTTGGCGGAATTCAGTATGACCACCAAATGGGATACGTTGGGTAAATTCTGGTCGCTCTAATTCCCAAGGATTGCCGTCACGTAGCCAGTGGTCGGGCATTTCTACCTGATTACCTTGTTTGATACTTTGTTGGAACATGCCATATTCATAGCGTATACCGTAGCCTGTGACAGGGAGTTGCAAAGTGGCACAACTATCGATAAAACAGGCGGCAAGGCGACCTAAACCACCGTTTCCTAGCCCTGCATCGTGTTCAAGGCCTGTCAATTCTTCGAAGTTTAATCCAAGGTCGTGCATGGCACGCTCAGTATTTTCTTGTAGACCAAGGTTTAACGCTGCATTACCCATGGCACGGCCCATCAAGAACTCCATTGAAAGGTAATAGGCTTGCTTACACCGTGTTTCTGTATAAGTGTGCTGGGTGTGTTTCATTCTTTCGAAAAGGCGATCGCGGAGTGTAAAAGCTAGGGAAGAGTATAAATAGTGGCCGAGTGCACGGCTTTTATCTTGCGCAAGGTGGTTGGCGTAATAATTTTTGAAATCGTGCTCTATTGAAACGATGTCCATACCTAGTGTAGGTAGGTTATGTAATTCGGGCTTGGGTGTCAGCGTAGACGCATAACGAGGTGTCATAATCAGAGGACCTTAAAATAGCTGTTTAATGATTGTGTAAGGTAGCTGCTTAGCTACGGGCGAGAGGACGTCATTGTCACAGCAAGCATGTAAAAAGGCTTAATCATAGCATTGTCGAGGAAGCCGCTTATCATAGTGATATCGCTGGAAGTGTGATTTTTGTAGTACTTTAGTGATTTTGGTGTTCTGAAGAGAACCATTGATCGAGTTGTTCGATGGCTTGTTGTTTACCTTGTTGGTTGTGAGATGAAAATAACTGTGCGCCAGCGGTAAGCCCTTGCTTTTTGAGTTCACTCTCGACTTGTAATAGAGTGGTTTTTGCCGCTCCTTTTTTGAGTTTGTCTGATTTTGTCAGCAGGATATGGACAGCAAGTTCAGCTTTGTTTGCCCAGTGGACCATTTGTAGATCAAATTCTTTAAGAGGATGACGACAATCCATCATGAGCATTAAGCCTTCTAATGACTGACGTGTTTCTAAGTATTTACCTAAAGTTTGTTGCCAACGAATTTTCATTTTTTCGGGGACTTTAGCATAGCCATAACCCGGCAAATCGACGAGACTTTTATTTTCGTCAATGTTGAAGAAGTTAACCATTTGTGTCCGACCAGGTGTTTTACTGATTCTAGCCAGTGATTTTTGTTCTGTGATGGTATTGATAGCGCTAGATTTCCCCGCATTTGAACGACCTGCGAAGGCGATTTCAATGCCGTTATCTTCAGGCAGTTCTGATAATTGTGTTGCGCTGATTGTGTATTGCGCTTGGCGGTATTGGTTGACCATGAAAAGCCTTTGATTGTTTAATCTGACCAGTATTTTACACCCTGTGGAGGATAGGGTTGTTTTTTCCTGTTCTATCGAGCGGGTTGGGGGCTTTGGTAGCTCACTTTTAGGTGCAAAAAAGCCTTAATCAGAGTAGGATAGTGATTGATTTGTCACTATGAAATAATTTTGCGGAAATCACAATGAGAAAATGGTTGGGAGCAATTGTCGTCGGCTTTGCTATTAGCAATTCATCCGTGTTTGCTATGGGTGATATTGAAGCAGGCAAAGCAAAGTCAGCAAGTTGTGTTGAGTGCCATGGCGAGGGGGGCAATAGCACTGAGCCGTTGTTTCCTAAAATAGCTGGTCAGGGTCAAGCTTATTTGTTTAAGCAATTGATGGATTTTGCTTCAGGCGCACGGGAAGGCGTTTTCATGGCGGGCATTGTGTCAGACCTAAGCGAGCAGGATATGGCCGATTTATCCGCTTATTACGCATCTTCGACTCCCACCTTAGATACGGTTCCGGACGAATTGCTAGCTTTAGGTCAAAAAATATATCGTGGCGGCAATAAAGAAACAGGTGTACCTGCCTGTATGGCTTGTCATGGTCCAAGTGGTGCCGGAGTCCCGGCTGCTAAATGGCCAGCATTATCTGGGCAGCATGCTACCTATACTGAGCTGCAACTAGAAGATTTTGCTAATGATATGCGTCGTAATGACGTGAATGGCATGATGCGAGATATCGCTGCGAAGATGTCGGAAAATGAACGGCAAGCGGTGAGTGCTTATATTTCAGGTTTGCACTAAATAATAAATAATTAAAATTTGTGCAACTTTAAGTGGCCAGATCTTTTCTATTCAATCAAATATGTCGATTCTCAAGTGGTTTTTTCTTTTTTATGTCTGACGTCAACGTACCATCTAAGCCTCGCCAATCCTTCGGCAAGCGACTTGTCTCATTGCTCGGGTCTATGGACCTTGCCATTACGCTACTATTGGTGTTAGCTATTGCTTCGGTGATTGGTACTGTTTTACAACAGAATCAGCCGTATGCTGATTATGTGATTAAGTTTGGCCCTTTTTGGTTTGAAGTCTTCGAGTCGGCCGGGCTTTATGATGTTTATAGTGCATTATGGTTTTTAATTATTTTGTCCTTGTTGGTAGTGTCGACAACAGTTTGTGTCGTTCGCAATGCGCCAAACATGCTCAAAGATATGTGGGAGTTACGTACTCAAGTCCGTGAGAAATCTTTGCGTTCTATGCACCACACCGATAACTGGTCATCGGGTATAGAACACAGTCAGTTAGCAGCTACGATGCAGGCTAATTTGTCAGATGCAGGGTTTAGAGTCAGGCAGACTGAAAAGGAAGAAGGTTTATTACTATCGGCAATGAGCGGTAGTTTGAACCGTTTAGGATATTTATTCACCCATATTGCAATCATTGTCATTTGTATTGGTGGCTTGCTCGATAGTAATTTACGGATTAAATTTGCTGAGTGGCAAGGTGATCTAAAAATAGAAACGCGTGATCTGGCAACAAATGATGTGCCAGTAGAAAGTCGTCTACCAGTCGGAAACCAAGCTTTTCGGGGTAGCATCCAAATACCAGAAGGTCGTGTAGCTAATGTGGCGTTTTTGCCGTTAAGAGATGGTTATTTAGTTCAAGAGTTACCTTTCGCATTAAAAGTGGATGATTTTAGAATCGAACACTATATAACGGGTCAACCTAAGTCTTTTGAAACAGATTTGGTTTTGTTTGATGATGATTTGGCTGAGCCACTCAAAACCACTATTTCTGTTAATCATCCGTTGATACACAAAGGCTATGCTATTTATCAATCGAGTTTTGCAGATGGTGGGTCGGGGTTAGTGCTTGAAGCATGGCCATTGGATGAGCGTGCAGGTGCTTCACCAGAAAAATTTGCGGTTAAGGTTTTTGATAAGCGTCCCATGACTTGGGGAGATAAACAATTACGTCTAGAGATAAATTCTTTTAGGCCTTTTAATATCAATCCGGATCCGACTGAAGAAGATCCTAAAAATGTTCGAAACTATGGCCCAAGTTTTGGCTTTAAACTCCGTTCTCCAACTGGAGAAGCACGTGAGTATGTAAACTATATGGTGCCGGTGATGAAAGATGACAGGCCATTTTTCTTAAGTGGGGTACGCTCAAGTCAGGCAGAAGAGTTCGGCTACTTATATATCCCTGTTGACTCTCAAGGTAGTTTGAAGGAGTTTAATCGGTTTTTGCAGCGTTTACGTGATAAAGATGCAGTAGAAAGGGTATCAAAACAAATGATGTTAGAGACATTAACTCAGATGACTGATGGGGAGAATCAACAATTACAAGATAATTTACAGGAGACTTTAAAAGCCTTAGTTACGATGTTTCTCCGGGGGGGCTTTACTGGTGTTGCAGAGTTTATTGATACATCACTACCAGAAGGCCAGAAAGAAAAGCTCGGGTCGGCTTATTTGAGTATGTTGCGGGAAATGTTGGCACGTTTGTTTTTTACGGATAAAGATCAAACTCAAGCGGTGACGGAAGCTGAATTACTATTTCTACAAGATGCTGCGGATGCAATAGGTAGCTTATCTCGTTATGGTTCCCCTGTTTATTTAGGGTTAAAAGATTATGCACATGTTCAGGCCAGTGGTTTGCAAATTGCCAAAGCGCCGGGTAAAAATACCGTTTATCTTGGTTGTGCTTTATTAATTCTTGGAGTATTTATTTTATTCTACTTGCCACAACGTCGTTTTTGGGTTTTGCTTAAACAAAATGATTCTGAGAATGAGATAATCTTAGCTGGAATGAGTAACCGTAACCCGCGTGATTTCGAGCAGTTTTTTGATCAAATGCGAGTACAGTTAAGACGTGAGACGGGGAACTCTGATTCACATTAACGTTCTTAGAGTGAATGAATAGATTTAGGTTGGAAGAGAACACATGACAACAACAATATTGAACAAAGAAAGTAGTCCATTAGCGATTCAATGGTCCTGGTGGCTGTTGATGATTTTGGCTGCGGGTTTACTGTTATCAATGTACAGCAATGTATTTGATGTTTATGAGATTGGGATAGTAATTTTTTCTGCAGTATCTTTGGGTTTGTTAGGACAGAACTGGCCAGGTTTCCGAGTACATATTGCTGTTGTGACGGGTTTGAGCTTGGCTGGGATACAACTATACGGCAATAATTTAACCTCAGCCGAGAGTAGTTTCCTTCTGAATTATATTTTGTCCAGTCAATCTGCAATTATGTGGATGAGTACTTTATACGTGATGGCGACCGCAGCCTATTTCACAGGTTTGTTTGCACAGTCAGCTTTCGTAGAAAAAGTGGGTTCGGCCTTGACTTGGTCGGCAACAACAATGGGTATTGTTGGTTTGATGGTTCGTTGGCGTGAATCTTACCTAATGGGGGATGATATTGGCTATGTTCCAGTCAGTAACCTGTATGAAGTCTTCATTTTGTTTGCGGTTATTACAGCCCTATTGTATTTGTTTTATGAACGTCGTTTTAGAACACGTGCGCTGGGTGGTTTTGTCTTGTTAGTGATCAGCGCGGCAGTTGCTTTTTTACTTTGGTATGCATTCGATCGGAATGCTGCTGATATACAACCATTAGTGCCAGCACTGCAGAGCTACTGGATGAAGATTCATGTACCCGCTAATTTTGTTGGTTACGGTGCTTTTGCTATGGCAGCGATGATTGGTGTCGCTTATTTGTTAACGTCTTGGGCAAGAGATAAGCAGTCGAAAGGTGTGATGGCAAAAGTGATGCCTGATCTGCTTGTGATGGAAGATCTAATGTACAAAGCGATTGCATTGGGTTTTGCTTTCTTTACTGTCGCAACTGTTTTAGGTGCCTTGTGGGCTGCAGAAGCATGGGGTGGTTATTGGTCTTGGGATCCGAAAGAAACATGGGCTTTAATCGTTTGGCTTAACTATGCTGCTTGGCTTCATATGCGAATGATAAAAGGCTGGCATGGCCGTCCAATGGCTTGGTGGGCAATTATTGGCTTATTTGTCACATTATTCGCCTTTTTAGGCGTGAATATGTTTTTAGGTGGTTTACACTCCTACGGTGAGTTATAAGTTTAATAAAAGGAGATATCTGGATGAATAAGATAATTGAAAGATTATTGGTATTAGCCTTAGCTTTCACCTCCGCTGGTGTTATGGCTTTGCCTTTAGCTTATGTAGAGGGTGAACATTATCAATTAACATCGCAGCGGTTGGCTGTGTCAGATAATCAAGCTACTGAAGTGGTAGAGTTATTCATGTATACCTGCCCACACTGTTATCATCTTGAGCCTGAAGTAGAGGATTGGAATAAGTCTATAGCGGATACGGATAAGGTACAGTTTGTACAGGTTCCTGCTGTATTTGGGCAAAATCAAATTCCTTTAGCCACTGCTTTTTATGCAGCAGTGGCATTAGACCTTTCTGAGAAATTACATCCTTTATTATTTGAGGCTATTCATGAAGATGGTATGAACTTATCATCGAAGAAAGCGATATTAGATTATGTTGCTGAGCAGGGTGTTGATCGTGCTAGCTTTGATAAAATGATGGGCTCGTTTGCTGTTAAAACAAAAGTGAAAAAAGCCGCTGCGTTGACCAAAATGTCGGGAGTGACTGGCGTTCCTTCTTTTGTTGTTAATGGTCGTTATCACACTAGTGGGCCGATGGCAGGTAGTATTGAAAAGATGTTTGAGATTGTTGACTTTTTGGTTGAACAATCACAGTAAACTTCGGTTTAAAACAAGAGCAGGAAATTTGGGTTTAAGCGCATAGCGTTACTCTGCTAGACAAAGGTTTATACCTTGCTCTTTTGCTTTATTTAAGGTTTGATCTGCCCTTTTAAAGACAGTTTCGATGGTATCACCTTCATTAAAACAGGCTAATCCCGCTGAGGCTGTTATTGCGACAGCTTCACCTTCATAATGAAATTTGGAGTTGGCGATTTTTCTCGAATTTTATTGGCCAATCCAAGGGCATTGTTGAGCTCGGTTTGGGGAAATGCCCATACACTCTTCACCACCATAGCAGGAAACAAAAACAGTTTCTCGGGTTTGTGATGTGAAAATCTGTTCGATGGTCTTGAGTACTTTATCGGCGGGGGCATGACCATATTGGTTGTTAATCTTTTTGAAAAAATCGATATCCCAAAGAATAACACTGAGTGGTTTTTGATAGCGTTACCAGTCGGCATATTCTTTTTCTAGTAGTTCATTTAATGCTTGGCGGTTCCAGATAACTGTGAGAGGGTCTTTCAGTGCTTGGTCTCGAGATCGCATCGCAGATTGGCGTAACTCGATACTTTCTTGTTCAATTAAATGGATGCGCTGTTTCAATGTTTGTATTTGTTGTTGGGACTGTTTGAATTGGTCGTGATCTGCTTGTCGATAGGACTCGAAATGTTGGTTTAAAAAATCGAGTCGTTGGTCCATAGTTGATTTGAGTTGTTCTAAATTATCTGCTATTTCGAAATGCCTAGTGATACGTTTGACTTCTTGTTCCACGACGCGTCCTAAGTCGTGGCGTGTCTTGAATGCTAGTTGGTCGTCATCGATATTAAGATGGATTTGTTCATGTAGTTCGCTGAGTTTTGCAGTTAAAAATTTTAGAAATGTTTCATATTCTCGTTTTTCGCCGAGAACTTGTGAGCCTAAAGCACAAATGATCCGGGCAATTTCGTCGATAAGTCCTGATAGGGGTTGTTCCTCGATGCCTGATTCAATTTGCCGACGAATGCGGGTTGTTCTTTTTGTTAGTGCTGGGATGTTGCTGTTGTTGCTCGATCTCAGTAATGGATTGGTAATACTTGTTTTTCCACTGTGTAAGCTGTTGTTGTATTTTATTATTGTCCATTATTAAACCTGTTAAATTACAATGCGGAAGGTGATTGACCTTGTTGCGTATTCGTTTTTTTCTGCTGATTTAATTCGTTCTCGTTGATGTCATCGTACAACAAAATGTCATAATATCGCCGAATATTTTCGATGTAACGCACGGGTTCATTTCCTCGTGCATAGCCATGACGGGTTTTGCTATACCATTTCTTTTTGCTTAATAATGGCAGATTCTTTTTAATATCGGGCCATACATCTGGGTTTTGGCCATTTTTTTGCGTCAGAATTCGGGCGTCTTCGATATGACCCAAACCGATGTTATAGGCTGCTAGAGCTATCCATGTTCTATCGGGTTCGTTGATACGATCGGGTAAGCGAGTTTTTATAGAATTTAAATAGCCTGCTCCTGCAAAAATACTTTGTTTGGGGTCGGTACGGTCATCAATTTTCATTTGCTTTGCGGTGGCATTGGTGATCATCATGAGCCCTTTAACGCCAGTATGTGAGATGGCTTTTGGGTTCCAATGTGATTCTTGGTAAGAAATGGCAGCGAGTAAGCGCCAATCTAAATTAAATTTGCTTGCAGCCTGTTGGAAGAGTCGCTGGTAGCTGGGTAACTCGGTAATTATTTTTCGATAGAGTGCGCGCGTGTCCACATAATCGAAACGTCTGATATGGCCATAATATTTTTCGTTTAGTCTATCTAACTTACCTGATGTGGCGAGTTCTTCAAAAAAGTCATCGACAGCATCATATAGGCTATTGTCTTCTGTACGATTCATCGCCCAGGCTAGAGGTTGTGGGTCTGAGATATCAAATGCGACTCGGAGCTCAGGGAAGAAGTTTTGCTGGGCAGCAATTTCGTTTGAGTCAGCAATGGTGTAATCGATCATTTCAAGTTGGACTAATTCCAATAAATGACTGCTATCGAGTTGTTTGTTTTCATCCCATTGCAAGGAGGGGACTTCTAATTGATGCTGTTTGAGTTGTTCAACGTGACTACTGTCAACGACAACTTCAAATAAGCTACCTGAGAGTGCTGGCAAATTTTTGGGTCTGCGATTACCTTGTCGGTAGATAAGTTGTTGTGTGACTTCTTGATAAACAGGACCAAAAATTAAGAATTTTTCACGTTCTGGTGTAACGGTTAACCCCGCAGCTGCGATATCGGCATGGCCACGTTCCAATAGATGAAGCATATTGCTGAGATTATCAGGAATAATAATATTGAGTTTAACGCCTAGTTGTTGGGCAAATAATTGTGCCAGATCGTATTCTAGACCAGCGTAATGCTCTCCTTTTTTGTAATAGCTAGTGTGGCTGTAACGGCTAAGTACATTGAGTTCACCACGTTGTTTGATCTGATCTAATTGTGATGGTTGGCTACAAGCATTGAGCAATAATAGGCTTATCAAAAGAAGGGTACAGCGAAATCTCAAAGAAATAACCTTAAAAAATGATTTTTCTGATTATCGCATTATGTACTGACTATTCACAAAGTAAGATGTCATATTTTTTACCGTCGGGCTATAAAAAACTGGCGTAAGAGTTGGCTACTTTGCTCAGAGAGGGGACCTTGCTCACAGTTGACATTATGATTGAGTTTATTGTCATTAAGGAGGTTATAACCGCTCCCAGCCGCCCCTGCTTTTGGTTCTTTTGCAGCATAAACGACACGTTCGATACGGCTATGAATGATGGCGCCAGCACACATGACGCATGGTTCTAAGGTGACATAAAGGGTTGTGTTTGGTAGGCGATAATTATTGCTATGGATACAAGCTGCACGGATGGCCTGCATCTCTGCATGGGCACTTGGGTCGTTATTTGTAACGGGCTGATTGAAGCCTTCTCCAATGACTTCATTATTATGCACAATGATGGCGCCAACGGGTACTTCGTTTTGTTGTTGTGCTTTTTCGGCTAGTTTTAATGCGCGGCGCATCCACTTTTTATCATCAGGGGTCATGGATCACAATATGACGCTTAATGAGATTGGTAAGTCTAGCACTTGCACCTTGACTTGATGCAATACGTTTTAGGCCTGCTTCGCCCATTTTTGCACGCTGTTCTGCATCTTCTAATAGATGAATGACGTTATCGGCCAATTGTTCGGCACCATCAACTTGAATGGCCGCTTGGGCTTCGATGAATTGTTTGGTGATCTCGTTGAAATTGAAAAAATGGGGGCCGACAAGAACAGCCCTACCTAGAGCGGCAGGTTCGAGGATGTTATGGCCGCCATGAGGGACAAGACTACCACCCACTAACGCAACATCACATGCAGCATAAAATAAAGGTAATTCGCCCATTGTATCGACGACAAGGACCTGAATGTCTGCTGAACAGGGTAATTGTTCACTTCGTCTGAGTGTTTTGAAACCTGTTCTATGGGTGAGTGTAGTAACACGGTCAAAGCGTTCGGGGTGCCGAGGCACAATAATTAACAGAAGGTTTGGGAATATAGCCCGGACTTGTTTTGAAGCATGAAGGATCATTTCCTCTTCGCCTTCATGTGTACTTCCCGCCACCCAAACAGGCCTGTCATTGTCCCACACCATGCGCATAGCACTGGCTTGTTCTACGATACTGGCAGGTAGGTTTGTTTCAAACTTGAGATTACCGATAGCATGTACATTAGTGATATCAGCACCTAATAGATGGAAGTTGTCACGGTCAGGGTGCCCCTGTGCTGCAATAAAGCGCAGACTGTTTAGTACCATCTTAGTTAGCTTTGGAAACCTGGCATAGCCTTTGGTAGAGCGATCAGACATACGTGCATTGGCCAAGATTAGAGGAATATTTTGTTGCTCACAGGTGAGCAGTAAGTTAGGCCATATTTCAGTTTCCATGATGACGCCAAAGACGGGGCGGTTGGTTTTAAGAAAACGTTTGATGGCGAAAGGGATGTCATAGGGGAGATAACAATGAGCGATAGTGTCGGCGAATAATAATTTAACGCGCTCGCTCCCTGTTGGCGTCATTGTGGTTATCAATAATTGATGCTTGGGGTAGGTAATTTGTAAACTTTTTACTAATGGCCGGCAGGCCTCTACTTCTCCAACAGAAACTGCGTGTACCCAGATAACGGGAGAGGTACGGGTTAATTCAGGGCTGTTACCGAATCTTTCCCCCAACCGCTGCCAATAAGCAGGTGCAAAGGTTCCTCGCCAAATAAGGCGCAGAATGATTAGAGGAAGACAAATATAAAAGAGGCTAGTGTAAATTAATTTCAAGGGTGTGTCTTTTTGATCGTTTGTTGAGCGTTAAACCACTGAGAATGATAGCATAGGCGCTAAATTTCTTAATGATTGGTCACGATGACACCTTTTCAAAAGCCGTTTTTGCATCCCCGATATTGGCCGAGTTGGTTAGGTCTGAGTTTGATGCGTTTGTCTGTTTACCTACCTATACGGCTACAAATGTTGTCAGGCCGTTTGATAGCATGGGTGATTACGCCTTTGACTGCACCCAGAAGGCGGGTTGCACAGCGTAATCTAGCACTTTGCTTTCCTGAGTTGACAGAACAACAACGCGAGGATCTATTAGATGAAAATATGCGCACGATGGGGATGTTGTTACTAGAAACAGCATTGAGTTGGTGGGCAAGCGATCGTAGTCTAGCTAAGCGTGTCCGATATGAAGGTCTTGAGCACCTAGAAGCCGGTTTAGCGAAGGGTAAAGGCGTTATTTTGTTAACGGGGCATTTTACTAGCATGGAACTGGGTGGCCGTTTGATCATGTTGAAAAAGCCTTGTTATGTCATGTTTAGAGAGTTGAAAAACCCTTTATTTAACGCGGTGATGGTACAGGCTCGTACATATCATAGTGAAGGGATTGTGTTGCAGGAAGATCCGAGGGCAATGGTGCGGGCATTGAGGAAGAATAAGATTGTTTGGTATGCCCCAGACCAAGATTATGGTCGAAAATTAAGTATTTTTGCTAAATTTTTTGGCAATACAGCGGCGACAGTACCAGCAACAGCTCGCATTGCGAAGATGAGTGGTGCTGCTGTTGTGCCTTTTGTCCCTCGACGTGAGCAAGATGGAACTTATACCTTAACGTTGAGCCCAGCATTGGAAAACTTCCCAACAGGCGATGACGTGGCCGATGCACAGCGTATTAATGACTTGATAGAAAAAGAAGTACGACAATCACCAGAACAATACTACTGGGTGCATAGACGGTTTAAGACGCAGCCCGAAGGTAAAAAAGGCTCGTTATACAAAAATTGAGTTAAGCACTGTAGTCTTTTATTAAAAAGACAGGCAAAAAAAAGGCTATCTTCGGATAGCCTTTTTTGATTGTAATCTGCTCGATTAACGTTTTGAGAACTGTGGTCGCTTACGCGCTTTGTGTAGACCAATTTTCTTACGTTCAACTGCACGAGCATCACGTGTGATGAAGCCGGCTTTGCGAAGTTCAGATTTTAACTCACTGTTATATTCAACTAAGGCGCGGCTGATACCGTGGCGAATTGCCCCTGCTTGACCGTTGTTGCCACCACCGCGAACGGTGATTTTGAGATCTAAGCTACCTAACATATCAACTAACTCTAGTGGTTGGCGGACAACCATACGTGATGTTTCACGCCCAAAGTAGTCGTCAAGAGACCGTGTGTTGATGGTGATGTTACCAGTACCTGGTTTGATAAAAACACGCGCTGTTGAGCTTTTGCGACGACCGGTTGCGTAATATTGTTCTGCCATAATGATATCCGTTTAGATTTCCAGCACTTTAGGCTGTTGGGCTGTGTGTGGGTGTTGTTCGCCAGCATAGACTTTCAATTTGCTGAACATGGTACGACCCAAAGAGTTCTTTGGCAGCATACCTTTAACAGCAGATTTAATAACTCGATCTGGTGCTTTATCTAGTTGCTTTTCTAATGATATAGATTTGATACCACCGACATAACCCGTATGGTGATAGTACATTTTATCTTTTAATTTATTACCTGAAACACGCAGCTTTTCAGCGTTGATAACGACAATATAATCACCTGTGTCTACATGAGGTGTGTACATTGTTTTATGTTTTCCACGCAAACGACGCGCGATTTCAGAAGCCATACGGCCTAAAGTTTTGCCATTAGCATCGATGACGAACCAGTCGCGACGTACTTCAGCAGGTTTTGCACTTAATGTTGTTGTTTTCATTCCGCGATTTGCTCCAGAAAATTACGCAGGCGGTCAAATAAAGAGAGGAAATGTTACGCATTCGCTAGGATGCTGTCAACTTTGATTACGCCATAAAGAGCTGCAAGAGTATAGCACCAAGGATGAGCCGGTACACCACAAAAGGCCACATGCCGATTTTCTCGATCATCTTGAGGAAAAAATGAATACAAATGTAAGCGCTGATTGCGGAGAGAATGGTGCCCATACTGATGGCAAACCAGTCCGTTGTTAAGTTAGATCGGACGAGTTCGATTGTCTTTAATCCCCCTGCTAAGACGATAACAGGGATAGATAATAAGAAAGAGAAACGTGCAGCAGCTTGTCGTGTTAGGCCAAGCATTAAACCTACGGTAATGGTAATGCCTGAACGGGATGTACCGGGTATCAGGGCGATGGCTTGAGCAATACCAATAAAAAGGATATCGAAGACGCTGAGGCGGTGTTCGTCACGATGTTGTTTGCTTTGCCAATCTGCCCACCCCAACATTAAACCGAAAAGGATGGTAGTGGCAGCAATAACGAGCGGACTACGGAGGTGGTTTTCGATGATGTCACCTAAAAATAGACCTGCGAGGCTAACAGGAATAGTGCCAAATAATACAGCCCATGCCAGGCGACTTTCCCCGACTAATGAACGTTGATTAATGGAGGCTGTCCAATCGATGGTGAGTGTGGTCAACGTTTTGCGAAAATAAAAGACGACGGCTGTTAATGTCCCGACATGTACGGCAACATCGAAGGCCAAACCTTGGTCTTGCCAACCAGCAATGATGGGCAGGATAATTAGGTGGGCAGAGCTTGAAATGGGTAAAAATTCGGTTAGACCTTGGAGCAGTGCTAATGCGAATATTTGTATTAAGTCCATTACAGTATGAGCCTGGTGATTAATTTGGATGGGGCTATTATACGTTTGTTAAATTAATAGCGACGTTATTAGTTCAGGTAATTGCACCCTCTTCTGTTCTCGACACTAAAATTGGGTAGCGTTTACGGTATAATTAGCAATTATCTATGGTGCTGTTAGCACTGCCTTGAAATGAGAAATACGATGTCTGAACCTGTTGCACATATTGAATTGATTAATGATCTAACAACATTAGTCGGTTCATCCTATATATTGACTAATGAGACTAAAATGGAACCTTATAGCAAAGGCTTTCGTTTTGGTTCAGGTAGTGCTCTCGCTGTTATACGGCCAGGTAGTTTGGTCGAGATTTGGCAGGTATTACAAGCCTGCGTTGAGGCTGATGTTGCGATTATTATGCAGGCGGCGAATACTGGACTAACAGGTGGGTCGACACCTGATGGCGATGATTATGATCGCCCCATTGTGATTGTGAATACGATGCGTATTGATCAGATTCAATTGATTGATGATGCGCGTCAAATTGTTGGGTTACCGGGTAGTACTTTGTTTGGTTTGGAAGAAGTACTAGCACCATACGGTCGTGAACCTCATTCTGTGATTGGTTCTTCTTGCATTGGTGCATCGATAGTGGGTGGGGTTTGTAATAACTCAGGTGGCGCATTAGTACAGCGTGGTCCGGCTTACACAGAGCTGTCATTATTTGCCGAAATTCATGGAGATGGCACGTTGATGTTGGTGAATAATCTTGGGATTGATTTGGGTACTACACCTGAAGAGATTTTGAGCAATTTAGAACAGCAACGTTATGGAGGCGCAGATATTCAACATCCTGAAAAGCGGGCTTCAGATAATGAGTATCATGAACGCGTAAGGCAAATTGATGCCGATACGCCCTCACGATTTAATAATGATGGTCGGCGTTTATATGAGTCGTCCGGCTGTGCAGGTAAGTTGGCCGTTTTTGCGGTTCGTCTCGATACTTACCCTATTGCTAACAAGCAACAGGTTTTTTATGTGGGTACAAATGATGCGCAGGTCTTAGCTAAAATGCGGCGCGATATCTTGTCGACGTTTAAGACATTACCGGTTTCAGGCGAGTATTTGCACCGAGATTGTTATGAAGTGAGTAAGAAATACGGTAAAGATTCGTTTATCGTTATTGATAAATTGGGATCTAAATATATTCCTAAAATGTTCTCTTTAAAACGGACAGTTGATCGGATTGCAGATAAATTGCCCTTTTTGCCTAAAAAAATGTCTGACCGAATCATGCAGTACATGAGTTACTTGTGGCCAAATCACTTATCAGAACGGATGGAAGACTACCACCAGCAATATCAGCACCATTGGATTCTAGAAATGAATAATGATGGTGTTGATGAAGCACGTGCTTACCTTGCCGAATTTTTTGAATCGAAGGAAGGGGACTATTTTGAATGTACACCTGAGGAAGGTGAGAAAGCCATCTTACATCGCTTTGTCGCGGGTGGTGCGATAGGTCGATATCATATTATGAATAGTGACCGTGTTGGTGCGATGATGACGGTGGATATTGCGCTTCGCAGGAATGATGAAAAATGGTTTGAGGAGTTACCTGCTGAGATTGATGAATTAATCGATGCGAAATTTTATTATGGTCATCTATTTTGTCACGTGATGCATCAGAATTATGTCTTGAAGCAAGGTGTTGATGCCAAGCAATTGAAACAACGGATCTTAGCTTCTTTTGATGCTAGGGGCGCCGAGTACCCCGCTGAGCATAATGTGGGACATGAATATGCTGCGAAGGAAACTTTGAGATCGTTTTATCGACAATTGGACCCGACCAATACCTTTAATCCGGGGATTGGTAAAACCAGTAAATTAAGGCATTGGTCAGTAAAACAACCATAGCGGTATAACGCTATGGTTGCTTGATCAACAGGCCCTAATATAAAACGCGTAAGCGAATGGTGCCTTCAACCCCGTTTAAATGTTCTAACGCTAATTTAGAATCAAACTCTGCGACATCCAACAATAAATAACCCAGCTCATTTTCTGTCATCATGCTTTGCGCAAGGATATTAATATTATGCTGAGCAAATAATTGGTTGATATTGGATAACACGCCAGGTCTATTATGATGAACATGTAAAATACGATGGGTGTTTTCTTGTTGGGGCATCGCAATTTCAGGGAAGTTAACCGCGGAAGTGGTATTACCATTATTGGCAAACTGGATGAACTTTTCTGCAACTTCTAGGCCGATATTGGCTTGTGCTTCTACTGTTGAACCACCGACATGCGGTGTCAATATAACATTGGCATAACCTCGAAGTGGAGAATCTAGAGGTTCGTCATTAGATTTAGGCTCTTTTGGAAATACATCAATGGCAGCACCGCCCACTTTTCCACCTTCGATAGCGTGTGCGAGATCTTCTAAATTGACACAAGTTCCACGAGCGGCGTTTATGAAGATAGCGCCGTCTTTCATCTGGCCGAATTGCTTTTTGGCCATCATATTATGCGTTGTCGGCAATTCGGGGACATGTAAAGAAATCACGTCCGCGTGACTCAAGAGGTATTGCATAGGGACTTGGTTGGCATTACCTAATGGTAGTTTGGTAATGACATCATAATAAATGACGTTCATACCCAAACTCTCTGCAAGGACAGACACTTGAGAACCGATACTACCGTAACCAACTATACCTAGTGTTTTGCCGCGTGCTTCGTATGACGCTTTGGCGGTTTTTGGCCAACTGCCGTTATGGACTTTATGGTTCTTTTCAGGGATGCCGCGTAGTAATAAAATAAGCTGCCCAAGGACGAGCTCTGCGACAGAGCGCGTGTTTGAGTATGGTGCATTAAAGACTGGAACCCCCCTCATTTTTGCCGCTTCGAGGTTTACTTGGTTGGTGCCAATACAGAAGCAGCCGATACCTGCTAGTCTATCAGCAGCTTCTAGCACCTTTTCTGTTAATTGTGTCCGTGAACGGATACCAATGAAACGTACCCCTTTGATTTTTTCAATTAGGGCATCTTCATCTAGTGCGTGTGTTATATGTTCAATATTGTCATAGCCAGCTTCTTTGATGGCATCGACAGCATTTTGGTGAACACCTTCTAGTAGTAGAAAACGGGCATCAGACTTTTTGAGCGGTATTAATTCCATGAGTCTTGTCTATTTCAGTAGGTCATATCAAAAAACCGACTATTATAGCAGGTGTTTCTGAGAATAAATTATGGTGATCAATTCGTTAGTATTTTTTAGGTGCTTGCTTTTGTTATTAAAGCTTGGCCTTCAAAGCTGGTACCTTGCCAGCCTGAGACCATAAAGTTACGAATATTTTGGTGATCTTCACCTTCAGGGTTTTTGAGGACATCATCGCGATAGTAATTCCCAAAGCAAGCTAAGGTTTGTTGTTCTGAAAGCTTATTTAGTATGCCAAATGCAAAGATTTTGCATGAACCGTTATTTTCACCCGCTTGATTGAGAGTTACACCATTAGTGAAAGAGGTCGGTGTGAATGAATATGTGGCTTCGATAACCGACATGGTTTCTGTGAATTCAATATTGTTGGGTGTTCGTTCGAGTTTGTTTAGGAATGTCGTTAGGTTCATTTATGGTTGCCTTGGCATGTATCAAAATGTTTTCATTATACATAGGTCATTAGGGCTTAAATGACTTTAGCTTTAGGGCTTAAATGACTTTAGCTTTAGGGATGAATTACTCAAAAAATTTAGCGAATTGTCCAATATCTTCGCGTTCAGTACGGTATTGATTTATGGCATCATCTTTGTCTTTGAAGCCTAATGCGATGCCACAAACGATATGTTTTGATGCCGTTTAATTGAGTGTTTGCCGGATGATATTAAGATATTCAGCTATACTCCTTGAGACAGGTCGCTAAGCCTTCTTCCATAGCACTGAGCATAAGAGACTATAAGAACATGCCATACTCAAGGTATGACCCTGTTTGCATGGCATCATCGATTAAAAACGGCAACATAACCGGTGCATCAAGAGCACGATAGTTAGCGGCCCTTTGTGCTTGGCGGCGCGTTTCATCGTCTCTTTTTATGGCTAGACTTTCATAGAGCTGTAAACCACATTTTTTACGGTGTAAGGTATACGGTGATTGCCATTTTTCTGGTGGTAAGGATAGTCCGGGGTAGGTTTTATACCGTTTTCAAATGCCTGTTCTATGGTGGTTTGTAAGGTGTGTTTGATTATCCAGTAATCACGGCGAATTGCTAAGGCTGGGTGTTGGCACCTTAGGATGCTTTGCGAGCGACTGTCAGAATATTGTCAATATGTGCTTTGCCGACGGCTTGTTTGGTAAAAGCACGACATGAATGGCGTTGTTTGATCGCTTCATTAATATTCATTTTGGTGGCTCAGATTCTTTTAGCTGATAGATAACCGCGAGTGCAACCAATCCCAGTACGACAAGCGTTAATTGTAACTCTGTTCTTCCAGATAAAATGATAATTGAGATACTAAAAGAAATGATGACCAGAGCCATTGATCTTAATTTAACCTGGCGGCTGATTGTCTTATTTTTTTCCCATTCAGTTAAGACAGGGCCGAACCATTTATTGTTGAGTAGCATACGATGAAAGCGGTGAGAACTTTTAGAGAAGCAGGCCAAGGCCAAAATTAAAAAGGGGGTGGTGGGTAATATGGGTAGCACAGCACCGATGCTACCAATAATTACACTGAGCGAGCCAAGGGAGATTAATAAATATCGTTTTAATGCTTTTTCCATATCCTTAGTTTTTATGCTCGTGACATAAATTTACCTGTGCTGGTATTGATTTTAATTGTTTCTCCAATTTCAATATATTCTGGGACTTGCACTTCTAGGCCTTTAGCGAGGATAGCGGATTTGGTTCTGGCTGCTGCAGTAGCACCTTTAATGCCTGGCGCAGTATCGGTAATCGTCATGACGACCGCTGCAGGGAGTTCTATGGCAACGAGTTGATTATCTAGAATGATGGCGACTATGCCTTCTAACCCTTCAGTTAAATAACCTTGTTCTTGTTCAATTTCGTTTGAATGGATGGTGTGCTGTTCGTAATCATCCAAATTCATGAAAGTATGACCATCAGTATCTTGGTAGGAGAATTGGACGAGTTTACGTTCGCAGTCGACTTCCTTTAAAAAATCATCCCCTTTTAGAGATTCGTCTCTTTTTTGTTTCGTCTTGAGATGATTAAAGCGGATTTTGTAAAGCGTCGATGCCCCACGAGATGACGGGTTTCTGACCTCGATATCTTTTACTGAGTATGGTTCGTCATTGACTTCGACGACCATTCCACGTTTCAAATCACTGGCTTTTGGCATAGTATTCTCTGAAGGAGTTAAATTTGATTGGCATTATACCGTTTCTGTTAGGACAACACTGATAAAGTGATTACGTTAATATGGTCGTTATTATTGATCTAAGTTTGAGAGCAAAATGGCTGAAATTGGCAAAATAAACTATTTAGAAGTAGTAAAAAAAGTGGACTTTGGGGTTTATCTCGATGGTGATGAATTTGGAGAGATTTTATTACCAGAACGTGATGTACCCCCTGACTGTGTTGTCGGTGAAGGTTTGGATGTCTTTGTGCATCTTGATTCAGAGGATTTATTGATTGCGACGACGCAGATGCCGAAAGCGATGGTGGGCGAAAGTGCGTTTTTGAAAGTGGTTGAGGTTAATGCAGTCGGTGCCTTTTTAGATTGGGGTTTACCGAAGGATTTATTGGTTCCCTACAGCGAACAGCAAAAGCCGATGGAGGTCGGGCATTCTTATGTGGTTTATGTCTATGTTGATGAGGAGACGGACCGTATAGCTGCTAGCAGTCGGTTGAATAAATTTGTTGTAGATTCATCACCTTATTTTAAAGTGCAGCAGAAGGTTGAATTGCTTATCTGTGAACGAACAGACTTAGGTTATAAGGCAGTGGTGAATCAGTCTGTTATTGGTTTGTTGTTTAATAGTGATGTTATCCAGCCTGTGCGGGTGGGTGAAACCTTACAAGGCTATATCAAAGAAGTCAGGCCAGATAAAAAGCTCGATCTTTGTTTGCAGTTAGTTTCTCGCGAAGCATTGGATGATTTATCTAGGAAGGTGATGGCTTTTATTCAGTCTGAAGGGGGCAAAACGACGTTGACTGATAAAAGTGCCCCTGCCGATATTGCTAAGCAATTTGGTGTGAGTAAATCGAGTTATAAAAAAGCGTTGGGCAAACTGTATCAAAGGCGTTTGATAGTGATTGAAAAGCATCAAGTGACATTGGCGAAATAACATGGCGATTAACTGGTACCCAGGCCATATGCATAAAGCATTGAAAGAGATGCGTAAGATCATGCCGCAGGTTGATTTGATGATAGAAGTGCTTGATGGCCGGATTCCTTTTAGCAGTGAAAACCCTATACTAGCGCAATTACGTGGCGATAAACCGTGTATCAAGGTGCTGAGTAAATGTGACTTAGCCGACCCTGTTTTAACGCAAGCTTGGCAAGAATACCTTGAGCAGGACAAAGGTGTAAAGACGATTGCGTTAACGACGCAAGAGCCTGAGCGGATAAAAGATTTATTGGATTTATGTCATAAATTAGTGCCATCTAAATCAGCCGGTGTGAAAAATATTCAAGCGATGATTATGGGGATACCGAATGTGGGTAAATCGACATTGATTAATCACTTGGCGGGCCGTCAAATAGCGAAGACAGGGAATGAACCTGCCGTGACCAAAATGCAGCAGCGGATCAAATTGGACCGCGGTATTGTGTTATTGGATACGCCAGGTGTGTTGTGGCCGAAGCTTGAAAACCAACATGGTGGTTATCGATTGGCAATTACTGGCGCGATTAAAGAGACAGCCATTAGTAATGAAGACATTGCACTTTATGCCGTGGCTTATCTACGTGACGCTTACCCGAATTATTTATTTGACAGATACCAGTTATCTGAATTATCACTGGATGATGAAACGCTCTTGTCAGAGATAGGAAATGGGCGTGGTTGTTTACGTGCTGGAGGTAGAGTTGATTTGGAACGTGCCGCTAAAATTGTGTTAACCGAATTACGCGCAGGCACTTTAGGGCGATTGACACTGGAAACGCCAGAGCTGATGGAACAAGAGCTGAAAGAAGTAGCCGAACATTTGGCAAAAATCGAAGCGAAAAAGGCAGCAAAATTAGCAATACAATCTTCACAATAAGTAGTGTTCTCCCAGGCAACAACATCTAAATGATAATCATTTGCATTTAGAATAAAGAGATCCTATAATCAAACCTCGATACATCATTTAATGGTGAGAGGTCATGATGAAAAACCAATCTTATTTCGCGAATCATTCAAATTCTATACATTTAGCCATTGCTCCAAATCGACTCGAAGACCTCATTAGGGAGGGGAGTTTGAGCGTGACTGATTTCAGTTGTTTAGATACTTCTTCAAAAAAGAATGTTTGGGCTATGCTGAGATCGTTAGCAGCAAAACGGCTTGTGAGACAATGAATGCGCCACTGACTCGACATACAGTCGAGAATCGTTTACTCCTGGCTGCAAATGAAGAGTTAGAAGCGGTCTATAGTGATAGAGATGATCCTTGTGTCGCATTGCTGATTAGCCGAAATTATCATCTATTGGCGCAACAGCCAGAAGAGCTCGACTTACGTATAGGCTGGATGCAAAAGGCAAAATACTGGTGGCATGAGTATTTAAAAAAGAGTACTGGAAAACATGTCGATTTTGGTTTTTTGATGCAAGATCATGTTTTGTTTAAGCGTATTGAGTTTTAATCCATAGAAATCTCATTTGAGATAATGCGTTAGGATTAGATTCTAGTCTTGTGACATCAAGACTTTCTTGATGTCACTTCATTCTATAATCGACACAATAGAAGTTGAGTTTGCCTTTTTTTTCACAGATTTTTATTTGATGTAAAAAAACAACAAATAGTTACGAATATTATTGTTTTAATGAGAATCATTTGCATTAGCTTTATCATATTGAATATAATTAATTTGTTTAAAGAACTATAACCTAGATGAGGAGAGATAAGTGAAATTTAAACGTACCTTGATTGCTGCGAGTTTAATGGCAGCAGGCACTGTTGCTACTGCAGCACCCACAAATGAAGAGTTGTGGACGATGATGCAAGAAATGCAACAACAAATGAAAGATGTTCAAACGCAAAATCAGCAATTGAAAGCAGAAAATGCGAATTTGAAAAATAAAGTTGAAGAGACCGAACAAGCTGTTGAAGCTGTTGCAGAAGCTTCTGAGCAAAATAGCGGCCCATTATTCAGTGGCAAGAATACGACAATCGGTGGTTATGGTGAAGTTCACTTCAATAACTTGCAAGATCAGAATGGTGATTCTGATAAAGATCAAGTTGATGTTCACCGTTTTGTCTTATATTTCGGTCATGAGTTCACGGATGATTTACGTTTCTTCTCAGAACTTGAGTTAGAACATAGCTTGTCAGGTGATGGTAAACCAGGTGAAGTTGAGCTCGAGCAAGCTTACATTGAATATGATTTGAACGAACAGAACAGTGTTAAAGGTGGTGTGTTCTTAGTACCAGTTGGTATTTTAAATGAAACGCATGAGCCGAATACTTTCTACGGTACTGAGCGTAACGCAGTTGAGAAGAATATTATTCCTTCAACATGGTGGGAAGCGGGTGTCGCATTTAGTGGTGAACTATCGCATGGTTTCTCTTATGATTTAGCGCTCCACTCAGGCCTCGATGTCAGTAAAGAAGGGACTGTAACATCATTTAAGATTCGTGATGGTCGCCAAAAAGTGGCTGAAGCACAAGCCAACGATTTAGCTTACACTGGTCGCGTTAAATGGACAGGTATGCCAGGTGTTGAGCTAGCAGCAACGATGCAATATCAAGAAGATATGACACAAGGCAATATCGCAGATTCAGATGGTGGAACATTGTTTGAAACACACGCTGTTATTGAACGCGGTCCATTTGGTCTACGTGCATTGTACGCACAATGGGATCTTGATGGTGATGCGCCGAAAGTGGCGGGTTATGATGAACAAGATGGTTGGTATGTTGAACCATCATTTAGAATCAATGAGCATTTTGGTGTGTTTGCTCGCTACAGTGAGTGGGATAACCAAGCGGGTGATAGCTCAATCGAAAGCGAGTTCGAACAAATCGATTTAGGTGTCAACTGGTGGCCACATAAAAATGTTGTGGTTAAAGCAGATTACCAATGGCAAGATGCAGAGAGTGATTCTGCGAAAGAATTGAATGGCTTTAACTTAGGGATTGGTTACGAATTCTAAGCTATTGTTTAGTTGATATGGAATATGGCGGTTATGAATAATATTGTTTTGAAAAAAGTGGCTCAGTGGTTCCTTTTGTCGATGTTGTTGGTGACCGCCTTTTCTGTTTCTGCACGCGGTGTTTACCAAACGAATGAGGCATTTTTAGCTGAAACATTTGGCGGTGATGTGCCGAAAAGTAAAGTGATTTGGATTAAAGGTGATTTACGTAAAACGATTGTTGATATTTTAGGTCATCGCTATTCTGGTTTGCGAATTCGTTATTGGGAGAATGGTCAGCGTAGTGCTTGGATTTTGAATGAAATTGGTAAGGAACAACCGATTACTTTTGGTATCGTGATTGAAGCCGATAAAATTAAGCATGTGAAGGTGTTGGCATTTCGCGAAAGTAGAGGTTGGGAGATCCGTCATCCCGCATTTACTCAACAATTTAAAGATGCCACGTTGATTGATAATGCGCTTGATCGACATATTGACGGTGTATCGGGCGCGACCTTGTCAGTTTGGGCTATGACAGCCGTCACAAGACTGGCATTATATCTGGATACATTGATTACTTAATTAGAGTTTTTATGGTTCACCGTTTGAGGGCTTGGCATCGTGGCATGGGCGCGTTGGCAGCTTTATTTCTATTAATGCTCGCCGTGACGGGCATTCTTCTCAATCATACTCTTGATTTAAAATTAGCAGAGCGGCATTTAGATTGGCCATGGTTGCTTGAGCATTATGGTGTGTCTGAGGTCGAAGCTGATCGCGTCTATTTGCTAGAAGATAATGTGATTTCGCAGTTCGATGAGCAAATATTCGTTGATGCGCAACCAGTGGCGAAAAGTCTTAAGCCTATTATTGGTGGTATTTATATAGATGATATTACTGTCGTGGCTTCTGATGATGCTCTTATTTTATTGAGCTCTGATGGTGAGTTTATAGAAGAAATGGGTGGGGCGATAGGCATTCCTTCCCAAATCCAAAATATTGGTCTATTCCATGGTTTGCCAGTTCTCCAAACCCGTCATGGTATGTGGCGTGGTGATATTTTATTAGAACAATGGGAAAAAATTTCTTTGCAAGGGGTCAGCTGGAGTGAAGCGACATCTATGCCCCGCATGGTGAAAGAGGATCTTGCACGATATTTTTATGGCAAAGGTATACCAGTTGAGCGTTTTGTTTTGGATATGCACAATGGTCATATTCTAGGCCCGTTAGGGGTTTGGCTATTAGACTTTATTGGTATTTTACTTATCGTTTTGTCGTTTTCTGGTTTATGGATTTGGTCTCGAACTAAAACTTGAAAATGAACCGACCTGATGATTTTCCATATTTGCCAAAAGATTTTATCGAAACGGCAGAAGGATTGATTTTTGCTGTCGTCAGTTATGGACCACAAGCAGGAAAAGTCGGCTGTTTTTTGCGTTATGTGAAGTCAGGTTCTGGTTGGCAAAAAATAGCGACTGAAGCAGCTAATCGGTTATTAGCAAAGCAATACCCTCACTATCTTTATCATTCTGAGCGATACGATGCGGAGTTTCATGCCGTCAATGTTGTGGATATTATCGAACATCATCAGCCTGAACAGAGATTGGCTACGTTATTACAGGCCGAGGCGTGTGATGAAATAGTGCAACGGCTACAGAGATTACTCCCTATTCTGGTGCAGTATGGTGTTGATTATGACACTTTGGGTATCACGGGGTCATTATTAATTGGTTGTCAGAAATCAACATCTGATATTGATTTGGTCGTTTATGGTCGTGAAGCATTTCATCAAGTACGCTCAACAGTACAGCTGGCACTAGATAGAGGCGAATTATCCGTATTAGATGAGGCGTTGATGAGGGATAACTTTCAGCGTAGGCTGGGTGAGCTACCTTATGATAAGTTCGCTTGGCATGAAAGTCGTAAGTTTAATAAAGCAGTGATTGATGGCACTAAATTTGATATTGGGATGGTGCATTGTCAATTTGCCATACAGGATGAAAAACAATATCAAAAACAAGGTACTGCTAAACTAGTGGCACAAGTCATTGATGATCAATTCTCGTTTGATTTTCCTGCCCGTTATACCCTTGATGATGAAGTAATATCAGAAGTGATGGTGATGACACAGACATACGTAGGACAAGCGAAAACCGGAGAAAAAATTGAAGTGTCTGGGGCTGTAGAAAGTGATACAGCAACAGGTGAACGTCGTCTGATTGTGGGGTCTTCCCGTGAGGCGATGGGTGAATATATTAAGGTAATTAAAAAGAATGAGTGATGTGAAGCAACAAAAGGTTGAGCCCTACTCTTGTAGGGCTCAATAATAGTATTAGAATTTACGCTGACTGGTTAGTTCGCAACTGGCTTGTGTTTCATTACCGTCATGTTGATGTAGCAATTTACCGGAAGCGCGATTAATTGAAATGCGGTGACCTTCAGACTGTGCGACGATAAATGTATCTGTCAGCTTAGTAATATTAAACTGAGCAATAGTCTTGGCATCGTATTGTTGTATTAACTGCTGTTTTTCTGGGTTAAAGGCAAAGAAGACTTCTTTACTAGTTGTTCGACAGGTGACGTATTTGAAACCATGTTCGTCAACAATTTCTTGTTGGGCTACAGCAGGTGATGCGAGTCTTTTTGCTTGTGCAAGTAGTTGAACTTCACAGAACTTAGTTGATAGGCTAACAAGGCCGGTATCTTGTAGGTGGTGAATGACTTTTCCATTGTTAATTAAAAAGAAATGGGCCTTTAGTGAAGAAATTGTTCTAGATACTCTAGCATTTTTTCTACCGACAAGGGCACATGCCCGGTAGCCAAATCTTTCTGAAGAAAATTGCATCGGTTCGAATATAAACTTATTAGGTTCATTTAGAAATTCGATACTATTTAAATTTATTGGTGTTCTGGTGGGTTTATTTTTCAAAAAATCTTTGACGATTTCTTGGTAATTTTCTGGGTATTCACCGAAACTGACATTACCTGCTGAAGAAGGGGCCGGTGTTGTTGCACAGGCTGAGATTACACTTAATGTAGCAATGAGTATACTTGTCCGTAGTGCTTTGATGGATAAGAAATGTGTCAAAATAGCCCCCAGTAATAGATACGATTATCGCGTTATTTTATCGAGTGTCATGTTAAAGCAATCTGCTTGTTAAGACAACGTACGATTGTGTTAATGTTTAGTCTTTCTTCTCAGGCCATGAAAAGGATGAAGCATTCTGTTCAGTAGGTCGGTATCGAAGTTGTAATCCCATTAAGAAATTACGAAGGACTTGATCTTTACAACTGCGATAGTGTTTGTGATCAGACTTGCGAAAAAAGGCACTGAGCTCATGTTTACTAATACGTAAGTCAGCTAGTTCGAGAATGGCTAAGACATCTTCGGCTTTTAGATTGAATGCAATTTTCAGTTTGGTAAAGATGAGGTTGTTGTTTAGACTTTTCTCAGCCTTGGGGAGTGGCCCTTCTCTTTTGCCGCGCTTTTCTATGATAAGCCCGTTGAGGAAGTGGGCAAGCTGATTATCGTTACAGTTCTTATAATCAGTGTCTTGTTCTTTTTTTAACCAGCCACTGATCTGTTCTCTGGTGACGGGGTATTCGACATGTTTGAAAATAGCGATGACTTTATTGTCATTTAAATCTAGAACGTAGTGAACTCGGCGAAGGATGTCATTATTGGTCAATCTGAGTTCCTGTCTTTGTATTAAGGTGGCGTTCGATGGCGGTTTTTAAAGTGATAGCCCGCTTTTGATTAACGCCAAAATCGCTATATCCTACACGTGCTGCTGAACGGATGTGAATTTGATTTTGTTTATGATCTATTCTGGCTTCAAAATCATCGATGAAACCAAAGAGGTTTGAAGAGAATGTACTGGCGAGATAATCCTGTTTTAGGTATTGAATTTGTCCACCATGGCCTTGGATACTAACTTTTATTGCAGTCATGGCGCCATTGTATTGTTCTGGTGAGAAAGGAATAGGAGAGATGTAATGCTCTGTGTCGCCAGGGTATTCGCTAGAGATGCAATTGGGCTTATCGGGACAGATACTGAGTTGCCCTCCCTCTTCTAACCCAGGCGACTCTCCTGATTGAGAAAATAGGGCGAGTCCACCGGTAATGATGATGACGGTGATGGCTGAAGACAGGAGCATATTAAGAAAGCGAGTCAAGGTTTAAGGGATTCATGCTTAGCTGTTGCCATCAATACGGTGACCGATTGTTGGTCCTGGCCAGCAGTCGAAGACTTCAGTTACTTGCATAACGATTAACCCTTTGGCAGGTGCATCTGGTTTTACTTCTAAAACGATATCTCTCATCTTTTGGTAATTATCACCACGGGTTTCAATGGTTGTTGTTCCTTTTATTTGGTAAGCAATATCTTTTTCTGGCACTAAAATATTGAGTGCTGCTATGGGATTTTGTACGAGATTAGTCAGTGTTTTATCCATGAAATTATCGACAAGCCAAAGCTCACTGTCATTTTCGATAAGAACAAACTTAACGGGTACGACATTGGGGTGTCCGCTATTTGATGCTGTTGCTAAAGGGTATAAGTCAGCTTCTTTAATGGCATTTTTCACTGCATCAGTAAGTTTACCCATGATTGTCTCCGGCTAGGTGAAATTATTAAAACAATATCATGCGTTTTCCCTCAGGGCTAATAATTAAGAATAGATTTATTTTTTACAGCAGTGTTGTAAACAGGATGAGATGTCTGGGGAAGTGAATTCGAACCCAGCTTTGATTGCTTTCGCAGGTAGAATTCGTTGGCTACCAAGTAGTAGCGATGCGGCATCGCCTAGGCCTGTTTTCAAGATGAAGGCAGGTACAGTGGCAATGGTAGGGCGATGAAGCTGTTTGCCCAACGCTTTTGTGAAATCGTAGTTTGTGATGGGATTAGGTGATGTTGCATTGTAGGAACCTTGGCAGGCTTTATTATTGGCAAGGAATAAAATGAGCTGGCAGATATCATCTAAATCAATCCATGAAAGCCATTGCTTTCCATTCCCTAGTTGCCCACCAAGGCCTAATTTAAAAGGTAAACTTACTTTTTTTAGCATACCCCCTTGCTTACCGAGGACGACCCCAGTTCTCAATAGACATAGCCGTGATGAATGTGGTTTATCGGATACTGCAGCTTGTTCCCAATCTTGGCAAAGTTTAGCGGCGAATCCTTTTCCTTGCCGGCTGGATTCAGTAAAAATGGTGTTACCTGTGTCGTCGTAATACCCAATGGCAGAACCACTGATGATGACTTCTGGTGCTGTTGTGAGTTGGTTGAGGGTGTTAAATAGTGATTGTGTTAACGTGACTCGGCTCTTTATTAAGAGTGCCTTTCGCTGTTGGGTCCAAGGTCGATCTACGATCGGTTCTCCGGCTAAATTTATGACCCAATCTAGTGGTGTCATGGTCGTGAGTTCGGATAGTTCATTAATTACATCAATCTTATTTCCCCATCGTTGCCGGACAGATTCGGGGTCTCTGCTTAATATGGTGATTTTGTTGTTTTGCTCTAGTAATAGTTCACATAGGCGTGTGCCAATGAAGCCACTACCTCCAGTGATAAAAACATGTTTGGTCATTTTCTATCGCCTAATAAAAAAGGATTAAGGCGAACAATAAGCGAATAAAAAAAGTATAGCTAGGAGAAATCATTTTTAGCCATAGTGAGGAACCTCAATAATTAGCGAATACTGAATTGTGTGAATTCATTATTTGTTGTTAATTTGTTGATGACAACCTGTTTTACATCGGCAAATTTTGGAACCTGTTTAGTCCAACTGATCAAGTTAATGTTGACTGCCTTCCGCGATTATTTCGACGTCGCCGTTTATTTTATTTTATACCGAACCTGTGAGTTGATATTCATTTGGTATTTGTTGTGCTGTATAGCAATAACCTACGCCTTGTACTTTACCGCTAATAACGATTTGAGCGCAGGCTTTTTCCATATAACGTAAGGCTATTCCCACTCAATGGTAGCAGGTGGTTTGCCTGAAATGTCGTAAGTGACACGTGAAATGCCTTCCACTTCATTGATGATCCGTGTAGAAACAAGCCCTAAAAACTCGTAGGGCAGACGTGCCCAACGTGCGGTCATAAAGTCGATAGTTTCTACAGCTCGAAGTGATACGACATAATCATAGCGCCGACCATCACCCATGACACCAACAGATTTTACCGGGATAAATACGACAAAAGCTTGGCTGGTTTTGTCATAGAGGTCGTGGCGATAAAGTTCATCAATGAAGATTTTATCGGCTTTGCGTAATAAATCGGCATAGTCTTTTTTGACTTCGCCTAGAATACGGACGCCAAGACCAGGCCCAGGGAAGGGATGACGGTAAACCATATCTTTGGGTAATCCTAGGGCAACACCGAGTTTACGGACTTCGTCTTTGAATAATTCACGTAGCGGTTCTAATAATTCCAGCTTCATGTAATCTGGTAGGCCACCGACATTATGGTGGGTTTTAATAACCTGAGCTTTGCCTGTTTTTGCGGCGGCAGATTCGATAACATCAGGATAAATAGTACCTTGAGCAAGCCATTTCACATTAGGAATTTTGTTGGATTCTTCTTCGAACACATCAATAAAGGCTTTACCGATAATTTTACGTTTGGCTTCAGGGTCATTTTCACCAGCCAGTTCAGAGAGGAAGCGTTGTTCAGCATCAACACGGATGACTTTAATCCCCATGTTCTCTGCAAACATAGCCATGACTTGATCGCCTTCGTTTTCACGGAGTAGTCCGTTGTCGACAAAGACACAGGTCAATTGCGTACCGATGGCTTTATGTAACAAGGCAGCTACAACGGATGAGTCAACCCCGCCCGATAAACCCAGAAGGACATGATCGTCGCCAACTTGTTTACGAATAGTCTCGATACTATCTTCAATGATGTGATCGGATGTCCATAAGGTGTCGCATTCGCAAATGTCGGTTAAGAAACGCGAAATAATGGCTTGGCCTTGCAATGTATGCGTGACTTCCGGATGAAATTGGACACCGTAAAAATGTTTTTCTTCATTTGCAATACCAGCGATAGGTGCACTATCGGTACTTGCGATAAGCTTGAAGCCATCGGGTAATTCGGTCACACGATCGCCGTGGCTCATCCAGACATCTAATAAGCCATAACCTTCAGGGGCTTTGAGATCTTCGATATCACGCAACAACCTAGAGTGCCCTCGCGCGCGGATTTGGGCGTAACCAAATTCACGGTGGTCAGATGATTCGACTTGGCCACCGAGTTGCATAGCCATGGTTTGCATACCGTAGCATATGCCTAAAACGGGTACGCCAACTTCAAAGACGGCTTGTGGTGCTTCAGGCGCGGCTTCTCCAATAGTGGAATCTGGGCCACCAGAAAGGATAATGCCTTTAGGGGCAATGTCTTTGATGGCTTGTTCGCTAATATCAGGATCGTGTAGTTCACAATAAACACCAGCTTCACGAATACGACGGGCAATCAGTTGGGTGTATTGTGATCCGAAGTCGAGGATAAGAATACGGTGATCGTGAAGTTGACTACTCATAGCGGTTGGCTGGTCTCTAAAATAATACGGGGTTAATTACCAAGGCTGCTATAAACAGCCCCTTGGCTAGGTCATTAATTGACGCGGTAATTGGGTGCTTCTTTAGTAATGGTGACGTCATGAACATGACTTTCATTCATACCGGCAGAAGTGACGCGAACAAATTCTGGTTTAGTACGCATATCCTCAATTGTGGCTGAACCGGTATAACCCATACTAGCGCGAATACCGCCTAATAACTGATGGATAACCGTGCTTAAATTACCTTTGAATGCAACGCGACCCTCGATACCTTCTGGTACTAATTTGTCGGCTTCACTTGTTTCTTGAAAATAGCGGTCACTTGAGCCTTGTTTTTGTTGCATAGCGCCTAATGAACCCATACCGCGATATGATTTGTAGGCGCGGCCCTGGAATAATTCGACTTCACCGGGTGCCTCTTCTGTTCCGGCGAACATGCCACCGATCATAATCGTGTGAGCGCCGGCTACTAGGGCCTTGGCAATATCACCAGAATAGCGAATACCACCATCAGCTATTAGCGGTACACCTGTACCCTCAAGTGCTTTTGCGACATTACTGATGGCTGAAATCTGCGGTGCACCCACGCCGGCAACGATACGAGTAGTACAAATCGAACCAGGACCAATCCCCACTTTAACAGCGTCGGCACCGGCTTCGGCTAATGCTGTTGCAGCTGCGCCAGTAGCGATGTTTCCGCCAATGACTTGAATAGTTGTGTAATTTTCTTTGACCCATTTCACTTGGTCTAATACACCTTGTGAATGTCCATGAGCAGTATCGACAACAATAACATCAACACCTGCATCTGCAAGGGCAGCGACACGTTCTTGACTCTCTGGGCCAATACCGACCGCAGCGCCGACACGTAAACGTTCTTGATTATCTTTTGAAGCTAGTGGATTGTCAGACGATTTTTGAATATCTTTAACGGTGATCATGCCTTGGAGGTGGAAACTATCATCCACAACCAATACTTTTTCAATGCGATGTTCATGAAGGAGGTTTAAAACGGCTTCACGTTCAGTATTTTCTTTAACGGTCACTAATTTATCTTTAGGTGTCATGATCAAAGACACGGGATTATCAAAGCGTGTTTCAAAACGAAGGTCGCGACTGGTGACAATACCGACTAAATCTTGACCATCAACAACAGGTACACCTGAGATTTTATTGGCACGCGTTAATTCAACGACTTCACCAATTGTGGTGGTTGGGCCAACGATAATGGGATCACGAACAACACCGCTTTCAAATTTCTTTACTTTACGTACCTCATTGGCCTGTTCTTCGATGGTCATATTCTTGTGTAGAATACCGAGACCGCCTTCTTGGGCCATGGCAATAGCTAAGCGACTTTCTGTCACGGTATCCATAGCAGCAGATAACAAAGGGATGTTGATATCGATATCGCGTGTTAATTTTGTTGTGAGGCTTACATCGCGCGGCAGGACGTTCGAGTAAGCGGGGAGGAGTAAAACGTCATCGAAGGTGAGGGCTTCTTGAGCAATTCTCATGCGGTAAGCTTCCTGAAATTACTGTAATATTTACTGCTTATTATATCAGGAACGGCCTTGAAATATCCTCCCTATTTATTGGGTTTTTATTAAATGATTGTTAGTCTTGCACATTCAAGCTTATTCAACTAGCGAAAAATGACTTTTAAGGAACGAGTTCGTTGGCATCATCAGATAAATCATCTACGTTAGCTAAGCGCCCTGTTAAGGATGTGTATGCTGTTTCGCGTCTAGTACGTGAAGCCAGGGCGACACTAGAAAGTGGGTTTCCATTACTTTGGGTTGAAGGTGAAATCTCAAATCTTGCAATGCCGGCATCGGGTCATATTTATTTCACCTTAAAAGATGAGGCGGCGCAGGTGCGTTGTGCCATGTTTAAAGGCCGAAATCGGCAGCTTCGTTTTATCCCTGAAAATGGCATGCAAGTGTTGTTGCGTGTTCGTGTGACGTTATATGAAGGTCGCGGTGAATTTCAGCTGGTGGTAGAGCATATGGAAGAAGCAGGCAGTGGCGCATTGCAACGAGCTTATGAAGCATTGAAGCACCGTTTGGGTGAAGCGGGTTTATTTGATGATGCCCATAAAAAAGCGCTACCCAAAATACCTAATACCATCGGTGTAGTGTCATCACCTGATGGTGCAGCTGTTCATGATATTTTGACGGTGCTGGCGCGTCGCTTTCCAGATGTTAATGTCATTATTTATCCGGTTGCAGTGCAAGGTGCGGATTCAGCTAAGCAAATAGCGGATGCCATTGTTACCGCGGATCAACGTCAAGAATGTGATGTCTTGATTATGGGGCGTGGTGGTGGTTCACTAGAAGACCTTTGGAGTTTTAACGAGGAAAAAGTGGCGCGAGCGATTTTTGCTTGTCAGCTACCTATTATCAGCGCAGTTGGGCATGAAGTTGATTTTACGATTGCTGACTTTGTTGCGGATGTGCGTGCTGCGACACCCTCTGCTGCAGCTGAGTTGGCAGTGCCTGATGCACAACAATGGTTGTATAAGTTACAAGGGCAAACTCGTCGATTGACCTTGTTGATGACGCATTATCTGCAAAATGAACAACGACATTTGATGCACTTAGCGCGACGTTTACCTGAGCCAAAAGCAGCATTAATGCAACAAATGCAACGCTCAGATCGATTAGAAAAACAATTGCATCAAGCGTTTCAGCAACAATATAAGCAACGTCAACAGCAGTTAAGTTATTGGTCAGTTAGACTTAAACACCCGCAAGCTGCGATTGAGGCACAGCAATATAAGTTGACGCATACATGTAGCCGGTTACGTCATGCCATGGAGATACGTCGAGATGAACAGACGCGACGTTATCAGGATGTGAATCAACGGTTACAACTCCAATCACCCATGCCGATGTTAAATCAACAGCAACAACGCTTTCAGCAATTACAAACGCGTTTACATTCATTGATGAAACAGACATTAGTCTCTAAGCAGGCATATTTTAAGCAGCAAATAAGAACCTTATCGGCGGTGAGCCCACTTAATACGCTTGAAAGAGGCTACAGTATTACGACCGATGGACAGACGGGCCATGTGATATCAGAATCTGCTTCAGTCGTTGTAGGACAGCAAGTGAATGTAGCCTTGCAACAGGGGCAGCTTATTTGCCAAGTGCACGAAACCAGTGATGATTAGAGTTTTCTTTATTGTTTTCGGCGTTATGTTGAGTCATTCTTTACAGGCAATGCCTTTGCCAGAACAAGCGGCGATTCCCGGCGGTGTGGTGATAGTGCCCCTGTCTGCCAGTGATTTGGCTAAACCGGTTGTGACATATCGTAAGAAACCGGTGGCGGTGGTGGAATCTGATGGCCAATGGGTGGCTGTTGTTGGTGTGCCGTTGGGCGCAAAAATTGGGTCGCAGCGATTAACAGTAACCCAGTCAGGTAGAATCAGCAGGGCGTTATTTGAAGTTCAAAATAAAGCTTATCCGACGCAACATATTACGATTAAAAATAAGCGCAAGGTCAACCCTAACATTTACGATATGACGCGAATCAATGGTGAGTCAGCAAAAATTAAAGCGGCACTACGTCATTGGACGGAGATTGAAACATTACCATTGCCCTTTGCTTGGCCGATTGAAGGGCGGGTGAGTGGTTTATTTGGCCGCCGTCGGGTATTTAATGGCCAGCCTAGGCGCCCTCATAGTGGGGTGGATATTGCTGCACCAACAGGGACTGAAATTCATGCACCTGCTGAGGGTGTTGTGCGAGATACCGGTGATTATTTTTTTAACGGCAAAACGGTCTTCATCGATCATGGGCAAGGTTTAGTCACCATGTTTTGTCACCTAGATAGAATTGATGTTAAAGCGGGCGAAATTATTGAGCGAGGTCACGTAATAGGGACTGTTGGGGCCACAGGCCGAGTTACAGGACCGCATTTGCATTTGGGTGTCAGTTTGAACGATGCTCGGGTTGAACCAAGATTATTTTTTCCAAAACGAAAAGCTGTACATGGGGATGAAAAGGAATAAATGCTGTTGTCCTTATATGTTCTGGATTTATAAATGTTAAAAGCCCTTTTTCTCGATTTGGATGAAACCCTTTGTGACACATTTGGCGCGAATCAAAAAGCAAAACAATTGATGGCAACATTTGTAGAGGCTGAATATGGTTCTCAAATCAATGGTGATGCCTTTTCAAATGCCTATGTAACAGGCATTTATCGTGATTGGACTGATGTGCAACGCCTGCGTTATATGCCGATTATTGAACAGCAGAGTGAAGTGGCGTTTCGTCTACAGTTGGTTTGTGATTTGTTGTTAGAACAGGGTGTCGCTGATATTAACGATGAAGCGGCAAATGTGATTCAGAAAAAGTTTGATCGTTATCGGCTTGAGGCATTTGATTTTTACCCTGGTATAGAGGCCTTTTTAGCGGTGGCACGCCAGCATTTTATTTTGGTGGTGATTACGAATGGCCCTGAGTTTTCGCAGTCGCCTAAAGTTGAACGGGTAAACTTAGCGCAACAGGTTGATCATATTATCATTGGTGGTCAGGAACCTGAAGAAAAGCCTGCGGCATCCATCTTTGATAAGGCGCTTAAGTTGGCAAATTGCCAAGCCCATGAGGTGATTCATGTGGGGGATAGTTTAGCGTCAGATATTGTTGGCGCACATAACAGTGGGATCACATCGGTATGGGTACAGCATCAGCAGGCATTGGATGCGAAATTGGGTATCAACCCACATCATACTGTGATGCATCCGAGTGAAATTCCAGCATTGATTGATCAATTACATCAGGGCTGAGCGTTAAGGCTTATAGTCTAAAGTCACGACCTAGATATACGCTCAGCACTTTTTTATCTTCTAAAATTTCTTCTGGTGTGCCTTTGGCAATGACTTCACCTTCGTTGAAAATATAAGCGCGTTCACAGACGGTGAGGGTTTCTCGGACGTTGTGATCGGTTATGAGGATACCAATGCCACGTTCAGCTAACGATTTAATAATGGCTTGAATATCAAGCACTGAGATAGGGTCAACACCTGCGAAAGGTTCATCAAGGAGAATAAACTTAGGATCCATAGCGAGCGCGCGAGCAATTTCTACTCGGCGGCGTTCACCCCCTGATAAAGCCATGCCTTGGCTGTCTCTAATATGGGTGATATGAAAATCTTTGAGTAGTTGTTCCAAGAGGGCATCTTTGGCGATGTCAGAGAGTTCATCCCTGGTCTCGATGATGGCGTATATATTATCTGCGACACTGAGTTTACGAAAGATAGAGGCTTCTTGTGGCAGATAACCGATGCCAAGTTGAGCACGTCGGTGAATGGGGTCTTGAGTCAACTCCTGTTTATCCAAAAAAATACTGCCGTTATCTGCAGGTAGTAGCCCTACAATCATGTAGAAACTGGTGGTTTTACCAGCGCCATTGGGACCAAGTAGTCCAACAATTTCACCACTACTCACTTCTAGCGAGCTATTTTTGACGACTTGACGGCCATCAAAGCTTTTCGATAACTGCCGAGCAGATAAAGTAGTCATAAGTTGGTTATTTCTTAATTAAAATTGATTGGGTGAAACGTAATTTCGATGTACCCAACCAATGACTACTTGGCTATTTGAGATACCACGAACTTGGATCCAACCATTTTGCTCCGTTAATACAACAAGTTCACTACCTGTGTTAAAAGTGGCCAGTTTATTGTAGTTTTCACCCGGACCTGTGCGGATATTGAGACGTGAGAGCGAACGCGTCGTGTGGTAGGCTGAGCCACTGCTGGCGGCTTGTGTATCATTTGCGATAATAGGCTCAAGTGGTGCCTTGGCGAGTTGTTTTGGTTTTGGCTTAACTTCAGCAATGGGCTTGGGCTTTGGTTTGGGTTTATTGCTTATTTGTTGGTTATTGGGATCAATAATGAAGTGAACGCGGCCTTTAGTGCGTTCAATTTTATTGCCGATAGTGATGGGTTTTGCGTTGGCATTGACGACATTGCGAGCGATGTCGTATTCAATGCGGTTACCACTAAATTTGCTGCCATTTTGCCAAACGAAGCCTTTGCCTAAAAGGTGTATTTTTTGGCTGCTGGCATGGTATTCCATTTGCAGTGCTTCAGCTTTGACAGGATCTTCACCCGAATTTTGGATTTGTTGATATTTGGCCATTTTTCCTTGAGCGACCACCTTGGTGAGTTTTTTGTTTTTGTCGTAATAAAAAGTGATGATATCGCCATCAATACGAAGTGTGCCTTGGGTTAAAACGGCGCGGCCTTTGTATTGGGTAATGCCGAGTTTATCGTTAAGTTGCGCATGATCTGCTTCAATGTTGATCGGTTTGTCACGATCACTTGGCAAAGCAACTACGATACTGGGCAGTAGGGCCAATAAGCCGATAAGCAGTTTATTGAAGCGGTGGTGCATCATAATGTCCTTTCACCCTGGAATGCAGGTTAATGGTTTTATCTTCAAGTGTAGCATGCAAGCCAATAGAATTGGTTTCGCCATAAGGTGAAATCATCTTAACGGCGGCGTCTGTGTATGCGGTACTTTTATTGGTATCAAGTGTCAGAGTTGATGTCTGAAGTTCAGTTTTGTCATCGTCTTTTCGGCTAATAATGACATTATCGGTCAGTAAAATAACGTGGCCTTTGCCATGGGTTTTTCCTTGTTCTGATGTGACGATCCATGTGTCTTTTTGTTGGTTGACGAATTCGGCAATGGGTGAGGTGATGTGAGTACTGTCATCTTCAGGGAAATGCGTCATTTCTTGACCTTTTATAATCCGAGAGGGTTGGCCATTTTCATCCATGATAGTAATGGTGAACTGACTGATGGTGTAATCGCTGGCTTGAGTATAATTTTGTTGCTCGTTTGCAGTTGACGTAGTGGGCTCTGACCCACTAAAGAGTAACCATAAGATGAACGCTAGTGATAAGGCCAAGAGACCTTGTTGTAGGGATGTGAGTTTAGAGATGGCGTTCAATTTGATCTTGCAGGGTACCCTGTCCTCTCATAATCATTTCACAGACTTCTCGTGCAGCACCTTTGCCGCCTTTAGCATTAGTAACCCAGTGTGCCTTCTCTTTCACAATGGTGTCCGCATCCTGTACAGCGACTGCTAAACCAACGCGACTCATAATAGCTAAATCAACCCAGTCGTCACCGACAAAGGCACATTGCTCCGGTTTGACTCCGACTTGTTCCGCCATTTGTTCAAATGCGGGTAACTTTATTCGCTGACCTTGATAGATAAGGTTAATGCCTAAACTGGTCATCCTATGTTCAACGACAGTCGATGTTCTTCCGGTAATGATGCCTATTTTGACGCCAGTGTATTGTATTAGCTTCATACCGTGACCATCACGGGAATTGAAAGCTTTGTATTCTTCACCATCATCACCAATGATGATGCTACCATCTGTTAAGACACCATCGACATCAAAGATGAGTAACTTGATGTCTTTTGCACGTTCTAAAATATCTTGCATTAAGCTTCCTTTAAACGACGCCAGCACGTAGAAGGTCATGCATATTAATTGCACCGACCAATTGTTTTTGGTCATCGACGATAAGAAGTGCATTAATTTTGTGTCGTTGCATTAATTCTAATATTTCTGCTGCTAGCATATCGGGGTGACCGGTTTTACATTCAGTGGTCATGACATCGGCAATAGAGGTTGTATGGACATCAATAGTTTGAGCAAGAACACGTCTGAGATCGCCATCGGTAAAGATACCGACGATATCATCATCATCTGAACAAATAGCTGTCATGCCTAGGCCTTTTTCACTCATTTCAACGAGCGCATCACTGATTAAGGCCTTGTGATTGGTTTTGGGGATATCAACACCTGTATGCATAATATCGCCAACACGGAGCAATAAACGTATGCCTAAATTGCCACCTGGATGCGAAAGGGCGAAATCTTCGGCTGTAAACCCCCGTGCTTCTAATAAAGCGACAGCTAGGGCATCACCCATAACTAATGCTGTTGTGGTACTTGATGTGGGGGCTAGGCCGAGTGGGCAAGCTTCTTTTTCGACACTGATATTGAGGTGGACATCGGCGCTGTTTGCAAGGGAGGAATTGGGTTTTCCTGTTAGCGCAATCAGTGGTGTGGCAAGGCGTTTGATAATGGGTAGCAGCGTTAATAATTCGGCTGTTTCGCCTGAGTTCGATAAGGCGAGAACGACATCTTGTTTTGTAATCATACCGAGATCACCGTGACTGGCTTCACCTGCATGAACGAAGAAAGCGGGACTTCCTGTACTGGCGAGCGTTGCGGCGATTTTGTTGCCAATATGACCTGACTTACCCATGCCGATAACAATGATTCGGCCCTGGCAATCAAGCAGTAACTCACAGGCTCTGGCAAAAGTCTCATCTATACGATCACGTAATGCTGAGATCGCTTCTAATTCTGTGTTGACGACAGCCAAGCCAAGCGATTTAAGTTGTTCTGTTTCAGTTTGGGTCAAGCTACTATTCCTACCGTACTTTGGTATGCCAGTAGACTATTATAGGCGATATAGATTAATAACAGGATACTCCCTGCTATTCGTCCTATTCGACCGGCTTTTACGTACTTAGAAAAGGCAAAAAGGAGGACGAATAACAAGATCATGATCGAGAAGTCACGTTGTAGTAACTCGCTGTCAATTGCAGCAGGCATAATGAGTCCCGGCATGGCCAAGACAGCAAGGATATTAAAGACATTAGAGCCTAGAATATTACCGATGGCTAAATCGTGTTCATTTTTGAGTGCCGACATGATTGAGGCGGCGAGTTCGGGCAGGCTGGTACCAATGGCGACGATGGTTAAACCAATGACGAGTTCACTGACGCCGAGTTGTATTGCGATCCCGGTTGCACCCCAGACAAGTGCTTTTGAACCGATTAATAATGCGATAAGACCGATTAAAAATTTAATGGTCGCTTGCTGCGTTGTCATACTGATTTTAGCATATTCATCATCGAACTCTCGTTGGAGAGGGTCAGTTTGGCTGCTTTTCATGGCTGACCATGCCATGCCGACTAACGTCAGAATGAATCCGATAAAGAGAATTAGACCGTCATTAAAACCTAAGAATTGATCCCAAAGTAACCAGAGTGCTAGTGCCATGACGAGCGCTAACATCGGGAATTCACGTTTTAGCGTATTGGAATTAACGGTGAGAGGCGTAATTAAAATGGTGATACCCAGCACCATCCCGATATTGGCAATATTGGATCCTATTGCATTACCGACACCGAGTGCTGGCAAGCCATCGAATGCAGCTAATGCAGAGACGAGCATTTCTGGGGCAGAAGTACCAAAGCCAACAATCGTTAAACCGACTATAAGCGGAGAGACTCCTATGTTTCTTGCAATATTGGCAGCACCATCAACAAAGCGATCTGCACCCCAAATTAGGATGGCAAAACCAGCGACGATAGCGGCAATAAAGTAAAGTGTCGTCATTATTTACATTATCATTGAAGGAATAAAAAAGAGCCGGACTTTGTCCGGCTCTTACTATTATAAATTGATGGGATCTGATTGTCCCGATCTTCACCTACTCTGAGAAGACGTCGAACTCTTCTGGTGGGTTGCCGTCGTGCACTAAGTTTTGACGACGTTGTAGGTAGGCATCACGTATATAGGCATATTCATCGATTGCAGCTTCATTCAGCACTTTTTCAGCTTTTAATAAATTTGCTCTATCATCAATTATACGTGTTGCCATAATAGGATTACGCGCATCAGGGCCTTTTACGTAGGTGACAGGAGCGGTGTAAAAGTCTCCGACTAACCCTACCGTATCGCGAACGTCTCTCGGACCTAGGAATGGGAGCACTAGGTATGGGCCTGGGGAAATACCCCATGCGCCTATGGTTTGTCCGAAATCTTCATTGTTTTTCTTGAAGCCAAAATCGGAAGCAACATCCACTAAACCTACGATACCGATTGTACTGTTGATGGCAAAACGACTTGTGTCTTCGAAAGCTTGCATCATTTTGAATTGTAAAACGTCATTAATGATGACAGTAATTTCATTTAAATTACTGAAGAAATTACTCACACCTTTGCTCGCTGGTGCAGGCATGACGAAATCATAGCCCTGAGCAACAGGTTTTAAGACGTTTTTATCAACGGTGTCATTGAATGAGTGCATGACACGGTTATAGCCTTCGAAAGGGTCATTAACATGGCTTTCTGATTGTGTTGTTGCACAGCCTGTTATAAGCAGTGTTGTTGCAACTACGCCAATTTTTAAAAATTTGCTGGCTTTGCTCACGTTGTGCTATCCCTATATTCAGAATGATTTATGATTGGGATAATGGCATGGGAACTTTTTGTTATCAAGCGTGTGAGGTGAAAATTTGTCTTATTTTGGTGACTGTGTTGCAAATTTACCTAAATAGTTACGTCCTTAGATCCATATATTCATGGTCAAAAAGTGAAGGTCTTGGGGATGAATGACGTCCGTTATGTAGCTGGTTAGCAGAGGTTTTGGTGACTTTGGCCCAGCTCGATTGTTGTGGATAATCAATGCAGTTATGCGAATTTAAGGTTAAGGCTTTATTGGTAGCGAGCTCAAGGTTTTCACTCATGGCACCTGTCATACCTTCTTTGATAATGTCTTTAGGTCCGGTAACAGGATAGGCTGCGACAGGTAGCCCACAAGCCATGGCTTCAATATTAACTAAGCCGAAGGTATCTGTTTTGCTAGGAAAGACGAAAACATTGCCAGCTGCTACTTTTGACGCAAGTCCATGACCAGGTTTTCTTCCTGTGAAAACTTTTGTTTTAACATCGCTAAGTCTGGGCCATCGCTCATCACTAATTCAGTGCCTGGCATTTCTAGAGACAAGAAAGCCTTAATATTTTTCTCAACGGAAGTACGTCCCATATAAACCATTATGGGTTTGGGGTAGTTCACTATCTTGGGGTATTAGGATTAGATGTTTTAGTATTTTCACTGCAGCCCCACACTTTGACATGGCGAAAACCATTATCTTTCAACCGTGTTTTTGTGACTCTGTTGGCACGAGGGTGTATATGGCTTTACTGTGAAAGCGGTGCAACCAGGCGTAAGTGCAACTTGTTGGGATTGGTAATCTGAGTCTAAGGTATTCAGGAAATTGGGTATGGTAAGAACTGGTGAAAGTTAGGTTGTTTTTCAAGCACCATTGTCTTGCAGCCATGCCAAGTGGACCCTCAGTTACCATATGAATTGCATCAGGGTAAACATTGTTTAAATCGCGGATCAGTTTTTCGGCTGGGAAAAGGGCTAATCTCATAGACTGGCAGCCAAGACAAGGTATCGTTTTGTGGCCAATATGGGATAAAACGGTGAAGTGGTGTCCCATTTTCCTTAATTCTTCTGTGGTTGCTTTTAAGGTTGTTACAACGCCGTTAACTGGCGATTCCCATGCATCTGTCACGATTGCTATTTTCAATTTAGGCCGCCTCAAATTGAAGGATATTTTTTAATTGGTTGTCACTGTCTGTCCATTTGATCATTTCTATTTCGCCAATGGGATGTTCGACTAGAGCAGTACAACTTTCGACCCAGTCTCCGCAGTTGTAGAAGGCGATGCCATTAATTTTAGTTATTTCTGCTCAGTGAATATGGCCACAAACGACCCCAGAGACACCACGCTCTTCTGCTTCTTGTGCGACAGCTTGTTCAAAATTGTTGATGTATTGAACAGCATTTTTTACTTTGTACTTATGAAATGAAGTCAATGACCAATAAGTGAAACCTAATTTACATCGGCAAAAATTCACCCACCGGTTGGCTTTTTATAAGTAGTCTTAGAGTCGGCTACCTATTTTGGCAACCATGGGGGAGGCTGCAACGACACTATCGAATCTGTCACCATGGAGGATAAGTAATTTTTTATCATCAGCGGTGATATGAATGGCTTCATGCTTAATTTCAACATTACCAAACTGTGTGCCGTCATAGTCGCGGAGTAACTCATCATGGTTACCTGAGACGAAGATGACTTTGTTATGTTTGGCTTTTCCTAATAATTCACGGATGACGTTATTATGAATTTGTGGCCAATACATACGCTTCTTCATTTCCCAAATATTGACAATATCGCCAGTGAGAGAAAGGTAATCGCATTCGATATTGTGGAGAAAGTCTAGGAGAAAACCGGCACTGCAGCCGTAGAAACCAAGATGAACATCTGAAATCCAGACACTACGTACTTTCATAGTTGGACTATTCTTTGTGTGCATAATGTATTCATATCCATTAGTATTTGAGCACTGTTTAGTAGGCTGTTATTGCAATGATATGAATAATTTATGTCAATAGGCCTTAGATAAAATAGACATAACGTATAATCAAACTCGACTTATTTAAATGATGGTGAACGATGATGAATAATCCTTTACTAGCAGATGTGACATTGCCTGCTTTTTCTAAGATTTTGCCTGAGCATGTTGAACCGGCATTGGATACGGTTCTGCAACAAGCGAAGCAGACGGTTGCTGACCTGCTTGATTCGACGGAAACGCCCTCTTGGCAGTCGTTGGTGATTCCTATGGAAGAGGTCGATGCGAGTATTCACCAGGTTTGGTCACCGGTGAGTCACTTAAATTCAGTGATGAATTCAGATGCGTTACGTGTTGCTTACAATGCCTGTTTGCCCAAATTGAGTAAATTTAGTACTGAACTTGGGCAAAATGAGGACTTATATAAAGCCTACAAAACATTGGCAGACAGTGAGCAATATCAGCTGCTTGATATAGCACAAAAGAAGGTCATAGATAATGCTGTGCGTGATTTTCGTTTATCTGGTGTTGAGCTATCTCAATCGGATAGGGATGAGTTCAAGGAAATTTCACAATCGCTGACAGAATTAACGGCAAAGTTCGAAGAAAATGTGATGGATGCGACGCATGCTTGGCAGAAGTTAATTACGGATGAAGCATTGTTATCGGGTTTACCCGATTCAGCTAAGGCAATGGCAGCACAGATGGCTGAGCGAGAAGAAAAAACAGGTTGGTTATTTACGTTAGACTTCCCTTCTTATCTACCGGTCATGACCTATGCGGATAACCGCGAATTGCGTGAGGAGATGTATACCGCATTTGCGACTAGAGCTTCTGATCAAGGACCGAACCCAGATGAATGGGACAATACTGCTGTCATTGATGAAATCTTAAAGTTACGTCATCAGCTATCGAACCTGATAGGTTTTGATAACCACGCTGAACGCTCTTTAGCTACAAAAATGGCGAAATCGCCGCAGCAAGTTTTAGATTTCTTGAATGATTTAGCAACGCGTTCAAAACCCATTGCAGAGGAAGAGGTAACAGCATTACGTGCATTTACGAAAGAAACAGCTGGAATGGATTTGCTTTCTGCTTGGGATATGACCTATTTTGCTGAGAAACTTCGCCAACAACGTTATGCAATATCTCAGGAAGAAGTGAAGCAGTATTTTCCTGAAAGTAAGGTTGTTCCTGGTTTATTTGCGGTGGTGAATAAATTATACGGCTTGGACATCAAAGAACGACATGATGTTGAAGTCTGGCATCCGGCAGTACGGTTTTTTGATATTTTTGATGCCAATGGTGAATTACGAGGACAGTTTTACCTTGACCTTTATGCACGAAACCATAAACGCGGTGGGGCTTGGATGGATGAATGTTTGGTTCACCGTCAGACGACGGTTGGCTTGCAAACACCAGTGGCTTATTTAACGTGTAATTTTTCTGAGCCTTTGGGAGATAAGCCTGCCTTGTTTACCCATGATGAGGTAACGACCTTATTTCATGAGTTTGGTCATGGTTTGCATCATATGTTGACCAAAATTCATTATGCCGGGGTTTCTGGTATTAATGGTGTGCCATGGGATGCCGTTGAGTTACCTAGCCAGTTTATGGAAAACTGGTGTTGGGAGCGAGAAGCGTTGGATTTAATATCAGGGCATCATGAAACCAATGACCCACTACCTGATGCGTTATTCGAGAAAATGATGGCAGCACGTAATTTCCAATCAGCGATGATGATGGTGCGTCAGTTGGAGTTCTCTTTATTTGATTTCCGCTTACATTTGGAATATGACCTTGAACAGTCCAATCAAGCTGAGACAGTGCTGGCGGAAGTGCGTAGGCAGGTGTCAGTTGTTAAACCGCCCGCATTTAACCGCTTTGCACAAAGTTTTTCTCATATCTTTGCTGGAGGTTATGCAGCAGGTTATTACAGTTATAAATGGGCTGAAGTGTTGTCAGCGGATGCATTTTCTAAATTTGAAGAAAATGGCATTTTTGATCGGGCAACGGGAACGGCCTTTTTACAAGCTATATTAGAACAAGGAGGATCGCGTGAACCAATGGACTTGTTCGTTGAGTTTCGTGGACGAGAGCCTCAAATAGATGCGTTATTACGCCATAGCGGAATAGCTGCTTAAGATAATGAAATACACTGATTTACGCGATTTTATCGCGAATTTAGAGCAACGCGGCGAGTTAAAACGGATTTCTGTAGAAGTTGATCCTGTTCTTGAGATGACTGAAATCTGCGATAGAGTTCTCCGTGCCGGTGGTCCAGCGATATTGTTCGAAAACCCAAAGGGCAGTGAGGTGCCTGTTTTAGCTAACTTATTCGGCACGCCAGATCGTGTTGCGATGGGTATGGGTGAGGCGTCTGTTGAAGCATTACGAAATGTCGGTAAATTGTTGGCTTTCCTTAAAGAGCCTGAGCCACCGAAAGGGATGAAAGACGCTTGGCAAAAGCTGCCTATCTATAAGCAAGTCATGAATATGGCTCCGAAAGTGGTCAAAAAAGCGGTTTGTCAGGAAGTCGTATTACAAGGCGATGATATTGATTTAAGCCAATATCCAATACAACTTTGTTGGCCAGAAGATGCTGCACCTTTGATTACTTGGGGGCTTGTTGTGACGAAAGGACCCGATAAGTCTCGTCAAAATATGGGTATTTATCGTCAGCAGGTCTTGAGTAAAAACCGAGTCATCATGCGTTGGTTATCACACCGAGGTGGTGCTTTAGACTTTAAAGAGTGGCAACAAACACATCCGGGCGAACCATTTCCAATAAGCGTTGTGTTGGGCTGTGATCCAGCCACTATTTTGGCCGCGGTAACGCCCATCCCTGATAGCTTATCTGAATATGCTTTTGCGGGCTTATTAAGGGGATCTAAAACAGAATTGGTTAAGTGTCAGACCAATGATCTACAAGTACCTGCAAGTGCCGAAATAGTATTGGAAGGATATCTTCATCCAGATGACATGGCTGACGAGGGGCCTTACGGTGACCATACAGGTTATTACAACGAAGTGGATAGTTTTCCTGTTTTTACAGTAGAACGGATTACTCAACGGCGCGATCCTATTTATCACAGTACTTATACGGGCAGGCCACCTGATGAACCAGCCGTATTAGGTGTGGCCTTGAATGAAGTTTTTGTGCCTATCTTGCAAAAACAGTTTCCTGAGATTGTCGATTTTTATTTGCCGCCTGAAGGCTGTTCATACCGTGTTGCTGTGGTGAGTATGAAAAAGCAATACGCGGGTCATGCTAAACGTGTGATGATGGGAATTTGGTCTTTTTTACGTCAGTTTATGTACACCAAGTTTGTGATTGTGGTTGATGATGATATTGATGTGCGTAATTGGCAAGATGTGATTTGGGCCATGACGACAAGAATGGATCCTAGCCGAGATGCAACTTTGGTTGAGAATACGCCAATAGATTATTTGGACTTTGCATCACCTGTGTCAGGCCTCGGTTCTAAAATGGGTTTAGATGCTACAAATAAATGGCCAGGCGAAACTGACCGTGAATGGGGAAGACCGATTGAACGTGATCCCAATGTCGTTGAAAAAATTGATAAAATTTGGGACTCACTTGGCATAGAATAACGTCATATTTTATCAGAGTACTCAAAAGTTTAGACTTCGATGACGACATTTGGCTCGCTCATCACCATGAATTAGGGATAGTAAATGTGAGTCGCTTATCAGTATCAGAGAGGTTGTATCTAGAGCGCGTCCGATTATTTTTTGGTCACGCAGGTAGTAATGGTATTGCCATTTTTATTGGTGCTGGTCTGATGATTGGGGCTTTTTGGGGAGCAGAAGTACCGGTAGATTAAAGTTCTTTTAGCTGACGATCATGACACCGGTTGAGTAGGGCTAGGCTTAAGATAGCACCTAATAAGGCATAACCCATATCCGATTGTGTATCCCAGATATAACCCTGCGTGCCTAGGAATGCATGAGCATCTTCTCCGCTGATGAGGGCGATGAACCATTCTATTAATTCATAAAAAGCACTGAAAGCTAAACAAAAGCAAACGATGAAGAAATTTTGCCAGGCTGTGTGATTAAAGACTTGTTTTCTGATAACAATTTCGCGGGTAATAATGGCTGGGATAAAGCCTTGAGCGAAGTGCCCCAGCTTATCGTAGTTATTTCGACTTGAGCCTAACCACTCTTTGATTTCATCAAAAAGGGGAACTTTAGCATAGGTGTAATGGGCACCAACCATCAAAATGATACAATGAGCTAGAATTAAAAAATAGGCGAGTGAGGTTAGAGGGAAAGATCGATGTGTGGCGGCAATGATGATAAAACAAATAATGGCAGGGCCAGCCTCAAGTAGCCAAATAATGCCATCTTTGGGGTTTATAGCAGACCATACCAAGACCGTGAAAAAGGTTAACAACCAAAATAGTTTTAGCATGGCTTGTTTTGATTCGGGTTAAAGGCCATCAGTATTCTTTTCTACCCAGCGTTCACCATCAGGCCTAGTTTCTTTTTTCCAAAAAGGTGCGCGATGTTTAAGTTCTTCTATTAGCCAATTACAGGCATCTAAACTCGCTCGTCTGTGGGCAGACCAACAAGCGATGAGCATAATTGTTTCACTTGAGGTGATCTCACCTACACGATGAATAATGAGCACATCTAGTAATGGCCATTTTATTTTAGCTTCTTCGATCAATTTTTCAAGGTAATGCGCTGTCATTGCGGGGTAATGTTCTAATGTCATGGCGCTGACATCGGCATTATCATTAAAATCACGCATGGTGCCCACAAAGGTCGCTGTAGCACCAAATTTCTGGGAAAGGTTTGCCGCTTCTTGATGTTTGGCAATGGCTTGCCAAGGGTCAAAAATGTGCTTAATAATCTGTGCAGTCATTGTTTTAACCGCCTGTTACAGGGGGGAAGAAGGCGACTTCATCTCCTGCTTTGATGGTGTCATCAAATTGAGCATATTCCAAGTTAATGGCAACAAGTACATTACTTGGGCGATCGGCATTATCAGTCGCGATATCCCAGGCCTGGCCTGCAGTATTGGCTTGCTCTACAGTGGTGTCCTCTAGATTGAGCTTATCTTTTAAGCTGGCAAAAAACTTTACATGTATGGTCATAACGTTATTTCTTAATGTTTACTTATATTCGCCATTGTACGCTGGGGAATAGAATTTGTTGATGGTAAATTGCAAAATCGTCCGGTTATGCTGTTGCGCTTGGGGTAGAATATGAGGTTCTTTTATGTTCATTTGATGGGGTAGGTATGTCTGACTTAACGCATTTTAACCAAGCGGGTGAAGCCCTTATGGTGGATGTCGGCGGTAAAGAGACAACTAAGCGCGTTGCTGTGGCTGAGGGAAGAATTAAAATGTTACCTTCAACGCTATCATTGATTCAGGAAGGTGGTCATAAGAAGGGGGATGTGTTGGGTATCGCACGTATTGCTGGCATTATGGCGGCAAAAAAAACGTCAGATTTAATCCCATTGTGCCATCCTCTAGCTTTGACGAAAGTCGCAATAGATTTTGATGTACTAGAGCAAGATGTAGCTGTGCAATGTAGAGCGCAAGTTACTACCAGTGGGCAAACTGGGGTTGAAATGGAAGCGTTGACTGCAGTACAAGTAGCTTTGTTAACGATTTACGATATGTGTAAAGCCGTGGATCGCGGCATGGTGATGAATCAAGTGAAATTACTTGAGAAGGCTGGTGGTAAATCAGGTCATTGGCTTCGGGAAAATGATGTCAGTATGTAAAGATATTGTTGAATGAAACAGTTTGACCGGACTGTTCGATTTTGTAGCCATCGCTGTCTGCGAGTTGCTGCTTAAAAGCATTGCCTTGTAAGATAGCTTTGATTTGTTCTACGGCAGTATTTTGTGCGATGTTTTTTGGGACGGCTAAGCAGTAATGCTCCCAAACTAGCGGCATGAAATCGAGCTCAAACTTTTTAGCCATCGGTTCAATACCAAAACCCATATCGGCCGCACCACTCGCGATGAGTGCGGCAACGGCGAGGTGAGTAAACTCTTCATGATCATAACTATTAATATCTTCAGGTTTAATATCTTCAGATTTGATCAGTTGATCAAATAATAAGCGGGTCCCTGAATTTGTTTGACGATTGATGAAAGTAAGCTTTTTATTAGTTAATGCTTGAATGGAAGTAATATCTTTGCTCCGTTTTTTCGAAAACATTAACCCTTGATTTCGTTTGACGACGTAAATGAGTTCATAATCATCTTCATTCAGCAGTTGTAAATATTGCTTGGTCTGTGATTTGGCTAGAGGGCCTATAGGGATATGGAATCCTGCAATGTCGCACTGTTTATTGTCCAAAGCATGAAGGCTTTCCAAACTGCCGTGAAAGTGTAGGTCGAGTGTAAAATGTGGCTGTTGATTAATTAATTGTCGTAGTGCACTGACTGCAAGTCCATGACTGGCAAAGATCTTCATTGATGCGTTTGAAGCATTAGGCTGTATGGCTACTAAATCACGTTTGATTTCAGTAGAAAAATTATCCAATTCTGGTGATAGTTTCGCATTCATTTTTATATTAGCGTTTAGTATCGCTTCACCAATATTGGATAAATGTGCCCCACGGCCTGGTTCTAGGATAACCAGTTTTCCGATTCTATCTTGCCATTTATTGAGCAAACCCCAGGCATATCGATATGACACATTTGCATGTTGTGTTGCTTGCTTTAAAGAGCCTTTTAACTGGATCAGACGCAGTAAATCAAAGAGCACAGGTTCTATTGCCTGTGCTTTGTCGTCATTGTACGACCAATTGATTTGTAACTTTATTTCCATAATATGCTTATTTAAGCATATTTATTTATGGGCAATCAATCGATAAACTGGCTTAATTCATAGAGCATATATGTTTTATTAAGCATATATTTTAGCAAATAAGGCCGTTATGATTTTTAAATTGGAGTGTTTTGATGCGTTTTGTACGTGTTGGGTTTTTACTTATATTGGCATTTAAAGTGGTGGTTTCGCCTGTTTATGCAGGTTCAGAAATTGCGACTTTGATTCAGATGCTGCATGAAAATGGCACGGTGAATGATGCGCAGTACGAACGGTTATTAGCTGAGTTGAAGCAAAATCAGCAGATGCAGGCTAGATATAAGCAACACCTAGATGCGAAAATAGCTGCAAAGGGAGATCCTTCAGAAGCAAAGGGTAAGATTAAAGGTGGTGGCTTAGCCGTTTCAAGTTCAGATGGTGATTTTACAACTCAAATAGGAGGTCGGTTGCAATTAGATGCAGCACATTACAGTGGTCAGCCTAAGATGGGAGATGGTACTGAGGTTAGGCGTGCTTATTTGACGTTAAAAGGAACGATGTACAGGGACTGGGGATATCGTTTGCAGTATAACTTTGCTGATACAGGTGGTAATGGCAAAGGACTTTTAGATGCGTATGTCGATTATAAAGGGCTGGATGATTTAGATGTGAGAGTGGGCCATTTCAAGGAACCATTTACTTTGCATGAAGCGACGAGTGATAATTTTGTGACGTTCATTGAAAGGGCTTTTATCGCTGCATTTTCGCCAGGGAGAAGCATGGGTGTTATGGCTCATTATGCTCAAAGAGATTGGACTTGGGCGGTGGGTGTATTTGGTGAAGATGTATCAGAAAAAGGCCGAACAAGCGATGAAGGCTGGGCTCTTAGTACAAGAGCGACAATTACACCAATTCATACGCAAAATCGTCTGTTACATATCGGTATAGGTGCAAATTTTCGTGATATGGGTGGCTTAGACGTGGTGCGTTTTAAACAGCGGCCTGAAAGTCATGTTACGGACATTAATATTATAGATACAAGTCTAGTAAGTGATGCTAGCAGCGTATCAAAACTCGGCGTTGAGTTAGCTACAACAATGGGCCCGTTTTCAGCACAGGCCGAATACATACGGGCGCATGCAGAACGAAAGGGGCTTGAAAATTTGGATTTCGATGGCTGGTATCTAGAAACCAGTTATTTTTTAACGGGAGAATCACGCCAGTACAAGCATGGTAAATTTGGAAGGCCGAAGCCAAAATCAGCTGTTGGGAAGGGCGGAATAGGTGCTTGGCAATTGGCAGTACGTTACAGCACAATTGATTTGACAGATGGGTCAGTTATAGGTGGTGAGGCAAATGCAGTGACGATCGGTGTGAACTGGTACCCGACGTCAACATTACGCTTTACAGCAAATTATGTAGATGTTTTATCCGTTGATGGTGGCCTTTATGATGATATGGAACCTAGTGTTTTTCAGGTCCGCAGCCAGTGGGCATTTTGAGGTTGGTCTAGAGTATGAAAATGAATTTATTATTTCGCATTAGTATGCTTGCTATTTTGATGGTGAGTTTTTCAGTACAAGCTGTTGAACACTTGAGGTTATCGACGACAACGAGTACTGAGAACTCAGGTCTAATGGCAGTATTACACCCTGTTTTTGAGCAAAAATATGGCGTGAAGGTTCATGTGATTGCAGTGGGTACAGGTAAGGCTTTGAAGGTCGGGAGTCGTGGTGATGTTGATGCCGTCTTTGTCCATGCTGCAGCAGCAGAGTTGGCCTATGTTGCACGAGGTGATTTTATTGACCGCCACCCCGTGATGCATAATGATTTTGTATTGATTGGTCCGGCATCTGATCCGGCTGATATAGCGGGTTCGGTCTCTATTGAAGAGGCATTAGAAAACATTATGCGAGCAGAAGTTAGGTTTGTATCTCGGGGTGATGACTCCGGCACACACAAAAAAGAGCTAGCCTTGTGGAAACAAGCAGATTTGTTGCCTACAGGCCGTTGGTATATTAAGGCGGGTCAAGGGATGGGCGCTGTGATTAAAATCGCTGATGAAATGGGCGCTTATACGTTAAGTGATAGGGGAACACAGATTGCTTTTGAAGATAAAGTGTCGTTAAAGGTGTTATATCAGGGTGATCCACCCTTATTTAATCCTTACCATATTATGGCTGTGAATCCTGATAAGCATCAGCATATAAATTATGATCTGGCGAAGAAGTACATTGATTTTGTGACGGGAGAGGAAGGCCAAGCGCTTATTCGAGATTTTAGAATTAAATCGCAGTTGTTGTTTTATCCCGATGTGATTAAGTAGGGGAATTTCTCTGAGATATAAAAAAGCCGGTGGTCAGCACCGGCTTTTTCGTCATACTGATACCAATAGATTTTATTGATGTGTTTTCATTTTTTCGTGGTATTGATCATGTAAAGCATTGATGTCTTCTTGTGTACCAACTGGGTGACTTGCGTCGTTAGCCATCTCTTTGCCAGCCTCAGCTGCGTGCCCTGCATGTTCTGTTGCATCTTGTGCTTGTTCACAAGCGGTGATAAAGAGTGTTGATGCGATAAGTGCGGTAAGTGTGAGCTTTTTCATTTTAAATTTTCCTTATGTTATGGGTGTTAAAGTTAATAAAAATGCGGCCTTATAATTATAACTAACCTTGGCTAAGTAAGCTGCGCAGATCGATGATAGCAGCATTAGCGCGAGAGATATAGGAGGCCATAACAAGAGAGTGGTTAGCGAGAAAGCCAAAACCACTGCCATTTGAGATCATTGGACTCCAGACTGTTTCCTGTGTAGCTTCCAATTCTCTAATGATTTGGCGTAAGCTGAGCAAGGCATTTTTGTCTATTAAAACATCTGAAAAATCATGTTCTGCTGCTTTTAATAAATGAATTAAGGCCCATGCAGAGCCTCGGGTTTCGTAGAAGACATCATCTATCTGACTCCAAGGGGTTTTGGTGACCATTTCAGCAGGTGAAGGCGTGGATTGCTGCGCCGCTGGGTCACCAGCTAAATCTGTATTAATCCTTATTTGGCCGACACTGGCGCTAAGACGCTGTGATAGACTGCCGAGTCGTTTTTCTACAATAGCTAGCCATGCTGCTAAGTTATCGGCGCGGGCATAAAATTGGGCATCCTTTTGTTCTTGGTTGCTCAATCGTATAAGGTAAGATTCTAATGCCTCATTACCAGTACGATATTCAGATTCTGTTGATGGGAAAATCCATGATTCAGAATTAACGTTGAATTGCGGTTCCGCTATGGCAAGGTCATTGTCTTCTAATGATTGAGATTGAGATCGGCTGATGTCATTTCGTAATGCGCGCGCGAAGTCACGAATTTGAACCAGTACGCCAAATTCCCAGTTAGGTACATTATCCATCCATATAGATGGTGGCATGATGTCATTACTAAGATAGCCACCTGGTTTGTCGAGTACGCTACTAACTAGGGTAATGAGGGTCGCGGTAGAAACATAGCCAGTGACAATTTGTTGGTCGCGCTCAGCAGCCATATGATTAGCGCTTTGTATGGGGCTAAAGTCATCAGGTGTATTGTTCCACCAAGCCATAATCCCGAGGAATATGATGGCGATAAAGCCAATGACAGAACCGGTTTTTTTGATACTACTATCACGATTGTATGGGTCGGCTAGGCTGTCACAGATGTCCCAAATGAGATCCTTGCCGCGTTGCATTATTTCTGATGCCATGTGTTTGTCTTATACAATTTAGTAAGCGCATAGCGTAAGCTTTTCAAAGCTGGATGACAATCATCTAGTGCTGTGAACAAGTTGTACGGACTAGTATAAACAGACTTTTGTGGAAATTTATCCCAGATGCGTTATTTTTGGAGTGTCAATGTTATTGATATCGCCATTCATTGACGAGATCTTGCACGGTTGAAGGGAGCTCATCGGGATCAAATTTTGCGATGAATTTGTTGGCACCGACCTTTTCGACAAGTGATTCGTTGAACTCAGCACTCATAGATGAATGTGAGAGAATTTTGATTGTTTCCAAATCTGGATCTTTCTGCACTGCTGAGGTGAGGCTATATCCATCCATTTCTGGCATTTCGATATCAGAGATAATCAAGGCGATATGTTGTTTGACTTCAATTCCTTCGCTTTCTAAACCTACAGATACCCTCAGTTTTAACTGACGCTGGATAGTAGATCCAGTCGTTACAACAAGTGATCGCTGACGTCCCTACTGTCGATGTTGAGCGTATCGCAAGTTTAAAAGCAGCGATAGCCGATGGCTCATATTCTGTTAATGCTGATCAATTGGCACAAAACCTGTTGGGATCTGAGCTCCAATTTAGATAAAAGCAGGTGATAAACGATGAGTTCATTCCAACAGCTATATAGTGTCTTGCAAGCAGAGCATCGGGCAGTCAAAGCACTTCTCACTATATCAAAGAAAGAGCGTGCTGCATTAGTTGCGTCTGATGCTGATGTAATCACGACGTTAACAGCAAGCAAACAGCCTCTTATTGTTCAGTTAGAACAATTATCTCGATAACGTGAAGTGATTATACAAGCAGAAGGTTTCTCATCAGGAAAAGGGAGACTGGAGGTGTTTATTGATAATCAGTATGTAGTGTATGGCCGGTTATTGCTTACACCAATTGGCGAGGGTTTCGACCCATTTGGGATGTTGGTTCATACAGGGAATGAGTGTCAATTTCTCGCCGCCTGCTTGTTCAAAAACTTCTTGTCCTCGAATAGCAATTTCTTCTAAGGTTTCAAGACAGTCGGTCACAAACGCAGGGCAGATAACTAGAATATTTTTGGCCCCTGAGGCTGCAAGTTCACGAATCCGGTCTTCTGTATTTGGGTCTAGCCATTTTGCTCTGCCAAGTCGAGATTGAAAGGCAATAGAATATTTTTCAGCGGGTAAATTGGCTTTTTCGACAAAACGCTGTGTTGTCATGATGACTTGATGACGGTAGCACGTTGCATGTGCTGGATTAGCAATTTGGCAGCAATCACTACTTTTTAAACAATGGCTACCAGATTTATCTAACCCGGTGATATGAGACTCAGGTAGGCCATGGTAACTGAAAATCAAGTGGTCATAAGGTTGTTCTAAATGGGATTGTGCACTTTCAACTAAAGCCATGATGTAATCATCTTGTTGGTAAAAAGGTGCCACAGTATTGAGCTTTACATCCAATTGATGTTTTTTAATGACTTCTTTAGCCAACTCTATTGACGTGGTAATCGTGCTGTCAGCAAAGTGTGGGTAAAGCGGAATGAATAGGATTTCTTCGATGCTATGCTGTCGCACTAGTGTGAGTAGTTCGCTTTCAATATCAGGCGAGCCATAACGCATAGCCATGCCAACAGGCAGCTCAACTTGTTGTTGTAATGCTTGTTTTAATTGCTGTGAAAAAACAATCAAAGGTGAACCCTCTTCTAACCAGACACTTTTATAAGCTTCAGCTGAATCTTTAGGCCTTTTAGGTAGTACGAGTAAGCTGACAATAAGTCTTCGTAAAACCCAAGGGAGTTGGATCACATAGGGATCCATCAAAAACTGATCTAAGTAACGTCTGACAGATGCTTCATCTGTATTATCAGGTGAACCTAAGTTAGCGAGCAATACGGCACGTTTAGTCATGGAAAGTCTATATTTAAAGTTGAAAGGAGGTTACAGCTAATTTGCCAGCCTAGTATAGTGGATGATGTTCGTTTTGCACACGACTTGGCCGCAATAAACGGTTGTTACTTGTACCCCTTCAATTTAGATGAGCTAGTCTAGTTTCCGTTTTAATATTAAATATCACTTGAATAACTAGGTACATTTGTGGAACGCCTGATCCATTCTATTGTAGCCAATACTGGTTTGGCCATAGTTTATTTTATTGCTGGTTTACTCACACTGGCGTTGGCTTTGCCTCCGACACGTGCGGCACCTCTATGAGCGCCGACAGGAATCGCTTTGGCGGCTGTTTAAATCTGGGGTTACCGTTTGTTACCGGGCGTGTTTTTGGGCGATTTTTTCCAGAGGCGGTAGGAAAATGACCCGATATCATCAGTTCAGGGAATACGGATCCAGATTTATATAAAGATCTATGGGAAACCTTGTTGTCAGATGTTGAGTGGCGGGGGTAATTACAAAACCGTAAGAAGAATGGTGACCTTTATTGGGCGCAAGAAGTGATTGCACCGATGTTAGACGAGTCAGGCAATGTGACCCATTTTGTTGTGACACAAGAAGATATTACCCAAGCAAGACAAATCAATGAACGGTCAACCTATCAAGCAAGCCATGATTTATTGACGGGATTGATGAACAGGCATGAATTTGATGCAAGATTAAAACGTGCTATCGGTTCATCGAAGCGTGACTTAACCGAACATGCTCTGTGTTATTTAGATCTCGATCAATTTAAGACAGTTAACAATACCTGTGGTCATGTAGCAGGGGGTGAATTATTACGCCAGATAGGCACGATGATGTCAGCAAATGTAGGTTCTCACGAGACTTTGACCGAATTAGGTGGTGATGAATTTGGGTTATTAATGGAGCATTGTGGCATTGAACAAGCGCATCAGGCGTGTGAGTCGATTATTGATCTGTTTCAGAGTTTCCGCTTTCACTAGGAGGACCATGTTTTCACGGTGGGTGTGAGTATTGGCTTAACCATTATTGACCAGCATAACAAAGATAATGCGGAGGCGATGAAGAATGCTGATTCAGCTTGTTATGAAGGAAAAGATAACGGGCGTAACCAAATTAAAGTCCATACCGAGGATCATGTCCGTTTGCAAAAACGTAGAGGTGAGATTCAGTGGAGCAGTGAAATTAGTGACGCCCTAGATAATAATCGTTTACTACTTTATGTACAGCCGATGGTTGCATTGAACGATAATGCTTCATGCGTCGGCTATGAAGTGTTATTAAGAATGCAGATGCAAGATGGCAAGATTGTTCCACCGGGGGCCTTTTTACCTGCTGTTGAGCGTCATAACTCTGCAACGCGGATAGACCGTTGGGTGGTTAACCACAGTTTGCATTGGATGAATAAGCATGTAAATGAGCTGAGCCATGTTAAAAGTATTTCTATTAATTTATCCGGTCAATCGCTAGATGATGAAGCGATGACGGAATATATTATTCACGAGTTTGAACGTGGGGATATTCCAGCAAGCAAGGTTAAATTTGAGATTATAGAAACCGCTGCGATAGCCAATTCATACGAGGCAACACAGTTTATTAATACGTTAAAAACCTATGGTTGCCGTTTCGCGTTAGATGATTTTGGTAGTGGATTATCGTCATTTGCATATTTAAAGAATTTAGATGTTGATACATTGAAAATAGACGGCATGTTTATCAAAGACATGCTAGATGATACGTTTGACTATGAAATGGTGAAATCCAATAGTGAAATTGGTCATGTGATGAGGTTTGAAACGGTCGCTGAGTTTGTAGAGTCCGATGCCATCCTAGAAAAAATGAAAGAAATTGGTGTTGATTATGCTCAGGGTTATAGCTTGGGTGAGCCCATTAATATTGACGACATTTTGAAGTAATAAGCTAAGTTAATGTTTTGGTTGTGAGTCGCTTTACTTTCACTGTTATAATTTTGCACGATGCCTCCGTAGTTGAATGGATACAATAGGGCCCTCCTAAGGCTTAGGTGCAGGTTCGATTCCTGCCGGGGGCACCATTTCTTAGTCGTTAGGAGTATTAAAAAAGGAACGGTGTGGAAAAAGTCATTTCAATTCTATTTGCACTTTTTTTATTGCTACAGCCTTAATGTCAAATAGCTTGCTAGGCGCTGGTATGTGGTTTTGGATTATTCTAGTGTCTGGTTTATTTGTGGCTGTTAGTGCTTATATTCCTGAGTTGGAAATGCTCGGTGCCTTTGTTGCCCGTTTATTAGCACTTGGTTCTATTGGTGCTGTTCTCCTCGGTTTGGTTGCAGTAACAGCGGGTGGCTCTTTTGTTTAGAGGGTAGTGAAGCGATGTTACTAGCATCGTTTTTTTGTATTGCATTATCTGGCTTAATTTTAGTCGTGTTGTGAAAACGAATAAGTAATCGTTTGGATGCATAGCCGCTACAAAAAAAGCTAAGTGTAGTATTCCTTTTCGGCAGTATTGATTTTAGCTTTATGCAATAATGAAATTTGTATGAAGTTGTTATTGATTGGAACCCCTTAGTGTATGGAATGTATAGATTGGCTATGAGAATGCGATTTGTCATGATGTTGGTGACTTTGCTAGTTTGGCCAACAACTTATGGCCATGCTGCAGAGATTGCCTTGCCTGAAATTGGTGATAGTGCTGGTGCACTGATTTCACCTCAACAAGAATATCGCATAGGACAGGCGTTTTTTTGGCGATTACAGCAATCTGTTGATTTGGTTGATGACCCAGAGGTTAATCATTACATTAAAAGTTTAGGCCAACGGCTAGTTAGTAATAGCGATGCACCAGCATTACCTTTTAAATTCTTTATGGTACCTGACCCACGTGTTAATGCTTTTGCTGCACCGGGTGGCTTTATTGGTGTGAATGCGGGCTTGTTATTGACGAGTCAGCAGGAAGATGAATTGGCTTCTGTATTGGCACATGAAATCGCACATGTGACACAACGACATTTACTACGTAGTCTTGAGAAACAGCAACAAGGCAGTATACCTAGAGCAATAGCCTTATTGAGTGCTGCACTGTTAGCTGCAGTCGACCCGCAGGCGGGTGTTGCTGCATTAACGGTGGTGCAAGCGAGTGGAGTGCAATCACAAATAGATCACACAAGAGCACATGAGGCCGAGGCCGATAATTTAGGAATGCTGAACTTGGTTCGTGCTGGCTTTAATGCGCAAGCCATGCCTACTTTTTTCGAACGTCTTCAGCAGACTAGCCGTTTTTATAATAGTAACTCCGTCCCAGAGTTCTTAAGGACTCATCCTGTGACGACATCACGGATTGCCGAAGCGCGTGGACGGGCCGTGACTTATACGCAAAGGATGGGGCAACGACGTGATGATTTGTCGTTTTATTTGATGCGTGAAAAGTTGCGTGTGATGACATCCACTAATTTGATTGGCTTGAAGCAGCACTATACTAGCGCGCTCGAAAAAGGGAATAACAGAAATACCATCGCATCACGTTATGGCTTTGCGCTTGCTTTAACTGCAATGGGTGATTATAGCCGGGCACGTAAAGAAGTAAGAGCACTAATTGAGGGTGATGCTGAACGGTTGACCTATCAATTAGCGCTGGCTGATATTGAGAAAGCCAGTGGCCGTTTGACGAAAGCATTGAATATTTATCAAGCGAATCAGCGGTTATACCCAAACGACTATGCTTTGTCTGTCAAACAAGCGATTGCTTTGCTACAGGCTCATCAGCCAAAGCGTGCAGCAAGACTGTTATTGACGCAGTTAGAAGTGGGTAAGGGTTCTGCTCAGTTATACAAGTTGTTGGCGCAAGCGCAAGGCGATTTAGGCCAACCGAGTGATGCTCATGGCTGGTTGGGTGAATATTATTATAGTGCGGGCCGTTTTGAGCAATCAGAAGAGCAATTTAAATTAGCGGTGAAATCGGCCAAGGGCAATCAATATCAATTGGCAAAATTAACCTCTCGTTTGCGTGAAGTTGAAGCAATGAAAGTGTTGATGGAAGAATTATGACATCTTCTATTCATCCTAAACGCAGGGCGGTTCTAAAACGGTTTCTTTCTGCTTCAACACTCGCTATGTTGGCGAGTAGTGGTTTGCTATTACCCCAACGTGTTTTAGCACATTGGCCGGGCGATGCCTTTACAGCAGAAACGGTTGAAGATGTTTTGTTAGCCTTGATGGGCCAAGCTGAGAAAATTGAAAAGACGGGTGTGAAATTCACGGTTGGCAAGCCGGCTAAATTGATAACAGATGGTCAGTCTGTGACGGTTGAGATTACAAGTAAGTTAGCCAATATAGAGCGGGTTGCGCTACTAGTCGATAATAACCCCAATCCACTGGTGATGAGTTTTGAGTTGACTGAAAATGTCATGATGCCACTTAAAACTCGGATAAAAATTGTTGCGGGTGAATCACAGCTCATTGCTGTTATCCGAGCTGATGGAAAGTTATATGAAACGACGAGGGATGTACGTGTTTATGCGGGTGGGAATGCCTAATGGGAATGTTGCAACACGACCGCATAAGAGCAGCGCTACGTGAAGGACACACCGAAATTAGGGTATTGTTAATTCATCCTATGATATCAGGCCGGGATGAAAATAAGGTGCCGGCAGACGACGCCATTTCTCCACCGCATTTTATCCAAGATATTCGTTGTTGGCGTAATGGCGATGAAATGTTCGCTGTTAAATGCGGCCCTGCGACTGCTGAAAACCCGTATTTTTCATTTCAACTTACAGAGGGAGAGTCTGGGGATAAGATTAAAGTCCGCTGGGTTGATAATATCGGCCAAAAAGGAATTGTCGAAGTAATGGTTAAATAACATTACAGCCTGTTAATGTCGGCCTTGTTTTTCGATATAGCATTGATGGTATTCCTCGGCGTCATAAAAATGTTGGACTGGTGTTATTTCACTCACAATCGGCATTTGTTTGAAGCGGGTTTCATTCAAGGCCTGCTTTTTAGCAATAGCAAGCTCTTTTTGTTGTTCATTGTGATAGAAAACAGCTGAACGGTATTGCGTTCCCCGGTCGGGGCCTTGTTGGTTTAGTGTCGTTGGGTCATGGATTTGCCAAAAAAAATCCAGTAGTTGTTCATAATTAATTAAGTCAGAATTGAAAGTCACTTCAATGGCTTCTGCATGGCCAGTCATACCAGTACAGACAGCTTTATAATCGGGTGCTTCTGTATGGCCAGCAGTATAGCCGACGCGTGTAGAAGTAATGCCAGGCAATTGTTTGAATTTTGCTTCGACGCCCCAGAAACAGCCTGCAGCAAAGGTTGCAATGTTCATTATTTTTTCCTTATGGCTATGATGTGGTTGCACCACTATCTGAAAGCTTCTATCCTTGAGGATTGTTTTATTTATCTTAACTTAGAATAGGATATTAGTGGTGTTAAACCAAGATACTGCCCATTTTAATATGTTGGAGCAACAGGTGCGTCCAACAGATATTTCCGATAAGCGTGTACTAGATGCTCTACGGCATCTGAAACGAGTTGATTTTATTGATGCGGAATTAGCTGGTCTTGCCTGTGCTGATACGGCATTACCCATTGGTTATGGACAGACAATGTTACCGCCTATTTTGCAGAGTAAGATGTTGCAAGCATTGGCTGTGCAGGGAGATGAATGCGTATTAGAAATAGGCACTGGTACGGGTTATTTCACGGCATTGTTGGCCATGCTAGCAAGGCGAGTTGAAACGGTAGAGATCGTGCCAGAGTTGACTGCGATGGCAGAGAAAAACCTAAAAGCCTGTGATATTCATAATGTCACTTGTCATACAGGTGATGCTTCGGCGCAGTGGTCTTGTGACGATCGCGTTGATGTGATTGTATCGACAGCCGCTTTTGTTTCTATTCCAGATGCTTTTTTGCAGCAGTTGCAAGTAGGTGGCCGAATGATGGCCATTGTAGGTGAGGGCATGACGATGGAAGTGCAATTGGTTAAACGCGTTGCAGAAAGAGGGTGGCAAACAGACGTCGTGTTAGAAACTGCTGCGCCGGCTGTGATCAATGCTGAGCCAAAACCTGAATTTGAGTTTTAAGTCAGTATGAAACAATCAAGTGCGCGTGATGTTTCTGATTTATTAGCTGATGATTCCCTGGCGATATTGGTTGATGTGCGTGAAGAACATGAATTGGGTTATGGCAAAATCGAGCGTGCTTTGCATATTCCGATGCAACAAATTCCCAACGAATTACATCAATTGGGTGATGGGGTTGATCAAACAATTGTTGTTGTTTGTCATGCCGGTATTCGGAGTATGCATGTGGCGCAATATCTTGAAGGTTTGGGTTATAGTAACATCATAAATTTAGTAGGTGGTATGAACAGTTGGGCGACAGATGTTGATACGACAATGACGGTCTATTAGGGAAAAAAGTTGAGACACATAGGAATATATTTCGGGATCATGGCGGGCCTGATGCCGCAGGTCATTGCTGCTGAAAATTTAGTTGATGTTTTCCAAAGTGCTTTGGTTAATGATCCTCAATTATTAGCGGAAGCTGCTGCACAACGTGCTGTGGGTGAATTAGATTCTCAAGCGACGGCTCGGTTCTTACCGCAGCTTTCTTTATCTGCCAATAACGGCAAAGTAAAGCGTCAGTCTTCTGCTCAGGCCTTTGGTGGTGATAGAGAATACAATAATCATGGCTATACTCTGAGTCTGACACAACCACTCTATCGACAAGAAAATTACATTCAAAGCAATCAGGCTGATATTGCTATTGAGCAGGCAGCAGCGAGTTATCAAATAGCTGAGCAAGCATTGATTTTACGTGTGGCTGAACGTTATTTTGATTTTTTGTCACGACAAGACGAAGTAAAGTTTTCAGAATCTGAAAAAGAGGCGAACGCCAAACAGTTAGAGCAAGTGCAGCAACGGTTCGACCTGGGCTTAGCGACGATTACCGATTTGAGTGAATCGCAAGCTGGTTATGATTTAGCGAATGCCGATGTGATTACAGCGGAAAATGAGTTGGCGAATAGCCGTGAACGCTTATTAGAAACATCTGGCCTATATTTGGAAGGCTTAATCCCTTTAGCTTCTGAAACGCCTCTTGTACGTCCGGTACCTGAAGAAAGTGAAGAGTGGATAGCTGTTGCCTTAGTGCAAAATCCTAATTTACGTGTGATACAAAAATCGAAAGAAGATGCACAGCAAGTGATTGCGTTAGAAAAGAGTGGTCATTACCCGAGTTTAGATATTGTCGGTGAAAAAAATTATACCTCTCAAAGTGACAGTAGTTTTGGCGGTAGTAGCAAAGTACATCAGGAATCTGTCAGTATCCGATTTAACCTGCCCATTTTTGAAGGTGGTGGCGTGTCATCTCGTGTCAGACAAGCTTCACATCGATTGGATGAGGCGATGCAAAATGAAGAGGCACAACGCCGTGCTGTTGTCAGACAGGGCCGTGAAGCTTATAACGGGGTTATGTCAGGTATTAGTCGTGTAAAAGCCTTAAAACAAGCCTTAGTGTCGGGTCAAAAAGCATTAGAGTCGACAGAAGCGGGTTATGAGGTCGGTACGCGGACGACTGTGGATGTACTCAATGTGCGTCGGGATTTGTTCAGAGCAAAGCGTGATTATGCCAATGCGCGTTATGAGTATATTTTATCTAGCTTGCGTTTGAAGCAAGCGGCAGGTACCTTAAGCCAAAATGACCTAGCTCAAATCAACACCTGGTTAGAGGAATAATAATGTCGAAGGATAGTCTTAATTTAAGTCATGCCGCTGACAGCACGTTATTGGTGATAGACGTTCAAGAGAGATTAGTTTCGGCGATGCCTAATGGCGTCAAAGAAAGGGTGATTGAATGCGTTAGTGTTTTATTAACTGCGGCTAAGACTTTATCTATTCCTGTTTTAGTGACAGAACAATATTCAAATGGGTTAGGGCCAACAGAAAAAGAGTTGGTCAAACAATTCCCTGAGGGTACATCGGTTATCGCAAAAACCCGTTTCTCTGCTGCCGATGCAGATGGGTTTGTGCCAGCACTTGAACAAACTGGCCGAAAACAAGCAGTGTTGGTGGGCATGGAAACGCATATTTGTGTGTTGCAAACTGCAGTGGCTTTGCAAGGGCAAGGTTTTCAGGTTTTTGTGGTTGAAGATGCCGTGAGCTCTCGCTCAAAAGCTAATCAATACAATGCTTTACAGCGTATGCGTAGTGCAGGCGTGATTGTGACCAATGTTGAGTCTGTTATTTTTGAGTGGCTTGAAGATTCGGCTCAAGAAAACTTTAAAACGCTGGCTCAACTGATTATTTGAGATTTAGTGCAGTTGATGTGATTGCTGACGTTTGTTGGCAGTCCCCGTTCGTTTTTGCTTTGGTGCATGTTTACTGACTTCGTATGTGGGTATGCCTTTCAGCTTACTGCGCTTGTAGTCTACATAGAGCATATCTTTCACAGTTGCAATATCTTCATCAAAATGCTCAGCCAAAATGATGAATATCAACTCAAATTGCCTCTTCAATGAAATCTTCCAACTACTCCCTGCCCGTTAATAAAGCTAATCTGATAGCTGTAAAAAGCGTTGGAAGGGTCGCTCACTTAAGATAATGGGCAGGGTATTCGCGAAACGTCCCGAATTACCAATCATGTCCCAAAAGCGGGCAAAGCGATTGGCGATCTGCATTTCCTGAAAAGTGATGTCGGAAGTGCTTAAAATATTGTAAGGCGCTTCAGGGTAAAGAGTAATTGATAGGTTTCATCATGGCGATTCAGCGGTGCGCCGCGTAACCGCTTTAAAATACCGAGCCGGATTTCATGCGGCTTGAGTCCGATCAACTGGTCGAAACTGACAGCAAAATTATTTAACGAATCACTAGGCAAGCCAAAGATCAAATCGGTGTGTAAATGTGCGCTGGTGTCTTCCCGTAACCAAGTCAGGTTTGCCTTGGTCTTTTAATTGTTTTGCTTACGGCTGATCAGGTTCTGAATATCAGAATCAAAGGCTTGCACGCCAATTTCAAATTGCAAACTATTGGCAGGGAAGCATTTCAGCATAAATCAGCCGATTTCTAATGTCTTCATCAGTGTATTATTGATAGGGCATTACCAATTCATCAAGGGCTAATGCTTTGCCTTCAATATAATGTGTTTGTGCAATATCCTCGTCTAATATTTGCTGGCATAATTCAGGAAAGCTTTGCTCACCGGGACCAGAAATAATAAAAATCAGCACTGTCTGCAATCGATGGCACATCGGGTTGATGACTTAATAACTGTTCAGCAATGTTGATTGGCAATTCTTGAATGGTGAATTCGATGATTTTAGTTTGTGATTGCAGCGGACCCATATTGGCGTAAAGATAACGCAGGCCATATGCTGTGTGCATATAGCGGGCATCTGGAGTGGTAAGCAGAATATTAGCGGATGTAGACATGAGCATAGTTTAACGTAATCACTGTTGTTGATTGTGACTAATGGTAGAACTGCTTGTTAATTTAAAATGGCTGAGACATACTTTAGATGAAATAGTATTAGGAATTAATTATGTCTGAATTTTATAACTTCTCAATCAATAGCCTACAAGGCTACGCTATCGATTTTTCACAGTTTAAAGGTAAGCCGGTGTTGATTGTTAATACGGCTAGCAAATGTGGTTTCACGCCACAGTATGAAGGCCTACAAGCTTTGCATGAGAAATATAAGGACCAAGGTCTTGTCATTATTGCCAGCCCCTGTAATCAATTTGGTAAACAAGAACCAGGTGATGCCGAGGCGATCAAGAATGAATGCTTAGTGAATTATGGCGTTGATTTTTTAGTGACAGAAAAAGTCGATGTGAATGGTGACTCTAGCCACCCTTTATTCCAATATTTACGTGATGAATTATCAGGTGTGATGGGCGATAAAATTAAATGGAATTTCACTAAGTTTTTAGTGGATGCTAATGGTACGCCGTTTGATCGGTTTGCGCCGACAACGAAGCCACAGGATTTGGAAAAGTATGTTGAGCAGCTACTTTGAGTCAATTGAGACTGGACAGTTATATTTCGAAAAAGTTAAATATCAAGCTGACTGATCCTTGATTTTCCTGAAATATGTATAGTGACGAAGAAGTTTTTACTTAACCCTTTTGACGAAGCAGACCGCCAAATTCGAGAGCGAGACCATTGGGTGGTTGCGACAGTTTCCACACAGGTGAGTTGGCAAGAGAGGAGACAGGTAGTCGAGTTTGAAGGAAAAGATTTTATCTTACTTCCCCAGACTAAAGATGCAGGTAAAAATGCTGCAATAGCATTCTGATTAGATCGTTATGGACTAGATATTGAGCAGGGCCGACTTGAAATTATGTGCTTTTGCAGTGCAATCTCTTGGTCAGAAAGGAATGGTTTGTCAATTTTGGCGTGGGGAGGGGTAACTTACCAAGGCCAATTGGTGTTCATCGAGGTAAGTTTGTTAGGCGCTTTTTTGATGGTGAGCATCTACCGGTAGCTTAAATAGTCAGGAGAAAACTGCGATTGCCTTTCATCGGGAATGAGTATCTTTAGATAACCCTTTTTATGCATTTCTAAGTTTATATAAGGTCATAAGTGTAATTCACCCAAAAGGAAAGTTACGTGGTACTTGGGTCGGAGGTGCTCTAAGTAGGCTTGATGAGCATCGGGAAAAAGTTAGGTGTGATGAACTCTGGGAGAGTGATAGCGATGTAGGGCTTTACTTATTTCAAGAGTGTCGGAATGCAATAGCTCATGCAGAAAAAGAGATTTTTGTGAATTCAGGTGGGGTTGATGATCATTTTCGTCTGACACAGGATATCCCTCTTCTTCGAAATCTCGCTGTATTAGCAATAGAAGAAAACTCTTCTATAAAGAGATCTCAAACAATTTGGCATGAACATTTGTATGAGCTATAAGGATTTCGTGAATTGTTTCCTGATAATGTGATAAAGATGCTTAAAAGTTCACAACCGCTCCCAGAAGGTACAGTGATGACTATACCTAGGTGTTTCACAGTTATAGCTCGGCATGAGGATGAGTCATACAATTTTCAAGATTTAGTGCCAGAAATTGTAGAACAAGTTGTAGGGGGGATTGTCTTTGATTTTGTTAGTAAGGATGATGCCGTAGGGATTAGAGTGGAGTTATCTTTTGCTGATGAGCGGCTGAAATATAATCCCATAGGTGGATTTGGGTTTACGCCTAATAGAACTGAATCCAAATTTATTCAATATGAAATTGATTTTCTCCCTTTTTTCGAGATGTATTTTAAGTAATGGGCACATAGAAATATGGAGTCAATAAGATCAGGTAATGTTGGGTCGTTCAGAAACGTATATGCCTATTAATTTTTTTGTGGATCATGAGTTTTATGGATCAAAGTTGTCACTGCTTCAAGGGCTTTTTAATTAGTTGATGGATAGCTACAAATCAATGGGGTCGTAGTAATTGATTTATGCTAACTACCTTTGAGTTGCTTTGCATATTGCTCTAAGTATTCTAAAACTGTTTTCTGTTCATCTGTTAGCTCACGTTCTCGACAGGCTTCAATTTTTTCTGCAAATCGGTCAAAGTTTAAGATCTTCTCATGAGTATCCGATTCTAATCTTTGCTGGCAGAAATGCTGCCATTCTTCTTGTTCTTCTTGATTTAATGTTTCCGGCCAATTACGGGCGCGGTATCGAAATAGCATTTCTTCTAGACGGTTATCTTCAAATGGAATGCTAAGCATGGCCAGGTTTTCTGGCTCTGCCTCTCTGACTAATTCCATTTTTCGTTTGTCGTTGGCACTGAAAAAGCCACCGGAATAGAGACTGGCATCTGGGTCATCAATGCTGTCATATTCTGGTTTGGTGAAGATGGCGTTGATTTTGGCAATCAAGTCTCCAGCAGCATTGAGTTCAGCAAGGTGTTGGTAATGTTGTTCCTTGTCGATATCGAGTCTTGCTGCGGCCTCATCATTCAATGTGTTTTCGGGCACGACGATGGGGCATTTGTTGATATGAATGGTTTTAAGGGCAGGGCGCTCAACACCTTCGGGAAGGTCTTTGTAGGGTGTGAATAGCCACTCTTTTAGTGTTTCGGCATCTTCATTTATCAATGCTTCAGGGGAATGACGCAGGTCATAAACAATCACGCCGTTGGGATTGGTGGGGTCTTTGGCAAGAGGGATGACTAATGCTGTGCCACAATATTCGCTCGGGTACGTGCGTGAGACATGAACAACTGGTGTACGGTCATGCAGATTGAGTAATGGCGCGACATCATTTTTACGACGGTGTTGGTAGACATAATCATAGAGTTTGGGTTGGACTGTTTTAATCAGTTTAGCTAAGGCGATGGAGGCATGGACATCAACAAGTGCATCATGCGCGCCGGCGTGTTCGATATTGTTGGCAGCGGTTAAGTGTTCAAGTCGAAAGCTGGGTTTGCCATCTTCATGGTCAGGCCAGTTAATGCCTTCTGGACGTAGGGCACGGGTGAGTCGTGCCATATCGATAATATCCCAAAGTGAATTACCATTTTGCCATTCTCTGGCATAAGCATCGTAGAAGCTACGATAGAGAATAAAACGGGTGAATTCATCATCAAAGCGTAAGCTGTTATAGCCAACACCACAGGTATTGGCTTGGGCGAATTCATCATGTATTAGTTTGATGAATTCTGCTTCTGGCAAGCCTTTTTCATTAGCTTCTTGTGGCGTAATACCCGTGACTAAACACGCTTCTGGTGACGGCAAACTATCTTCTGCAAGCTTGCAATAAATCATCAGTGGCTCACCGGTGATGTTTAGGTCCTCATCGGTACGAATGCCAGCAAACTGAGCTGGCCGATCGTACTTAGGGTCTATGCCAAAGGTTTCGTAATCATGCCAATAAAGTGTGTTCATACTCTTTGCCTTTCAAGTTGCAGCGTTGTTGGCTGCACCTGTTCACTGATGGGTGCACCTCAATCACTAAGTATAGCCAAGCTCATGGGAGTTTGCTCATTTGCCAGCTGCAAATTGAAAGGCTTTGAGTATCTTTCTATTGGTTATAGTAAATCCAATGCTTCTTTAGCTGCATTCAATGTGTGTTCGATTTCAGCATCGCCATGCTCAGCAGAAACAAAGCCGGCTTCAAAGGCTGAAGGGGCCAGATAAACACCGCGATCTAACATCAAATGGAAGAATTTTTTAAAGCGTTCTTGATCACTGCTAGCTACTTGTTCGTAGTAATCAACTTTGTCATAGTCGGTGAAGAATAAACCAAACATACCGCCCACATGGCTGGTGGTCATGGGGATGTCGGCTTCTTCCGCTAAGGCCTTGAGGCCTGTTGCTAATTTTTTGGTGGTCGCAGCGAGTTTGTCATGGAATCCTTCTTGTTGAATCAGTTTTAATGTCGCAAGCCCAGCGGCCATTGAGATGGGGTTACCTGATAGTGTACCTGCTTGATAAACAGGGCCAAGCGGAGCGATATGTTCCATTACTTCGCGTCTACCACCAAAGGCACCGACAGGGAGACCACCACCAACCACTTTACCTAATGTGGTTAAGTCTGGCGTGACATTGTAATGCGCTTGTGCGCCGCCTAGTGACACGCGGAAGCCCGTCATGACTTCATCAAAAATAAGCACGGCGCCGTGATCATCGCAGACTTTTCTTAAGCCTTCTAAGAAGCCAGAAACCGGTGGAATGCAGTTCATATTACCGGAAACAGGTTCAACGATGATGCAGGCAATTTGGTCGCCTAATTCTTCAAAACATTCCGTGACGGAATCAATATCATTAAAGCGTAAAGTCAGCGTGTGCTCTGCTAATGAAGCGGGTACTCCACCTGATGATGGTACGCCAAGGGTAAGGGCGCCAGAACCGGCTTTCACTAATAAAGAATCCGCATGACCGTGGTAGCAGCCTTCAAACTTGACGATTTTATCGCGGCCAGTGTAACCACGCGCTAACCTGATGGCGCTCATAGTAGCTTCTGTTCCAGAACTCACCATACGGACTAAATCCATTGACGGTATGAGTTTGCAGACTTCTTCTGCCATGGTGGTTTCGATTTCTGTTGGTGCGCCAAAACCTAGGCCGTGTTCGACCGATTTTTGTACCGCAGTAATCACATCAGGATGGGCATGACCGACAATCATCGGGCCCCATGAGCCGATGTAATCAACGTATTTTTTGCCTTCTGCATCAGTCACCCAAGCGCCTTTACCCTCACGAAAGAAAATGGGATCGCCACCAACACCATTAAAAGCGCGGACAGGTGAGTTAACACCGCCTGGAATATGTTGTTGGGCTTGTTCGAAAAGGTCGTGATTGGTTTGCATGTTGGATCCTTAAAATTATGCTGTGTCGTTGATTATAGTACGATTATTTTAGCTCATCTTTTCAAAATGTCCGATTTTAGTTTTGTTTGCCTGTCTTTCATTCGTCTATGACTGCGCGATTTGGCTGAGCGTTAGGGCATATCACGTGCTTTTTATTGTGATGTTTACGCTATTATGTTCTGTCTGAAAATTGCACTGCACTGTTAATCGAGTCAGTGTTATTATGAATGATTATCATTAGCGGCACTAAGTGTCTGGTTTGCTGCTATAAATTACCTACTACAAATACAGGAATTAACATTTCATGCGAATGATAAGTTTTAGTCGTGTGGGTTCCTTGGCATTGTTATTACTGCTATCGCCTCTGGCGACGGCGGTTCATGTTGATACCTTAAAAGATGCGATAGATACGCAAGTTAAAGCTGAAATATCAGCACAAAAATCACAAGAAAAAATTGATGGCTTGGCCTATCATACAGATCAGATGTTAGCGGAATACCGAAATGTATTACGCCAAACGGAAAGCTTACGTATTTATAATGAACAGCTAGAAAAATTGGTGCTGTCTCAGCAAGCAGAGATGACATCGATCGATGTTCAGTTGGTCAATATCGAAACGACGCAACGCGAAATTGTACCGTTGATGTTGAAGATGATTGATGTCATGGTTGATTTCGTTGCCTTAGATATTCCGTTTTTACCGGAAGAACGACAATACCGTATCGAAGCATTGCAAAGCTTGATGGAAAGGGCAGATGTCAGCTTGGCTGAAAAGTATCGACGCATTTTGGAAGCGTATCAGGTTGAAACAGAATATGGCCGGACCATTGAAGCCTATCAGGGAGACTTGGTTATAGGTGAAGAAACGCGGACCGTCGACTTTCTGCGTATCGGACGTGTCAACCTTTACTTCCTGTCGCTGGATGGTCAGGAAGCGGGTGTTTGGAATAATGGTTGGCAACGTTTGGATGATAGTTATCGTCAGCCAATAGAAATAGGATTGAAAGTGGCGAAGAAGCAGTTACCGCCTGATTTGCTGGTTTTACCAGTTAAAGCAGGAGGGAAAGTGCAATGAAATTACGTTATTTAGTTTTATTATTTGCAGTCTTTAACCAGACGATTGCCTTGGCTAATCACTCTGATGAGAAACCACAAGATTTAGACGCATTGTATGAGCGTGTCAAGCATGATCGTATGATGGAACAAGAACAAAATCAACAGCGAGAAGCGACGTTTATTGCTGAACGTGATCAACAAGCAAGTATGTTGGCTCAAGCGAAGGCCCAGCTAGCGGAGCAAGAGGCGAAAACAACACAATTAAACATGACTTTTCAAGCGCAAGAAAAAATACTGGCAGAGTTGAATGCAGATCTGTTGCTTAAGTCTGGTTCATTAGGTGAATTGTTTGGTACGGTGCGTCAAGTCGCGAATGAAAGCAGAGGCGTACTTGAGAGCTCAATGGTGTCTGCTGAACATCCTGAGAGAGTGGCTTTTTTAGGTAAGATTGCTGAGCGAAAACAGCAGCCAACTATCGAAGAAATTCGTCAAGTTTGGCTAGCGTTGCAACAGGAAATGACTGAGTCTGCGAAAGTGAAGCAGTTTGTGCACCCTGTGATTACGGCACAAGGCATGGTCGAAGAGAAACAAGTGACACGGGTGGGCCCATTCTCGGCCTTCAGTGAAGGACAGTTTTTACGCTACCTTCCTGAGACAGGGAATTTGGTGGCACTAGGTCGGCAGCCAGTTGACCGTTTGCAGCGAGTGGCAGCTGATTTTGAGGCAGCGGAGTCGGGTGCGATTGAACCGGTTGTGGTTGATCCGACACGTGGTGCGATTATGGCCTTACTGGTTCAAGCGCCAGATTTAAAAGAACGTGTTCAGCAAGGTGGCTGGATTGGCTATCTGATTCTTCTCTTGGGTGTGATTGGTTTGTTGATTGCGATACAACGTTTTGTGTCATTGACGACGACAGGACAACAAGTTGCTAAACAACAAAAAACAACAACGGCAGATACAAATAACCCGCTAGGTCGGATTTTGTCAGTTTATGACGACAGTCTAAAGAATGATGTCGATACGTTAACATTAAAACTGGATGAAGCGATTTTACGAGAAGTGCCAAAAGTCGAACGTGGTTTGATTACTTTGGCGATTTTGGCGGCAATTGCACCGATGTTGGGTTTGTTGGGTACGGTGTCTGGGATGATTGAAACTTTCCAGTCGATCACTTTGTTCGGCACCGGTGATCCTAAATTGATGTCGGGGGGGATTTCCCAAGCTTTGGTCACGACTGAACTGGGCTTGGCCGTCGCGATTCCACTGTTGCTGATTCATAGTTTGTTATCAGGCAAGAGTAACCGTTTAGTTCAACTGTTTGATGAAGAAAGCGCGGCTTTGATTGCGCGTAATGCAGAACAACGAGATGACAGCATTAAGTAATAATTTCTTTAATATCCGAGTCTTAATGGAGAGCGGTGGAACAGTTCTTTGGCTGATTTTATTGGCTTCTATTTTGATGTGGATGTTGATTGCTGAACGTTATTTATTTGTGTACTGCGTGTATCCGGCATCAGTTAAAAAAATGGTGGCGGAATGGCAACAACGGCCAGAGAGACAGAGTTGGTCGGCATTGCAAATTCGGACTGGAATGATTGCACAAGCACGAGTTTCATTGAAGCGGTATTTGATGTTGATTAAGACATTGACGGCGGCGTTACCGATGTTGGGTTTACTCGGTACGGTAGATGGAATGATTCAGACCTTTGATGTCTTGACTGTCTTTGGAACGGGTAATGCGCGTGGTATGGCGGGCGGTATCTCGATAGCATTGATTACGACGATGGCAGGTTTGTTAACGGCTTTATCAGGTTTGTATTTTAGTACCGAATTAGAAACACGTGTGGCACGTGAAGTTGATTTGATGTCGGACCAGTTAAAGCGTGATGAATAAAATAGGGCATAGATTGTGAGAATAAGACATTCACGACGCCAAAGCGGCAGCGTAGCAGAAATCAATATGACGCCATTGATCGATATGGTGTTTATCTTATTGATCTTTTTTATTGTGACGACGTCTTTTGTGAAGGAAACTGGCGTGGATGTGAACCGTCCTTCAGCCAAAACCGCTGTTAAAAAAGAATTAGCCAACATCATGGTGGCGATTACAGCCAGTGGTGAAATTTATATGGATGGTCGAGTGATTGATCGTCGTGCGTTAAGGGCTAATGTTGAACGTATGCATGCTGAGAACCCAGAAGGTGCTGTGATTATTCAACCCGATAAAGATGCTAAGACAGGTATTTTGATCGAGGTGATGGACCAAGCACGTTTAGCTGGGGTGGCGAATGTATCAATTGCGGCCGAGCGGAATTAAATAAGTCAGTATGCGGTTAGCAGTAGGACTCCTTTTTGCCCTGTTAGTGAATTTGGGCTTATTTACATTGATGCATTTCATGACGTCTTCAGATCGTGTTGAGCGTAATGTGCTTGATGATGTGCAATTATTGGATTTTGTTCGGGTCAAGAAGGACACATTGACGGAAACAAAAGAACGGAAATTGCCTGAAAAGCCTAAGCCACCAGAAAAAACACCACCACCACCTAGAATGGTACCACCGACGCAGCAAGTGAAAGCACCGACACCAAAGATGAATGTGCCTAATATTGATGTGCCGTTGAATATTGCAGGTGGGCCTTATTTAGGTCAGTTCTCGGCTGCACCAGCAGCACCTATATCACCCGTAAGTGTTTCAGAGTATGCCCAAGTGGCCCCTTTAGTGAGGATCCCACCACGTTATCCGCGTTCGGCTTCTCGGCGAGGTATTGAAGGTGTTGTGAAGGTTGCTTTTACCATTACAAAAGATGGCCGTGTTGCTAATCCACGTGTTTTAACGGCAAATCCTCCAGGTGTGTTTGATAAGGCAGCCATTAAGGCGATAAAGAAATGGAAATTCAATCCTAAAATCGTTGATGGTGAGACCGTTGAACAAACAGCTGCACAGGAAATTACATTTAGGTTGGCCAAATGATTAGGACAAGATTGCAGTTCTTATTATTGTGTTTTGCGATGGCTTTTGGGCAGGCTGCGTTAGCCCAAGAAAAGCAATATCTATTGCAAGAGAAGACTTATAACACTGTCATTGCCGCTCAGGAGTTGATGAATGTTGATCAATATTCGAAAGCGGAAAGCCAGTTGTCAAAAATCTTGGCCAACACAAAAGTCGGTTCTTATGATCGGGCTGTTGTACAGCAGACATTGGGCTATGTGTATTCGGCTAAATCACAATATAAAAAGGCTCGTGAACAGTTTCAGCAAGCTTTGGAGAGTGATGCTTTGCCAGAGCCTGTCAGTCATGGTCTGCGTTATAACTTGGGTCAATTATTATTGGCCGAAGATAAATTTAAAGCGGGCATTGCTGTACTTGAACAATGGTTTAAAGCAGAGCCCAACCCACCGAATAGTGCACATGTTCTGATTGCCAGTGCTTATTACCAAATTAATCACTTTAGCCAAACGGTTAGACATATGAAACAAGCGGTGCGGAATGAAAAGATACCGCCTGAAAATTGGTATCAATTGTTATTGGCAGGGCATATGGAATTAAAACAATATTCTGCCGGTATTAAAATTTTAGAAAAATTGATTGTTCGTTTTCCAGATAAAGACAATTATTGGGCACAATTATCAGGCATGTACGCGCGGCAGAATAAGCAGGTTTCGGCTTTAGCTGTTGAAGTATTAGCCAGCCATTTAGAACTCGGTGAAAAGCGAGTTGTTGAACGTTTATCAGATATGTACCGTTATTTAGGCATTCCACATAAGTCAGCATTGATTTTACAAAAAGGGATGAAGAAAGGGACGATATCTCGTAGTACTAGAAACTTAAACCGTTTGGCAGATAGTTGGTTGGCTGCGCGTGAGCGTGAGAGGGCGGTGAAGATATTAGCTAAATTGGCTGAGTCCGATAAGAATGGGGAAGCAAGTTTAAAATTAGGCCGTGTTCTATTTGAATTAGAAGATTGGCAACAAGCCAGTGCTGCGTTTATAAGGAGCTTGAAGAATTTAAAAGGCAAGAAACGCGGCACTGCGGCCTTGATGGCCGGGCTAGCAGAATTCCATTTAGGTGACTATACACAGGCTGAAAAATGGTTGGCTCAAGCGGCTAATTATAAAAACTTGGGTCGTCAGGCAGAATATTGGCTGGATTACATTGATCAGTTTGTTGATGCTGAAGAAGAACAGGATGAAGTGGAAATACTCAGCTAAGTGATTGCTTAAAATGGGTATTTTTGCTGTGGAAGATATAGGCTTGTGCCATCGCCCTTGTTTCCCTATGATGTCGGATACACTTTCTGAGTAAAAGTAAGACGAAAATGATAGGCCATTTGGTTTGTCAAAGCTTTAGTTTTATTCAATTTTTGGTTTGGTGTAACGAATGACGTAATGGTGCGTCATTGTGTATTACCCATTCCTGATTAAGGATAATTTAATGTCATCAACGCAGTCTTTAAAAACCTCGGCTAGTGATAGTGAGGGTCGAGTTCAATATCACAGAACGCCCTTGTTATCGGGGCATGATGCTGAAGCAAAACGCCAAGAAATAGCTGATTATTTCAATGCCACTTGGTTTCGTTATGATGCATTGTTTGAGACATTGAGTGATGATCGTGCCTATTATCAAAAGGCGATTCCATTACGCCATCCCTTGATTTTTTACTTCGGTCATACTGCGACTTTCTTTGTTAACAAATTAGTGTTGGCAGGTTTGATTGATCAGCGTGTTAACCCAACATTTGAATCGATGTTTGCGATTGGCGTTGATGAGATGAGTTGGGATGATCTTGATGAAGCGCATTACGACTGGCCAACAGTCAGAGAAGTGAGAACTTACCGCTCTCAAGTGAATGCACTGATTAATCGCTTAATCAAAACGACACCCTTGACGTTGCCGATCACTTGGGAAAGCCCTTGGTGGACAATTATGATGGGTATTGAACATGAGCATATCCACCTTGAAACCTCTTCGGTATTAATTCGTCAGCAAAATTTAGATTGGGTACAACCTCATGTCGATTGGGCACCTTGCCAAGAATCAGGTGAAGCCCCGATTAATGACACGGTCGAAATCCCCGCGGGTAAAGTGAAAATTGGTAAGGATTATGATGATCCTTATTATGGTTGGGATAATGAATATGGCGAACACGAAAGTGATATTAAGGCTTTTAGAGCCAGCCGTTATCTAGTGACGAATCAAGCTTTTCTAGAGTTTGTTAAGGCAGGCGGTTATCAAGATCAGAGTTTGTGGCCAGAAGAAGGGCTGGAATGGCTGAAATATACCAAAGCGGAATGCCCTAGCTTCTGGGTTGAAGCAGATGAAGGGTTCAAATTACGTTTGATGACTGAAGTGGTCGATATGCCATGGGATTGGCCTGCAGAGGTTAATTATCACGAAGCGAAGGCGTTTTGTAATTGGCTGGTGAAAGAAACCGGTGAGCAAGTTCGTTTACCAACAGAAGATGAGTGGTACCGCATTTATGATCATACGGGTGTGGCTGAGTTAGAGCAAGGTGAACAAAGTGCTGCTAACTTACATTTAGATCATGCGGCTTCTTCTTGCCCCGTTACACGTCATGCTCATGGCGATCTTTATGATGTAGTAGGTAATGTCTGGCAATGGACTGAAACTGCCATTTATCCTTTTGAGAAGTTCAAAGTGCATCCGTTCTATGATGATTTTACGATGCCGACCTTTGATGGCCGCCATAATATTTTCAAAGGTGGTTCATGGGTTTCGTGTGGCAATGAAAGTCGCCGTAGTGCACGCTATGCATTTAGAAAACATTTTTTCCAGCATGCGGGTTTCCGTTATGTGGTTGCAGAGGAGCTTGAAGAGCAAGTGGGTTCAAATTACGAAACAGATAAAATGTTGTCTGAATATGCAGAATTTCATTATGGTGATATCTATCTTGACGTGCCTAATTTTCCGAAAGCTTTGGCTGACATTGCGATTGCGGCCATGGGTGACCAACCGATGGGCCGTGCGTTAGATATTGGCTGTGCGGTTGGACGTTCTAGTTTCGAATTAGCGAAGCAATTTGACCATGTGACGGGGATTGATTTCTCGGCGCGGTTGATTAACTTAGGTGTACATCTACAACGCCAAGGAGTCATCCGGTATAGCATTGTCGATGAGGGTGAGTTAGCACTTTATAAAGAACGACGTTTAACGGATTTTTCTGATCAAGACACAGCAGAAAAAATTGAGTTTATGCAGGGTGATGCTTGTAACTTGAAGCCACATTATGAAAGCTATAATTTGGTGTTAGCAGCAAACCTGATTGATCGACTCTACGAACCTGCTTTATTTTTAGAGACCATCCATGAACGCATGAATGCTGGTGGTATTTTGATGATTACATCACCGTATACATGGCTTGAAGAACATACGAATAAAGAAAACTGGGTGGGTGGCCGTAAGGTTGATGGCGAAAATGTCAGCACATTAGATGGTTTGAAAGCCATGTTAGCCCCCCATTTTGATTTGGTTGAAGGACCAAGAGCAGTGCCTTTTGTGATCCGCGAAACCAGTCGTAAATTCCAGCATACATTATCTGAAGCCACCTTGTGGCGATTCCGCGGGTGACACACGATTTTGATACGCCCGTCAGCCGAGTTGGGACGGCGAGTTTGAAATACGAAGCGAGAACAACCCATTTTGGCACTGATGATGTGGTGCCATTGTGGGTGGCGGATATGGATTTTCCGGCTCCCGAAGCGGTTACTTCGGTTTTAGTAGAACGCGCTCAACATACCATTTATGGCTATACCGACTATCCTGAGAGTTTATATGTTGCGATGCAGCACTGGTTCAAACATCGGCATCGTTGGGAGATAGCACGCAACAGTATTGTGATGTGCCCGGGTGTAGTACCGTCGATTTATGCGGCAATCACGGCTTTGACAGAGATTGGCGACAAGGTCATTATTCAGTCACCTGTTTACCATCCCTTCTATACTGCGGTGAAAGATACGCAACGGACATTAGTCGAAAACCCACTGATATTTGAAAACCAACATTACCGGATGGACATAGAACATTTGGCGGAATGTGCCGAATCGGGTGCAAAGCTGTTGGTGTTATGTTCACCCCACAATCCTGTAGGCCGGGTATGGCAGCGTGCAGAATTGGAAGCTTTGTTACTCGTTACCCGTCGCTATGATATGACGATTATTTCAGATGATATTCATGCTGATCTTATTTTCCCAAATCAAGTGCATACGCCGATTGCAACGCTAGCTGATGATGTAGCCATTATTACCGCCGTGTCGCCAAGTAAGACCTTTAATATTCCGGGTCTGGGTTTATCTGCGATTGTGGCCAATGATAAAGCACAGCGTCAGGCGATAGAACAGGTTTTTTCATCTTGGCATGTGAGTAATACTAATCCCTTTAGCATCTGTGGTTTTGAAGCGGCTTATCAGTATGGTGAAACGTGGCTTGATGATTTAATGCCTTATCTTGACGAGACGCGATTGGCCGTTAAAAGCTATTTAGAATCGACTCTACCAGAGATCGTATTGGTTGAATCTGAAGGGACTTATTTGTTGTGGTTAGATTGTCGTGGCATGGGGTTAGATGATGCTGACTTACACCGCTTTTTTATTGATCAGGTAAAAGTGGCGATGAGCCCAGGGACATTGTTTGGTTCTGAAGGAGCTGGATTTATGCGCCTGAATATGGCAGTACCTAGAGTTGTTATTATGAACGTGCTAAGGGCGATCCGCTCAGCATTGTCTTCGTAGTCTGTTATGGTGAGTCGCTTTTTGGTGTGAACGCATTGTGTTTGCACTAAAACTGTCTAGCGCTTGTGGTGTTTTTTTCGTTTGATTTTTCCTCGATTGTGGCTGACCTTTTGTTTAGATCATGGTGACCTCTGTTTGGCACAATGATTGCGTTTGTGCCATTTCATTTTGTCACATTATTTATATAGGGGGAAATCCGATGTCTGAATCAATCGGAAATGTAGCGGGGCAGCTTTGGCAATATCTGGATAAAAAGGGTTCGCAATCTATCGCAAAAATTGCGAAAGAAGCTGATATTGAGATGAAACAATTACAACGTTCAATAGGTCGGCTGGCAAAACAAGATAAAATTACTATTTAGCTCAAGGGAAGAACTGAATTAATAGCGCTTAAAAAGGGTTGAATTAGGTCAAATACCTTCTTTAGATTCGTCGATAATCCCTTGACTGGTCTTGTGTTGTGCCCTTTTATCCTGCTACTCTCTTGACACAGAAATTAATAAAGCAGAGTTATGACCAACACATATGATGCTTCAGCCATTGAAGTTTTAACAGGGCTTGAGCCTGTTCAGAAACGACCGGGGATGTACACGGAGACAACCCGTCCCAATCATTTAGCGCAAGAAGTTATCGACAATAGTGTCGATGAAGCTGTCGCAGGTCATGCAAGTCAAATCAACGTTACCCTGCATTCTGATAATTCTATAGAAGTGATTGATGATGGCCGAGGTATGCCAGTCGATATTCATCCCGAAGAAGGAGTTCCGGGTGTTGAAGTCATCTTAACGCGCTTGCATGCGGGTGGTAAGTTCTCGAATAAAAATTACCAATTCTCAGGTGGTTTACATGGTGTGGGTGTGTCTGTGGTCAATGCTTTATCGACACGGCTTGAAGTAACAATTAAGCGTAATGCGACGGAATATACCATCGCTTTTGAAAAGGGATTACGCGTCGAAGAACTCCATGAGGTTGGTACAGTAGGTAAAAGGAATACGGGTACGCGTGTGCGCTTTTGGCCGCAGGGCTCCTATTTTGATTCGCCTAAGTTCTCAGTTTCAAAGCTACGTCATGTCTTACGTGCAAAAGCGGTGTTGTGCCCTGGCTTGGTGATGACCTTTACTGATTTATCGGGTAAAGAAAAAGTCGAAGATAAGTGGTGCTATGACGAAGGTTTAACCAGTTATATCGCATCGATGATGACTGACCAGCCTTGTGTGCCCGCAACGGCTTTTCATGGTCATATCAAAGGTGAGAATGAAGAAGTAGATTGGGCTTTGATGTGGCAAATGGAACCGGGTGAAGAGCTTGCGGAGAGTTATGTTAATTTGATTCCAACCGCACAGGGCGGTACGCATGTGAATGGCCTGCGTTCAGGCTTATTGGATGCTTTGCGTGAGTTTTGTGAATTCCGTAGTCTGCTACCACGTGGTGTGAAGTTATCGCCTGAAGATATCTGGGAGCGCTGTTGTTACGTATTGTCGGTGAAGTTACAAGATCCTCAATTTTCTGGTCAAACTAAAGAGCGATTATCCTCACGGCAATGTGCAGGTTTTGTATCTGGTGCTGTGAAAGATGCATTTAGCTTGTGGCTTAATCACCATGTTGAAGATGGTGAAAAAATAGCCGAACTTGCGATTAGTAATGCTCAATCCCGATTAAAACAAGTTAAAAAAGTCGTACGTAAACGCGTGCAATCAGGTCCTGCATTACCAGGTAAATTATCTGATTGTAGTTCGCAAGATGTTACGCGCACGGAAGTATTTTTGGTGGAAGGGGATTCTGCTGGGGGCAGTGCGAAGCAAGGCCGCGATCGTGAGTTTCAAGCGATTATGCCGCTGCGCGGAAAAATCTTAAACACATGGGAAGTGGAATCATCGCAAGTCTTAGCCTCACAGGAAGTACACGATATCGCGGTGGCGATTGGGGTTGATCCAGGATCAGATGATTTATCGGGATTACGTTACGGAAAAATTTGTATTTTGGCCGATGCTGATTCTGATGGTGCACATATTGCGACGTTATTATGTGCCTTATTTGTCCGTCACTTTAGACACTTGGTCGAGGCCGGTCATATCTGTGTGGCGATGCCACCGCTATATCGTATCGATGTTGGTAAACAGGTATTTTACGCTTTAGATGATGAAGAACGCCAGATTGTGATAGACCGGATTGAGAAAGAGAAAATAAAAGGCAAAGTCAGTGTGCAGCGTTTTAAAGGGTTGGGTGAAATGAACCCAATGCAATTGCGTGAAACGACGATGGCACCTGATACACGTCGATTGATTCGTCTCACCATTAATGCTGAAGATGAGACAATGATGATGATGGATAAATTACTGGCCAAAAAGCGGGCATCTGATCGCAAAGCTTGGCTTGAAGAGCAAGGCGATTTGGCGACAGTGTAAATCCAATAAGAGATGATTGAATAATGAGTTCATTAGTTGATGATTTAGAACAATTACCGGTACGCGACTTTACTGAAAAAGCGTATTTGGATTATTCCATGTACGTTATTTTGGATCGGGCTTTGCCGCATGTCGGTGATGGTTTAAAGCCGGTGCAGCGTCGTATTGTCTATGCGATGTCAGAATTAGGTTTAAGTGCCTTATCAAAACATAAAAAATCAGCCCGTACTGTGGGTGATGTTTTAGGTAAATATCATCCCCATGGTGATTCAGCTTGTTATGAAGCCATGGTGCTAATGGCACAACCCTTTTCATATCGTTATCCCTTAATTGATGGGCAAGGTAACTGGGGATCGATGGATGATCCCAAATCGTTTGCGGCCATGCGCTATACCGAATCACGTCTGGCACCTTATGCCCAAAGTTTATTGAGTGAGTTAGGTCAAGGGACAGTCGAATGGATTCCTAATTTCGATGGCACAATGAATGAGCCAGAGTTATTACCCGCGCGTTTACCCAATGTATTGTTAAATGGCGGTACGGGTATTGCGGTGGGTATGGCGACTGATATTCCGCCTCATAATCTGCGTGAAGTGGTTGAAGCGTGTTTGTTATTGCTGAAAAAACCGTCTACTAAATTAGAAGAATTACTAGAAGTCGTTAAAGCACCTGACTTTCCTACCGGCGGTGATATTGTTTCGAGCACCGCTGATTTACATAAAATGTATTCGACGGGTCATGGCAGTGTTCGTCAGCGTGGGCAATATGTCGTTGAAGATGGCGAGTTGATTATCAATGCTCTGCCTTATCAGGTGTCTGGTGCAAAAGTCATCGAGCAGATTGCCGCTCAAATGAATAATAAGAAACTGCCAATGGTGGTGGATTTACGTGATGAATCTGATCATGAACATCCGGTTCGTCTCGTGGTTGTACCACGTTCAAATCGTGTTGATCTTGAGGGTTTGATGTCACATTTATTTGCGACGACAGACCTAGAACGTAGTTATCGCGTCAATATGAATATGATTGGCTTAGATGGTCGCCCACAGGTTAAAAACCTACGCGATATGCTGTTGGAATGGTTGACATATCGGACCGAAACAGTGCGTCGTCGTTTGCAATATCGACTCGACAAAATCATTGATCGCATGCATGTGTTGGAAGGTTTATTAGTCGCCTACCTCAATATTGATGAAGTGATTGCGATCATTCGAACAGAAGATGAGCCTAAGCCTGTCTTGATGACACGGTTCGATATTACCGATCGACAAGCCGAAGCCATTCTAGAGTTAAAATTACGACACTTAGCCAAACTCGAAGAAATGAAAATCCAAGGTGAATTGGATGAGTTATCAAAAGAGCGTAAAAAATTAGAATTATTGCTCAACTCAGATACCCGCCTGAAAACACTGATTCGAAAAGAACTCACGGCAGATGCTGAGAAGTTTGGTGATGATCGTCGTTCGGTTTTAGTTGAGCGGCATGCTGCAAAAGCGATGGATGAGACTGATTTGTTACCCACTGAGCCGATCACTATTGTATTGTCTGAAAGTGGTTGGGTAAGGGCAGCGAAAGGGCATGATGTTGATCCAGAGTCGTTGAACTTCCGAACCGGTGATCGCTATGCGACCTCAGTTAAGGCCCGTAGTAATCAACAAATCGTATTCTTAGATTCAACAGGTCGAAGTTATTCCTTACCCGCCCATACATTGCCATCAGCACGTGGGCAGGGTGAGCCGCTCAGTGGTCGTTTGCAAATGCCAACAGATGCGCGTTTTGTTGCGGTACTAGCTGGTGATTTAAACAAGCCATTGTTGTTATCAAATACAGCGGGTTATGGTTTTGTCACTACATTAGAAAACCTATTGGCGAAAAATAAAGCGGGTAAAGCGTTATTCAACTTACCCGCTGGTGCTGAAATCCTCCCTCCAACCTGGTTGGAAAACAGAGAAACAGACCAATTAGCGGTGACTGCTGTTGACGGCCGTTTACTGGTCTTCGCAGCGACTGGCATGCCGAATCTGAATAAGGGTAAAGGTGTTCGCCTAATCAATATTCCACAAGCGGCTTTTGCCAATGAGTGTGAAGCGCTACTTTCTGTGACAGTGGTACCTGAAGGTGAAAGTCTCACCTTGCATGCAGGTAAACGTCATCTCACACTCAAACCAGCGGATATAGCCCATTACACAGGTGATCGTGGTAAGCGTGGTAATAAGCTACCTCGTGGATTGCAGAAAGTGACTAAGGTGGAAGTGGCTGAGAAGTAAGCAGCAATTGATAGGCGATTACTAAATTTATACTGGTTTTCATTAAACAGGCATTGTGCCTGTTTAATAGAAAAGGGCTAAAAGGAATATAGCTTAAAATGAGATTAATAATATGGACTTAAACAATTCGTACACATCTTCTATGACCTGTTACGAGAGATTCCCGTTGATGTTGTTAATGAAGACTTGTTCCTCATTAACAGACTGTCAGAATTTCTAGGGAATTCAGATGCCATCAACAAGCTTTTTAAAATTTGAAACAAATATGCTGACTGATGTAGGTAGGATTATTTCAAGTCACACTCAACTAAATCATGATGGTCATGGGAGATGAGGGTTAGGTCATATCACACACAGCGGTGTGTTGATGCTTTGTGCTGCTTGGGAGCTGTACATAGAAGAAGTAATGCTCGAGGTGTTACCTATTTATCAGGAAAAATCGACAACCCAAAAGATCTCCCACAAAGTGTGCAAAAAGAATTATCAAGTTGCCGGTCCCTAGGCAAAGACGTTGTATATGATTTCGTATCGACAAGGGGGAGATATTGCTCATACAGGTAGCCAGACTCAGTATGTAACCATCAACAATCTAAAAGCGTATAAAGCTCAAATTGAATCTATTGCTCTTGATGGAGATAATATGCTGACGGAGTATTTATGCATAAATACACCAGGCACCGAAAGACCATGGCGTCACAGATTATAAAAATAAAGAGGGAAGATAAAAGTTCTTTTATGATTATGTGTAATTAGGATAGGGGTTTTTGGATAGTTTAATAGAAGAAGTTGCAAAGGGATTTTTTAGGGGTGTAGGTTATATTCTCGCTGAAATAGTTTTTGATACTATTCGCCATTGGGTAGGTTGGCCAGTCTGCAAGATAATTACTTTAGGTAAATATCCGCACTCCAACGATGTAGTGTATTTAGATGACGGCTGGTCTAGTTCTCGTAATAATAACTTTTGGGGTCTTTATCTTACAGGCCAATTTTCGTAATATTTAAGACTCATAATAAAGAGGTCAGAGCACTTTTATTTTGATTTTCAAAAGACTGTATTTGAGAGTATCACTTACACAACAGATTAATTTCTTCGTGTATTCGGTTGGCTAAATTTTAAGGGCAGAATCTGCATGACTACTTTTTATCGCGTCATTATATTATTAGCTTTTCTCATTGCAGCTATTGGATGCTATGCGACTGGACTAACAGTGGGAGGGACTATCTTTCTGCTGTTAGGGGTTGTGTTTGAAGGCCTATTTTGGATGGGTTTGTTTGGGCGTAAACGAATAAAATGAACTAGATGCAAGGACTAGCTTTAGCGACGCTGTCGTATTTTATTTGGGGATTGTATCCTTTGTTTTTTAGCTGCTTGACGGATGTCATGTCGGTTGAAGTATTGGCACATCGCGTCGTTTGGTCTTTTGTTTTTACTTTAGTGTTCGCATTGAGCCTGCCGCGTATTCGGCAGAAGTTAGGTGAATTACTTCGCAATAAAACCGCATTAAAATGGCTGAGCTTATCAGCGTTATTGATCGCAATTAATTGGTTAACGTACATCGTGGCTGTTGAAAAGCATATGGTGGTGCAAGCGAGTTTGGGCTTTTTCATTTCTCCTTTGGTGACTTTGTTGATGGGTTGGCTGATCTTGAGGGAAAAAATTCACCCTTTACAATTATTAGCGGGTGTTATTGCTTTGATGGCAGTGCTGTGGGAGTTATGGCAAATCGGTAGCTTGCCTTGGGTAGCATGTATTCTCGCCTTTGCCTTTGCGGGTTATGGTTTAGTGCGCAAGGTCTATCCTGTTGACGGCGTGAATGGATTATTGATTGAAACATTATTGTTACTGCCATTTTGTATAGGTTTTATCGGGTGGCAGTTTACTTATGCTGAGACTGCTGCCAGTTTTGGTTCCAATAGCGAGAGTACACAGTTGTTAGTCAGTGTGGGCGTGGTAACGGCTTTGCCTTTAATCTTGTTTGCGATTGCAGTTCGCCAGATTAATTATTCTGTAGTGGGGTTTTTGATGTATATCAATCCGACAATGCAGTTTTTGATTGCGGTTTATGTCTTAAACGAGCCAATGCCTGAAAGTCGTTGGGTAACGTTTGCTATTGTCTGGTTGGCGATGGGACTGTTTTTATTAGGGTTTTGTAGAAGCCAGTCCTGTGAGCATTAAATCTATGGAAGTGTAACGGGGTGCTTGAGAATAAATAGGGGGTGTAGTTGATGATTGATGGCTCTATTAAAACATACAAATAAGGGAAGAACATGGATGATGAACAGGGCTCGGTAGACTTCCCAGCAATTTGGGGAGGCTGGGCAACACTGGCTTGGGGATTGTTAATTGCTGCCGTTTTTATGGCGACACAAATGCTGGTGATGGGACTTTATATCGTTGCTACACATGGCGATGTGTCGGATATTGATATTGCAAACTTGATGGAGCAATTACAATTTGATGGCACGGTGATTTCGCTTGCGACGATTGCGACCTTGATTTTTGGTAGCTTGGCGATTATTGGCATTATCAAACTAAAAAAACATAGCGATCTGACTTCATACCTTGGCTTAACATTACCGAATAAACAGCAAGTCCGATATTGGTTTACCGTTTTCGGGGTATTACTGCTGCTCTCTGAACTGTTGAGTTACAGCCTCGTTAAATATGAGCCACATGAGTTTATGACGTCGGCTTATACGACAGCTGAACCCTTATGGTTGTTATGGATAGCGATGGTTGTGGCTGCGCCCATATTTGAAGAACTTTTTTTCAGAGGTTTTTTATTAGAAGGTTTCCGGCATACATTTATGGGAGCAACCGGTACTGTATTGTTGACATCATTGCTGTGGGCTGTGATTCATACCCAATATGATTTGTATTATATCATCACTATTTTTGTCATGGGGGGAGTGCTAGGGATGGCTCGCGCACAGACAGGATCTGTCATTTTGCCGATTGGTTTGCATGCTTTTGTGAATGGCTTAGCGACGTTGCAGACAGGGTATTTTGTTTGAATGCTATAAAACAGATGCCAAGTTAGAAGAGTTGAGGGGGCGAGTTTGGAAGTGATTGCTACTTTAGGGATATTCTTTTTAGGCTTACCTGACATTTTTTAGGATCCTTAGCCTATAAACATTTTAATGCTTCAGGAAGTATGAAAATGTTGGCAATTGGTCCATGATGGCCTTTTTACTCGAGATATTATGATGGTGAAGGAAAGGTTTTCTGTAAATATGGGGAAAATTATTATGGTTATAGACGCTCCAATCTCTATTATTTCAATTTTGACATAGGTTATGAGGAGCGGAAGGTGACAAATTTATTTCAAATCATCAATGCCCTCTTCTATTACTTACGTTAGTTTGGTTTTTATTATTGGGCATATAAATGTTAGATAGTGTTTTACGTGTTTATGGTGAGGATTTCGATGTTGATTCATTTTTGGCTCAATACGCTGAGTTAGTAGTCGCAGATGCTTTTCGGAAAGGTGAGCAGGATATGTTGGGTAACCCCAATGAGTTTTCTGGCTTTGATGTGATCGTGGCAGAGAATGAGACGAAGGAAAACTGTTTGCAAAAAGTGCAGCAGTTTTTAGAAGTTAATGAATTGCCGCTAACCTTTTTAAAAGCCAATACGGTGCAATGTGTTTTAGATATTGATGCGACAGTGAAGGCGACAGATGAGATGCCGACATCGCTGAGTTTATCGCCCCAATTATTAGGTGGTTTGCATCACTTTAATATCGCCGTTGAATTTTCTGCTTATCCTGAAATGACAGGCATTTAGCAAAACCTTGTTATCTCAGTGTACTAAGGCGCTGCGTTTATGCTCACTTATATGGTGCACATTGTGTGTTGGTCATCGCAGGTACATTTGGCATGGTTCGCCAATGGCTAATTGAGATGGGTAGACATGGTAGATGTTGACGATGCCTTGTTCGTCAGCAGCAACGAGTAGGTAGTGTTCTCTATTCCACCAGGCTTGGCAAACAGTCTCATCGCGCCAAACAAAGACAAGTACTTTTTGTCCTAGTGGTGGTGTTTGGTCTTTTGTTTCTGTCCACTCTTGTGGTTGGATCTTTGTTTTAGTTTTCAAGATAAATTCCCCTTTAGCTGTTGCGTGTCGCTGCAAGTTGTTATCAGAAATAGATTTTTACTAGCCCATGTATCGGCCAGTTAGGAAAATAATCCTCTTCTTATACGCGTTAAAGTGAGAGCTAATGCACAAATTAGTTCTGATAATGCCTCTGGTGGAGGGTATTAAAGGGAATTGTGAAATAAGTCGGTCAAGCTATTAAAAGTGGTCATCTCAGATTTGGTTGAGCTTTTCTTTACCTATTGGAGTGATTTAGCCTGGACTTTGTCATCATGTGTTTCGACCATATCGAGTTCGATTAATTTTCGGATGGCATCAGGCACATCGAAATCAATGGGGGTGTTGTGATGCGTTTGGAACCATTGCTCGATAGTTCTATCAAGCTCTTGAGCTGATATGGCTTTGTCTGCTTTTAATAAAAAGTAATAGGCGAGAATGACTTCTTTATTCTCTTCTTCTTCGGTGGCATCAATTAGTCGATGGAAGACACAGGTATTGTTATCTAAATTTTTGAAATAGAGGTTGTCCGCCAAGGTTTTCATAAACTTGATTTTGCGGTTTTTGAAGTTATTAAATTATTTCCACAATAAAACACCTAGTGTGCAGAAACCAGCGGCAAGGGCGAGTAGCGATTTTTGGTCCAGCACGATGGGTTGATCACTCAGGCCGAGCCAAAACGCAAGTAAAGCGCCTGTTGGTAAGAAGGTGGCACCAAGTTTGGTGACAAGCATGATAATGTCACCGACAGCAGCGGGAACACCGAACATGACTTTATCGATGATTTTCATGCGGACTTCGGTGTTTGGGAACAGCATTTCTAAATCGGCACTTGGCACATCCTGGAATAGTTTCATCAGTCTGGAGCCGGGTGTGAAGAAAAGATCTTTGCGTCCTTGTTGGTTAAAGTAGGCTTGGTCTTTGTATTTGACGTAAATCACCACACGTTCAGAATTTTGGAAGGTGGTGTCTTTTATAGATAAGCCAAACCAACTAACGAGGGTTTCTTGTTTGGTTGATTCTCCGCGGAGGTAAAAAAGAATTTGTTCAAAGTCATTAAAATCGACTTGTAAGCGAATTTTGAATAAGGACTCTTCTGATAAGGCACGGACAAGATCTGAACGGGTGATTTCTTCAAAATTAGCTCCATCTAGTAGGTTTTTCAATTCACCGATAAGCTGTGTTTCACGTTGTTGCTTATCTTCTGCTGAAACGGGAAAGAGCATTTGGGTATCAGCATCAGGATTTAAATGTGAGTAACTGTGTTTTAACGTTTCAAGGTTCTGGTGAAATTAGAAGTGAAAAAGACTGTAAATGAGGGCGAAGATGGATTTGAATTCTTCGTTGTCTTGTTCGCTGAAACTGCCTTCTTGTGTGTAGAGGGTAATAATGTCGTTTTGTGGAAACGGAATAAAACGTTCTTTGGTTTTAGTGGCATTCATATTGATTGTTTTTATTGACCTAAGGACGGTGTTTTATGGTTTGCTTGAATAGTAGCGGAAAAAGAATCGGTTGTGGAGTAGAGCCTTGCTACATCTTTGATAATGCTGAAAGTTTGTGCCGTTTATAAGTTGCGTGGCTAGGACAAAGTCCTTATCCTGTATGGCTTGATTGCGAATTGGTCACCAATTCGACTAAACACTGAATTATTTGATGAGAACACAATGAGCGAAACAGCTGACACGAAGCCAAGCAATTTTATCCGATATATTATTGATGCTGATATGGCATCGAATAAGCATGACGGACGTGTTCAGACACGATTTCCTCCTGAGCCAAATGGCTATTTACATATCGGGCATGCTAAGTCGATTTGCTTAAACTTTGGTCTGGCATTGGATTATAACGGTGTCTGTACTTTGCGCTTTGATGATACCAATCCTCAGAAAGAGGAAGCTGAGTTTGTTGAGGCGATCAAAGAAGATGTACTTTGGTTAGGGTTTGGATTTGATGACCATTTGTATTATGCCTCTGGCTATTTCGAGCAACTGTATCAATATGCAGTGCAATTGATTGAGCAAGGTGATGCGTATGTATGTGATTTGTCTGCAGAAGAAACGCGTGAATATCGCGGTACGTTAACGGAACCGGGTAAGGATAGTCCTTATCGTAACCGGAGTGTCGAAGAGAACTTAGATTTATTTAAGCGGATGCAAACGGGCGAGTTTGAAGATGGTTCTCGTGTGCTTCGAGCCAAAATCGATATGGCATCACCGAATATTAATTTACGCGATCCTGCGATTTATCGTATTCGTCGTGATGTGGTGCATCATCAAACGGGTGATGCATGGTCGATTTATCCAATGTATGACTATGCCCATTGTGTTTCCGACGCGATTGAAGGTGTGACGCATTCGGTGTGTACTTTGGAGTTTGAAGATCACCGTCCTTTATACGATTGGTTTTTGGATACCTTAAAAACACAGCATCACCCTCAACAAATTGAGTTTTCACGGCTTAACTTACAGTATGCGATTACCAGTAAACGTAAATTAACACGGTTAGTGGAAGATGCTTTGGTCGATGGCTGGAGTGACCCGAGAATGCCAACGATTTCGGGTATGCGTCGTCGCGGTTACCCTGCTGCAGCGATACGTGAGTTTTGCACTCGTATTGGTGTGACGAAAGCAGATAACTCGGTTGAAATGGATATTTTAGAGAGTTGTATCCGTGAAAATTTAAATGAAAAGGCACCACGTGCAATGGCTGTTTTGAATCCTCTCAAAGTCGTCATTACCAATTACCCTGAGGGGCAAACGGAGCAGCTGACTGCACCGAACCATCCTCAGGATGAAATGATGGGCACACGTGAGGTTCCTTTTACGCAAACGCTATACATCGATAAGGCGGATTTTAAGGAAGAAGCAAATAACAAATTTAAGCGTTTGGTAAAAGATAAAGAGGTGCGTTTACGCAATGCCTATGTCATTCGTTGCGATGAAGTGCTTAAGGATGATGCAGATGAGGTTATTGAGTTGCGTTGTAGCTATGATCCTACAACGTTAGGAGCAAACCCTGAAGGTCGGAAGGTAAAAGGTGTGATTCATTGGGTTTCTGCTGAGTACGGCTTACCCGCTGAAGTGCGGTTATTTGATCGTTTATTCAATCATCCTCACCCCGATACAGATAAAGAGATTGAAGATTTTACCGCGCATTTAAACCCTGACTCATTGGTGACGTTGACTCGAAGTATTGTTGAACCAAGTTTGGCCGAAGCTGAAGGTTCTCAGGTTTATCAATTTGAACGTGAAGGTTATTTTTGTGTTGATAGCGCGTTGAGTTCGTCTGAAAAATTAGTCTTTAATCGGACAATTACTTTACGAGATACATGGGCGAAGGCAGGCCAAAAATAGCGCAGATATCTTCTAAGCACCTTAGCACATATTAAAAAGCCATTTCATAGATGGCTTTTTAATTGGGTCAGGGATATTTTTATAAATAATAACGATTCTTATTTGCAATTAAGCTTTGAGTTGTGTAGATTAGGGCCTGTCTCGTTATTGTGGGTCGAGGATATTAATAGGCGAATATAAGTCTTATCAATCTTTTTCCTGTTCAGATTAAAGTGCGATTAGGCTTTCGATTAATTCAATTTGCAAGACATTGGTAAGAATAGTTATGCGTAATTGGGTTTAAGAGACTGTGGGCGCAGGATCTTAAATCTATTAAGATTACATTTAACTGTCTCTCTTTTCTGATATGGTCGCCGGCTGACGTTTTAATCTCCTGAAAGTCGGCGGCTATATTGGTTTTTCTCGATATGATTTTAAATACGATTTCTAAGGCTTAGATCTTCAGGATAAGGCTGTAAATAAGCTTGTTTGCTAATGTAGGGATCTGGGTGGTTAGCAAAATGGTGCTTTAGTAATGTGATGGGCACAATGAGTGGGACTTGATCTATGCGGTATTGTTCGATGATTTTGGCAAGTTCTTGTTTTTCATCTGACGATAAGACTTTCTTTAAATAGCCTTGCAGATGCATGAGTACATTGGTATGGGTTTTACGGGTGGCGACATGTGTTAGGGCTGTCATCAATCCAGTGAAGTAACGTTGTCCAAGTTCGTTAGGCTCTGAGTTGCCAGCATCAGCAACCATTTGACCTAGTTTGGTGTAATCGACTGGTGAATGTGCCATTAGGCAGTATTTATAGGTGACATGAAAATCAATAATCGCTTTGTGACTTAGGCCTGCTGTCAGTGTTTGTTGCCAATTATGGTATGCGAAAACACGGGTAATAAAGTTTTCTCGTAAAGCGTGATCTTGTAAGCGCCCTGACTCTTCAACTGGAAGTAGGGGGTTGGCATCGGTGATGGCTTGAGCATAAATGCCTCGACCACCTCCGGGTTGAGGATAACCATTTTCACCATAAACTTTAACGCGAAAGAGGCCGCAGCTAGGCGAGCTTGTCATAAAAATATAACCGCATATCTCATCGTACTGCTTGGCTTTTTGTTGGCCAAACTGGGTGAGATCATCGGTGTAATCGAGTTCACTATTGTTGGTTGAGATGGCTCTAGGCGATGCTGTATCGCCCGTTAGGCGGATCGGTTCACGAGGAATACCAAGGCCAATACCGACTTCTGGGCATTCTGAGATGAAATCAAAATAAGTATCTAAGGTGTTGGTGCAAAGTTTTGAGTGTTTATGGCCGCCATTAAAGCGGACTTCTTGTCCTAAAAGGCAGCTGCTGATCCCTACTTTTATTTTCATTTTACACCTGAGTTGATGACTTTGTTTCTCACAGTAACAAGTTAATTTATTTTATTCAATTTAAGGGTAGCCATCGGCTTTAAGGTTGTTGTTAGCTATTGTGTTTTTTCTGTTGAATATGCGCAAAATGCGATGTTTAGATGTTTTAACGCTCGAAAAATAACCCCTTTATGATGTAGTAGTGGAAAGGAAAAACCACTTTTATTGTAATGATTAATGACTTGTTAAGTAATTGATATTGTTCATGATAAAAGTTAGTAAATTTCTTTTAAAATAGAATAATATCAATAGCATGAATAAAGCCTTGCAATAGTCTATATAGATGAAAAAGGGTTGAGGTACTTTTAGTTGAAGACAAACAAGCATTGTTTTTTCGATATTACCTTTCTAATTAGACCATTTTTGTTCACTTCACAAGGTGTTGAGCACATGGTATTTTTCCAACGTTATATTAATTATTTATGCTAGTGATGGCGTCTAATCAGGGGTGGTTGTTTCATGAGTGAGCAAGCAGTTAGCGCTCAAAAAGAAGGTAAAAAACTAAAGTTACCGAGAGCGGTTGGTAAAGGTCGGCAGGTTGATCCTAAAGCGCTGGCAGAGGTGCAGGCTTTATTAGGCGACGAGTCTCGGCAAAAAGACCTATTAATCGAACATTTGCATAAGATTCAAGATGCTTATCATGCTATTTCTGCTGCTCATTTGGTTGCGTTAGCGCGTGAAATGAAATTATCAAAAGCGGAAGTGTATGAAGTGGCTACCTTTTACCATCACTTCGACGTCATCAAAGAAGGTGATACGCCACCACCGCCATTGACTGTACGTGTTTGTGAGTCATTAACGTGTGAGATGAAAGGGGCACATGGGTTAATAGATTCTTTAGAATCTGGTTTGGGTGATGATGTCAGAGTACAAAAAGTGCCTTGCATCGGTCGCTGTGATGTTGCTCCTGTTGCTGTAGTTGGCATGAATCCGGTTGAACAGGCCGATGTGCAATCGGTGATGAATGAGGTTAAGGTCGGTAATGTAAAACCAGAAGCCATTAGTCCTATTTCTTTTGGAGATTATCTAACCGACCAAGGATACGAGACTTATCAAGCGTGTATGGATGGCACGCATCCAATCGAAGATGTATTAAAGACAATGGATGACTCAGGTCTACGTGGTCTGGGTGGTGCGGGTTTCCCAAGTGGTAGTAAGTGGCGGATTGTTAGAGAACAGCCAGCACCTAAATTGATGGCGGTTAATATTGATGAAGGTGAGCCAGGTACATTTAAAGACAAATATTATTTAGAGCGTGATCCACACCGTTTCCTGGAGGGCATGTTGATTGCAGCTTGGGCAACGGATATTCATGAAATCTATATTTATCTGCGTGATGAATATGCTGCTATTCGTGAATCATTAGCCGTTGAAATAGATAAGTTACAAGCCAATCCACCCGTTGAAAATATGCCAGTGATTCATTTGCGCCGTGGCGCGGGTGCTTATATTTGTGGTGAAGAATCGGCAATGATTGAATCGATTGAAGGTAAGAGGGGTATGCCGCGTTTACGTCCTCCTTACGTGGGACAGGTTGGTTTGTTTGGGCGGCCAACGCTTGAACATAATATGGAATCAGTTTATTGGGTTCGAGATATTATTGAGAAAGGCCCTGGCTTTATGACAGACCATGGTCGCAATGGCCGTGTTGGCCTGCGTTCATTTTCCGTCAGTGGTCGGGTCAATAAACCGGGTGTGCATTTTGCACCTGCAGGTATTTCGATGCGTGAGTTGATCGATGAATATTGTGGGGGTATGGAAGAAGGTCATACTTTTTATGGTTATTTCCCAGGGGGTGCTTCAGGTGGTATTTTGCCGGCATCATTGGGAGATGTGCCACTAGATTTTGATACTTTGCAGGAATATGGTTGTTTCATTGGTTCGGCTGCGATTGTGGTGTTTTCCGATCAAGATAGGGCTCGTGATTTAGCGGTTAATGCGATGAAATTCTTTGAAGATGAGTCATGTGGCCAATGTACACCTTGTCGCGTTGGGACGGCGAAGGCGGTTGGTTTGATGGCGAACCCAGAATGGGATCAGGATTTATTAGAAGAACTGTCTGAGGTGATGGTTGATGCCTCGATTTGTGGTTTAGGGCAAGCAGCACCAAATCCATTACGTAGTGTGATGAAGTACTTTCCCGATGAGCTAACAACTGGGGAGTTAAAATAATGGCCGTTAATCCAGAAGAATTACTCAATACAATCAGTTTTACTTTAAATGGCCAAGAAGTTTTGGCGTCTGAAGGTGAAACATTACTTGATGTAGCAAAACGTCAAGGGTTAGAAATTCCTCATCTTTGTTATTCGGACCGTCAAGGTGAGGCAGGTAACTGTCGCGCTTGTATGGTTGAAGTTGATGGCGAACGTGTTTTGGCGCCTTCATGCTGTCGTAAGCCATCTGAAGATATGGTGGTTAAAACCGATAGTGAACGCGCAATAAAAGCGCAATCAATGGTACTGGAACTATTAAAAGCAGATGTTTCAGAACAACCCCAAACACTGAATTCTGAATTAGATCACTGGGCGGGTAAATTAGACATTGGTCTGCCGCGTTTTGAAGCACGTGAGCAGCCACCTTGCGATCTGTCTCATCCGGGGATCGCCGTTAACATGGACGCGTGTATTCAATGTACGCGTTGTCTGCGTGCTTGTCGCGATGAGCAGAACAATGATGTCATTGGTTTGGCCATGCGCGGTAGTCATGCTGAGATTGTCTTTGACCTTGATGATCCCATGGGTGAAAGTACCTGTGTCGCTTGTGGTGAGTGTGTAGAAGCGTGTCCAACCGGTGCATTGATGCCAGCTGATGAAGTGGGGTTGGAAGAACCTGATCGTAAGGTTGACTCTGTTTGCCCATATTGCGGTGTCGGTTGTCAGCTGACTTATAACATTAAAGATGAAAAAATTATTTATGTAGAAGGCCGTGATGGTCCTGCGAATAAAGGCCGCTTATGTGTGAAAGGTCGTTATGGTTTTGATTATGTCCATCACCCTCACCGTTTGACTAAACCGTTGATTCGCCGTGATGATGCACCGAAATCGGGTGATTTTTCGATGGACCCAAATGATGTCGATAAAATTTTCCGTGAAGCGACTTGGGATGAAGCTTTGGCCTTGGCAACGAGTGGCTTTAACCGTATTCGCGACGAAGAGGGCCCGAATGCCTTAGCAGGTTTTGGTAGTGCCAAGGGTAGTAACGAAGAGGCTTACTTATTCCAAAAACTAGTGAGAACGGGTTTTAAAACCAATAACGTTGATCACTGTACACGCCTTTGCCATGCTTCATCGGTAGTGGCGTTATTAGAATGTTTGGGGTCAGGTGCGGTTTCCAACCCGGTATCGGATGTCGATAAAGCAGAAGTTATTGTCATTATTGGTGCTAATCCGACAGTGAATCATCCTGTTGGTGCGACATGGATGAAAAATGCTATACGCAAGGGTACGAAACTGATTTTGATGGATCCGCGTAGTACGGAATTATCGCGTCAGGCAACGCATCACCTAGCGTTTAAGCCGGGTAGTGATGTTCCAATGCTCAACGCGATGATGCATACGATTATCAAAGAGGGTTTGACGGATCCACAATTCATTGCCGATCGGACTGAAGGCTTCGAAGCGATGAAAGCGCATTTAGAATCCTACACACCAGAATTGATGGAATCGATTTGTGGTATTCCTGCAGAAACGTTGAAAGAAGCGGCACGTTTATATGCATCTTCAAAAGGTTCAATGATTTTATGGGGGATGGGAGTATCACAACATATTCATGGTACTGATAATGCCCGTTGTCTTATTTCATTGGCATTAATGACAGGACAAATTGGCCGTCCTGGTACAGGTTTGCATCCACTTCGCGGACAAAACAATGTACAAGGTGCTTCTGATATGGGCTTGATTCCGATGGTATTCCCAGATTACCAACCGGTAACAGATGAAAAAGCACATGCTTATTTTGAAGCATTGTGGGATTGTAAGTTAGATAATAAACCGGGCTTAACGGTTGTTGAAATTATGCAAGCGATTCATGCTGGTGACTTAAAAGGTCTATATGTCATGGGTGAAAACCCTGCAATGTCAGATCCTGATGCCAATCATGCGCGTCAATCAATGGCCGAGTTAGAACATTTGGTAGTACAGGATATTTTCTTAACAGAAACAGCTTATTTAGCTGATGTTGTGTTACCTGCTTCTGCTTTTTCTGAGAAGACAGCGACGTTTACCAATACTGATAGGCTGGTGCAGTTGGGTCGTCAGGCAATTGCCCCACCGGGTGATGCACGCCAAGATTTATGGATTGTTCAAGAAATGGCCCGTGGCCTTGGCTTGGATTGGAATTATGCTGATTCATCAGAGGTGTTTGCCGAAATACGCAAAGCCGTGCCGACGATGGGTGGAATGACTTGGGATCGTTTAGAAACTGAAGGATCGATTGTTTACCCTTGTTTGGAAGAGGGAGATCCTGGCCAAGATGTTATCTTCACAGAGACATTTGAAAGTGCGAATGGCTTAGGTAAGTTTGTGCCAGCAGACATTGTGCCGCCAGATGAACGCCCTGATGCAGAGTATCCGTTTGTATTGATTACAGGACGGATGTTGGAGCATTGGCATACAGGTTCGATGACACGTCGTTCTAATGTACTTGATGCGATTGAACCTGAAGCAGTGGCGACCATTAACCCAATTAGTTTGGATGAAATGGGTGTGATGCCGGGCGAGATGATTACGCTGTCAACACGTCGTGGTGAAATCTCAATGATTGCAAGGGCAGATGAAGCTGTGCCTACGGGTGCAGTCTTTATGGCATTTTGTTATTACGAAGCGGCGGTGAATGAATTATCGAACGCAGCTTTAGATCCAGCAGCGAAAATTCCTGAGTTTAAGTATTGTGCAGTTAAGGTAACGCCTGGTGGTGACCCTATGCTATTCCATAGTTATGGTGGTGGACAATCGAACAACAAATTGAATTAATTTTCGAGTAATAAACACAATTAAGAGCCAAGCACTTTTTAGTGTCTTGGCTTTGTTGTGCCGGTTTGTATGATAACGAATGCCAGCTATGGCGATGAAGGTATAACGACGTAATGAAAATTTTGGTCAGTAATGATGATGGCTATACGGCGGAAGGTATTCGTGCTTTAGCTGATGCTATGACAGAGTTAGGTGACATTACAGTTGTTGCACCTGACCGTAATCGAAGTGGTGCCAGCAACTCGCTGACATTAGAAAAACCTTTACGTCTGAATAAAATGGATGATGGTGTCTACCGTGTTGATGGTACGCCGACAGATTGTGTACACCTTGCAATTACCGGTCTATTAGAAGATGAGCCTGATATGGTGGTGTCGGGCATTAATGCCGGCGCTAATTTGGGTGATGATGTGTTGTATTCAGGCACAGTTGCTGCAGCGATGGAAGGGCGTTTTTTAGGGCGTCCTGCGATTGCGATATCTCTGAATGGTCACACCGCGACGCATTTTGAGACAGCAGCTTGGGTGGCAAAGAAGTTAGTGCGTCATCTTCAAACGACGTCGTTACCGGCTGATACCATTTTGAATGTGAATGTTCCGGACTTACCGATTGAGGAAATCACGGGCTTTGAAACGACGCGTTTAGGGCATCGTCACAAAGCTGATCCAGTGATTAAAGAGTTAGATCCCCGTGGGCGTGAGATGTATTGGGTGGGGCCTGCAGGTGAAGAGCAAGATGCGGGCCCGGGAACTGATTTTGATGCGATCCGTCGTGGTGCTGTGTCGGTGACGCCATTGCAAATCGATTTAACGGCTTATAAAGCCATTGATGGTGTAGCTAATTGGTTAAAAGGAGCAGCCGTTTGATTCTTGATAGTCGTGGCATTGGTATGACATCTCAGCGTACCCGTGACCGTTTAATCAATCGTTTAAAAGAGAAAGGCATTCAAAATATTGAATTGCTCAATGTGATGCGCGAACTACCACGCCATTTATTTGTTGATGAAGCGTTAGCAAGCCGTGCTTATGAAGATACGGCCTTACCGATAGGTCATGGCCAAACTATTTCTCAGCCACACAGTGTGGCTAGAATGACAGAAATCTTGTTAGAAGGTATTCCTAAAAAGAAAGTGTTGGAAGTCGGCACAGGCTCGGGTTACCAAACGGCTGTGTTGTCGAAGCTGATAGAGCGGGTGTACAGCGTTGAGCGAATCGAACCATTACAAAACCAAGCACGTGAGCGGTTTTATCAATTAAAACATAATAATATTCGATTGAAATACAGCGACGGTACCTGGGGCTGGGAAGAAAATGCACCTTATGATGGCATTATTGTGACTTGCGCGCCCGAGGAAATTCCTGATGCTTTATTACAGCAATTAGCCCCAGGCGGTAGGCTCGTCATCCCAGTTGGGGGCAGCGGTAATCAGTCGCTACGGGTTATTGACCGTAATGGCAATACCTTTGAAGAGCAGGTATTGGACGATGTGAGTTTTGTGCCGTTATTATCGGGCCAAGAATAGCCGGCTGGGTATAAGCCGGTTAGATGGAGGTAATTGGCGATGCTTTATACACAGTTAATTTATGGCACGATGATTATCACGGCAGTGGTGATTTTTCATGTTGCGAGCTTAGTCTTTTTAGCGAGGCTATTGAAGCGCTGGCATGATAATTATTCCCTTTTTGACAATGTCAAAGTAGCGGCAGTGGGGCTTGGTACATCAGTTTTCTTCATCATAGGTATTAACACGATTGAAGCCTCGTTCTGGGCTTATATTTATCTCCTACTTGGCGAATTTCAGACGATTAATGATGCCCTTTATTTTTCGATCTCAACGGCAACAACAGTAGGCTATGGCGATGTTGTTATGTCAGAACAATGGCGTTTATTGAGTAGTCTCGAGGCGATGGGGTGGTGGTTGTTATTTGGTCCCAGTACGGTCTTTTTTAATGGGATTAATGCGTTATGTCTTTAATGATGTCTCGGTCAAATAAGCGGTAGTGATTTAATGAAGTTGTTCTCAGGTATTTATCAAAAGGTCATGGACTGGTCTAAACACCGCCTAGCCAGTTATTGGTTAGCATTGGTCAGTTTTACCGAGTCTTCCTTTTTTATTATTCCACCGGATGTGATGCTGGCACCGATGTCGCTGGCTAAGCCTCAAAAAGCATGGTTTTATGCTGGTTTGACGACGATAGCCTCAGTATTGGGTGGCTTATTGGGTTATGCCATTGGGGTGTTCGCTTTTGATATGGTCGAGCCTTTATTGCATGAACTAGGTTATTTTGAATCTTATTTGACGGCGCAAGCTTGGTTTAAGGAATGGGGTTTTTGGGCTATTTTTATGGCGGGATTCACGCCAATTCCTTATAAAATTTTCACGATTGCTGCGGGCGCTGCGGCAATGGCTTTGTTGCCATTTGTATTGGGCTCAATTGTGGGTAGGGGGCTTAGGTTCTTTTTAGTCGCAGGTCTAATGCGGTGGGGCGGAGAAAGCTTAGAAAAACAATTATCGCTTTGGGTCGATCGTTTAGGCTGGGCAATGGTGTTTATTCTTGTCGGTGTTTATTTTATTTGGTTTCATTAAGATTTGAATAACTAAATTGTAAACTTCAACTGTTATATAGTGTGATATGAAGGACGAAAGGGGGTCTAAGACTCTGTTTCACGGTAAATTGGATTGGCATTAGAGCAACGTTGTTGATGAGATTCATTTTGATTTTTTTGATGTTAGCTTTGGTTGGCTGCGGTGGTAGTCAGGCAGTTGCACCTGTTGGTGTTTACCGGGTACAAAGTCAGGAACCTCCACGTTCGGTTTATAAAGTGAAGCGGGGCGATACGCTTTATTCAGTGAGCTGGCGTTTTGGAATGGATTTCAAAAGGGTGGCAAGTATAAATGGTATTAAGTCACCGTATACGATCTATGTAGGTCAAGAGTTAAAATTTAAACCTTATCGACAGATTGCGAAAAAGAAGACGACTCAGAAAAGGTCGACGTTTAAGAAAAAAACAACAAAAAAGAAAAAGGTTGCAGCTAAGTCGACCTGGGCACCATCAAATCAACGATTACGTTGGCAATGGCCGGTGAATGGTAAGATCATTTCAAGTTATTCGAAAAGCGCTGCTGGTCGGCAAGGCATTGATATTGCCGGAAAATCAGGCCAAAAAGTGGCAGCGGCTGCAGCGGGTAAAGTGGTCTATAGTGGGAATGGGTTACCGCGGTATGGCAATCTGATTATTATTAAGCATAACGATACTTATTTGAGTGCGTATGCGCATAATAAATATTTGACGGTGAAGGATGGTCAGGCCGTGAAAGCGGGCCAAAAAATTGCACTATTAGGTCGAACAGGTGCTCAGCGTGACCAATTACATTTTGAAATTCGTCGTAATGGCAAGCCGGTTGATCCCATGCATTTTTTACCAAAGCGCTAACTCAAGTTAAATTGACCTAAATACGTTACAATATGCCGTCTTCAGTTATGCTTGAATGGATATATTTACCAAGAGGTTGGTTTGGAATTAGGCGCAACAATGCACAAGATTAAAGAGCTCACAGGTCGCAGTGACGATCTTAGGGGGTATCTTTGACTATGATGGCAAAGCTGAACAACTTGTTGAGGTGTCACGAGAGTTAGAATCACCCGCAGTTTGGGATGATCAAGAACGGGCACAAAAATTAGGACAAGAACGAGTCAGTCTTGAACGAATTGTGACAACCTTGTCATCTCACCGTGAAACGTTATCAGATGCGAAAGACTTAATTGAACTGGCCGTTGAAGAACAAGATCAAGAGACGTTCGATGCTGTTCAAGCAGACTTAACTGGGCTAGAAGAAGCCTTAGAAAAATTAGAATTCCAACGGATGTTTTCGGGTAAGCTTGATATGAATAATGCTTATTTGGATATTCAATCGGGCTCGGGTGGTACAGAAGCGCAAGATTGGGCGGATATGATTTTGCGGATGTATTTGCGTTGGGGCGAATCCCATGACTATAAAGTCACTTTGGTAGAAGCTTCTGGTGGTGAAGTGGCTGGGATAAAAAGTGCCACAATTCATTTTGAGGGTGAATATGCTTTTGGGATGTTACGGACTGAAACAGGGGTACATCGCTTAGTACGTAAATCGCCATTTGATTCAGGCGCACGCCGCCATACCTCATTTGCTTCAGTGTTCGTGTCCCCCGAAGTTGATGACAATATTGAGGTAGAAATTAACCCGTCAGATTTACGTGTTGATACTTATCGCGCCAGTGGAGCGGGTGGTCAGCATGTTAATAAAACAGATTCGGCGATTCGGGTAACGCATTTACCGACCAATACTGTGGTGCAATGTCAGAACCAGCGTTCACAGCATCAGAATCGTGAGAATGCGATGAATCAATTGAAGGCCAAGCTCTATGAGCTTGAGTTGATGAAGCAGAACGAAGAGAAACAAGCAGCAGAAGAAGCGAAATCTGATATTGGCTGGGGCAGTCAGATACGGTCTTATGTTTTAGACCAGTCCCGTATTAAAGATTTACGTACCAATGTTGAAACGGGTAATACTCAGGCCGTGTTAGATGGCGATTTGGACCAATTTATTGAAGCTTCCCTAAAATCAGGGTTGTAATTGAGAGCACTATGACAAACGAAACAGAACAAGACGAAAACAGACTGATCGCACAGCGTCGTGAAAAACTCGCTGAATTGCGGACGGAAGGCAACGCTTTCCCAAATGATTTTCGTCGTAATGTGATGAATGCCGAGTTAGCGACAGAATATGCTGAAACGGATACGGATGCCTTGAGAGCAGATACCCGTCGTGTGAGGATTGCAGGCCGTCTAATGACCAAGCGTGTGATGGGTAAGGCAAGCTTTGCAACGATTCGCGATATGTCAGGTGATATGCAGCTTTATGTGAAGCGTGACGATTTGGCTGAAGGCGTCTACCCAGCGTTTAAGAAGTGGGATCTGGGCGATATTATAGCTGCGGAAGGCACGTTATTTCGTACCCAAAAAGGCGAGCTCTCGGTGCTGGTGGAAGATATTCGTTTATTAACGAAATCATTACGACCTTTGCCTGAAAAATTCCATGGTTTATCTGATCAAGAAATGCGTTATCGCCAGCGTTATGTTGATTTGATTATGAATGAAGCCAGCCGTGAGACATTCCGTGTTCGGACTAAAGTGATTGATGGTATTCGTCGCTTCTTGATGTCAAAAGACTATTTAGAAGTTGAAACACCGATGATGCAGGCGATTCCGGGTGGCGCGACAGCAAGACCTTTTACCACTTTCCATAATGCCTTGGGTATGGATTTGTTTTTGCGTATTGCACCAGAATTGTATTTGAAGCGTTTAGTTGTTGGCGGTTTTGAGCGGGTGTTTGAAATTAACCGTAACTTCCGTAATGAAGGTTTATCAACACGTCATAACCCTGAATTCACGATGGTGGAGTTTTATCAGGCTTATTCAGATTACCAAGAGTTAATGGACTTAACGGAAGAAATGTTACGAACTGTGACACAAGATGTTTTAGGGACATCACGAGTACATTATCAAGGCACGGATTTAGACTTTTCAAAACCATTCCACCGGATGACAGTGGTTGAATCTATCTTACATTTTAATCCATCAATTACGGTCGAGCAGTTGGCTGATATTGAGAGTGCAAAGGCGATAGTTGATGGGTTAGGTATTCCATTGAAAGATAGCTATGGTTTAGGTAAAGTCCAAATCGAAATCTTTGAAAAAACTGTTGAAGAGCGTTTGATAGAGCCAACGTTTATCACGGCTTATCCGACTGAAGTATCACCGTTAGCACGTCGTAGTGATGTCGATCCGTTTGTAACCGATCGATTTGAGTTTTTTGTGGGCGGTCGTGAAATTGCTAATGGTTTTTCAGAGTTGAATGATGCCGAAGATCAGGCCGAGCGTTTCCAAGCACAAGTGGCTGATAAAGATGCAGGTGATGATGAAGCAATGCACTTTGATGCGGATTATATTCGTGCGTTAGAGTATGGTATGCCGCCAACTGCTGGTGAAGGGATTGGGATTGATCGTTTAGTGATGCTATTAACCGATTCACCGACGATTCGTGATGTGTTGTTGTTTCCACATATGAGACCGGAAGTTTAAATAGCAGATTTATCAATTGCCCTTGTAGGTCTTTTTATTAGCGGTTCGGCTAGGGCAATTGTTAATTCCATTTCTGTATTTGCGAGTATTTGACTTTCTTGAAATTCAGCATCTTTAAGATGAATCTTTGAAATATCATACTCTGCATTAATATCCCAAGATTCAATATTGATACAGCCTTTATGAATATTGGGAGTAATTTCTATATATCCATGACGATAATTTCAGCTAATTGTTTAGCAATGACGTCGGGTTCATCAACAACATCACGGACGCGGAGCACAACTTCTGGTAGGGTGGTTAATACTAAGCTACCATTCTCGAGTTCTTGTAAGATTTCGTTATAGAGTAGCTCTTACCCACGCATAATTATTCATGCTTATTAAATGTGATTTGAAGTGTTGGTCATTTTCAGTTATTTTGCTGGGTTTGCCAACTGTTTTTTATTATTTCAGGTGACGTGTTGAACGACGATTTCCCTAGGATTAAACGACTTCCACCTTATGTATTCAATATCGTTAATGATTTGAAGGCACAAGCGCGTGCGCGTGGTGAAGATATTATCGATTTTGGAATGGGAAATCCAGATCGTCCTGCACCTCAGCATATTATTGATAAATTAACAGAAGCAGCACAGCGTCCCGACACCCACCGTTACTCGGTTTCTCGCGGTATTCCACGTTTACGCAAAGCGGTATGCGATTGGTATCAGCGTCAGTTTGAAGTCACTTTGGATCCGGAAACTGAAACTATTGTGACCATTGGTTCTAAGGAAGGCTTAGCGCATTTAGCATTGGCAACAGTGGGACCAGGTGATGCGATTTTAGTGCCGAACCCTGCTTACCCTATCCATCCATATGGCTTTGTGATTTCGGGCGCAGATATTCGCCATGTGCCGCTAGTAGAGGGTGGCGACTTTTTTGCGGAGTTAGAAAAGTCGGTAAAAGATTCTTGGCCTAAACCAAAGATGTTGGTGCTGAATTTTCCAGGGAATCCAACGACACAATGTGTCGATTTGGAATTTTTCGAGCGGGTTGTGGCATTTGCTAGAGAACATGAAATATGGGTAGTCCACGATTTGGCCTATGGTGAGATCACGTTTGATGGTTATAAAGCGCCTTCTATACTACAGGTGTCGGGCGCTAAAGATGTGGCGGTTGAGTTTTATACTTTATCTAAAACATACAATATGCCGGGTTGGCGTGTTGGCTTTATGTCCGGTAACCCGACATTAGTTGCGGCATTAGCGCGAATGAAGTCTTATTTGGATTACGGCATGTTTACGCCGATTCAGGTAGCGGCGATTGCTGCATTAGATGGACCACAAGAGTGTGTTGAAGAAGTAGTTGCAACCTATAAAAGTCGCCGTGATGTGCTGTGCGATGGTTTGAATAGTATAGGTTGGGCAGTTGAGAAGCCGAAAGCGACGATGTTTGTTTGGGCAAAAATACCTGAAAAATATCGTGAGATGGGCTCACTAGAATTTACGAAAAAATTATTACAAGAAGCGAAAGTGGCAGTGTCACCGGGGATTGGTTTTGGTGAATATGGTGATGACCATGTCCGTTTCGGTTTGATCGAGAATGAACATCGAACACGTCAAGCGATCCGTGGGATTCGCGATATGTTCAGAAAAGGCTAGGGGGCCAGAGCGTGCAATCAGTAAAAATTGGGGTATTAGGTTTAGGAACAGTCGGCAGCGGTACAGTGAATGTGTTGCGTCGGAATATTAAAGAGATTACCCGCCGAGCTGGACGAGAGATCGAAATTACCCGTGCGGCTGACCGTACGATGGATAAAGAACGTGGCTGTGATACCACGGGCATTGATTTGACGACGGATGCATTTGAGATCGTCAATGATCCGAATATCCATGTAGTTGTTGAGTTGATTGGTGGGACGGGCATTGCACGTGATTTGGTGTTAAAAGCGATTGAAAATGGCAAACATGTGGTGACAGCTAATAAAGCGTTGATTGCATTACACGGTAATGAGCTGTTTAAAAAAGCACAAGAAAATGGCGTGACGGTCGCATTTGAAGCCGGTGTCGCTGGCGGTATCCCGATTATTAAAGCGATGCGTGAAGGTTTATCAGCCAACCGTATTGAATGGTTAGCGGGTATCATCAATGGTACAGGCAACTTTATTCTGACCGAGATGCGCGATAAAGGTCGTGATTTTCCAGAAGTGTTAGCCGAAGCACAGGCCTTAGGTTATGCCGAAGCCGATCCGACATTTGATGTTGAAGGCATTGATGCAGCACATAAGTTGACAATTATGGCGTCAATTGCATTTGGGATTCCACTACAATTTGATAAAGCCTATACCGAAGGCATTAGCCAAGTGTCACAAGAAGATGTGCAATATGCGGCTGAGCTGGGTTACATCATTAAACATTTAGGGATTAGTAAAAAGACTGAACAAGGTGTTGAACTGCGTGTGCACCCGACACTGATTCCACATCGTCGATTGATTGCCAATGTTGATGGCGTCATGAATGCGGTGTTGGTTAAAGGTGATGCGGTTGGCCCGACATTGTATTACGGTGCTGGCGCGGGCTCCGATGCGACAGCCTCTGCAGTGGTGGCCGATATAGTTGACGTGGTTCGTGTTTTGACGACGGACCCAGAAAACAGAGTGCCGCATTTAGCTTTCCAAGCAGATGCTTTAGTGGATACACCGATTTTGCCAATCACTGAAGTGGTGACATCGTATTATCTACGTATTCACACTGATGATGAGCCCGGTGTGTTGGCTGATATCACTCGTATTTTGGCGGAGCAAGGTATTAGCATTGAAGCTATTCTACAGAAAGAGCCTGAAGATCATAACGGTATTGTGCCGGTGATTATGCTGACCCAAGCTGTTGCCGAGAAAAATATGGATATGGCGATTACACATATCGAGGCGTTAAAGACAGTGAAAGATTCAGTAATGCGGATACGCATGGAATCTTTGGGTTAAGTTATTTTTTTATATTACGAATAAGCAAAGAATTTTAGAAGAGGAAGTACTATGTCAGCACGTTATACTGGATTAATTGAGCGTTATCGTGACCGTCTACCGGTGAGTGATGATACCCGTTTAATTAGTTTGGGTGAGGGTAATACACCTTTAATTAAGCTGAATTATATTCCTAAATTGACAGGTAAAGATGTCGAGATTTTCGTTAAATATGAAGGGTTAAACCCAACAGGATCATTTAAAGATCGTGGTATGACAATGGCTGTGACGAAAGCTGTTGAAGAAGGCAGCAAAGCTATTATTTGTGCTTCAACAGGTAATACTTCTGCTGCGGCAGCTGCTTATGCCGCACGTGCTGGCATTGCAGCGTTTGTGTTGATTCCTGATGGTAAAATCGCATTGGGTAAATTAGCTCAAGGTATGATGCATGGTGCGACAGTTATCCAGATTAAGGGTAATTTTGATGATGGAATGCAGTTAGTTAAAGAGGTGGCTGAACATGCGCCTGTTACGATCGTTAACTCGATCAACCCATACCGTTTGCAAGGTCAAAAAACGGCCGCTTTTGAAATCGTTGAAGAGTTAGGTGAAGCGCCAGACTATCACTGTCTTCCAGTCGGAAATGCCGGTAATATTACGGCCCATTGGATTGGCTATTCAGAATATGCTTGTCAATTAGGTGATACTGTTACGGAGGCATGCGCCTTGTGTGAAGGTGAGTGCCAATATACAAATGTGGTCGTTTGTTCGAAGAGGCCTAAGATGGTGGGTTATCAGGCGGCGGGTTCAGCACCATTTATGCGGGGCGAAATGGTAGATAACCCTGAGACAGTAGCTACGGCGATACGTATTGGCCATCCACAAAGCTGGGATAGAGCTTGGAAGGTTAAAGAAGAGTCTGGTGGTTGGTTTGACGAGTGTACTGATGAAGCGATTCTGGCTGCACAAAAACTATTGGCCGAGAAAGAAGGCGTGTTTTGTGAACCGGCTTCGGCAACATCATTGGCTGGCGCATTAGCGGATATTGAGTCGGGTAAGATTCCAGAAGGTAGTAAGATTGTGTGTACATTGACAGGACACGGACTGAAGGACCCCGATACAGCTATTAAACAAAGTACAGCACCGATGGTAACCGTTGATGCGACACTGGATGCGGTTAGGAATGCGATTTTAAGTAATATGCCAGACTAGCTTCTGAGAGGTGGTGTTGATGCCAATGCCAACGGCACGTGAAATAACATTGGCTAAACGTGCCCATGACACTTTCCTTAGCAATTTAATTGTTAATCACATTTTATTGTTTTCAGGTATTGCAACTTTGGGACAAAGCTACTTTCATTTGATGGGATTGGTGCCCATCATTTCTGTATTGATTATTGCTTATACTTTGTTTCGGGCTGCCAAATTGCAGCGCGCGGACAGTGAATTTGTTTTCATTCATTGGCAAATAGCCGCCCGTTGGAGCCGATTATTGGCGATGATGTTGTCTTTATTAGTGGTGTTATCTGTCTCTGCTTGGCTTGCCCATACGCAATTGGGGCTGATGCGTGAGATGAGCTATGCCTTGGCTGCTGGCTTGGGCTTATTACCAACATTAGTCTCAGTTTTGGTGTTGGTCGTGGTTGAGTCTGATGCCTTACATCATGCCAAAGAAGGTACGTACCCAAAGTGGGCACATCGTCGGTTTTTAGCTGAGGTGAGCTAATATCTGAGCTGTTGTCTAAGATCTGACCCATTTATCTTGTTACGACGGCATGGATGACGGTACTGTATTTGAAGAAAACGACAAAGTCAGGGTAGGTCAATTTAGTGATTGGCGGTTGGCCGACAGCAGCTTTTTTACTGGTAGGTGCACCATAATAATTTGTCACTGCTTTCATTGACATGCCAGATGTTGGACGAACGACACCAGTAGTATCATTAGGCACATTGTATCGTTGAGCAGCAATAGAGATGACTTCAGCGCTGACAGGCACGGCGGATACTGAGAATAGGCCGAGGATTAAGTTACTCACTTTAGACATTTTTTGCTCTCAGAGATGTTTGCTTCCAGCTTACGACTCAGGGGCAAATGTCTCAATAAGCAAAGTTTAAAAACAGTGACCTAGGTCTTTTCTTTGCTTAATTTAGGCAGCGAACGTTTAAGACACCTTCAATGGCTTTAATTTCATCGATTACTGTGTTTGGTAATGCAGCCTCTGTGTCGATCAAGGTATAAGCGGCCTCATTGAGGGATTTATTGAGCATATCGATGATATTGACGTCTACTTTCGCTATAGCATTGGTGATAGGGCCGATAATATTGGGGATATTCTCGTGTGCGATAGTCAGCCGATATTGCCCTTTCATTTTGGGCATTTTGACGGTGGGGAAATTGACAGCGTTTCGGATATTACCATTTTCTAGATAATCTTTGATTTGGTCTGCGACGATGATGGCACAGTTATCTTCAGCCTCAGCAGTTGAAGCTCCTAAATGCGGTAATGTGACTACTTTTGGGTGTTGCTTTAAAAGATTAGAGGGGAAGTCACAAATATAGGCATGAACTTTACCTTTATCGAGTGCTTCGATGACGGCTTCGTCATTAATGATACCTGAGCGAGAGAAGTTTAAAATGGTGACATTGTCACGCATATTTTCTAAACGTTCTGTATTGATGAGATTACGAGTTGCATCGATGAGTGGCACATGAAAAGTCACAAAATCACATTCGCTTAATAAGCCGTCGATACTGGTTGCTTGTTCTACTTCGTGTGATAATTTCCAAGCACTTTGTACTGTCATTTTCGGGTCATAACCGATCACACGCATACCTAAAGAAATAGCCGTGTTAGCGATTTTTATACCGATAGCACCTAAGCCGACAACACCTAAAGTTTTACCGGGTAGCTCAAACCCGACAAAGTTCTTTTTGCCTGACTCAACCTGCTTGGTAATTTCTGCATCTGAACCATCTAATGTTTTTGCAAACTCCCAGGCAGAACAGATGTTGCGTGCGCTGAGCAACATACCGGTCAAGACAAGCTCTTGAACAGCATTTGCATTTGCGCCAGGTGTATTAAAGACAGGTATGCCTTTTTTAGTCATTTCATCGACAGGAATATTGTTAACCCCTGCACCGGCACGGCCAATGGCCTGAAGGGTATCTGGGATCGGCCAGTCATGTATTTTAAAAGAACGGACTAATACCGCATCAGGGCTGGGTATTTCAGATGCGATTTCATATTGATCACGGGGAAGACGATCTAAACCTGCGACGGAAATATTATTTAATGTAAGTACTTTAAACATGTGGTGACCTGCCGTTATTTATCGATTTAAAAAAGAACATGCACTTCAACATGCTGAATGAAGGTTTAACTATGTTGTTGAGTAAACTCCTGCATAAAGGAGATAAGCGCATCAACACCTTCTTCTGGCATGGCGTTATAGATACTAGCGCGCATACCGCCAACACTACGATGTCCTTTTAAGGTAACTAGGTCAGCGGCTTTGGCACTGGCTAAGAAATCAGCATCGAGTTCAGGGTTATTCAGTGTGAAAGGAATATTCATCCATGAGCGATATTGTTTAGTGACAGGGTTTTTATAAAAGCCTGAATTATCTATGGCTGCATAGAGTTTTTCGGCTTTACGTTGGTTTGTTTCCCCCATTGCGGCAAGGCCACCAAATTCTTTTAACCATTGGAAACCAAGGCCTGCCATGTATAAGGCATAGGTAGGTGGTGTGTTGTACATTGAATCATTATCGGCTTGGACTTTGTAATCAAACGTAATAGGCGTACCAGGCAGTGTCTCTCCGATAATGTCGTCGCGGACGATAACTAAGGTGAGACCTGCTGGGCCGATATTTTTTTGTGCACCCGCGTAAATAAGTGCAAAACGGCTGACATCAATGGGGCGAGATAAAATAGTTGATGATAAATCGACGACAAGTGGGACACCACCAGTATCAGGAATCTGATCAAATTCAACGCCACCAATGGTTTCATTGGCTGTGTAATGGACATAGGCTGCGTCTGGGTTTAAATTCCAGGTAGATTTGTCAGGGACTGTCGTGAAATTGTCAGCTTCTGATGAAGCGACAATATTTACGTCGCAATAGCGTTTAGCTTCGGCAATCGCTTTTTTAGACCACTGTCCTGTATTGAAATAATCAGCGCTTGTTTTACCTCGTAATAAGTTCATAGGAACGGCTGTAAACTGAGCTGTGGCACCACCTTGTAAAAACAACACTTTATAGTTGTCTGGGATATTCATAACGTTACGAAGGTCTGCTTCAGCTTGAGTCGCGATAGACATGAACTCTTTACCACGGTGACTCATTTCCATTACATTCATACCGGAGTTGTTCCAATCTAAAAACTCTTTTTCGGCTCTTTGTAATACGGCCTCGGGCAACATCGCTGGGCCAGCACTAAAGTTGTAAACGCGTGACATGTAAAATCCTTAAATGATGGTTAGTTAGGTTCAAAAGTTTCTCAGTATAACAAACAACTCAATCTGTTGAATTGTCGTTCGAAGTTAGCCTATCAGGGTAATGTAGTGCTGGGTCATAGCGGGTCCAAATTTCTGCTCTGCCATATAAAGTAATGCCAATATAACCCCTAATTTTGAGTTTTTTTGATCAATCAGCGTTATTTCACAGCTATAGGTGTTGCCATTATTGGGATCATATATCCAGCCATCTTCCCAAGTGAAGTCTCCGGCATAAACAAATTCATCCATGACTTTGACATGTAGGAGTGACTTGGCTTGGCGCTCTGGATCTGAGTTGCTTGAACAACTAGTAGCGATGGTTTCAGAGAAATAATAGTTATTTATTTAAGTTATTCGTTCTCAGGTAAAAATAGTTTGATCAAACTGTTTAAGTAACGCTGTCCTTTTTCAGTTGGGCAAATGCGTTGGATATTCCATGTGATTAGTCCTTGCTGTTCGGCTTGTTGTAAAGCTTTGTCGATATGAGAAATAGGTAAGCCTGTATGCTGCTGGAATAGTGGTGTTGGGAAGCCATCCGTTAGCCTTAGTGCATTGAGCATAAACTCGAAACCGATGTCCTTGGTGTGGATTAATTCGTTGGTCAAGATAACGTCGCTTGAACCTGCTGACGAAAGATAAGCTTGTGGCTGTTTTTGTTTTGAACGACGTGTGATAGTTTGTTTTGCTGCATCGCTGACTTTGCCATGTGCACCGGCACCAATCCCCAAATAATCACCAAATTGCCAGTAATTGATATTGTGTCGACATTGTTGGTTATCTTTAGCGTATGCCGATACTTCGTATTGTCGGTAGCCTGCTTTTGCCATGCGTTGTTGGCTATCGATTTGCCAGTCAATAATTGGATCATCATCGGGTAAGGTTGGCGGTTGTTGGTGAAAAAGCGTGTTCGGTTCTATAGTCAGCTGGTAGTAGGACAAGTGGCTGGGTGATAAGGCAATGGCCGTTTCCATATCTTCTTTAGCTGTTTTGGCTGTTTGGTGTGGTAAACCAAACATTAAGTCTAGGTTAAGATTTTTAAAGCCGACCTTGTGGGCTGTTTCGACGGCCTTAATGGCTTGTTGTCCATCATGGATTCTCCCAAGTGCCGTTAGTGATTGCGCATTAAAGCTTTGAACCCCGACAGATAGGCGATTAATACCGATGGCTTTGTAATCGGCGAAACGCTGTTGTTCAACTGTACCTGGGTTAGCTTCTAATGTGATTTCAGCATTATGGCTCATTGGAAGCAGGGCGCGAAGTGATGAAAAAAGCCGTTCGTACACTTCGGCAGAAAATAGACTTGGGGTACCACCACCAATAAAAATCGTTTGAACTGTCCTACCCCAAATAAATGGGATTTCTTGTTCTAGATCTCGAATGATGGCATCGATATAGTCTTGCTCGGGCAGGCTATCGGGTGATTTGTGAGAATTGAAGTCACAATAAGGACATTTTCTAACACACCAAGGTACGTGTATATAAAGACTTAGAGGCGGTAAAGTCGTGAAGTTATACATGTGTTTTATGATGGGTTAAGGCGCTGGAATTGATCGATGAATTGGCGAATAGCTTTACCACGATGGCTGATAGCATGCTTTTGTTCTGGTGTTAACTCACCGGCTGTGCATTGATGTTCTTCTACCCAAAATATCGGGTCGTAGCCAAAACCACCGTCCCCTCTCGGTGCCGTTAATATGGTCCCTTCCCAACTGGCCTGGCAAATCAAGGGAGTGGGATCTATGGAATGACGCATAAAGACAATCACACACTGGTAGCGTGCTGTTCTTTTTGATTTAGGGGTATCTTTTAGGGCATCGAGTAATGCCTGTAAGTTTTTTTGTGCTGTTGCTTCTGAACCGGAGTAGCGGGCTGAGTATATACCAGGTTCACCATTTAAGGCGTCGGCTTCAATACCTGAATCATCTGAAATAGCAGGCAAGCCCGTCTGCTCACAGGCATGACGGGCTTTGATAATGGCATTTTCGACAAAAGTCAGTCCCGTTTCTTCTGCGTCAATAATATTAAACGTAGATTGCGGTACAACTTCGGTATCAAACTCAGCAAATAGCTGGGAAAGTTCTTTAAGTTTCCCTTTATTACTACTGGCTAAAACAATTTTTGACATGATTAGTCGGCTAGCGCTTCGCGTTGTTTTTCCATTAATGTTTCGATACCTTCACTGGCTAACCCCAACATAGCTTGTAGTTCATCTGCGTGGAAAGCATGGCCTTCGGCAGTACCCTGTAACTCGATATAAGCTCCTGCATCGTTCATGACGACATTCATATCGGTTTCGGCACTTGAATCTTCATCATAATCAAGATCGAGAACGGGGGTACCTTGATATATACCGACAGAGACGGAAGCAATTTGACCATAGAGAGGGTTTTTTTTGATCTTCTTATTCTTCAATAAGTAGCTGATGGCATCTTGCAAAGCGACATAAGCTCCGGTGATAGATGCTGTTCGGGTACCGCCATCTGCTTGGATGACATCACAATCGATTGTAATGCTACGTTCACCTATTGCAGTTAGATCAACCGCGGCGCGCAATGAGCGGCCAATGAGGCGTTGGATTTCCATTGTGCGGCCGCCTTGTTTACCCCGTGCTGCTTCGCGGCCCATTCTGCTGCCTGTAGAGCGCGGTAACATGCCATATTCTGCAGTAATCCAACCTTCGTTTTTACCCCTCAAAAACCCTGGGACTTTTTCTTCGACAGATGCGGTGCAGAGCACTTTGGTATCACCAAACTCGACCAATACTGATCCCTCAGCGTGTTTAGTGTAATTGCGAGTAATTGAGACATTTCTTAAATCATTAGGCTGACGACCACTTGGACGCATGGGATGTTATTCCTCAGGGAAAAGTAAAAATATACATATTATACGTGGACAGTACCCTATTCAGGGTGGTTTTCGTTAATATGTGTTGTTTAAATTAATATGGATGCGATTGTGATTCGAAGTATGACGGCATTTGCTCGCCAAGAGCAACAAACTGAACAGGGTAATTTGATTTGGGAAATTCGTTCAGTGAATCATCGCTATTCAGAATTATCTCTGCGTTTGGATGAGCGTTTTCGTGTATTGGAGATGCCTATTCGAAAGTTGTTTTCAGAACAATTAGGACGAGGTAAAGTTGATGCGGTTTTGCGTTATAAGGCGCCAGAGAATCAATCCACTAATTTAGATATTGATCAAACCCTGGCGCAATCCGTTGTTAAGCAATGTGAGTTGATTTCTGGATTTGCAGATCAAGCTGCCCCCATTAACCCTGTCCGTATTCTGCAGTGGCCCGGTGTCATAAAGGCTGAAAGCTTAGATCAGGTGGCTTTAAATGCCTCTGTGATGAGTGCTTTATTATTGGCGGTTAATGAATTAATCGTATCAAGAGAAACGGAAGGCGCCGCATTACATAAAATGGTGGAACAGCGTTGCAATGATATTGATGCGATTGCGAAAGCAATACGAGAGCGGATGCCAACGATATTAGCTGAGCATCAACAGCGATTAAAAGATCGCGTAGCTGAATTGGCGGTGGATTTAGATCCAGAACGTCTAGAACAAGAAATGGTGTTATTAGCTCAGAAAAACGACGTTGCTGAAGAACTAGATCGTTTGGAAAGTCATGTTGTAGAAGTGCGTTGTGTTTTACAGCGTGATGAGCCTGTTGGAAGACGCTTAGACTTTTTGATGCAAGAATTAAATCGTGAAGCTAATACTTTGGGATCAAAATCAATTAACAGTGAAACGACGAATCATTCAGTCGAGTTGAAAGTATTGATTGAGCAAATGCGAGAGCAAATTCAGAATATTGAATAGTGTTTTCAAATAAAAAAACCGCGATAAACTCGGCTTTTTTATTGTTAATTTTGTAGGAAACTTACTGCTATTTTTTTCTTAGTTCTAAGAAACCAAGTAATGCTGGTGCAAATAACCATAGTGCAGCAGGTATGGGTACTTGTGAAATGGTATCTGTTGTACAAATCAAGTAGTGTGAAATATTTTGGTCTTAACATCATTATCAGGCTTTAGGCCTGCCGTGGTAAAAGTCCCTTTACCTAATGTATCGGCAATAAAATAGATAAGCTGCAAATTCATTCGATGACTTTATTGTCAACACAAAAGGGTTACTGATAGACGCAACTAACGCTGAAAAATCCCAATCCTCAGAGCTTATTTCGTCAGCTCCAATAGCATTATTGGTCGCTAATTGAGACCAGTTTCCTATAGTGCTAAATTCAGTGTTAATAGTATTTGCGAAGGTTTGACAACCATTGAGTTGTCATTGCCCACCTTATTAACAGAGGCATTAGCATTAACTGTGATTGGTCCGATATCTGATATTGTTGCAGCAAAAGCAGCACCGCTAAATGAAAGGAGTGCTCGTAGTAGTGTTATTTTGAAAAAAATTCATAATAACCTCCAGAGTTTTACTATGAAGATTCAGCACATAAAATTGTGGACAGAATCGCATTTTAGGAGGGTTTCATGAATATTAGCTGATAAGTTTGCTTATGGCTATTGTACTTCAGCACAAATAAATGGCCGTTCGAATACTAATTTCGGTGTTTGAATTGAATAAAAATTGAAGACTTTTAATTTAAGTTTAAAGGTTCTCTTTTTAGCTGTTATTCTTATTGTTGATTTGTATTTAGTGATGGAATTTAATTCATGTCAGGCAGTCTTTTTATTGTTGCAGCGCCTTCAGGAGCCGGGAAAACGAGCCTTGTTAATGCTTTAGTGACGCAGCAAGCTGATATTACTTTATCAGTTTCTCATACCACGCGTGCAGCGCGGGCAGGTGAGGTCGATGGCAAAGACTATTTCTTTGTCTCGCAAGAGCAGTTTTCTGTGATGCAAGGAGAGGGTGCTTTTTTAGAGTCAGCGACCGTGTTTGATCATTCTTATGGCACATCTTCTGAGGCTGTTTTTGAGCAGTTAAAATCAGGGATTGATGTCATTTTAGAAATTGATTGGCAAGGGGCTGAGCAAGTGCGTCGGAATTATCCTGATAGTACGAGTGTCTTTATATTACCACCATCAAAAACAGCGTTAGAACAGCGGCTTCGTGGGCGAGGTCAGGATGACGAGGCTGTGATCGCTCGGCGGATGCGAGATGCAGAAAATGAAATTTCGCACTATGTTGAGTTTGATTATTTGATTGTGAATGATGATTTTGATGTGGCGTTGTCAGAATTAGTTGCGGTTATTTCCGCAAGGCGACATTCAATGGCGATTCAAAAAGAGCTGCAAGCGCCACTATTAAAGACATTACTAGCCTAAAGAGCTGATATTTCGTACAATAACAGATTTCGTTCTGGGGATTATTATGGCGCGTACAACGGTAGAAGATTGTTTAGAAAATGTGGATAACCGTTTTCAATTAGTATTAGTAGCTGCACGTCGTGCACGTGAGATAGCGATGGGTGATGATCCTATGGTTGAACGTGACAATGATAAGCCAACAGTGATTGCATTGCGTGAAATTGCTGAAGGCCTTGTTGATGCGAGCATTTTTGAGAAGAAAATTAAGCCAGAAGTTGCTGAAGAAGCGCCTACAAACGAAGAATTAATTCCTGTTGTAGAGTAGCTGTGACTGCAAAGCCGACTGTTGATTCTGAACTAGAGCTCATTCACGATGCTGAGCCCAAACTTACGATCGATGATTTGTGTTTTGCTGGTGCTAATTATCTAGAAGGTCGTCAAGTTGACGATATCCGCAGGGCTTATCACTTTGCGGAAGAGGCACACCGAGAACAAAAACGTCGCTCTGGCGAACCCTATATCATGCATCCATTGGCTGTGGCTAATGTGTTGGCGATGATGCATATGGATCAAGAGTGCATTATGGCTGGTTTGCTGCACGACGTGATTGAAGATACCGAAGTCAGTCGTGAGGAATTGGCGGCGGAATTTAGCGAAGAGGTTGCTTTACTTGTCGATGGCGTGAGCAAGCTAGCCAAAGCGACATTTGAAACTAGGCAACATGCGCAAGCAGAAAGTTTAAGAAAAATGCTATTGGCGATGTCGGAAGATATCCGCGTTATCATCGTCAAATTGGCAGATCGCTTACACAACATGCGTACGCTAGGTCATTTAGGGCCTGAAAAGCGCCGGCGTATTGCAGAAGAAACTCTTGAAATTTATGCCCCGATTGCACAACGTTTAGGCATGAATGTGATGCGTTGTGAATTGGAAGATTTAGGCTTTCATGTATTGTACCCATTGCGTTATCGTGTACTGGCAGATGAAGTACGTAAAGCACGGGGCAATCGTAAAGAAATCGTGGGTCAGATCACTGATTCTATTCTACACCGCATGGAACAAGAAGGCTTAGCAGCAGATATACAAGGCCGCGAAAAAAACCTCTATAGCTTGTACAAAAAAATGGTTCGGAAAAAGCTATCCTTTTCTGAAGTATTGGATGTTTATGCTTTTCGTATTGTTGTTGAAGATGTCGATGCTTGTTACCGGATGCTTGGCGTGGTTCATAATCTTTATAAGCCGGTACAAAACAAGTTTAAAGACTATATAGCGATTCCCAAAGCGAACGGTTATCAATCTCTCCATACGGTACTGATTGGCCCTTATGGTGTTCCTGTAGAAGTACAAATTCGCTCACGGAATATGGACCAAATGGCTGAAGCGGGCGTGGCTGCGCATTGGTTATATAAAGCGGGTGAAAACGAAAGCGGTAACCTAGCTCACCGTTTAGCGAGACAATGGCTGCAAGGCCTGTTGGAAATGCAAAAGGATTCGGGTGACTCGATTGAGTTCCTAGAAAACTTGCGTATCGACTTATTCCCAGAAGAAATTTATGTGTTCACACCGGTTGGCAAGATTATGACATTGCCACGTGGTGCGACAGCAGTTGATTTTGCTTATGCTGTCCATACTGATGTTGGTAATCATTGTGTTGCTGCCAAAGTAGGGCGACACTTAGTACCGTTGAGTACACAATTAGAAACAGGCCAGTCCGTAGAAATTATTACGACTAATTCATCTCATCCTAATGCTGCATGGCTTAACTTTGTCTCGACGGCAAAAGCGCGTACGAATATTCGCCATTATCTGAAACAATTACGAAACGATGAAGCAGCGTTGTTAGGTCGTCATATGTTGACGAAGAATTTACAAGCCTTCTCAAGCAATATTGATGCTCTATCAGAACAGCGTATTGAAGAAATTGTTGCTGAATTTGAAGTCGAGTCTTTAGACCAATTGCTTGAGAAAATTGGTCTAGGTGACTGTTCTGCACTGTTGGTGGCACAAAAACTGATTCATGCTGATGATGTTGTTGATGATATGTCTCAGCCACCATTGATGATTGCGGGTACAGAAGGCATGGTTGTGAGCTTTGGTCGCTGTTGCCGCCCAATTCCTGGTGATAATATCCATGGCTTTATTAGTGCAGGTCGGGGTATTGTTGTGCACCAAGATAATTGTAAAACAGTAGTAAATCTGCGTGGTCAGCGAGAAAAATGGTTGGATGTGGCTTGGGCACCTGATATACAACGCGAATTTTCAGTAGAAATATTGGTTCACGTAAAAAATCAACGTGGCGTATTAGCCACGATAGCAGCTGTAGTATCGGAGAATAATTCTAATATTGAGAATGTTATTGTCGATGAACGTGACAGTGAATATACCGACTTGCGGTTGACGATTGGCGTATTAGATAGAAAGCATTTGGCTAATATTATTCGCCGTTTGAGACGGATTGAAATGGTTGAGCGTATTACGCGATTAAAACAATAATTTTTTTTTGGGAGAGTAGGGAAGATGGCACGTGAAATTATTCACACTGACAAGGCACCACAAGCAATAGGCACTTATTCACAGGCCGTTAAAGTGGGTGATGTCGTGTATTTATCTGGCCAAATTCCACTTGTACCTGAAACCATGGAAGTCGTTGAAGGTGATTTTCCTGTGCAAGTTCGTCGTGTATTCGATAACTTAACAGCGGTAGCAGAAGCCGCTGGTGGTCAACTACAAGATATTGCAAAGTTGAATATTTTTCTAACAGATCTAAGTCATTTCGCGACAGTTAATGAAATTATGGCTGAATATTTCACTCAACCTTATCCTGCTAGAGCGGCTATTGGTGTGGCGTCTTTACCCAAAGGCGTACCAGTAGAGATGGATGGTGTAATGCACACAGATTTCTAGTACGTTGTAGATTGCATTGGCTGAAAGTGAAAGGAAGGATTTATCGAACCCGGTTACCGATTTAAAGGGTGTCGGGGCGAAAGTTGCTGAGCGTTTAGAAAAATTAGGCATTACGCAAATACAAGACTTACTCTTTCACTTACCTTTACGTTATCAAGATCGTACTAGACTGTTACCATTAGGGTCTTTAAAGCCACAACAAGAAGGGTTAGTGGAAGGGACTATTCGTCTGAGCCAAGTTAAGTTTGGTCGTCGTCGCTCATTGCTGTGTTACATCGATGATGGTACGGGATCACTTGTTCTACGTTTCTTTCATTTTTCCAAGACACAACAACAACAGTTGACACAAGGTGTTCGTGTTAGGTGTTTTGGTGAAATTCGCAATGGTCCGTCATCTTTCGAGATGGTGCATCCTGAATATAAAATTATTCCTGATGAGGGGATTATTCCTGTTGATGCAGATCTGACGCCTATTTATCCGACCACTGAAGGCTTGCATCAACTGAGTTTTCGAAAGCTGGTTGAACGGGCTTTAGCGCATTTAAATGATGAAACTTCGTTACCGGAGTTATTGCCCGAGGTGGCGCGTTGTCATGCTGTGGCAGATACTTCATTGGTCGAAGCAATACGGTTTTTACATCAACCTTCGCCTGATGTTGATGTACAGCAATTATTGGATCGTCGTCATAAAACCCAGAGGCGTTTAGCTTATGAAGAGTTATTGGCACAGCAATTAAGTTTACGAAAAGTACGCTTGCAAACGCAGCAACATAAAGCACCTAGTTTAATATCTGATGGCCAGCAACGGCAGGCTTTATTGTCATCTTTACCTTTTTCATTGACGGGTGCACAAGAACGGGTTTTGAAAGCGATTTTGAGTGATATCGGTTCTAAGACACCGATGCAGCGTTTAGTACAAGGTGATGTCGGATCAGGTAAAACCATTGTTGCGGCTTTAGCCGTTTTAGAAGCCGTGTCCGCTGGCTATCAAGCGGTGATGATGGCACCGACTGAGTTATTGGCAGAGCAACACTTCAAGACTTTTACAGCTTGGTTAGCCCCTTTGGGCGTTAATGTGGGGTGGTGTGTAGGCAAGCAAAAGTCAGCTGACCGGAAAGTGATGTTAGCCAACTTGGCTGAAGGTAAAATTCAGGTCGCTGTTGGCACACATGCCTTGTTCCAAAATGAGGTTATATTTGATCACTTAGGGTTGGTTGTGATCGATGAGCAGCATCGATTTGGTGTTCATCAACGCTTGGCATTACGAGATAAAGGTAAAAAGGCCAGTGTGTTTCCACATCAGCTAGTCATGACGGCTACTCCGATTCCTAGAACCTTAGCGATGACAGCCTATGCAGATTTAAATGTATCGGTCATTGATGAATTACCGCCAGGCAGGACTGCAATTACAACCGTTGTGATGCCAGATAGTCGCCGTAATGACATTATTGAACGTGTTCATTTAGCGTGTCAGGAAAAACGACAAGTATATTGGGTGTGTACCTTGGTCGAAGAATCCGAGCATTTGCAATGCCAAGCGGCAGAAGATGCAGCAAATGAATTACAAGTTGCTTTACCTGATTGTCGTATTGACTTGGTTCATGGCCGGATGAAGTCAGCAGAAAAAGAGATGGTGATGAATCAGTTTAGAGCGGGTAATGCCGATATTTTAGTCGCGACGACGGTCATTGAAGTGGGTGTGGATGTCCCTAATGCAAGTTTGATGGTTATTGAAAATGCGGAGCGCTTGGGTTTGGCGCAATTACATCAATTACGAGGCCGTGTAGGTCGTGGTGAGATAGAAAGTCATTGTGTCTTGATGTATCACCCGCCGTTGTCAGAGAACGGTCAATCCCGCTTAACGTGTTTGCGCCAGACGAATGATGGTTTTGTGATTGCACAACGTGATTTAGAATTACGGGGGCCTGGTGAGTTATTAGGAACGAGGCAGACTGGGTTGCCACAGTTTCGTGTAGCTAATTTGATGGAAGATCAGGATTTGATTGATGTGATGGCTGAAGCGGCGGATCAGTTATTGGCTGTTGCACCAGAAGACAGTGATGCTTTAGTGGCAAGATGGTTTGGTCATAAAGTTAATTTTGGCCATGTATAAAATTAAAAGGTATTGTGAATGCTTGAGTTAACCCGTTGGCATACTGTCCAGCATCGGCTGATGCCACGAAAATTAGCTCCCTGGCTATCAGATAAGGGATCTTTAACGCGTCGTTTGAGACGATACAATCGAGTCGACTTTTCTGTTCAGTTATTAGGTAATAGCTGGATTAAGCCACTGACAGATGAAAGTTTGGCTTTAGGTTTGCCTTTTTCAGAGCTTAGTTATCAGCGTGAAGTATTATTAATGGATGGCAACGATGCGAATGTTTATGCACGCACGGTAGTGCCCCGGACGACTTATTTGGCGATGCAACACCGCTTTAAGCAATTAGGCAATAAGCCATTAGGTGAATTGTTGTTTACAGATCCAACTGTGAGTCGTGGGCCGATTGAAATTGCTTGTTTAAAGCCAGGCCAATGGTTGTATGAAATGGCGCTATTGGAATCAGATGAACGACCAGCACAATTATGGGGGCGACGCTCACAGTTTTATTTGAGTGGACAATCTTTGCTGGTGAATGAAATCTTTTTACCTGCATTAGATAGGGCATAAGAAATGAATGATAAATGCCAGGCCTATATTCAGTTGATGCGGTTGGATCGGCCGATAGGTATTTTGTTACTACTTTGGCCGACGTTGTCAGCATTATGGATCGCAGCTGAAGGGTGGCCTGATCCTCTAGTGTTGGTTATCTTTGTTTTGGGTGTGGTCGTAATGCGTAGTGCAGGTTGCGTGATTAATGATTATGCCGATCGCCATATCGATGGCAAGGTAGTTCGAACCATGAACCGCCCTTTAGCGACAGGTGCATTGAGCGAGAATGATGCATTAAAGCTGTTTGCGGGTTTGGGCGTATTGGCTTTTGTCCTTGTGATCTTCTTGAATGACTTGACTATTTTGATGTCCATAGTAGGCTTGTTTTTGGCGGCAACTTATCCCTTTATGAAACGTTACACGCATTTGCCTCAAATTTATTTGGGGGCAGCTTTTGGTTGGGCAATTCCGATGGCATTTGCTGCACAGACAGGGACAGTGCCGATGATTGCTTGGCTGTTATTCGTGGCGAATGTTATTTGGTCGACGATTTATGATACGTTTTACGCTATGGCTGACAGAGAAGATGATGTATTAGCAGGTGTTAAGTCGACAGCGATTTTGTTTGGCGATGACGATAAAGCCATTATTGCTATTTTGCAGGTGACTTTTTTAATTGCGATGTTGATGGTCGGCAGTCAACTTGAGCTTAGCTTTATTTATTATACTGGGGTATTGGTGACATTGGGCCTATTCCTCTATCAACAACATTTAGTAAGAGACAGGCAAGCAGCAGCTTGTTTACAAGCATTCCTCAATAATAATTGGGTCGGAGCGACCTTGTTTGCGGGCATTGTGATGCATTATGCCTTTATCAAACAGTGAGGTAGTTTAGCAGTTGAAATAGTCGGCTACGGCGCAGTTTTGGAAAATTGTGAGCGTTTGGCTTTTGGGTTGTTTGAGCAATTGCCGATAGGTAGAGATATGCACTTATTGTCTTCAAATGGCCGATGTGCCGCTGCTCGCGCAGGTCACGATGGTGCACCTTTTGGTGTTTTGACACAAGCCATTGCACATTTAGGCGAAGAAATAGCAAGGCGTGTAAGTGAGGCGAAAGTCATTGCAAATATTAGCGTTAAATTTGGTGGCTGTTTTACCTCGTCTAGGGTGTATCGATGAACATGCGCAAGTAAAGAGCAAACAGCGCTAATTCATCTAATTTATGAGCAGAATAGGCAGCTATCAGACTCATTGTGTCAATTGGATTTAGCCCTGTCGCCAAGAGAGATGTTAGTAAAAAAGGGTGATTACTTGGCTTTATTTGCCTATGTTGAGGCTGGCAAGGTGGGCTTGGGTGTGTTTCGTTGCTGTAGATAAGTACTTAATTGAATGCTGAAATAACTAATGAGGAGAAATTGGTCATGATATTACATATCGCCAATGAGTCCATCGATGGGTGAGGTGCAACGAAATAAACTTTTTGTATAGTACTGTATGGGTGGGTTTATTAAACATTGCCCGCAATACTGGCCGTGTGCAATTGGCATGGCGCAGAGCTGGCAGTGATGACCAAGAATAGGTGAATCATTAAAACATTGGGTATATAAACAAGATTGTTTGGTATCAATACCGCAGAGTGGGCAAGGCGTTAGGATGCGATTGCTGTATAATTGACTGATTCGATGCGTTATGTGATGCCTAGCTGCGGTTAGCGAATTCATGATCATCAAGATTAATCCATTTATCTGAATGAAGACTTAATATGCCTGAAAACACAGTAAAAGCCGAAACAACATTACGTCATGACTGGACTGTAGAAGAAGTAGAAAAGTTATATCAGTTACCTTTTTCCGACTTGATGTTTGAGGCTCAAACCGTTCACCGCCAACACTTTGATCCTAACGCAGTACAGGTCAGTACCTTACTGAGTATTAAGACAGGGGGATGTGCTGAAGATTGTGGTTATTGTCCGCAAAGTGCGCATCATGAATCAGCAGTTAAAGCAGAACCCTTGATGCCACTTGATCGGGTATTGGATAATGCGACTAAAGCAAAAGATTCAGGCGCGAGCCGTTTTTGTATGGGTGCGGCTTGGCGTAATTTGAAAGATCGTGATCTTGAACGTGTGGCAGCGATGGTGTCAGGTGTAAAAGATTTAGGCTTAGAAACGTGTGTCACATTAGGAATGCTAGAAGGACATCAGGCGAAACGTTTAAAAGAAGCAGGTCTGGACTACTATAACCATAATTTAGACACATCACCGGAATTTTATGGCGATATTATCAGTACGCGGACTTATCAAGATCGTTTGGATACGTTAGAGCATGTGCGCGATGCCAATATCAATGTTTGTAGTGGTGGTATTGTCGGCATGGGTGAGAGTTTAACTGACCGTGCGGGTTTACTTGTAGCTTTGGCAAATTTACCTGACCACCCTCAGAGTGTGCCGGTTAACTTACTTGTGCAAGTTGAAGGCACGCCAATGGAAGAAACCGATAATCTTGATCCTTTGATGTTTGTACGCACGATTGCAGTGGCACGTTTGATTATGCCTGAATCATTCGTGCGCTTGTCTGCGGGTAGGGAATATATGAGTGATGAATTGCAAGCCATGTGTTTCCTGGCGGGTGCGAATTCAATTTTCTATGGTGAAAAACTGTTAACGACAGATAACCCTGATACGGCACATGATCAACAATTATTTGATCGTTTAGGTATTAATACGCTGTCTGAGGCTGATGCGGGTGAACGCGCTTCAGCGGCTTAAGTGTCCCAGCTACCTTGGTCAGAGTTATTAGCCAATGCATTAGCGGATAAACACGCCGCTGGACGCTATCGCCGCATCCGAACTCGCCTTGGTGGGCAAGGCGTCAATATTGTCATTGATGGCAAGCTACTGCGTTCATTTTGTAGTAATGACTATTTGGGTTTGGCGGCTCACCCTGAGCTTAAAAAAGCCTTTATTGAGGCGGCTACTGCGGAAGGCGTGGGGAGTGGGGCTGCGCACTTATTAAGTGGTCATAGTCAATATCATCAGCAATTAGAAGAAGCATTGGCAGCGTTTACTGGGCAACAGCGTGTTTTACTGTTTTCTTCTGGTTATCAAGCAAATCTCGGTGTGATTGATGGTTTATTAGCACGTGGTGATACTGTGATTCAGGATAAATTGAATCATGCTTCATTACTCGATGGTGGTCGTTTGTCTGCAGCGACACAAACACGATATTTGCATAGTGATATGTCTGCTCTGGCCTACCGACTGCAGCAGGAGAGGGGTAATGGACATCGCTTAGTTGTTTCCGATGGGGTTTTTAGTATGGATGGTGATTTGGCACCATTACCCGACTTATTAGCATTAGCGAAAACACATAAGGCGGCTGTTTTAATTGATGACGCCCATGGTTTTGGGGTGTTAGGAGACCATGGCAAAGGATGTCTTGAACACTGGGCTATTCCATTAGAAAATCAGCCGATTGTTATGGGGACGTTTGGTAAAGCGTTTGGTACAGCGGGAGCCTTTGTCGCTGCCGATGAAGTCGTTATTGACACTTTGATTCAGCAGTCTCGCACATTTGTGTATACCACCGCACAACCCGCAGCCATTGCAGCAGCAACCCTGGCTAGTTTGACGCTAATGGAAAAAGAATCTTGGCGGCGTGAACATTTGCAGGCGCTTATTCAACAATTTCGTCGTGGTGCTGAAGCGTTAGGTTTAACCTTGATGTCATCAATGACTGCGATACAGCCAATTGTGTTAGGTGAGATTGAAGAGGTTGTACGTGTAGGACAAGCTTTGGAAGAAAAAGGGTTTTTAGTGGGAGTGATTCGCCCACCTACGGTACCTGAAGGTTCTGCTAGACTGAGAATTACATTGTCAGCGGCACATACAGAACAGGATGTGCAGCAATTATTAGAGGCATTAGAGGCGGTTTTATGCACTGCAGCATAAGCGGCCAAGGTCCTATCTTAGTGATGATACATGGCTGGAGCATGCACAGTGGTGTATGGCACGTTTTGGTGGACAGGTTATCTGCTCACTTTACACTGCATTTAATTGATTTGCCGGGACATGGTTTAAGTGATTGGCGATCAGGTGATTTCGAGTTAGAAACCATGCTAGGTTGGATGGCTGCTGAATTGCCTGAACAGGCCTGTTTTTTGGGTTGGTCATTGGGAGGCTTAATTAGCTTGGCCTTTACTGAGCGTTATCCAGAACGTGTTGAAAAGTTGGTATTACTGGCGGCGACACCTTGTTTTACTCAGCGAGATAATTGGTTAAATGCGATGTTACCGACGGTTTTTCAGAATTTTGAAAAGCAATTAAAGCAAGATCAGCCTGAGACGCTAAAACAGTTTTTATTATTACAAGCACGTGGTTCATCTCAGAGCAAACAAACAATTAAAGCGCTTGCAGGTATGATGGCAGAGGTGGGAGAAGTGAATTCAGAGGCATTAGTGACAGGTTTATCGTTGCTAATGCATTTGGATATGCGTGCTGCTTTATCAGCTGTAACGTGCCCTAGTTTATTGTTACTGGGTGAGCGCGATACTCTGATACCTGCCGCGATGGCTGAAGATGCACGGGCTTTAAATGTGACGTTGGCAACTCAGGTTATTACTGGTGCAGGCCATGCGCCTTTTATTTCACATGTTGATGAATGTGAACAGGCTATTATTAACTTTGTACTGCAGGGACAAGACTGTGTCTGATGCCTTTAAGCCTGAAAAATTGTCGGTAGCGCGTTCATTTGGTCAATCAGCGTTGCATTATGATGACGTCGCTGTATTACAACGTGAAACGGGTGATGAGTTGCTTGATAGATTGTCACTGGTAAAACTGTCACCAAAACGTATTTTGGATTTAGGGGCAGGAACAGGGCGTAACTTAGTTCAGTTGGCAAAACGATACCCGGATGCAGAGGTGATCGGGTTAGATATTGCGCCGACGATGTTACATCAAGCTCAGGCAGCATATCATGACTCTCAAGGTTTAAAGCGTTGGTTACCACGACAGAAAAAACCCAGCTTAGTGGCGGGTGATGCTGAGCAGTTACCCCTGGCTGATAACAGTATCGATTTGGTGTTTGCGAATTTAGCTTTGCAATGGTGTGAATTAGCGGCGAGTTTTACTGAAATTGAGCGTGTTTTACGGCCTGACGGTTTATTGATGTTCACCACATTGGGGCCCGACACGTTATGTGAATTGCGTGAAGCATGGGCTAGCGTTGATGATTATCCTCATGTGAATGTATTTTACGATATGCATGATGTGGCAGAAGCAATGATGCATGCCCGTTTGGCAGAACCCGTTTTGGACATGGATCGATATGTGCTGACTTATCAGGATGCGATGGCGATGATGCGTGATCTCAAAATATTAGGTGCCAGTAATGTCGCACAGGGCCGTCGTCGTGGAATGACAGGCAAAAAGGCAATAGAGCGGGTTATTGCGGGATATGAACATTTCCGTGAGCAAGGTGTTTTGCCGGCCAGTTACGAGGTGATTTTTGGCCATGCCTGGGCGGGTGTGCCTGCTGCTCAAATGAAACAAGATGATGGCAGTATCCATGTGCCACTGACGGAATTGACGGGTTTAAAACAATGACGCGTTTATTTGTTGCTGGTACCGATACCGATGTGGGTAAAACACGTGTTAGTGTGGCATTGATACAATTATTAAAGTCATCAGGCGTTGAAGTTGCGGCAATGAAACCCGTTGCAAGTGGCTGCGATATTACAGCAGAGGGTCTACGCAATGATGATGCGCTTCAATTGATTGAGCAAGCGACTGTGGCGCTACCTTATGAAGTGGTCAATCCTTATGCGTTTAAACCAGCGGTAGCCCCTCATATTGCCGCTGAGCAAGTTGGTGTTGAAATTGAAATGGCGGTTATTAAGCAACAGTTTGATGTCATTGCTCAGCAAGCGGAAGGTGTCATTGTTGAGGGTGCCGGGGGTTGGTTGGTGCCTATTGGTGGCGGTATGACCTTAGCCGATGTGGCTGTAACATTGGATTTACCCGTGGTGTTAGTTATAGGTATCCGTCTAGGCTGTATTAATCATGCTCTATTAACCATTGAATCTATCAAACGGAGTGGTTTGCCTTTATATGGCTGGGTAGCTAATCACACTGAGCATTGTGCAGAATCAGATGCGATTATTGCCACATTAAAACCCATGATTGATAGCCCTTGTCTGGGTGTGGTCCCTGTCTTATCTAAGACAGAGCCAGTGACGGATTTAAGCCTGTTGGATTAGGCGCTTAGGATAGGGAAATAACATGGTGGATCATTTTCTTGCCAGGGTGGCAGTTTGGCCATGATGTTGTTGAAGGTATCAGACTGAAGAAAGTGATTAAGCCAAGCTTGCACATGAGGATAAGGCGCGGTATCAAACCAGACTTTATCGACCGAAGCGAATTGTCTGATGAAAGGTAAGACTGCGATATCAGCTAAGCTGAGGGTATTGCCAAGGAGATAGTCGTTTTCAGTGAGTTTTTGTTCAAGTGTTTTTAAGGTGAGCTCACCTTGCTGGCGGTAATACGCTTCTGTTTGTTCTGGGTGTCGATCGGCATATTTATATTTATCCAGCCAGTGTTTGAATGGGCCGTCATTATGTTGGATCAGTTGTATTGTGCTTTGTCGCTGCTCTTCTGTTAATGCGGACCAGTCATTTGGATCGTTTTGTTGCAGTGCCCAATGCATGATATCTAGGCTTTCATCAATGATATGGTCATAGGTTGTTATCAACACAGGGACGGTGCCCTTAGGAGAGACGGAGATCATATGTGTTGGTTTGTGTTTTAAGATGATTTCTCGGATTTCGACTTGGATGCCGCTTGCGGCAATAGCTAAGCGTGCACGCATAGCATAAGGGCAGCGTCTGAAGCTGTATAAGATTGGATGTTGCATATGCTTATTAAGTTAGATTATGTTTGTTGTTGGCTCTGAGTTCTTCGGCTTGTCTGAATAAGATATTCTTGATGAGCAAATCACGACCTTGTTCGTTCATTTGGGTGAATGCTAACCGTAAATAATAGGGGGTTTGGCTGTTTTCAGGTTCGACTCTGGTACAAGAAATAACGCGTGCGACGGCTTGTATTCTGACACCTGAAGAACGTAACTCAATTTGAATAATTAAGGGACTTCTTTCTTCGTATTGTTGTTCACAGAGTAGTCCTAAACCGCCACCACTTAGATTGACTTCTTTCTTCTGGCTAGCTGTTGACTGTCCTGAATTAGGCTCATTGATAATTTGGTCTGGGAGATTAATTTTTTCATTTAGAATTCGAAGTGCTCTGGCCACATCTCGGTCATAATAATTAATTTGATCAGTGGCGATGGTAAAAGCTGTTTGAAGAGAGCGAAGCTGTACTTTCTGCTGATTAGCTTCACCATGGTCGACATTAGTCAGCTGTTGCCCTAATTGTTCCGTAGTTACTTGATCCAGCCCATCGTATTGGATGTATAAAGTGTCATTAATGCAAAAATTTTCGCGTCTTTCATTCGGTTGATCTTGTCCTAACACCATAGCCATACCCTCTAGCTTTTTTGACCGTTATCATACTGCTAAAGCGGTTATTATTGTAATATTATGCCAGATTTAAAGTGTTTCGGAGGCGTAGTCAGCTAGACGGGATCTTTCTCCTCTCAATAGGGTGATATGACCGCTGTGTGGCCATTTTTTAAAGCGATCAACAACATAGGTGAGACCGGAAGTGGTTTCACTGAGATAAGGTGTGTCTATTTGGGCAGTATTGCCTAGGCAGACAATTTTTGTACCGGGCCCAGCTCGAGTAATGAGTGTTTTCATTTGTTTGGAGGTAAGGTTTTGCGCTTCATCTATGATGATAAAACGATTGAGGAACGTTCGACCTCGCATGAAATTAAGAGATCGTATCTTTATCCAGCGGTTTAGAAGGTCATTGGTTGCCTGGCGTCCCCAATCATCAACATCAGTTTGGTTGAGTACTTCTAGATTATCCATTAAGGCGCCCATCCAGGGTGTCATTTTTTCTTCTTCTGTACCCGGTAGGAAACCGATATCTTCACCAACGGGGACGGTGACACGTGTCATGATGATTTCAGAATATTGTTTTTGTTCTGTTGTTTGAGCCAGTGCGGCAGCTAGAGTAAGTAGTGTTTTACCTGTGCCAGCTTGGCCGAGTAAGGTGACGAAATCAACATTGGGATCCATCAGTAAATTAAGCGCGAAGTTTTGTTCACGGTTTCTGGCGTTAATACCCCAAACGGCTTGGTTATCTTTGCGATAATCGGTGAGGATTTCAATATCTGCTGTCGATTCATCATGATTACGAACGACGGCTTCAATGGTGCTTTCTTCGCCAGGTGAGTGGATGAGCTGATTAGGGTGCCAGTTTTTGACGATGTCACCAGTGACTTTGTAAAAAGTTTGGCCTTCATGAGTCCATGATTCGAGATGTTTGAGGTTTTCCCAGAAATCAGCCGGTAGTTCACCAGAGCCTATATAGAGCAAGTCGACATCGTCGAGTACTTTGTCGTTGTAATAGTCCTCAGCATGAATGCCTAGAATAGAGGCTTTGATGCGTAAATTAATATCTTTGGACACAAGGGTGACAGTGGTGTTAGGCTGCATTTCCTGTAAGCCAATGGCAATCGCTAAGATGGCATTATCAGCTTGTAAGCCGGGTAAGTCTTTGGGAAGGGTATGTTCAACTTCGGTGGTTTGAAAAAAGAGCTTTCCTGTCGCTTTGTGTTGTTCATCTTGGTTTTCAACACTTGGTAATGAGAGTCCAGCTGACATCATTTCTTCATGGGTGGCTTGTAACATGAGGTCGTCTAAAAAACGACTGACTTGCCTGACATTACGAGAGACTTCAGATAGCCCTTTTTTGCCGCGATCGAGTTCTTCTAAAACAACCATAGGTAGGAAAATATCATGTTCATCAAAACGAAAAAGTGCGGTCGGGTCATGCATTAAAACGTTAGTATCAAGGACGAAGAGTCTTTTCCCCGAGATGGCTTTCTTGATCATAAGCGGTTATATCCTTAGGTTGATTTATCAAGTCGTGATTTGATTATGGTCTATGTTTTAAGGTGAGGGAAGGGGAAAATAAGGCTTTTTTCATGGATGGATTTAGGGATTATTCTGTCTGTTATAATTAGAGATTAACCTATCAACAAACTGCGTAAGTGATGGCTATTGTGAGTCTGTCATTGCGCTTTTGTTGGTCAAACCCTAAGCAGTTCATGCGGCAGTATATTTTTCTTCTCAGTGCTTAATTGTTTGACAATAATACGGTGTGATTTTATCAGTAAGCGTTTTTAAAGTGTGCGCTGTTTCAATTGGTGTTTGGGTCAAAAAAAGAAAGAGAACGTGATGGTTGCTGGCGAGATTATGTCTGTCTGGCGATAGCAAAGATCTATGTTGTAGTGTTGAATGAGGAAAGTGAATGAGCGGTGTGGATAGTGCAATTATAGATTTGCAAACAAAATTATCATTTCAAGATGGTTTATTAGAAGAGCTAAACCAGGTCGTGACTGAACAACAACACCAGATAATGCGAATGGAATCGGCATTGGAGGCGTTACGTGTACAGGTGAAGACATTACAAACTGATAATCGGTCTGGTGAGGCTAAAGAGCCGCTACCGCCTCATTATTAATAGAACTATTCATGCAACAACGACAGTGTGTTGTTTTAACTGGTGATCGTGCTTGGTGTGAACAGGCAACAGAGACGTTATTGCCTGCTTTTAATTCTGAACGACTATTGTGTTTATCAGATCGGCCGGTTGGTCATTTCCCAACGCTAAGGTTAAAGCAGGCTAAGCATCAGTTAGGCAAAGAGTTTGAAGCGATTGTTTTTGATGGCTTAGATACGTTGCTGCCCGATAATATGGGGCAGAGTGTGGGTACGTTGTGTGCTGGCGGTGTCTTTATTCTCTGGTTTGTTGTTGATAGGAACAGTTTATATTCACAGCGTTTTGAACAGGTCATCAGGCAATTTGAATCACCATTGCATTATGTTAAACAAGGCGATGCATTACCCCATTTGAATTTGTTGGATCAAGCATCAGAGGTCACCATTTCTCGTACTACAGAACAGACTGAAGCGATTAAGTTAATTGGTAAAGTTGTCACGGGTCATCGTCGTCGGCCTCTGGTTTTATCAGCGGATCGTGGACGTGGCAAGTCAGCTGCTTTGGGTATGGCTGCTGCAGAACTATTGATGGTAGGTCTAAAGAAAATTATTGTGACAGCGCCTAATATGATGGCTGTCGATTCTGTATTTAGTCATGCTGCTTCAGTTTTAGGATGTGCTAAACCAGCTAATGGCAAAATTGACTATGAAGGGGCAACATTAAAATTTATTGCCCCAGATGCTTTATTGGCGAGTGATGATACTGCTGATTTATTATTGGTTGATGAGGCAGCGGCGATTCCAAGTACGATGTTGGCACGTTTATTACAACGTTTCAGTCGACTTGTGTTTGCGACGACATTGCATGGCTATGAAGGGACAGGGAGAGGGTTTGCTATTCGCTTTCAGGCTTTGTTAGAGCAACAAGTGCCAGGCTGGCGACATTACGAGTTGTCTGAGCCTGTTCGTTGGCGCCAAGATGATGTGCTCGAGGCATTCAGCTTCGAGGCTTTGTTATTAAATGCTGAGCCTGTCGAAGAGCGTTTGATTTTAAATGCAGATGTTAGGCAATGTACGGTTGAACGGATAGATAAAGGCGTGCTTACCAATGATGAATTGTTATTACGTCAGTTGTTTGGTCTGATGGTGTTAGCACATTACCGAACGAAGCCCTCAGATTTACAATTATTATTGGATAATGATGATATTTATTGCTATGTCACACGCTACAAGGGACATGTTCTAGCTTGTGCTTGGGTGGTGGAAGAAGGCTTGTTACCGCCTGAGTTGGCTAGCGCAGTTTATCTTGGTCAACGCCGCTTGAAAGGACATTTATTACCTCAATCTTTATTGGCGCATATGGGGATAGAATCTGCTGGCGGTTTGGGCTATAGAAGGATACTCAGAATTGCGACTCATCCGATAGTGCAAAGGCAAGGGGCGGCAAAAGCCTTATTGGAGGCTGTTTATGCCGATGCTAAATCTGAGCAGATTGATGTAATTGGCACTAGCTTTGCTGCCGATCTTGAGGTGATGTCATTTTGGGAATCCTGTGGCTTTGATGTTGTTAGACTGGGCACTCAGCACGATGAGATCAGTGGTCAACGTGCAGTGACATTATTGCGTGCTTGTTCTACAGTCGGTGGTGGACTCCATGTAGATGCAACAATACGATTTGAACAACAATGGCCCGACTTGTTGATGATGCAGTTTAATCAAGTTGATGTTGATCTTATTTTAGCACTTTCTAAGCGCTTGAGATCGAAAGGTAGTGTGTTAGCTAATTGGGAGCGCCAAGATGTTTTTCGTTTTGTTGATGGTGCCGCGACATTTGAATCATGTCAGCTAGCAATACGAAAACTAGTTTCGATGGCTTTGGGCCAGCCTCATTTTCTAGAGTTGCCAACATCAGAACAGCGATTATTAATCATGTTTATTATGCAGTTAAGATCCGTTTCTGTTGTGACCCGTGCTTTGGGTTTCACAGGAAAATCAGATTTAATGTCTGTTTTGCGCCGGGTGGTGCGAGGTTTAGTTGCGTTCCCGTCGGAAGATAATCTTATTGTCACCACGAAATAAGCCAAAGCTGGCGCGGCTTTGTGCTTCACCATTAATGATATCGACCAGCCAATTGCTGCGATGCCGGAATCAGAGCCCCATGTACCCGTGTATGTGCCACTGGCTTCTAGATCGCAGTTCACATAGATAAAGCGTTGTTTAGTGTTACTGTTGTGGACAGTGGTTACGAAGTACCAATTATCATCTTGTGGAACGACTTTATTTTTAGTGTCGAGACTAACAGGGCGGACTCCTCTCGAGTAAAAACGTAATCTGCCAGAACCAGAGTCGTTTGGACTTAAGGCATAGCATTTGCTGTTATTGTCATCATCAACAAAAATCCTAGCCCACGTCTAGCAGTTGTTGACTTCACCCATACAGACACCGTAAAACTGTCAGTTAAATTTTGCATCTTCGAAAATAGCTTGGAGTAATTTTACAACCGGCGCGTCAGTGGTATTTGTCGTTTGGGTGAGGGCTTGTAAGTCGAAATCTGTTTAGGAGAGTTCATCATCTAGCACTTCAGCAAGATTATCGATTTGCTCTGTTTTTCGGTAATCGGTATCTAATTGATGAAATAGAACACTTTCGCTGATTGCTGCGACTTCGATAGGGTGATTGAGTACTTTGTGGATTTCATCATAAGCGGAAATATCACTAGGATCGGCCATGCCTACTAGGATCTTACTATTTTCCTCAGCTAAAGCGATAGCGCGGAATCGGCGAGCGCGAATTTCAGGCAGTTTTCGGAGAATGTCATGTTTTATGGGCTATTGCTTGAAGCTGATATAAGAAATACCCAGTTGTTCTGAGATGAGTTGTAACAGTGCTGATTCTTCAACATAACCAAGATCAACAAGTGCTTTACCTAACTTCCGTCGTGTTTTTTTCTGTTCAGCGAGGGCAACTTCTAGTTCTTGTTCTGAAATTAGCTTATTCTCGATGAGAAGGTCACCAATTCGAATTCGCTTTTTTATGTCCATCCTGCCGTCTCGTTATAAGTCTTGTGCGTGGGTTGTGTCATAACAAGATGGGATATGCGAGAAAAGTGATTGTTTTTAAATTACTTTTAACCAAATTTTGTCGTCTTCATCACACTCTATTGTCAAAGGTGTGAGCTGGTCGCCATTACAGGGACCCATAATGCATTGGCCGTCTGCGAAATTAAATAGCGCACCATGGGTTGAACATTGAATATGGGTATTTTCGATGGATAAAAAGTCATCAGGTTGCCAGTTGAGCGGAATGCCGAGATGTGGGCATCGATTTTGATAGCAATAAAGCTGATTGTCATGACGAATAAGGACAACTGAACTGATGTCATGCAGTGTATTTATGTCAATATCGAAACCACGGGGTTGATTTTCGATAATGTCATGTTGATGGCAAAGGAAATAGGATTGCATGTGTTTAACTCTGAAAGGTGAAGTCGGTAAGGATCGATTCTAGGCCTGAGCGTGTACATTTATGGCAAGCGAGCTGTGTCGCGAAGCTCAAACTATCACGTGCTGTCATACCTTGTAACTGGCTATGTATGAAACCAGCATTGAAGGTATCGCCTGCAGCCAATGTATCGATAATAGGAATTTCATTGGTAACTTTTTGGTGTGAGATGTCATGCCCCTGATGGCTTAACCAAGCGCCTTTCTCACCCCATGTGCAAGTTGCACTAAGCGTTTTGTCTTGGTTGATATTATTGAGAAAACGGGTCGCATCATGATGTTGTTGGCTGATAGCGTAATCTTTGGAAAAGAACAGCCAGTCAGGTAAGGAAAATAATGTTTCGATGTTAGGGCGTATTTTTTCGACTTCTAGCGAGCAAGGTAGGTTTGGGTGGGTTTGCTTTAAATAGGTGAGCATTCGCTCGGTTTCGTTGATGTTCCTGCCTTCGAAATGTATCCAATCGAAGCTGCTCAAATTTATTTGTCTGAAACTGTCGAAGCCGTATTCTGGACAGTCACGGTGATGCACAATGGTTCTACTGGCGGTTTGTAGATTATGTGTGATGTAGGAGGTTGGCATTTTGCCTTCGGCAAGTCGTTTACATGCTGCGGTATTGATATTGTACTGGGCCAGATTTTGGCTAATGACCTGGCTATCGGGCTCATCAATGAGGGTGCCTGCCCAATGACAATGGTGGTCGAGTTGGCTTAAAACGGAGAGTGTATTTGTGGCGTTGCCACCTCTTGTTGTACGGTGATGACTTGCACGGGTTTCGCTATCCTCATAAGGATAGCGTTCAACCGTATTGATAATATCAACTGTGGCAATGCCAACGGCAAGAATAGTTGCCATTAGAGACTAAATAGTATCGAAGATAGCACCTACGGCTTCGGTGATCTGTTCGACATCACCTGTTCCTGCTATCGAATGTAGCTTTTGCTGTTGTTGATAGTATTCGACAAGAGGCGCAGTTTGGTCTTGGTAGACGTTTAAGCGATTACCGATGGTGTCTTCATTGTCATCCGCACGTTGGAAAAGTTCACCGTTACAGCGGTCGCAATGTCCTTCGACCTCGGTTGGTGAAAAATGAATATTGTAAATAGCACCACAATCTTTACAGGTGCGACGCCCTGTTAGACGTTGCATCAATTCTTCAAATGGTACATCGAGTAATACGACGCATTGCAGAGGTTGATTCAGCTCATTTAGCATACCGTCAAGTGCATGTGCTTGTGGAATGTTGCGAGGAAAACCATCTAAGATATAACCTGATTTTGCATCGGGCTGCGAAATACGTTCTTTAATTAACCCGATGACGATATCATCAGAGACCAGCGCGCCTGCATCCATAGCGGATTTGGCTTTTTTACCTAATTCACTACCGGCAGCGACTGCGGCACGTAATAAATCGCCCGTCGATATTTGAGGGATGTTGTATTTTTTTGAAAGTACAACGCCTTGTGTTCCTTTGCCAGAACCAGGTGCGCCGAGTAAAACTGTTCTCATGAAGTGCCTCGTTATAGATAAATTAACTTATTTATTAGGGTCTTAGATAAAATTAGGCTGTCGTAAGCACGGATGTAAGGTCATCAACTTTATCGTTTACTTGTTGCATGATATCAGGCAATTGCTGTTCGTCTAATTTGAGTTCGTTCGAAGCTGGTGGATCGAGTCTTGGTCGATGGCGATCGCCAGGGTGTCCGAATACGCCTGCAGCGGTCACCATCACATCAGATAAGTGAACAATCGCAGTTTCTATTGGGAACAATTCTGCTTGTGATGGTGTGTGGTTGTGACGAATGGTTTCTGTCAATGCAGCCGGTAAGCGCGAGCTTTTAGCTAAAGCTTCTCCAACCTGGGTGTGGTCGAAACCTAAAAGTCTTTGTTCTGACTCTTCTAACGTTTCACTACCAAAGAGTGAACTGGTTATCGTTTCTTTGGCTAATTCTGGAACGATTTGGTACATCACCAGGCTGCCGATGTTTTGGAGTAGGCCTGCAATAAAAAATTGTTCTGCGGCGGGCATTTTACATTTCTTGGCGATGATACTGGCTTGATGGCACAAGCAATACTGTGGAGCCAAAAGTCTTCCATTTTGATTAGGTCTTCAGGGATGCCTTTGAATGCTTTAATGACTGAGGTGGCTAATACCAGTTGATTGAGTTCACTGGTGCCGACAATAGTGATAACACGTGAAATAGTACTGATTTGTGATGGGAAGCCATAATAAGGGCTGTTCACAATTTTAAGTAAGTGGGTGGTTAGCGCGGGATCGGTATTAGTGACTTGAGTGATATCTACCGCCGATGCGTTATCATCATGAATTGGCTCATTAAGCTGACTGTAAGTAGCGGGTGGGGAAACCAGCGCTAGTGGTTTATTGAACAGTGCGTCTGCAGTAAAAGCCATGGTAATTATTCGTCTTCTTTTGTTTGAGTTTTAAGTTTAGGAGAACTTGAATAACAGGGTGCGTTAAATCATTGTGTCGAAATAATGCTTCTCGACTGCGTTGCTCTGGTGTGGGTTCCATCTTTTGTGTCATGACTTATTGAACCTTTGCTGCTGATAAATTGAATAAAGCTTGGCTCATGCTTGCGCCGAAACGGCCTGCAAAGCGATCAAAATAATCAGGTCGCGGTGTGTAGTCGATAATCTTTTCAGCGCCGACTTTATCTCTTGCAACGGTGCCGCTATTGGCAAGCCCATCGATTAATCCTAGAGGTAAGGCTTGTTCACCAGACCAAAATAAGCCAGAGAAAAGGGCAGGGTTGTTAGCTAAGCGATCACCTCGGCCGGCTTTAACTACATCGATAAACTGTTGGTGGATATTGTTTAACATACCTTTAGCATGGGTGATATCTTGTTCTTTCATGGGCATAAAGGGATCTAAAAAGGCCTTATTCTCACCTGCGGTTAAAGAACGTCTTTCTATTCCTAACTTAGAAAGGGTATCAGTGAAACCGAAACTGTCCATTCTGACGCCGATGGAACCCACGATGCTGGCTTTGTCAGCGTAAATTTCTTGTGCGCTGACGGCAATATAATAGCCACCAGAAGCACAGACATCTTGTATTACTGCGTAGACAGGAAAGTCGGGCCGTGTGGCCTGAAGTCGTTGTATTTCATCATTGATAATGCCTGATTGGACTGGGCTACCCCCAGGGGTGTTCAATCTGAGGATAAGGCCCTGAGCTCGTGGGCTCTCAAAAGCATCGCGAATTCCGGTTACGATGGTGTCGGCATTGGCTTCGGCATCAGCCGCGATAACGCCGTTTATTTCGACAAGCGCGGTGTGGGCTTCTGCATGAGCCTGAATCTCTTTATTTGACATCCCCATCACTAAGATGGCGACAAGATAAAGTAAAATAAAACCTTTAAAGACATAGCCCCATCGGCGGCTAGCACGCTGCTCTTTTATCGCAGCAAAGGCAAGGTCTTGGAGGACTTTACGCTCCCAGGGATCCGCTTCAGCTGTTGGTCTTGAGCTATTGATATCTGAAGGCGGAAAGTCACCAAATGTAGCCATTGTTTTCATCCATTAAATAGTGGGAAATTATATGAATCATATCAAAAGATATTGTGCTTGTTGTTTATTGCGTTAACCATTGTTGAACTTGGTGCAAGTTTTTGGCAATAAATTTAGGTTCGCAACTTTGTAAGGTTTCAATGTCATGAGCGCCATGTGTGACCGCGACGCAATCCGCTTTGGCATTATTTGCCATATTGAGGTCGTGGCTTGTATCGCCAATCATTAATGTTTTATCAGGTGTTACACCAAGGTAGTCCATCAATTGCTCTAGCATATCGGGATGCGGTTTTGAATGGCATTCATCCACACAACGTGTGGCGTGGAAAAAGTCATTTAAGGCTGTGCGATGTAATACTTTATCGAGACCAGATCGACTTTTTCCTGTTGCAACGCCGAGAAAGTAATCTTGTTGGTGTAAGTATTTGATGAGTTGAGTAGCATTTTCAAACAAAGGGGCTTCACGAGGATTACTGAGCCAATTTTGTTGGTAATGGCGGCCTAGCGTTTGGCGAGTACTACTATCTAAATCTGGATAGAGTGTAAAGACCGCTTCATTAAGACCGAGACCAATAATGTGGCTAACAGCGCTATCAGATACCGGGGGTAAGTCGAGCTGTTTTATACCCAACTGCATTGCGTCGATAATCTGTTGGGTTGAATCCATTAAGGTGCCATCCCAGTCGAAGGCGATAAGATCGTATTGCTTCATGTGTTACTCATGTTACAGATAAAGGTTTGTAATGGCATTGGAATCGGGGCTTCTATTTGTAATGCTTCGTTTGTATTTGGGTGTGTAATGCCTAATTTCCATGCATGGAGAAATAGGCGCTTTAACCCTGCTTTTTTCATTTGCTTATTAAAGGCACGTTGTCCGTACTTGTCGTCTCCGGCAAGTGGATGGCCAATGTGTTTTGCATGGACACGAATTTGATGAGTTCTACCCGTAAAGAGTACGACTTCAGTCAATTGTGCACTAGGGAATTGTTGTAACGGAATGAACAAGGTCTCAGCATACTTTCCTTCGTCATTAACTTGAACCATGCGTTCGCCAGCTGACACGGTGTTTTTTAGTAATGGGGCAATCACTGTTTTTTCTTCCTGGCCCCAACTATCTTTCAATAAAGTTAAATACCGTTTGTTAATGTCATGTTCTACCATTTGTTGCTGCAAATGGAGTAGGGAAGTACGACTTTTCGCGAGTAGTAAGCAACCAGAGGTATCACGATCTAAGCGGTGAACTAATTCTAAAAACGGCAGTTCTGCTCGTATGATTCTTAGTGCTTCGATGATGCCTTGATCTATGCCACTGCCAGCGTGAACAGCGATACCTGAGGGTTTGTTTAGAATCAGAAGATCATCATCTTCGTGCAAAATGGATTCGGTGAGCTGTTGGCGAAGAAAGTCGCTGACGGTATTGCTGATGGTTTTTTCGGTGACACGTAGCGGTGGGATACGAACGGTGTCACCGAGTTGTAGTTTGTAGGTTTGTTTTTTTCGACCTTTGTTGACTCTGACTTCCCCTTTTCTGAGTGCGCGGTAAATACGACTTTTCGGTACGCCTTTTTCTAATGAAAGTAAAAAATTATCGAGTCTTTGGCCGGCATTCGAATCTGTTATTTCGATGAATTGAACGGAATGGTTTTTTTGAGTGCTCGATGGCATAAGAAATCTTTAAATTTACTATTGCTGATAGTGGGGTGGGCTGTTATAGTCATCAGTTGGTCGGGTTTGGAGAACGGTAGTATACCGGATCTTCATTCAATAAAGACCGTAAGATGGCAGCGTCGCTCCCGAATATTTGGTTGATGCGGTAGCAGCCTTACAAGTTTCGTAGTACGCGACTGACATTGGTCAGACGCGATGGGTGCTCAAATTTAAGAGCAAAAAATGTAAGTGGTTCCCACAAGTTTAATAGATAATAAGAATTTATTAAAAAGACTAAAGTCAGTAATTAAATAGTGTGCATATCCGGCCTGCTTTACCAAGGGGTGAAGCGCCGATATTGAGAGTAGGCCGTAAAATAGAAACGGCTAAATCAGTTTTTTGTTTGATAGAACAAACAGAAACTACAAGACAGGAAAGCAATGCGCAAATGTAAGACGCGTTGTAACTAGATATAATTACAAATGAAATAATTTGCCGAGTATACGTCAGGTATAGCAGAGCAAGCCCTTCCAGCTGAAGGGTAGTCAATGTGTGGACCTCAATATGAGGTTAAAGCATGAAGCGAATTTTAATTAACGCAACGCATGAAGAAGAGTTACGTGTAGCGATGATCGATGGTCAACGCTTGTTTGATTTAGATATTGCCGTTCCATCTAGAGAACAGAAAAAAGGCAATATTTACAAAGGTAAAATCACCCGAGTTGAACCGAGTTTAGAAGCTGTTTTTGTTGATTATGGCTCAGAAAGGCAAGGTTTTCTTCCACTAAAAGATATTTCAAAAAGTTACTTTAAACCCCGCAAAGACGATGAAGAGTCTAACGGGCGTATCAATGTTCAGGATGTTTTATCAGTTGGCCAAGAACTTGTTGTTCAAGTTGAAAAAGAAGAACGTGGCAATAAGGGTGCGGCTTTAACGACGATGATTAGTTTGGCCGGGCGTTATCTAGTGCTGATGCCCAATAGCCCCCGCGCAGGTGGTATTTCACGTCGCATTGAAGGCGATGAGCGAGCAGAACTGCAAGAAGCATTGCGGACGTTAGAAGTACCTGAAGGTATGGGCATGATTGTCCGTACAGCCGGTGTAGGGAAGCAGGCTGAAGAATTACAGTGGGATCTAGAATATCTCGTGCAGTTATGGACTGCGATTGATAAAGCGACAGCCGAACGTGCGGCAGCATTTTTGGTGTATCAAGAAAGTAATATAATTATCCGTGCTTTACGTGATTATTTGCGTAAAGATATTGGTGAGATTTTAGTGGATTCACCTGAAGTTTATCAGACGGGTTATGACTTTATGCGCATGGTGATGCCGCATGAATTAAGCAAATTTAAGCTGTACCAAGATAAAGTTCCGTTATTCACACGCTATCAAATAGAGAGTCAGATTGAAACAGCTTTTCGTCATGAAGTACGCTTGCCATCGGGCGGTGCGTTGGTCATTGACCCGACGGAAGCATTGATCTCGATTGATGTTAACTCAGCGAGAGCTAATAAGGGTGGTGACATCGAAGAAACTGCCTTTAATACTAACTTAGAGGCGGCAGAAGAAATAGCCAGACAATTACGGTTGCGTGATTTAGGTGGCTTAGTTGTTATTGATTTTATTGACATGGGTCCGAGCCGTCACCAACGTGATGTCGAAAACCGTTTACGTGATCATTTGAAAGTGGATCGTGCACGTGTCCAAGTGGGCCGAATTTCTCGGTTTGGTTTACTTGAAATGTCACGTCAACGTATTCGCCCTTCATTGGGTGATGCGCATGAAGAAGTATGCCCACGCTGTTCTGGTTTAGGGCATGTTCGTGGTGTTGAGTCACTAGGCTTAGCTGTCTTACGCTTGGTCGAAGAAGAGGCTAGCAGAGATCGCATCAGCCAACTTATTGTGCAATTGCCTGTATCTGTTGCAACGTTTATGTTGAATGAGAAGCGGGTTCAATTAGAAGCAATTGAACGTCGTCATGGTGTTAAATTGTTGTTAATACCAAACCCCCATATGGAGACGCCACATTACGATATTGAGCGGATTAAAGATGGCAGTGAAAAACATGAGGTGAGTCATCATTTGATGGACACACCTGAACCTGAAATTCCAGAGGTGTTAAAGGAAAGACCAACGATTGAGCAACCTGCTGTTACCGGTGTGTCACCAGCAGCACCAGCACCGGTCATGGCAGCAGCGGGTACCTCTACTACTGAGACCGTAACTGAGGAGAAGAAGCCTAGCTTATTGTGCCGGCTTTTGAATGTCTTGACAGGTAAGTCACCAGACCCTGAGCCAGAAGTGGTTGAAGAGGAGAAGGCAGAATCTGTTGCAGAAGTTAAACCGCAAGGTGAGCAGAATAAGCGTCCACGTAATCGAAATAACCGCAGAAACACTCGGCGCAGAGATGAAGACAAGACTGATGATTCCCAGGGGCAAAGTAAATTAGATTCTTCGTCTTCAAGCTCAAAAGATGATGAGCAACCTCAAAACAGGAATAATAACAGCCGTCGTTCACGCCGTGGCGGTCGCCGTCGCCGTCCTCGTCAGGATAACGAGGTTGATAAGCACATTCCTGATGACAAGGGTAATAAGCTTCTTCCAGTTAAGAAGGAAGTCGATGGTAATGCATTGTCTGTTGATGATAAGCCGATGCCAAATGGTAATGTGATTGAACAAGCACCCGTAAAAGAAATTGATGGGAATAAACCACCTGCTGCAGAAAAACCTGCAAGAAAGCAGACGCGTCGTCGTCGCAGTCCGGCGAAAACCCGTGTTGCTAAAGCGATAGAAGCGAGTGGTAAAGGTAATGTAGCAAAAGCAAACCCATCGGGTGATAATGGCGAGAGTAAACCGAAATCTGCTCCAAGAAAACGAGCGCCTAGGAAGGTCAAGCCGAAAGAAGATGCCAGCCAAGAATAGCACTATCACAATAGAACATCTGCTGGCCTTAATTGGCCGGCAGATTGTGTATCAGCAACATGTTTGCGAGATTGTTGAGTTGTTGGATGGTCGTGTATTTGTTTTACAGGTGCTGGAAGACAATAAAAATATCCAGCCTACGCAGTATGGTCAGGGCCACCGCACTGTTCCCGTCACATACGTGTTACCTATTTTTGATGGTGAAGGTGAATTGCATGCTGATTTGTTAGCGGCTGGTTTACAGGCCTTACTACCCGAGCAAGCTTCTCGCTAACGTTAAATCTTCTGCCGTGTCTACACCATGTCCCGGGTTGATTTTCGCTTCGGTTAAGTGAATTTTCTTACCGTAGTACAAAGCACGTAGTTGTTCTAAAGACTCAGCTTGTTCAAGCTCACAAGGCGTTAATTGGGCATATTGTTTTAAGAAGTTAGCTCGGTAACCATATAATCCAATGTGTCGTTTATGAGGCAGGTTCTTGGGTAAATCACCGTCTTGTAAAAAAATACCTCTTAACCATGGAATGGGCGCTCGGCTGAAAGTGAGCGCATAGCCTTGGTGATCAGTGATGACTTTGACTACATTTGGGTCAAAGATGTGCTTTTCTTGATCGATGATACTGAATAAAGTCGCCATGTCAGCTTCAGCATGGTGAGATAAGTCATCGGCTACTTGGTTGATTAATACTGCAGGTAGACATGGCTCATCACCTTGGACGTTGATGATAATGTCATCATCATCAAATTGATAATGCTGTGCGACTTCGGCTAGGCGATCGGTACCAGAGGAATGATTGGTCTTTGTCATACATACATCTGCACCGAATGCTTTTACAGCTGTTGCTATACGCTGGTCATCAGTTGCGATAATGACTTGTGTCGCTTCGCTTTCAGTGGCTCGTTCGAAAACGTGTTGAATCATTGGTTTACCAGCGATATCCAGCAAAGTCTTACCAGGTAGCCGTGTTGAGGCATAGCGGGCAGGTATGATGACCTTAAAAGGCATTAGACAGATTCATCTGCAGCAAGTGTACGGGCTTCTTTAATCAGCATCACTGGGATGCCATCGCGAATGGGGTAAGCCAAGCGGCAAACGGGGCAGACGAGTTCTCGTTGTTCTTTATTATAGTGCAAACTGCCTTTACAGTTTGGACAGGCCAGAATGGTCAGAAGAGTTTTATCCATGGTTTTCTATTCCCGCTAATTTGGTCAGAATATGTTGTTCTAAGTCATTATTGACAGAGGCTTTGACAGGAATGTACCACATATTGTCGGTGGCAAACGCACGACATTTTATCGCATCTTTTTCTGTCATTAAAATGGGCTGATCGTCACCGAAGTGTAAATCCACTGCTTTGAAACGATGATGGTCAACAAAATAGTGTGGTTCGATGGTCAAGCCTTCATCAGTTAAATAGTTGAAGAAGCGTTCAGGGTGTCCGATGCCTGCAATGGTATGAACAGTTTCATTTTTAAAATCATCAAGTGTTTTTTGAACAGCGCCATCAGCCACATTAATGATTTTACCTGGTGTTAATGTCATCACATATTGGGAGCGACTCTGGCCACCATTTAAAATGACGAAGTCGACCTCACGCAAACGAAGTATTGGTTCCCTTAATGGCCCTGCTGGTAAACAATATCGGTTACCAAAAAGACGATAGCCATCGACAACGACAATTTCAATGTCTCTTGCTAGCGCATAGTGCTGGAGGCCATCGTCACTGATAATAATATTGCAGCGGTGGTTTTTGACTAAAAACTCGGCGGCTTCGTGGCGTTTTGGTGAGACAGCCATCGGGCAACCTGTTTGTTGACTGATGATAACGGGTTCATCACCAACGATTCTCGGCTCGCTATTGGGCTTGACCTCCTGAGGGTAATGCTCAGCCTTGCCACCATAACCACGACTGACGATGCCTGGGTTATAACCGGCTTGCTTTAACTGTGTGGCTAACCAAATCACGGCGGGTGTTTTACCGGTTCCACCCACGGAGATATTACCAACGATAATGACGGGCACATTTAATTGATGTTGTTTAAAAATGTTAAGCCGATAGGCAAGGCGTCGTAATCCAATGATGAGTTGATAGAGCATGCTGAAGGGTAGCAGTAGGAATCGGGTTGCTCGGTATTCATACCAAGAGTCGGTCAGCCATTTCATAGAATAAAGTTACTTCTCTTGGAATTGTAAGCGATGGAGTTGGGCATAGTGTTCGCCTTTAGCTATCAATTCTGCATGAGTACCCGTTTCAATAATTTCACCTTGGTGCATGACGATAATTTTATCTGCTTTTTCGATGGTAGATAAGCGATGGGCAATGACTAAAGTTGTCCGTTGTTGCATTAACGTCTCTAAGGCGGCTTGAATGTGGCGCTCTGCCTCAGTATCTAAAGAAGCGGTGGCTTCATCTAGTACGAGTATCGGAGCATCGCGTAATAAGGCTCGCGCGATGGCGATACGTTGCCGTTGTCCGCCGGAGAGTAACACACCATTTTGGCCGACTTGGGTGGCGAGTCCTTGTGGAAGTCTTTCGATAAAACCCCATGCATGTGCGGCTTTGGCGGCCTCGATAATACGTTCGTTACTAATATGCTCTTGTTGGCCGTAGGCAATATTATTGGCAACTGTATCGTTAAATAGCACGACTTGTTGGTTAACGAGCGACAATTGATGGCGCAGGTTTTTGAGATTGAATTTGTTGATATCGAGGTCATCGATACTGATGTTACCATCATTGATTTGATAAAAACGTGCTAATAAACTGACCAGTGTGGTTTTACCACTACCAGAGTGCCCTACAAAAGCGACGGTTTCACCGGGTTTGACTTGGAAGGAAATATGACGGAGGACAGGGCCTTTGTCGTCATCATAACTAAAGTTAACATTACGATATTCTATTTCGCCTTGGGCCCGACTAATTGACTGATTACCGTCGTCTATTTCAGGTTGTTGATCTAACAGTACGAAAACGCTTTGTGATGCTGCTATTCCAGCCTGTAGTTTCGAATTTACTTTGGTTAGTCGTTTTAGCGGTGTCAAAATCATGAACATGGCTGCAAAAAAAGAAGTGAAACCACCGACAGTAATTTCAGCTAACATTTCTGGCAAAGTAGCGAGGTAGATGACCCCTGCAAAGCCTAATACAGCGATCAATTGAATCGCCGGTTGACTGATGGCTTCGGTCGCTATTCTTTTCATCCGTTGGCGACGGTTTTTTTGATTGACTTTATCAAAGCGCAGGCTTTCATATGCTTGGCTACCGAAAGTTTTGACTTCGCGATGGCCTTCAATGATCTCGCTACTGATGTGGCCGACGTCACCCATAGAGTCTTGGATTTTTTTACTTATTGCGCGAAAGCGGTTGCTGATTTTATAGACCACGAAGCCAATTGCTGGCACGGTCATTAAAATAATCAGTGATAAGAACCCACTTAGATAGACCATCCAAATTAATAAACCGATGATGGTCAAGGTGTCACGAATCAGCGTTAAAATGGCATCTGTAGCGGCATTAGCGACTTGTTCGACGTCATAGAGTAGTTTGGACATTAGTTCGCCAGAGGTGCTGCCATCATAAAAACTAGCAGGCAGGTTGATAAGTTTATTGAACATTTCTTCGCGTAAGTTCTTTATCACATTACGGGCAATCCAGCCGAGGCCGTAACCAGTGATAAAGCTGGCAACGCCACGGACTAAAAATATACCAATCAACCCTAGTGGTAACCATTTGATGATATTGGGATCCTGTTCAACAAAGCCACCATCTAATAATTCTTTTAGTAGGGCAGCTAAGGCAGTTTCGGTGGCAGCAAAAACTGCCATTGCAAGGATAGCTACCGTAAAAACGAGCCAGTAAGGTTTGACATAGGTCAGGAGGCGACGATAAAGTTCACTCGCCGTCATTTCTTGTTCGACTTCATTCATTGTGGTTTGCTAGTCTTTTGGCGAGTCGCCAATGTTAATCGTGTATAGCCAAGTTGTTGTGCAGCATCCATCGCACTGACGACGTGCTGGTAGTTTGTGTCGGCATCAGCACTGATAATGATGTGAGGATCTTGGGTATCTCCCACTGTTTTTTTCAGTAGTGCCTCGAGTTCTGCATTATTGGGATTCAATAACGTAATTTCATTGATAATGAATTGCCCGTTGGCATTGATGATAATATCGATCGGTGTTTGTTTTACAGCCAACATTTGTCCCGTTGCTTCAGGTAAGTCTACCTTGAGTGAACTTTCACGGATAAAGCTAGTAGAGACCATAAAGAAGAGTAGTAACAGGAAGACGACATCAATCATGGGTGTCAGATTAACGTCTGGCTCCTCAGGTTTGCTAGGCGATAACTTCACTCTGCCTGTTCCTTTTCAGGGTCGAAATCACGTAATTCTTTATCAGGATCAAACTCGCGCTCATCATGTAGGATCTCTATGAGTTTCATCGCTTGTTGTTCCATATCAACCACAAGTAAATTGATTTTACCGCGAAAGTAGCGGTAGAAGATGAGACTGGGTATAGCAACGACAAGGCCTGTCGCAGTGGTAATAAGTGCTTCAGAAATACCACCCGCGAGTGTTTCGGGGTTACCTACACCTTCAGTCGTGATAACAGCGAAGACTTTGATCATACCGATAACTGTCCCTAAAAGGCCTAGTAAAGGCGCAATGGCAGCAATGGTACCAAGTGTATTAAGGTTTTTTTCTAGTGATAGGGTGACGTGGCGGCCAACATCTTCAATACTTTCTTTGGTGATTTGTCGTGGTGCGTCCCTGTTGATAAGACCTGAGGCTAAAATTTGTCCTAAAGGTGAATTTTCTTGTAATGCGCGAATACGACTTTCATCAACTTGTTGATAGCGCAGCCATTGCCAAATTTGGGTGACTAACTCTGGTGGTGAGATGTGTTTTGTTTGTAGGCTCCAAAAACGTTCGGTAATGATACCGATGGCAATAATGGAGCAAAGGAGTATGGGTAGCATCAACCAACCACCAGCAGTAAAGATCTCTAACATCGTGTTGCGCACTCATCTAAGGATCAAATCAAGAGACATAATACGTGAAAATGGCATTAGTCTGTAGGGACAGATGTCCAAATTTTCTTACTTTGTTGTCGCCAAGACTTTATTTTTAGTTTTTCACCAGATTGAAAGTGAATGGAGAGCGCACCAGTCTAGCCTGTTGAATAGCTAACAATATTTTTGTTTTTATAGCGTTTTTGTACTTTTTTACTTGGGAAACGATATCGATTTAAGTAGGCGGCTGGGAACAATACCACTGTCGGATTAATAGCATTAATAAAGTCGGTTGCTGATGAGGTGTTACTGCCATGATGCGGCTTGACGTAGCCAGTTGCGCCAATGCCTTGCAGGAATAACCATGATTCGTATTCGAAAACACCGGGGTTTATCATGCCGTGAAGCGGCTTGAGTTTGACAGTAAGTTGCCAGCGTTGTCCAGCACGAAGGTGGTCAGGGTAGGGACGATAACAAGCTAAACTGATTTTTTTTGGTGAGACAGTTTCGTTGTCATCAATTGTTTCGATATTGAAACGTATTGTACGATGTTGTTTTTAGGGATAGAGTCAATGACACCAGTGAGTGTGAGGTTTTGTTGTATTAAGTTTGGTTGTAGTTGTTGAGCAAGTTTTGTTTGGCAATGCCAATATGTCCAAAGCGCTGCTGTTAATATGAGTGCTAAGTAACGCGTCGGTTTGTAAAGAAAGAGTAAAATGTTAAGTATTACCGACCAAAAACAGTCAATTGCTGGTAATGTAGGCAACACTAATATTAGAATGCAGCCTGTTGCAAACGCGAGAGTCGCTTTAATCATATATCCCTATAATGATGTCAACTGAAAAAATGAGAGTGAGGCTCCATGCCTCGTAGGTTTTTAAAACGTATCATGCCTGATCATCGCACTATGCGCGAACATCCGCATTTGCAGCGCTTTGGTCAGCGTTTGGCTGAGCCTAAATTATGGCACTTAAACCGTCGCTCGATTGCTTTTGGTTTGGCTATTGGGTTATTTGTCGGCTTCATGCCTATTTTGGGTCAGATGTTTGTTGCAGCGGCTTTGGCCATTATTGTGCGCGTAAATTTGCCAATTGCGGTGATGGCGGTATGGATTACCAACCCTGTCACAATGGGACCGCTTTATTTTATTTGTTATCAAGTCGGTGCGGGGTTGCTAGATTTACCGGTTGACGATCATACTTTTACGATGTCTTGGGAATGGTTTAGCACGGTCTTTTTATCGATTTGGGAACCGCTGATTTTAGGGTGTTTTGTGCTTGGTACAGCTGCTGCTATCTTAGCGATCTTATTTGTTCGATTATGCTGGCGGATTGTCGTTTTGCGCAGTTGGGCAAAGCGACAACAAAGTAAAGACTCTTAATATTTGACCCAACAGGCTTGTCGATGAAAGACCAACAGGCCCTAGTTTTGGCTTTCCAAATGACCGTCTATTAGGGTGAGAACTTGTCCCATTTGTGCGGCTAAATCATTGTCGTGCGTCACAATGACCAATGCTGTTGAAAGTGATTCATTGAGTTCTAAAATGAGATCAAAAATACTTTGAGCGGTACGGTGATCTAAATTTCCTGTGGGTTCATCAGCAAGTAAACAGTCTGGTTCTGTAATTAAAGCGCGGGCGAGAGCTGCGCGTTGGCGTTCACCACCAGAGAGTTCGCTGGGTTTATGAATCAGCCGGTGGTTGAGACCGACATTATTTAATAATTGTTCAGCATGATGCTTAGCTTGTTTTGGATCCATACCACCAACGATCAGTGGAATTGCCACGTTTTCTAAGACACTGAATTCTGGTAATAAATGATGAAATTGGTAAACGAAACTCAGGCTTTGGTTTCTTAATTTACTGAGCGCTTTGACCGAGAGCTTATTGATGTCTTGGCCGTGGAGTGTGATATTACCAGTACTGGGTGAATCTAGTCCGCCCAATAAATGCAAAAGTGTACTTTTACCTGAACCTGAACTACCGACGATGGCTAATTTGTCACCTTTGTTTATGGTGAGATTGATATTGCTTAATACGTCTGTTTTAAGTTGGCCATCAATAAATTGTTTGCCGATATTTTGGCATTGTATGACAGAGTTAGTCATAGCGTAATGCCTCCGCGGGACGTGTTTGAGCAGCACGCCAAGATGGGTACAGAGTCGACAATAAAGATAATAAAAAGGCTGTAATACCAACGACAGTTACATCGTCCCATCGCAAATCGGAAGGGATATTACTTATATAATAGACATCAGGTGACAAGATGTTATAGCCGAGTAAGCTTTCGATAAAGGAGATAATACTCTCGATATTGAGGGCCAAACTGACGCCGCTTATGATGCCAAGTAAGGTCCCGAATAAGCCAATTAAAACGCCTTGAACCATGAAGATAGTCATGATATTGCCAGGCGTCATACCTAATGTCCTCAGGATAGCAATATCAGCTTGTTTATCCGTTACCATCATGATTAATGTGGAAACAATATTGAATGCGGCAACAGCAACGATAAGCAGCAAAATAATAAACATGACCATTTTTTCAGTTTCTAGGGCACGGAAAAAATTAGCATGTTGGAATGTCCAGTCGACAGCGCGGTAGTTCACAGTCAGTGTATTCATGATCTCACGCGTAATTTGAGGGGCTTTAAACACATCGTCTAATTTGAGTCTTAGGCCTGTGACTTGGTTCGGTATTCTAAATAGCTTTGCGGCATCTTCAATATTCATTAAGGCGAGCGCACTATCGTATTCATACATGCCAATTTCAAAGATACCGACGACTTTAAGTCGTTTTAGCCTCGGAATAACGCCGGCTGGTGTTGGACTAACATGGGGGGTAATTAAGGTGATTTTATCACCTATTCTAACGCCCATAGCCCTCGCAAGGTCACTGCCCAATATAACGCCAAAGCTGCCGGGTTGAAGGTTGTCAAAACGGCCTTGGGTGATTTTATCGCCAATAGTTGAGACTTTTGGTTCTAATGCTGGATTGATACCTCTGACCATGGTGCCACGAACGCGGTTACCCTGACTAAGCATTGCTTGGCCTTCAACGAATGGGGCTGAGTCAATGACATGAGGTTGATTCTGAATTTGGCTTTGTAATGTAGGCCAATCAGACAAGGCACCGGACCGTTCGGTAATAAAGGCATGGGATGTCATTCCGAGGATACGTTCTCGTAGTTCTTTCTCGAACCCGTTCATTACCGATAAGACGGTGATTAAGGCTGCGACACCCAGCGCCACCCCCAACATTGATGTAAGGGATATGAAGGAGATAAAGTGGTTGCGGCGTTTTGCGCGGGTATAGCGCAAGCCAATATAAACACTGAGTGGTTTAAACATGTTGAAATAGCTTAAATTTCCCCTTCCCCATATCCTGGTGTAGGGGGAAATTTTTAATTAGTTAGCGTGAACAATTTGTGTTCCATCTTCACTGCCCAGTAGTAACACGTCAGCTGGGCGCATTGCAAATAAGCCATTAGTGACGACACCTACAATGTTATTTAGTGTTTTTTCGAGTGCGATGGGTTCCATAATAGTAAGACCATGTACATCTAGAATGACGTTACTGTTATCGGTAATGAAACCTTCACGGTAAACGGGTTGACCGCCTAGTTTGACGATTTCACGAGCAACATAACTACGTGACATTGGGACAACTTCGACAGGTAAAGGGAAGGTGCCTAATACGTCAACCAGTTTGCTGCTGTCGGCAATACAAACAAATTTTTCACTGGCTGCGGCAATGATTTTTTCACGTGTCAGTGCACCACCCCCACCTTTAACAAGCTGTAGTAGGTGATTCGACTCGTCGGCGCCATCGACATAGCTGGCGATAGTGCCTGTTTCATTAAGATCAAATACAGTTATGCCATGTTCTTCTAGACGTTTTGTTGACACAATCGAGCTGGAAACAGCGCCATCAATTTTATGTTTTATCGTGGCGAGTGCATCGATAAAATGGTTGACGGTTGAGCCAGTACCCACACCAATAATTCCCCCGGTCGTAATGTGATCGAGTGCAGCGTAGGCGGCTTGTTTCTTCAGTTCGTCAGCGGTCATTGTGTTTTTCCTTTTCTTTAATTCACAGATGTTGATTTTGTGACTACAATTATAGAGATAAATGTCGGGTAATGGTAACGTAAGCGTAAACGAATCAAACATAGTATCGGGTGGGGGTTAGAAAATAACGTTGTCATGTTGACTGAATATGTAGAAAAAATTTCACGATCTCGGGTTTATGACGTGGCGATTACGTCGCCTCTAGAGGAAATGCCGAAGCTGTCACGACGGCTCAGTAACACCATTTGGTTAAAACGGGAAGATTTACAGCCTGTGTTTTCCTTCAAATTGCGTGGTGCTTATAATCGAATGAGCATTTTGAGTGATGTCGAAAGGCAGCAGGGTGTGGTTGCTGCTTCGGCAGGTAATCATGCGCAGGGCGTTGCCTTGGCTGCGAGAAAGTTAGGCCTTTCGGCGTTGATTGTAATGCCAACGACAACACCGCCAATTAAGGTTGAAGCAGTGCGTCATTTTGGCGCTGCCATTGAATTATTCGGTGATAGTTATGATGAAGCCTGTAGTCATGCTTTAGCGATTGCGGATAAGCAAGGGCGCGTTTTTATTCACCCCTATGATGACCCTGAAATTATTGCCGGTCAGGGTACGATTGCGATGGAAATGGTTAATCAGCATCCTGAGCCATTTGATGCTGTTTTCATACCTGTTGGTGGTGGTGGCTTGATCGCTGGCATGGCGATTTATATCAAAGCATTTTGGCCAGATGTCAAAGTGATAGGGGTTGAGCCGGCAGATGCAGCGAGTTTACATGATGCCTTATTGGCTGATGAACGTATTACTTTGGATCAAGTTGGCTTGTTTGCGGATGGAACTGCGGTACGACAAGTCGGAAAAGAAAATTTCCGGATCGCACGTGAAACGGTTGATGAAGTGATTTTGGTGGATAGTGATGAAATTTGTGCTGCCATTATGGATATCTTTGATGACACGCGCGCTATTGCTGAGCCATCCGGTGCTTTGGCTACAGCAGGGGTCAAGAAGTATATTGAGCGTGAAGGGACACAAGGTAAACAATTTGCAGTTATCAATAGTGGTGCCAATGTTAATTTTGATCGTTTACGACATATTGCCGAGCGAGCAGATATAGGTGAAAAACGTGAAGTTCTTTTTGCAGCAACTATTGCAGAGACATCAGGTAGTTTCCGAGCTTTTTGCCAGATTTTAGCTGGTCGTAGTGTGACAGAATTTAATTACCGGTATGCCGATGATAACGAGGCACAGGTGTTTGTTGGTTTGCAAACAGACGGTGGTGAAGCTGAGCGAGATGTATTATTTTCAAGCCTTAAACATGCAGGTTATACCATTGTTGATTTCACAGATAATGAAATGGCTAAGCTTCATGTTCGTTATATGGTTGGGGGGCACGCATCAAAAGTAGAGGATGAACGCTTATATCGGTTTGAGTTTCCAGAACGGCCGGGCGCATTATTACGGTTTTTAACGCGGATGGGCCAGGGCTGGAATATTAGTCTTTTTCATTATCGAAATCATGGTGCTGCCTATGGTCGCGTGCTCGCAGGTGTACAAGTGCCCGAATTAGAGCGTGATGCGTTTCAAAGTTTTATTAAAGAACTGGGCTATCAATGTTGGGAAGAGACCGATAACCCCGCTTATCAGCTGTTTTTAGCCTAAAACAAGATAGCTGTCATACAAATGACTGGGCTTTTAGCAGACAATAACGCCATCAGTCATAAGTTACAGCCTCTTTAATACTGAGTCAGTAAAGGAATGAGAATCTGTCTTTTGTTTTAACAAGTTGATGACTTGTTTGTCATCATAATGACTGCAAACGTCTTATTTCAAGATGCTATGAAACCATAAGAATAAGAAACGGGCAGAAATGGGTGGTTTGACGATGTAAATAGGCGACTTTATTGCTGCGGCGATGAAGGTATTCGGCGGGGTGTTTTTACTCCTATGATGGTGCTTGTGTTGTGGGTGATAGTAAGCTGCATTATTGATGTTACACAGACAGAACAGACAATTCGACGAAATCACCTCGTTATTGGACGTTTTCGTTACCTATTTGGGCATATTGGTGAGTTTTTCCGACAATACTTTTTTGCGATGGATCGTGAAGAATTACCGTTTAATCAAGCACAACGTTCATGGTCGTACCGTGCTGCTAAGAATGTGGATAGCACCGTTGCATTTTGTTCGACAGATAATACATCCGGCTCCGGTCGTGTTTTATTTGTTAACTGTACTTTCCCAATGTTAGGCGAGGATGCAGTGCCGCCTGCTGCGGTTACTGCCGGAACTGGTTGTGAGAAGCCATATACAACGAAATCTTTTTTTAATATTCCCGGTATGAGTTTTGGTGTTTGTCTAAACCGGCGGTGTTAGCCTTGTCGGCTGGTTCTAAAGAAGCAGGTTGTTGGATGAATACCGGGGAAGGTAGTTTGTCGCCTTATCACCTTGAAGGTGGTGCTGATATTGTATTCCAGATTGGGACAGCTAGAAATGGTGTGCGTGACTTGGAAGGTAATTTGAGTGATGACAAGCTACGCGACGTGGCGTCACATGATCAGGTTAATGTGTTTGAAATTAAAATGAGCCAGATTGAGCCTGAACCGTTTTTGATTGGCTTGGGTGTTATGATAACGGCTTAAATAAAATTGAAGATGCGTTGGTGTATTCAATAATTGTCATGAATGAGATGTTGAGGAAAGTAATGAAAGCGGAACAAAGAGTGATGGCGGATGCGGCGAGTTTAATTAATGCGGCTGCGGAACAGTTTATTAGTGTTGCACGGGCGGCAATTGCTAAACGTGGCGTGTTTTATGTGGCTTTGGCTGGCGGATCAACACCAAAAGGTTTGTATCAGATGTTGGCGACCTCTCCTTATACTACTCAAGTTGATTGGGCACGCGTACATTTATTTTTTGGTGATGAGCGTTGTGTATTACCGAGTCATGATGACAGTAATTTCAAGATGGCATCAAAAGCAATGATTGATGCTATTTCTATTCCTGAAGCTAATGTACACCGCATGCCGACAGAATTACCGCCTGAACAAGTGGCGAAGGTTTATGCTGCAACGATGGATGAAGTGTTGGGAGAACAGCCATTAGATTTAGTGTTGTTGGGTCTAGGTCCAGATGGGCATATTGCGTCACTGTTTCCTGAAACTGCAGCTTTGGACGTGAAAAATACGAAGACAACGCCGCTTTATGTTGAGAAGCATGATTCTTGGCGTGTGACGATGACTTATCCGGTGATTAATGCTGCTAGGCAGGTGATTGTTTTTATTGCTGGTGAAGCGAAGGCTGAGATTGTTAAAGATATTACGACTGATGCTGTGGCAGGGTTGCCTGTACAGCTTTTAGCACCGACAGGAGATTATTACTGGTATATGGATACTGCTGCTGCAGGTCAGTAAGATTTAGTTGATGATGAAAGCTGGCATACTGGCTGTTGATTTAGGCGGTACTAAGATACTAATACAGTTATCCGGTTTGGATGGACAGATAGTGCTTGAACAGCGTTATCTCAGCGAACAGTTTGTCAATTTTGAAACTGTATTGTCAGCCTTTTTTGCTTTACCTAGCCTGTCAGGATATGAAATACAAGGATCTTGTCTGGCTGTTGCTGGTCCGGTAGTGGGGCGTACAGCATCGATCACTAATTTACCGTGGCAGATTGATGCAGATGCATTATCAAAGCAGTTTTCATTGGGTAAGGTTATATTATGTAATGATTTTGAAGCCGTCGCTTTTGGTATTGATGGCATTGAACCATCAGCTTTAGTGACATTACAAGAAGGTGAAAAAGACAGTCAAGCACCTAGAGCTGTTATTGGTGCAGGGACGGGGTTAGGGCAAGCTTTTATGTTTGCGACAACAACGGGCTGGGATGTAATTGGTACAGAGGGTGGTAATGTTGACTTTGGCCCAACTGATGATGAGCAAATGGGGTTATGGCGTTATTTAAATCAACAATTTGGCCATGTTTCATATGAGCGTATTTTATCTGGGGCGGGTTTAAGATCTATTTACGCTTTTTTAGCTTCTCAGCGGTCAGAGCCGATATCTTCGACTGTTCAATCTATTGTCGATAGTCTCGAAGCACCCGTTTTGATTAGTCAAGCTGCTTTGTCTGGGGAAGATGAATTGGCTGATGCGGCAATGCGTCTCTTTATGCGGATCTTCGGAGCACAGGCTGGTAACTTAACTTTGAGCGTGTTGGCGCGTGGTGGTTTATATATCGCTGGCGGCATCGCTGCTAACAATCGTGCTTATCTTGAACAGTCTGATTTTATGACCGCTTTTCTGAATAAAGGAAAAATGTCAGCGTTAATGCCATTGATGCCGGTGACTTTAGTGACTGATGAAGCGGTTGGTTTATCAGGTGCACGTTATCTGGCCAGGCAATCCACGCTATAATGATTCAACATTAACAGGCCTAAAAAACATGATGAATATTTCCGTTGGCGTAGAAGCCTCTTATTTAGAACATGAATCGGATCCCGAGAAGGCACGTTATTTATTTGCTTATACGATTACGATAAAAAATGGTGGTGAAGCTGCTGCACGTTTATTGTCTCGTTATTGGAAAATAACGGGTGGTGATGGCCATGAACAGGAAGTAGAGGGAGACGGTGTAGTAGGACAACACCCTTATTTACCGCCTGAAGAAGAGTTCACTTATACTAGTGCTGCAATGCTCGATACCCCTGTTGGTATGATGCAAGGCCACTATAAAATGGTGGATGATCATGGCCACCAGTTTGAAGTTGTTATTCCTGCATTTACATTAGCAATGCCAAAAACCTTGCATTAAGCTTGAGTTTACCTGTCAGAGATTAACAGAGGCTAGCGTTTGATGCGCATGTATTGACCAACAGATTGAACGCTACAAATATCACCATTGGGCCAAATAGCATCATCAAAGATTGGTGAGACGATCTTGCAAGTGACAACGCCTACCCCATTGAAACAAGGCCAAATAGTACAGTTGGAATTGGTTCAGACAGCGGATAAACCTCTGTTGAAACTGATACCATCCAGCGAGATACCGTTACCAACGACAAAGACAGCCGATGCCAGCCTAATAAAATTAGTTCCTGGTCAACAAGTCGCGGTTGAAGTGGTTAAATTGTTGTCTGAAAATAGAGTGTTGGCGCAAACGACGCCCCCAGTTCAGCTTCATCTAGTTCTACGCCGGCTAAGCTAATACAATTTGATATTGAACTTTCACAACTGACAAAGTCAGTTAAAGTCGGTGAAAAAGCAGTTGTCGAGGTATTAACAACAAAACCTTTGGCGATAGCGTTGAAGGCTGAACCCGTGTTTCGTGAACAGATTGTAATCGATCGTATTGAGTAACTACTGCCACAACTTGAGGCTAAGCCACAGTTAGCAAATTTGACGACAGCATTGAAAGCGCTTTCTTTACCGAGTCAAGTTCAAGGACAAATACAACATTTAGTTGGCCATATCCTTGAAAAGCAGGCGATTACTCAGCCTCAAGCTTTAAAACAAGCGATTGCTTCGTCAGGCGTATTTACGGAGCATCATGCATTGAGGCCTAATCAGATTTTGAGCACTGATTTCAAAGCTAATTTATTAAAAGTAGCAGCGGAAATTGAAGGAAAATTGAAAGGTAAGCCAGTACAATTTACATCGTCGCCTTTGTTAAATAAGACATCGACATTATCCGACCTAACGGCATCAACGAAGCCCGTTGCTACTCCCTTATCAACGCGAAGCTTGGGGAAATAGCAGGTAATAACAGCAGGTACGGTAGCACTCTTTCCTGGGACAGCTAATTTATTGTCAAGAGAGGGAAGCGTTACCATTTCTCAACAGCTATCTACTTCACCGCTTGCTACTGATAAGCAATTGTCTTCTTCACCTTTATCAACCGGTAGTTCAGGGAAATCAAAGGTAGCAGTGCCATCAGCATCGATAACGGGCTCTAATGGCAATACAACTATACAGAACCCCACTGTCTCGATGATTAAACTTAATGTAGAGGGACAAGTGAAAACGGCTGCTGAACCCTCGCCATTTACATTTCAAAATGCGACTAAACCCACTGAAGGTGGCGTGAATAATGAGAATACGGTGATAGCAAAGACAAATGTGGATACAACATTAAGGACTACTCAAACACAGACTACAACACAGACTACAACACAGACAACTGCGTCAGATACTTCACCTAGGTTGACGTTATTGTCGGCTATTTTGCAGGCACTTGGTGCTTATAATCCGACACCAAGCAGTTTGTCTGTATTGAGTACATAACAGTCAGCAGTGAGTTTGCCAACGGCATTGCCGGCTTTTTTAGAATCTGTCCTTACTTCCCAGCAGGCAGCGGCTTTGGCTCAGGCTTTGAATAAATCGATTTCTGCCGAACAATTACGTGCAAGCGGCCAATTTGATACCTTGGCTCTACAAGGCTTACTAAAAGAAGTAGAAAGCCTACATGCACGCGTAATTAAATCAGTTTTCTATGTTTAAAGAGCCAGATACACCTGGTGCAGCAATAGTAAGTTGGTTGATAGGTTTTCCAATCAAAGATAAGCAGGGTATTGATTCTACCCAGTTGTAGATCGACAAATTCGCAGGTCAGAAAGGCCAAGAAGAGGATGAAATTTGGAATGTACAATTACGCTTAGATACGCAGAATTTAGCGCCATTACCGGCCACTGTTACGATGCATGCTGATGATGTCAAAATTGTATCGCGGGCTGAACGTTCTGAAAGTGCAGCATTATTGGTGGCCTATATTGCCTGTTTGCATGAGGCATCAAGCAAGTTAGGTATTACAGTGAGTCATGTGAGTTGCAGTTGTGGAAAAGTCGCAAAACCAACGCTGGTAGAACAATATTTAGCAGAGACGACAAATTTAGTGGATTTGTCGGTATGGTTTTTGAGAATGAACCTTTACGTGCTATAGCACTAAAATATGATGGTGAAAATGCACCTACAGTAACGGCCAGTGGTGAAGGCGAGATTGCCGATGAGATTATTCGTATTGCACGAGAACATGGGGTGCCTTTGCGGCAAGAGGATGTGTTGGCTGCGTTATCAGGGGAATTAGAGTTAGGAGAAGAGATACTCCCGATGCTATATAGGGAGACTGCGGAAGTGATTGCTTATGCTTACCTTGTGTCAGGCAAAGTGCCTGTAATCAAAGATAAAAAATGAGGATTAATTTGTTTGAAAGAGGACCTGATTTAACGTTTTTTGGGCTAAAAAGGTCAATCACTCCATAAGTTGCTTTATGTAGATCTCAATAAGTGTGGATTTTCATAAATAAAACAGATATTGTCTTAGCCATATCAAAAGTGTTGTATTGATGTGGTAATTCATAATTAAATGACTGTTGTGAGTAATTTTGGTTTGGAGCTTGAGACTGAGCTGCCAAAAAATCTGCAAGCTGCCCCGTTTACGGGATCAGACATTGCTACATTACTCGACGCTAAAATTGTTGTTGCCGGTGCTAGGGTTCATGATATCGCTTTTATGCGGATGATGTTAGAAATCAGTGGCTTTACACACATCACAGTTGCTCATTCGGGCAAAGCAGTTCTCAAATCATTACGTGAAGGCATTCAAGGTGATGTTTGTGACATCGACTTGGTCGTCCTTGACAGCAGCCTTGTTGACATTACTGCACGCGAAGGGTTGTAGGCGTGAACTATGACAATCTTCATTAAGAGACGAAAGGGGCGATAGTCAATTGGCATTGAATGAAGAAGACGGTAATCAAAGCGAAGATGTTTCCTTGTGGGATAAAATGATGACGTTGCCACAATATTTGATTCCTCAACACACCCTATCACTCTTCATGTATCGCTTAACACGTTGCGAAGTAGTGTGGTTTAAGAATGTATTTATTCGTTTTATTACGCGTCAATATAAAGTCAACATGGCTGAGGCGGCAGAAACTGATTTAGCAACATATCCTAGCTTTAATGCTTTTTTCACTCGTTTATTGAAAGAGGGTGTGCGGCCTATTGCTGACAACGACATCGTTTCACCCGTGGATGGTGTAGTTAGTCAGGCGGGCCCTATCGTGTCTGGTCAAATAGTACAGGCGAAAGGACAAGATTATAGTGTGTTGAGTCTATTAGGTGGTGATGATGCCTTGACTGCTGAATTTGTGGGGGGACAGTTTGCGACGATTTATTTATCACCTAAAGATTATCACCGTATTCATATGCCTGTGACGGGTAAACTCAGAAAAATGCGCTATGTGCCAGGTGATTTATTTTCAGTTAGTCCGAGAACGGCACGCACCGTCCCCGATTTGTTTGCACGAAATGAACGTGTGGTGGTCACTTTTGATACTGAACTGGGCCCGATGGTCATGGTATTAGTGGGCGCCATTTTTGTCGGTAGTATGGCAACTGTTTGGTCTGGTCAAATAACACCAGGTTACGGTAAAGCTGTTCGTCAATGGACTTATGATGATGCTGAGGCAATGATGATCGAAAAAGGACAAGAAATGGGCCGGTTTAATATGGGGTCGACAGTGGTATTGCTATTTGGTGAGCAGGCCGTGACATTCAATGATCAGATCGTTGCTGAAATGCCAATTCAGTTGGGTCATGGAATGGTTTGAATCCGTAGCTACGAATTTTAAAAACCCTTGTTTAGTGTTGGAATTTTGCTGATTTGAAAGTTATCTAAGGTCATGAATAATTTATAAATATAAGTAGATAGTGAATATTTAAGTGATTATTCATTATTTAGGCGTATGCTATTTTCCCTATGAAAAGTAGTGAAATACAACAGCAAATTGTTGGGGCCGCTGAAGCACGGTTTAAGTTTTATGGCTATCAAAAGACAACAATGGCAGAAATTGCGAGCGACTGTCAGATGTCAGCGGTAAACCTTTATCGCTATCTTGAGAATAAATTAGCTATTGCTGCGGTATTGGCCAAGGCATGTTTGCCTGAAATAGAGCACTCCTTATCGACTATTGTTACGAATAAGAAATTGTCCGCAATTGAGAAATTACAAGCGTTTGTATTGAGTCAATTGCATCGAACTTATCATTATTTTGACGCGGTGCCAAAATTGGGTGAGTTAGTCGAGGAGATGACGACACAATGGCCGGCAGACATAGAGGCTCATCGGCAGCAGAATTAGTGTTGCTCAAACAATTGTTACAGCAGGGGCAGGCAATAAAGGAATTTGCCTTTGTGATACAGCAGAAACGGCCGATGCAGTCTATTCTGCAACATTATTATTTTATTTTCCATTAACACTGGGACTTTATCCGTTGGCTATCTTGGAAGAGAAAACAGCTCATGTTAATCAATTATTACACCAGTGGTTTGAAAAGCCACAATGAGGCTCATATTTAAGGGAAAGATCATGACTGAGTCATTAACCGTTCGTCACGCCAAATTTGTTGTTTATCACCCTTGGCGAGTATTGCTGCTGCTATTGCTTATCGTTATGGCTGCAGCAAGTGGTGGACGATTCATCGAATTTACTAATGATTATCGTGTATTTTTTAGTGAGGATAATCCTGAGCTCAATGCCTTTGAGGCGATGCAGGATATTTATACCAAGACGGATAATGTGTTATTCGTGATAGCGCCTAAGCGTGGCGATGTGTTTAATGCCGAAACGTTAGCGCTAGTGTCAGAAATGACGGAACAATCCTGGCAGACACCGTATTCTACACGCGTTGATTCCATTACTAACTTTCAGCATACCGTAGCAGCTGCGGATGATTTATTAGTGGGTGATTTAGTCCCAGCATCGGCTGATTTATCACTAGAATTTATTGATTTTGTACGTGATGTCGCCTTGAACGAACCCATACTAATCAATCGTTTAGTCTCGCCTAAGGCGCATGTTACAGGTATTAATGTAACGGTTCAATTGCCTGGAAAATCTTTGGATGAAGTCCCTGAAACAGCTAATTTTGCCCGAGCCTTAGCTCAGGAGATGATGCTGAAATACCCTAATCATGAGATCCACTCCACAGGCTTGGCCATGATGAATAATGCGTTTGGCGAAATGTCCCAAAAAGATATGGCTACATTAGTACCATTGATGTTTTTAACGATTATTGTTGTTCTAGGTGTACTTTTACGGTCATTTTCGGCGACGTTTGTATCTATTTTTATGATTTTTTCGACCATTATGTTTGCGATGGGGTTGATGGGGTGGTTAGGATGGAAACTTACACCGGCTTCAGCAGGTGCACCTACTATTTTAATGACGATGGCAGTAGCGGATACGGTCCATTTGCTGGTGACGTTTTTACATAATATGCGTCGAGGTCATAACAAGGCCGTAGCGATGTTGAATAGTCTGAGGGTTAATTTTCAGCCTATTTTCATCACAAGTATTACAACAGCGATTGGTTTTTTGAGTATGAATTTTAGTGATGTGCCGCCATTCCAAGACTTAGGTAATGTCGTTGCAATGGGGGTTATGTTTGCTTTCGTACTTTCGGTCACGGTATTACCGGCGATGATGATGTTGATGCCGATTAGAATTAAAGTACAAGAAGAGACAGATAGTCACTTGATGGTGCGCTTTGCTCTTGGTGTCATTAATCGACGAGGTCCACTGCTATTGGGTATGGGACTACTGGCTGTGTCGATTATAGCTTTTTTACCTCAGAACACATTGGATGATCAGTTCGTCGAGTATTTTGATGAAACTGTAGAATTTAGGCAGGCGACTGATTTTTCTAGTGAAAACCTTTCTGGTATTTACACGCTGCAATATTCTATGGATCAAGGAAGCAGTGGCGGTGTCAGTGATCCGGCCTTCCTACAATCGGTTGAACGATTTTCAAATTGGTTAAGAACACAACCTGAGGTGATGCATGTTCAAACCATTTCCGATACGTTTAAACGGCTTAATAAAAATATGCACGGTGATAACCCAGCTTATTATCGTTTGCCAGAGTCACGTGAGTTAGCTGCACAATATTTATTACTCTATGAGTTATCTCTACCTTACGGTTTGGATTTGAACGATCAAATTGATGTCGATAAAGCGCAAACACGTATTAATGTCACGCTCGAAAACTTACATACCAACGAGATGTTAGCGATAGAAACACGCGTTGCTGAGTGGCTTGGACAGAATTTACCTGAATTGTCTTATACGGCAGCCAGTCCGAGCCTCATGTTTGCCCATATCGGTGAGCGTAATGTCAGTAGTATGTTGCTAGGGACGACATTGGCCTTGATTGTGATTTCATTTATTTTGGTATTGGCTCTGCGTTCTGCACGCATCGGCTTGTTAAGTTTGGCGCCAAATCTAATACCTGCAGGCATGGCCTTTGGTTTGTGGGGTATGTTGGTTGGTCAGGTGGGTATGTCCTTGTCGGTCGTGGCTGGGATGACGCTAGGCATTGTTGTTGATGATACGGTCCATTTCTTGAGTAAGTATCTGCGAGCACGGAGAGAGAATAATCTTAATGCGGAACAAGCTGTGCATTATGCTTTTAAGACCGTGGGTATCGCATTGTGGGTGACTTCCTTGGTGTTAATATTGGGCTTTTTGGTGTTAAGCCAATCCCATTTCTCATTGAATTCTGATATGGGCATGATGGCCGCAATGACGATTGCCATTGCCTTGATTATGGACTTTTTATTCTTGCCACCATTATTGATGAAATTAGAGGGAAAGAAAGATGCGTAAGTTTTTATTATTAGCATTGCTATTGTTGTCTCCTGTTGTGATGGCAGAAACACCCGAAGAGAAAGGGTTGGCAATTGCTTTGGAGACAGATAAGAGAGATAAAGGCTGGCAAGATAGCTATGCTGAGATGAAGATGGTATTACGTAATCGCCATGGCAAAGAAAGCGTCCGTCAGATTCGAGTGACAAATTTGGAAGTCGATGGCGATGGTGATAAAGGCCTGACGGTATTTGATGAGCCGCGTGATATTAAAGGCACGTCTTTTTTAAGCTATTCACATTCTTTAGAACCAGATGAGCAATGGATTTTCTTGCCTGCTTTAAAACGGGTCAAGCGTATCTCATCGAGTAATAAATCGGGCCCCTTTATGGGAAGTGAATTTGCTTATGAAGATATCAGTTCATTCGAAATTCCAAAATACAGTTATTTATATTTACGCGATGAGCTATTTAATGGCATGGATTGTTATGTCTTGGAGTTAAGGCCGCAATACCAACACTCTGGTTACACTAAAAGTCATGTGTGGATAGATAAGGCAGAGTTTCGTAGTCAAAAGATTGATTATTATGACCGCAAGGATAGTTTATTAAAAACCCAAATTTTTAGTGATTATCAGCAGTATCTGGATCAATACTGGCGTGCTCATACTATGACGATGCAAAATCATCAAAATGGTAAATCTACGACACTACAGTGGGATGATTTTCAATTTAAAAATGGACTGAATGATGGCGATTTCAAGAAGAACGATCTTAAACGCCAGCGCTAAAATAAGTGCCTTTTTAGTGATAACATGCTTTGGCCTGTGTAGGGCTGCTGCTGTCGAACTATCCGGTTATATGAGTGCAGAATATCGTTATTCTCACCATGATGCTTTATTTTCATCTTCCGGCCAACATAACCCTTCGATGGCACTCGCTCCTGAGTTTTATACTGAGTGGGATAATGGAGAACAGAGCTTACTATTTAGCCCCTTTATACGTGTAGATGGTGAGGATGCAGAGCGGTCACATGCGGATATACGAGAACTACAATGGTTATTAGTACGAGATGACTGGGAGTTACGTGTTGGCATTGGGAAAGTTTTCTGGGGTGTTGCAGAATCTCAACATTTGGTTGATGTTATTAACCAGAGTGATTTTGTTGAAAATACCGATACGGAAGATAAATTAGGCCAGCCGATGATTAATCTCAGTTTATTTCAGGATTGGGGTACGGTCGATTTGTTTGTTATGCCTTATTTTAGAGAGCGGACATTTGTTGGGCGTGATGGCCGTCTGAGAGGGCCGTTAGTGGTTGATACGGATGCTGCTACCTATGAATCCGGTGCAGGACGCCACCATTTGGACGTGGCTGTACGCTGGTCCCACAGTGTCGGAGATTGGGAGTTAGGCCTATCGCATTTTTATGGGTCTAATCGTGAACCTCAACTATTGCTTAATTCAACTGCGACAGCTTTGATTCCTTTTTATGAAACAATGCACCAGACGGGGATAGATGCACAATATACGCGTGAATCATGGCTATGGAAGTTGGAAATGATTCGTAGAGAAACGAGTGCGAGTACTTTTTTTGCATTGACTGGCGGTGTTGAGTACACGTTTTATAGTGTGTTTGATTCCGATATTGATGTTGGTCTAATTTCAGAGTATCTGTTCGATGACTGTGACGATGTATGTAGAACTGCATTTGAGGATGATGTTTTAGTAGGTACGCGTTTAACTTGGAATGATGTGCAATCGAGCGAACTTTTTGTGGGTGTAATTCACGATCTTTCTAGTGAGGATATGGCTTGGAATATTGAAGCCAGTCGACGTATAGGTGATCGCTGGAAAGTGTCTGTAGAGGGGAGGTTTTTCAATGTTGATACAGTACAAAGTGTGTTGTATCCCGTAAGGCGTGATGATTATATTCAGTTAGAGTTAGCACGTTATTTCTAGGTGAGATGGTAAACGCAGTATTAAATAAAAAAGCCGGCTAACGCCGGCTTTTTTATTGTTATGTGATGATAGGGTTTAGTCGTGATCACGCCATTGATGACATGAATCATCAAAGATGCGAGAGACTTCTTCTGGCCCCCATGTACCTGCTTCGTATTTATGGACAAAGTCTTGTTCTTTTGACCATTTTTCAATGATCGGATCGACGACTTTCCAAGCTAAATCGACTTCGTCTGCACGTAAGAATAATGAGCGATCACCTAAGATAGCATTTAGAATCATCGCTTCATAAGCATCGAGCTTATGTTTGGTATCTTCAGTTTCCACTGTGTCCATACCTACAGTATGTGCTTTGAGCTCTAGTCCTGGCTCTTTAGCTTGTAACTCTATTCTGAGGGTGTTTTCTGGCTGCAAACCCATTACTATCCAGTTAGCGTGGCTATCGCCAATTTCAGTGTCTTTAAAGATTTCTTGTGGCGGTTTTTTGAAACGGATGGCAATGGTGGCACGCGATTCAGGCATGCACTTACCTGTACGTAGGTAGAACGGTACGTCTTTCCAACGCCAGTTATCGATATACACTTTAATTGCAGCGTAAGTTTCTGTAACACTGTTTTCTGGCGCGTCATCTTCTTCTAGATAGCCTTTGACTTTTTCGCCGTTAACCGTACCTGCAGCATACTGACCACGGAAGGCATGATCATCAACCATGTCTTCTGTAATAGGACGAATAGCTTTAAGTACTTTCACTTTTTCATCACGTAATGACTCATCCGCTAAATCTGCTGGTGGTTCCATAGCAATTAAGGTCATCACTTGTAATAAGTGGCTTTGAATCATGTCACGCATAGCGCCAGAGCCGTCATAGTAGCCTGCACGGCCAGCCACACCTTGCTGTTCAGCATGGGTGATTTGGATATGGTCAATGTATCTACGGTTCCAAAGTGGTTCTAGTAATAAATTGGCAAAACGGAAAACGAAAATGTTTTGAACTGTGCCTTTGCCTAAGTAATGATCAATACGGTATGTTTGTTTTTCGCTAAAGTTACGCCCTAGTACTTCTTCAAGATCATGAGCACTCTTTTGATCATAACCGAATGGTTTTTCGACCACTAGGCGTCGCCAGCCTTCATCTTCTTTATTTAAGCCAATGGCAGCAAGTTCGGTACCCACTACATCAAATAGAGCAGGCGCGATTGATAAGTAAAAGACGATATTTTTTGGAAAACTGTATTCAGGATTATCCAGCATTTTTTTCAGTTCTGAATAGGTTTCAGCTTCATTGATATCACAATGAAAGTAACTTATTTTGGTCAGGAAGCTAGTTAGAACATCATTATCAATACCGCCACGGGCTTTGGGGGTGACGTAGTCAACGACTTTGCCTTTCCAGTCTTTTTGAGCCATGGGTCTACGGCCCATACAGATCACCTTAGTGTTTTCTGTTAAGCGGTTTTCTGCATTGAGGTGATAAAGTGCTGGTAGCAATTTTTTTTGAGACAAGTCTCCAGTAGCACCAAAGATAATAATTGTACAATCTTCCATATTTTCTCCATTTTTAAGCTATTACTAGGGCTAAATAGCGTAATATAACTAGTTTAATTGTACATTTATTGGGAGCAAAAGGTGCGAAAAATTCTGTTTGCAAGTAGCGAAGTTCACCCGTTGGTTAAGACAGGTGGTTTGGCTGATGTGTCTGCAAGTTTGCCATTGGCACTTCATGAACAAGGACAGGATGTACGCATTGTGATGCCGGCTTATCGGGCGTGTTTAGCGGCATTGGAAGGAACAGCAGTCGTTGCATCGATTAATCTAGAAGGGTTTTTATTGCCCGTTGAAGTTTTAGAATCACGGTTGCCTAACAGTGATGTTGTGCTTTGGTTAGTGAACTCACCTTATCATTTTGACCGCGAGGGCGGCCCATATGGTCAGCCAGAAAGCGGTGATTGGCCTGATAATGCGGCACGTTTTGCGTTATTTTCACGTGCTATTGCCGTACTAGCGATGAATGAGGCCGGTTTAAGCTGGCAGCCTGATGTCTTACATTGTAATGACTGGCAAACAGGCTTGGCTCCTGCTTTAATTGCTGCTCAAGAACAGCGCCCTGCGACATTATTCACCATACATAATTTGGCCTATCAAGGTTTATTTAGTCGTGATGAATTTGATGCTTTAGATTTGCCCGATCTATTTTGGCATATGGAAGGGTTAGAGTTTTATGAGCAATTGTCGTTTATGAAAGGCGGTTTGGTATTTGCGGATAAGATTTCGACCGTGAGTCCGAGCTATGCAGAAGAAATTTGTAATGAAGAGTATGGTTACGGACTGGAAGGTTTATTGTCTTACCGTGCAGATGAAGGGCGTTTAAGTGGCATTTTGAATGGCATTGATCATGATGAATGGAACCCAAAGCGAGACCCTTATATCACTTCGCCTTATTCGGCTAAGAAGCTAGATAAGAAAGCCGATAATAAGGCAGCGCTTCAACGGTACTTTTCTTTGCCACAAGAACCTGATGTTCTGTTACTGGGTTTTATCAGCCGTTTAGTGTCGCAAAAAGGGATTGATTTAACGATATCTGCGGTACGTCAGTTATTGGATGCCGGTGCGGCTGTTCAGTTGGTATGTTTAGGTAGTGGCGATCCTGATTACGAGCGAGACTTACAGGTGTTACGTGCTCGTTTCCCAGACAAGGTAGGTGTTACGATTGGTTACGATGAAGCTTTATCTCATCAGATAGAAGCTGGCGTAGATGCATTTGTGATGCCGTCACGTTTTGAGCCTTGCGGCTTAAATCAGCTTTATAGCTTACGTTATGGTACCTTGCCGATTGTTCGGACGACGGGGGGATTGGCAGATTCTGTAGAAGATGCTGATGAGTTAGGGGGTGGTACAGGCTTTCAATTTGAGTTGGCGACACCTGAAGCTTTGCTGGTCGCACTTAATCGAGCTTTAGCTTTGTATCAACAACCAGTGTTATGGCGGCAGATGCAAGTGACAGCAATGAAACGAGATTTTAGTTGGCAAAATAGTGCTGCAGCGTATTTGGCGCTTTATGATGACCTAAGTCTGTGATGGGGATGTTGCCAATAGCGCAACAACTTGGTGAGTGATAAACATGATTAACAACACCGCAGTGCCAAAGATGTAGAGCCCTGAGTGGATTTGGATACTGGCTAAGGCGCCAAGTTTCACGCTCACAATCAGTAGTGCTACAACCATCACATCAAGCATCGCCCAACGGCCATAGTCGTGCATTAGATGTAATAATTTCTTACGGCGTTCAGGCGAATGGGTGTTTGGGTGTAACAGATTAAATAATAATATTATTTTGATGATGGGCAAAATAATACTGAAGCCTGTTACCAGTATAAAAAGAAAAAGATGTCCTTCTTGCAGTAACTGCGAAACTCCGGTCAAGATAGAAAAGGAATGCGTGACGACAATGAGTTTTGTTAAAGTAAGCATGGGAATAAAAAAGCCGACCAATAATAAGATACTGGTAATGAATAGTAACCAGCGTAGTACTTGTGCTGATAGCAGCGCTTTAGTTATTGGTATCCTGTTCTACCTTTAAGCGATCTTTTTTGGCAATATAGCGTGGTTTATCACTTTTGTTCTTTTTGCCTTTTTTCTTCGATGATATTGGCTCTAGTCCCTTTACCTTGCTTAATGGCAAGGCCTTTTTTAAGTGATATTCGATTCTTTCTAGATGTTTTTTATCGTGATGCTCGACAAGATTAATCGCGGTGCCTGTTTGTTCTGCACGACCTGTTCTACCGATACGATGGATGTATATGTCACCGCGGAAAGGCAGATCATAATTAATGACATGACTGATATTGTTGAGATCTAAACCGCGCGCTGCGACGTCTGTGGCCACCATTACTTTTATAATGCCTTGTCTAAATTTGCGTGTTTTGTCGCGGCGGGTTGCTTGTTTGAAATCACCATACATGACTTGGGCAGAAATATTGCGGGATTGTAGCCAGTTAGTCACGTCATTAGCTTGTTCTTTTTTATTACAAAACACGAGTGCTGTTGTGCAATCTGTTTGAGTAATAATGGATTTTAATAAGGCTTGTTTGTGGGCTTTGTTATCTGCCAAATAAGTGATTTGAGATACTTGCTCTGAGTGCTGATTAGCAGCATCAATCTGAATAACTTCAACTTCGGAGATTAATTCTTCAGCAAAAATATCGACGCCACTTCCTGCTAATGTGGCAGAAAATAAGCAAGCTTGAAAGCGGTTAGCAATGGTCGCTAGCAGTGATAACACATCGGGACCTTGTCCCATATCCAGCATACGATCAGCTTCATCAATGACTACGGTTTCTAAATCAGACAGATCGAGCACTTCGTCAGAGACTAGGTTTAATAGTCTACCGGGTGTACCGATGATTATGTCACATTGTTCGTTGATGAATTCTGTTTGTTTCGCTGGCGAAAAACCGCCTGTGATAATGGCAGTGCTGATGTCGAGTCCAGCTGATAAGTGTTTGACAACGTGTTGGATTTGGAAAGCCAATTCGCGTGTCGGGGCAAGGATCAGTGCTTTGGCTTGGCCTGATTGATTGGGTTCATCAATGAGCTGTTGCAAAAGTGGTAGAACGAAAGCGGCTGTTTTACCTGTGCCTGTTGCTGCGCCGGCCAAAACATCTTTTCTTTCTAGTATCACGGGAATGGTGGCTTGTTGTATAGCAGTGGGGGTTTTAAAACCCAATTTAGCTAATGAAGCGAGTAATTGGTCATCAAGGAAAAGATCGTCGAATGTCATGATGGTGGGCTGTTTGGCTAGGGGATTGGCTTGGTATGATAACAGCCAAGCCGTTAAAAAACTTATTTGCTTATGTTTGTAGCACCATCATGCTGCCAAAGATCATGATGAGGCAGGAGAATAAACGGCGCTTGATATTCTGCTCCTTGAAGATGCGATAGCCGAGGACGACTTGTAGCACCATACTCAGTTGGAAAAGGGCCAATGAGTAAGCGATCAGTGTCTGTGATAAAACAATCATAGTGGTGTATTGCATGAGAAACATAAATAGGCTGAGCATGATTATTTGTGGTTTGGCTGATTGATATTGCTTAACAATAGACACTTTATCCTTTGTGAATAAGCGGTAACTTAAACAAGCTAGCGGTAGACCGAAAAGGCACCAAAAGACCGTGGTTGCGAGTGGCTGCCCTGATATGACAGCATTTTTTAATGGTAGGGTACCGATTGAAAAAAGGAGGATTGAAAGGAAACGGTATTGAACACCCTTGTTGGTGAAGAGCTGGACTAAACGGTGTTGTCTATTTTGCGGTTGTTTTGGTGGGGCAAGGAAGAAACTACCTAAAATGATAATGGTTATGCCACCCAAACCTTGTAGGTTAGGAATTTCATTCAGTAAAAAGAAGGCCAGTATCATCGAAATGATGACTTTGTATGCGTTCAGAGGTCCGAAGAGTGAGAGATCGGTTCTTGATAGGGATTTAACTAAATAGAGGGTGCCTGCCATATCGAGCAAGGCAGCTAGTAGGCAATTTAACCAAAATGTGTTGCTCAGTGTTGATATGGGGATGACAAATAATAAGGGAATACAGATGATAGCGAGCATGGCATATGACGCCATAACTATGAATAAGGGGTGATGCTGTTGACTTAATTGTTTTTGGTAGACATTAGCAAATGAGGCAAAGGCTACCCGACCAAGAATGACAAGTATTTCCACAATACGATTAGAGAAAAACTAACTAGAAGCGCTTTGGTTTCGACCAGAAGATTTTGCTTTATAGAGTGCTTGGTCTGCCATTTTAAATAATTCATCCGGATTTGATACATTAGAAGGAATCAGTGTAGCAAAACCAGCGCTAACGGTGATGGTGTTACTGATTTGTGAATAGCGGTGTGTGATGGAGAGCGACTCTATATTTTCTCGGCAAAGTTCAGAAAAAAGCTATCTTAGGCAGTTGGAGCGATAATGGTAAACTCTTCACCCCCATTGCGTGCAAGTATATCATTAGAGCGGCGTAGTGTGCTTTCTAGTCTTTTCGCAACCTTTTGAATGCACTCATCTCCAGCAAGATGACCACAAATGTCATTAAACTGTTTGAGAAAATCGATATCGATAACGATCGGTGTCACAGGTGTTTGTTCACGAAGGCCACGCTTCCATTCTTTCATAATATAATTGTCAAAGTGACGACGGTTGGCGACACCGGTCATTTCATCTAATAACGCAATAAGCTCTAATGCATTATTAGCTTAAAATAGTTATAAAGTTCTGGTTATAATGTCCTTTTGAGTAATTTCAGATTGTTTATATAGTCGATAGATATAAATGATTGATGAAGTAAAAAAAGTTAAAGTTAAGATGAAGATGAAGATGATAAAGGGGTTACGACTTCGTTTTTCAAAAATATAGCTTATAGCAGGAGAGGCTTTTTATAGCCCATTTGCTGCCACCTATAAGTCCGATCTCATGGTTTGCTGACATGCTTGGGTCAATGGCGAATTCTAGCTGTGTGTTGTGTAATGTTTCGTGTTGGCTCTGTAAGGTCGAATAAGGTTAGGTCGATATTGTGCTCTGCTGTTTTTTTTCAGGGCATTGTTGATGAGTTCACCAATTTGAAATACACCAGTGATATAGCCTTCTATACTCCGTTTTTGTTGCCCAGTCTTAGTGTAGATAGAAATGACTGCAAGAAAACTTTTGTGGACACCTTTGTCCTGAACTAGCTGGATACTTGCCGTGATGGCTAACTTTCCTGTTTCTTTTGCTAAATTTAATGCGGCTAGACGTTTTTGATTAGAGGCTAAATTAAAGCCTAGGGCATTTTTATTTCCAGTGATAGGTTTGATATAAGAAACGGGAAAATAGTTCTCGCGTCTGGGGCAGGCACTAGCTGCTACTTTTATTTCGTTCAGTAATATGTGATTTTTGCCTGAAGTAAGAGAGTGTCGAATCATAATTGGTATTTGCCGCTGCGTTGATGTTTGGTACCCAGAAAAAGGCAACAATACTAGGATGTGAATTTAACAGTGTGTTTGCAAATTGTTTGAATTCATCTGGGTCAACATATTGTGAATGGTCATAGTAGTTTTTGAGCGACTTGATAGCATGGAGGTTTAAACTGACTTCCTGTTCAATCGCTAATCGTTCAGAAATAACGTCTTTTTCAAATTCAGTTTGAATGACTTGTGTTTCAACTGAGTAGATGAAGCGGCCAAGTAGAAGCGACATGATTAATCAAATCAATAACGCTATCAGTAGTCTCGGGATGGAACTAATTTTCACGGTCTTCCTTCATCGTCTAACCAAGTCAGCTTAAAGTAAGCTGGAATGTTGGTGATAAATGAGAAAGAAATTAGCAGATTGAAACTGTTGACTAGTAGAAATTTAATATTATTAAACGTTGTGAGAAGCACTAATTCATGGGTATTCAACTAAAATGTTGATTTCTTTGTCACCTTGCTCAATGTGATTGATAACTTCTAGCACAGCTTTTTCATTGCCTGGTTGAATTTCCTGCTAGAGGATACAGGGAGGATAATATCAACTTGTTTGAGCAACTTCAGATGCTCATCAGTCAAAATACCGGGATTTATTCAGAGTGCAGCCTTGTGTTCAAAGATGTCATTGACTGCTTCATTAAAGCCGTTTTCTATCACAATTAAATACAGTGCTTTTTCCATCTTTATTGCAAAGCGATGTAGGCATTTTCTGAGATGTCAGACCAAGCGTCATTTTGTTGCCTGAAGGCTTGGTAAGCTTCGTAAACACGTTTAAACTTGGGATCTTTTTCAGCTTCTTCCAGCAATGTTTCATTGGTCAATGTTTTGAGTTTGTGTAACACATCGTCAGGGAAGCGATGAATTTGAACGCCTTTACGTTGCCGCAATTCAGCCAATGCTGATAAGTTCTTTTGTTCCATTTCTGACAACATGCGGACATTTTCTGCTTGGGCGGCATTGCTGACAATGGCTTGTAGATCTGCAGGTAATGAATCCCAAGCATGTTGGTTAACAGTTAACTCAAGTACTGTGCCTGGTTCATGCCAGCCGGGGTAGTAATAATGTTCCGCTGCACGGTAAAGGCCAAGACGTTGGTCATGATAGGGACCAATCCATTCTGTTGCATCAATGGTTTTACGCTCTAGTGAGGTATATACTTCGCTGCCAGCTAATAAAATAGGGTTGCCTCCGGCTTTGGCGAAGACTTTACCGCCGAGGCCAGGTATGCGCATTTTGAGGCCTTTGATGTCGGCTAGTGAATTGATTTCCTTGTTAAACCATCCACCCATTTGAACACCGGTATTACCAAGCGGGAAAGGAATAACATGGAAAGGTTTATAGACTTCACGCCAAAGTTCTAGGCCACCACCATCATACAACCAGGCATTCATACCGCGTGCTGTCAACCCAAAAGGAACAGTCGAGAAAAACTGGGCTTCGGGGACTTTTCCAGCCCAGTAGTAAGCGCTGCCGTGTCCCATTTCAACTGTACCTTGAGATACCGCATCGAAGGTTTGTAATGGTGGGATCAATTCACCGCCAGCGTAAACTTTGATGTTTAATCTACCATTACTCATCGCTTTGATATTATCCGCAAAGCGTTCAGCACCTTTTTGTAAAACAGGAAAACCTGGCGGCCAAGTCGTGACCATTTTCCAACGATAGGTTTTGCTAGAATCTGTTGCTGCAGTTGCCTCGTTATTATCCTGTTCGTTGCAGGCTGCAAGCATACTTAAACTAAGGGTAATGAAAAGGGCTTTGAGCCAATTGAAATCAGTCATTGACGATCCTTATGATGATATTTTTTCTAATTTAGCATAGGCGAGTACCAGCCATTTGCTACCGGCATGTTTGAAGTTAACTTGGATTCTACTATTTTTGCCTGATCCTTCAGTATCGATGACTGTGCCTTGACCAAACTTTTGGTGATGCACTTGTTCACCGGGTAAGAATCCTGTTTCGTTTAAGGTCATGGTGTGTTTAGGCGCCGCATGACTATAGTTGTTGCCACTTGAGATGGTGTTGGCTCTGGCACGGATTTCTTCAACGCGATCAGCAGGAATTTCACTCAGGAAACGTGATGGCATGGGTGACATGTCCTGACCGTAAAGGAAACGCGATTCGGTATGCATCAAATAGAGCGTTTGTCTGGCACGGGTCATACCGACATAACAAAGGCGACGTTCTTCTGCTAGGCGGCTTGGGTCATCACTACTTTTTTGGCCGGGAAACAAGCCCTCTTCCATACCGACCATAAAAACAACGGGAAATTCTAGACCTTTAGCCGAATGCAGTGTCATCAGTTGGACACAATCTTCCCAAGCACCGCCTTGGCTTTCACCGGCTTCCAGGGCTGCGTGTGAGAGGAAGGCATCTAGTAGGGTCATGTCCTCAGCTTCTTCAGGTAGATTGAATTGTTTGGCGGCGCTAATCAATTCATCTAAGTTTTCGATTCGTCCTTGGCCTTTTTCTGTTTTATCTTTGGCATGATGAGCACGTAAACCTGTTTCTTCGATAACTAAACTGGTGAGTTCATAGAGGGGCAATTCGGATTCTGGTGTGAGTGAGTCAATCAGCGTTATGAAGCCATTTAATGCGTTACCAGCACGGGCTGCAAAAAAATGTGATTTAAGCAGGTCAGAGGTGGCTTGCCATAAAGTTTGGTTTTGTTCTCTAGCATATTGGCGAAGTTGTGTGAGGGTTGCAGCGCCGATACCGCGTGTTGGCGTATTGACGATACGTTCGAAAGCAGCATCGTCATTACGGTTTGCAATGATGCGTAGATAGGACAGAACGTCTTTGATTTCTGCCCGTTCGAAGAAGCGCAAACCGCCATAAACGCGATAGGGCATATTCGCTTGCAATAGTGCTTCTTCAATAGCGCGTGATTGGGCATTAGAGCGATAGAGCACGGCGTTGTCAGCACGGCTTTTACCTTTATCAACCCCGCTTTTTATCTGTTCAACAAGATAACTTGCTTCATCGCGTTCGTTATAAGCATGGTAAACCTGAATGGGATCGCCATCGTCACCTTCTGTCCAGAGCTCTTTGCCAAGCCGTTCACTATTATTAGCGATAACAGCATTGGCGGCAGCTAGGATATGGCCTGTCGAACGGTAGTTTTGTTCAAGACTAATTGTGGCAGCGTCAGCATAGTCATGATGAAATTTTTGAATGTTTTCAATTTTTGCTCCGCGCCAACCGTAAATAGATTGGTCATCATCCCCGACAATAAATAAATGTCCTGTGTCGCCAGCCAGTAACCTTAACCAAGCATATTGGATGGTATTGGTATCTTGAAACTCATCAACCAGAATTTGACTAAAGCGCTGTTGGTAGTTGGCTAAAATGTCTGGCCGTTGTCGCCAAAGCTCATGACAACGCAATAGAATTTCGCCGAAATCAATGACACCTGCACGTTGGCAGGCGTCTTCATAGGCCTGATAAATGGCCAGCATCTTTTGTGAATAGGGATCGTTACCTGCCTGGATATGGCTAGCTCTTAAGCCTTCGTCTTTCTGGGCATTGATATACCACTGGGCTTGTTTAGCTGGCCATTGGGCTTCATCAAGTTCCATTGCACGGATTAAGCGTTTTAGCATCCGTTGTTGATCATCACTATCGAGGATTTGGAAGTTTTGGGGTAGGTTAGCCTCTTTCCAGTGGGCACGGAGTAAGCGATGGGCTAAGCCATGAAAGGTGCCGACCCACATACCGCCTATGGGGTAGCCCAGCATATCTTCAATACGACCACGCATTTCTGCTGCAGCTTTATTGGTAAAGGTAACGGCAAGAATATTAGCGGGTGAGAGGGCTTCGGCTTGGATAAGCCAAGCAATACGATGGACGAGAACTCGAGTTTTGCCACTACCAGCACCAGCAAGGATACGGGCATGGCCTAAGGGCGCTGCGACAGCTTCACGTTGCGGTTTATTAAGATCGTCGAGTAGTTCAGAAACGTCCATTACTGGTCTATATTGATGAGTTTGTATAAAAGCACAGGGTTAATCGTATGATTAACCCTGTGCTTTGTTTTATGCGGTGTCGCAAATGGGCGCGTTCAAATCGTCATTTGCTGGTGGGCACTAAACCCAGCGTATTTGTTTTAGATATTGCTATCTAAAAAGGCCGCAAGTTGTGATTTGGTTAAAGCACCTACTTTCGTCGCCTCTACTTCACCGCCTCTAAACAACATTAAAGTCGGAATGCCACGAATACCGTAACGAGGCGGTGTTTCTGAGTTTTCATCAATGTTGAGTTTGCAGACAGTTAATTTGCCAGCGTATTCAGCACCGATTTCTTCAAGGATGGGGGCAATCATTTTACAAGGACCGCACCATTCAGCCCAGTAATCAACTAAGACAGGTAAGTCCGACTGTAATACTAGGCTTTCAAAATCGCCATCAGTCACATTGGTGACATTTTCGCTCATGTTTTATCTCCAGTGGTATATAAGCTATCGGAGGGCTATACTCGTGCACTCCAATACAGATGACATTTTTTCCTATCACTAAAGGTAATGCAAGTATTTCTATGAGTGCACATTTAACAGAGCTGACTTTTAAGTCGTTGGCGTTGCATGAATCTCTCCAAAACGGTCTTGAAAGTGCGGGTTTTGAGTTTTGTACGCCGATTCAAGCACAGTCGTTACCCATATTGTTGGCAGGCCGTGATGTGGCTGGGCAAGCGCAGACTGGGACAGGCAAAACCATTGCTTTCTTATTAGCTGCTTTCCAGCGTTTATTAGAGGATGAACCGTTTGATAACTGGGATGGAAAGCAACCACGTGCCTTCATTTTAGCGCCAACCCGAGAGCTAGCAATTCAGATAGCGAATGATGCTCACCTGTTGAATAAAGATGCTGGTTTGCGCATTGTTGTTGCGCATGGTGGTAAGGATTATGAAAAACAAAAATCATCGATTGCTGCTGGTGTGGATATCTTAATTGGCACACCGGGTCGGTTATTGGATTATCAAAAACAGGGTGTATTCAACCTAAAACAAGTTCAAGTTGTAGTACTAGATGAAGCTGATCGGATGTTTGACTTAGGTTTTATCAAGGATGTGCGTTATTTCTTACGCAGGGTGCCTAAGCCAAGCCAACGCTTGGGTATGTTATTTTCGGCGACGATGAGCTACAAAGTCACTGAGTTGGCTTATGAGCATATGAATAATCCTCAAAAAGTGCAGATTGAGCCAGAAAAAGTATCTGGAGATAGGATTGAGGAGTCTGTTTATTATCCAGCCAATGATGAAAAAATCCCGTTATTATTAGCCTTGATTAAAAAGCTAGAGCCTCAGCGTAGTATTGTTTTTGTGAATACTAAGCATGCTGCGGATCGAGTGTGGGGTTATTTAGAAGGTAACGGCTATCAATCAGCCCTTCTGTCTGGTGATGTACCACAAAAGAAACGTGAACGTTTGTTAAAGCATTTCCAAGATGGCGAATTTCATTTTATGGTGGCAACTGATGTGGCTGCCCGTGGTTTACATATTGATGAAGTGAGCCATGTTTTTAATTATGATCTACCGCAGGATAATGAAGATTATGTTCACCGTATTGGCCGTACAGCGCGGGCTGGGGCGAGTGGTGTTGCAATTAGTTTCGCTTGCGAAGATTATGCGTTTTCATTACCTGATATTGAAGACTATATTAAGCATAAATTGCCCGTTGTGGCGACATCTACAGAGATATTGGAAACCCCAAAACCTGCTAAAAAACCAGAAAGACGTCCCCCAAATTCTCGTCATAAGAGAACTGATGGCGGAAAGAAGGGTCATACAAGAAGTACATACCGTTCTAACAAATAATGGTGTAGGGTACTATTATGCAAATTAATGTTTCATCGTTATCGACAGCGTTTATTTCTGGCTCGAATGAGGCGAGGAAATCCGTGCGGGCGCCTGTTATTATTGATGCAGAGCCTAAGGCGCGGACAGCGGTTAGGCCTTTATCGCCAGCTGCGACTGAAGCGACATCCTTCCAAACAGCCCTGACTGTTGAAGGAAATACCCGGCAAGAGCGTTTTGTACGGTTATTTGCGCGTAGTGATGAGTCCGAAACAATAGCGTTTGCTGATGCAGAAACGTTACCAAGTAGCGTTCAGCAGTATTTGCAAATAGCGCGTCAAGAGGCTGAACCCCAACAAAGGTTATTTGATGAGATTGTATAGGTTTGTTGTCGTCACCTTTTTTCTCATTTTCACTGCCTGCTCCCAAACACCTTATAAAGATAAAATGGCTGCGGCCGACCTGCGTGATGCAGGGGTGTCTCGTCTAGCTAAAAGTGACATTGATGAAGTGATCGAATTGCATCAACATGCGGTGATGCAAGATCTAAAGCGGTTGATGATAAAACTTTATCACCGTAATCCAAGTCAGCGATTCGATAAGGAAAAGCGCTCAATAGAAGCCAGTGTCGATCTGGTGTTTAAGCGACCTTATTACTATGGCTATAAGCATTGGGAAGCGTTGTCAGGCTCAGAGATTATTCATCTATCTTTAGACCCTGTTTATCACGTCAATGATCGGGTTTTGCCCTTTATCGTTGGCTTGAGAAAGATGATAATGGCGGCTTATGAAAATCAAACTGAGTTTTATTACATAACCGATTTGAACGAACAAAAATTGTATAACAGTGCGCGTAATATTGAGATAGCAGCTTGGTTATTGGCCAATAAAAAAGCTAAAAATGGACACTTGCTAATGATGAGTGACAGTCTCGAACAAGAATCACGTAATCTGAGTTTTCAGCGTTTAATAGGAAAAATGATTGCAACCCAAGATAATTTGGCGAGTATTATTTCCCATAAAGAAGGACGGATGGTCAAAACGGTAGTGGTGAAAGCGGCATCTATGGTATTTCTGCCGATATAGTATGCCCTTCGGGTTTGGAGGTGGTTAATATATCAAACCATACTCATAAGTTGTTGCATGGCGTTATTGCTAGTCTGTTCATGTGGGCAGCAGCCGATTTAATCAGAAGCTGTATGCCTCCTGCCTTTAAAAAAAACTAAAGCAACCTGGCAGTTCGAAGGCATTAGAGATCGGGTTGTGGTTGAACAATGTGAGAAGCTGCAAGATCCAGATGCGTTCTAGCCTAACGTGTTTGGTTTGGATTAGCGAAGCGCTGTCCAGAAGCTTGATGCATAAAGCAACGTCGTAATAGATTACTGCCATTGACGTATTGGAAACCTGATTGTCGTGCGATGCGGAGTATGGGGTTCTCACTACCAAAAACACGTTTAAAAGCATCCATGGTCATTTGAATAGCAAAATTATCGCCCTTACGTTGACGTTGATATTTTTTCAGTGTGTGTAGGCTGCCAATTTGACGGCCTTTCTGATGGGCGTCAATGACGATTTCAGCTAAAGTGGCGGCATCAAGAAAACCGATATTAACGCCTTGTCCGGCGAGCGGGTGAATGGTGTGGGCCGCATCCCCAACTAAGGCTAGGCCGGGCTCTACGTAGTCTTTAGCATGACGGCATTTAAGCGGAAAACTTGCACGGGGACTGACGTCAATGATATCTCCTAACTCATGTTCGAATGCGTTAGCTAATGTGTCTTTAAAACCTTCATCACTTAATTGTTTGAGCTGCTCGGCTTCTTCAGTGCTGTTAGACCAGACGATAGAACATTGTCTTGGATCCGCTAGAGGTAGGAAGGCCAACGGACCCCCAGGCAAAAAACGTTGTCGTGCTGTTTGCTTATGGGGTTGCTCTGTAGTGACGGTACAGACTAAGCCATGTTGGTCATAGTCCCAACCTGTAGTTTCAATGCCTGCCCATTCTCTTAGAGGAGATTGTGCGCCATCAGCAGCGACAATCAGGTCAGCCGTTAATATCTTGCCACTTTCAAGCGTCAGAGTATTTTCTTCTTTAGAGACTGGTTTATCGGGACAAAAGAAAGTGATGTTGTTAAGTTGTTGGCACTCGGTATGGCAAGCCTGTTGGATATGACCATTTTCGATGAGATGACCCAAATGAGATGCGCCAATTTCGGCACTGTCAAAGTGAATTTTACTTGATCGGGTTTCCCAGACAGACATATCGGTAAACGGACTTAACCGCTTTGAGATAAAGTGCGGCCAGATATTGAGGTTCTTGAGTAGTTGTTCGCTGGCTTGGCTAATAGCGCTAACACGTATATCAGTAGGATCATTTTCTGAAATGGGTTTTAACTCAAATGGCTCGATGACAGCGATATTGAGGTTTTGCTCTGTGCTCAAGGCGACAGCTAAAGTACTACCGACCATGCCTGCGCCGACGATGATGACATCATAATGCTCGCTCATAGCGTCATCCCTCTGGCTAAACGTGGTTGCTTTTTACCTAGGCCCATACTTTTACTGGCAAGCCAGTGTTTTGCTGGTGGAAGTAGGTCAAGGGCAATTAAGCCTGCACTCCGACCATGTCCTAAGACAACGTTATTATTGCTAAAGAGACGCACTAAGGTATCTGTAGCTTTGATTACATTGTCTTGGTCCTGTTGTTGCCATTGTTGATAGTCGTGTAGGTGTCTCGGGTCGCCGCAGTCTTTAGCATCAATTAGCACATCAGCGAGTGCGATGACATCTCTTAAGCCTAGGTTAAAACCTTGGCCGGCAATAGGGTGAAGATTATGCGCGGCATTACCAATAAAGACGATGCGATCTTGGATTGTTTGCTCGGTTTGTGTGAGTTTGAGTGGAAAATGGCTACGTTTGCCAACCTGCGTAAACTGCCCGAGTCGGTAACCGAATTCAGTTTGTAGTCGTGCTAAAAATGCAGCATCATCGAGTGCGTTAATCGGGCCTTCATCGCCTGTTTTAACTGTCCAGATAAGGCTGCAACGATTATCTGGCATCGGCAAGAGTGCTATGGGGCCATGTTCAGTGAAACGTTCGTATGCACGATGCTCGTGCGGCCGTTCGGTGCTGATATTAGCGGTGATAGCTGTTTGTTGGTAATGTTGTTCAGTGACCGATAAGTCGAGTAAACGACGTATTGTCGAATTGGCACCATCGGCAGCGACAATTAGTTTGCTGCTTATTTGTTGCTTATCATCTAGGGTGAGTGTGGCTTGATTGGATTCTTGGCTTATGGCAACTACTTTTTTCGGACAAATGATATCTAAGGTGTCGCTTTCTGCCATGGCTTGATTGAGGACTTGTCCCATGGCTCTGGCGAGAATGACTTGACCTAATGCTGGTACCTTTTCTTGTTGTGCTGATAACCGCGTTGCACCGAAGTGTCCTCGGTCAGAAATATGGATATGTTCGATGGCTGTACTGTGTGGGGACAGTTGTTGCCATAAGCCCATGGTGTCGAAAATACGTTGTGAACCATAGGACAGTGCGATACCACGATCGTCATAACTGGGTTGTTGTGTGGTTTTAAAATTAAATGCTTCGACCAATGCGATACGGTGGCTACTGTTTTTTAAGGCATAGGCTAGGCTAGCACCGACCATGCCGCCGCCTACAATCACAATGTCATACGTTGTTTGTGTCATTTAATGTGCTGATGCCATTAAGGCTTCAATGTCATCAATTTCTTTAGGTGCAGCTGCAGACAAAACTTCGTGGCCTGTTTTAGTGACAAGGACATCGTCTTCGATACGGATGCCAGTGAAATGCCATTTTTTAGGCACATGCTTGAGGTCACGAATATAGATCCCAGGCTCTACCGTGAGCACCATACCGGGCTCAAGGACACGCCATTCGCCGCCCACTTTATAGTCACCGACATCATGAACGTCCATGCCCAGCCAATGACCAGTTCGGTGCATATAAAATTCCCTGTAGGCTTGTTCTTCTGTGAGTTTTTCCAATTTACCTTTAAGTAAACCGATCTCGAGTAAACCTTCTGTCAGTACACGGACCGCTTCTTCATGTGGTTGATTCCAGTGATTACCCGGTTTAACTGCTGCTATGGCTGCTTTTTGAGCATCTAGAACAATGTTGTAGAGGGTTTTTTGAGCAGGTGTAAATTTCCCATTGACTGGGAAAGTACGTGTGATGTCACCGGCGTAATAATCATATTCTGCACCAGCATCGATTAGTAACAGATCATTATTTTTTAATTTATGGTTGTTTTCGATGTAATGCAGGATACAACCATTCTCTCCGCCACCGACAATGGAGGGGTAGGCTGGTGAGCGACAATCGTTTTTCATGAATTCATGAATAATTTCAGATTCGACTTGGTATTCCCACTGCCCAGGCTGAGTAAACTGCATGGCACGGATATGCGCTTGAGCGGATATTTCCGCTGCTTGGCGCATGGCCTTTATTTCGGCAGTGCTTTTAAACAGACGTAGTTCATTGAGGCAATGTTCGAGCTCTATAATTTCGGTGGGTGAATTTTTACCTTGTCGTGATGCATTACGAAGGTGGTTTAAAAAACCAACCATGCGTTGATCGAAACTCGGTAGATTGCCCATGGTGTAATAGACTTGCTCACGACCTTCTAAAAGGCCAGGTAAAATATCGTCGAGATCGGTAATGGGGTATGAATCATCGGCTCGGTATTTTTCGATAGCGCCTTCTTGTCCCGCACGATAACCATCCCAAATTTCTTTTTCGAGATCGCGCTCTCGGCAAAATAAGAGATATTCACCATGCTCTCTGCCAGGCACAATGACGATAACCGATTCGGGTTCATCGAAACCGCTTAAGTAGTGAAAATTACTATCGCTGCGATAATGGTAATCAACATCTCGATTGCGATTGGCCACTTCAGCATTGGGTAAAATGGCAATGCTATTTGGACCCATAATATCCATGAGTTGTTGTCTGCGTTTGGCGAATTCTTTTTTATTCATTATTCTTTGACACATTAATGCTCAGTTTGGTTTTCACTGTTATCGACGGGTTGTAACTCACTGTAAAGAAGGAAAAGCCCCATTCTTAAGTATTCAACCAGTTCTTCAAAATTGGTTTCTTCTTCGTTAGTATCTTCAGGGATATCATCGCTGATCTGGCTAATTTTGATAGTGTCTGCGATATATTCTTGGCAATCAGCTGACAGTTCTGTGTCATCGGTGAGTCCAGAAGTACCTAAACCATAGATTAAACCATGGCACCAATCAGACATGGCAACAATGCGCGAAGTGAGTGGCGCATTGTCATCAGGTAGCGCAAGCTGTAGGTCAAAATCTAAGCTATTAAGTGATTGAACTGTTTGATCAAATAGCGCAGTCAGATCCAAAATTTCTTTATCATCAGGTGCGATATTTTCATATAAACTTTTATACCAATCTTGTCGGTTTGCTTGGGAGTCCAGACATAATAAACCACAGAGTGCGCCTTGTAGTTCTGCTGCATTGGTGGGACCATCACCCTCGTTATTTTCGGGTGAAAGTGAGGGGAAGTATAGTTCTGACATTGTGATAGAGCTCAAAGTTAAAAAAATGATCATGGACAATTGTTGACCCAATCGCCAGAGCACGTCTATGATTGGGACTTATTTTTGTCGTTTAAGAATGCATAGTAATGGAAAAAGACGATTTACAACAATTAGAAAAGCAAATAGATGATTTACTTAAAGTCAGCCGTCGCACGCGCGAAGAAAATATGTTGTTGAAGTCGCAACAGTCTGCTTGGGTGACTGAGCGCGCTAAATTGGTGGAGCGTACGGAACTCGCTCGTAGTCGTATCGATAAGATGGTTGAACGTTTAAAAGAATTGGATAACGAGTTATGAGTTCACCTGTTGTGGTTAATATTCTAGGTAAGGAATATCAAGTCGCTTGCCCGGAGGAAGAAAAGTCTGCGCTGATTGCATCTGCGGAGATGTTGCATGACAGCATGGAACAAATTCGAGGTACCGGAAAAGTGGTCGGTTTAGACCGCATTGCTGTGATGGCTGCGCTCAATATTGCACATGAATTGATTGGACTCAAGGATCAAGAAGGCGAAGCTAATCCTGAGACAACAGAAAAACTTTTGTCTATGAAAGAAAAAGTTAACGCATTTTTACGAGAAGAGCGGCAGCTGGATCTTTAAAAAAACGCTGACAGTGTTGCTAAAAAAACCTTTGCATGTTGTCAAATAGGCGTATGATCTTGATTTAAGTTCTGCGGTGTTCGGCAGCGTCTAGCGTGTCTTGAGCCGATAAGCAAATGCTTCGGAAACTAATATTGAGATGGTGTGCAGGCTCGCAAGACGAGAAGCCCAATTGTTAATAGAGGTCTCCACTTGAACCTCCTGGTTCAAGAACCCCGATCGCACCGGCACTGTGGAACTATTTATTTCTTAATTTTCTCCCCATGCTGCTACATATTCAGTATTCCCCTTGAACGTGTTGTCTGTTTTAATAACAGTGCATTTTGCGTTATTCAGGGAATATGATGTTCAAGCCGCTCTTCTTTTGTTTTAGTTTATTTTCGTTACTTGTTTTCCCATCTGTTCAGGCAGTGGAGCTTGAAGTGGATCGTGTTAAAACGTTATTGAATGCTGTCGATGACTTGTGGCGAGGAGAGTCTTCTTATGCCGTGACAACAATGTACGTCAAAACAGCAAATTACGCCCGCACGATGAAAATGGAAGGTTGGTCTAAGGGCAAAGAAAAGACGTTATTTCGCGTCGTGAAGCCATTACGCGAAAAAGGCACATCGACCTTAAAGTCAGATAACCATGTCTATACTTATTTACCTAAAACTGATCGCACGATTAAGCTTACCAGTGGCATGATGATGGGATCCTGGATGGGTAGTCATTTGACCAATGATGATTTGGTGAAAGAAGCCCGTTTAGAAGAAGATTACACTGCCGAAATTAGCTTTGAAGGTGAACGCGATGGTCAGCGGATTATCGAGTTTACCTTGGTTCCAAAACTAGATGCTGCCGTGGTGTGGGGAAAATTAGAACTGACTATTCTAGCGGACGGTCATATTCCTGTTGTCGAGTCCTACTATGATGAGGATATGGTATTGGCTCGAACGATTCGTTTTACGGATATTCAGCAATTAGGCGGCAGATTACGACCAGCTGTATTGCGAGTTGTCCCTGCAGACAAGCCAGACGAATATACCGAGTTTGTTTATGAAAAATTGTCTTTGAATGTAAAGTTAAAAGACGGCCTATTTTCCCTATCTAGTTTGAAAAAGCGTTAAGCGCACATTATGAATCTATTCACGCTGGCTTCAAGGAATGTTTATCGCCATCGTCACCGAAGTATTGTGACGACATTAGCGATGGCATTCGCTTGTACGATGATGATTGTTTTTGCAGCTCTGATGGATGGTTTCACGATAGGCAGTGAACGCAATGTGGTGTCGATGAATACAGGCGATATTCAGATCCATCAGCCGGATTATCGTGATGATCCTGATATTTATAGCCTTATTGAACAGGCTGGTGCCATTGTTGAACAGCACCAACAACTTGGGTTTTATGCAACAGTACGATTATTTGCTTATGGTTTGATGGCCAGTGATGAGAGTTCATCAGGTGTGCAATTACGTGGCATTGAGTTAGAGACTGAGCCGACAGTAACCGATATTGATCAACATGTGATGACAGGTCAGTGGTTATCTGGTGATGACCCTCATGGTGTTGTGATTGGAAAGAAATTATCTAAATTATTAGATGTGAGTTTAGGCGACGAATTAATTTTTGTTGGTCAGACTGCGGATGGTTATATGGCCAATGATCGCTTTGAGATCCGAGGCATTTTGAAATCAGTGTCAGCAGCCATTGATAATGGCGGTGTGTTTATGAGCAATACCATGCTGCGTGAGCTGATTACCCTGCCAAAAGGGGCACATGAGATTGTCTTAATGAGACATGATCGCACTACGGATTTAGCAGCAGTGACAGCGCAAGTGAAAAGCCGAGTGGGTGAACAGTTAGAGGTGATGAATTGGCAGCAATTGATGCCAATTATCAACCGCTTTATAGAAACGGCCCATCTGCAAACACTGATCATGATGATCTTTACTTATATTGCTGTTGGTTCGGTGGTGTTAAATGCGATGTTGATGAGTGTGTTTGAACGGATTCATGAATTTGGCATTATGAAAGCGATTGGGGTAAAGCCGCAGCAATTAATTGTGTTGATTTATATAGAAATGTTCATTCAAACGTTTTTAGCAGTGTTACTGGCTTTAGGAGCGGGCAGCGTTCTGTCTTGGTATATACAAGAAAATGGGCTTGATATGTCTTCATTAGCCGATGGTATTTCGTTTGCGGGGCTGGCCTTTGACCCGGTTTGGTATGCGGCACTGACATCCAATGCGTTGATGATGCCTTCTGTGTTCTTATTTATCATCGCAGCGATTGCGGTGATTTATCCGGCTATCAAAGTGGCTGTGATTCAACCTGTCGAAGCGATCCATCATCAATGAAATTGAATCTACTAGCCTGGCGTAATTTGTGGCGGCATAAGCGGCGGACTTTAATCACGGCATCATCGATTGCCTTTGGGGTCTTGTTGTCAGTGACATTTACCGGTGCAGGGGATTACTTCTATACCCGAATGATTGATGCGGGTGCCAAGATGGGTATGGGGCATATAACTGTCGCAGCGCGGGATTATAATCGTGCGCCGAGTAGTCAAAAGCGTTTACAGTCGGCAAATCAACACCAAGCAACATTACGTGAGTTACCTGAAGTGAGCTCGGTCATTGCACGGATTCAGGGGCAGGCTATGTTTGCCAGTGCGAGAAAAAGCGTCGGCGGGACGTTTATAGCGATTGATCCCGCTCAAGAAACGGCCAGTAATAATTTGTTTATTCAGTGCTTAGTTGAAGGCAAAATGTTGGAGACAGTGTCAGACAAAGGCATCGTGATGGGTGTTGATTTAGCCCGGAAACTACAGCTCAGTTTAGGTAAAAAAGTGGTGTACACAACGACTGATGTGAATGGCGATATTGTCAGTGCGATAGCGCGTGTTAGTGGCTTATTTAGGACGGGCGTATCAGAAGTTGATGGTGGACTGGCATTATTGCCTTTGCAGAGCGTACAAACTGTTTTGGGTTACGAATCAGATGAAGTGAGTTTTATTGCGGTTAATTTGCATGACCAAAGGGCGAGTCATGTATTAAGAGATAGTCTACAACAGCAAGCAGCGTTTCAAGATATGGAAGTGTTGAATTGGCAGCAGACTCAGCCAGATTTAGCGGGCATGATTGCAGTCGATAAAAGTGCAAACAAAATCAGTCAGTTATTGATTGCCTTGCTTATTTCTGCAGGGATTATTAATACTATGTTAATGAGTGTATTAGAGCGAATTCGCGAATTTGGCGTAATGATGGCACTGGGTATGTCACCACGTCATTTGTTCGGTTTAGTGATGTTGGAATCATTTTGGCTGGCAGTGACTGGCTTGATTATCGGGATTATTATTACCATTCCTTGGTATTTGTATATGTTTGAGACAGGTCTTGATTTAACCTCGGCTTATGGCGATGATTTTAGTTTTGGTGGTGTCCTGCTTGATACGGTATTCAAAATCCGTTTGTTTAAAGAAAGTGTAGTGGGCATCTTAATTGGCTTATTCAGTTTGGCACTGATTGCAGGTGCCTACCCGGCATGGCGAGCGAGCCGTATTCCTCCTGTTGAGGGTTTAAAAGCATTATGAGTTCTATTGTTGAGTTACGGCAGCTACATAAACATTATCAGCAAGGTGAGCTTGAAGTGAAAGCGGTAAATGATGTGTCTCTCACTATCGAAAAAGGCGATTTTGCGGCGTTATGTGGCCCCTCAGGCTCAGGTAAAACCAGTATTTTAAATTTGATTGGTGGTTTGGACTCTGTGACATCGGGTCAGGTGTTATTAGAAGGCACTGATTTGTCCACGTTGGATAATAGCGAACTGGCTGATATTCGTAAAAGAAGAATCGGTTTTGTTTTCCAAGCCTATAACTTGATTCCTGTGATGACTGCTTATGAAAATGCGGCCTTTGTATTGGACTTGCAAGGGATGGATGACAAGACAAAGCACCAACGCGTAATGAAAACATTAGCTGATGTTGGACTAACTGGGTTGGAAGATCGGCGGCCTGATCAAATGTCAGGTGGACAGCAACAACGCGTGGCAATAGCACGCGCGATTGTGACAGAGGCTGCGATTGTCTTAGCCGATGAGCCGACTGCCAATGTTGACTCGAAAACAGCAGAATCGCTATTAGATTTGATGCAGAAATTAAATCGTGAACAAGGTGTCACTTTTCTGTTTTCCACCCATGATCAACAAGTGATGGATAGAGCCGAACATATCATCCATATCCTTGACGGCAAAGTTGAGCTGGATAAACGTAAGGCGACATGAAGTCGATTTTACTCTGGCACCTTTTAAGTCGGTGCGTCATTATCGTTACAATTTGTTTGGTTCCTATTACCTCGTATGCCTTTTATCCATGGCAAAATGAAGGAAAAGAGCTTGCGTTACGCGGTTTTGTGCGTGGCACTGGTTTAGCTGCCAACAATCCTAATGATGATTTTTTATTTGAGCAAGATGATGTATTGAGCACGGGTGTCCTTGGTCGTTTAATGTTGGATATTGAATGGTCGAGACTCAGTGCAGAAATGCATGTGGTACAGAGTGTTTTGGGGGATGAGTTGCGAACTGGCGGAAGCCGATTTGCATCGTTAATTGATGTTGAACGCAGCGATGGATTGCATTGGCGTTATGGAAATGGCCATGCTGATTTAGTCATTGACCGCTTGAATATTCAATGTGAGAGTGATGACTTTCGCTTAAAGTTAGGTAGGCAGCCAATTAATTTAGCGACCACCTTTTATTTCACGCCTAATGATTTTTTCGCGCCGTTTGCCGCTCAGGCCTTTTTCAGGACTTATAAACCGGGTGTTGATGCCGCGCATTTTGACTGGCAGTGGAGTGAATACTCTCAGTTATCATTAATAGCCGTAATGGATTATGAATCAGAGTTGGGTCAGCCAACAGGCTGGCGGACATCACCCGACTGGTCTGAGACAGCTTATTTAGCCCGAGCGTCGACGTTAACTGATAATTTTGAGTTTGGGTTAGTGGCTGCCAACGTGTCAGGTGATGATATTGTTGGTTTTTATTTTCAAGGTGAAATATTTCATTGGTTTGGTTTACGAGGAGAAGGTCATCTTAGATTTGCAGATGAAGCCAATATAGATCGAGATGCCCAGTTTTCAGTAGCGATGGACAAACGTTTTCAAAATACCCTGACGTTACGATTAGAACATTTTTACCAACGTCTTGGCGCGAATGACAGTGATGACTATAGGTTGAATGTCCAAGCTAACAACGATCAGTTTTATTTAGCCAGAAATTATACGGCTGTTGGTGCAAGTTATGAATTCACGCCTTTATGGTTCGGTGATGCGGTTTACTTGTTTAACCATCAGGATGCATCGAAGTTACTAGCGCTCTATTCGACTTATTCTTTATCAGATGAATCTGAGTTGTCGGTTGGGGTGAATATCCCGATGGGGAAACAACCAGAGTTTGGGAGATTAAAATCAGAGTTTGGGAGTTTCCCACACTCAGTAACGATGGAATATAGGGTTTATTTTTGATTGTGGAATAACTGGGATAGAATCTTAGTTAATGAAATATAAAGGGTTAATGGGTTTTCGTTTCAGAGTAATGACAAGGAGTTAGTTTCACACCTTGAATACTGAAGAAAAAAACAGCGATTGTGATTGCCCACCGTTTGCAAACAGTGTTAAAGACGGATCGGATTATTGTGATGGATAAAGGCCGGATTATTGGGCAAGGTAAATCATCAGCAATTATTGGCACTAGAAGGTAAATATTTTGAGATGTGGCAACATCAAAGTGGTGGTTTTTTACCTCAAGAATGATGTGAGTCTTGTTTGGAGAATAGAGTTAGATGACTTCGTTGAATGAACAAATCATTAGCTGTCCTTATTGTGGTGAACAGCTAGATGTACTGATAGACGTAGAAGAAGCGGGACAGCAGTATATTGAAGATTGTCAAGTGTGCTGTTGCCCGATTGTATTCGTTATTAGTGCGGAGCTTGATGGTGAATTATCTGTGTCAGTACATGCTGAGAATGAGTCTTTTTGATTGTGTATTCATGCTTCATTCAGACGATGAAGTATATTATTTTTCGTGATTATTATTAATTTTGGGACGATGTATACAAATGCAATTTAAATCTTTGTGCTTTGTTGTATTGGCTTTGCTTTTTACGGGATGCTCGAGCACTTATTATTCTGCGATGGAAAAAGTCGGGGTACATAAGCGGGATATCATGATTGATCGCATTATGGATGCTGAGACTTCTCAGCAAGCGGCACAGTAACAGTCTAAGCCAGAACTGGAAGAGTTAACATTCTTGATACATTTTGATGGTGGTGAGTTAGAGCAAAAATATCAAGCTGTCGAGGCACAGTATGAAGCCAGCCATGCTGCTGCAGATGATGTGAGTAAGCGGATTGATAAAATTGAAAATGTGGCTGAGGCTTTGTTTGAGGAATGGCAATCATAAATAGAATTGATCTCAAACTCTAATTACCGTCGTCAAAGTAGGGCTAAATTGCAAGAGACGAAAATGCGATATAGCATTTTGATTAATTCAATGCATAAAGCTGAAGAGAAAATGGCACTGATTTTGACAGCGTTGCAAGATAATACTCTGTTTTTAAAGCATAACTTGAATGCTAAGGCTATTGACGCATTTCAAGGTGAAATGCAGGCAATTGAGCGAGATATTGATGTGTTGATTAGATATATAAATGCCGCTATTACTCAGTCACAACAATTTATCGATTTGTCACAAAATTAAAGCTTAATTGTCATCATTTGAGGCTATCGGTTCATTGCTGATAGTGTCACCAACAGGGGTGGCGAAGGCATCTGAAATAAGCCCGGTGATATTGTCTCCGTTGAGCGTCTTGAGAAAGGCAACCAAATCATCACTTTCTTTTTCAGTCAGGCCTAAGGGCTTGATGATCGGGGATTGGGTTACATTGGGGAAGCCGTTTTCATTGTGGCTGATACCGCCTTGGTTATAAAAAGCGATGACTTCTTTGAGACTGTGCACTGTACCGTCGTGCATATAGGGCCCGGTTAAGGCGACATTGCGTAATGACGGAGTGCGGTATTTCCATCTGTCGTCAGGGTTTTGGGTGATTTCGTACTGACCTACATCCGGCAATGGCGTTAGAGCGACTGTTTTCCGAAAAGCTTGGGAGATTTTCATATATAAACCGGGTGCGACCAGCGTGGTTTCTTGTTCTGGGAAAGCGACGGTCATTGGTATTGGCGACGGCACGTACGGCTATAGGTTTACCAAATTTTTGGCAAGTTCTAAATAGCTGACTGTTTGTCCATAGGGAATATTTTGTAATGCCTGCCAGATTTGCTTTTGGAAGTCTGTGCCGGCAAGGATGAGTGATAACTCAAATTCAGTTCTTTGTTTATTGAAGTATTCATCAAGCTGTTTTATGGCATGATTTAAAGTGGCATTGCGGCCTTCGTTCAATGGCCCACCTGAGTGTTTGGTCAGTCTTTTTTTCCGACAGCGACTTTATTCTTCTTGTTTTGCTAATTACATAAACACAATTTGCCTTCGATACTACCGAGGACAAGATTACCGACGGGTGATTGATAAAGTTGAGTTGTAATTTGTGTAATAGTATTACAGTACCATTTAACGATTGTTTTGATTAGCAGTGACTCATATAATGACGTTTTGTTTATAGATGAGTCGACGATGGAAATCACAGCTGTGCCTTTTGCCGCCCATAATGGCATTGAAATTGACGAAAATGGTGCTGTGTTTTTGCCTTTTCACGAAAGTGTACAGAACCATTTTGATGGTGTGCATGCCGGTGCTCAGTTTTTGTTGGCGGAAAGTGCGAGTGGTTATTATTTGTTAACGGCTTTCCCTGATTTAGTTGGTCATGTTGTGCCTTTACTGCGTGAATCACGCATTAAATATGTTCAGCAAGCTCAGGGCGAATTGGTATCAAAAGTGTTACTGGAGGAGGCAGAAAAGCAAAAAATTTTGCAGACACTGATGTCACGCAGACGTGCTGTGGTTACTGTCGCTGTCGATGTGAGTGAACGTGATGGTAATACGACGTGCTCTGGTGAGTTTAAGTGGTTTGTTCAGCTGCAGGGTGATATTGCTTAGATAATATCGAACATAACTTGATGTCCAGCCTTGAAGTGCTTTCCAGCATAGTCTGACAGCCAACTCAGGTCGAGGGTCTTGCTCTTAATTGCTTTTGATTTTGCGTAGTAATAGGCAAGCATAAATGTCTCATCTTCTGTTCGTAACCATTTTTCTGTTTTTGTTTGGACAGAGACAGATTCACGACGAAATAATTCTTCAAACACGGCATCAACGATAAGGTTAAAGTGACTCTCGTTAATTTTGTTCGCGATGGCATAGCCACGACAAGAACCTAAGACTGAACCAGTGATTTCATGGCTCGATTGCATTTTTACAGGAACATTGCCCAGTTCATCTTTCAGCGCGTTAAAGCAATTAGAGAAGGCTTTGAGTAGATGATGTTTGTGTTGATTGTTTTTAAATAATTTGAGCATGGTTTCTTATGTTGTATGTCTTACCTCAAAAGCTGCATCAAAATGTGCCTTTGCATAAGTTTGTAACCAAGTTAAGTCTAGCTCTAACGAGACTTTATCTTTGGCGTGGTAATATGATTCCATAAAATCCTCATCGGCTTCCGTTAACCATGTCTCAGTTCTGGTTTGAACATCAATAGAATCTTGTCGGTAGACTTCTTCAAACACGGCATCAACGATAGAAGCGAATGCTTTTTCAGATAAATTAGCAGCTTCCGAGTACCCTCGGCATGTCCCTAAAATAGCGGCTGTGACATATTTGTCTTTTTGCATAGGGATAGGAACATTATCGAAGATACTTTTGAGTGGCTCGAAGCAGTCAGAGAATGCGTGCTTGAGTTTGCTTTTATGTTTCATCATTTCTAACATGATGCTCCCCTTTTGTTAAATTAAAGTTGTTGACCTAGTGTACTGGCTTTTTCAAAATGCGTTTGTACATATTGACTTAACCAGTCTAAGTTTAGCTCAACTTCCGCGGCCGTTCTTGCATGTTGATAAGCAGTCATAAAATCACTATTTTCTTTATTGAGCCAATTTTGTGCTTTGATTTGCATAGCCAATGATTCACTGCGAAATACTTCTTCAAAAGCATTGTCTATGAGTTTATTGACGACGGCTTCTTTTAGTTTATTTTTAACGGCGTAACCACGGCATGTGCCAAGGATGGCGCCAGATATATAGGGACTCTGTCTCATACTAGAGTGGACATTGCCTAAATCACTTCTCAATGGGTCTAAACAATCTGAGAAGGCTTGTAATAGTATGGGTTTATGTATGGCGGCAGTGAACATTTTTTTCGTTTTATAACATGAGGCCTGTTGCTTGATCGAAATTCTCTTTAGCATAGGTAGTCAACCAAGCTAAATCCAGATCTGCTGTTGTTTTATCCTTAGCAACTTCATAAGCCTGAGTAAAGTCATCATTGCTGCTATTTTTCCATGTATCAACACGTTCTTGGACGTTAACTGATTCCATACGATAGACTTCTTCAAAGGCGGCATCAGATATCAATGCAATATCATTTGGTTTAGTGACATTTTGCAGTTCAGCATATTTTTCACAGACAGCTAGAATTGAGGCATTGATAGCCGGGTCAGTTTGCATAGGAATGGGCACATTACCCAATTCATCTATCAAGGGCCAAAAGCATTTTTCGAATGCCTGTTCTAGTTTCCTTTTATGTTTACCAAGACCGATGCCAAACATGTTTTTCCTCGTCCAATTACTGTTATTAATTAGTGAGAATATACACCAGTCATAGCAGAATAAAAGGGTTTTTATGTTAAGCCATTCATGGCTGTTGTTTAGGCGTCGATTCTTTTATGTCGTAATGACTTAATTTTACTCCGATGTTGTTTATTTACGAGTCGCTTTTTGAGGGCATTTTTGCTGGGTTTAGTAACTCGTCTTATTTTTCTTTGTTCGAGCTGTTCGAGAATAAGTTGTTGTAGACGGTTGAGCGCATCTTGACGATTTTTTTCTTGGGTCCGCCATTGTTGCGCTTTGATGATAATGCAACCATGTTTAGTAATTCGGTTATCTGGAGATGACAGTAATCGTTGTTTGATAGCATCGGGGAGTGAAGCTTTCTTTATATCAAAGCGAAGGTGGATGGCGGTGGCGACTTTATTGACATTCTGTCCCCCAGCCCCTTGTGCACGAATAGCTGTTAAGACAATTTCGTGATCGGGTATTGAGAGATGTTGGTTGATGTTTAGCACGTGCAATTCCTGTGGTGATGCTAGCGACATGGATTATATTACGGGTTTGCTTGTCAAAGGAGTCTACGTGGTTGTGCTTATTCTCCGTCAGACGTGAGATTTTATTGATTCTATAATAGAGCCAAGCTACTTTTGAAAATGCTAGGAATTTGAATGGGATAGGTTATTAAAGTTGTTGCTAGTCTTATGAGTGTTATATTTATCGATGCTTTTTATGCGTTGTTAAATATTGACCTTAATGATTATAAATAACAGATTGAGGATGCAACTACGGATGCGACAGGTCGGCAATTGCGGCTGGAAGGCGATGTCTCGATTGCTTGGTCGTTGATTCCAACCTTAGCTGTTGAGAAAGTCACCTTTTCAAATGCCAGCTAGGGGATAGAGCCAGAGATGGTGGCGTTAGATAAGTTTGAAGTGCGATTGGCTTTGTACCCTTTACTACAACGCCACATACAAGTGTCAAAAGTATTATTGCATAGCTCACATATCCTGGTTGAGACGAACAAAAAAAGGGGTTAGCAATTGGGTGTTTGACATTGAAGCGACACCAGAGCCTGAAGAAACTAGGCAGAATGAGAATGAAGCATCAGAGCTCCAATCTGTTATTGTCAATGAGCTGGATACTACAGAAACGAAAATCGACTATATCGATGGCGTGACTGGTGACAAAAAGCAGTTTTAATTGAACATTTGTCAATTGATGTTGCTGATACAGAAACTCCAATGGATCTAGTGTTGAAAGCGGTAGTCGATGAGATTCCTGTTTCAGTTGAGGGTGAAATGGGTGGCGTTAAATCTCTAATCGATAATACGAATATGTCGTTAGATTTAACAGCTGATGCGGGGGTATTCCCCTTGAACTTGATGGTGAAATTGCTCAACTATAGATGGCAAGGGTGCTGTGCTAAAGCTGGAACTTAATTCCGCGGGTGCTGCGTTATCCAAGTTGTCTAGTGAGACGTTACCCGCTTTTGGTAATGTCACGATTAAGGGCGATGTTAAGAGTGATGATGTGACCGATAAGATCACATTAGACTTGTTGATAGCTATAGATGGTGTTGGTCTAGCGCTCAAAGGGCAGATTACTGAGCCACAGCAAGTTAAAGGAGTAGCACTCAATATTGATCTAACAACAGATTTCTCAACGTTGTCATTGTTATCTGGCTCTGAGATACCAAATATTGGTGATGTCGAATTAAAAGGGCAGATATCTAATCATCTCGAGGCGGAAGCGATAATGTCAACGGTGAAAGGGGATGTTCAGCGTCCCCAAGAAGCTGATGGTATTACACTTGATTTGTATTTGGTAACGCACTCTTTTGCTCTGAGTGTCTTAGCTGGGGATACATTACCAACGATAAGTGATATTAAGTTGTCCAGCGCAGTGACAGGTAATGACAATGTTTATAAGTTAGCGAATTTGGCGTTAACTGCAGATAAAACGGACTTGAGTGGCGATGTCGTTGTGTCACTCGTAGGCGAAAATCCTAAAATCACTGCGGCATTGGTTTCGCAAACTTTTGATCTTACGTCGTTATTAAGAAGATGAGTCCACATCAGAATCTGAGAACGACTATTCTCGGATGACACATTGGTCTTTGATGCATTAAACGAACTTGATGCTGATATCACGCTCAAGATACAAACTGTCGATTCAAATGCGTTAAAGCTAAGGAACGTTGATATTGCAGTTGTTTTACAAAATAGTCATTTACAAATTTCCCCTATGGTTCTGAGTTTCGCTGGCAGCCGATTGACAGGTCATGTTGATTTGAATGCGAAGAGTGAAACGGCAGCGTTGAGTACAAAGATGCAGGTGAATGGGTTTAAGTTAGCGAAAGTAGACGCTTTAAAAGATGTTATTTCAGGCGGTAATACGGACGTTTATATCGATGCTAAAGGCAAAGGTAAAACGGTAAGACAATTAATGGCAGGATTAGATAGTAAAGTCATCATAAAAATAGCTGAGAGTCAGATCGAAGACGGTACATTAGATTTGATAGGCGCTGACTTTATTACGGAATTGGTTAATCTTTTAAACCCTTTCAGTAAGGGGCAAAAAGGGACTGAGCTTGCTTGTGCTGTTGTGAATTTTAATATTAAAAATGGCATTGCGACAACGGATAAAGGTATTGCTGTGAGAAAGGGCAAAATGATTATCTTTGGTGATGGAACGATTAATCTAAAAAATGAGAAGTCGGATATTGGTACTACACCTGAGGCACGGACAGGAATTGGGATGAACATGACCAATCTAGTTGGCTTAGTGCGTGTAGGTGGCACCTTAGCAGCTCCATCAGCCCTAGTGGATAATACGGGTGTTTTGGAAGCAGGATTGTCAACGGGAGCAGCTGTTGCAACAGGTGGCTTGTTAGTCGTTGCTGAGGTTTTAATCGATAGGGTGACTGCTGATGAGAACCCTTGTTAGACCGTATTTGGCATTAAACCGAAAACACCATGATATTTGTCGAGTAAGGTGCTTTTAGTAGCGTAAGTGCTTGATGATGTTTTGTGTCTGTGGTTTGACGCCTCGCCATATTCGGTAGGATTCAGCTGCTTGCTCTACTAACATGCCAAACCCGTTGATTGTTTTAGCTGCTGTACGTGTTTTTGCCCATTGAATAAAAGCGGTATCTGCAGTGCCGTACATCATGTCATAACAATTTGTGTGTGCTGAAACGCTGCTATCTGGGATGGGTGGTATTTCACCATTTAAACTGGCTGAGGTGGCGTTAATGATGATGTCAAACGGACCGGGAACTTGCTCAAGCTCACTAGCAGAAAGTACTTCGTTATCAAATAAGTTTACAAGGTGATGGGCTTTACTAATGGTGCGGTTTGCAATGATGAGTTCAGCCGGTTTATAGCTTAATAAGGGTAGAATAACGCCTCTTGCCGCACCGCCGGCACCTAATAGTAAAATACGTTTACCTGCTAGGTCTATGTGGTGGTTTTGGGTGAGATCCTGGCAGAGTCCGATGCCATCGGTATTATCTCCGTAGCGGGAGCCATCTGAGTTAAATGTGATGGTGTTGACAGCACTAGCTGTTGTTGCGTGAATACTTTTTTTTGAGAGAGACTGCCAGACTTGTTCTTTAAAAGGAACTGTGACATTTAGACCTTTGAAGCCCTTTTTTTGTAGCGTGTCTAGGCCGGCTTCTAACGCTTCAATTGGGATCAACTCTGCTGTGTATTCTATGTCATGCCCAAATTGTTCGGCGAAAGCATGATGGATGAGTGGTGATTTACTATGTGCTATTGGATTGCCAATAACGGCATATTTATCCGTCATTCTGTTTGGGCCAATTGTTGCGCAACGTCTTTGGCAAAGTAAGTCAAAATACCATTTGCACCAGCACGTTTGAATGCTAAGAGACTTTCTATGACAGTTTGTTGTTCATCTAGCCAACCGTTTTGTGCTGCTGCTTTGAGCATGGCATATTCACCGCTGACTTGATAAACAAATGTTGGTTTTTGGAAAGTGTCTTTAACACGTCTGACAATATCTAAGTAGGGCATACCTGGTTTAATCATGACCATATCAGCACCTTCATCGAGATCGAGTGCGACTTCATGTAAAGCTTCATCGCTATTGGCAGGATCCATTTGATAGCTGTATTTATTACCAGTTCCCAGGTTGCCAGCTGAACCTACCGCATCACGGAAGGGGCCATAAAAACTCGAGGCGTATTTAGCGGAGTAGGCTAAAATTTTGGTGTGGATATGGCCTTTTGCTTCAAGTGCTCGTCGGATAGCGCCAATACGGCCATCCATCATATCGGAAGGTGCGACAATATCGACGCCTGCTTCTGCATGTGAAAGGGCTTGTTTGACAAGGACTTCGATCGTTTCATCATTGATGATATAGCCATTGTCATCGATAAGACCATCTTGACCGTGTGTCGTAAAAGGATCTAGTGCAACATCGGTAATGACACCGAGTTCAGGAAATTCAGACTTCAGGGCAAGGACGGCCCGCTGCGCAAGGCCTTCTGGATTATAGGCTTCGTGTGCATCTAAGGATTTAACGTCGTCTGGCGTGACAGGAAAGAGTGCGATGGCTGGAATGCCTAATTGATGAATGGTTTCTGCTTCTTTGAGAAGGAGATCAATGCTTAAGCGGTTAACGCCCGGCATCGAACCAACAGCCTGTGTTTGCTGTTGTCCTTCGAGAACAAAACAGGGGTAGATTAGGTCATGTGCGGTCAGTGTGTTTTCACGCATGAGGTCACGCGAGAAGGTGTCTTTTCGTAGACGTCGAGGCCGTTGAAGTGGAAAACCAGTATTGGTGAAAGAATGAGTCACAATGATTCCTTACGTTGAGTTGCATCAATTTTAGCAAACTTTGTTATGTTTCATTGAAAATATCATCGTTGATAAATTGGGCCATCATGAAAAGTCGAATCGGTGTTGTACAAATGAATTCTTCTAATCAACCTGCTGATAATGTGGCTTTTGCTAAAGCTCAGACAGTGCAGGCAGCAGATCAGAGTTTAGATTTAGTGAGTTTCTCTGAAACCTTTATCTATATGATTAAAATCATAGTGAAAAACATCGGGCGGCTCAGACTTTAGATGGTGAATTGGTACAGACCTTTCGAGATTTAGCGAGTCAACATGATATTTCTGTTCTAGTGGGTAGTATTTATGAGAAAACGCCTGATGAAGATAAGCGCTTGTGTAACACTTCGATTTTGATTGATCGCCAAGGTGAATTGAATGGGGTGTTCCGTAAGATTCACATGATGTGATGCACCGACATTGGGCTACAACGAGTCGGTTGGAATTAAACCGGGCAATATTCCTGTTGTAGTGGATCATGAAATGGTAAATTAGGTTTAACGATTTGTTATGACTTACGCTTTCCAGAACTGTTTCGTTTTTTAACTAAAAAAGGGGCAGAAGTTATTTTGTGCCCGCAGCTTTTTTTCTCTGTACCGGGAAGCACGACTGGTTGCCAATTTTGACTGCACGTGCCATTAGGGATCAAGTTTATATCGTGGCGCCAAACCAATGAGGAAATCATTACCCTGGACGTACTTATTGTGACAGTAGTGTGATTATCGACCCGTGGGGTAGTGTGGTCTGCACTGCGCCCGAACGCCCCGGTATGGTTTCGGCGACAATCGATTTAGGCTATTTGCGTGAAGTGCGAGCGAGTATGCCAATGTTAGGCCATTGCCGGCCAGAGCTGTATCAAGCAAGTTAATTGGATTTAACGAACGAAGTTAAGCATATCATCGAGACCATTTTTGCGTGGACTCGGGTGTCTGTTTTGCGCTAAAATTACCGGAATTTTGTGTGAATGAAACGTTCCGTTTCGTCATGAGTTTATATCCGTTGGAGGTTTCCCTTGCGAACAAGCGCTCTACTTGCTCTTGAAGATGGCACGGTATTTCACGGCGAATCGATTGGTGCTATTGGGCAATCAGTTGGTGAAGTCGTTTTTAATACATCTATGACAGGCTATCAGGAAATTTTGACTGACCCTTCATATTGTCGCCAAATTGTGACATTAACTTACCCGCATATTGGTAATGTCGGTGTGAACCTTGAAGACGAAGAGTCAGGCCGAATTTATGCTAGTGGCTTGATCATTCGTGAGCTCTCTCCAGTTGTTAGCAACTGGAGAAGTGAACAAGCGTTAGATACGTATTTAGAACAACATAATATTGTTGGCCTAGCAGAAATTGATACTCGGGCTTTAACACGACTGCTGCGGGAGAAGGGTGCGATGAAAGGTTGCATTGTGGCGGGTGAGGATATTGATGCTGATGCCGCTATTGCTGTTGCACAAGCTTTTGAAGGTCTTAAAGGTATGGACTTGGCAAAAGTAGTGACAACACAAGAAAGTTACAGCTGGGATAAGGCGTGTTGGCACTTATCTGGCGAGAACAAAGCAGCAGATGAACGTTTCCATGTTGTGGCTTATGACTTTGGTGCTAAAAGCAATATTTTAAGAATGCTCGTTGAGCGTGGCTGTCGATTGACAGTTGTCCCAGCCCAAACTTCTGCTACCGATGTATTGGCAATGAATCCTGATGGTGTGTTTTTGTCTAATGGTCCAGGTGATCCAGAACCTTGTGATTATGCGATAACGGCGATTCAAACGCTATTAGAAGCTGATTTACCAGTTTTTGGTATTTGTCTGGGTCATCAATTATTGGCATTAGCGTGTGGTGCTAAAACAGTCAAAATGAAATTTGGTCATCATGGCGCGAATCACCCGGTACAAGAAGGTTTGGCGGGGTTAGTGATGATTACCAGCCAAAATCATGGTTTTGCTGTGGACGAATCATCTCTACCAGAGTCGTTAGAAGCAACACATGTCTCGTTGTTTGATGGGACTTTACAAGGTATTCATCATAAGACAAAACCGGCTTTTAGTTTTCAAGGACATCCAGAAGCCAGTCCGGGCCCACAAGATGCGGCACCCCTTTTCGATCATTTCATTGATCTCTTAGCAAAAGCGACAGGTAAATAAGCACGATGGCAAAACGTACTGATATACAAAGTATCTTAATTTTGGGTGCAGGCCCAATCGTCATTGGTCAAGCTTGTGAGTTTGATTACTCAGGTGCACAAGCCTGTAAGGCGTTACGTGAAGAAGGTTACCGCGTTATCTTGGTGAACTCGAACCCAGCAACAATTATGACGGATCCGAATATGGCGGATGCGACTTATATCGAGCCGGTGACTTGGCAAGCGGTTAGTAAAATTATTGAAACTGAAAAGCCCGATGCGGTGTTGCCGACGATGGGTGGTCAGACGGCATTAAATTGTGCTTTAGATTTAAAGCGTGAAGGCGTATTGGAAAAATTTGGCGTTGAAATGATTGGCGCTGATAGCGAAGCAATCAATAAAGCAGAAGATCGTGATTTGTTCCGTGCTGCGATGCAGAAAATCGGTTTGGATATGCCGAAATCTGCTATAGCACACACGCTAGAAGAATCGATAGAGGTTCAAAAAGAGTTTGGGTACCCAACTATTATTCGTCCTTCATTTACGATGGGTGGCAGTGGCGGTGGTATTGCTTATAACAAAGAAGATTTTATTGATATTTGCCAGCGTGGTTTATATTTGAGTCCAACCTCTGAGTTACTGATTGAAGAATCAATAATCGGGTGGAAAGAATTTGAAATGGAAGTGGTTCGTGATCGTAAAGATAACGCCATTATCATTTGTTCCATTGAAAACTTTGACCCTATGGGGGTGCATACGGGTGATTCAATTACGGTTGCGCCTGCTCAAACACTGACAGATAAAGAATATCAAATCATGCGTAATGCCTCATTGGCTGTGTTGCGAGAGATTGGTGTTGAAACGGGTGGGTCTAATGTACAGTTTGCCGTTAATCCTGACACGGGTCGATTGATCATTATTGAAATGAATCCTCGTGTGTCTCGTTCGTCTGCTTTGGCTTCAAAGGCAACGGGTTTCCCTATTGCGAAAGTAGCGGCGAAATTAGCTGTTGGTTATACGCTTGATGAATTACAAAATGAAATTACGGGTAATGCAACGCCCGCTTCATTTGAGCCAACGATCGACTACGTTGTGACAAAGGTACCGCGTTTCACTTTTGAAAAATTTCCACAAGCAGATAACCGTTTAAGCACTCAGATGAAATCGGTTGGTGAAGTGATGGCGATTGGGCGTAATTTCCAGGAGTCATTACAAAAATCGTTGCGGGGGTTAGAAATTGATCGTGATGGTTTGACAGAGGTAGTTGACCTTACATCAGATGATGTAGTGGAAACATTGCGCCGTGAACTATGTTTGCCTGGTTCTGATCGTCTTTGGTATGTGGCTGATGCATTCCGTTATGGGTTTACTTTTGATGAGATTCAATCGTTAAGTCATATCGATCCTTGGTTTTTGATCCAAGTAGAGGAGCTAGTCACGCTTGAAAATGATTTACGTGACCGATCATTAGCCGAGTTAGATACAAGCGAAATGCGCCGTTTAAAACGTAAGGGTTTCTCGGATTCTCGTTTGGCGACCTTATTACAAAAAACAGAGAAGCAAGTACGCGAACATCGCCATGACTTAGCGGTGCGCCCCGTTTATAAGCGAGTTGATACGTGTGCTGCTGAATTTGCTAGTTCAACAGCTTATATGTATTCATCTTATGAACAGGAATGCGAAGCGAGCCCAAGTGATCGTGAAAAAATCATGATTTTGGGTGGTGGTCCAAACCGGATTGGTCAAGGTATCGAGTTCGATTATTGTTGTGTCCATGCGGCACTCGCATTACGTGATGATGGTTATGAGACTATTATGGTGAATTGCAATCCAGAAACGGTTTCGACTGATTATGATACATCTGATCGTTTGTATTTTGAGCCTTTGACTTTAGAAGATGTGCTAGAAGTCGTTGCATTAGAACAACCTAAGGGTGTGATTGTGCAATATGGCGGTCAAACGCCATTGAAATTAGCGCGTGCACTGGAAGCAGCAGGTGTACCTATTATCGGAACGTCGCCTGATGCGATTGACCATGCTGAAGATCGTGAACGTTTTCAGCAGATGGTTGAAAAACTGAACTTGTTACAACCTCCGAACCGTTTGGCTTTTTCTGCTGATACGGCAGTCGCGTTGGCAGCTGAAATTGGCTACCCGTTGGTGGTCCGTCCGTCTTATGTATTAGGTGGACGCGCGATGGAAATCGTTTATAACGAAGATGAATTGAATCGCTATATGACTAATGCGATTCAGGTATCGAATGATTCCCCTGTGTTATTGGATCGTTTCCTTGATGATGCGATTGAAGTCGATGTCGATGCCATTTGTGATGGCAAAGATGTCATGATCGGCGGCATTATGGAGCATATAGAACAAGCAGGTGTGCACTCGGGGGATTCGGCTTGTGCTTTACCAGCTTACAGTTTGACTGAGGATGTAAAAGACCGAATGCGTGAACAAGTCCGTCAAATGGCGATGGAAATGGGTGTGGTTGGTTTGATGAATACGCAGTTTGCGATTCAAGGTGATAGTATTTTTATTTTAGAAGTCAATCCGCGTGCTTCTCGTACAGTGCCATATGTATCGAAAGCGATTGGTGTGCCGTTGGCAAAAGTGTCAGCGCGATGTATGGCCGGTCGTAGTCTGGCTGAACAAGGTGTGACAGAAGAGGTCATTCCTAATTATTATTCTGTTAAAGAAGCCGTTTTTCCTTTTATTAAATTCCAAGGTGTTGATCCTATTTTGGGTCCTGAGATGAAATCAACGGGCGAAGTCATGGGCGTTGGCAGGACATTTGGTGAAGCCTTTGCTAAATCACAATTGGCTGCGAGTGTGGCATTGCCAACAGGTGGTAATGCGTTTATCAGCGTACGCGATGTTGATAAATCTGCAGTAGTGAAGGTGGCTAGAGATTTGTTGTCACTGGGTTTCTCATTATTGGGAACACGTGGAACACAAGTTGTATTGGCTCAGGCTGGTGTTGATTGTGACCATGTGAATAAGGTGGCTGAAGGGCAACCTCATATTGTTGATATGATTAAGAATGATGAAATAGCATTGATTGTAAATACAACAGAAGGTCGCCAATCTGTGGCTGACTCACGTGAAATACGTCGTGCGGCATTGCAGCATCAGGTCAACTACACAACAACTATAGCTGCGGCAAGAGCGACTTGTCAGGCCTTAGAAAGTGAACATAATGACTCTGTGAATTGCTTACAGTCATTACATGGAGAATTGTAACAATGGCGGTACCGATCACATTACGCGGTGTTGAGGCGTTAAGAGAAGAGTTAAAGCATTTGAAATCAGTAGCAAGACCAGAGGTGGTCGCTGCTATTGCTGAAGCACGTGCACATGGTGATTTAAAAGAAAATGCTGAATACCATGCCGCTAAAGAGCAGCAAAGCTTTATTGAAGGTCGTGTCAATGAATTAGAAGGTATTTTATCGACTGCACAAGTGATTGATGTTGCTTCTCTGTCTCAGGATGGTCGTGTTGTCTTTGGAGTGACGGTTGAGTTGTTGAATATTGATACTGATGAAACAGTCCATTATCAAATTGTGGGTGATTACGAGGCGGATATTAAATTGAACCGCGTATCAATTAGTTCGCCCATTGCCCGAGCTTTAATTGGTAAAGAGGTTGATGATATTGCGACGGTACAAGCACCAAGTGGTGCAATTGAATATGAGATTGTTTCAGTTCAATACGACGCCTAGGCTTGTGACGTGATAGCAGGGCAGGTGGGAGAGCGTCTATTATTAGCCTTATGGGTTGGGAGCTTATGGGCTATTGGCTATATTGCCGTTCCGGCAGCATTTATCCATTTTGATGATAGTGTTATTGCTGGTGCCTATGCAGGACGTCTCTTCACGCTAGTAAATTATGTTGGCTTGGCTTGTGGTAGCGTATTGTTGATTCGGTATGCTGTGTTGGGCCAGAATGTCATTATTTGGTGGCGTTTCTATGTGACATTGTCGATGTTAGTGATGGTCGCTTTTTTACATTTCTATTTACAAGCTGAGATGTCAGATATCAAGCAACTTGATTGGCGTGAAGATGATAACGCATCTAACCGTTTTGATTTTTTGCATCATTTTAGTACGGGTGTTTATATGGTTATTAGTGTCTTAGGTTTGGCATTGGTGGCAACACAAATTACGCCTACTGAGAGGAAATAATGGCAAAGAGTAAATCAAGCAATGATTGGTTACGCGAGCATTTTGATGACCCTTATGTTAAAAAGGCACAAAAGGCAGGTTATCGCTCACGAGCAACATTTAAACTAGAAGAAATTGATAAAAAAGATAAGCTTATTCGTCCTGGGATGGCCATTGTGGATTTAGGCTCTGCTCCAGGAGGATGGTCTGACTATGCTTCACGAAAGCTAGGGGGGAAGGGAACGGTTGTGGCGCTAGATATCTTGCCGATGACCCCATTATCAGGTGTGCATTTTATTCAGGGTGATTTTCGTGAAGATGAGGTGTTGGATGAACTTAATATAGTTTTAAATAGTGAACCAATAGGCCTTGTATTATCAGATATGGCCCCCAATATTACAGGTGTAGATGCGATAGACCAGCCGAGTAGTATGTATCTAGTGGAACTTGCTTTGCATTTTGCGATAGAAAACTTAAGCAAACAAGGTGTTTTTCTGGTAAAAGTATTCCAAGGCGAAGGATTTGATGTTTATTTGAAAGAGATGAAAGATAGCTTTCAAAAAGTAGTGACAAGAAAACCTGATGCGTCACGGGCGAGAAGCCGTGAAGTTTATTTATTAGGACGTGGTTTAAAGTAATAGCTTTGAGAAGTATCTCAAAGGGAAGAAAATAAGCTATACAAAAAATAAAATTTGTATAACTGTATCTGCTGATGCTATGCTAGCACTACACAAGCTAGGTTGATAAAAAATGTGCTCGTCGTTTGTCAGATAAAGTATTTTTTCATGACACTGATGAGTTTAATTGAGGACTGAAGTGGTCTAAATAAAGAATAGTAGAAATTTAGTTAGTTAAATTTCTCTAAACAGAGCTATAGAGGGGTAATCAACGTTGAATGATATTATGAAAAACATCGTTTTGTGGGTCGTCATTGCGGTTGTTTTGATGTCGGTGTTCAGTAATTTTGGGCCGAGGCAATCAAGAGCAGATGATATGGATTACTCAACATTCATCACGAGCGTTAAAAATGGCGCAGTTTCCTCTGTTAATATTCAAGACAGAACGATTACAGGTACACTGACGGATAACAGTAAGTTTACAACTTATAGTCCAAGTTACGATCCAGGTTTGATGGGTGACTTGTTGAATAACGGTGTGCAAATTCAAGCGAAACCACCTGAAGAACCAAGTATGCTGATGCAAATCTTCATCTCATGGTTCCCAATGTTGCTACTGATTGTTGTATGGGTTGTCTTTATGCGCCAAATGCAAGGCGGCGGCAGCGGTAAAAACCCAATGTCCTTTGGCAAAAGTAAGGCTAAGATGTTGAGTGAAGATCAGGTTAAAGTGACCTTTAAAGATGTTGCTGGTGTTGAAGAAGCGAAAGAAGAAGTGGCTGAATTAGTCGATTTCTTACGTGAACCGAGTAAATTCCAAAAACTGGGCGGTAAAATTCCACGCGGTATTTTGATGTGTGGTTCACCAGGAACGGGTAAAACATTATTAGCTAAAGCCATCGCAGGTGAAGCAAAAGTCCCTTTCTTTACCATCTCAGGATCTGATTTTGTTGAAATGTTTGTCGGTGTTGGTGCGTCACGTGTGCGTGACATGTTCGAGCAGGCAAAAAAACACGCGCCATGCATCATTTTCATCGATGAAATCGATGCGGTTGGTCGTCATCGTGGCGCAGGTGTTGGTGGCGGTAATGATGAGCGTGAGCAGACTTTGAACCAGTTGTTGGTTGAGATGGATGGTTTTGAGGGTAATGAAGGCGTCATTGTTATTGCGGCAACTAACAGACCTGATGTCCTAGACCCGGCCTTGTTACGCCCTGGTCGTTTCGATAGACAAGTGGTCGTGCCATTGCCTGACATTCGTGGCCGTGAGCAGATTTTAAATGTCCATCTAAGCAAAGTACCTGCGGCGGAAGATGTCAAAGCATCGATTATTGCACGTGGCACGCCCGGTTTTTCTGGTGCTGATTTGGCGAACTTAGTCAATGAGGCTTCTCTGTTTGCAGCGAGATCGAACCAGCGTTTAGTCAGTATGGACGACATGGAAAAAGCCAAAGATAAAATCATGATGGGTGCAGAACGAGCTTCAATGGTGATGAGTGATAAAGAGAAACAACTTACCGCTTATCATGAAGCTGGTCACGCGATTGTTGGACGAATTGTCCCTGGACATGACCCCGTCTATAAAGTGAGTATTATTCCACGTGGTCGTGCGCTGGGTGTGACTATGTTCTTACCGACAGAGGATAAGTACAGTAACAGTAAGCAGCAGTTAGAAAGTCAAATTTCCACCTTATATGGTGGTCGTATAGCTGAAGAAATGATCTATGGTGCTGATGCGGTGACGACAGGTGCATCTAATGATATTGAACGGGCAACTGAAATTGCTCAGAGCATGGTTACTAAATGGGGCTTATCTGACCATATGGGGCCATTAGCTTACGGTGTCGAGGATGATGGTAATTTCCTTGGTCAAGGTAGTTCTAAATCGAAAGCTGTGTCAGATGTAACAGCGAAACAGATTGATGAAGATGTCCGTGCTGTGATTAACCGTAACTATCAGCGTGCTGAGCAAGTATTGACAGAGCATAATGACAAATTACACACAATGGCTAAGTTATTGATGAAGTATGAAACAATCGATAGCGATCAAATTGATGCCATTATGGAAGGTCGTGAGCCAGGAGAACCAAAAGGCTGGAGTAATGATAATCCTACTCCTACACCACCTCCTTCAGCAGATGTAACTGATTCAGAAACAGCTGCCAAGCCTGCTTGATTTATTACATTAAATCAGTACAAATCAAAGGGCTCTAGTGATCCTTGATTGCAAGGGTAAGTCGCTTGATCTGACTTATCCGCAGGTGATGGGTATCTTGAATGTGACCCCCGATTCGTTTTCTGATGGGGGTCATTTTTTTGCACAGGATGCAGCACTAAAACAAGCTAAGCAAATGGTCGCTGATGGTGCAGCAATCATTGATGTGGGTGGTGAGTCAACACGTCCGGGTGCTGCTATCGTTCCTGTTGAAGAAGAAATAGCGCGGGTAGTACCTGTGATAGAAGCTATTCAGTCAGAATTAACGATTCCCATTTCCACTGATACAAGTAAACCAGAGGTTATGCGTGCAGCTGTCTCAGCTGGTGCAGGATTGATCAATGATGTGCAAGCTTTGCGTGTGGATGGTGCATTAGACGCAGCGTCAGAATTAGCTGTACCGGTGTGTTTGATGCATGCACAAGGGCCGCCACAAACCATGCAAGATGATCCTAAATATGATGACGTTGTTGGTGATGTGATGGCTTTTTTATTGGAACGTGTTGCTGTTTGTGAATCAGCAGGGATCAATAGAGATCAGTTAATTTTGGATCCTGGTTTTGGTTTTGGTAAACGGGCAAGACATAATTTGCGGCTGATGAAACATTTGAACCGTATTATTGCACTTGATCTGCCTGTTTTGATTGGCGTTTCACGAAAATCAATCATCGGAAAATTGTTAAATGTGACCGTTGAAGAACGGTTAGCAGGCAGTTTGGCTTTAGCATCGGTTGCTGTTTGGCAAGGTGCAAAAATTGTACGGACACATGATGTCCGTGAAACAGCTCAAGCTGTTAATTTATGTAAGTATGTAATGCAGGTGGAAGAGAGTGACTAAACAACAGAGACGTTATTTTGGGACAGATGGTATTCGTGGCCGAGTCGGTGATGGTGCGATTACACCAGAGTTCGTATTAAAGCTAGGTTGGGCTGTTGGTCGTGTGTTGGCGAAAGAAAAGATAAATCGCCGAGTATTGATTGGTAAAGATACGCGGATTTCGGGTTACATGTTTGAGTCAGCGTTACAGGCTGGTTTGTCTGCGGCGGGTGTGGATGTTTATCTATTAGGCCCTATGCCAACACCTGGCATTGCATATTTAACCCGAACATTTCATGCACAGGCTGGTATTGTGATTAGTGCTTCACATAATCATTATCATGATAATGGTATTAAGTTTTTTTCTGCTGAAGGCACAAAGCTGCCGGATGAGGTTGAATTAGAAATTGAAGCGATGTTGGATGAGCCGCTGACGACGGTGGAGTCCTTTGAGTTAGGTAAGGCTGTTCGTATTGAAGATGCGCGGGGTAGATATGTCGAATTTTGTAAGAGTTCTGTCCCGCTCAAGATGAATTTTTCAGGTATGAAGTTGGTTGTAGATTGTGCGAATGGTGCAACTTATCATGTTGCCCCCGATGTTTTTAAAGAATTGGGTGCAGAGATTGTTGTGATGGGGGCCGAGCCTGACGGCTTTAATATTAACCAGAATTGTGGTTCGACCGAGCCACGTTTATTACAAGCGGCGGTGCTTGAGCATCAGGCTGATCTAGGGATTGCCTTAGATGGTGATGGTGATCGTCTGATTATGGTTGATCACACAGGTCAAATTGTAGATGGCGACGATTTATTGTTTATCATTGCCCGTTCTCAAAAATTGAGAGGCAAGGGAAGTTCAGCTATTGTGGGGACGCAGATGTCGAATCTGGGTCTTGAGCAAGCTTTAGAAGCGCATGATATGACATTGCATCGATCGAAAGTGGGTGATCGCTATGTTATTGAGAAGTTAAAAGAGACCGGTGGTGTTGTCGGTGGTGAGTCATCGGGTCATATTATTTGCTTAGATAAAACGACCACCGGGGATGGCATCATTGCGGCATTGCAAGTGTTATGTGAAATTCGTCGTACTGAGAGTAGTTTGCATGATCTTAAATCTTTGGTGACTAAATACCCTCAGACTTTAATTAATGTTCGTGTCAAGAAGATGATTGACTTGACGACTGATCAGGCAATTTCAGATGCTGTTAAAATGGCAGAAGAAGAATTACTCGACGCTGGGCGGGTTTTATTAAGACCTTCTGGCACTGAACCAGTAATTCGTGTAATGGTTGAAGGCCGTGACGCGGCCTTGACTCAGGAACTAGCGACTCATATTGCAGATGTTATACAAAGCAGTGTAGAAAGCAGTTAATAATAAATAGTTATAAGCATATAATGAAATCATTGATTTCTTACTGTTGAGACGGTAGGCTCTCAGTTATTTGGTTATCTTTATAGGGTTGAAATGAATGCGTAAGCCTCTAGTTGCTGGCAATTGGAAGATGAATGGAACAAGTGCAAGCAATCAAAGTTTGTTAGAGCGTATTTTAGCTTCGGCGGATGACTTCTCAGACATTGATGTGGCTATTTTTCCACCTGCTGTTTATGTTCACCAGGTTCAACAGGCGTTGACGGGTACAGGCCTTCACTGGGGAACTCAGAATGTCTCTTCATATATAGATGGTGCTTATACAGGTGAAGTGTCAGCTGCGATGATCACTGACTTCAATTGTGAATACACTTTGATTGGACATTCAGAGCGTCGTTGTCTTTATGACGAATTGGATTTGGATCAATTAGTACTGGATCAATTAGTTGCTGAAAAATATGAGACGGCTGCATCATCAGGGTTAACGCCGATTATCTGTATTGGTGAAAGCCCTCAAGAACATGATCAAGGTCAAACAGAAGAAGTTGTTGTTAGGCTTTTAGATACCTTAATAGCACATCAAGGTGCTAAAGCTTTGTCGCGGACTGTTCTCGCATATGAGCCTGTTTGGGCAATTGGAACGGGGAAGACAGCATCACCTGAATGGGCTCAGAACGTCCACCAGTTCATGCGTGAGCGTGTAGCGAAGCATTGCCCGACTACGGCTGAGAATTTACGAATACTTTACGGGGGCAGCGTTAAAGGTAATAATGCGGCCTCATTATTTTCGAAGCCAGATATAGATGGTGGACTGATTGGCGGTGCTTCTCTAATTGCTGATGAGTTTGTTGCTACATGTCGGGCCGCAGCACAACAAGTTTAGGTTAGTAAAAATGGATACAATAATACTAGTTATACATATCGTCATATCAGTACTGCTGGTGGGTTTGATTTTAATCCAACATGGTAAGGGTGCTGATGCAGGTGCTGCAGCTTTAGGCGGTGGCGGCGGTGGCGGTGGCGCATCATCAAGCCTATTTGGTAGCCAAGGGTCAGCTTCATTTTTATCGCGTAGCAGTGCGATTTTAGCGATGTTATTTTTTATTACGAGTTTGAGCCTCGCTTATTTTGCAAATAAGGCTCAGCGTGTTGAAAGTGTGACGGAAATGCCCGTTGCTCCGGTCACAGAAATTGTTGAGGAAGTAGAGTCTATGCCAGTGCCATCAACATCAGTTGCGCCAGCAGATTTGCCAGACTTACCGTAACTTAAACTCCTTAAATAAGCCGACGTGGTGAAATTGGTAGACACGCCATCTTGAGGGGGTGGTGGACATAGTCCGTGGCGGTTCGACTCCGCCCGTCGGCACCAAAGTGCATTCAAAAGCCTACTTGTCCATCAAGTAGGCTTTTTTGTTATGGCAAGTTTGAGAATCCGTGGCTGTTTGTTTGTAAGTGAATGTGCGATTTGATCTGAAATTTGGATTAATTATCAATCGCCTAGTCTTCTTCCTCATTTTATGAATGTCGTTATATGGTTGTTATTACTTTTTTTGAAGGCTGTTTGTGATGTGGTTTTGGCTTCTCATTATTCCTCAGACTGTGTAGTATTACGAGTTCATAAAGAGAGGAATGTTCGCTATGCTTGTAGCGTCATTCAAAGTGATGCTGTCAGCCCACTGTATTAATAGCAGCAGAAAATAGAAGAAGAAACATTATGTTGGTGGAATACCTCCCCATTTTATTATTTGTGATTATCGGTATTGGTTTTGGTGTGATGCCGTTACTTGCTGGTTTTGTTCTGGGACCTAGACGTCCTGATGATGAAAAACTTTCACCTTATGAGTGTGGTTTTGAACCTTTCGAAGACGCTCAAATGAAATTTGATGTGCGTTTTTATTTGGTTGCTATTCTGTTCATTATTTTTGATTTAGAAATTGCCTTCTTGTTTCCCTGGGCTGTTGTGCTTGATGAAATAGGCATGTTTGGTTTATCAGCAATGTTTTTGTTTTTAGCTATTCTGGTTGTTGGCTTTATTTACGAATGGAAAAAAGGTGCGCTTGAATGGGAATAGAGGGCATTTTAGAAGAGGGTGTTGTTACCACTTCTGCGGATAAACTGATTAATTGGGCGAGAACAGGTTCTTTATGGCCAATGACATTTGGTCTTGCTTGTTGTGCGGTTGAAATGATGCAAGCGGGTGCATCGCGATACGATCTTGATAGGTTTGGTGTGGTGTTTCGTCCGAGCCCTCGCCAATCAGATGTGATGATTGTGGCGGGTACATTGGTGAATAAGATGGCGCCTGCTTTGCGTAAGGTCTATGACCAAATGTCAGAACCGCGTTGGGTTATTTCGATGGGGTCCTGTGCTAACGGTGGCGGTTATTATCATTACTCGTATTCTGTTGTACGTGGCTGTGACCGTATTGTGCCTGTTGATATCTATGTGCCTGGCTGTCCACCGACAGCAGAAGCCTTGTTATATGGCATCATTCAATTGCAGAAAAAAATAAGACGCACTGAAACAATTGCTAAACCAGCGAAGGTGATGATAGGTCGATAGATGAGTCAGGTGTGGAAATCAAAATTAGCATCGACTTTATCCGATGTGTTGTTAGAGTGTGAGTTGGTTGACGGTGAAGTGACAGTGTATGTTGCTGCTGAAGATATATTATCAGTCAGTCAAACTTTACGAGATGACTTTGGCTTTGAGCAATTGATGGATTTATGTGGCGTTGATTACTCAACGTATGGTGGTTCTGCTTGCTTGACTAAAGCTGCCACCGATAAAAGGTTCAGCCGTGCTGTTGATGCTGCTACAGAACTGGATATCGAAGATGAAAGTTACCGTTATGCAGTGGTTTATCATCTTTTGTCATTACAGCATAACCAGCGTTTGTGCGTCAAAGTGTATCTAGATGCTGACAGGCCCATTGTTGATAGTGTGACGTCAATATGGGAAAGCGCTGGTTGGTTTGAGCGTGAGGCTTTCGATTTATTTGGTATTTTGTTTAATGGACATGAAGACTTGCGTCGGATTTTGACGGATTACGGCTTTATCGGTCACCCTTTTAGAAAAGATTTCCCATTGATTGGCCATGTGGAAATGCGCTATGACGCTGATAAAAAGCGTGTGGTGTATGAACCGGTCAGTATAGAAGAACGGACGTTAGTGCCGCGCGTGATTCGCGATGATAATCGTTACGATAAGGATTAAGCTTAGTGGCAGAGATTAAAAATTACACGCTGAACTTTGGTCCGCAACATCCTGCAGCACATGGTGTCTTACGTTTGATCCTCGAATTGGATGGTGAGGTGATTGAACGGGCTGATCCGCATATTGGTTTGTTACATCGTGGTACAGAAAAGTTAGCCGAGTCTAAGCCATTTAATCAAAGCATTGGTTATATGGATCGTCTTGATTATGTGTCAATGCTATCGAATGAACATGCTTATGTGATGGCGATTGAAAAGCTCTTAGGTGTACAAGTACCTGAACGAGCACAGTATATTCGCGTCATGTTTGATGAGATTACACGGATTTTGAATCATTTGATGTGGTTGGGAACGCATGGGCTTGATATTGGTGCGATGACGATATTCTTGTATTGCTTCCGTGAACGTGAAGATTTGATGGATTGTTACGAAGCGGTATCCGGTGCGCGGATGCATGCAACTTATTATCGTCCCGGTGGTGTGTATCGGGATTTGCCGAATTCGATTGCGAAATACAAGGCTTCGAAATGGCACAGTGAAAAAGAAGTTAAACAAAAGAATGAAAACCGCGAAGGTAGTTTATTAGACTTTATTGAAGATTTCACTACCCGTTTTCCAGGCTGTGTCGACGAATATGAAACATTATTGACGGACAACCGAATTTGGAAGCAGCGAACAGTAGGTATTGGTGTTGTCTCTCCTGAGCGTGCCATGCAAATGGGTTTTAGTGGCCCAATGTTGCGTGGCTCAGGTGTTGAGTGGGATTTACGTAAAAAACAGCCTTATGAAGTATATGACCGCTTAGATTTTGATATTCCAGTCGGTGTGGAAGGTGATTGTTACGATCGTTACTTGGTTCGTGTTGAAGAAATGCGTCAATCGAATCGCATTATTAAGCAGTGTGTTGATTGGTTAAGAGCGAATCCAGGACCTGTTATTACCAGTGATAATAAAGTGTCACCGCCGAGTCGTGTTGAAATGAAACAGGATATGGAATCCTTGGTGCATCACTTTAAACTTTTCACTGAAGGCTATTGTGTTCCCGAAGGTGAGGTCTATACCGCTGTTGAGCATCCGAAAGGAGAGTTCGGTGTGTATATGGTGTCAGATGGGGCCAATAAACCGTATCGTCTGAAAATTCGTGCGCCGGGTTTCCCACATTTAGCAGCTATGAATGAAATGGCAAAAGGCCATATGTTGTCAGATGTTGTTGCCATTATTGGTACTATGGATATTGTGTTTGGTGAGATCGACCGATGAGTGAATTGCAATTGGATGCCAATAAAGAAAGCTTATTTAATGCTGATCTACGTCAGAAAATTGATGTTTGGGTTGCCAAATACCCTGTGGGTCAGGCGCAGTCAGCCGTGATTCCTGCTTTGCTTATTTTGCAAGATGCTAATGGTGGATGGTTATCAAAGCCTCTGATGGATGCCTTGGCAGTTTACCTTGATATGCCGGCGATCAGTGTTTACGAAGTGGCGACATTTTATAGTATGTACGAGCTTGAACCGGTTGGGGAAAACAAAATCAGTGTTTGTACCAATATCTCGTGTCAGCTGTGTGGTTCCGATGAGATTGTTGAACATTTGAAAACACGTTTAGGCATTGGGTTTGGTGAAACGACAGAGGATGGCAAGGTGACTTTGAAAGAAGTGGAGTGTCTTGGGGCTTGTTGTGGCGCCCCTATGTTACAGCTGAATCGTGATTATCACGAAAATTTGACGGCCGATAAGATTGATAACTTATTGGATGGGTTATCGTGATGGTTGAACAGAATCAAGTTTGTTTTAGAACCCTTGAATATGATGAGCCGTGGTCGTTGGAGACATATCGTCGTGTAGGTGGGTACCAAGTTTTAGAAAAGATTCTTAAAGAAAAGATAACACCTGAAGCGATTATCGAAGAGATTAAAACATCTAATTTACGTGGTCGTGGTGGCGCGGGTTTCCCGACAGGGCTCAAATGGAGCTTTATGCCGCGTAAAGTGCCGGGTGATAAATATATTGTCTGTAACTCGGATGAAGGTGAGCCGGGTACCTGTAAAGATCGCGATATCATGCGTTATAACCCTCACCAATTGATCGAGGGGATGATCATTGCTGGTTATGCAATAGGGGCTGAAACGGGCTATAACTATATCCGTGGCGAATTCATTGAGCCGATCGAACGTTTTGAGGCCGCATTAATTGAGGCGAGAGATGCCGGCTACTTAGGTAAAAATATACTAGATTCAGGTATTAATTTTCACCTACATACGCAACCAGGTGCGGGTGCGTATATTTGTGGCGAAGAGACAGCTTTGCTTGAGTCTTTAGAAGGTAAGAAAGGGCAACCGCGTTATAAACCGCCTTTCCCAGCTGGTTTTGGTTTGTACGGTAAGCCGACAACGATTAACAATACTGAGACATTGGCATCGGTCCCTGTTATTTTGCAATATGGCGGACAGTGGTTTCATGATATTGGTCTGCCGAATAATGGTGGTACTAAATTATTTAGTGTGTCAGGTCATGTTAAGAATCCAGGTAACTTCGAGGTTCCGATGGGTCTGCCATTTTCTGAGTTATTAGAACTCGCTGGTGGTTTGCGTGATGGCAGAACATTAAAAGCGGTTATTCCGGGCGGGAGCTCAACACCTGTTGTGCCTGGTGAAGTGATGATGGACTCGTTGATGAGCTACGATGGTATGACTAAAGCGGGTTCGATGTTAGGTGCCGGCTCAGTGATTGTGATGGATGATACGACGTGTATGGTGAAAGCGTTAGAGCGAATTGCTGAGTTTTATTATGAAGAATCTTGTGGTCAGTGTACGCCTTGTCGCGAAGGTACAGGTTGGTTATACCGTGTTGTAAAACGTATTGAGCATGGTCAAGGAACACAAGAAGATCTTGATCGTCTGATCGATGTGGCAAAGAATATTAACGGTAATACGATTTGTGCCTTAGGTGATGCAGCGGCAGCGCCGGTATTGAGTTTTATTGAACATTTTAGGGAAGAGTTTCAATATCATATCGATCATCAGTGCTGCATGGTTTGGTCAAGTAAAGAGAGTCGGAAGGGTCATTAGATTATGTTTAATATTGAAATCGATGGCATTCCATTAACAGTTGATCCGAGCAAGATGATCATTCAAGCTGCTGATGAAGCAGGTATTGATATTCCCCGTTTTTGCTACCACAAGAAACTGTCTATCGCAGCTAATTGCCGGATGTGTCTGGTCGAGGTCGAAAAGGCCAATAAAGCGCTGCCTGCTTGTGCAACACCTGTCAGTGAAGGGATGAAGATCTTCACAGCTTCCCCAGCAGCCAAAGCTGCACAACGTGGTGTAATGGAATTTTTGTTGATTAATCACCCGCTAGATTGCCCTATTTGCGATCAAGGTGGTGAATGTGAACTACAAGACTTGTCCATGGGCTACGGCGGTGGTGTAGGTCGTTTTAGCGAAAATAAGCGGGTTGTTAAAGATAAGGATATTGGTGCATTAGTTAAAACAGATATGACACGGTGTATTCACTGCACACGTTGCGTGCGTTTTGGGCAGGAAATTGCTGGCATCAAAGAGTTAGGTGCGACGGGTCGTGGCGAGCATATGGAAATCGGGACTTATATTGAGCAGAGTCTGGGTTCCGAGTTATCGGGTAATATCATCGATCTATGTCCAGTAGGGGCTTTAACGTCGAAACCTTTCCGCTACAAAGCCCGTGCGTGGGAGTTATCTTCTCATGCTTCTATCGCACCACATGATGCGGTAGGGTCAAATATTGAAATCCATACCCGTCGTGATGAAGTGATGCGGGTTGTACCTCGTGATAACGATGCCTTAAATGAAACGTGGTTGTCAGACCGCGACCGATTTAGTTATTTGGGTCTTTCGCATGAAGAACGTGCCACGAGTCCGATGGTTAAACAAAATGGACAATGGCAGAAGGTCGATTGGCAAACGGCACTAAATACAGCTGTTGAAGGGCTTAAGCGAGTAATCGATCAAGCAGATGCAGAGCAAGTAGCTGGTTTAGCAGCCCCCACAGCATCATTGGAAGAGGCTTATCTTTTCCAAAAACTCATGAATGGCTTAGGTGTGACAAATCTGGATCATCGACACCGTCAGCAAGACTTCGCTGATGATGGTGTTGATTATGATCAAGATGTTGCCTTAAGTGACATTGAAGAGGCAGAGACTATTTTAGTTGTTGGGAGTGCTATTCGACGCGAGCAGCCTATTTTGGCGCATCGTATTAGACAAGCAGCGTTATCGGGTACGCGGGTTAACGAATTGAACTTCTTTGCCAGTGATTTGTTGATGCCGGTCGATACCCAATTAGTGGTCAATATCAAGTTGATGTTGGCGCATTTGTCTGGCATTGCCAAAGCATTATTGTCATTAGCCAAAGTCGATGAATCGGATTGGGTTACTTTACTAGAGAATGTGGTTCCAAAAGCTGCCGATCAAACGATCGCATTACAATTGTCCAATGCTGATAAAGCGATGATTCTGATGGGTGATTTGGCGAAGAATCATCCTGAAGCGTCCAAGATTAAGGCGTTATTGGCTTTGATAGCACGTTTAAGTGGTAGTGATTTTTTGATCTTACCTACAGCGAATTCAAAGGCTGCGAATTTAGTAGGTTTATTGCCTAACGCTGAGGGCAGTTTGAATGCTCAGCAGAGCTGGCAAGCTAAGCTAAAGAGTTATGTGTTACTTGGCCTTGAACCAGAATTGGATTGTACTAATACTGCAGAAGCTATGTCTGCATTACGCTCCGCTGAATGCGTGGTTGCGTTAAATAGCTATGTAACCGAAGCGATGTTGTCTTACGCAGATGTGATTTTGCCTGTCTCACCTTTTGCTGAATCGTCAGGGACATTTGTTGGTGTAGATGGTCAATGGCAAGCCTATACGGGTGCAGTATCACCAAAGGGCGAAAGTCGACCTGCATGGAAAGTATTGAGAGTATTGGCAAATTTAGTTGATTTAGAGGGCTTTGAGTATGTGTCTTCACAAGATGTCAGTGATGAAGTAAAGGCCATGATTCAGGGCAAAACAGCGACTAATACAGAGACATATTGTCCAGATAAACTGAGTGTGACCATGGATAGTCGTTTGCAAATGGTATCTGAAGTGCCGATGTATCAAATTGATAGTGTTGTTAGACGTAGTCATGCTCTAGCTGAGACGGTTGAGAACCAGGGTGTTTTTGTGGCGGCAATTAATTCTGCCGAGGCGAGTCAGTTGGGACTTAGTCAAGCTCAGCGTGTTGTTGTGACCAGTGATAACCAGTCGATTGAGTTAGCCTTTAGCGTTGATGACGCTATTGCAGATGGTTGTATCCATATGCCAACGGGTATTGTTGAAATGTCAGACTTTGCGCCGGCTTTTTCATCTGTTAGTGTCAGTGTGGCGCAGGGTTAACAGCTATGATGGACTTTGTGCTTTACACGTTGCTACCGATTCTATTGAAAATCATGTTAATCGTGATGCCGCTGATGATCGCGGTGGCCTATCTGACTTATGCAGAGCGTAAGGTGATTGGCTATATTCAATTACGAATTGGGCCGAACCGTGTAGGGCCGAGAGGCTGGTTACAACCGATTGCAGATGCGGTTAAGTTGATGTTTAAAGAAGTCATCTTGCCACGACAGTCTAACTTGTACTTATTTGTTGTTGCACCGGTATTGGCTATTGGCCCAGCCTTGGCGGCTTGGGCTGTGATGCCATTCGATGCGGGTTTGATTTTGGCAGATATTGATGCGGGTTTGCTTTATATTTTAGCGATCACCTCAATGGGTGTTTATGGTGTGATCGTGGCCGGTTGGGCTTCTAATTCACGGTATGCTTTCTTAGGCGCGTTACGCAGTGCGGCTCAAGTGGTGTCGTATGAGATCGCGATGGGTTTTGCACTCGTGGGTGTATTAGTCGCAGCCGGTAGTTTGAATTTAGGTGAGATTGTGTTGGGCCAGCAAGGCGGGTTCTGGCATTGGTATTTTATTCCTCTCTTCCCTTTATTTGTGGTTTATTTTTTATCTGGTGTGGCTGAAACTAACCGTGCTCCTTTTGACGTCGCTGAAGGTGAATCAGAGATTGTGGCTGGTTTCCATGTGGAATATTCAGGGATGGCCTTTGCGATATTCTTCTTAGCTGAATACGCCGATATGATCTTGATTTCGATGTTGGCTGCTGTGCTCTTTATGGGAGGCTGGTTGTCGCCATTCCAAGGGACTGTGTTAGAACCCGCTTTTGCATGGGTACCGGGGCTGATTTGGTTATTGATGAAGACCTCTTTCTTTTTATTCTTGTATTTGTGGTTTAGGGCAACGTTCCCACGTTACCGCTACGACCAAATCATGCGTTTAGGTTGGAAAGTGTTTATTCCCGTTACACTCGTGTGGCTTGTCGTGGTATCGACGATGCAGGTTATGGATATTGGGCCTTGGTTTACTGAAGCCAGTGATTTGGCTGAAACGATGATGGTTGAGCCAGCTGCTGATGTAGAACAGGTTCAGGTGGATAGCTTATGATGCGTTCCGTCAGTCATTTCTTCAAAAGCTTCTTGCTTTGGGAACTCTTGTTAGGCTTGAAGCTTACGGGACGTTATTTATTTGCGAAAAAAATAACCGTGCAATACCCAGAAGAGCAAACGCCACAATCTCCACGTTTTCGCGGTTTGCATGCCTTACGCCGTTATCCGAATGGTGAAGAGCGTTGTATTGGTTGTAAATTATGTGAAGCGGTATGCCCAGCATTGGCTATAACCATTGAAACAGAGCCAAGAGATGATGGGACACGTCGTACAACACGTTATGACATTGATTTATTTAAGTGTATTTATTGCGGGTTTTGTGAAGAATCTTGTCCGGTTGATTCTATTGTTGAGACTCGAGTATTCGATTATCACTTTGAAGAGCGTGGCGAGAATATTATGACTAAGGATAAGTTGTTAGCCATAGGTGATAAATATGAAGATCAAATTGCAGCTGATCGTGCTGCAGATGCACCGTACCGTTAGAGACAGGTTATAGATATGGAACAAATCTTATTTTACTGTTTTTCTGCTGTGCTGATATTTGCAGCAACGATGGTGATTACCGTACGCAATCCTGTGCGTGCTGCTTTGTTTTTAGTATTAGCCTTTTTTACCAGTGCAGGTATTTGGTTGCTATTGGAAGCCGAGTTTTTAGCTTTGACCCTTGTCTTGGTCTATGTCGGCGCGGTCATGGTGTTATTCCTATTTGTGGTGATGATGTTGGATATTAATTTGTCATCGTTACAAGAGGGTTTTACGCGTTACTTGCCTCTAGGGATTATAGTCGCTGCGTTGATTACGATAGAAATGTTAGCGGTCTTGGATGCATCACACTTCGGTTTAGATATTGTGTCGGCACCAGCGCCACAACCAGAAGGCTACAGTAATACCAAGGCGATAGGTTTATTGCTTTATACAACGTATGTTTATCCGTTTGAAATTGCGTCAGTTATATTAACAGTCGCAATTATTGCTGCGATTACATTGACCTTACGTGATACTAAGAGTCGTAAAGCACAAGTTGTTTCTGAACAAGTTAAAGTGCGTGCTGAAGATCGGGTTAGGGTGGTGAAAATGAAAACGAGTAAGCCTGACAATGATCAGGAGGCAGGTTCATGATTGCTCTATCTGATGTATTAACACTAGGTGCCATTCTGTTTAGCTTGTCGGTTTTAGGTATTTTTATTAACCGTAAAAATATTATTATCCTGCTGATGTGCGTTGAGTTAATGCTGTTAGCGGTGAATCTGAACTTTATTGCCTTTTCACATTTCTCTGGTGATATTGGCGGACAAATATTCGTCTTCTTTATTCTGACTGTGGCAGCAGCAGAAGCGGCCATTGGCTTAGCGATTCTGGTGGTGCTGTTTAGGAATCTTAGTACCATCAATGTTAGTGAACTTGATAGGTTGAAAGGTTAGACATGGAAGTACTTAACGAAAACCTATTATTAACTTTAGTCCTTGCACCGTTATTCGGTAGTGTTATTGCAGGATTGTTTGGTAAAAAAATTGGTGAAAAAGCATCACATACCGTCACGATTCTAGGTGTTGCAGTTGCCTTTATATTGTCAGTTTGGGTGTTTAAACAAGTCATTTTTGATGGTGCTAGTTATAACGACCGTGTTTATCAGTGGCTACAAGCGGGTTCACTAAGTATCGAAGTTGGCTTTATGGTCGATTCACTGACAGCAATGATGCTGGTGGTGGTGACCTTTGTTTCTTTGATGGTGCATATTTATACCATTGGTTATATGCAAGGGGATGATGGTTACAGTCGGTTCTTTAGCTATATTTCCTTGTTCACCTTCTCTATGTTGATGTTGGTCATGGCCAATAACTTCATGCAATTGTTCTTTGGTTGGGAAGCAGTAGGCTTAGTGTCTTATTTGCTGATTGGTTTTTGGTCTAAGAAACCGACAGCGATTTATGCCAGTTTAAAAGCCTTTTTAGTTAACCGTGTTGGTGATTTTGGTTTCTTATTGGGGATTGCAGGTGTATTAATGTACGCCGGCAGCCTGGATTATCTAGAAGTTTTTGCTCAATCACGTGTTACTGCGACGCAATCGATGAGTATCTGGCCTGGATCTGAATGGTCTGCCATTACAGTTATTTGTATTCTATTGTTTATTGGTGCGATGGGTAAATCGGCACAAGTGCCGTTACATGTTTGGCTACCTGATTCGATGGAAGGTCCAACGCCTATTTCTGCTTTGATCCATGCGGCAACAATGGTGACAGCAGGTATCTTCATGGTGGCTCGGATGTCACCGATGTTTGAATTATCAGAAGCCGCTTTATCATTTGTTATGGTGATTGGCGCTATTACAGCGTTATTTATGGGCTTCTTAGGCTTGATTCAAAATGACATAAAACGCGTTATTGCCTATTCGACGTTATCGCAACTAGGCTATATGACAGTCGCGTTAGGTGCATCCGCCTATGCTGCGGGTATTTTCCACTTGATGACACATGCTTTCTTTAAGGCATTATTATTCTTAGGTGCTGGTTCGGTCATCATGGCACTGCATCACGAACAAGATATTCGTAAGATGGGTGGTTTGAAGAAATATATGCCAATCACTTACTGGACGGGATTAATCGGATCTCTAGCTCTAATTGGTTTCCCAGGTTTTGCTGGTTTCTTCTCGAAAGATGCCATTATCGAAGCGGTACATGCATCAACGATAGCGGGTAGTGATTTTGCCTATTTTGCTGTGCTGTCGGGTGTATTTATTACGGCGTTATATAGCTTCAGGCTGTTTTTCATTGTGTTCCACGGTGAAGAAAGGTTTGAGCAACATGATGGTCATATGCCACATGAATCGCCTAAGGTAGTGACTGTACCACTGGTCTTATTAGCCATTCCATCAGTTTTAGCGGGTTTCTTAATTGGGCCGATGGTGTTTGGTCATTTCTTTGCCGATGCAATTTACGTCTCAAGTGAACATGATGTCTTAAGTCAACTTAATTATCATGGTGTACTCGGTTTCTTAATGCATGGCTTTGTTGCGCCGCCATTCTGGTTAGCGATGGCCGGTTTGGGAACAGCTTATTATTTCTACATGGTCAATCCATCGATTCCGGCCAAACTCCATCAGTCATTTAATTGGTTGTATCGTGTGATGGAAAATAAATATGGTTTCGATAGGTTTAATGAAGTGGTCTTTGCAGGTGGTGCAAGAGCAATTGGTCGTGTGTTATGGAAAGCGGGCGATCTGGCTGTGATTGATGGTGTAGTAGTCAATGGTGCTGCGAAGACCATCGGTTTAGTTTCGAAGACTGTTCGTCGTGTGCAATCTGGCTATTTGTATGCTTATGCTTTTGCCATGATCGTGGGTTTATTAGTGTTACTGAAATATTTTGTGGCTTAGAGAGTAAATGATGTTTGATATTCCATTATTAAGTTTAGTGATCTGGTTGCCGATATTGGGCGGGATCGCTGTCTTATTAAATGGTGATAACGTTTTTACTCGTCCGTTATCTTTAATTGTGTCTATAGCGACATTGTATTTTTCATTTGGGCTCTATACAGGTTTTGATAACGCAACGCATGAAATGCAGTTTGTTGAACACCTGCCTTGGATAGCGACTTATGGAATCCATTATTCTTTGGGTATTGATGGCTTTTCAATGCCATTGATTATTTTGACGACGTTTTCTACTATTGTGGTGGTGATTGCGGCTTGGGAAGTGATTCAAGATCGCATCAGCCAGTATATGGCAGCGTTTCTTATTATGTCTGGTTTGATGATTGCGGTATTTGCTGCTTTGGATGTCATCTTGTTCTACGTCTTCTTTGAAGCGATGCTGATTCCATTGTTCTTGGTCATCGGTATCTGGGGTGGCCCAAACCGCGTTTACGCCACGATTAAGTTCTTCCTTTATACCTTCTTTGGTTCTGTCTTTTTATTAATTGCCTTGTTGTATTTGCGTTATGTCTCGGGCAGCTTTGCGATTCTTGATTTCCATACTGTTGCCTTAACATTACAAGAACAGATCTGGTTGTTTTTAGCATTTTTAATTGCCTTTGCTGTCAAAGTACCGATGTGGCCTGTTCATACTTGGTTGCCTGACGCACACGTCGAGGCACCAACGGGTGGTTCTGTTATTTTAGCGGCCATTACGTTGAAAATTGGTGGTTATGGTTTACTCCGCTTTGCCTTACCAATTACGCCGGATGCAGCAATGACGCTGGATTGGTTTGTGATTGCCTTGTCGTTAACGGCCATTGTCTATATTGGTTTTGTGGCGTTAGTACAGGCTGATTTGAAGAAATTGATTGCCTATTCCAGTATTGCCCATATGGGATTTGTCACCCTAGGGTTGTTTGTTGTTTTTGGCATTTTCGAAAATTCAGCAACGGGCAGTGGTGCGGTGCTGGCGGTTGAAGGCGCGATGGTACAAATGGTGTCACATGGTTTTATTGCCGCTGCGATGTTCTTATGCGTTGGCGTGTTATATGATCGCATGCACACGCGAGAAATCTCTGCTTATGGTGGTGTCATCAACACGATGCCTTTATTTGCTGGCTTTTCAGTCTTTTTTGCAATGGCTAATGCAGGCTTACCAGGCACCTCGGGGTTTGTTGGTGAGTTTATGGTAATTTTGGCGTCATTCCAGGCGAATTTCTGGTATGCCTTTTTAGCGGCAACAACATTGATATTAGGCGCGGCCTATAGTTTGTGGATGGTCAAACGAGTTGTCTTCGGTGAGGTCAGTAATGACAATGTGGCTGCATTGGAAGATCTCAACCAACGTGAGTTCTGGTTGTTAACGGTATTGGCGTTAATCGTGTTGATCATTGGTTTGTGGCCTGCACCCTTGATCGATGTGATGCATAGTTCAGTTGAACATTTGCTAACACAAGTTTCACAGTCGAAGTTGTAAGGATAATGGGACGATTATGATGTTTGAAGTTGCGAATATGTCTTTTGCCTTACCCGAAATGTTTTTGCTGACGATGGCCTGTGTCATCTTATTAATTGTTGCCTTTTTCAAACAAACAGGTGCTAGCTTAGCTTATGGTTTAAGTCAGCTCACGATGATTGCATCTGCTGTGTTGGTTTATCGTGAAATAGGCGGACTTGAAGGTTTAGCTTATAGCGATACTTATATTCGTGATGCCTTAAGCAATGCACTGAAGATAGCGATTTTTGTGATTAATATTGCTGTGTTGATGTATTCGACATCCTATTTGAAAGCACGTGACTTATTCAAAGGTGAATATTATGTACTAGCGGTCTTTGCGACGTTAGGGATGTCGGTTATGGTGTCAGCACATCACTTCTTAACTTTATACTTAGGCCTAGAGCTGATGTCTTTGTGCCTATATGCCATGGTGGCTATGCATCGTGATTCGGCGGTAGCGACTGAGGCAGCAATGAAATACTTTATTCTTGGCGCACTGGCTTCGGGCATGTTGCTTTATGGAATGTCTATTATTTATGGCGTCACTGGTAGCTTGTCAATTTCAGCTGTAGCGACAGCGATTCAAACAGGTGGCTTGGACAATACAGTCTTAAGCTTTGGTCTGGTCTTTTTGGTCATAGGTGTCGGCTTTAAGCTCGGTGCTGTGCCCTTCCATATGTGGTTACCTGATGTCTATGAAGGTGCGCCAACAGCCATGACCTTATTTATTGCAACAACACCCAAATTAGCAGCATTTGCGATGATGATTCGTTTACTGGTTGAGGGCTTGGGCGATATACAAATGTATTGGCAAGATATGCTGGTGATGTTGTCTGTGTTATCGGTTGTACTGGGTAATATTGTGGCGATTGCTCAAACGAATCTCAAGCGTATGTTGGCTTATTCGACGATTTCACATGTCGGTTTTATCTTATTAGGTATTATTTCAGGAACTGATGAAGGCTATGCGGGGTCTCTGTTCTATGCTTTGACCTATACGCTGATGACACTTGCGGCATTTGGGATGATTATCTTGATGAGCCGTCGCGGGTTTGAAGCAGAAGAGATTGCCGATTATAAAGGCTTAAGCCAGCGCCATCCCTGGTTTGCTTTGATGATGTTGATTGTGATGTTTTCTATGGCGGGTATTCCACCGCTTGTCGGTTTTTATGCCAAATTAGCTGTGATTAAATCTATTATTGATATTGGTTTGATCTCAGTTGCGGTGTTGGTTGTGGTTATGTCCGTGATCGGCGCGTTTTATTATTTACGGGTTATTAAAGTTATGTATTTTGATGAGGCCGAAGAAGCTTACGAGATCGATGCACCAACTGATATGCGAATCATGGTCAGTGCGAATGCCGTAGCTGTACTAGGGCTGGGACTTTTCCCAGGTAGTTTAATGGCACTCTGTGCCAGCGTATTTATGTCGTAGTTATGTCACCACTTGTATTGATCTTAGTCATCCTGATTATTGCTAACGTACCTTGGTTTACGGAGCGCTTGTTTTTGGCATTTCAAATGGAAAAGGGAAAGTCATGGGGTTGGCGGTTACTAGAGTTATTGGTGTTTTACTTCTTGAGCTTGGTGATTGCAACGATGTCAGAAATACGTTTTTCTGGTGATGTACATCCACAACAGTGGGAATTTTTTGCAACCACATTTTGTGCGTTTTTAGTGTTATCAGTTCCAGGTTTGATTTATCGTTACCAATGGTTAGCAATAGCACGAAAATAGCTCAAATTTCGCTTTGAATTGCGCATTCAGTTTTAAAGTTATCCCCTAAACCACATTGATTTATCAGTAAAACTAGCTTCATCTGCCTGTTCTTGCTAATAAATCATTTTTATCAGTGCATGGATAATTAAACTAGTATAAAATCTTCTGGTTTATCTTCGTGTTAATGCACATTAATTATTTTTAGAGAACAGGAAAATGGCCGCCGATTTATCTACGTATAGAAACATTGGGATCTTCGCTCACGTTGATGCGGGTAAAACCACAACAACGGAACGTATCTTAAAACTAACTGGTAAGATTCATAAAACTGGTGAAGTCCATGATGGTGAAGCAACAACTGACTTCATGGAACAAGAGCAAGAGCGTGGGATTACAATTCAATCAGCGGCAACAAGCTGTGAGTGGGATGGTCACCGTTTAAATGTTATCGATACCCCGGGACACGTTGACTTCACTATTGAAGTATACCGTTCATTAAAAGTCCTTGATGGTGGTGTTGGTGTTTTCTGTGGTAGTGGTGGTGTTGAGCCACAATCAGAAACAAACTGGCGTTATGCTAATGAATCTGAAGTATCTCGTATTATCTTTGTTAATAAACTGGATCGTATGGGTGCTGATTTCTATCGTGTAGTTAAACAGGTAAAAGATGTTTTAGGTGCTAACCCATTAGTCATGGTGTTGCCGATTGGCATCGAGGACGAATTCAAAGGCTGTGTTGATTTATTAACACGTAAAGCTTGGATTTGGGATAACGAACAAGATACCACTGCTTTCCGTATCGAAGAGCCGCCTGCAGATATGGCTGATAAAGTTGAAGAATATCGTGAGCTATTGGTCGAAACGGCATTAGAGCAAGATGATGACTTAATGGAAGCGTATCTTGAAGGTGAAGAGCCTTCAATTGAAGACCTTCACAAATGTATCCGTAAAGGTACATTGTCTATGGACTTCTTCCCAACTTACTGTGGTTCTGCCTTTAAAGACAAAGGTGTTCAAATGGTATTGGATGCGGTTGTTGCATATTTACCGACACCAACAGAAGTTGATCCACAACCAGAAGTGGATGAGGAAGGTACTGAAACAGGTGAAATGGCAATCGTTACACCTGACGCGCCATTACGTGCTTTAGCATTCAAAATTATGGATGATCGCTTTGGTGCCTTAACGTTTATTCGTATTTATTCTGGTGTCATCAATAAAGGTGATACGGTCTTAAATACCTTTACGGGTAAAACAGAGCGTGTTGGCCGTATGGTAGAAATGCATGCAGATGATCGTACGGAATTAGATTCTGCTCAAGCCGGCGATATTATCGCTGTTGTGGGCATGAAAGATGTACAAACAGGGCATACATTATGTGATCCTAAAAATCCTGCGACATTAGAGCCAATGGTTTTCCCAGATCCTGTTATCTCAATCTCTATTGCACCGAATGATAAAGGTGGTTCTGAGAAAATGGGTATCGCCTTAGGTAAAATGATTAAAGAAGATCCTTCTTTTCACGTCGAAACTGACCAAGAAAGTGGCGAAACAATCATCAAAGGTATGGGTGAGCTTCATTTAGATATTAAAGTTGATATCTTGAAGCGTACACATGGTGTTGATGTTACAGTTGGTGAACCACAAGTTGCTTACCGTGAAACAATCACACAGCGTATTGAAGATAGCTACACACATAAGAAACAATCGGGTGGTTCTGGTCAGTTCGGTAAAATTGATTACATTATCGAACCAGGCGAAACAGGCAGTGGTTTTATCTTTGAATCAACGGTTACCGGTGGTTCGGTACCACGCGAGTTCTGGTCTGCAGTAGAAGCTGGCTTTAAGAAAATGATGGACCGTGGTGTATTAGCGGGCTACCCATGTTTAGACTTTAAAGTGAACTTATATGATGGTGGTTTCCATGCCGTGGATTCATCAGCTGTTGCGTTTGAATTAGCTGCTCAAGCTGCTTATCGTCAAACAATGCCAAAAGCGGGTCCACAATTGATGGAACCGATTATGAAAGTAGACGTATTCACACCAGAAGATCACGTTGGTGATGTCATTGGTGATTTGAACCGTCGTCGCGGTATGATTAAATCACAAGATTCAACACCAACCGGTGTTCGCATCAACGGTGAAGTGCCATTAAGTGAAATGTTTGGTTATATCGGCTCACTACGTACAATGACATCGGGTCGTGGTCAGTTCTCTATGGAGTTCGTACACTACAGTGCTTGCCCACGTAACGTGGCAGAAGAAGTCATTAAAGAAGCGAAACAACGAGAAGAGGATGCGAAGAAATAATCGCTGACGCTAGATGAAGTTATATGAATCTGGCCGGTCTTTACCGGCCTTTTTTATACGTAAAGTAAAGTTGACGGTATTGTAGTTGAATGGGAATGCCATTTTATCAGGAGGTTAAAAATGAATAAGTTAGTTATTATTTTTATTGTGGCTATGATGTGCGTACCGGCTTTCGCATCTGATTTAGCGAAAGAAAAAAGATGGGAAGCACAAGTTGTCGATGCGTTGATAGATGACGATGAGCTATATCCAGAGTCCGAAGGCATCCCGTTCTTGGCGATTGGAATGCCAAGTGAGTCAGACAAGATTGTGGGTGTGATTGTTGTACATGGTATGGGCGTGCATCCCAATTGGGAGTGAGTTGTGCAGTCTGTGCGAATTGGCTTAGCAGAATCTGGCCTATTTACATTGTCGATTCAAATACCTGTTTTAGCAAATGATGCCGCGGGTAAAAGATTATGAATCCTTAATGCCTCAAGCTGCTTCAAGATTTGATTCAGCCATAGGCTATTTAAAAGAACAGGGAAGAAGCAATATTGTATTAGTAGCGCATAGTTTAGGGGTAGAAATGGTGTCTTACTATCTTTCTGATGCAGCAGATAAATAGACGATGCTGTTGTTGGTTTTGTCGGTGTCAGTATATCGGCAAGTTCATCAAATTATTTGAGACGTATCTCGTTCGACAATCACGATTGTGAAGAGTAAAGTATAAGTCAATGTTTATCGGTAGCTGGTTCCAATCCTGATAATCAAAATGCTTATATTGTGGAAATAGAAGCAGGGAGACCTGAGATTGATTGGCGCAATTTGTGTCCTGAAAGCCGTGCTGAACTATGCGATGCCTTTAGTATGTTGGATCATATTGGTTTTAGTGAGCCTGACGACCTAGATAAAAGGTTTGACAATCGTTACACGCTGATCGGTTACGATATTCATGGTAATGGCCCTGTAACAGCCAATGGTTGTTATGTAACGTATGATTCATTTGGTGACCCTGAATGCACTATGACGGTGGTTGATACAGATTGTTAAGATGTTGAGAGACTATGTATAGCGACGAAGATTTAGATACTGCGGTTAAGCAAGGCATCTTCTCAGCGACGGATGTAAAGACGTTCCGCCAGCGTAATGCTGAAAATAAGGCGTCATCTATTGCTGACGAAGAAAACTTTAAGCTGATAGGTGGTTTTAACGATATTTTTATCGTGATTGCGTGTGGCTTATTGTTGTTTTCATCTTTTTCAGTATTGGAGTCAATTAACGCTAGTATTGCTTATGTTGTCTTCGCGATACTTTCTTGGGGCTTGGCAGAGTTTTTTGTCTTAAAAAGAAAAATGGCACTTCCAGCGATTATGCTATTAATCGCTTTTGTGGGTGGTGTTGCTGGCTTATCACACTCTGTATTGCCGATGACTTCAGATTTTGGGCCGATGATGGCAGCGAGTTTATCTGCGATTGCTGCTTTTATGCACTGGCAACGTTTTAGTGTGCCTATTACAGTTGCTGTTGCTGTGGCTGCCTTTGTGGGTTTGATCGTTTCTTTATTAAGCGCAGTTATTCCTGAAATAGAAAATGTACTTTCACCCGTTATTTTTATTTGTGGTTTATTGGTTTTTGCTTTTGCTATGGTCTGGGATGCGGCTGATACGTTGCGTGTGAATTACCGTTCTGATGTTGCTTTCTGGTTACACCTTCTTGCCGCGCCATTAATTATTCATCCAATATTTACGGGTTTGGATATTTTAAAAGGTGATGAAAGTTTGACCAATATGATTTTGGTGGTGGCACTCTATTTATTACTCACTTTTGTTTCAATGTGTATTGATAGGCGTGTGTTGATGGTATCGTCTTTGATGTATGTGATTTATGCTTTATCAGGTCTTATTGATCGTTATGGTGTGGTTGGATCTAGTTTTGCTTTGACAGGTGTATTGATGGGAGTGATGTTATTACTTTTATCAGCTTATTGGCATAGTGTACGTGCCATTCTAGTCGGTTTATTACCCAATGTTGTCCAAAACTACGTTCCAAAATCAAAATTAATTTAGCCTAGAATCTTTACATTGCTTGGCGACCTTTCTCATAGAGAAGGGGACGACATGGAAAGCGGTATCTCAAGATGATGATGTCTTTGAGGGACGCGATAGCGAGACAGGCCAACTTAGACGGATTGGTTCACGTGTTGACTTGATTTTTGGTTCTAATTCTCAACTTCGCACTTTGGCTGAGGTGTATGCATACCGAGATTCGCAATCTCGTTTTGTGAATGACTTTGTTAATACATGGATTAAAATAATGGAGTTAGAACGTTTTGATTTAGCTTAATTGTCCTCGTGCTATGAAAAGTGCCAACTTTAGTTTTGAAAGTTGGCTTTTTTTTACTTTATTTTTCAACCTCTTGTAACATGTCATCGGCTAAGATATTTAAGATAGTTTGCATGTCGTCTGGAATGTCGATTCGCCATGATACTTCCTGTTCAGTTTTAGGATGAATGAATCCTAACAAGCCGGCATGTAATGCCTGTCGTTTAAAGTTTTGTAGGGCCTGTTGACATGTTTCTGAGGCTCCCTTAGGCAAACGTAACCGGCCACCGTAGGAAGGATCACCTAATAGCGGGTAGCGGATATGCGCCATATGAACACGAATTTGGTGAGTACGACCTGTTTCTAATTTACAACGAATGTGAGTATGGGCTCGAAAGCGTTGTTCAACACGGTAATGGGTGGTGGCTGGTTTACCCGTGTTAGTGATGGCCATTCGTTTTCTTTCAGTATGATGTCGGCCAATGGGTTTATCTACTGTCCCGCCCGCGGTCATGACACCCATCGCAATGGCTTGATATTCACGTTGCACCGTTCGCGCCTGCAGTTGGGATACTAGACTATTGTGTGCTTGCAATGTTTTAGCAATCATTAATAAGCCGGTCGTGCCTTTATCTATACGGTGGACTATGCCTGCTCGCGGCACACCTTCCAGTGGAGGTGAGTGATGGAGTAAGGCATTGACTAAAGTGCCTTGATGATTACCTGCGCCGGGATGCACAACCATTCCTGCTGGTTTATTAATGATGAGAATATCTTGATCTTCATGAATAATATCAAGTTGTATTGCCTCTGCCTGCCATTTTTCATCAACGGCTTTTATTTGAGCATTAATCTCAACTTGTTCTCCCCCAATGACACTGTCTTTTGGGCGTAGAATTTTGCCGTCGATAAGGACGTAGCCGGCTTTAATCCACTTAGTGATTTGGCCTCTGGAATAATCTGAGAAAAGCTGTGCAAGTGCCTGATCTAGACGGATGCCCGCGCAGTCATCAGGAATTATGCCTGTTAAAGTTAATGTGTTGGTCATGGAGGTCATCGTGATATTAAAACAGGGAAAGATTATAGCCTAGTGCTAATGTTCAGGTTTATTTGTCTTTATATTAAATCTCTAATTGTTTGTTTAATCTATTATTTCTCATAATGCTGTTGTATTTTTACTACAGTTTTAGGGGGCATCTGACGATGTGTCGACAGGATATTGCATTTTTAATAGTATGCTGATACGGTGTCAAATCTGCTGATTTTTGAATCAGTTAGTCGGTATAGTCAGCGGGGACTTACCGTCAGTATTTAAATTAATATGAAGTGAGATTTTATGTCTGAACGTGTAACAGGAAGCGTAAAGTGGTTTGACGCAGCAAAAGGTTTTGGTTTTCTAGAGCGTGAGGGTGGTGATGATGTATTTGTCCATTTTCGTGCTATCCAAGGTGATGGTTTTAAAACTTTAGATGAAGGCCAGCAAGTTGAGTTTACGGTAACTAAGGGTGATAAAGGCTGGCAGGCGGAAGACGTTGTAGCAGTTAGCTAACTCTTCCCAATGTTTGCCTGACACGAAGGGCAATAATATGTTGCCCTTTGTGTTTCTTTATAGTGTTTGATCTTGTTTCCGCAATGGAGACAGGGTTCATCTTTACGACCATAAACGTTAAGTTGTTGTGCAAAATAACCGGGCTTACCGTCGCTTTTAGTAAAGTCTTTTAACGTTGTTCCACCTGCCTTTATGGCTTTTTCTAGTACTAGCTTGATCTGTTGCGTTAATTGCTCACATTGCGTTTTTGTTAAGTTTTGAGAAATTGTCTTCGGGTGGATACCTGATAAAAATAGACTTTCATTGGCATAAATATTTCCCACACCCACAACAACCTGCCCATTCATGATCAATGTTTTAACACTACAGTATTTTTTTTTTGCTTGTTCATAAAGGTAGTTTGCATCAAATCCTTTTAATAAGGGTTCAGGGCCGAGATGCGCAATGAGCTTATGCTTTGTTACTGCTTCATCAGTCCACATGATGGCGCCGAACCGCCTCGGGTCGGTGTAACGCAGTAAGTGTCCGTTATTAAGGATGATATCTACATGATCATGTTTAGCAGGATTGTTATGTTCTATTTTATCCAGAATTCTTAGGCTGCCTGACATACCTAAATGAATCATTAATGTACCGCTATCACATTGGACTAATAAGTATTTGGCGCGTCGTTTAACCGAATGGATAAGCTGTTGCTTCAATGTCCTAGCTAGGTTCTCTGGAATGGGCCAACGTAGGCTATGATTGCGTATTGTCACCCGGGTAACGGTTGCATTTTCTAAGTAGGGCTTAATACCCTTTCGGGTGGTTTCAACTTCAGGTAATTCTGGCATTGAGGTGCTCTTAAGGTGTTATTAATGTGATGCTGGTAATAGTAATGTTTGGTAGCTAGCTTTGGGAAACTGATAAGCGAGTTCTGTCTGCTCATTGATGATAAAAAAATGCGTTTTACTTAAGTGTAAAGTGAGTTTTACAGATTCGTTTTGTTCTTTAAGCTGCACAATAACATGAAAAGGACTGGGTTGTAGTCTACTTGAGAGAGCATCAAGCTGAATCACTTGTAATGCAGCTGCTTGTTGCCAGTTATCGATAATTTCAACTAGCTTATCTGCTGATTGTTTTGAATCAGATTGCCATTGGCCATTATTTAACTGCAATGATGTGGTTTGTTTTAACAAGCTTTGTTGTTGATAATGGGGAATGGTCAGTTGTGTGATGTGCTGTTGTGCTTTGATGAGGCGGTTGTCAATAAAACTACTGGCACTGGTATTGAGTAAGGGACTGATGGTGTCTTCGAGTAGGTAGAGGTCGTTATTATGTTGCACATAACGGCGTTGCTCAATGGGTTCGATATCACCAAAGATAAAATGATGGTCATTCAAGACCAAGTTTGTACTGTCTTTGTTTATACCAAACTGACTGAGATTTTGACCCGCTATTATGGTTTGCTGACGATAGGGTTGTATAGTCAAAATTGAGAGTAGTAGTTTGATTCTATTTTGATTAGCACGGGCTGTGATAGGCGTGATGAGTTGCCATTGTTGCTTGAGTTTCTTTAAGACAATATCTGCACGATTCATTTGTGAGATGGTAATGTGGTGGATGGCTTCATTAGTGATGTTTGTGAGGGGGGGGGTTGCTGTGGTGCTTGTTAGTTCATCATTGATGAACCAATATAACCCGGCTAATACGGTAATGAGTATTAAGTTAATGAAATAGTTTGATTTCATTGTTTACGTCGATACCACCATAAGCTCAGGCCGATGAGTAATAATGAAGCGGGCAAGATGACAAGAAAGCTCAGGCCGATGAACAGTGAGTTCATTTTACTGAGTTCAAGTTGGTTATCGATGGTGGTTTTAATGGGGATGGTGATTAAACTATCATCATCGGCTAACCAGTTAATTAAGGCGACACCGAGTTCTAAATTAGCGGCATTGCCAATAAAGCTATTGGATAAGAAGTCGCCATCTCCAATAACAGCGATACGTTGTTGCTTGTCTTCTTGTGTTGATGTCAGTAAATAAGCAATATCTAGTGGCCCTGCTGTATCGATGCCTTGTTCAAATTGTGCCTGTAGACTCGGGTTAAGATCGCTCCATACATTTGTTGGTGTTGATAACAGGGCTTGATATTGCCATAAGTTATTTTCAGCTTTCGGTGCAATTGCGGCGGCTTTTGGAAATAGTGTCACGCTTGATGTAGCTTGGCCAATGGGATGATTTGCATAATCGGTAATGAGTGTAAATTGGGGATCTGGGATACCTAATAATTCGGTATTGGGATTTATGAGGGTGCCAGGGAGTAGCTCAAGTTCTAGGTATTCTGCTAAGGCTGTGAGAGGGGGGTTTTCGTGAGGCTCTGTTAACCAGAGTAGATTACCGCCGTTATCAAGGTAATCTTTTAAGACGTTTATCTCGCCGGGTAGCCACGACTTCTCTGGGCTTGCAATAATTACAGCGGCAGTATTACGTGGTATCTGTTGATGTTGTACAAGATTGAGTGTTTTTGTTTTGAACCCTTTTTGTTTAAGCGTGGTTGTCCAAGTACTGAGATTAAAGTTAGCTTGATGATCAGGGCGTCGTTCGCCATGACCTTCTATAAAAACTAACCATTTATCTTGTTCTCGAGAGACTGAAATCAGTGCATTGGTGAGAGACTGTTCCGATAAATTGAAAACATGTTTTTGTTGTTGGCCCAGTGAAACGACCAGTTCACCTTGTTGTTGAATATTAAGCTCACGCACGATCTCTGGTGAGAAGTCTGGATCGATGTAATGAACAACTAGTGCCGGTTGGTGGTGTTGATAGCGGGATAATAGTCCCGTAAGCGCAGGCTTGAGCTCATTGGTCTCACTGATAAAAGTTTGGATAGTGACGGGCTTATCAAGCTGCGTAAGGAAGCGTATTGTAGTCTCAGACAGACTATGGCGCTGATTCGCTGTTAAATCTATTTGGGTATCAGTTTTTATCGAAAGCTGTGCTAATAAAATAACAAGCCCAATCATCAGCAGATAGAACACACTATTCTGTATTCTCAGTTGACGATGTGTTTTTGAATTAATTTTCATGTTAGCTGAGACGCTGTGTGTTGATGCAACGAATAGTTAAAGTTAGGAAGAACCCGACGTTAATGCCGTAATAAGCAATATCTTTAGTGTGGAGGTCACCTTGTAGAATGGGTTGGAAATGGCTCAATAGTGATAACCAGCTGAAGAGGGTCGACTCTCCTGTATTACCTGTCCAATCGATGATCCAAGATAAAAAAAGTAGGCTGAAGGTGCTGATAGCCGCGATAGTAGGTTGTTTGGTTAGTGCGGATAAAAATAGGCCGATAGCGGTGAAGCTGGCGACCAACAGAAATAAACCAAAGATGGCTGAACCAATGGCCATGAGGTCGAGTGTTGCGCCGACGGATAAGGCTAATGGCATGCATGTAATCAAACCAATAAGAATTAAGAAAAAGGCAAGTGTGCCCAAATATTTTCCCAGTACAATTTGCGTTACTGATAACGGTGCAGATAGGAGTAGGGGGAAGCTATCATTTCGGCGCTCCTCTGCAATGAGCCGCATAGTGATCAGTGGTGTTAACAATAACAAGATGGTGGCTGCATTGTTAAATAAGGGCAGTGCTATAAGCTCTGTCACACCTGGGGCACCGGGGATAGCTGATATTTTACCTTGAATTTGCATAAAGTAATCAATATGCGTCAAAAAGAGATACGCTAGGATGAGTTGACTTAACGCCAAGATGAGCCATGCAAGTGGCGATAGAAAGAGTCTATAGAGCTCATGGCGGGCTAATGTGAACATTATATCTACTCTTTTGTTTGATCGGTTTCTTGTTGAATTATATCCATAAAGACATCTTCAAGAGAATGCTGTCCTGGCGTTAATGCTGTTAACTGCCATCCGTGGCTAACAGTTGACTCAAGTATGATTTGAGTTGGGTTGTGATCAGGTTGATAGTGGATTTTAAAATGTGTATTGGATATAGCATCTATACTCGTAACGCCGGGGAGTTGTTCTAGTGTAGCAATATCAGGTGGTGAGCCGAGTGTCAGTAGTATATGAGAAGATTGCATCTGCTGTTGTAAGGCATCAGTGGTATCGTTAAACACTAATGACCCTTGATTGATAATTTTTACTCGGTCACACAGCATCTGCACTTCAGGCAAGATATGGGTTGATAAAATAACACTGTGTTCTTGAGCGATGTCCTTGATGAGTTGACGAATTTCTCTTATCTGAATGGGATCTAGCCCTGAGGTTGGTTCATCTAAGATGACAACAGCAGGTGTATGTATGATGGCTTGTGCAATGCCAACACGCTGTTGATAACCTCTAGACAGGTAGTGAATTAATCGTTTTCTGACGTTACCAAGGCCACATCGTTCAATAGCGGTATCAACGGCGCTTTTTCTATTGAGTGATGGAATGTTATTTATTCTTGCACAAAATGATAAAAACTCTGTAACAGATAAGTCTTTGTAGAGTGGGGGTTGTTCAGGTAAATAACCTATATGTGCTTTGGCTTGTTTAGGCTGGCTAAGTAAGTCATATCCATTAATGGTGATTTCACCTTCATTCGGGGCTAAATTACCACTTAACATTTTCATGCTAGTGCTTTTACCCGCACCATTTGGACCAAGGAAGCCTAAAACCTCTCCTTTATAAATTTCGAAGTCGAGTTGTTTGACAGCCAGTTGTGGGCCGTAAAATCGTGAAAGTGATTTAGCAGAAAGGAGTGGTGATGTCACAGTTTAGTTAATGGTTTCCAAGGTAGTGGCAGCCCAGTCCGTTGCGGTTACAAATGCTTGGTTAATGTCAGGAACGCTAGAAGAATTTGGCATGATAGTCAAAGAGCCTCGTTCATGTGTTCGGACAAACATCAGTAACTTATCCAGTGGTCCCTCAGCTTCTTGAAGTGCTGACTTGATGTTGTTAGAGATAGGTAGGTCATTTAGTAATTCTGGCATCAGTTAATTAAAGAACGCGTCAACGGAAGAAAATAGCCCAAGAATGAAAGTATTTTCTGGCTCACAATCAACAGGTTCTGCCAGAAATTCAGCTATTTTAGCTCGAATTAATGCTGTGTTTAGCAAAGCACCTGATATGGGAGATTCAACGCTGGAAAAGGCGATAATGATTGCCCAAGATCGGATGGCATCGAGTCCTAAGTAGAACACTGCTTGTTTGAGTGAGTTAACGTGCTTGGGGAGTGCAAATGCCGCTGAGTTTAGGCAGCGTAATAATTTATAGCTGAGAGAGGTATCTTGTTTTACGAGGTTTTCAACTTCTGTAAAACTAATATTTGGACGTTGTAATTCGCTGATGATTTGTAATGCAGCGGCTTTATTGTCAGGTAGTGGCTCGTCATCAATGATGGTCGGCTTACAAAAGAAGTAACCTTGATAGAGATCGAAGCCAAGTTGTTTACATTGTTGATATTGAGCGTCGGTGTCTATTTTTTCTGCTAATAGCTTTACATCGAATTGTTTAAGAATGTCGACATGATCAATAAGCCCTTGTTCGGAGAGTGTGAGGAGAACTATTTTGATGATATTGGCGACATCAACCAATGGTTTTGAGTTTTCATGGTAAATAAAATCATCGAGCGCGATGGTGAAACCTTGTTCAGATAATTCTTTGACGGCTTTAATCACCTCATCGTCTATTTCAATGTCTTCTAGAATTTCTAAGACGATATCTTTTGATTTAAAAGGAAGGGGGAATTCACCTGCTAAGAAGGCTCGTGTTACATCAAGGACGTCATGTTTGTCACCGAGAACACGATTAATACCAAACTCTAGAAAAGTATGGTTAATAACTTGGCTTGTGGCATGGTCATCATCAAATTCTTCAATATTTGCTTGATTGACGTGGTTATTGCGAAAGAGTAACTCATAGGCAAAAAGTGAAAGGTCATTATCAAAAATGGGCTGTCTAGCTAGAAGAATTGAATCGGCAGAGCTATCTGGGTACATATTATCCCTTTTTTATGACGCAGTAGACATTATGTTGAGAAGAGGAGCATCATAGCAATTCTAGGCAAAAAAAAACCTGCACTAAGCAGGTTTTTTAAATTATTTAGTGTGTCTTTTGAAACTATTTGATTTTAGCTTCTTTATACATGACGTGTTTACGGACGACAGGGTCGTATTTTTTTATCTCTAGCTTTTCTGGCATAGTCCGTTTGTTTTTATCTGTTGTGTAGTAATGACCAGTGCCTGCAGATGAGACTAATTTGATTTTATCGCGCATGTACTATTCTCCTAGACTTTTTCGCCGCGGTCACGGATTTCAGTTAAGACAACATCGATGCCTTTTTTATCAATGATACGAAGACCATGATTACTGACTTTTAATTTAACCCAACGGTTTTCCGATTCAACCCAAAAACGATGTGGGTGAAGGTTAGGAAGGAAGCGACGACGTGTTTTGTTGTGGGCGTGAGAAACGTTGTTACCGCTCATAGGGCGTTTACCCGTTACCTGACATATTCTGGCCATTTTAGAACCTGCTCCTGATGAACTTTTTAAACTGTAAAAGGGACGTATCTGACGGCCCATCTGAAACTGCAAAGCCGTACTTTATACCATATATAAAATCTGATGTGTGATTGAATTGTGTTTATGCTGGTGAAAGCAACATGCTGTCTATCTTTTCCCGTAAGTACTCAAAATTCATTGTGCCAATTTTGCGCATCACAATTTCACCATTTGGGGCGATTAAGAAGTGAGTAGGAGTGACACGAACACGGTTGAAAGCAGCTGCAATTTCGTCATTTTGATCCCATGTCAGCGTATAAGAAAGTTCGCGCTGATGTCGCATCGCATTGATATGCTCCGGTGTGTCGTGTGACATCGCTACACCGATCATCGCAAGGCCTTTATCTGCATAATCGTTGTACAAAGCATTGAGTTCAGGCATTTCCCTCACGCAACCAGGACAATCAGTAGCCCAAAAAATCATTAAGACCGGTTTATTAGCATATTGTGAGAGTGAGTGTTGCTGTCCGTCGATATCGCTAAAACTGATGTCGGGAGCCATTTGTACATTATTATTCTTCACCCATGTGATGATGAACAATAAAACGGCTAGAGTGATAGCAAATAATAATGTTTTCTTAATAGCATTCATAATTATTTATTCTTTAGATCATTATTGGATACAAGGATATGACTCAATTGTTAAGGATAAGTGCCCATTTTGGTTTGAATTTATCACTTAAAAGGTTCGGGACTCTGTTGATGCCAGTCTGTTATTTGCTGGTAGCGATGGGCGACATTGAGTAGACGTGCTTCATCAAAATAATTGCCAATGATTTGTAGGCCAACGGGCATATTGTTAACGAAACCGGCAGGGATTGAAACACCAGGAAGGCCAGCTAGATTTGTACTGATGGTATAGATATCGGCCAGGTACATGGCAACTGGGTCATCTTTTTTATCGCCTAGTTTGAAGGCGGTTGTTGGCGCAGTTGGGCCCATGATGACATCGACATCGTTAAAGGCTTGTGTGAAGTCATCACTGATTAGCCGACGGCATTGTTGGGCTTTTAAATAATAGGCATCATAATAGCCGGCGGATAAAGCATAAGTACCAATCATGATACGTCGTTTGACTTCTTCTCCAAACCCTTCTCCACGTGAACGTTGATAGAGATCGAGTAAATCTTTTGGATCTTCACAGCGGTGGCCAAAGCGAACACCATCCATCCTAGATAAGTTTGATGAACATTCCGCTGGTGCGACGACATAATAGGTGGGCACTGCTAAATGTGAGTTCGGTAGTGTTATTTCTTTGATGGTTGCACCAAGTGATTCATAGGTTTTGATAGCTGCTTCGACAGTTGCAGCTACCTCGGGGTCTAAACCCTCACCAAAGTATTGTCTTGGAAGACCAATTTTTAGGCCTTCGAGTGAATTATTTAAACTGGCCGTGTAATCAGGTACATCCTGTTCTACGCTGGTGGAATCTCGTGGGTCAAAGCCTGCCATTTCATTGAGTAATAAGGCGGCATCTTCTGCGCTGCGTGCCATAGGGCCTGCTTGGTCTAAGCTAGAAGCAAAGGCGATCATACCGTAGCGAGAAATGCGGCCATAGGTAGGTTTCAAGCCCGTTAAGTTACACAAAGAAGCAGGCTGACGAATTGAGCCACCTGTGTCTGTTCCGGTTGCAATAGGTGCTAAATTAGCGGCGACTGCCGCGGCAGAACCACCTGAGGAACCACCTGGAACAGCTTGATTATCCCATGGGTTTTGAACTTGGCCATAAAAACTGGTTTCATTAGATGAGCCCATGGCAAATTCATCCATATTGGTTTTACCCAATGTCACCATGCCAGCTTGATTAATTTTCTCAACGACAGTGGCGTTATATGGCGCAATAAAATTATCGAGCATTTTTGATGCACAACTGGTACGAAGCCCTTCTGTGCAGAAAATATCTTTGTGTGCGAGCGGAATTCCGGTTAGCTTGCCAGCTGTTTTTTGCTGTAACTGAACATCGGCTGCGCGTGCTTGTGTTAATGCATGATCTTCTGCAACGGTGATGTAGGCATTGAGCTCATTATTGTAAGTATTGATGCGGTCGAGGTAGTGCTGGGTTAATTCAACACTTGAAATGTCGCCGTTGTGTAGTGCAGTGGATAATTCGTTTAGTGATTTCGTGTGCATGATTTACCTGTTATTCGATAACTTGTGGGACCAGGTAAACACCTGCTTCTGTTTTTGGCGCAATGGCTTGAAATTGTTCACGTTGATCTGTTTCAGAGACTTGATCTGGGCGTAGGCGTTGAACAGCATCTAGTGGATGAGCCATAGGCGAAATATTGTCAGTATCGACAGAACTGAGTTGTTCGACTAAACCGAAGATAGTCGTTAAATCTCGCGCATAATTAGGAATATCAGCGTCATCTATGGCTAAGCGCGCCAGATGGGCAATTTTCTCTACATCTGTTTTATCTAAACTCATTGGTGGTCCTAATACTGACTTTTTATTCAAAAGTATGAAGTTTAAATGATTCGCGGCTTGCTCAACAGCCCATTGCATTGATAAAGTATGTTTTTTATAAGTTGAATTTTGGTTTTTTCTGATGTTTGAACGTCTACGCGGCATGTTTTCTAATGATCTTTCGATCGATTTGGGTACGGCAAATACGTTGATTTATGTGCGTGGTCAAGGCATCGTGCTCGACGAACCTTCTGTCGTTGCTATCCGGCAAGATAAGGGCCCAGGCGGTCCCCGCTCTATTGCTGCTGTAGGTGAAGAGGCAAAGAGAATGCTAGGGCGGACTCCGGGTAATATCACGGCGATTAGGCCATTAAAAGATGGTGTGATTGCAGACTTTACGATCACAGAAAAAATGTTGCAGCATTTTATTAAGAAAGTGCATGAGGGGCGGTTTATAAAACCTAGTCCGCGCGTTTTGGTTTGTGTTCCCTGTGGATCGACTCAAGTTGAGCGTCGCGCGATTCGTGAGTCAGCAGCAGGTGCTGGTGCACGAGATGTGTATTTGATCGAAGAGCCGATGGCGGCCGCGATTGGTGCCGGCATGCCAGTAAAAGAAGCCAGTGGTTCAATGGTACTGGATATCGGTGGTGGTACGACTGAAGTCGCGATTATTTCGTTAAATGGTATTGTTTATTCTGCTTCGGTTCGAATTGGCGGTGATTTGTTTGATGAGGCAATTATTAATTATGTTCGCCGTAATTACGGCAGCTTGATTGGTGAATCGACTGCGGAAAAAATCAAGAAAGAAATTGGTTCTGCTTATCCTGGTAATGAAGTGAAAGAGATGGAAGTACGCGGTCGTAATTTGGCTGAGGGTATTCCACGTAGTTTCACTTTGAATAGCAATGAAATATTAGAAGCGCTACAAGACCCACTATCAGGTATCGTGTCGGCGGTGAAAACAGCATTAGAACAAACGCCACCAGAATTAGGTGCAGATGTCGCTGAACGCGGTATTGTGTTGACTGGCGGTGGTGCTTTACTAAGAGACTTAGATCGCTTACTTTTTGAAGAGACAGGACTACCTGCTATCATTGCCGATGACCCTCTAACTTGTGTGGCACGAGGCGGTGGTAGTGCATTGGGAATGATAGATGAACGAGGCACAGACGTTTTTACATTTGAGTAGCAGTTTGCTTTACAATATAGAAACCTCATGAATAACCTTATTTACGAAGGTTTTTTCGTTTCTGGGACTTAGACAATTAAACCGCTATTCACAAATAGGGCTTCACTGAATGTACGTTTAACGTTAGCAATTTTAGCTTCGTTGACGTTATTTTTCCTTGATTCTCGCTTGAATACATTCTCGAACTTGAGGAGTAATATTGCGACCTTAATGTACCCTGTTCAGTTGGTAGCCTCTTTACCCAGTGATATTGGTCATTGGACAAGTGAATATTTTCGAAGTCGTGCAAAATTGAAAGAGCAGAATGAGTCGCTTAGAGTGACGCAGTTATTGACTAGTGTTCGATTACAAAAATTACAGGCTTTAGAACGAGAAAATTCACGTTTACATGAACTGCTCGGGTCATCATTTCGTTTACCTGAACGCGTGTTGGCCGCAGAATTATTGACTATTGATCCAGACCCTTTTTCCCAGCAAGTCGTTATTAACCGGGGTGAGCGTTACGATGTCTTTGAGGGGCAGCCAGTGCTAGATGCTAATGGTGTGATGGGACAGGTGATGTCGGTTAGCCGTTTTTCAAGCCGGGTGATTTTGTTGACTGATCCGAGTCATGCAGTTCCAGTACAGGTGAATCGTAATGGATTACGTTCGGTTGTAATAGGCCGAGGTTTAGGTAAATATTTACAGCTAGAACATTTGCCTCATAATGCGGATGTACGTGTTGGTGATCTATTAGTGACATCAGGTTTAGGGGGGTGTTTCCCGGTGGGGTATCCTGTGGGTACGATCAGTGCTGTTAGTCGTCCAGCGGGCCAACCATTTGCCAGTATTCAAGTTCAACCAGCAGCTGACTTAGCCACAAGTCGTGAAGTGCTTTTGGTTCTGCCAAGAGATGACGATGAAGCTATTTTGTCTGAAGCACTTGAAGCAGAGGTGCGTGAGTAATGGCAAGCGTTGATAAGCCGCAAGGTGGCTTTATTATTGTCATGTCGGTGATGTTGGCGATGATTTTGATGTTGATCCCTTTGTCAGAAAGTTGGCGTTTCCTTAGACCTGAATGGGTCCTACTGACATTGATGTATTGGGCGATGGCTTTGCCGAGGCGTGTTGGGGTCGGATATGCATGGCTGGTAGGTTTGTTTATGGATGTATTACTGGGCGGCACTCTAGGTGTGTTGGCTTTTGCCTACGCTTTGGTGATTTATTTGATATTGCACTTCCATCTTCAGCTACGCCAATTTCCACTCTGGCAACAAGCTTTGAGTTTGATGTCACTTATCTTATTGGTACATATTGTCACTGTTGTGATGACGACGAAAGTGACGGGGTGGCATGCTTGGCTGCCAGCTATTGTGAGTACAGTATTGTGGCCATTTATCCATATTTTCTTGCGTGGTGTTAGGCGCACTTTCCATGTTAGATAAAGTGTAAATGTCGACTCGATTTGTCTTAAAAGATCATGTCAATGAAAGCCGTTTAGTCAACGACAGGCTGATTTTTTCCGCGATTTTTGCTGGAATCTTATTCACTGTGTTGATGGCAAGATTAGCCATATTGCAGGTGGTTGACCATGAACATTTCGATGTGTTATCGAATAAGAATCGCGTAGATATTGAACCATTACCTCCTCAGCGGGGCTTGATCTATGATCGTAATGGTGTCGTTTTAGCTGAAAATATTCCCACTTTTAGTTTGGAATTGATTCCTGAAAAAGTAATTGAGCTTGATGAAACTTTATCAGAATTGGCGGCTTTATTTTCTGTTTCTAGTGAAGAGATTACAGATATTACTGAGAAGATAAAGCAGCAGCGTCGTTTCCGGCATGTTGTCATCCGAGAACGGCTGACGGAGCAAGAAGTTGCTATTTTCTCTGCTAATCGTCATCGCTTCCCAGGTGTAGATGTCGTTGGACGGTTAATTCGACATTATCCGCATGGTGCCTTATTTGCTCATACCGTAGGCTATGTTGGGCGTATCAATGAGAAAGATCAGGCGCGTATCGATGAAAAAAATTATAAGGGAACGTTGCAGATTGGTAAGACGGGCGTCGAAAAATATTATGAAGATTTATTGCATGGCCAAGTAGGGTATCAACAGGTTGAGACTAATGTACAAGGTCGTATTGTTCGTGAACTTGAAAATGAACCTTCAGTTTCTGGGCAAGATCTATTTTTAAATTTAGATATTCATTTGCAACGTGTTGCTTCAGAGGCATTGGGAGACTACAACGGTTCAATTGTCGCTATGGATCCTAAAACCGGGGGGATTTTAGCGATTGTGAGTAAGCCAGATTTCGATCCCAATTTATTTGTATCTGGTATCAGCCTTAAAGATTATGCTGTGTTGAGAGATTCGATTGATAGACCGTTATTTGACCGTGCAATACGGGGTCATTACCCACCCGGTTCTACGTTGAAACCTTTTGTTGCCTTAGCGGGTTTAGAGTTGGGTGTGGTAAGAAAAAATACCAAGACCTATTGTCCTGGTTGGTATAGTTTACCAGGTAAAGATCACAGTTACCGCTGTTGGAAAGCACATGGCCATGGCAAAGTTGATTTGAAACAGTCATTAGCACAATCATGTGATGTTTATTATTACGATTTAGCCCATGTATTGGGGATTGATAGACTACATAATTTTTTAGATTTATTTGGCTTTGGTCGGCGAACAGGTGTTGATATACCAAGTGAAAGTCGTGGTCTATCACCGTCGAGTGAATGGAAAAGATCGGCCAGAAATCAGGTTTGGTATCCAGGGGAAACACTGATTTCTGGGATTGGACAGGGTTTTAACCAAACAACACCTGTTCAATTGGCTTATGCAACCTCGTTGTTAGCGATGCGTGGTATTAACGCCTTGCCACAAGTTGCTAGGGGAAGCCGGGAAAATGCAAATAGTGAGCTGAGCCTAATGCCGATTAAGCGCGATGATAGTTTACCTATTGTGAAAACATCAAATTGGCAAGTGATTGTTGATTCTATGGTTGAGGTGACGTTGGGTCAGCGTGGTACAGCAAAATCTGTGGGTAAGGATTTCCCTTTTGTTGTGGCAGGTAAAACGGGTACAGCACAGGTGTTTGGTATCAAGCAGGATGAGAAGTACGATGTAGAGACGCTTGCTAAACGACTGCATGATCATGCTTTGTTTATGGCTTTCGCACCGGCAGAAAATCCAGAGTTTGTTGTTGTGGTAGTGGCAGAAAATGGTGGAAGTGGTAGTAAAACTGCAGCACCTATAGCACGCAAAATGATTGATCAGTATTTTGGGGTGGCGACCGATGAACACTAATTTGCTAACAGATAGGGCAAACCCTGAGCGTTGGAGTTTAACTAAAGCTTTACGTGTTATTCATTTGGATGCCTCACTGTTATTTGGGCTGCTCAGTTTGTTGGGTGTAGGTCTGATGATTTTGTTTAGTGCTGGTAATCAAGAAGTCGCGTTATTAGTACGCCAACTGATTCGAATTGGTACTGCATTTTTTGGCTTGGTTATATTGGCTAACATTCACCCCGATCGTATGAAAGATATGGCGTATTGGATTTATGGTGCCGGCTTGATTTTATTGATTGCCGTTTTGCTTGTGGGTGAAGAAGGGAAAGGGGCCCAACGTTGGCTTAATTTAGGTGTGGTTCGTTTTCAACCATCAGAGCTGATGAAAATAGCAGTCCCTTTGTTAGTGGCAGCTTATATAGCTGAGCGTCCTTTACCGCCGACGTTTTCTCGATTGACGGTCTGTTTTTTGATGGTGGTTATTCCGGCGCTCTTGATAGCAAAACAACCCGATCTAGGGACAGCTTTGTTGATTGCGAGTTCTGGCTTGATTGTGATTTTCTTGTCGGGTATTTCTTGGAAACTGATTATCAGTTTCCTTTTAGCAGCAGCTTCTGCATTACCAGTATTGTGGTATGCGATGCACGATTATCAACGCCAGCGTGTGTTAACGTTTTTAAACCCCGAAAGTGATCCCTTGGGCTCGGGTTATCATATTATCCAATCTAAAATTGCGATTGGTTCCGGTGGGTTATCTGGTCGAGGCTGGTTGGAAGGAACGCAATCCCAACTGGCTTTTTTACCTGAAAGATCAACCGATTTTATTTTTTCAGTTATCGCTGAAGAATTCGGTTTAGTTGGGGTTGGGTTGCTGTTGTTATTGTATTTAGCGATTGCCGGAAGAGGCCTTTATATTGCTAGTCAGGCACAAAGTAGTTTTGCGCGATTATTGGCCGGGAGTATTTCACTGACTTTTCTGGTATATGTGTTTGTTAATGTCGGAATGGTGACGGGTTTATTGCCTGTTGTCGGTGTGCCTTTACCGTTGGTTAGTTATGGAGGAACCTCGATGGTGACCTTATTGGCCGGTTTCGGTATCCTGATGTCCATTCATACCCATAGAAGGATGATGACCTCTTGAAACATTTATTATCTATTGCAGCTTTATTGTCTGCGTTTTCTTCAGCGTCTTTCGCAAATTCATCGTTGCCTGGCTTGACGGGTTTTATCGATGAGATGCATCAAAAGCAGCAATTTGATAAAGCGCAATTAAAGGATATCTTTGCACAAGTTGAGGTGAAAGAATCGATTTTAAAAGCGATTTCGAGGCCAGCTGAAAAGAGTAAACCTTGGTATGATTATCGAAAAATCTTTATTACAGATAAACGTATTAAGGGTGGCGTGAATTTTTGGCAGGTACATGCTGAAGCTTTAGCGAAAGCTGAGCAGCAGTTTGGTGTGCCAGCAGAAATTATTATTGCTATTTTGGGTGTTGAAACTAGTTATGGCGTTAACGTAGGGAGCTATCGTGTTGTTGATGCTTTGTCGACATTGGCATTTCGGTACCCACCTAGAAGTAAATTTTTTAGAAGTGAACTAGGGCATTTTTTAGTTTTAACGCGTGAAGAAGGGATGACGATACTCTCGCCGGTTGGGTCTTATGCAGGGGCGATGGGGCTTGGGCAATTTATGCCTAGTAGTTACCGTGCTTATGCGGTCGATTTTGACGGGGATGGACAACGGGATATTTGGACTAATCCAACAGATGCCATTGGTAGCATTGCGAATTACCTCGTGAGACATGGTTGGCAACGTGGGGAGCCGATAGCACATCCATCATCAGTCATTGGCCCAGTGCCGACGGCATTATTAAAAAAAGGGAGTAAACCTGCCCTGAACCCTGTTGAACTGAAGCAAACAGGTGTTTCACTCAATGCGGTACCGGATGATGCTAAGAAAGTGGCGTTAATTACACTTACTCAGCCAGAAGGTGAAGAATATTGGGTGACGCGGCAAAATTTTTACAGTATTACCCGTTATAACCATAGTCGGATGTATGCGATGGCAGTGACTCAGTTAGCTGAGGCAATTCGTCAGCAACACGAGCAAAATTAATGAAAAGACTTATTATGATAAGTACGATAGCAATGACTTTTGGGCAGCTATCAGCATGTGGCGGTGGACTTTTCGAAAAAGGTGATAGTGCACCAAGTAATCCACCTGATGTGTCTGGTGTTCCGGATGCTGTGCCGCGTGTTGAAAAAGCAAGGGCACAAAATCAAAAAAGCTATGTTGTGTTGGGTAAGCGTTATTATCCGATGAAAAGCGGGCTGGGTTATCGCAAAAAAGGTATTGCATCTTGGTATGGTAAAAAGTTTCATGGCCGTAAAACTGCGACCGGTGAGACTTATGATATGTATCAGATGACCGCGGCACATAAGACCTTACCACTGCCAAGTTACGCTGAAGTCGTTAATTTAAATAATGGTCGCCGGATTATTGTTCGTGTTAATGACCGTGGGCCATTTCATCATGGGCGAATTATTGATTTATCGTATTCTGCAGCAAAAAAGCTCGACATTATTGGTAAAGGAACTGGGCAGGTTGAGGTACGCGCGATAGATGTTGCGAATTATAATAAACCATCCCCAAAACCGGTTGTTGTTGCCAAGCCTGAACCCATTGAAAAGCCTTCTCTAGCAGCGGGGTATCATACACATGAAAGTGAAAGTCATTCACATCATCATGACACGTATGGTCCTGCCTTGTATTTGCAGGTGGGTACGTTTAGTGCGATTGCAACGGCAGAATCCTTTAAATCACAACTGGCCGACCATATTGAAGAGCCGGTTTTTTTGATGCCGCTTTATCGGCCGCAAGGTGCTTTGTACCGTGTCAGGGTCGGTCCCTTAGCTAACGTTGAAGCAAGTGAAGTGATGGCGGTAAGGTTAAAATCGTTAGGTGTGCGTGATAGTCACGCGATAGTTGAGTAATTATTTAGAGAATATGATGTTAAAAACAGTAAAAAATTTACTATTTATAGGTTTAATGCTTGCTTCAGTAACAAGTCATGCGGTTTTTGCGCAGACACCTAAAGCACCTGATGTGGCTGCAAAATCTTATATTTTGCAGGATTATGCCAGTGGTAAAGTAATCGCAGCTGTGAATGCAGGTCAACATTTACCCCCAGCTAGTATTACAAAGTTGATGACTGCCTATGTCGTGTCTAAAGAGTTAGCATCTGGCAATATTGCTTTAGAGGATGAGGTTCTAGTCAGTGAGAAAGCTTGGCGAATGGTCGGATCGCGCAGTTTTATTGAGGTTAACAGCAAAGTCTCTGTTGAAGTGTTATTACGTGGCATGATTATACAATCAGGTAATGACGCGGCAGTTGCTTTGGCTGAACATATTGCTGGTAGTGAAGAAACTTTTGCTCAGATGATGAATCAGTATGCTCAGCAATTGGGTATGTTTAATACCAATTACCAAAATTCGACGGGTTTACCAAGTAAAGAGCACTATACGACCGCTGAGGATATTGCCATTTTATCTGCAGCGGTGATCCGTGATTTTCCTGACCATTATGCTTGGTATGCAGAAAAAGAATACACCCATAACAATATTACTCAGCATAACCGTAACAAATTGTTATGGCGTGATAAGAGTGTTGATGGACTGAAAACAGGGCATACTGAAGAAGCGGGTTATTGTCTTGCCGCATCGGCTAAACGTGATGGCATGCGGTTAATTTCGGTTGTTTTGGGTACCCGTAGTGAGAATGCTAGAGCACAAGAAACGCAAAAATTGTTCAATTATGGTTTCCGCTTTTTTGAAACACATGATTTATATCAAATGGGTCAGCCGATAGCTGAAAGTAAGGTTTGGAAAGGGGAAACAGATAAAGTTTCTTTGGGTTTAGCCGAGCCTTTAACTATTACAGTTGCACGTGGTCAGTATGAAGCATTAGTGGCGACAACGAATATCCAAAAGCCGATTGTTGCACCTATTCAAGTGGGTCAAGTATTGGGTGAAGTGAACATTCATTTAGCGGGTGAGTTGGTTGCGACAAAACAGTTAGTTGCGATTGAAGCTGTTGAGAAAGGCAGCTGGTGGCGTCAGCTATTAGATATGTTACTGATGTTGATCTGGGGCTAACCGTCGTGGCTGATGTTTTTATCAATGGTTCATTCGTCGCTGCTGAACAAGCGACTGTGTCAGTTTTTGAGCGTGGCTTTCTCTTAGGTGATGGTGTCTACGAAGTTATTCCTGTTTATGCGGGTCGCTGTTTTGAATTAGCGGGTCATTTAAATCGTCTGGAAAACAGTTTGGCTGGTGTCAAAATGACTAATCCATACAGAGATGACGAATGGGAGCAACTCATTGATACCTTAATTCAGCGTAATGGCGGAGGTGATCAAGCGTTATATATGCAAGTGTCTCGTGGTGCTGCACCAAGAGATCATGTTTTCCCGGAAGGTGTATCAACAAGTGTGTTTGTGATGACAAATCCCTTAAAGCCAGTATCAGAGATCGTTAAAGAGCACGGTATTCAAGCTATTACGTTGGTTGATACACGCTGGCAGCGATGCGATATCAAAGCGATAAGTTTGTTGCCTAATAGTTTGCTTAAACAAGAAGCCAAAGAAGCGGGTGCTGAAGAAGCGTTATTGATTCGTGATGGTTTTATGACGGAAGGCTCGGCTAGCAATAGCTACGCTGTCTTTGATGGGGTGGTTTATACTGCACCGAAAGATAATACAATTTTGCCTGGAATCACACGTGATGTCCTGTTATCTCTCGCCAGAGAAGCGGGTATTATTGTTGTTGAAGAAGCGGTTGCAGAGTCTAAACTATCTGAAGCAGATGAGCTTTGGGTGAGTAGTTCCACAAGAGAGATACTACCGATAACACAATTAAATGGCCAAGCTGTAGGCTCTGGGGAAGTGGGTCCTGTTTGGCAGAAAGTCGATGCCTTGTATCAACAAATGAAAAAGAGGGCAGCACAATGACAGTTGTAGAACGCGATACGTTGATTGAATTTCCTTGTGATTTTGATATCAAGGCAATGGGTGCGAGTAGCGCCGAGTTTGATGCGATTGTTGTGAGCATTGTGCTTAAGTATGTGGATGAATTAAAAGAGGGTGCGGTTAAAACGAAACAAAGTTCGGGGGGTAAATTTACCTCTGTGACGGTCACTGCTTATGTAGAAAGCCAGGTTCAATTAGACTCGATTTATCGTGCATTGAGTAGTCATGATTTGGTGAAGTACGTTCTTTAGACGCTATTCATGATCGTTAAAGACTTAGGTTTGACCGACTATGTGTCGACTTGTAATGCGATGCAGGATTTCACAGCTAATAGAGATGCTGAGACAGCTGATGAGTTATGGTTACTGGAGCATCATTCTGTTTTCAGTCAAGGTATAAACGGTCAATCAGAACACGTATTGGATCTAGGTAGTATTCCGCTAGTCCAATCTGATCGTGGTGGACAAGTGACGTATCATGGTCCAGGGCAATTGATTGCATATACTTTATTTGATTTACGGCGTTTAGGCATGGGTGTGCGTGATATGGTGACTTGTCTAGAGAATACGGCGATAGCTATGTTAGCTGAACAATGCATTGATGCTTATTCTGATTCTGATGCGCCTGGGGTATACATCGCTGGTGAGAAAATAGCTTCACTCGGTTTGAGGGTTAAGCGCGGTGCTTGCTACCATGGTATTAGTATTAATGTTGATATGGATTTAGAGCCTTTTTTGTCAATTAACCCTTGCGGTTATCAAGGCATGAAAATGACGGACTTAAAGACATTGGGTTGTGATTTATCAATAGCTCAGGTGAAACAAAAAATTGTGGCTACGTTGAAGATGGAGCTAAATATGAAGGGTGAACAATGAGTGAAAGTGGCTCGACAAAACGGGATGTAAATGCATTAAGAGGCGAATCTAAGGTTGCGCGCATTCCGATTAAGGTTGTACCGAGTGATCCGAAAAGAAAGCCAGAGTGGATACGAGCCAAAGCGCCTGTGACTCCTGAAGTGATGCGTTTGAAAGGGTTATTGAGAGAGCATAATTTAAACACGATTTGTGAAGAAGCCGCATGCCCTAATCTAGGTGAGTGTTTTACGCATGGTACAGCAACATTTTTAATCATGGGCCAGATTTGTACACGTCGTTGCCCTTTCTGCGATGTTGCTCATGGTAAACCTAACCCATTAGATGAAAATGAACCGGCTCATTTGGCAAAAACAATTGCCGCGATGCAATTGAAACATGTTGTCGTGACATCGGTCGATCGCGATGATTTACGCGATGGTGGGGCAGCTCATTTCAGGGCGTGCATTAGAGAAATTCGTGCCCAATCACCTAAGACGAATATTGAAGTATTGGTCCCCGATTTTCGTGGCCGTATGAATGTGGCGTTGGAAGTATTGGCTGATTGTCCGCCTGATATTTTTAACCATAATCTAGAAAGCATTCCACGTCTGTATAAAGCTGTTCGTCCTGGTTCTGATTATCAATGGTCGCTCGATTTGATTAAGCATTTTCAAGAACAACATCCTGATGTGCCGACCAAGTCTGGCTTGATGTTGGGGTTGGGTGAATCAATTGACGAGATCAAGCAGGTAATGCAGGATTTGCGTGATCATGGCTGCCGAATGTTAACGTTGGGCCAGTATTTGCAACCTAGTCGACATCACTTAGCGGTTGAACGGTTTGTTACCCCGGCTGAATTCGATAAATTGGCCGTTGTTGCTAAGGAAATGGGGTTTGAGCATGTGGCTAGTGGCCCGATGGTACGTTCTTCATATCATGCAGATTTACAGGCTCAAGGCGAGTATGTTTCGTAGAGAATATTGTGTGTAATACCATGATTTCATTATTAAAAATAGTTTAAAAGTGTACATTTTTTCGTATCACGTATAATGCTTTGATGAATTTTGAACTGCATAGACAGAACGCGAGGTCATAGGATGAGTGATTTTTTACCCGGACTGGAAGGCGTTGCTGCCACTAAATCTGCTATTTCGTATATTGATGGTGAACGAGGTTTATTATCTTACAGAGGCTATCCTTTAGAAACGTTGGCCGAAAACAGTAGCTTCGAAGAAACGACGCTGTTGTTATTGGATGGTGAATTACCATCAGCTACAGACCTCGATGGCTTCACTAAAAAATTAAGACGCCACTACCGAATTAAATATCATATTCGTGAAATGATGCGTCATTTCCCTGCAACTGCTCATCCTATGGATATGTTGCAGACAGCAGTATCAAGTCTAGGTATGTTTTATCCGGGCACTGAATGTTTGACGGGCTCTAGTGTTTGTGAAGATCTCAATTACGTTCGTAATATGACGATTAATATCATTGCTCAAATGGCACCATTGGTCGCGATGTGGGAGCATATGCGTCAAGGTTATGATCCGATAGAACCGCGTGAAGATTTATCGGTTGCTGAAAATTTACTGTATATGTTCACGGGTAAAGAACCGGATCCGTTGTTAGCTAGGATTATGGATGTTTGTTTGATTCTCCATGCTGAACATACTTTGAATGCCTCTACGTTTTCAGCATTAGTGTCTGGTTCTACCTTAGCAACACCTTATAGTGTTATTTCTGGTGCGGTTGGGACTTTATCGGGCCCATTACATGGCGGGGCAAACTTTAAAGTTGTCGAGATGTTGAAAGAAATTGGTAGTGCAGACAAGGCAGAAGCCTGGGTCGATAATGCACTAGCCAATAAAAATGTTATCTGGGGTATGGGCCATCGTGAATATAAGGTGAAAGACCCGCGTGCTACTATTTTACACAAATTGGTTGCAGAATTAATTGAAGACCGTGGCAGTAGTTTAGATAATACTTTTGAAACAGCAATGAAGGTGGAAGAGGTCTGTGTTGAACGTTTAGGTCACAAAGGTGTCTACCCCAATGTTGATTTTTATTCCGGTATCTTATACGAAGAAATGGGCATTCCAGCGGATCAATTTACAGCGTTATTCGCTGTGGCACGTTCTGCAGGTTGGTTAGCCCACTGGCGTGAACAAATCTCAGATAATCGAATCTATCGTCCGACACAGATCTATACCGGTAGTGATGTCCGTAATTATGTGCCAATCAGCCAGCGTTAAAGTCTGATCAGCTAATTATCGTTTTACTGGTTTTGCCTTGTTGTTCTCGAACTAAGCGAGGGACAAGGTAACCAGACAATTTCGTTCTTAATTGTTCGATTAAGTTAATCCCTTCCTTTTCTGATACGTCAAAATGGCTGGCGCCCGCCACAGGATCGAGTAAGTGTAAGTAATAAGGTACAACAGCCATTTCAATCAGTTTTCCACTGAGAGCAGCAAGTGCTGTCACGGAGTCGTTAATCCCTTTTAATAGGACAGATTGATTAAGTAATTGCACATTAGCTTTAGTTAATTTCTGTAATGCTTTTGCTTCGATTGGTGTTAACTCATTGATGTGATTTGCGTGTATCACCATGATGACTTTAAATCGAGTGCTGCTTATCCAGTCTAATAGCGTGTCATTAATCCGTTCAGGTAATACGATGGGTAGACGAGTATGGATACGTAGCCGTTTTAGATGTGGGATTTGTTCAAGTTCTGAGACTATTTGAGCTAATTTTTGATCATTCAATGCTAAAGGATCCCCACCGCTTAAGATAACTTCATCTGTGTCAGACTCTTGTTGTAGCATTGATAGGGTTTGCTGCCATTGGCTGGCTAGCGGATTACTTTCGTTATAAGGAAAGTGGCGTCTGAAGCAATATCGACAATGGATGGCACAAGCGCCCGTTGTGAGTAATAAGGCGCGGCCGTTATATTTCTGAAGCAGTCCAGGACTTGTGATGGCTAGTTGGTCACCAACTGGGTCAGTTACGAAATTTTGATTGTTTACCGCTTCATCGATAAGTGGAAAAACTTGTCTTAGTAAGGGATCTTCAGGATCACCATGGCGCATTTTATTGATATAGCTTTGAGGAACGCGAAGCGGAAATTGTTTGAGCGCTGCTGGATCAATTGCCATAAGACGATCTGTTAGCCCTAGCTGTGCCAAGAGTTCTTCTGGTTTTTTTATGGCATTGGCTAACGCTATTTGCCAGCTTTGGTTTGGTAACACCGAGGGTGTTTGAGGTATCATATTGCGCCTAAGTATTAAATAGACGATGATCGTCTCCTAAAAGAGGTTGCCATGGCAAGTGTAAGTACAAATCAATTTAAATCTGGCCTTAAATTTATGTTGGATGGCGATCCTTGCAGCATTATTGAAAATGAATTAGTTAAGCCAGGTAAAGGCCAAGCTTTTAACCGTGTTAAATTTCGTAATTTAAAAACGGGTCGTGTTAACGAACGGACTTTCAAGTCAGGTGAAAATGTTGAAAGTGCTGATGTGGTCGAGGTAGAACTAGAGTATTCCTATACGGACGGAGAGTTTTGGTACTTTATGGATCCTGTTTCGTACGAGCAACATGCTGCAGATACCAACGCGGTTGAAGATTGTTTGAAATGGTTGAAAGAACAATATGTTTATACCGTGACACAGTGGAATGGTTCGCCTTTATTGGTAACAGCCCCCAACTTTGTGAACTTAGCTGTGACCGATACTGATCCTGGTTTAAAAGGTGATACAGCTGGTACGGGTGGTAAACCCGCAACATTAGAGACCGGTGCTGTGGTACGTGTACCGCTGTTTATGAATATTGGTGAAGTGTTACGGATTGATACCAGAAGCGGAGAATACGTAGAACGCGCCAAAGACTAATTTAAGCATTCATCTTTTGCCGTATTCCTGCGTTATTTTTTGTACTCGAATGGTCACCTATTTCAATAGGCTCGCATTCTCCGTGCAAAAATTCCTTGTTCTACGACAAAATCTAAACGCCTAGATATACTCTATGGAAAATGATTGGCGACCATCGATTAGTGCAGAAAACCTGAAAAGTCGGGCACAGCTTTTGGCTGATGTCCGCCTTTTTTTTGCTCAAAAGGGGGTACTGGAGGTTGAGACCCCTGTTTTATCTTCTGCTGCACCAACAGCACCTTATCTGGATAGTTTTAAGACAAATTATATTCCTATTGGAACATCCCCTCAGCAGACTTATTATTTGCAGACGTCTCCTGAGTTTGGTATGAAACGGCTATTAGCGGCTGACGCAGGGTCTATTTACCAGATTGCGAAGGTTTTTCGTAATGGTGAACAGGGACGATTGCACTCGCCCGAGTTTACAATGCTGGAGTGGTACCGCCCAGAATTAACCTTCACTCAATTGATGGATGAAGTTTCAGCTTTAGTCGCTGTTGTTGCTGGTTTCCCAGAGGCTATCAGATTGTCGTATACGAGAACTTTTGAACAGTATTTAGCAATAGATATTTTCAATTGTTCTGACCAACAACTTCGCTTGGTGGGGTTGGAGAATATACCAAGTTTGATGCGTGATATTGATCTTGATCGAGATGGTTGGTTGGAGCTATTAATGAGTGAGGTCCTTGAACCTAAATTAGCTGGTTTTGAACGACCGGTTATGGTTTATGATTTTCCTGCGTCTCAGGCTCAGCTGGCTAAAATTCACACTGATGAGCAAGGTCATGAGGTGGCAGCACGGTTTGAACTATATGCGGGTGGCCTTGAGCTAGCCAATGGCTATGATGAATTATTGGATGCGGGTGAGCTTCGGCGCCGTTTTGAACATGATAATCAACAGCGTCTAGTACTAGGTAAAGCCCCGATGCCCCTTGATGAGCATTTGCTAGCTGCGATGACATCGGGTTTGCCGCAGTGTGTTGGCGTAGCGTTGGGTTTAGATCGGTTGTTAATGTTAGTACTCAAACAACGTGATATTCAGCAGGTTCAAAGTTTTCCATTTAATCAATAATCAGTTCACTTTTTTATTTGATCATCCTGTTAAATTAGGCTGCCAGAGTTTTAGGGGACCCTAAGAGGAGTGACAATGAAAAAACTGAGTTTATCAATTGCGATAGCATTATCCACGCTCGGTATGAGTGGTGTGGTTTCGGCTGTCACGGTCGAAGAGCTAGCGGTTAAGTTGGATGCATTGGCAGCAAAAAATGCTGAATCACGCCATCGACTAGAACAAGTTGAGCAGCATAAGAAAAGTGTTGATACACAAAATACTTAATACAATGAAAAAGTTAAAGTAGAAGCAGAAGTGGCGACTAAGAATGTCATTGGCTTTGATAATCAATATAGCTATGACATGTTAGATTCAACGACACGAATTAATAGTAAACAGCGTTTATTATTAGAGAGAAAAAATCGGGTGTTTTAGCAGCTGATTCTGTTCATTTCAGTGGTGCTATAACGGTGATTGCTGATTATCAGAAGAGTAACCGATAGAGTAAGTTCGGTTATTTGATGCGTCACCCAACATCAGTAAATCAGCGAAAAAAAAGGTTCTAAGGCCGTTATTCATTCTGCACAGTTAGCTGCGAGGGCTAATATAGGTGAGTGGGTATTTGCTTGTATTGAGTTGCTCTCTGATCCTCAGCAAAGTTTTGGGTCTGGTACGTTAACAGATGTGAACCGTAACTAGGTGCAGGTACGACGTGGTTATGTGTTACTGAGTAATTTGGAAGAGTCTACGCTTTATGTGTCCTTGGGTAAAATGGCAATTCCTTTTGGCCTAACGGATACAGTTAATCCGTTCACAGCGTCGACAGTTTGGCATGCTTTTGGTGGCCTTGCTTATGGTTTAAATGGTGGTTATAAACAAGATGGTTCGAACATTAATATTATGGCAGTGCAAGATGGTTCGCAGTTCAGAGCCGAGAATGTGCCTGTTGATGATAGCAATGTGCCAAGTAAGTTAAATAACTATGTGGTTGATGTGAATTATACGTTTAATGTGATGCCTGATACCAGTTTGTTAGTGGGTGCACCTTATATCAATGGGAGCACTTATTGCCAAGAATTTCCAATTACGCATTTTAGTTTATACCAAGAAGAGAATCGTGCTTATGACATCTATACACGTTTAGATGGTCAGAATTGGTAGATCAAAACTGAGTTAGCTCAGACAGAAGATAAATGGGCAGGTACTTTTAACGCTACGATTCATGAGTTTGGTCCATCGAAAGTGACAAGTTGGGATATTGGGGGCACTACAATACGACCTTCTCTGGTGTACCAACAGATTACTCACTTGAGTTTAGTCGTTTTGATACGGGACCTGATGGTTCTCCTTGGGAACGACAAGACCAATGGAGCTTGGGTATGGCTAGCTTTATTACACCGAGCGCTAAGCTTTTTGGTGAATATATTCACACGGAGGGCCACGCAGCGCTTAATTTCTTAAGTGGTGGTAATTCAGGACCAGGTGTCACGCATAGTGATATTGATGCCCAATCTGGTACTTTAATGATTGGTGCTAATGTCGCTTTTTAATTGATTAAAGAGATGGTCAGTGTTGTTAAAAGGGCGCTATCTTAGCGCCCTTTTTTTATGTGAAATTTACATGTTATTCCATCAAGTTGGGTAGCCAAAGTGTGACCTCTGGAAAGGCAATGACAATAGCTAAAACGATTAATTGAATAATAACAAAGGGCACAATGCCTCGGTAGATGGCTTGTAATTTTATATTGGGTGCGCTGGCCTTTAGGTAGAAGAGTGAAAAACCAAAAGGGGGCGTGAGAAATGAAGTCTGTAGATTCAGAGCAATCAATAATGCGAACCAAAGCGGATCTAGCCCTAAATGGATGGCGACTGGGGCAATAATAGGCACAACGATAAAGCAGATTTCAATAAAGTCTAAGAAGAAGCCGAGTATAAAGATAAGCAACATACTGAGGATTAAAAATCCCCATTTGCCACCTGGTAGTTGTTCGAAAATATCAAAAATCAAGCCGTCCCCTCCCATACCGACAAAGACAAGGCCAAAAGCGGTTGCTCCGATGAGGATAAGGAAGACCATGCTGGTTAAGCGAGTGGTTTGTTGCATTGCTTGGTTAAGGTTTTTGAGCGTTAATTTGCCGTGTAAGGCTGCTAATGTCATCGCGCCTAATGCGCCAACAGCTGCTGATTCAGTTGGGGAAGCGATGCCGAAGAAAATAGAGCCTAGCACAGTGAGAATAAGTGCTAGTGGAGGTAATAAGCTTTTTAAGACTTGCATCATTAAATGTAAGTCTTGATCTGGGTCGGCTTTAATAGCAGGGGCCATATCAGGGTGTCGCCAAGCGACGAAGCCGATATAGATGATGTAAGCTAAAACGAGCATCATGCCAGGCACTACTGCACCCATAAAGAGTTGTCCTACAGGTATGCCGATGACATCTCCTAATAGAATGAGAATAATGCTGGGGGGAATGATTTGCCCTAAGGTGCCTGAGGCAGCAATGGTGCCGCTCGCTAATGTGGGGGCATACTGATGCTTTAACATGGCAGGTAACGCGATAACAGCCATGGTAACAACTGAAGCGCCTACGACCCCAGTTGTTGCCGCGAGTAAACTTCCCACGATAATGACAGAAATCGCTAACCCTCCTCGAACACGGCCAAATAATTTACCCATGGTTTCGAGTAATTGTTCTGCTAGCCCCGATTTTTCTAAGACAACGCCCATAAAGACAAAGAGGGGGACGGCTAATAGGGTGAAGTTAGTCATGATTCCCCATATCCTGAGAGGCAATAAATCGAAAAAGCCGATGCCTAAAAAGAAACTGCCAAAAGCAAAAGCGACAGCACCTAAGGTGAAAGCAACTGGAAAGCCAAGTAGCAATAATAGAAACAACACGGCAAACATCACTAAAGCCCAAACTTCCATTAATTGGACTCCTGTTGGCTTAGTTTGAGACTATTTCTGAGGAGCTCGGCTATGGCTTGTAAAACCAGCAAGACAAAGGCAATGAGGACACTCCCTTTTAGTAAGTACCGGTGGGGTAGCCCACCAGGATCGGGCGATCCTTCATTGTAATAAAAAGCATTTCCTACGAAAGGCCATGCGGTTGTAATCACCAGAATACAGAAGGGTATGAGGAAGAATAAAATGCCAAAAATATTAATCAGGGCACGATGCCTGTCCGATAAAAATTGGCTTTGATGAATTAAGTCGACTCTAACATGACCATCATGTTTTAAGGTATAAGCACCACCGAGTAAAAAGATAAGCGAAAACAAGTGCCACTGAAGCTCTTGTAATGCGGTTGAACCTTGGTTAAAGAGGTAGCGCATAGCAACGTCGTAACAAATCAGTAGCACCATCCAGACAACGAGCCAAGCGGTGGTACGACCGACCCATTCATTGAGGGCATCGATGCAATTAATAAGGGTTTTGATCATAGGGTGTTTTATTGACTAAGTATGTTTAGCGGTGAAGTGTCCCATAAATAGGATATAAGCTCTAGTCTAGAGCGTTTATTTTAGGCATAACATGGTGTCATCAAAGAAGAAATGGTAAAGTGCGTGTTGAGAATAAATGTTTAGGATTTCAACATGCTTACTGTTATTTCGCCTGCTAAAACACTGGATTTTGAGTCACAGCCAATCACGACATGTCATACGCAGCCAAAATTTTTGGCACAGTCAGAGGCTTTGATTGATGAGTTGAAACAATTATCAACCCCCGGTATTGCAACGTTAATGAAGCTAAGCGATAAATTAGCAGGCTTGAATATGGCGCGTTTCCAGACTTGGACGAGGCCATTTAACTTGGATAATGCTAAGCAAGCGGTTTTAGCATTTAAAGGCGATGTTTATACAGGTCTGGATGCCGAAACGATGGATGATGAAGGACTGGAATTTGCCCAACAGCATCTGCGTATTCTATCTGGATTATATGGTGTCCTAAAACCGTTGGATTTGATTCAACCTTACCGTTTGGAAATGGGTACTCAGTTTGCAAATCAAAAAGGCAAAAATTTGTACAAGTTTTGGGGCGGCCAGCTTCGCGAAGAAATAGAAACTGAAGCTTCTCAATCCTCTGATGCTATTTTAGTTAACCTGGCTTCAAATGAATATTTTAAAGCTTTAGAAGCGAAGAAATTAAATACGCGGATCATCACACCGGTATTTAAGGACATGAAAAATGGTCAATATAAAATCATTAGTTTTTATGCCAAAAAAGCGCGGGGTTTAATGAGTCGTTATATCATCGATCACCGTATTAACGATCCAGACCAATTAAAGAACTTTGACAGTGAAGGTTATCGTTTTAGTGCAGATTTATCAGCTGGTGATGATTGGGTATTTATCCGAGCTCATGCTGAGTAATTAATCATTTACGCTTTTGCTTTTTTTGCTTCTACAGAGGATTCACTTCAAATTTCAAATTTAGCAATCAATGGTGCATGGTCAGATAAACGTCGCCATAGGTTGTACCGTGGTCGTTCGCAGCTCAATGGCTTCACTTTACGATAATAGACTCGATCCATTTTTAATATAGGTAGCCAAGCAGGGAAAGTCCGAGCATGTTTGTTGTGTAGTGTGTGGTGAGTTTCTTGTAGGTTTAATTGTTCTGAAAAATGTTTCTCTGCACGTTCACTCCAATCATTAAAATCACCAGCGATGATAAGCGGCGCATTATCGGGAACATGTTCTTCTATACGTTCAGAGAGTATTTTGATTTGTTGTTTTCGTTCTACATTCATCAAGCCAAGATGGATACAAATGATATGCAGTTCTTCATCAACAGCAGGTAGATTTATTACACCGTGTAACAAGCTACGACTGGCCCAAGATATCGATGACACATTGATATTTTCCCAGCTGATGATTGGGTGTTTACTTAAAATGGCATTCCCATGGTGGCCAAGTTTATATAAGGCATTTTTACCATAGGCGAGGTGTGGCCAACGGCCTTCTGCAATATATTCCGCATGAGAACCATCAGGCCAATTAGCATGGTCGATTTCATGTTGTTTGTGTTCACCTTGTACTTCTTGCAATAACAGGATGTCGGCATCTGCTTCCACAAGTACGTCGCGTAGTCGTGGCAATGCAAAGTGTCGGTTGCCAGTGCTAAATCCCTTATGGATATTGTAGGTGAGGATTCGTAATTCGGCTTGGGCCATAAGTCCTTTTCACATGATAATTGCAAATAGTTACTTTATCAGATGTCTGCTTTAATTTGGTGTGAAGATTATTTAGTTTATGAGAGATGAGCGATTATTTTTATTTTAAGCTGTTGTTTTATATTGTTTCGGTACCTTAGTACAGTTTGCCTGAGGCACTAATCAGTGATTCCAGTCAATTACCTTGTTGAATATAACCTCGGATACGGTTACCCAATTCTGTTAGCAGCTGGGCTAATACATCTGAAGTTTGGCTATTGGATAAGTTGTTTTAGTTGGCGTGTTTATCAACGGCATTATTTCGAGCTGCAGCCAACACCATATTTAGTATGTCCATTGTGGAACTCCGATCCTTTATTTAAGAATAAATGTGATTTTTAGATTGAATTTGTATTATGCAATTTTATTTTTTTGATTTCTAGGGACTGATCTTTCACCCAAATGGAAGTGACATTTTCTAATGTTTTAGTCGCACGCTTTACGCCTTCTTTGATGGCATCATCAAAACTTTTTGGTGAGCTTGCAATAATTTCTGTAACCCTAGCTAATGACATACTATTTTCCTTGAGATGTATGGAAATAAATTAGTGATGCATTTAAGTATAGGCGACGAAACTGAATCGCAGTTGAATAGCGTCAACGTTGCCTTAACATACTGGGCGCAGCCTTGTTTTTGGGTGAAATTGCCTTATGTGGACAGGCATCAACACAAGCATAGCATCGAATGCACTGGTCATTGTTGATAAAGAGGGTGTTGTAATAAAGCCCGGAAGTTTGGCCGGGAACAATGTTTTTAGCGTTTGTCATGCCAGTTTGCCGACTATGGCTAAAGTCGCTCAGCTCAACGATACAGTTTTCGACTGGTTTGACAAGTAGACATTCGTCGCAGAGCGTACATTTTTGGTTATCGATAACTGGCGCAGGGGATCGAACATCTTCAAATTTGTCATAACGGATGGATTGTTCGACTAACCCTGCATCTTGTAGGACTTTAACACCATGATCAATCATCGGCGGTGGGCCACAGAAAAAGGCTTTTATATGATTGATGTCGAGTTGGTTTGTATCGAGATAATGGGTTTTGAGGTATTCGGTGACTAATCCTTTTGGCCCTTGCCAGTCACAGTCATCTGGTTCTTCAGATAAGACAGGGATAAAGGCAAAACTGTGATCAGGATGCCATTGCTGTTTGATGGCTTCCATTTCTTCGAGGCAATAGAGATCGGCTTGGGTCCGAGCCCCATAAAAGAACAGGCAGTCGCGTGCTAATGATTGATGGCAGGCTTGTTCGACTAGTGCTTTGATGGCACTCATGCCACTGCCACCGGCAACGCAGACAATCGTATCGTCAGAGTTATCTAAGCCAAACTTTCCCATTGGACCACTGACAGTTACAGGGGCTCTGCTTCGCTTTTTTTGCTTAAACCAGTCTGAGAGTTCACCACCTTCGACTAAGCGGATGAATAGGGTGATTTGGTTTTGTTTCTCAAGTGCTGGCGCTTTGGCAAAAGAGTAGGCACGAGGCCTAGCAATCCCATCGACTTTAAGCGTGGCATATTGACCAGCATTGGCATTGAAAGGCGGCGTGTTCTTATCACAGGTAATAGTGACTTCGATGGTGTCGTAGGTGAGGTTGTTAATTTTGGTGATTTTGCCTGAGCGACTATTGACCCGTTTAGTTTGGATAGCGGTTTCAGGTGAAGGTAGAAGCTGATCAAAAGGGTCGTTAAAGCCATCAGTTTTAATGGTTGCCATGGTTAAAATATCCCTTTATGTACTTTTTTAGCTGCCGCAATGATTTGCGCATCGGTTGCTTTAATATCCTTGTTTTTGGGATCCTCACGCCAGCGTTTGATGTAACCTTCTTTGCCGCCCCATTTTTCTAAAATATCTTTTTTAACTTGGTCACTGGCTAATTCAACTTCTGCCAAGCAGGAATAGAAAGTTGGGCTATTGCCAAAGTCGGTCAGCATTTCTGAGTTGAGGGCATTAATATTAACGCCACCATAGGTATTACTGCCTTTGAATTGTTTTTGGGTATTACAGATACCGGCAATGAGTTTTTTGATGATGACCGCATGGGCAAATGTTTCGCCTCGGTCGTTATAAATTCGACATAAGTCACCATCAGAAATACCGCGTTTTTTGGCATCTCTTGGATTGAGCTCGACGGTGGGACGGGACATCATTGCTTGCAGGCGGGGCACAGATTGGAATGAATCGCCAATAAAGTAATGAGAAGCACAGCTGAGCACTTGCAGAGGAAATTGTTTACGTCTGGGATCTTCTTGACCTTCAATTTCAGGTACGTAACTTGGGAGTGGGTCAATGCCTTGATTTTTGAGTGCAGCACTGTAAATCTCAATTTTGCCACTGGGTGTTGGCCAGCCTTGATTTAAAAAGTCTCGGCGTTTGGTTTCAGTGTTGGCTCTTGCCCAACCATTGGCTTTGAGTTCGTCATAATCAATGCCTTCCATCAGTGGGTTAACGCTGTCATCGACAAGGATGTCTCGGATGATTTCTTCATCGGTTTGAGTGAAAGCATTGTCATCGCTGTCGTTATAGCCCATTTTATCTGCAAGCTTTCTGAACAATTCTGAATTACGAACACTCTCGCCAAGTGGTTCGATAACAGGTTCGTTGAACCCGTAATACCAATTACCATAGGTCGCTACCAGATCCATACGTTCTAGCTGGGTATCAGCTGGTAGTATTATGTCAGCGTATGTACAGCTATCAGTCCAGAAGGTTTCATGGATGCCGACGAAGAGGTCATCTCGCATTAAGCCTTCTCGAACACCTTGTGTATTCGGAGCACAATTTGCCGGGTCAGAGTTGTAGATAAACATCGATTTAATAGGGGGATCGAGGGGTTCACCGTCATAGCCAATGTTTTCAGCTAAGGCACGACCAATTTGTACCATACTAATTTGACGTTTAGTGCCTCGTTCCCCTAAATCTGGACGGTGGAGTTTATTGAGGTCATGGCGAAGCCACATTTCTTCTAGGTTACCGAAGCCAGCACCACCGCAACGTTCACGCCAGGAGCCTGTGATACAAGGCAAGGTTAGAATGGCACGGCACATTTGGCCGGAATTTTGATGGCGGTTGAGACCATAGTTAGCACGAATAACGGACTTTTTAGTCGAGGCATACTCTAAGGCAAATTTTTCAATATCAGCGGCTTTAACACCTGTGATTTTGGCGACTTTATCAAGTGAATATTCAGGTAGTTTTTTATCAATTAAAGCTTTCCAACCAACAGTTTTTTCCTTTAAAAATTCAATGTCATGTAAATTATTATCAACAATGACTTTCATCATAGCTAGGGCTAAAGCGGCATCCGTACCGGGTTTAGGTTGAATGTGCCAATCGGCCATCATGGTGGTACGGGTTTCACGGGGATCGATAACGATCAGTTTGGCACCACGCTCTTGGGCTTCACGAATAAAGGGGATGGCATGTACGCCAGTACTGACCAGGTTTGTCCCCCAGAGAATGATCAGTTCGGCTTCTTGAGCAGCTTCATGGATAGAGGTATTGGCATGGGCCATACCATAAGTATGTAGCCCAGCCCACATGGCCGCGTATATACAGATGGATTGCTCTAGGCGAGTGGCTTCCATTTTATTCCAGAAACGACTGTCCATGGTCCAGTAACCGACCATGCCCATGGTGCCAGAGTAGGAATAAGGTTGGATTGCTTCGGAGCCATAGTTTTCAATGGTTTGTTTGAAATTGTCGGTGATTGTGTCTAAGGCTTCATCCCAAGAGATACGTTCAAACTTGGCACCAGGGCCTTTGGGACCAACGCGTTTGTGGGGATAAAGGACGCGATTGTCGTTATAAACGAAGTCGAGGTAATGATTAACCTTGTTGCATAGATGACCACGTGTAATGGGATGTGTCGGGTCACCTTGTACTTGAATGGCTTTGCCAGTGCTGTCATCTTTGGTGACAAGCATTGAGCAGGAGTCGGGACAATCATGCGGGCAAACGACGTGATGAACTGAAAAGCCCTCGGCCACTTCAATTTTGTTACTTACTGCCATCTTTCCTTACCCCTCTGCTGGACTACGCACAGACGGATAAACCGTGAAGACTTATCAACGGGTGGGCAATCCGTTTAACAATCAAATAATTTTATGGTCGTACTATTCTTACAGTATTTTGGTGTTAGTTCAATCGATTCAATGAGGTCATCTTGGCGCATCAGATGAATGCAACAACTGTTATGTTCTATCTATGCAGATGATATAGCTTTGGCTGCTTGCATTACAACCTATCAAAAGTAGGGTTTAATTAATTTAAGTTAAATAGTCATCACATAAGGGTATTATCGTAGGGTGCAGAAAGATACTGCGTGTGACGTTTTTTTGTTTATTCTTTTAGTTTATTTTTATGCGATTATGAATAAGACTGAAGGTTGGTCGTATAACATTAATTGAGTTTATGATAATACAAAATGAAGCTTTTGCCAGATAACGTTACATCTTGTAAGAAGACATCTGAGTTTGATGAAATCAGTGTGCCAAAGGGATTACTGAAATCTCATTGTACTAAAGCGGGTGTTTGGAGAAAATCGTTACATATTAGAAGGGCAGTTAAAATATATGATTACCGAGCCGAAGGAAGAAGTAGTCATACTAAGTGATGTGCTTTCTGGTGTGGTTGAGCCGACTATCTTTCATGAGGCCGAACCGTTAGGTAGAGTCAGATTTTACGTTGAGTTTTATCGAAAAGAGCTAAATTAATGGGGTCAGCTTCATTTCCCCCTTGAACTTTCAAACCTTGCCCCCATCTGTTGTTTCTAAGATAAACAATGCCGGATGGAGGCAGATTTTCAATGACTGTTGCACAAAAAGAAACCTTAGGTTTTCAGACTGAAGTTACCCAATTATTGGATCTGATGATCCACTCGCTCTACAGCAATAAAGAAATCTTTATGCGTGAGCTGATTTCTAATGCATCAGATGCGTCTGATAAATTACGTTTTGATGCACTTTCAAATGATGCTTTATACGAAGGTGATGCTGAACTTAAGATCAAAGTCGATTTTGATAAAGACGCAAAGACGATCACAATTACTGATAACGGTATCGGTATGAACCGTGATGAAGTGATTGAGAATATTGGTACGATTGCTAACTCAGGCACCAAGAAGTTCTTTGAAAAAATGACGGGTGATCAATCCAAAGATTCACAGTTGATCGGTCAGTTTGGTGTTGGTTTTTATTCTTCGTTTATTGTTGCAGATAAGGTGACATTAAGAACACGTCGAGCTGGCGATGATGCGGCTGAAGGTGTTGAATGGGAATCACAAGGTAAAGGCGAGTTCACTATCGAAAATATCGATAAAGAAACACGTGGCACAGAAATCACACTTCACCTTCGCGATGACCAAGAAGAGTTTTTAAATGGCTGGCGTTTAAGAAATTGTATTTCTAAATACTCTGATCATATTGATCTTCCGATCATGATGACAAAAGAGCTTGTCCCAGATGAAGACGGCAAGATTGATGAGTTTGCTGAGCTTGAAGATGAAACGGTTAACAAAGCAACGGCTTTATGGACACAATCTAAGGGCGATATCAGCGAAGACGAATACAAAGAATTCTATAAGCAAATCTCTCATGATTACCAAGATCCACTAAGCTGGAGTCACAATAAGGTAGAAGGTAAGACGGAATACACGTCACTGCTTTATATCCCCTCAACAGCGCCTTTTGATCTGTGGGATCGCGAACGCACACATGGTTTGAAATTGTATGTGAAACGCGTATTCATTATGGAAGATGCCGATCAACTGATGCCACGTTACTTACGTTTTATCCGTGGTGTGATTGATACTAACGATCTGCCATTGAACGTGTCACGTGAAATTCTACAAGGCAGTAAAACGATTGATAGTATTCGTGCAGCATCGGTTAAGAAAATCTTAAGCGAACTGTCAAAAATGCAGAAGAATGATGCTGAGAAATATGCCACATTCTGGAAAGAGTTTGGTCAGGTCATCAAAGAAGGTACTGGCGAAGACATGGCTAATAAAGAAGCCTTGGCGAAATTGATGATGTTCTCAACCACTGAAACAGGTAGTGAAGAGCAAACAGTCACGCTGGCTGATTACGTTAGCCGTATGAAAGACAAGCAAGACAAGATTTACTACATCACGGCAGAAAGCTTTGCTGCTGCAAAAAACAGCCCGCATTTGGAAGTATTCCGTAAGAAAGGGATTGAAGTCTTATTGCTAGCTGACCGTGTTGATGAGTGGTTAACTAACTCACTAACTGAGTTTGATGACAAGCAATTGCAATCTGTTGCAAAAGGCGACTTGGATCTTGGCGAATTAGCCAATGAAGAAGAGAAGAAAGCGCAAGAAGAAACAGATAAAGACTTTGCTGATTTAGTTGAACGCGTTAAGGCAACATTAGGTGATAAAGTGAAAGATGTGCGCATTACACATCGTTTAACTGATTCTCCAGCGTGTTTGGTTGTTGATGACATGGATATGAGTGCCAACCTTGAGCGGATGTTAAAAGCAGCCGGTCAACAAGTAGGTGGCACGAAGCCTATCTTTGAAGTTAACCCCGAGCATCCCATGGTCGTCCGTTTGAAAGATGAATCAGACGATACTCGTTTTGAAGATTGGTCATCGATTTTATTTGACCAAGCTTTACTAGCAGAAGGTGGCCAGTTAGAAGACCCTGCAAGCTACGTTAAACGACTTAATGCTTTGTTATTGACTGTCGCTTAATTTGAACAAGGGCGTGTTGTGATGGCAGCGCGTCGCTCTGTTTAAGCATTAATGTAAAATGCTGGGTGTTGATTAATGCCCAGCATTTTTTTTGGAAGATGAATGAAAAAAAGTAACGAACCAGTGTCATTTCAATCGAACAGTTTACAGCGTTTTATTTTTGATAATGCAGCTATTCGTGGTGAGTGGGTGCACTTACAAGAGACTTGGCAAGAAGTCACATCACGTCGTCAGTATCCTATTGCAATCCAACGTGCTTTGGGTGAAATGATGGCTGCTGCTGCTTTATTAGCGGCAACGGTAAAAATAGATGGCCGTTTGGTATTACAGATTAAATCAGAAGGTGTTGTTGATCTGATGATGGTTGAATGTACCAGTGAAGATACATTACGTGCGTTTGCCCAGTGGGATGAAGACCAAACCATTTCTAATGATGCTGAGTTGGCGGATTTAACCGGTGAAGGTACATTGGCTATCACAATAGAAGTTGATGGGGCAGCACAGCCTTATCAGGGCATTGTAAGGCTCGATGGCAGGGCTATTTCAGGTTTATTAGAAACTTACTTCCAGCAGTCAGAACAGCTTTCAACACGCGTGTGGTTAGCTGCGGATGATAAAGTCGCTGGTGGTATGTTATTGCAGCAATTGCCTTCAGCTGATGATACTAGCGAAATAGAAGCAGAATCATGGTCACGCATTAGCCAACTGGCATCGACAGTGAGCCAAGATGAGCTTCGGATGATAGGGGCTGGCACATTACTACATCGTTTATTCCATGAAGAAGAATGCAGACTACTGAGCACCACAGAGTTGGAATTTGCTTGTAACTGTTCACGCGAAAGAGTGGCAAACACGATTAGCCTATTAGGCCAACAAGATGCGATGGCCTTGGTGGAAGAGCAAGAACAAATTGAAGTTGCTTGTGAGTTTTGTAATGAGCATTATTACTTTGATAAAGCCGATGTGGCTCTGATCTTCGCACATGCTGGAGCGAGCACAATTTTTGATTCAGATACTTTACATTAGTTGCTTCAAATGGATATATAGTATGAATAATTTATCTTTATATAAGGTATGTAGCGGTAAATAAATTGGGGAAATATCAATGAAATGGCTTAAATCAACTTCAATCATACTCTTAGCAATGACGCTGGCAGCCTGTGGCCATGGCTTTGAAGGTGAGTATCAAAGTGAAGCAGGTTCCTCCATCGAATTGATGGATGTCTTTGCCGAAGTCGCCGGTTCTCAGAAGTTTGTCATCGGTAAAAACTTTATTGATAGCCAAGGCAATCGAACTGAATTTGAAGAAATCTTTGTTCGTGAGTCGGGTAGTGACCGTTACCTTGTTTTTAAGATATCGGTAAATGAAGAAGATGTCTGGAAAATCATTGATGATAATACCTTGATGAAAGGCAATGATTTAATGAGCTTGAAGTTGGTTCGCATCATCAATAAGTAAGTTTATTACGATGAAGCTGATTATACGCAGAGCCTTACTAAAGTACTCAACGACAGTAGCGGGTTTAACAGCTGTTTCACCAAGCATTGCTGCCAGCATCTTAACGCCTCGTACGACTTAAGGTCCGTTTTATCCAAAACCTGTGATGCGACAAGCCGATACTGATAATGATTTGGTTAAAGTCGCTGATACAGTGACAGAAGCTGGTGGCGAAATTATCGTGCTCAAAGGGCAGATTCTATCTAGTGATAGTCATCCATTAGCAAACCATCGTATCGAGATTTGGCAGTGCGATGTTAATAGTCGCTCTCGACAAGCTAATTGGTGGATGGAGGCCAAACCAATTTGTGGATACTGAATTAACAGAGTTGTTTTAATAAAAAAATGGGGAATGAATACTTCAGTCTTCATTATTTGTTGGAAGTTAAACCAAATCAATAATGAAAAAGGGAACGGATCTATCATAGTCTTATCTATTTGAAACCTTAAAGTGTATTTATTATATGCAAAAAGTACTAATTATCCTCTTCCTTATGACGTCTCTAGTTGCCTGCACACCTTTGCAGTTTGCAGTAGCCAATGCGCCTACGCTGAGTTACGACGGTCAGATTTCAAAAGATGTAGCTTATGGTCAATTTCCGCGCCAAAAGTTGGATATCTATGTACCTAATATTGAACAAGAAACGTTTCCCGTTGTGGTTTTTTTTCATGGTGGTCGCTGGATAGATGGTTCTAAAGATCAGTACAAATTTGTCGCTACGACATTATCAAATAAGGGGTATGTTGTGGTGTTGCCCAATACTCGCCTATATCCCGATGTGAAATTCCCGACATTTCTAGAAGATGCAGCAAAGTCAGTCGCTTGGGTTCACGAAAACATCGCATGCTATAAGGGCAATCAAAACCTGTTTATAACAGGTCATTCATCGGGTGCACATATTGGGGCATTGATTATTACTGATAGGTCTTATTTGGAAGAACAGGGTTACAAGCCCAATATTATCAATGCGTTTGCTGGTCTAGCTGGTCCTTATGATTTTGTGCCAAAAGCCACTGATATAAGAGACATTTTCGGCCCACCTGAAAACTTTCCTAATATGGTGGTCACTAATTTTATCGATGGCGATGAGCCCCCCATGTTATTGATATACACTGACGAGGATGACACTGTTTACCCCAGAAATTTAGTAGCACTTAAGGCGGGTATAGAAAGGGCGAAAGGCAATGTAGAGACTATCATCTACGAAACAGGTGGACATACTGCAACAGTAGCCGCTTTCAGCTGGGCAAACCCTTCTGATTTGCCAGTGCCTGGAGATATGGACGCTTTCTTTAAGAAATTTCTTCGATAAAAAAGTTGCTGTCAAAAACCTCGAATTATCACCACATTAAGTCATCGGGAATTTCATAGTCGGCATAGGGAGCATCGCTTTCTGATTCTGGCGTTGTATTTGGTTTGTCCTGATGTAGTACGACATACACAGGGTTAATCGAATTTATTTTATTCACCGTTGCTTTTGGCAGCAGAAAAATGATGTTATCGATCTGACAGAGTCCAAGACTGCCTGCAACTAATGCATCATAATTTTCTTTATTGAGATACAGCGTTTTAATTTTGTTATTAAATTGAAAATTGAAGGCGGTATCGCCGTCACAATCTTTGATTTTTGCTCGATCAATAATCTGGTTGATACGTGCTTTTTCTTCATTTTGTTTTATTTGCTGTTGCTGCTGTTGATTTAGTTTTTGATCATCCTGATTTTTTTGTAATTTAGCTTGTTTCACTTTTTCTGCAATTTCATTATTACTCTTTTGGCCTTTATTTTTGGCCTTTATCTTCTTACGTTTTTCAGCATCTAACTGTTGTGATTTTTTCTTACTGACGAGGCCGGATTTTTTAAGTTGATCTTGTAATGAGCCGGCCATGATTTTTCCTTGTTGAAACAATGTTATAAAGTAAGTTGTTTAATGAATTAGCGTGTTAATGACTTTAATTGTCTCGTTAATTTAGCGGTTTTGCAAAGCTTGTTTTAAAGAATAGCTTGGAAGGGATAAGGGGACAGATTCATTTAAATTAAAATAGATCGAATGCCAACGATTATTAATGCATTTATCTTTAACTTCGGTATAGTTTGAAGTCACAGAATAATGTGACTTCGAATCTTAAGGAATGGGCAAAATTTAGATGCTAAAAGTGGTCTACAGTAATAATATGTTGCAGCTGGCGACGGGCTTGGCCGAGCTGCAGCAATCTGCACCATTACCACCACTAGAAGCTGAAACCATTATTGTTCAGAGTAATGAACTGTCGCGTTGGTTATCGTTGTATTTAGCTCAGCATCATTCGATTGCGAGTCATGTTGAATTTCCTTATCCCTCGGCTCATATCTGGGCCTTATTTCGTAGTGTGTTACCTGATATTCCGAAAGAGTCGGCCTTCAGTAAGGATGCGATGACTTGGCGAATATTTGATGTTTTGCCTGCGTGTTCTAAGCTACTAGGCTTTGAACCGGTTGCGGGCTATTTAGGCGAACAAGATGATATAGTGAAACGGTTTGGTTTAGCCCATCGTATTGCGGATAGTTTTGACCAATATTTAATGTATCGACCTGACTGGGTGCAAAGTTGGGAGCAGCCGGGTTCCTATTTACCCAATTGGCAATCGATGTTGTGGCAGCGTTTGACTGCTGAAATGCCCCAGCCAGCGATGCATCGGGCGAATTTATTAGAAAGCCTAAAGGCGTATTTACAAACGTGTACCGAAAGACCGAAAGGTTTACCAGCACGTCTAGCCATTTTTGGTGTGTCGGCTTTGCCACCGGTGTATTTGGCTTTGTATGAGTTGATGGCAAAGTGGTGCGATATTACTTTATATTTTCTGTCCCCTAGTTCTGAATATTGGGGTGATTTAGTTGCCCCTAAACAGCAAGGGCAGCAGGCACTCGATTTTGTTGATGAAGCTGAACCTAATGAATCTGGCCATCCCTTATTAGCGAGTTTGGGTAAACAAGGCCAAGACTTTTTTGAGCAGTTGCAACAATGTGAGCATACTGCTGAGTCCTTATTTTCAATGCCTGATGGCACGCAGTTATTAGGTCAATTGCAAAGCGATATCGTGCAATTGGTTGCTCCGAGTTTGGCTGCGAGTAAGCGATCGATTGCTGGGGATGATGATTCGATTCAATGTCATGCTTGTCATAGCACGATGCGTGAAGTGGAGGTGTTACATGATCAGCTATTGGCATTATTTGAGCGTCACCCTGATTTGTCACCCACTGATATTGTGGTGATGACACCGGATATTGATATTTATGCTGGTGCGGTTGATGCTGTATTTGGGACTGCGTCGAAGGACTTATTTATCCCTTATGGCATTTCAGGGGCGAGTGCTCAGAGACAAAGTCCTATTTTGTCTGCATTTGATCATTTGTTGATGTTGCCAGAGTCTCGCTTTGATGTTGAAGGGATTGTGGCTTTATTAGAGTGTGAGGCGATTCAACATCGTTTTTATTTGCAAGAAACGGATATGGCATTGATACGCGATTGGTGTCGTGAAACTCAGATTCGCTGGGCAATGTCAGCTGGAGATAAAACCGCTTTGGGTTTGCCAGAGACTGAGGCGAATAGCTGGCGGGCGGGGTTAGACCGCTTGTTATTGGGATATGCCCTACCGTTGTCAGACGATGATGGCAGTTGGCGATTATTCGATGGTCAATTGGGCGTTGATGGTATTCGTGGTGAACGTGCTCAAACTATGGCACAACTGTGTGCTTTTTTGGAGAGTCTGGATAGAGCACGGCAAAAATTAAAACGAAGTCATACAGCAGTAGAGTGGCAACAGACTTTATTATATTTACTCAGTCAGTTTTTTAAACCAGAACATGATAATGGGCGTGATCAAGCTGATGTTTTGTCGATTACGCAATCTTTAGATAGTTTGGTTGAAAGTGTTGCGTTGGCCAACTTTGAACAGAAAATGCCGATCAGCTTAGTCAGAGAATGGCTGAAAAACAATACCGATATTAGCCCTGCTTCCCATCGCTTTATGGGCCATGGTGTCACGTTCTGTGGCATGGTGCCGATGCGGAGTATTCCTTTTGCTGTGGTGTGTTTGGTTGGGATGAATGATGAGAGTTTCCCACGTCGGCAGTCCAAGCAAGGCTTTGATTTACTATCTCATGATTTTAGAAAGGGTGATCGTTCACGGCGCGATGATGATCGTTATTTGTTTTTAGAAGCAATTTTGTCTGCCCGTCAACATCTTTATATGAGTTATGTCGGTGCCAGTATTGTTGATAATGCACGGATTCCACCTTCGGTATTAGTCAGTGATTTGCGTGATGTTTTACGACAAGGCTTCGAACAAGCCGATGGTGAAGATATTTGGCAAAAAGTGTTAACGAAACATCCTTTACAGTCATTTAGCCGGCGTTATTTTGATGGGGTGTCAGACAAATTGTTGAGTTATCAATCAACACATTGCCCGCCTGAGCAACAAGCCACTCAGTTAGCTTCAAGTTGGTTTAATGTAGCGTTACCAGAACCTGATCCTGAGTGGCGGCAAGTCAGTATTAATCAATTGATTCAGTTTTATCATCATCCTGCACGTTATTTGATGCAACAACGATTGGGCTTGCAGTTGGGCGTCAGTGAAGAAGTCTTAGATAGCCGTGAGCCATTTTCTCTTGATGGTCTATCAGCATGGCAATTGCGTCAACTGGTGTTGGAGCAACGTTTGAATGGTGATGCCTTGCAAACCATTAAGCCGATGATTGATGCGACGGGTGTCCTGCCACAGGGTACCGTGGGTGAGATGAGCTTTCAGGATCAAGCGACCAAAGTGGAAACCTTTGTTGAGAAGTTATTACCCGATTATCCTAATGATTTTATAGATTCTATTCCGGTTGAATTATCTCTGGGTGAGTTTTCATTACTTGGGCAATTGGAAGGGTGTAGTTCGGCAGGTTTATTTCAATATCGTTTAGGCAAGTTGAAGGGTGGAGAACTGTTGGCAGTCTGGTGTCGACATCTAGTTTTGAATTGTATTAAGCCACAAGGTGTTGTTTGTGAAAGCCGTTGGTTTACCGAAGATGCCGAGATTCATTTATTGCCAGTTGCGGAGCCAGAGCAACATTTATTGGCATTGTTAACTCATTATTGGGCAGGTTGTCAGTCGCCATTACCTTTGATTACTAATACCAGTTTTGCTTATGCGAAAGCGTCGTTGAATGGGGGACGTGCTGATCCTGATAAAGCTATGTGGGCAATTTGGTTAGGCGGGCAATTTGCGACAGCAGAGGCAGAGGATATTTATTATCAGCAGTTGTATAAAACAGCACCGTTGGATGATGCGTTTAAAGCCTTAGCACTCGATATTTATCAGCCAATTTATGATCACTTAGCAGATGGTCGATTATGAATCGCCTTAATCCTAAAACAGTTCTGTTATCTGGCCTGAACGTGATTGAGGCAAGTGCCGGGACGGGTAAGACCTATACTTTGGCTGAGTTGTATTTAAGACTGGTTTTGGAACAGGGCTTAAGTGTCGACCAAATCTTGGTGGTGACCTATACCAGAGCAGCAACAGAAGAGTTAAGGGAACTCTTGCGTAAGCGTTTGGTGGTGGCGAGAGATGCTTTGCTCGATGATCCTAATGATGATGTTACATCATCGAAGCAGCGACAACGACTGGTATTGGCGATTCAGAGTTTTGATGAGTCGGCGATATTCACCATTCATGGTTTTTGTCAGCGTGTGTTGGGTGATTTTGCTTTTGAAAGTGGCTTGTACTTTGATCTGGAACTGATCGGGGACGACCAGCAATTATTACAGGGTTTGGTAGATGATTTTTGGCGAAAGAAAATCACTAATGCCGATCCACGATTAGTAGCCTATTTGTTTGCACGACATGAAAGTCCCGAGAAATTATTGCAATCGATACGGCCTTTATTAGGCAAACCTTATTTACACAATTTGCCCGTGCCTGAGGTGGATATCGGTCAGGTTTTTCAGCAAGCACAAACTCACTTCGATAAGGTTAAAAAATGTTGGGCTATTGAGCAAGACAAGGTCGTGGCGGCTTTGCAAGATAAGGCATTATTAAATGGCAATAAATACCGTGCCGCCAGTGTTGAGAAGTGGTTGGTTCAATTGGCCGAACTCTTAAGGCAAAGTGATGTACCGAGTGCCTTATTTGATGGTTTTGAGCGTTTCACACCGACTGAGTTAGAAGATGCTTTGAAAAAGGATAAGGTGTTACCTGAGCTGGCTTTCTGGGTAGCATGTGAAAGTTTGATGGAAGCGGTGTTAAGTGTCCAAACAGCGCAAGCGTTACAATATCAAACACTGCGGGTTGAAGCTTTAGAGACCTTGGAAGCCGAGATGCCTGGTCGAAAAACAGAGCAGCAAGTACAGTCATATGATGATTTATTATTAAACCTTGAACAGGCGTTGTCGGGTGAACGTGGTGATTGGTTAGCTGCACAGTTGCGTGAGCAATATCCGGCGGCTTTAATTGATGAGTTTCAAGATACTGATCCAGTGCAATATGCCAGTTTTAAGCGTATTTATGCTGAGAGTAATTTACCGGTGTTTTTGGTCGGTGATCCAAAGCAAGCAATTTATAGCTTTCGTGGGGCAGATATTTTCACTTATTTGGCTGTCAAGTCGGCTGCGAGTGATGAGCATACTTTAGGAACTAATTGGCGTTCTCATCCGAAGTTAGTATCGGCTGTGAATACTCTATTTAGTCGGCAGGCCCAGCCATTTATTTTTGATGAAATTCCTTTTTACCCAGTTGATGCTGCACGGGATGCTGTACCGGTGTTGTCCGTCGATGATGACATAAAGCCATTACATTTTTTATGGGCTGAGCAAGATAAGCAATTGTCTAAAAAAGACATGACAGTCTTGTCTGCCAGTATGACGGCAGATGAGATTGCCAAATTGCTCAATCAAGCTGAGTCGGGTGATGCGACATTATCAGATGAAAAAGTTACTGATACAAAGGTGGTAACGGGTGGCGATATCGCCGTTTTAGTACGTAACCATCGCCAAGCTTATGCGATGCAACAATGTCTACAACAACGTGGTGTTAATAGCGTACAGCAGGGGCGAGATAATGTCTTTGGTTCTGCAGAAGCGGTGATGTTAGAACGGGTGTTGCAGGCGATTGCTGAGCCGAATAATACCGTGTTGGTATCGACTGCTTTAGCAACCGCATTATGGCCTTATGGTGCGGGCGACTTATATGATTTGCAACAAGACGAACAAGCTTGGTCAGTTCAGTTAGGGTTGTTTTACGATTGTCATCAGCTTTGGCTGAAACACGGTTTTATGCGGGCATTTCGTCAGTTGCTTAATCAGATTGCAGGTCGGCAACAATTACTCAGTCTGCCTGGGGGGGAACGCAAGCTAACCAATTTGTTGCATTTAGCCGAATTGGTTCAGATACAAAGTACGCAGCAAGATGGTGGTATGAGTTCAATCATACAGTGGCTTTCTGGTCGTTTGCAGTCGATTGACCCCAATGATGAAACAGGTCAATTGCGATTAGAAAGTGATGAGCAATTGGTTAATATCATTACGATTCATAAAAGTAAGGGGTTGGAATATCCCATCGTGTTTTGTCCCTTCTTATGGAACAGCCAATTGAATCCTTTTAAAGATGAAGTGGTGATATTTCATGATCCCGCTGTGGACTACCAATCAACTGTGGCGTTTGCCGAGCCAGCCTTGAGTGAAGCGACGGGTATGAGAGCAGTGGAACAACAAGCTGAAGAGTTACGTTTGCTTTACGTGGCTCTAACGCGGGCGCGTGAACGTTGTGTGATTTGTTGGGGGCATGTGAAGGGAGGTGAACAGTCGGCTTTATTTAGTTTGCTCCATCCAACAGTAGAAGAGCCAGATAGTGCTCTTTTGCTAGCAGACTTGGTTCAATTGACGGCAAGTTATGACGCAGTCATGTCATTTGATGTGATGTCGGTTGAGGAGGTGGTGTCATATCATGCCAAACAAGATGATGCGGTTTCATTAGCTGCTAAGGTCTTTGAGGGCGATATTCAGACCCCTTGGCGTGTCGGTAGTTTTAGCGCTTTGACACAAGGCCATGATGCTGAGTTGCCTGATTATGATGCCCAAGCAGTACATGATGCTATCAGGCTACAAAATCAGGAACGCTCAGTGTTAGATCGTTTTAGTTTTCCTAAAGGCGCACAAGCGGGCACGTGCTTACACGCAATATTTGAGTTTTGGGATTTTGAAAGTCAGGATGACGAAGCGATGCAGACTTTAGTCAATAAGACTTTGCTGCAATATGGCTTTGAAGATCATTGGAGCTTGCCAGTGTGTGATTGGATTAAGTCGGTTTTAGCGACGCCATTAGCCGCCAATTCAGATTTGAAGCTGAATCAATTATCTCAGACTCAACGTTTAGATGAGTTGGCGTTTTATTTTCCTGTTGCTGGCTTGTCTGTGTCTGGTTTACAGCAAGCTTTATTGCCTTTATTAGCAGAAGAATCACCGTTGGCAAAGGTGATTTCTCAGCTGCAATTTTCTGATTTGACAGGTTTTATGAAAGGATTTATTGATCTGGTGTTTGAGTATGAAGGCCGGTTTTATATTGCTGATTATAAATCTAATTATTTAGGGCTACAGCAGGCGGCCTATCAAACAGATGAATTGAATCGGGCGATGGTCAGTCATGATTATCCATTACAGTATTTGATTTATAGTTTGGCTTTGCATCGTTATTTACGTCTTCGTCTACCGGATTATGATCATGAGGAGCATTTGGGTGGTGCTTATTATTTGTTTATTCGCGGGATGCAGCCTGAATGGGGGCAAGCGGGTGTGTTTTATGACAAGCCAAGTGTTGCTGTACTTGATGCCTTAGATCAGTGTTTACAGGGCTTGTCTAATGGCTGAGTTGACTAAACAAGTATCTTTGGTCACTCAGTTAAGGCAATCGGGCTTTAGTGAATTGGCTTGTCAGTTTACTCAGTTTGTTGAGCGGCAAGATAAAACGGGTGATGAGCTGATCGTGTTATCTGCTGCGTTGTTGAGTGATGCAGTGTCACAAGGGGCAGTTGCTTTAAATTTAAGTCAAGTTGGGGCCTATGGGTCTGAACTAGATGCCTTTTTGCCTGAAACTGTGGCGGATTGGATAGCGCGATTACGTCAGAGTCATTTGGTGGGTGAGCCAGATGAGATGGCCCCGATGATACTCACGGCAAGTGGACAGTTGTATTTATACCGTTATTGGCATGATGAGCAACAAGTGAAGCAGTTAATTCAGGAACGGTTGAAGCCTGTGGCTATTGTTGATGAAGTGGCTTTACAACAAGTTTTTGCTGATTGGCATAGTGGATCGGAAGGAATTGACTGGCAGAAAGTGGCTGTAATGATGTCGTTAAGCCGTCAGTTGAGTGTGATTTCAGGTGGTCCGGGTACGGGTAAAACAACGATTGTTTTACGGTTATTGCACTTGTTGTTGAAGCAAAATAATCAGATGAGGATTGCTTTAGCAGCGCCGACAGGTAAAGCCGCAGCAAGACTGCAACAAGCTATATCTGCTCAAAAGGCTTTGCCAGTTGAGGCTCAGACATTACATCGTTTGTTAGGTATTACAGCTGATAATGACAAGGGCCGTTATCATGCTGATAGGCCTTTAGCTGTTGATGTATTGATTATTGATGAAGCTTCGATGATTGATATCAGCTTGATGGCGACAGTGATGAAGGCTTTGCCGTTGGGTGCATGTTTGATTTTATTAGGTGATAGCGACCAGTTATCATCAATTGAATCGGGTGCCGTATTGGCTGATTTATGTCGAGAGGGAGCTGTTTTTTCGGATACCTTTTGTCAGCAGGTTTTAGCGGTGACGGGTATGAGGTTATGCCCAACCCTTGATTCAAAGCAGGTGATGACAGACACTGTGGTGATGTTACAACACAGCTATCGCTTCGATGAAAATAGTACGATTGGCCAGTTATCAAAAGCGGTCAAACAGGGTGATGATGAGGGGTTAATTCAAACGTTATTGGAACACTCTGAGCCCATTTGGACTCAACAGCTTGATCTAGCTACGATATGCGATGTTGTGATGCCTATGTATGGCAATTTTTTTATGGCTATTAAAACGCGCCAGTCCGCTGAGATTTGCTTAACGTTATTTGAACAGAGCCGGGTATTATGTGCTTTAAAGCACGGACCGCAGTCGGTTGATTCAGTTAATGTTTGGGTAGAAAGATCGTTAGCACGACAAGGCTGGCGGACACAGCATAACTTCTATCATGGGCGGCCGATTATGGTGACTCGAAATGATTATCGTCATGGCTTGTTTAATGGCGATACGGGTTTAGTACTTTATGATGAACAAGGCCAATTATTTGCTTACTTTTTGACAGAAGAAGGCATACGCCGCTTGCCTTTAAACCGGTTGCCAGCACATGAAACAGCCTTTGCGATGACCGTTCATAAAAGCCAAGGATCGGAATTTGATAATGTCTGTGTTGTATTGCCAGAACAACACAGTCCTATCTTGGGCAAGGCATTGCTTTATACCGCGATAACAAGAGCAAAAAAACAAGTGAGTTTGATTGCGCCTGAACAGTGTTTGCGACAAGCGCTATTTTCATAATATTGAGCTAATAGCTCAGTTTGGTCGTTGAATTTAATGGGAGATCTAATGTGGCGCAGTATTTTGTACAACATGGCGTGGCTTTATCAAAAGAGCAAGATTCAGATCGTCCTTCGTCGCCCGAAGGTCGGCATGGTGTTATTGCTATGGCTAAGCATTTAAGGCAGGCAGTTTTTTAAATGCAATTTGTCATAGAGGTAAGACACGTGCGAGGCAGACGGCTGAGTTATTTGCTGAGCGATTAGATGTTAGTAATGTCGTTGAGGTGACAGGGATGAGCCCTAATGATGATGTTGCCGCCTTTGCAGAAACACCAAAGGGCGATGAAGTGATGTACAGTGGCTGCTTACCTCATATTGGAAAACTAGTATCGTATTTAGTGACCCATGATACCTCTTCAGAGGTCGTTAAATTTGATAATGCTACTGTCGTTTGTTTAGAGAAAGGCCTTGAGCGGTATTACCTTGAATGGTTTGTTATGCCTGAAGTGTTAAACAGTGAGGTTTGTTTCTATAGTTGATCTAACAACTGTTCTATTCGCTGTCCTTGTTTGAGCCTGTTGAGCCAGGTCGTTGGGATACCTCGTTCGGTATCACAGCCGTGTACAGCGCCTAAAATAGCTCCTAATAAGATACTACGGCCACAGGAGTCACCGCCGGCAATAATATTTTGTCGAATAGATTCTTGATAGCTTAAATGTTTGTTTAGGTTATGGATAACGCTTGGAATACCGAGTTCAAGATTACAGCTCATGCCTATTTGTTGAGTGAATTCAGGTGTGGTTTTATCGGTTGCTTTTAAGGCGTTATTGATGAGCAGCAAAATGTCTGCTGGGGCCGCCTGCTTGGCTGCCTCAATGACTTTATCGATATCTTGTGTTGTGATAGCTGCTTCCATCATTTTGCTGGCAATTTGGCCATAGGCGACAGCTTGGTCATTGTTATTGGTAACGCGAATAGCAGATTCAGAGAATTTGGCTAATTCAGTTTGAGTCGCGTAGACAGCAGCCAAAGCAGGCAGTTTTGAAATCGCTGGTAGCTGAACGTCATCAGCACCGTGAAAACTAACTATTGGTTTTAAACAGTCTATGAGCTGTTTTAGATATTGGCTGTCAAAATTGAGCTTGTATTCTGAATCAATCTTTTTCTTTAGTTCATTACTATCGAGTTGGTTATTTTGTTTAAGTTGGTTAATTGTAAAGTTGATACTATTTTGTTTGGCTTCATTATCATGCTTGAAGGCTAGTGAGTTGGCTTGTTGTAATGCATGATGTTCTGTAATGGTGATGCTATCTAAGGTGTCTTTTGTAGGGCGGTCGATATAGCCAATGTAGTCGCCACCATAGCCAAAGTGGGTTTTAAAGTGTTCTTGATACTGAGCTGAATGAAAAATGCCCTGATTGTCAGATAAGGTTTTGAGTAGCACGTAAGCTTGTTCACCATAATGAGAAAAATCACCGACAGCTTTTTTGCCATGAGCATAGAAACTGGGCACTCCCTCATAGTCACTTGCTGTTGGGGGATGAAATTCGGGCATTTTGCCGGCGACATCAATAATGCATTGTTGATTGTAAATCCAATGTAAACCAAGTGAGGCTGCATCAGCAGTCAATGCGCCAAGGATGAGGTTTTGGTTTACATGATTCATGTCGTTACTCGAATTATTGATAAATTTTGATACGCTAAACCAAAAAAATGCCTAGTCAAAAGCCCTGGCGTTTTTAATGAACAGCGTTAATTAAATTAATCAGTCAGTAAGCGATGGTACAGTTTCTGTTATCTGATTAATATCAAGATTGAAATTTAAAGTAGCAAAGGCACAATCACCATCACTGTCTGTGATATTGAGATTAGCCGTTATTTCAACATCGTCAGAACCATTATTAGAACTTTCGATAGGAGCGAATAGCTCTAATTCAAATTCGCCAGGCTCTAGTATGCCATCAATGGAGAGCACATCGCCGTCCTCTATCGAACCGACAACAATGTCATTATTACCATCAGCATTACTGTCACGGGCTTCAAAGGTGATGTCTTTACCGTTAGAAGTTAAGCGAGCCATAATGTTGATGTCATCTAATCGAAGTCAATGCTGCCAGCACCATAGGCACCGAAAGGCCCATCTGCACCGAATGAGAGAGTGTCGATGCAATCACCAGTTGCCATAACGGCTATCCATTCAACATTAGTATTGACATCGTTATAGTCACCATCACCAGTATGAATTTGGAGGTCTTCCCAATTCTGATTACCAATTAAGGCATTATCTTGGACGTGGTTTTGACCAACTTTATTTAATTCGGCTCTTTCGAAAATGACATTTGTTTCATTACCGACAAGTGCTGTCTTGCCAACAAATACTCGCCATTGTCCATTAACAAATTCGAATGTGATTTCAGTATTATTGGTTAAGTTATTATTTCTATTATCACCATTTGGAATTATGAAAAAGCCAATTTCTGTAAGCCATTTTACACTCCGATCAGTGTTTGTGCTGTTTGTTATGTACTTGTAGGCAATATTATGACTTAAAAGGTTCTAGTGGTACTGTACATGAGTACTAATTAACTTGTTATGTGAACTAAGTCACACCCAATTGTTTATATTGGGTTTTATTTCACATTTTGATATTGATGTTGACCAAGTTTATTTTGGGTTATAGGATGATTTAGTCTAGAAAACGATTTTCAAGGTATATGGGATTATAAATGGGGTTTATTAGAAGATCTGTTGGTTTTATGAGTTTTTTTCTCATACCTTTTAGTTTACTAGCAGAAACTGATTTAGAAAGCTTATTACCTGAGATGGTTGATATTCCAACAGGCCAGTTCAAAATGGGTTGTGTGAGTGGTATCGATTGTAAGCCAAGAGAAAAACCTGTTCATAATGTAAGGATTTCCTCTTTTCAAATGGCAAAAACAGAGGTGACCACAGAGTTGTGGGCGGCCTGTGTCGATGCTAAGGGCTGTACGCACATTCCTGATAATAACGGCTGGGTTGAACCCAATATGCCTGTTCGTTATGTTTCATGGGATGATTTGCAAATTTTCTTAACTTGGCTAAATAGTGAGACAGGATCTAATTACCGTCTACCTTCGGAATCAGAATGGGAATATGCCGCTCGTGCAGGCACTGCAACCCCATTTCATACAGGCCCGTGTATAACACCAGAGCAGGCCAACTTTGAAGGTAACATTTTTCTGGGCGCGGGTTGTGAACATCAGACTGAGAATCGTAAGCGTGCTTTGCCTGTTGCCAGTTTTGAAGCCAATGCCTTTGGTTTACATGATATGCATGGCAATGTTTGGGAATGGGTACAAGATTGTTGGCACTTTAATTATGATGGAGCGCCAGCTGATGGATCTGCTTGGACGGGATCAGGCAGTCAATGTGAACGTCATGTTATGAGGGGCGGGACATGGCATGGTTCGGTTAGCTATATGCGTTCTGCATATCGATTTAGATACCCCAGGGAAATCCGAACAGGTGGGCTTGGTTTTCGTCTGGCGCGTTCGTTCAATTAATTATCATCAAGTGCTTGATAAACTTCAATGTGATTTCGACCTGCATTTTTAGCTTGATACAAAGCAATATCAGCATGGTTTAATAATTTATCGACAGTACTTTTTTCATCTAAGCTTGTTAAACCAAAACTCAGGGTGACGGAAAAGTCAGTACTTGGGCTGGCTGCATGCTTACTCATGTCTTGTTGAATACGAGAGAGTAACTTAATGGTATTCTCTTGATTTGTGTTAGGTAAGGCGAGGATAAACTCATCGCCGCCATAACGGGCAAAAATATCCGTTTCGCGTATTGCTTTTTCGAACACGTTACTTGTTGTGACTAAGAGCTGATCCCCAAAGCTATGACCAAACTCATCGTTAAATACTTTGAAGTTGTCAATATCCATCATTACGAGGTAAGTGGAAATTTATGGCGTTGAGAATGGGCGAATACCGATTCGAATCGTTCAAAAAAGGCACGTCGATTGAGACAACTTAGCAAAGGATCGGTATTGGCATTTGGTTTTGCCTTGGCGTGGGCCGTTCTTAATTGATGTTCAAGTTGTTTTTGTTCCGTGACATCAAACGCTATTTCTAAACGAACAGTCCGGCCATTATGCCATTTTATAGCTTGGGCTTGGGCTTGATACCACTTGCCGGTATCCGGGTTTTCAAATTCAGAGTGGTGAACGCCTGTCGATTGATTATCTTTATTAACTAAGTCTTGTCTTGTGCAAGAATCGCATAACTTTACTTGTGATTTATCTTGAAGATGGAAGCATGTGCTAGGATTTTTTTCTTTCCATTCTGATTGACCATATTGGTTTAGATAAATCAGTTCTTGGGTTTCGAGATCTGAAACATAAACAAGGGCGTGCAAAGCATCTAAGGTAGTTGACATGCACTTCAAGTTATATTCGATATCTCCAGTTAGGGATTGTCCAATTGTAGGGATATCTGAATTTACCATTTTTATTTAGTTACCAAAACCCAAGGGTGCTGCGTAATAGATGCTTTTCCAATCCCTGGTAAAGCATTTACCAGGATTATATGACAATCTAAACCCTTTTTGTGACTGTTTCAGGATTTTACCCCTCCAGATAATACAGTTTTGCGCGATATGATTTATTAAAGATTATTTGTTGGCTCATATCGTTCCAAAAACGTGTCATATGACATATCAAAATTGTTATTTTCAGTTAAATAACATACAAAGAAATTTAAGTCTTTTATTGCACTGTTTAAGCTGTATATTCCGTACTTTTTTAAAGTTATTGCCTAGTGCAATATGAGATTGGATACGGAGAGAGTTAAATGAAATCAGTTTTTCGCCCTGTTTTGTCAGGTGTGTGTTTATTGAGTGCTTCCACATATAGTTTTGCTGAAGATATAACGTTTGATGATATGACAGTTACTGCGACGAGAAGCGAACGGTCTGCATTAGAAGTGCCTGCTAGTATTAGTAGCAAGTCTGGCGATGAAGTTAAGGCTGATAAAGCCAGTACACAGCGTGAATTGTTGAATTCAATTGCCGGTGTCCGTATTTCACAAACGGGTTCAACGATTGGACATATGACGGCTATTCGTTTACCGACGGGTACAAAAGCCTATTACTTGTTTTTACAAGATGGTATCCCATTGCAGTCATCCGGTTTTTTTAACCATAATGGTTTGGCGTATTCAAACTTCACGTCGGCAGGTTCAGTGGAAGTCCTTAAAGGGGCCGGTACGGCACTGTATGGTTCTGATGCTGTTGGCGGTACGGTCAATGTTATTTCAAATGACCCTATGAAAAACTTGGGTGTTAAAGGAACTGTCGAATTTGGCGATAGAAATTTCCAGCGCTACGGCATTACAGGTGGGACTGAGATTGATAAGGATTCAGCGGTTTCAGTGCAGGCTTCCCATACAGAAAGTGATGGCTGGCGTAATAACTCTGATTATGATCGTCAAGAATTGTCAGTTAATTATGTTAATGATTTAAATGATGACAATACGGTTAAATTAGCTTTTAATGCCAATAAATTTGAGTCGGGCATGACCAGTGATATTAAGGATTTTAGGAGTTACAGAGATGACCCAGATTATGTAGGTGACAATGTAGAACGTGTACTGGCACTGCCAGAAGGTATTGACCCAACGAGAAAATTTGATTTCGCAAGATTAAGTGCAGAATGGCAGCATCAGCTTGATGACATGACAGCGTTAAGCACAATTGTTTATTTAAGAAGCAATCGTAATCGTTATTCAGCGACTTGGGAAGGAAATGTTTCTTCAAATGATAATGAAGAAAAAACAGTTGGCCTATTGTTCAACGCAGCTATGGACTTCGGTCGTTTTAGGGTGATTTCAGGGGTGGATGCTGAATATACAGAAGGTACACGTAAAGTAACACAAGACTTTGACACAACTGTGCGTGGGAAGTTTATACCGCAAGGAGACATTTTTGACTATGATGTTGATTATAAAGCCTTGGCACTTTATACACGTGTCGAAATCGATTTGACTGGCCAGTTAACGTTAGGTTTTGGTGGCCGTTACGATATTAATCAGTTTGATTATACGAATAATACGAGTAACGGCATCTATGGTGGCACATATTTCCGCCCAGATTCTAGTGAAGATAATACATACAACCATTTTAGTCCTAAAGCTGATTTAACTTACCGTATTGATACAAATCAAATAGTTTATGCACGTTATGCAAATGGTTTTCGAGTTCCACAGGTGAGTACGCTTTATTCCTTAAAAGATGATGAAAGGGCTCAGAGCTTTGATGAAGAAGTGACAGATACTTTTGAAATTGGCTATAAAGCGAGATTGAATCAACATCAATTCGAAACTGCGGTATATCATTTGATAATTGATGATACGATTGTTTCTCAAAATAATGGTGAATTTAGTGTTAATGTCAATGCTGGTAGAACGCACCATACAGGAATCGAGGTTTCTTTAGCATCTCAGTGGACAGAGGAGTGGGCGACAAGAGTGGCTTACAGTTTCTCTGAGCATGAGTTTGATGATAGCGATAGCTTTGGTGATAACGAACAGGCAAGGGCACCTGAAAACTTAGGTAATGCTCGCCTAATTTATACGCCTAAGGCTGTACCGGGCTTATTGGCTCTAATCGAATGGGAACATGTCGGTTCGTCTTGGATGGATGATGAGAATACGATGCGTGATCCAGGTTATGATTTGGCTAACGTTAAAGTGAATTATGAACTGAATCAGCATTTGACACTTTTTGGTCGTGTTAATAATCTAACAAATCGTTTATATGCTGAGAGTGCAATATTAGGGCGCTATGGTGCTAACTATAGACCTGGTGCACCACGAGAAGCCTTTATCGGTTTCGAATATAAACTTTAGTCTATAAAGAGGTCATTAATGTTAGTTTAAAGGCCTCTTTTTTAACCTAATATTGGGAGAAATTGTGAATAAATTCGGCCAAATGGCATTGTTGTGTTTAGGATTAAATATGACTGCGCCTGTGGCATTGTCAGAGCAAGCTAATGACGAGTTTAGTGCCGATGTGCAGCCCGTCTTTTTTGCTGATAATGTATCCAGCCTTGATGTTAAGTATGTTGATAAAACAGTTCATTTACTATCAAGTAAAAAAATTGATGGTAACGATAGTATTTGGTATCAATCTTCCCCCGATGAAGGTATGACTTGGTCAGATGCGGTGAATATTACGCAAGGCATTTCAATTCAAGCTAGGGTCAGACGAGGTAATGATGCCCGACTGGCTGTTCAAGGAACGAATATTGTTGCAGTTTGGATGACAAAGCGAGAAGGTAACCGTCATAATGCTGGGCCGATGATGGCGATGGCTTCTCATGATAGTGGTCAAACTTGGCAACAGATTGATACGCCTGCCGATTGGGATGGTCCACATGGTTTCTTTGCAATGGATGCCAATGCTGAGGAAATGAGTCTGGTTTGGTTGGATAGCCGGACGAAAATAGGTGATGGTGCAACGCAAGGTTTACATTTTGCAAAAAGTCTTGATGGTGGGATGAGTTGGTCGGCTAATCAAACGTTAGATGAGCGTAGTTGTGCTTGTTGTTGGAATACGGCGAAGTATGACGATGAAGCTTTTTATGTACTATACCGAGACAAAGATCCATCAGATATGACGCTGGGTAAAGTCGATGCAGAACAACAATGGCAAGCTTTAAGCACCGTTGGTGAGTTTGATTGGGATTTTCAGGGCTGTCCTCATATAGGGGGTAGTTTTGCTTTTGATAGTCAGCATGAATTAATACATAGTACGGTTGGAACGGGGCACCCAAAAAAAACAGGTACTTATTATTTACGTTCTCATGATAAGGGGAAGACATGGACATTGCCTCATCGTCTTGGTGGCGAGACGGCTGTTCATAGTGATTTAGCAGTCTCTTCCAGCGATGGTACCGTTATTGCCGCATGGGATATGATTACGGAGAATGGGTTTCAGATTATGGTTGCAGAGTCGGACAATCAAGGTCAGTCCTGGTCGGATCAGGCACTATTATCAACTTCGGGTATCCGTGCATCACACCCACGTGTTGTTGCCATTGAAAATGGTTTTTTGGTGTTGTGGACGGAAGGTCGCGCTAACAAACCTCAGTCCTTACGAGCAGTGAAAATAGATTAAGATGACTACTTTACGTTTATGGCTCTTTGCCAGTTTTGTGCTCTTTTCAGGGCAATTGCAGGCAGAGCAGGTCAAACCATTTGTAAAAGGCTCATTTTCTGCAATACAACAGCAATATGAAGGTCAGGCTTATCTTGTTTTGTTTTGGGGTAAAGACTGTGCATATTGTATGAAAGAGTTGGCTTTTCTTTCACCCCTATTAAAAGCGAACCCCGCTGTGACATTGGTCACGGTAGCGACCGATCCCTTCTTAGATGAGTCTTTTATCCGTGACAAAATGGCCGAATTTGATTTGGCTGAAGCAGATAACTGGGTGTTCGCTAATGAATATCCGGAGATGCTCTATTTTGATGTAGAGAAACGTTGGCGTGGTGAATTACCTCTCACGTATTTATCAAATGGTAAAGATATTGTTCGTAAAAGTGGCCTACTAAAAGAGGCTGACATAGCTGCTTGGTTACAAACGTTTTAATCATTGGTTTAATTGCTTAATGACTTGTACTAACTGTATTCAATAGATTCTTTTTGGTATCTGTCTGTTATTAACGTAGAATATCTTGCTTAAGGTTAATAGGGATACCGAGATGCTTGATCCTAAGAAAATAGAAGAAGTGGTACAAGGTTTAGCGAGCGCATTACCACCTGGTTTGACTGCGATGCAATCAGATGTCGAAAAAAACATCAAAACAGCACTAAGTGGCATGTTTGCAAAACTGGATTTGGTCACGCGAGAAGAGTTCGATGTTCAAACACAAGTTTTGCAACGGACACGTGAGAAATTAGAAGCACTTGAAAAACAAGTTGCTGAGTTAAGCGAATCACAAGACAAAGAATAAATTGTATGTCAGCGTTTAATAATGTCACGGTAACACGTGAAGCGAATGTCTATTTTGATGGTAATGTCACAAGCAGAGTGGTTACATTTGAAGATGGAACGACGAAAACCTTGGGCATTATGATGCCGGGTGAATATACCTTTGGGACAGAGAAAGCAGAGCTAATGGAAATTTTAGCAGGTGAACTCACCTATTGCACAGCTGGGACAGATATTTGGTTGTCTGTGAAAGGTGGTGAATCATTTAATGTGCCAGCCAATTCCTCCTTTGATTTGAGAGTGAGAACGCTGGCTGATTATTGTTGTTCGTACCTTGATTAACAGTCGGTGATGTTATAAATGTATAGAGGCCGCTGACGAGCGGCTTTTTTATTTGTTACGATAGCCTATTACCCATCAAAAATAGATAAGAATATCTATATGAGTGTAGCCACGGTTTACAGCCGTGCGATTGTTGGAATGGAAGCCCGTGTGGTCACGGTAGGAGTACATTTGTCGAACGGCTTGCCAAGCTTATCCATCGTTGGGATGGCCGAAAAGGCGCTAAAAGAGAGTAAAGATCGGGTTCGCAGTACTTTACTCAATAGCCAATTTAATTCTCCACCTCAACGTATTACGATTAATTTAGCGCGTGCCTATCATCGTATTTTAAAAGTTGCGCGAACGATTGCTGATTTGGCTGATTGTGAAGCGATTGAAACTATACATCTGACACAGGCGATTGGGTATCGTCGGATGGACACATAGAGATAAGTAAGGATGAGCTAGGCACCTCTAAAAGAAGATGTTCTGAAAGTGAGAAAAACAGAACTGAAGTCAGATAAATATCCCTTCGGTAAGCTTGTCTGAGGTAGAAAACCCGCAAATTATCGCGAAAAAAACTGAGAATTAATTTCGCTGATCCTTTTGATCACGGCTCTAGTAGTTAATAGTTGAGTTATGACTGCTATATCGGGATAGAATAAGGGATTACAGTTAAATGTCTTATGCTGAATTTTGGGGTTACTAATTCAAAACAAGGCATATAGAATGGGTGCTAAATATAAATGAGGGTATGTATGTCAGATAGCAGTCAGATTGAAAGAGAGAAAGTATTACTCGCAGCGTTAACGGGTACAAATGCAAATCCGAATTGGTTGACCAGTGATATGGTCGATGCGTTATTGGGTGGACACGGTATGTTGAATATCGCCATCTTTAATATTGCGGATGTGATTGTTTCAGAAATGAGGCGGGGCACAGATACCGATCTACATCTCGTTAATGCACCGACACAGCCACTTGATGAGGTATTAAAGAAAACAATTAATGTGGCTATCAAAGCGGGTTGCGATCCTGCTAATGCAGCGTTGTTAAGTGCTTCAATGCTCTATCTGACTGGAACTAAAGCACAAGTCGGTATTCCGGCGGGAAATCGAAAACTCGGTGCCAGTGCACGTATGATCGCAGGTGTCGATCGCTGTGGTGTTGCTGCGATTCCAACGGCTAAGAGAAATAATAAGGTATCTGGATTTGCCGCGGTGATGGCAATCCATCAGGCGATGTTGAACGGTGAACTCTGTGATGTCAGTGGTTATGATGTGGTCTGTTCTGGTGGCGGTATTATTGGTCATAGTCGGTTGGGTGAAGATATTATTTTCCCTTCCATGGCTGAAAACGGGGCACGTATCGGAACGCAAGCGATGATGGATACCATGGCCGGCGCGGGTATGAACCCGTCTAAATTCAATGCAGCTCTATTTGGTGCAGCAGCCATTCTAGAAATTATCCATCCGGATGCTGATGTCGCTGAAAAATATGGTCCACATGGCAAGGTGACTTCAGCATATATTGCAGGGAAAGTTGCTGCTGAAACAGCAGGCTTACCGGATAAATTACACGTCCGAATTACTGGCCAAGAATATGAAACGGGCCAAGTGATTGGCGATCTTGGCTTAATTTTGAAGGATATCGGTGGTCCTTCGGTAATTGGTATTATGGCGCTTGGTGAAATTGTCGGCGTGTTTGAAGAAGGGATTGCAGGTGCATCTGCAGGGCCGATTAACCCACCACTGGGTCATGTGGCAGCTGATGCAGTCATTGCCATGAAATGTTTGCTTGAAGAAGGCGCTAATCAGCCTGATGTGAGTGCGGCACTTAAAAAGCGTCGTTATGATGGTAGCTTTGATCCAGAAACATCGATGATCGCGATGAATGTGGTGGCTAAGAAAGCAGCACAGTTGCAATCTGGTACTGTCACGAATTCACTCATACTAGCTTCTGAGCCTGTGCGTGCCCAAGCCATTTATAGACGTGCTGTTATGGCCTATGAGTATCTGTCTGAGGGTAAAGGGCTTGAAGAGGTTGTTCATGACCTTGATAAAGAGCGCCAAGAGTTGGTGGAAGCCAACGTAAGTCAATACTTGAGCGAGATGTCGGGCAAAGATGTGAAGATTCGTCTAACTTATATCGGGCCGGGCGCACGTCGTAAAAGTAAATTGGCCAAACAGTGGTTGGCTTTTGATGCGCATCTTGATTTTGAAATTGTCGTGGATGGCGAGACGACAATTTTAGAACGTTTTTCTGACCAAGTTATCCCCGATATTGCAACGGGCAAGCGTCGAGAGCTTGCTTGGGCAGCTCAGATGGCAGAGCCGCTTGCCAATGAAATGTTATTGGCATCTAATGTTGTTCTCAATATTACGGTACCGGCGACAGTTGCTGCTGCGATGGGTAAAATGACCCCAAAAGAGGCCGGAACCGTTGCACAGGGTGCAGGCTTTGTAACAGCGGGTATACCTGGCTCAAATGCTAATGCAGAAGCAGCCGGTAAGCTTGCTATTGAAGTTATGAACCACTCATGAATGAAGCAATGCTTATGCTGATGACACAGGTCGATGATGTGCCAGGTGAATTATTGGGTGATTTTATTAAGCAATGCGAGACTGTAGGGGCACGTAATATTCAAATTGTGCCTGCGATTACAAAAAAAAACAGGCCTAGCTATCTTGTCTATGTCGATATACCAGAAAGCCTTGAAGATGATATTGCCATATTGTTTGGTGGTGAATTAGGCACATGGGGTTATCGCATTTTGCATGCTGAGCATAAACATTTTGATATTCAACGGTCGACTTTGGTATTGAAAGTTGCGGCGTTGGATGATGAATATGAATTTGAATTACGTGCCAAGACGATTTCGAAAGCGCAACAGTTCACGCGTGTTAAGGCTGAATATGAAGATTTAAGCCATATTTGCACCGTGTTTCGGGAAAAGGGACTGAAGATTCCACTCTCCGTATTAAAAGCAGAAGTAGAAGGACAGATCCTTAAGAATGGACATCAAGCTGTAATTAACGTTAGTTTTTAAAATAATTAAATGAGTTAAAAAAGGGTATAGAAAGATGATTAAATATATGACAGTAGCAATGAGTTTGCTCATATCCACTTCAGCACAAGCACATGAAACAATCGTATCTGGATTGCAAGGGACAATAAGTCACTTTTTCGCCCATATTGATAGTGCCGATCCCATTGCATTATTGTTACTCGCTGCGCTTTTAAACTTAATATGGCTACTTGTCATTAAGTCCATTAAGCGTCGTAAATCATTAGTTAAACAGCAGTCTAAATCCGAAATTAGTTACGCAAAGGTCAAATAGTCAAAATGCATTATCATCTTGACCCTGTTGGTGGTGTCGCTGGAGACATGTTTGTGGCGGCATTGTTGGATATGGAACCTGATTCAACAGCAGCGACGCTAGCGGCTATTCGTGATTCGGGTTTGGATCCCAGTGTTGCAGTGTCTCATGATGACTTTAACGATGGTGTTTTAACAGGTAGTCGTTTTACAGTTGGTAAACCAGAGTGTACACATCATCACGCTCATTGGTCAGCTATTAAGAAAAACCTGTCTGACAGTGCACTGAGCCCAGCAGTCACGGACCGTGCTATTGCTATTTTTGCTGATCTCGCTGAGGCCGAAGCTAAAGTCCATAATAAAGCGGTTAGTGATGTTGCTTTTCACGAAGTAGGTGCTTGGGATTCAATAGCGGATATTGTCGCAGCAGCCTATCTTATTGAGTCATTAGGGCCTTGCACATGGTCTATTGGGCCAATCCCTATTGGCAAAGGGCGTGTTAAAACTGAACATGGTTTGTTGCCTGTGCCTGCACCTGCAACGGTATTATTATTGGATGGTTTTGAGTTTATCGACGACGGTTTTCCGGGTGAACGCATTACCCCGACCGGTGCTGCTATTATCAAGCATCTAAAGCCGTCTCAAGGTATAGGTAAAACTGCTCGGGTGTTACAACGCTCTGGTTACGGTTTTGGTACTCGGACGTTCAAAGGAATGAGTAATATCTTACGTGTATTAGAATTTTCTAAGACAACGACGTCGTCTGTTTTTTCTTGTGACACCGTGATGGTGTTAAATTTTGAGATCGATGATCAAACGGCGGAAGAGTTAGCTGTTGGTCTACAAAAAATACGTGAGCGACAGGGCGTCATCGACGTTATTCAAAGTCCGGTGATGGGAAAAAAAGGTCGTTTATTGACCAGTGTTCAAGTGCTAGTTCGGCCTGGAAATGCTGAAGACGTCATCAATGTGTGTTTTCATGAAACGACAACGTTGGGGATTAGGCAACAAGTTAAAGCAAGGGCGATTCTGAACCGAAGTGAGTTAGAGACAGAACAAGATATCAGAGTGAAAATTGTGGAAAGGCCTGGTGGCATAACGGCAAAGGCAGATATCGATAATATTGCCAATATTGATGGGCATCAACATCGGCAAAAGCGACGTTTAGATGCGCAGTCTGATGCCTTAACAGATAAATAGTCAGGTCGGAGAGTAAGTTGAGTTTATTATTAGAAAAGCTTGAAGCTGTATTGCTTGACTGCTCACCAGCAGCTGCCGCTGTGTCTGGTGGGGTTGATAGCATGACATTGGCTTTTGTCGCACGGCGCGTACTTGCTGATCAGGTGACTATCTACCATGCGATATCACCGGCTGTCCCGAGCATGGCAACGCAACGGGTCAAGGCTTACAGTCAAGTACAAGGCTGGTCATTAACTACATTTAACGCCGGTGAGTTCCAAGATGAGCAGTATGTTGCTAACCCAGCCAACCGTTGTTTCTTTTGTAAAACTAACCTCTATGATTCGATTTTTGAACAGATAATCGTTAATGCAAAGGCACCGAATGTACAGATTTTATCAGGAACCAATCTCGATGATTTAAGCGATTATCGCCCTGGGTTAAAAGCCGCCGAAAAATACGCGGTTCGCCATCCTTTTGTAGAAGCAGGAATTGATAAAGCTGGGGTGCGTGCTTTAGCACATGAGTTTGGCCTTAATGATATTGCTGAGTTACCGGCTGCACCTTGTTTATCGAGCCGAGTAGAAACTGGTATCCCAATAGAAAAAGACAAATTACATTTTATTGATAAAGCTGAAATCATGTTACGTGAAGCGATTACATCGCCGACTGTTCGCTGTCGTATCCGTAAAAGTGGTGTTGTCATTGAGACAGATCTGGATGAATATACTGGTTTATCAACACAACAACAGAGCGACCTGTCTTCTGAAATAGGCGTTCTGGCTGAGCAATATGGTGTCAGTGGTGCCATATCTTTTGAGCAATATCAGCGTGGTAGTGCGTTTTTAAGAGATGAATAATGAGTGAACTTGATATTAAGTTAGATTTTGAGCGGGAACAGCATACTGGGATCGAAGAAGCGATCTTGTGCGAATATAAGTCGCATGAGCAGATTGTAAAAATATTGTTACGTGTCCACACTGAGGCGAGAAGCGTCTTATTAACCCGTTTAACCGAAGCTCAATATGCTGATATTCCAGCAGATTATAAGACAATGATGAATTATGAGTCTATTTCTAAAACGGCCTATTTTAATTGGCAAGAAACGGCGTTGGGCGAAGCTGAAATTGCGATTGTAACTGCGGGAACTTCTGATGTGCCGGTAGCACGTGAGGCACTCAGAACGTTAAGGTATAACGGTATGAATGCAACGACGGTTTTTGATGTCGGTGTTGCTGGGATTTGGCGTCTTTTAGATAGAATAGAAGAAATTCGACAATTTCCAGTACTGATTGTGTCGGCAGGTATGGATGCAGCGCTACCGACAGTATTAGGTGGACTTTATGATGGGCTCATTATTGCCGTTCCGACTTCTGTTGGCTACGGTGTGGCTACAGGTGGGACGACAGCACTCAATTCGATACTAGCGTCTTGTGCACCAGGCGTGGTGACCGTCAATATTGACAATGGTTATGGCGCAGCTTGTGCTGCACTGAAAACCTTGCGAGCAGTAGCGAAAAATTAATTGTTATACCAGCGTGTGCTTATCACTTATGGATACAGAGTCTCAGATATTTTTGGTCTTTTAGCGTTGGCTTTGGTATTGCAAATATAATTCAACATTATATGATGGCCGGCTGTTTTATAAATTGTCATGCTGTTAAGCAGTCTGGTGATTTTTTCTGAGGTTCAATTTTACGTGCAAGATCTCAATCCTGAGCAACGTGAGGCAGCTCGCCATGTTGATGGCCCTTTGCTAGTATTAGCAGGTGCGGGTAGTGGTAAGACACGCGTCATCACCCGAAAAATTGCTTATTTGATTGAACAATGTGGGATTCAAGCACGTCATATTGCAGCAGTGACCTTTACCAATAAAGCGGCACGTGAGATGAAAAGCCGCGTAGCGGAGCTCATGGCCTCAAGGGATGTATCATCTCGTGGCTTGATGGTATCGACCTTCCATAATTTAGGTTTGACGATATTACGTAAAGAGTTTGGTCATATTGGCTATCGAACTGGTTTTTCAATTTTCGATGCACAAGATAGTTTGGCGGTGTTACGTGATTTGATGGGTCGTGATTTTGCTGCAGACAGTGAGCATGCAGAGCAATGCCAATGGCAGATATCTGAATGGAAGAATCAACTTATTTTGCCTGAGCAGGCAATGAAAATAGCTGAAGATAGCCAGCAAGTTACGGCGGCCAAAGTTTACCATCGTTATATGGAAGCGTTGAAAGCCTACAACGGTGTTGATTTTGATGACTTGATTTTAAAGCCGGTGTTGTTATTTCGTGAGCAGCCTGAAGTCTTAAAACGTTGGCAGGCTAGAATCCATTATTTATTGGTGGATGAGTATCAAGATACCAATGGTTGCCAATATGAATTAGTTAAACAGTTGGTGGGCCTTCGTGAAGCGCTTACCGTGGTGGGTGATGACGATCAATCGGTCTATTCTTGGCGTGGTGCTCGGCCTGAGAATTTGGCTCAGCTGAAAGAAGATTTTCCGCGCCTTAAAATGATTAAGCTTGAGCAAAATTACCGTTCGATGGGTCGTATTTTGCGAGTTGCCAATGGGCTGATTAGTCATAACCCACATTTGTTTGAAAAAAACCTTTGGAGTGCAATGGGTGAGGGCGATGCGATTCGTGTCATTGGCTGTCGTGATGAAAATCATGAGTCCGAAAAAGTGGTGTCCGAGCTGCTTTACCATAAGCTGAAACATCAAGCTGATTTTAAAGATTATGCGATTTTGTACCGAAGTAATCATCAGTCTCGACCGATAGAACGTATTTTGCGAGAGCATAATGTCCCGTATTTTCTAACAGGAGGTACGTCTTTTTTCTCACGTGTTGAGGTGAAAGATATGATGTCTTATCTTAGGTTGCTGGCTAATCAAGATGATGACAATGCTTTCTTACGTGTGATTAATACACCTCGACGCGGTATTGGCGCTACGACGCTTCAAACATTGGGTCATTATGCCGCGGAACGAAAAACAAGTTTATTCGGCGCCTGTTTTGAGATGGGATTATCAGAGCAATTATCGGCTAAGGGGATTGGTCATCTTGAACATTTTACCCGTTGGTTAATCGACATTTCCGATCGTGCCAAGCGTGGCAATTTGATGGAAGCGATTCGCGATATGATTGAAGAAATTGATTATCGCGCATGGCTAGAAGAGGTGACAGGTGAGCCTGAACGGGCAATGCGTCGAATGGAAAATGTCGAGGAGTTACTGACTTGGATTAACCGTTTGATTGAGCAGGACACGGAAGAAAAAAATATTGGTGATATCGCGGCACGTTTAACGCTGATGGATATTCTTGAACGGCAAGAAGATGAGAATCAGGCTGATGCAGTGCATTTGATGACTTTACATGCTGCGAAAGGCTTAGAGTTTCCCTATGTATTTATCATCGGGATGGAAGAGGAAATCTTACCACACAGAACGAGCATTGAAGAAGATGACATAGAGGAAGAGCGACGCCTTGCCTACGTTGGGATTACTCGGGCCCAGAGAAGCTTGGCTTTTACGATGGCAAATACCCGTAAACGCTATGGTGAAAAAGTCGATTGTGAGGAAAGCCGTTTCTTAAGAGAGTTGCCTGCTGACGATCTAATTTGGACGACAGAAAAAACACAGGTCGATCCCGAGGAACGAAAGGAAAGGGGTAAAGCACATTTGTCTAATATTCGAGGCATGTTGGAATAGCCTTATGGCTTGCTGATAGCATTTTTTTACTTTGCGCACAAGCATCATTTAATTTCTTGATATGCCATTTTAAGTAACCATTTAACATACTGTTACGACATTCTTTTTTGCCTGCTATGACTAACCCTATTTGTTTAAAATTTGAGAATTTAATTTAATAGCGGTCGAACTAGTGATGGCCTATATTTTATAATCGTTTTTTACGATTAAATTTATCGAAACAAGTTGTTGGATAAATTTAATAAAGGCATTTATGATATGACGCGTTAGTTTATTTTTTAACCCTCAATTTTAGGAGCTTTTTTAATGGCGTCACTTATTAACACACAGGTCAGACCTTTCAATGCGACTGCTTACCACAATGGTAGTGACATAAGCGTCAGCGATACTGACCTCAAAGGTAAATGGTCTGTTTTCTTCTTTTACCCAGCAGATTTCACATTTGTTTGCCCAACTGAATTAGGTGATCTAGCTGATCATTACGCACAGTTGAAAGACATGGGTGTTGAAGTATACTCAATCTCTACTGATACACATTTTACACATAAAGCATGGCATGATGCATCTGACACTATTTCTAAAATCAGCTTTCCAATGATCGGCGATCCTACTGGCACAATTAGCCGTAACTTCGATGTGATGATCGAAGAAGAAGGTTTAGCTTTACGTGGTACTTTTGTTGTTGATCCTGAAGGTATGATCAAAGTGTCCGAAGTACATGACTTAGGTATTGGCCGTAACGCTAAAGACCTCGTTCGTAAAGTACAAGCAGCACAACATGTCGCAGCAAACCCAAATGAAGTATGTCCTGCCTCATGGCAGCCAGGTGAAGAAACATTAATACCGTCTTTGGACCTTGTTGGTAAAATCTAAGCAGGTTTCCATCTTAAATGAGGATGCCCGGACTTGCTCCGGGTATGACTTAATCCCACACTTTTTTTTAAAGTAGATTTATTATGTTAGAAGCAAATATTTCGACCCAATTAAAGGGCTATTTAGCGAATCTACAGCATGAGATTGTGCTTGCCTCTTCACTAGATAACAGTGCTAAATCAGTTGAATTGGCTGAGCTGTTGAATGAAATTGCTTCTATGTCTTCATTGGTCACTTTAATTCAGTCAGATGATAGCAGTGAGCGCACGCCATCATTTGCAGTGACACGCCCTGGAGAGTCCGCATCGGTAAGATTTGCTGGACTTCCACTGGGCCATGAATTTACATCGCTTGTCCTTGCACTGTTACATATCGGTGGCCATCCAATGAAATTGGATGATGACATGATTGCCCAAGTTAAAGCGATTGAAGGTGAATTTCATTTTGAGACTTATATTTCATTATCTTGTCAGAACTGTCCGGATGTTGTTCAGGCTTTGAACATGATGTCAGTACTGAATTCAGGTATCAGTCATGTGATGATTGATGGTGGTTTGTATCCTGATGAAATTGAAACGCGTCAGATCATGTCTGTCCCGACTGTTTATTTCAATGGTGAGGTGTTCGGACAAGGCAGAATGACATTGCCTGAAATTGTGGCGAAATTAGACAGCGGTGCTGATCAAAAAGCCGCTGAAAAAATAAATAAAAAAAATCCCTTTGATGTGTTGATTATAGGTGGTGGTCCAGCGGCTTCGGCTGCTGCTATTTATGCCTCACGTAAAGGTATTAGAACAGGGATTGTATCCGAACGTTTCGGTGGCCAATTAAATGACACTTTAGCAATTGAGAATTTTATTTCTGTTCAGGAGACAGAAGGGCCCAAGTTGGCTTCTGCTATTGAGCAACAAGTTAAAAGTTATGACGTCGACATTATGGAATTACAACGGGCTAAAACAATGTCTTCTAATGGCGATCAAATTACGGTCGAGTTAGAAAATGGTGCGAGCTTGCAAAGCCAGTCTGTCATTATTTCAACAGGTGCGAACTGGCGTGAGCTAGGCATTCCTGGAGAAGAACAATACCGTGGCCATGGCGTGGCATATTGTCCACATTGTGATGGACCTCTGTATAAAGGTAAGGACGTTGCAGTTGTCGGTGGGGGGAACTCGGGTGTTGAAGCAGCAATTGATTTAGCAGGCCTTGTTAATCATGTCACCTTGCTTGAATATGCTGATGAATTGAAAGCCGATGCTATTTTGCAGACTAAATTAGCAACTTTGTCGAATGTCACTGTGAATACGAGCGCACAGAGTACGGAGGTGCTTGGCGATGATTCAAAAGTGACTGGTTTGGTTTATATTGATCGTACATCTGGTGATGAAAAGAATATTGATTTAGCGGGTATTTTTGTTCAAATCGGTTTATTACCGAATACGGATTGGCTAAAGGGTATTGTCGATTTAAGTGAGTATGGCGAAGTAGAAGTTGATGACCATGCGCGTACATCGATGGAGGGTGTATTTGCCGCCGGTGATGTGACGACAACACCTTATAAACAAATAACTATCGCGATGGGAGATGGCGCTAAAGCTGCTTTAAGTGCCTTTGACTACCTTATCCGGCAAGAAAATTAATGTTTTAGCGCTTTAAAAAAACTGCCATCGGTAGATTTTTTTGTTTAAGTAGTGGAGCCCAGCCATCTTGATGTCCCGAGGCATTAAGACCAGAGATTTTCCATCCATGGTTCACACCAAATTTGGCTAGATCGTTGGCAATAACTTAGACCTAAAATAGTGCAAGGTCAAATTTTGTCATCAAAATGTCACAGTTTTACAACAAGCATGCGCCAAATCAGTTCTCAAGCAGGTACACAAATATGTCTAATGGTGGACATTGTGTCGGTAAGGCATCGATATAATGGAGGGTTTGGTTAGGTTAAAGGTCGAAGACATCGTAATAGGTGTAACGTTACCTTGGCCAATTTATGACCGTAATGGTACTTTTCTGATTAAACAGGATTTCGTACTTAAATCGGAATCTCAAGTGGAACATTTGTTAGTACATGGCGCTTTCGGTCTTAAGGCTGAAATGTGTGTGGTTGAAGCGCCTGAAGAGGTTCGGCCAGAATCAATTAAGCCTAGAGATTTCTCTCCTTTCAAACCATTAGAAGATGTTACTAATCAGTTGGCTTTGACGCTAACAAATAGTAATAACCTCGAGATTAATTTCACTGATGACATTATGGCCTTGCTGAAATACAATGCGCTTTTTTCGTGATTCCAGTGCAGCATTAGCGTCTTTATTCATCCTAGAGAAGGGTAATTACCCGATTAAGCATGCTGTTGATGTGGCTGTGATATCTGACGTAATGGTAAGAAAAAGAGGAATGGACTCTGATAACCAAGGTCCTTTAATGGCTGCTGCTTTGACGATGAATATTGGGATGCTGAGCCTTCAAGAAGTGTTATATCAGCAAGAAAAAGATTTAACGTCAGAACAAAAGCAATTGATTGATAGTCATCCGGCTCAATCGGTGGTAATGTTGCGTGAGGCTAAAGTGACCGACCGACTTTGGTTAAAGTGCGTGTTGGCACATCATGAAAAAATAGATGGTACGGCTTATCCCAATCAATTATCAGGTGAGCAATACCACGAAGAGACCTAATTGATCACCCTAACGGATCAATATTGTGCGCGTTTGTCACCGAGAGCTTATCGTCAGCCTTTATTACACCAAGCATCTTACGTGATATTTTGTTCGATCAGAGCCACACGGTTTCACAAGAGATAGCATCTTTATTTATTAAAGAGTTAGGACTTTATCCGCTTGGTGTTGTTGTACGGTTGATCAGTGGTGAAACTGGTGTTGTGGTTAAAGCCGGTGATAAAGCCGATACACCGACCTTGCAAGTTTGTTATAAATCTGGTCAAGGTGACTTGCGAAGACCGATTCAACGGAATACTTCATTGGATGGAAATAAAGTGCGTAAGATGTTGTTAAGTGATAGACAAATCAAGCAATTACTCTGTGATCATTTTTTCTAAAAACAACACAGAACGCCCTTTGGTTGGGACTGAGATACGAAGCGAACCTTGAAGTGAATTTGATAAAAATCTTAGCCAACTAGGCTTATTACTGCGTAGTCGCTTATAATTTAAAAAGGGGCTGTAAGCCCCTTTTTTGTTTTTTGTTGTGGAGTCAGGTTATTTCACAGCATTCAGTGCTTGGGAAACATCGGCAATGATATCGTCGATATTTTCGATACCGACTGAGATACGAATGAGGTCAGCGCTGACACCTGCTGCAGCGAGTTCTTCCTCATTCAACTGACGATGGGTTGTGGATGCAGGATGACAGGCTAGTGACTTAGCATCACCGATATTGACGAGGCGTAAAATCATTTGCAAGGCATCGATAAATTGGCCACCGGCTTCTTCGGGGCCTTTGATACCGAAACTTAAAATACCTGAGGCCTTGCCACCAGTGATTTTATTACAAGTTTTGTTATAAGGGCTGTCTTTGAGTGTGGCGTAGTTAACCCAAGCGACTTTTGGATGCTTGTTTAAGTAATCAGCAAGTTTCTCAGTGTTTTCACAGTGCCTCTCCATTCTTAGACCGAGTGTTTCTAAGCCTTGTAAAATCTGGAAGGAGTTCATAGGTGAAATGGCCGCACCGGTGTTTCTCAGTGGTGCTACACGACAGCGGCCGATGAAGGCAGCAGGACCCAAAGCTTCGGTATAAACCACACCATGGTAAGACGGATCAGGCTCGTTTAACACCGGGAAGCGATCTTTATGAGCAACCCAGTCGAATTTTCCTGAGTCTATGATGATGCCGCCGATGGATGTACCATGGCCGCCAATGTATTTGGTTAAGGCATGAATGACGATATCAGCACCGAACTCGATCGGCTTACATAAGAAGGGTGTAGCTACTGTATTGTCGACAATTAGTGGCACGCCATGTTCATGGGAAATTTTGGCGAGTTTCTCGATATCGACAATATTACCTGCTGGATTACCGATGGATTCACAGAACACGGCTTTGGTGTTGTCATCGATGGCGGCTTCTAAACTCTTGAAATCATCGTGTGAGACCATACGGGCTTCAATGCCTTGCCTTGGCAAAGCATGGGCAAATAAGTTGTAGGTACCGCCATAGAGTTGGCTAGTACTAACGATATTGTCACCTACGCTACAGATAGTTTGGATGGCGTAAGTGATAGCAGCCATGCCAGATGCAAGTGCAAGGCCTGCTATACCGCCTTCCATTGCTGCGACGCGTTGTTCTAATACGTCGGTGGTCGGGTTCATAATGCGGGTGTAGATATTACCTGAGACTTTTAGATCAAAGAGATCTGCACCATGTTGGGTGTCGTCAAAAGTGTAAGAGGTGGTTTGATAGATGGGAACGGCGGCTGATTTTGTTGTAGCTTCTGCTTCGTATCCATGGTGTAGTGCTAGTGTTTCAAGCTTCATAATTTAACCTTTTTAAAGTGACTATCCATACGTCGTTTGTGCATTTACTCTTGTTGATATTCTCGGCTATGCCAGTAAGTGAAATAGTCGATAAATTTTGTTTCGGAATAGCCAATACCTTCTTCTAGTGCACCGGAGGTTCTGGAATTAAGTATCTCACCATGGGCATCGGTAATGACAATAAAGGGGTAGCCTTCGAACTCGGGCATTTCATTGAGGAAAGCTTCGTTGTCGTTTTCGGGGCTGACATTTATTTTGATGGGGATAAAGGTCTTGTAGAGTAGGGCATTTACTTTTTCATTATTATTGAAAAAACGCTCTAGTTTGTGACACCAAGTGCACCAGTTACCGCCAATTTGAATCAGGACAAGTTTATCTTCTTTTTGTGCTTGTATTTTGGCTTCGTGGAAATCTTTAAAAGCATCACGACTTGGGTCGTATGGGCCATTGCTAGCCCGACTTGTCATTGAGATAACGACAATGCTGGCAATCAGTCCTAATATGAGTATGACTTTTTTCATATTGTGTAATACGACCGTTTTGGATAAATAGAGCTAGTTTAACTTATTTAGGGCAAATAGGGCGCTAGCAATACTACTTAAGTGAAGCGAGCATATGATCTACAGCGGCTTTTACATCACCGTCGCTGAGACTTTTTTTGCCGCCCCGGGCTGGCATTTTATTAATGCCATTAATGGCATTGGCATAGAGTGTTGCCTTGCCTTTTTTCAATCTGGCTGTCCAGTCTTTTTCTTTACCGATTTTTGGGGATTTCATTAAGCCTGAACCATGGCAGCGAGAGCAAACTGCGGTCGTGATTTTTTGACCTGAGCTGATGTCTTCGTCGATTTCGACAATTTGCTGTGGTACAACGGAAGCATCACCGATATAAACTTGGCCAATGGGTTGAATGCGCTCAACGGCAGTAACTTTAGACTTTTTTTCTTTCGGCAGGGTTTTGCTACCTAACGTTAGCGCACTAGAAAGGATAATCTGAGCGAGTAAAAATAAGCAAAAGAGGGTAATAAGGCTACCGATAATGAATTTGCTAGGTAAATTTCCAGCCATAGCTGATGGGTTCTATATATTTGGTAAAGTGTTGATTATACGGTGATGATGTTATTACTGCTATTTTTGTATGGAAATTATTCTGCCATGGTTTAGATGGCTGTCATCGCAATCTTACCAATGGTTTGGTTTGACAATAATTGGCGATGGGCCTGGGTAATATTCTCAGCGTTGATCGGCCCTAGCGTTTCTTTTAAGGTGCTAATGATTTTGCCTTCATCTAACAAAGCGGCAATGTTGTTTAGGATGTTGTGATGTGCGGTCATGTTTTTGGTTTTAAACATAGGGAGTGTGAAGATGAATTCCCAGACAAAACCGGCACTTTTGGTTTTTAGTGCATTCATATCATAGGTGGTCTTGCTATTAACTAGGCTACAAATCATGCCTTCAGGTGCTATCAACGCCGCCATGGCATCGAAATATTGGTCAGTATCAGCACAACATAAAATATAGTCTGGTTTATCAACATTGAGTACGCGGTATTGGCTAATTAAATCACTACTGTGGTTAAGAACATGGTCAGCACCGAGCCGGCGGCACCATTGTTCTGTTTCTGGCCTTGATGCTGTGGTTACAACGTTGAGCTTGGCTACGACTTTTGCCAATTGTATTGCAACCGATCCGACACCTCCTGCACCACCTATGATTAAAATGGTTTTGCCACCGTCATATTGTGGGAAGATTCTTAGGCGTGAAAATAATGCCTCCCATGCGGTGATGCTGGCCAGCGGCATAGCGGCGGATTGTTCCGGTTTTAAGACCAAGGGGGCTTTAGCGGCAATACGTTCGTCGACTAATTGATGGCTGGCATAGCAACCGGGGCGTGAAATATCACCGGCATAAAAGATTTTGTCACGGACATCAAAGAGCGTTGCTTTTTCACCTACTTCAAGAATGGTACCGACGGCATCCCAGCCTAGAATTCGGGGTGTTTCTAGCCGTGTAGTAATGCTGGCTTTGACTTTGGTATCAACTGGATTGACAGCAATGGCATCGATTTTAACGAGGAGATCATGGCCTGTTGGCGTTGGTATATCTTGTTCAAAGTTAGTGGGTGCAGCATCGTTTAATTGATACCCGATAGCTTTCATTTGTTCTGACATGAATCTAGTTAGCTCTGATGTAATGATCCTGGCATTTCTTCGCATGGAGAATGCCAGATATTGCTCGAATCGACAATTGTTTCATGATAATCAAGGGACTTAATCATTTAATAAAACCTTAAGTGCAGCCAAGTAATCTTGCTCTGATGGTGGTTGATTATTGCGTTGAGAAAGCCATAGGGATTCGGTTAGGCATTCCATCATTTGGTGCTCGGTATCGTGGGCGTTACCAAATTTGATTTGGAGCTGGCGATAGAGGTCTTGAATACCTGCAGGTCGATTAGTTGAAATTTGTTCGTGTAAAGAAATATGCAGTCCCATGTGAAGGTAAGGGTTGGTTTGTCCGTCTTCTACAAAATATTCTTGTTCTAGACTGTTGTCATTTTTGAACATGCCATGATATTCGGGATGTTGTTCTATCACTTGGGCGATACCAGATTCTAGTGCAGACATGGTCTGGCCGGTTTGGGATTTTTGCCAGACGTCGTGATAATACTGGCGAAGTTGATGGCGGTTTTGACCGAACATTATACTTTTTGCCCTTTCTATTGTCGGCGACGAAAATCATCGCATGGATGAGAAACAACACGTTGAACACACCGTGGTTTTCTTGCTATGCAAACATAGCAACTATGTATTATTAACCAATGATGGGCATCTTGCATAAATTCTTTTGGTGTGACCTTCATCAGTTTATCTTCAAAAGCACGAACGGTTTTACCTTTGGCTAGCCCAGCACGGTTAGATAAACGGAATAAATGTGTATCGACAGCAATAAGGGACGATTGAATGCGATGTTCAACATGACAATGGCGGTTTTACGGTCTACGCCAGGTAGGGCTTCTAAGGCTTCCCGACTTTCAGATACTTCACTGCTGTGAGTGTCGATGATCAAGCGACAGGTTTTAATGACATTTTCTGCTTTGTAGTTAAATAGCCCAATGGTTTTGATATAAGGTTTTAATTCCTCTACACCCAGGGCAAAAAGTGTTTCTGCTGTATTAACTGTGGGGTAGAGTTTTTTTGTGGCTTTATTGATGCTAACATCGGTTGCTTGTGCAGAGAGCATAACCGCGATCAATAATTCAAAAGGGGTGGTGAAATCAAGCTCTGTTTTTGGTGCAGGATTATGAGCTTTTAAAGTTACAGGAAAATCATGACGTTGGAGTTGGTTCATGCCAAAGCTTAGTGTTATTGTAGTGCTGAATTATCAGCTTGTGTTGCGTCTCGAGAGGCTGTTATTTTGGCCGTCTGCCTAGTATCAATCACATTTTTCAGTGCGACGATTAAGCCAAGGCCAATAAAAGCACCTGGTGGGAGTATTGCCATTAGAAAACCGCGGTAGTCTTCGATAATGATGATTTTGAAATAACGGGCACTTTCTCCAAACATCAGGTGGGCCTCACTAAACAGTGTGCCTTGGCCAATAATTTCGCGAAGGGCACCGAGTGAGATCAGCACGGCAGCAAAACCGAGCCCCATCATAAAGCCGTCAACCAATGCTGGACCAACCGCATTTCGGGCAGCGAAGGCCTCTGCGCGACCGGTAATAGCGCAATTGGTGACGATAAGCGGGATGAAAATACCGAGGATTAAATAGAGTTCATGGAACCATGCACTCATCGATAGTTCGATAGCTGTAACGATCGACGCAATAATCATGACGAAAACGGGTAGGCGGACTTCATCAGGGATATGATGCCGAAATAGTGATATCAGGCCATTAGAAGCAACTAAAGTCAATAATGTAGCGAAACCGAGCCCGAGCCCATTGATGACAGTATTACTGACAGCAAGCAGCGGGCATAGGCCTAATAGTTGTACGAGTGCCGGGTTGTTCTTCCAAAGACCGTCTCGGATAATGGTTTGATATTGTTCAGTCATAGTGTTTTTCAGTACGTTGTTCGAACAATGTATTCTGGTGTTGTTCGAAGTAGTGTAGTGCATTTTTTATCGCTTGGATAACGGCTCTAGGTGTTATGGTTGCGCCTGTAAATTGGTCGAATTGCCCGCCATCTTTTTTTACGGCCCATTGAGATGATTTAGGATTGCTTAACGATAATCCAGAAAACTGGGTAATCCAGTTGGATTTGCGCTCATCAATTTTGTCCCCGAGGCCAGGCGTTTCCTTATGCGTGATCACTCTTACACCAGCTAGTTCACCTGTTTGATAAATGCCAATAAGCAACGTGATTTTACCGTTATAACCATTTGGGGCGATTGAGGTAAAAATAGCAGCGATAGCGTGTTCGTTTTGTCGTGCCCGATAGACTGTTGTTGCCGTTGTTGTTGAAAGTGCTTTGGTAGGAACTATCTCAAGGGTATCAGACAAAATATCATTGTTATAGTTAACTGCAGGGACGAGTATATTAATAGCATTGAGCAATGTTTGGCGTTCATTGTCAGCAATTTTATCGCGTGTCGCATTTTCAGTGATAACGACTAAGCTAGTTGACCCAATAGCGAAAACGGCCAACATTAACCCGATGCTGAGAATATGTTTTTGAATTGTATTCATTAGCGCTTGGTGCCGTAGACGTGTGATCGCGTTAGATCATCAATGAGAGGCACTAGCATATTCATCAATAAAACAGCGAAGGCTATGCCATCTGGATAACCGCCCCAGACCCGAATGATATAAGTCAGTAAACCAATACCGGCACCATAAATAAGTCGGCCTTTTAGCGTGGTAGCTGCCGAGACGGGATCTGTGGCAATAAAGAAGGCACCGATCATGGTACCACCACTCAGCAGATGAAACAGGGGTGATGCTGTTGTCTCGGGTGAGATTAGCCAAGTTGTTAGACTGATAAATGTTAAAGCGAAAAGCATGGCAAAGGGAATATGCCAGTTAATGACTTTACGATAAAGTAAAAACAGTCCGCCGATTGCAAACCAGATATTAACCCATTGCCAACCTTGGCCTGCGAGTGGGCCAAAAGCACTATTTTGTTGGATGAGTTCCGGTGTTTGTGCCAAACCAATTTGGGTTTTCATGATATCTAACGGTGTTGCACTAGATAGGCTATCAACCGCAATTTGATAAGGACTTTGTTCTGTGAAAATAATCTGTAAGGCTGTCGCAAAGGTGATGTCAATATTGCTTAGATCAGCAACAGGTAACCAGCGTGTCATTTCGACTGGAAATGAAATCAGTAGTAACACATAGGCGACCATAGCGGGATTAAAGGGGTTGTATCCCAGTCCGCCGTATAGATGTTTAGCAAAAACAATGGCAAAGACGATGCCAATGGCGGTTAACCACCAAGGTGATAAAGGAGGCAATGTAATGGCAAGTAATACAGCCGTTACAATGGCACTACCATCGGTCAAGAATGGCTTAAGTGGTTTACATCGCAGCTTTAACATCGCTGCTTCGCTAAGAAGGGCGATGGTACAAGCTAAGCCGATATTGATTAAAACGCCAGGACCAAAAAAGACAGTCAGTGCGGCGATAGCGGGTAACAATGCCAATAACAATTGGACCATATGATCCGCGACACGATTACTTGCTGATAGATAAGGCGGTGTTAGTTTAAAGAGACCCATCAAGTTTTTGCCTTATCTGTTTGCTTTGCTGTTTTACTGGCAGCTAGTGCTGCCTTGCGTTGTTGTTGCCGACTTTCTTTTTCTTGTTTTTCCATTTCTTGGCGGGCTTGACGGTTTTCATGGCGTATGCGAGCAGCATCGGATTTTTGTTTTTCTTGTTGCTGGTTCATGGCCTCTGTCTTAGCAAACTTGAAATATTGTACGAGTGGAATTTCACTTGGACAGACATAGTTACAACAACCACATTCAATACAATCAAAGAGATTGTAATCAACAGCTTTATCTAAGTCTTTGGCTTTAGAATGCCAATAGAGCTGCTGAGGCAGTAAACTGACTGGGCAAGCTGTGGCACAGTCACCACAGCGGATACAAGGCATTGCTTGCTCTGTTGGCGCCGCTTGCTCGACACCGACTAGAATACAGTTAGCGGTTTTGGTGATGGGTAAATCAGCATTGGGTAGAGGATAACCCATCATCGGGCCACCTTGGATGATAGGACTGGCCATTTGCCATTTTGTCTCGCAAAAGGTTAAACAGTCTCTGATGGGGGTGCCGAATAATACTTCTAAGTTACCGGCATTTTTGACATCTTTACCGGTGATGGTGACAATGCGCGAAATGAGTGGCTCGCCGAAATTTACCGCACGTGCGATGGCATAAGCGGTTCCTACATTGTGCAACACAATACCAATATCAATGGGGAGACCACCAGCAGGCACTTGTTTATTGGTGATGACTTGAATAAGTTGTTTTTCGCTACCCGCAGGGTAACGTGTTGGCACAACAACTATTTCAAAGTTGTCCTTTTCTTTATGTTCCCTCAATGCCGTTTTCATGGCCTGAATCGCCTCGGGCTTATTATCTTCGATGGCAATAAGGCATTGTTTAGCCTTAAGCGCATAGCGCATAATCGCTGCACCATCGAGTATGCCCTGAGAGCGCTCACGCATGAGCATGTCGTCACAACTGATATAGGGTTCACATTCAACGCCATTGAGAATTAAGGTGTCGACGTGGTGGTGAACACTCGGGTTAAGTTTGATAAAGCTTGGAAATCCAGCGCCACCCAAGCCAACAATACCGGCATCACGGATAAGTTGACGAAGGTTGTGATCTGATGCGTCTTGATAATTTTCAATCGGATTGAGCTCTGCCCACTGATCGTTACCATCGGTTTCAATGATGATGCAACGCGCTGATAGACCAGAGGGATGTGGTATAGCTTGTTCATCAATGGCTATGACTTGGCCCGAACTTGGTGCATGAAGGCAAACAGAAACATGACCGTCTGCCTTGGCAATGCGTTGGCCTTTTAATACCGTATCTCCTACATTGACGACAGGTACGGCAGCAGCACCGATATGCTGTTGTAATGGCAAAATGAGGGTCTTACTCAGAGGAACCTTGCGGATAGCTAATTCTGTTGAGCGACCTTTTTGGCCGTCTAAAACTAAACCACCTGGAAATGAACCTAATTGTCTCATGTTGGCTTCACTTGTTTTGGTTCAGATTCGCTTGGATCAGGCCACCGCCAATTATTAGGTCTAACTGGGACTTCAACCATGTCAATACAATCAACTGGACAAGGCGGTAAGCAGAGATCGCAGCCGGTGCATTCATCAGCTATGACCGTATGCATAAGCTTAGCTGCGCCTAAAATGGCGTCGACTGGACAGGCCTGAATGCACTTGGTGCACCCAATGCACTCGTCTTCACGAATATAGGCAACGTTGGG
>JAQWIT010000007.1 GCA_029248745.1 Gammaproteobacteria bacterium
GGGAATTTATTTTTATTGTTTTTAGATTCAAAAAAGCCACCTAAAAAGGTGGCTTGATTCGAGGTATTAAGTACTAAACGGCATATTTATGATAGCCCCGTAAAACACTAAGCTAATAATGAGATGGCCGATAAGCCGGGTCCTGTCGAGAACAATCATTCATTTGGGACAAACGTCACCGTCTGCCTCAAGCAACCTACCCAAGAGCGATACGGGCCATATCTGTATCTTTTTTCAATCTATCAACTATCATCTAATCTATAGGCTAGATGTTCGAAATATATCATTTTGCACCAAATTTTGTACCACTTTTTAGCGACACTACTAATCAATCACAGGGGCGGCGGGGGGCTATTTGTGTAATGTGCAATTAGTAGTACCACCCCAGATACAAAAAAGAGTGGATTTGAAAGAGTGCTAGAGACTGAGAGGGTATAATGAAAAAACAAGGTATCAGACACTCTTCAAGCCCCTATAAGACGTTAAGACAGCTCGCCCTATAACTTTTATATCATGCCTAAAAAGGGGTGATTTTCCCACCTAATATTAACGTTTATCACAGGTGGGCTTACCCTTCCATAGTCGTTTATTAACGTTTCTGGTAAAAGCCTAAACTTACAGGAAGTAATTAAAAATGGCCATATAGAACGTGAGACGTCGAGCTTTTTACGGCAGGTTTTTAATTGGCTTCCATATGTGCTTGCATAGATTTATTACCGAAAGGCTGCTTTCTTTCAGGTGTATCGATAACAGCTAAACTAACTTTTTACTTTTTCTTTTGATGAAGTAAGCAAAATTGCAATCGCCGTTCAATGGCTATTTAAGTTTAGTGGGATTTGCATTATGAATCAGTGCATCAATCTCTTGCTCAATCACCTTGTGGTCTAATAGTTTTTCAAACCATTGGTCGGCAACAGTACCACTTTGTAGTCCCAATATGGTGCCAAGGACATTGCCCCTGTGTACATTATCACCTCCGAGGTTGGTATTCGCTTTAAGTCCATCCCATGGATCGTTTAGATATTTGTAGGCTAAATATAAAACAATTGGCCAAGCGCCTGAAATATAGCAGGCAGGCGAAAACAAAGGTCCTATAACTTGATTGTCGGCCAGGTTACGTTTGATTAGTGCGGTAATATCCAAACCTAGAGAGTCTTTGCCAGTTTTTACTAACAAGGCTTTAGCAGCTTCTTGATTAGGAGCTTCAATCAAGCCGAAGAGCAGTGTTACATAATGATCACAAGCTCGCATGAGTGATTCATCGGGATGTGTCAGTGCTAAATGTTCGCGGCAAGAAATTTGAATTGCAGATACGTTAGCACCTTTTAAATACTCTGAAAAGACCAGTGGTGCAATCGTGACTAAGCCCCCGACTGAAGCCGTATCATGTGTTTTCATGGCACATTTTTCTGGTTTTTTGCCTTGAGCGAAATTAGCAAAAAAACCACGATGATATGACTCAGCATACGTGTCTGGATGTTGAGGTGATTCTGCAGTCATAAATTCGATATAGGCGTTTGCAAACTTTTTTTTGTCGTAGTGTTGAGAAGAGTTAGCGATAACACGCATCATTAGACGAGCACAGTGGGCGTTTAATGTATTTTCACCGGCTGTCATACCTTGGTGATAATGTATGCTGGGCTTGTCCCAGAATTGTGCCTTATCCTTTAAGATGACATTGCCGACGACTTCTATGGCTGTTTTTTTTGAAGTGTCTACAGACTGGCGGCCGCCTTTACGTTTTGAATGCAAAGACATGATAGAGGAGGGGTGAAAATCAGGCGCTGCTTCAAACTGCTGAATCCAACCTGGGAAAGCCAACTCTATGTCCATAGGACGATAAAACCAGTGAACTGGCATGGCTAGCGCATCAGCAATAAATGCTGTTTTTAGTGAGTAAACCATGCGGAGTGATTGTAAGGAATGGAGATTCAAGAAAAAACCTTTTATAAGTTGGCATCGTAATTTCGTAAAGATAACACTATGTGAAATTAATACAAACAACTGCCATTCCAGACTGAAAGTTTGGCTTGGTTAACGCCTAGCTCTACGCCACTCCCAAGGTGGTATGGGGTTCTCTTGTAACCAAAGCCCTAACTTCTCTTTCTTAGCCTTGATTCAAGCTCATACAAAGCCTTATCGTTCGTATATTTCCTGTAAACCCAAGCCATACCCTGTTTAACTAATTCATGGTTCACATTTAAATCATCAACAAAAACAACACCCACAGTTCTTCCGTACCTGTCTTTGGTTTCTGCTTCAATTAAGGCTTGTTTCTGAAAAGCTAATTTGGCCAGAGCTTGTTTAGCTCTATTACCAAAAGGTTGCTTTCTTTCAGGTGTATCGATACCTGCTAACCGGATCTTTACTTGGTCTTTTGTTGAAGTGAGTAAAGTAAGCGTATCGCCATCAGCTATCTTAACTATCTTACCTTCTAATGTTTCTGCTTGGACTAGGACATTAACAAGTAGAAAAAAGAGTACAATCGAACATTTGAGTGCTTTCATAATCAATAACAAATCTAATGATTAGTCAAACAAATCAGAAAGGGTCTTTGCTGAAAATAATTTACTATACGATGTATATCTCGGAGCCTGCATCGAACCTCGTTTTAAATTACCAAAAAGAGGTAGTTTTGTACCAGTTTTTGTACCATAAGTCAGTTACTCCTTTCGAAAGAAATAGCTAACCTACTGATTAGATTTGATAATAAATAAAATTTGAGATGGCCGATAAGCCGGGTTCTGTCGAGAACAATCATTC
>JAQWIT010000011.1 GCA_029248745.1 Gammaproteobacteria bacterium
TAATAGATCTCTTGAATGTGTTGCCAAAATTAAAATTGAGGAGTTGTCTACAAATTGATCAAGTCTTTTTTCAGCCTTTTCAATAAATGCTGCATCACCTGCCAAAATCCCTTCATCCATTAGCAATATATCTGGCTGAAAAGCAGTGGATACTGAAAAAGCCAATCTAAGTCTCATGCCATCAGAATAGGTATGAATTGGTACGCTCAAAAAGTTTCCCAATTCTGTAAATTCCACAATTTCATCGGTCTTTTCTAAAATTTGTTTTTTAGTCATACCAAGTAACAACCCTTTGATCATGATATTTTCATAACCAGTAAGATGATCATCCATACCTAGACCAATATCAAATAATGTAGAAACACTTCCGTTAACCGTTACATTGCCTTTAGATGGCTTTAAAATCCCAGCAATAACTCGTAGCAACGTACTTTTTCCTGAGCCATTATGACCTGTTAGACCAATACGATCTCCATGCTGGATATGGGTAGAAAAATTTTGCAAGGCTGTAATCATGGGTGTTTCACCTTTTTTTGTAAACTTTCCACCAGTTGCAGTATTAATTAATGACTTCTTGAGTGAGCGATTATCAGCATCGTAAATTGGATACTCGACTGTAATGTTAGATATTAATATGTCAGACATCAGATCACCCAATAAGCAACTTTATGCTGGTATTTATTGTGAAAATACGCTGCAAATAGCCATCCTAAGACAGTCATCGTCAAAACTACCATCCAAGTCAAATTGCTTGGTATCTGCCCAAGTATTGGAGCTCTGACCAATTCTATCAGGTGATAAAATGGATTTGAATCAATAAGGTAAGTTCTATCTGGAACTAAATCTACTGTCCAAATAATTGGTGTAAAAAAGAATATTGGCTGTAACAAGCTTATGATAATTTGAGATACATCTCTATATCTTGAGGATACAATAGCAACAACAATCCCAACCCAGGCCAGGTTAACAAATAACAACAATATTGCTGGAACAATCAACAGATACTGCCACACAAGTGCAGCATTAAAAAATATTAACGTTGCTACAATAATGATGGAATTATGAAATAAGATGATTAAATTTCTAACTAGGATGCGTAATATATAAATAACTAACGGAATTTTTACCTGTTTTATGTAGTGGGCTGATTCCACAAAAGCAAGGCATAGTTCAGACAGACTTTGAGAAATAAAACCCCAAATTACCAATCCGGCAGCAAGAAAAGGTATGTATGTAGTGAGATCAACTTTAAATAAGCTTCCATAAAGAGTTCCCAGGGTCAGAATCAAAATACCCATGCTTAATGTTATCCAGAAAGGACCTAAAACTGACCTTCGATATCTCTGACGAATATCCTCAGTGCTTAATGTTATCAAAAGATCTTTCTTACTGAGTGTTATAGATAAATCTTTAAAGATTGACACTTTCACTTACCCTTCCATAAATATCAGCAAAACGTACAACATCATCTTCACCCAGATATTCTCCACTTTGGATTTCTATGATCTCTAGAGACTCATCGGTTCGGTTTTCTAAGCAATGAACAGTTTTAAGTGGAATATAAGTAGACTGCCCTTGTGTAAGGGTCAACTCTTGATTTCCATTGGTGACTGTTGCCACACCACTAACAACTACCCAATGTTCTGAACGCTTATGGTGCATTTGTAATGACAATTTTTCACCTGGATTGACATGTAATCTTTTAACCTGGAAGTTACTCCCATGCCCAATGCTGTCATACCATCCCCACGGTCTATAAACTTTACGATTTAACTCACCCTCATCACGAACATCTGATTTCAGTGACTCAACAATTGCTTTCACCTCTTGTGCTTTATCTTGAGTGGCAATAAAGGTAGCATCTGGCGTATCCACCACAATTAAATTTTCAACACCAAGTGTTGTTATCATGTGGTGACTGGCATTAATGTAAGTGTTTTTCGTATCTTTAGCTATAACATCGCCTTTAATCACATTGCCATTATTATCTTTCTCATCTATGTCGTACAATGCAGGCCAAGAGCCGACATCGCTCCACTGGGCATCAAGTGACACGACCACCACATTACTCGATTTCTCCATAAGGGCGCAATCAATCGACTCAGAGGGTGAAGATTTAAAGGATTTTTCATCTAGACGAATAAAATCAAGATCTTGTTTGGATTTTCTTACGGCATCTATCACCGATATAACAATGTTAGATGAATACTCAGATAGCTCATCAACCAATGTATTCGCTTGAAACATAAACATGCCAGAGTTCCAAAGGTAGTTACCTTTCTCTAAATATGACTTAGCAGTTTTAGCATCGGGTTTTTCAACAAATTCTTCAACCTGATAAGCACCACCTGTTTCATTAATGGCAGACTTAATATAGCCATAACCGGTATTGGCATCTGTTGGAACAATACCAAAAGTTACTAGCTTGCCTTTCTGTGCTTGTTTGAATGCAATATCAATTGCTTTATGAAATTCATTAACGTTCTTAATAAAATGATCAGCAGACAGTACTAATAGTATTGAATCTTCCGATATTTTTTGCGCTTGAAGTGCAGCTGCGGCAATAGCAGGTGCAGTATTCCTGCCAGTAGGTTCAAGCAATATTGTTGGATTGGTTATGTTGATTTGTTGACACTGCTCAGCTACAACAAAGCGGTGAGCTTCATTACAAATGATAATAGGCTCTGATAGATCACCCAATCCACTTAAACGAAGAATAGTTTCTTGAAGCATGGTGTTATCGCTTAATAAAGGCAAATACTGCTTTGGAAATTGTTTACGTGACAATGGCCACAACCTTGTACCAGAACCACCAGACAGAATAACGGGTATCACTTTTTCGAACCTAAAGAACTAAAAAGATATACACTAGAGTAAAACTCCACTGCACCGGTTTGTGAGGCGATGCTTCATTCGGTCATGACTTAATGACTAATATTTCGTCTTAAGACGGTTTGAATAAAGGTTTTAAACAGAATATCTAAGTCGAACAGTATTGACTGTCTTTCAAGATATTCGGTGTCAAATTGAACTTTTGTTCAATTGAAATTTCATATCTT